>NZ_FNIL01000001.1 GCF_900103955.1 Alkalicoccus daliensis
GGAAGGGTCGTGCAAGTCGAAGGCGGTCGCCGTCTCCTGAAGAGAAGCACCTGTCTGGTTCCTAAAGTGTAATACATGCAGTTTGAATTGGACAGAATAAACTGGTTTGGAACGTGGTTTCTGTACTCCTTTTACTCCGTAATGTTGATAGGCACGAACCCACCGTTTGATGGGAGTGACACTAGGGATCAAGTATTTCTTCGCCAATAACCGGTATCCCAGCTCTCCTTGCATATACTCCTTCACAATCATTAATTTAAATTCCTCACTATACATTGTCATACAAAAACACCCCAGAAGTTAGATTTTTAACTCTAACTTCTGGGGTGCACTACCCAAGCTTCCGCCGGGAAGCGGAGGAGAACCCAGTACATAGAAAGTCATAAATATACAATTCATCTCACTTTATAAGACTCTGAGTATTTTCTAACTCCTTTCGAAATAACTGTGAACATTTTGTGGACCTCCTACTCCCTTCATAGTTTCTTCAAACTTTTCTTTTAAACTTGGTAACAGTTAAAGAAAAGCAAAAGAAAGGGAGTATCAGCTATGAATAAAACATGGAAATTATCGAGTGTCGTTACAATCAGTTCCGTTTTGCTTTTAGCAGCATGTAATGGGGGAGACAACGAAACTGCGGCAAATGAGAACGCTTCTGGAAATGGAGGAAGTGGAAACGATACACATAATAATCATATGAATGAAGACATGAACGAGCATATGAACGAAAATATGGAAGAGCACATGAACGAAAATATGAATAACCATATGGATCATAATGAAGATATGAATGAGCACGGGGAACATATGGATGACCATGAGGAACACATGAACGGAAACAATGAAGCAAGAGAAGCTTTTGAAGAAGAAGCGGCACAGCTTCCGGAAAGCTGGAATGACAATGCCGGAGAGAACCTGCAGGTGGATAGCACAAAAAACATTACCAGACTTTCCGGGAACAGCGTAGAGGAAATGTCTGTCATTGCCTCGCAGACGATCTGGCCGGCAACACATGAAGCAAATCAGCCGGGTACCGTAATTTTAGCAGAAGAGGACGAATGGCAGCATGCACTTGCCGCTTTGACGCTTGTGCACCATCCAAATGATGGTCCGCTTCTGTTGATGGAAGATGGCCTGACAGAGGACCTGGTGGCAGAAATAGAGCGCCTGGCACCACTGGGAAATGAAGAAGGAATCGAAGTACTCGTTGCAGCGGATCTTTCTGCAGAGGAAGAAGAGATGCTGGAAGGATTTGAAACAGATAATGTGTATGAAGAAGATCCGGCACAGTTCGCAAAAGAAATTGAAGAAAGCTTTGCCGAAATTATCGGTGAACTGCCGGACAGTGTTATCATCGGTTCCATGGAAGAGGAACATCAGGCTTCTTCGTTATTAGCAGGAAGCTGGATTGCCCATATGAATGAATCACTGCTTTACGTAAATGAAGAAATTCCAGCAGCGACAAAAGAAGCGCTGGAAGCAAGAAACGGAGAAGCGAATATGTATCTGCTCGGGAATGACGATGCTATTTCCTCAGAGGTAGAAGAGGAGCTTGAAGAATTCGGCAATGTCGTGCGTATTGAGGGAGACACGCCAGCAGAACTCTCCATCGCATTTGCAGAATATCAGGACGATTCCTTTGGATGGGGCATCGATGAGCCTGGCCACGGACTTGTATTTGCTTCGGTAAACGAACCGGAACTTGCGATGCCAGCGATGCCGCTTGCGCACCTAGGCAAGCATGCGCCGCTTATCTGGATGGAGGAAGAGCTGGAGCAGCCACATGCGGACTATCTCGCAAAGCTGAAACCAAGCTTTGAAGAGGCACCGATGGAAGGACCATATAATCACGGTTATGTAATAGGCGGAGAAGATACAATCTCCTTCCAGGCACAGGGTACACTTGATGCACTGCTGGAAATAGAACAGCTGGACGGAGACGGACACGGAGATCACTAAGAAGAAGCTGATCTTTTCACGGAGAAACAGTAAAATAGAAACAGCAGCAGAAACTGCCGGATTGCATCAGTATGCAGACGGCAGTTTTCTGTAAGGAAAGGAGTAATTTTATGAAGCACCGTATATTAGCAGTAGATGATGAGCAGCAAATGCTCGACTTAATCGATGCCTGCCTTCCCGGAGAAACGTACGAAGTATCTGCTGAAACGAATACCTCCAAAGTGCTGGGACGCATCGATTCAGAAGATATTGATCTTATCCTGCTGGACGTGATGATGCCTTATAAAGACGGGTGGGAGCTGTTAAAGGAAGTGAAGCAGCAGAGCCGCATTCCCGTTATCATGCTGACGGCGCTCGGGGATACGGAACAGGTGGTGCAGGGACTGCATGGAGGAGCGGATGATTACATAACGAAGCCTTTCGAGCCGAAGGAATTAACGGCCCGTATAGAAGCAGTATTAAGAAGAATCCGGCCTCAGGAGGATGAAAAGACACATCGTGCAAAAGGAATTTTAATAAAAGAGGAAACGAGAGAAGCGTTCGCGAAAGAAATTCCTCTTCCGTTAACAAAAAAAGAGTTTGAAATTCTGCTTCACTTTGTCCGAGCACCAGGGAGAGTGTTTACGAGAGAGCAGCTCCTTGACATTGTATCCACGTTAGGTGAAAAAGGGATGGATAGAACCATCGATGCCCATGTGAAAAATATCAGGGAAAAATTAAAGCAGGCAGTTCCCGAAGAAACGTTTATTGAAACAGTGTGGGGTGTAGGCTACAGATTGCCGCAGGAAAGCGGGCACAGAAAATGAAGCTGTCTTTAAAAGCAGCGGCACTTGTTTTTGCGGCGTTTTTACTCCTTATTTCGGTATTGAGCGCGGGCTTTTATTTTTTATCCTACAATTTTTATCAGGAGCAGCTGCTGACAGATATCGATCGAAGAATGGATGCGCATAGAGAAGTAGTGGAAGAAGATTTTCACCCGGAAGTGTTCAACCACGTGCGGGTGATGGAGGAACGGGCGGAAGAAGTGAATTATATTTTATTTGACGGCGAGGGAAACGCAGTCGAAGAAACAGCAGGGATCAGTGACGAAGAGAGGGAAATCTACAACGGATGGCTTGCATCGCAGCTTCCACTGGCAGACTCCTCTATGGAATTTGTAGATACTTCGCATCATACGATTGCACACGTATTTGCAGCGCATCCTGTCATTATTGACGGAACAGTAGAAGCATACCTTTTTGTAGACCAGGCGACGACCAGATTTGAAGCAACACGTGCTTCGCTGCTCTGGCTGACAATTGGCACATCGGGTATCAGCCTGCTGCTTGCCGGAATGCTTGCCTGGTTTTTCTCCCGTTTTATGACCCGTTCGCTGGTGAAGCTGACTAAAGCAACGGAGCAGGTAGCCAGAGAAAATTTTGATGCAGCGGTTTATACGCCGCGGCAGGATGAAATTGGGGAACTGAGCAGAAGCGTGCACATTATGACCAATCAGCTGAAATTTTACCGCGATTCCCGCCGGAAGTTTCTTTCAGATGTTTCTCATGATCTGCGCACCCCGCTCACCTATGTGAAAGCATATGCGGCTTTATTGAAGGACCAGCCGGCCATGCCGCCTGATCAGCTGAGCAAGCAGGCAGGCGTAATTCACGGAGAGGCCCTGCGCATGGAAAGATTGGTGGAGGATCTGTTTCAGCTGACTAAAATGGATGAAGGGCACTGGGAACTGGAACTGGAAGAAGAGGATTTGACTGATCTTTTAACAGATGCACGCCCAAATTTCGAAATGATGGCCCAGCAGGAAAACCGGCAGCTGCATATGAAACTTGCAGGCGTCCCTTCTATTGTTCATGTTGACAGTGAAAGGATGATTCAGGCGCTGACAAACATCGTCCGGAATGCGCTGCATCATACGCCGGAAGGGAAAACTGTGAGCATTTATTTGTCGAGGGAACAGGGCGAAGCAGTGATTTCTGTAGAAGATGAGGGACCCGGAATTCCGGAGGATGAACTTCCCTTGATCTGGGAAAGGTTTTACCGAGCAGACAAGTCACGCACTTCTTCCGCAGGCGGCAGCGGCCTTGGCCTTCCTATTACCAAACAGATTGTAGAAGCGCATCACGGGAAAGTCGCCGCTGTTAATAAGGAAAGTGGTGCAGTGTTTATTATCAGGCTGCCGCTGGTCAGGAAAAACAGCTGAGGTCTGTTAATGACTAATCGTCCGGCGGTGCATTGATTGATAAAGTATATACAGTGAGCCAATTTCATAATTACATTTTCAAGGAGAATTGAAGAACGTTCATTGACATTAAACATTGAATGTTCGTTTTTCATAAGTGTTCCGGAGTGACAGACGGTGACTCCCGGAGGATCAGCGCAGTCTGAAGATCCAATAGAACGAAGGTTTTTTATCGTCCTATTTAGCTGAAGACAAGCCCTCGGGCAAGCAGCTGTCTATAACGAAGAGACCCTCTATTGTTCGTTTTGAATTATCTGATTTTGTATTATGAAATTGCTTCACAGTAAGTAAAAATTGAAGTTTCAGGGATAAAAGGAAATATCATATTACTTTCTTATCTCTTGGATATTACTCGAAGGCAGAGGGAAAATTTAAGGCGGGGGTTCCAAAAATTATTTATAAAAATATCAGGATACCCAACCTTATATTTAAGGAAAGATATCCTGAAATTTTTTGCAGTGTGAAATTAGTGAGAATGGGAGCCTTCTTCTTCTGGAGGCTGCTTTTTCAAATAAAAGTGTTCGGATATAAAAATCAGCAGAACGAAAGTAACAGAAACGATAGTGATAAGAAGATCCGTCGTTATTTTATACCAGAGAAAAGCTCCTAACACTACGGCATCAAGTATTATCGCAGAAATTACTATGGAAGCTTTCGCGTTAATATCATCTTTTAATCGCGTCAGAATACCCCAATGAAACATAATATCCATCGATAAATAAAAAATCGCGCCCAGCGTAGCAATACGCGGTAAATCAAAGAACACCGTGAGTATTATAGCAATTGCCGCCACGTAGACGAGCATGTGCTGCTGCAGATTCCCCGGTAATCGAAAGTGTTTATGTGGAATCAGCTTCATGTCCGTCATCATGGCAGTCATACGGGAGACCGCAAATATACTTGCTATAATTACAGAAATCGTCGCAAGAATTGCAATTCCAATAGTAAACCAAACGCCAAGCTCACCTAACGCAGGCTCTGCAGCTGCAGCAAGCGAATAATCTCTTGCCTCAATAATTTCAGCTACTGACAGATTGCTTGATACTGCCCAGGTGATTAGAAAATATATCACTGCACATATAGCAATAGATATTGCAATCGCTCTGCTGATGTTTTTATGGGGGTTTACAATCTCAGCCCCGTTATTGGTAATAGTGGTAAACCCTTTAAATGCGAGAATCGTCAGCGCTAAAGAAGCAATAAAGTTAATACTTGTATGCTCCGGCGCGCTTCCTGTCAAAACTCCGTCAAAGGTGAAATTAGAAACCCAAAGGGCTGCAAGGGCGAATGCTGCAATCCCGATAATTTTCAAAATGGAAATAATAGAAATGAATTTTTCGATAAATTGGTTTTTAGTTAAATTAATCAGGAAAGCAAATATGATAAGTCCCACCCCAAGCACAGGAACCAGAAAGCTGTCAGAACCGATATTAAACAGCTGCAGGCTGTATGTTCCGAATGTACGTGAGATTAATGCCTGGTTGATAATCATAGAAATTGCCATTAAAAGTGCAGCTGCACCTGTAACGGTCCCTTTGCCGTATGCCTTAGCAAAAAACATTCCTATGCCTCCAGCGGATGGATAGGCGTTCGCCATTTTTGCATAACCATAGGCACTAAAAACTGTAATCAGACCGCCGACGATAAAAGAGAGCGGAAATAAATAACCTGTAATTTCTGCGACTTGCCCGAGCAGTGCAAAAATCCCCGCACCAATCATTACTCCGGTACCCAGTCCAACGGCACCAGGCAGGGTAATACTGTTCTTTTCATAATTACCTTGTTTCATAACTACCTCCTTGACCAGATTAAAATAAATAGATTTTCTGTAAAATCAGTCCTTTTCAGCGTGAAAAGCTCAGCTGAAAACCAGCGCGTACTTTATGCATAAATGAGAAACAAGCTTTTAAGGGGTTTTTCCCTTATTCCTGCTGATAAAACAAATAGGAGCTTCCTGATAAATACAGAAGCTCCGCCGGAATAGGAGGAAGAGGGAGAAGATTTTCAGAAGGAAACAAGGAAATTTATTTTCTGGTCAGTACCTGTTTCTTTTCTTCATATTCCTGTCTATTAATTTCTCCTTTTGCATACCGTTCATTTAAAATGGCTATACTTGATTTATCTTTTGGAGAATCAGTATGAAAAAGCTTGCCGAGAAGATAAAAGACAAGAAATAACACAAGACCAATAAAAAGCAGCCAGACAAACGCGCCGAGAAACATACCTGCACTCCAAAAACCGCCCTCCATCATATGGTTCATCTCCGCACTTCCTTTCTTATCTTCTGCCTTGTTTCTATGATAGGAAGAAATTATGAATAAAGTATGAAGTAACGAGATTTCTGCATAATTTATGTTAAAAGTGCATACATATTTTATCGGCAGCTGACCAAACAAAAAACGCGCACATCTCTGTACGCGTTTGTGTTACCAGCTTGCTTTTTTTACACCGGGGAGCTGTCCCTTGTGCGCACGGTTACGGAACTCTATACGGGAAAGTTCAAATTTACGCAGTACAGCGTGCGGCCGGCCTGTTACTTTGCATCTGCGGGTCAGACGGGTAGGAGAAGAGTCACGAGGGAGTTTTCTCAGCGCTTCATAATCTCCTTTTTCTTTTAATTCTTTCCGGAGAGCTGCATAGCGCTGTACCAATTCCTCCCGCTGTTTTTCTTTTGCGATTTTTGATTTCTTAGCCATGACAAATATCATTCCTTTCACATTATTTTTTAAAAGAGAAAGCAGGAACATTCAATTGAAAATGTCTTTTTGACCCTTTCATGTTCTCTTCATAGGAGAGGTTAGAAGAAGTTTCAAATATTAAAGCCTGTTTCAGTGTCTCCTCTGTTAATTCATGCAGTTTTTGTTCAATGAACTGTACTTTTTCAAAAACAAAGTCTGCCGGTAATGAAAAAGCCGCTGCGGTCTGAATTACAGGTGAATTTGAAACCAATAGGGAGAAGAACTCTTCTTCTGTAGCTGCCTTATCTGCCAGCATTGATTCAAGTTTTTCATGCATAAAAAATATTTTGCGATCTTCTGCAGGTAAAGTACGCAAAAGCTGCGCCCGGATAAATTCATAGCGGGAATTATTCAAAATTTCTTCCTCCAATCCTCAAATCGAAATCTTTACGATTTAAATTAAAACATAACGAATTCTTTTTGTAAAGAAGCATCTCCGTTTTGTTTTGGAACAAATACTATAGTGCATTTATTGAGCGACAGCCCGAATATAGTTTAAAAAAGTCTTCATAAGTGCTTTTTAAATGAAACAAAGATAGATTAATTGAGGGAGATTCATGAGCAGTAGACATAATAATGGAAGACAACTCTCTCGGAACCATCCACTGTTATGCAGATTCATTTCCTCATTCAGAAAAATATTTTCGAAAAAATGAAAATGATTCCTCTCTAAAAGTTACTATCTGCAGTTGAATCATTTTATTATTAAATCGTAAAGCTTACTGTTTACAAAACGTAACCTTTACGATAGACTAAGTTTAGATATTGCCTGAACGCTGATTTTCCGCGTTCTATTACAGGCATGGCATATGAAAGTGGTAAAAAGATTTACCAGGCATATACTTACAGAAAAATAGTAATCAATAATTAAAAGGGAGTTCTTCAAAATGAAAAAAGCATCTTTATCAATCGTATTACTTTCCACTGCATTCCTGGCAGCCTGTGGAGCAGACAATGAGGGAAATAATGAAACGGCTCAGGAAAATAACAATACAGCAGACGAGAACTCTACAGAAGAAACTGCTGACACGGAAGCAAATGAAGAAAGTGATCCAATTACTGTAATGACAACACTTTTTCCGTTAGAAGATTTTGCGAATAAAATTGGCGGGGAAGAAGTCAACGTTGAGAACATTGTGCCTGCCGGAGCAGATGCGCACACATTTGAACCGACTTCCCAGCAAATGATCGAAGCTGCGGAAGCGGATTTATTTATTTACAATGGCGCAGGTTTTGAAGGGTTTGTGGACCAGTTAGAAAGTACTTTCGCCTCTCAGGATGTGGAAATGATCGAAGCTGCAGAAGGTATTGATTTAATTTCTTATACTCACGACCATGCTGATGAAGAAGATCATGACGGGCATAACGATAACCACGAACATAATGACGAAGATAATCATGATCATGATAATGAGGAAAGTCACAATCACGATCACAATGATGGAGAAAATCATGACCACGAGAATGAGGAAAATCATAACCACGATCATGAAAACAATCATGATCACAATGATGAAGAAAATCACGACCACAACCATAATAATGATGAAGATCATAATCATGACCACAATAACGAAGAAAATCATAACAATGAGGAAAATAACCATGACCACGGCGAAGATGATCACGACCATGCACACGGTGAGGAAGATCCACACGTATGGCTTGACCCTACCCGTGCAGTAGGACTTGCTGAAAATATCCGGGATGCGTTCATTGAAATGCGTCCGGAACAGGAAGAGCTGTTTAATGAAAATTATGAAGCGCTGGTAAGTGATCTGGAGGAGCTGCACGAAACGTTTTCTGCGGAACTGAGTGACACTGCAAACGATACAATTGTCGTGTCCCATGCAGGATACGGCTACTGGGAGGAGCAGTATGGCATTCAGCAGCACGGAATTGCGGGCTTGTCGCCAACAAATGAGCCTTCTATTCAGCAGATGGAAAATACGATTGCGATGATGGAGGAAAATAATATTAATTACGTATTATTTGAGCAGAATATCCCACAAAATATCACACAGGTCGTACAGGATGAAGTTGGTGCAGAAGCACTTTCACTTCATAACCTGGAAGCTTTAACAGAAGAAGATATGGAAAATGAGGAAAATTATTTCAGCTTAATGGAATCCAATTTAGAAACGTTGAAAGAAGCACTGCAATAATTTGTCCGGGAGGGATCAGCATTGTATGAATGGGTGATTATCGGCGGCGGGATCCACGGGTGTACCACTGCAAATTTTTTAGTGGAAAAAGGAGCGGCAGTTGACAGGATGAAAATCATCGATCCGCATGCAGCACCGCTTACCCGCTGGAAAAAACGTACTTCTTATATCGGTATGGAATTTCTGCGCTCTCCTTCCGTACATCATATTGACAGAGATCCCTTCAGTCTGCAGAAACACGCAGACCGCATAGAAGATACGAGAAATTTTTACGGGAAGTATAAGCGTCCCAATTTGGAAATGTTTAATGAACATGCGGAACAAACGTTTCAGAAAAAAGGATTGATGGAGGCATGGGTACAGGGGACAGTCCAGACACTGCAAAGAGAAAACAGCCGGTGGAGGATTGCCACGAAAGAAGGGCTCTCGTTTGAGGCAAAAAATGTAGTGGTCGCCATCCGTCCGAATAACCGGCTGCATATTCCTTCCTGGGCAGAAAAATTCCGTGGAGAAGGCATATATCATATTTATGAGGAAGAAGCACCTTTGATGGAATCACTTGCGCCTGCAGTTACTGTAATAGGCGGAGGAATCAGTGCAGCACATACTGTTATTAAGCTGGCACAGCTGTATCCCGGAAAAGTGACATTATTAAAGAGACACCCTTTCCGGCTGCATTCTTTCGACAGTGACCCCGGGTGGCTCGGACCGAAAAATCTCACTGCGTTTCAACAGACGAAAAGCTACGAAGCCCGCCGCGAGCAGATTACCAATGCGAGGCACCGGGGCTCTCTTCCAAAAGATATTTATATGAAATTAAAGCGTCTGGAAAAACAGCAGCTTATTGAAATAATAGACGGAGAAGTGGCGCAGGTAGAAAAAAAGAATAAACAGCTCCAAGTCCGGTTAAAAAGTGAAGAAACCTTTGTAACAGCTGCAATGCTGCTTGCTACCGGATTTCAATCTTCACTGGAAGACGAAAAATGGCTGCATGCGCTTCGGGAAAATGAAAATCTTCCTTGTGCAAAATGCGGCTATCCTATCGTCTCTTCCTCATTAGAATGGTGCGGTCACTTATACGTGACAGGACCGCTCAGCGAATTGGAAATAGGACCGGTTGCCGGAAACATTTCCGGAGCCCAGAAGGCAGCGGAACGGATTGCTGCCAGTGTCATTTGAGTGTGAAAGGAGAAATATATGACGAAAAAAATTCCCGTAACGGTCCTGAGCGGCTACTTGGGAGCGGGGAAAACGACATTATTGAATTATCTGCTGCATCAGGCGCAGGAAATGAAGGCGGCAGTTATTGTTAATGATATGAGTGAAATAAATATAGATGCGGCTTTAGTGAAGCAGGGCGGTTTTTCCCGGAGTGAGGAAAAGCTGGTGGAAATGCAGAACGGATGCATCTGCTGTACGCTTCGTGAAGATTTAGTTATTGAGGTAGAAAAACTGGTACGCGCCGGAGATATTGATTATATTTTAATTGAATCGAGCGGGATTTCAGAGCCGATTCCTGTTGCACAGACATTTACATATATGGATGAAGAACTGGGGATAGATTTATCCTCGCTCTGTCAGCTGGATACGCTGGTAACGGTAGTTGATGCCAACCGGTTCTGGGAGGATTTTTCCTCCGGGGAAAGTCTCCTGGACCGCGCCCAGACTGCCGACGAGGAGGATGAACGGGAAATTGCAGATCTGCTCATCGATCAAATTGAGTTTGCAAACACACTCGTACTGAACAAAATTGATCTGCTGTCTGAAGAAAACCGACGTAAACTGGAAGGCGTACTGAAGAAATTAAATCCTGAAGCAGAACTGTTGGAGAGCAGGTATTCTCAGGTCCCTCTGGACAGCATTTTAAATACCGGCCGATTTGATCTGGAGAAAGTGAGTCAGGGCGCAGGATGGATCAAAGAATTAAATGAGGAACATGTACCGGAAACAGAAGAATACGGCATCAGTTCCTTTGTGTATAAAAGAAACCGCCCGTTTCACCCGGGAAGGTGGATGAAATGGCTTGAACGGTGGCCGGAAGATATCATAAGGTCCAAAGGGTTTTTCTGGCTTGCTTCGAGAAATGAGACGGCAGGCCTGCTGTCCCAGGCGGGAACTTCGCTGACTATCGAAGCAGCGGGAAGCTGGGTTGCTGCCTATCCGGAAGAAGAAAGAGCAGCGCTCTTAAAAGAAGATCCTGAACTTCTTTCAGTGTGGGATCCTGTGTATGGAGACAGAATCACAGAATTAGTGTTTATCGGACTCAAACTGAACCAGAAAGAAGTGGAAAAAGAGCTTGATACGTGCTTGTTAACGGACAAAGAAATGCAGGAAAGCTGGCAGAAATATGAAGATCCGCTCCCTGCCTTTCAATAAAAAACAGTTATCCCCCGGGAATTTATACCGGGGGATTTTTGGTGTAGCAAGTTACTTGAAAGCCTGGATATGATATCCTTAAAATGGAAGTAATGACTAAGAGGAGGAAAACTCTCTTGGAAACAAAAGGTGAAATTTTACATATGATTCGAAATGACGCAGAAATGATGAAGATAATTAAGTGTGTGAGGGAATTAGAACTGCCGGACTGCTGGGTTTGTGCAGGCTTGCTGCGAGCGAAAATATGGGATGTACTTCATGATTTTTCTGAAAGAACCCCTCTGGCAGATGTGGATGTTATATATTTTGATGAAGAAAATACTTTGGAAGCGACAGAAAAACGATGGAAACAGAAGCTGCGTTCCAAAATGCCTCATGAACCCTGGTCAGTTAAAAACCAGGCAAGAATGCATAAAGTAAATAATATTTCTCCATATGCTTCCGCGACAGACGCCATTTCCAAATTTCCTGAAACAGCTACAGCGCTCGGTATTAAACTAAATGCAGAGGATGAGTTGATTTTAACAGTACCCTGGGGGATCGAAGACGCTGTGAAGATGAAGGTACGCCCCACCCCGTTTTTTGAAGAAACCGAAGAAAGAATGCAGATTTATAGGGAACGGGTGCAGCAGAAAGACTGGAAAAGCAAATGGGGGAAATTAGAAGTAGTTTTTTAAATGGAAAAGTTGAGATGGTTTTATAAAATTTTTTTATTGGAGAAGGGCAGAGATTCTAAACGTTTTTAAATACATTTTAAGGAGGTTAACATGAAATATACCTGCCTGCTGATAACAGGATTAATCTTTTTACTGCCAGGGTGCGGACCGCCCACTGATTTTGAAGAGGGGACTCTGTTGGAAACAAATAGAACAGCTCCAGATGAAGGTATTGGAGAACAGGGAGTTCATATTGCGGAAGATGCGGAGGAGTTTAGAGATTTCTGGGAAAGTTATGGCTACCGGGAAAGCCCGCCCGATATCGATTTTAATGAACATACAGCAATACTCATGCATACAGGAGAAAGTTCCTGTGAAAAAGAAGTGGCGGAAATTCATACTGGAGGCGGCAGTCTCACAGTGGACGTGGCGCAGGAAGAAGGACCATGCAACGACATTTATTATCCGAGGTCTTTCGTAATAACTGTCTCGCAGGAAACTATGCAGGAAGTGGAAGAAGTAATTTTTGAGGAAGAAACATTTCCTTTGGAAGAATAATTTACTTATCGAACCTTTATTTTTACTGCGGTTAAATTTCAAGGAGGAATTCAAATGATTATTGGACTGCATCATGTACAGATAACGATCCCAAAAAATGAAGAAGAACAAGCAAAAAATTTTTATTGCGATCTGCTTGGACTGGAAGAAGTAATAAAGCCGGAAACTCTGCAGGGACGTGGTGGATTCTGGCTGCGTGTCGGAAATCAGGAGGTACACGTAGGTACAGAAAACGGAGTAGAACGCCTTGCCACGAAAGCGCATCTGGCCTATCAGGTAAATAATCTGCATGAATGGAGAAACAAGCTTGAAGAAAATGGTATTGAAATTATTGAGTCAGTTCCTATCCCCGAAATGAAAAGATTTGAATTCCGTGACCCTTTCCACAACCGGGTGGAAATGCTGGAGCTTCTGTAAAAACCATAAGGAGACGAGCGGATATGGATAAAATATTTGATGCACATTTGCATATTATCGAACCCGGATATCCTTTGATTGAAAACCAGGGTTTTGTGCCCGAACTATTTACCTGTACAGCCTATTTACATAGGATGAAGCATTACGAACTGCGCGGAGGTGCAATTGTATCGGGTTCTTTTCAAGGATTCGATCAGTCGTATTTAATCAACGCGCTGAAAACACTTGGACAGGGATTTAGAGGCGTCACACAGCTTCCACCCGACTGCACAGATAAAGAAATTTTGGAGCTGGACAAAGCAGGCGTAAAAGCCGTGAGAATGAACATTAGACGCGGCGGCAGAGATCTGCTTGGTCAGCTGGAAGCTTTGGCTGAGAGGGTGTATGGGCTGGCAGGATGGCACGTAGAGTTATACATAAATGCAGCCGACCTGCCGGAAATTTCATCAATCTTAAAGAAACTCCCGGCAGTTTCCATTGATCACCTTGGCCTGCAAAAAGAGGGGTTGCCATTCTTGCTGCAATTAGCTGAGAAAGGAATGAGAGTAAAGGCAAGTGGTTTCGGCAGGGGAAATTTGAATATTGCGGAAACCATCACGGCAGTTTACCAAGCTAATCCTAAAGCTCTTATGTTCGGCACGGATCTGCCTTCCACCAGAGCACCGCGTCCCTTTGAAGATAATGATATAGACATTATTAAAAAGGTACTCCCTCCCGAAGCTGTAAAAGACGTGCTCTATCGAAACGCAGAAGATTGGTATTTTAAGAAGTAGGAGTGATTTGGTTGATCTATTTATTACCAATTTCAGAACAAGGATTTGAAATTTATTTAAAAGAAGCAATTATTTCTTACGCAGAGGAGAAAGTTAAGGCAGGGAATTGGATAAGAGAAAATTCGCTGGATAAAGCCGCAGCAGAGTATGGCCGGCTGCTTCCTGAGGGAAAATCGACTAAAAATAATTATCTTTACGAAATTAAAAAAGAAGAAAAAACAATAGGGTTTGTGTGGCTGGCTCTAAAAACGCCACAAAGAGGATTTATATACGATATTAAAATTTTTCCAGCTCACCAGCGTAACGGGTTTGGGAAAGAAACTTTAATACTAATTGAAGAACAATGCTCAAAGCTGGGGATAGAGAAGATAGGGCTGCAGGTTTTCCCACATAATAAGCGAGCTATAGCCCTATATAATAAGCATGGTTATGAAGTAACAAATATGAAAATGGAAAAAGAAATTCAAAAAAATAATCAAAGTTAAGATGAAATGGAGCTTCTGCAGTACCCAGGCAGCTGAGAATTTTCTTTTTGTGTTTTATATTCCACAAACATCGATTGATCCTTCGCAATTAGCATAAGTAAGCGGGGGCATATTGAAAAACATGATTATTTCGTATTCCCCCGCTTTACCTGCATAACCCCGAACACAAACAGCGCAAGCGGAAACATAAAAACTCCTATTACCGTAAAGTTCCCTCCAAAAAACAGCCGTAAGCCAATACTTATACTTAATGCGAGCAAAGGGTATCCAGCCAGATAAGTTAATTTACTTTTCGGGGCTTCATTATCAGCTCGCTGCTGCTGTTTCTTAAAATCGAGCCCGATAATGAGAGCTCCCGTTATTAATAATACAGCAACAAAAATATACCAGAACATCTGATTCCTCCATCATTCGTTTCTCTACTGATATCCTTTATATTGGAAATTTAAACAGGGATTTCATTTTTAGCATGAAGTCTTTTATAGAAGAGTCGTGCTACCTTGAAAATAAAAGTTCCGCTAAAAAGATAATGTGGCAAATTCAGCTGACTGCAGCAGAAGTATTCTTTGCTGCATGAAAACTGCAATAAAACTATACTTTCTGCACTGCGAATTTGTCGAAAAATGATCCGTCAATTTACTGGTTCTTTCATCCTGTATATGGAGGGAAAAAAGATGCAATTTGTCGAAAGAAAGTGTAATATATAAAATGCTAAAAGAAAATATATTTATATTACATCGCATGTATCTCACATAAAGGAGTTTTTTCTTTGAATGGTTTACGAAATAGTGTGTATTTAATTTTATTCACCATGATTTTCACATTCCCTTTCACGAGCGTTAACGCAGATCCTGAGGAAGAAATTGCACTCTACAGTGAGGCAGCTATTGTAATAGATGCTGCAACCGGAGAAGTTATTTTCGGGAAAAATGAACATCGTGAAATGTATCCGGCAAGTATTACTAAAATTGTTTCAGGCCTTGTGGCAATAGAAGAAGAAATTTTAAATGAAACTGCAGAAGTAAGTGAGTCTGCAGCCTCGGTAGATGGTACGAGAGTTTACCTGCTGCCCGGGGAAGAAGTATCAGTAGAAAAACTGGTTCAGGGGCTTCTGATTAACTCCGGCAACGATGCAGGGACCGCTTTGGCAGAGCACGCTGCTGGAAGTGAAAGAGCTTATGCCAACATGATGAACACATTTGTGGAAGAAAAAGTAGGAGTGGAAAATACAAACTTTACCAATCCACACGGGCTGTATCATCCGCTGCATGTAACAACTGCAAGTGATATGGCAGAAATCTCCCGTTATGCTATGGAAAATGACACTTTCCGTACTATTGTCGGCACCAGACAAATGGAATGGATCGGCGAAGGCTGGGATACAACCATTTACAATCATCACCGGATGCTCGGAAATGTGGAAGGCGTCACAGGGATAAAAAACGGGTTTGTTTCCCAGGCCGGGGCCACGCTTGTGACTTCAGTGGAGAGAAATGGCTCAGAGCTCATTATCGTAACTTTAAAAGCCCCTTCTGCGGATGAATCTTATCGCGACACGCAGAAACTAATACAATACGGCTTTGAAAACTTAACCACGCAGCATACCTGGTATGAAGCAGGGGTGGAAGAATTGGTGAAGTACCTGACTTTGCAGGGTACTGCAAGCGCAGCTACTGAGTCTTTTCCACGTGTGATTACCATTCATCCGGAAAAAACAAGCATTGTCTGGAAAAAATGGAACGGGGAAATCATCTACGAACAGCCGCTATACCGATAGACAAAAAAGCAGGTCACACTGATCTGCTTTTTTTAATGCGTGGATACTCCTTCGCTTGCCGGAGGAAATTTGCATTTTTATATTCAGCTATTTCTAATACCAGTTCATCGGAATTTGTTTGCATTTTTCACTTCCGTGCGATTGTTTCTTGCGCTTGCTGTGAATAAGTGGTTTTTGCAATAGAGTTCTTTAAAATTACTTTGCCAAAGCCTGTGAAAACAGATCTGTGCTGATCTCTGCTTCCAATGAAAAATACACTTCTACAGCTGCAGAACTTTTTTGAGAAATAAACAGGGGTTTAGATCTTTTCTAATTGGTTAATACACAAAAGTAGGCAGAGATTTAATGGGAATTTTATTATTTACACACTGAACGAATCAACAGGAGGGATAAAATGAGAACGAATTATGAAAGTAACTATGAAAACAATGGAACTTCAAAAAGCAAATTCATTACGCCGGCAGTGTTATTATCTGTAATTGGTGGTATCATCTTCTGGCTTTCAAAACGGTCAGACCAGAGTGATTCAAACGATTCACAGGGAGTAAAGGAAAAAGCACAGCAGGCAAATGAACAGATAGATAAAGAAGAACTGAAAGACCGGTTCATGCGTGTAGTGGATCTGGTAAAAACTACTGCAACAAGCCTTCAGGAAATCTATGATAAGCATGGAGAAGATCTTATGGAGCAGACAAAGCAGGTAAAGGAACAAGCCGAAAATGTTGCTTCAACTGCAAAAGAAGCAGGCGAAGATTTGAAAGAAATAAAGGATACGACCGGTCAGGAAACGAAAGAAGAGTTAAAGGGAGTAAAAGATGCTGCAAAAGTTGACACTGGTTCTTCAGAATCAAATCCAGAAGCCGTGCCTTTTGATCAGACAATTCCTCCTTTCCGGGATCCCCGAAAATAACAGAAAAGTAACCGGCAGCCGTTATGGAACTCTCCATAGCGGCTTTTTTATGATTTTAAAACCTCATCATCTGCAGCATCAAATAATTCATTTTCTTTTACTTCATAATCCTGGTTAAAAAAACAAGCAGACTTCATCGTTTCTTCACAAATTAGCTCCATAATGAAAACATGATGAAAAGGACCCTTTCTTCTGAAAGCCTGACACTATATAATGCTTACGGGACAGTTTCATCTTAAGATCATCAATAGGGGAGAGAGTAATATGAAGAAAGTTGGCTTAACAGCGTTAGGGACAGCGCTTTTTATATTGTCCGCTTGTGCAGAAAATACGGATGACATTGAAGTCTCCATGCACAATGGGGCGGAGGCAACAACGCAGATGCAGGAAACCGAAGAAGAAAATATAGAAAAAACTGAACTTCGAGAAAAGGTTACATCATTTATGCATATACACGGTCTTTCTTATGACCCGCTGCAGCCTGATATATTATATGTGGGCACGCACCATGGATTATTTCAGATCGATGAACACAATCAGTGGCACTGGATAGCTCCGGAAGAAGAAAGGCACGACTTAATGGGATTTAATTTTTTAGATGATGAGACGATGATTTCCAGTGGGCATCCAGCAGCAGAATCTGACCTGCAAAACCCCATTGGTGTGGTGACCAGTAAGGACCGGGGGGGCTCATGGGAGCCGGTTGCGCTGCACGGAGAAGTTGATTTCCATGTGCTGGAAGTGAATGCTGGGAATTCTGAAGTGCTGTACGGAGTAGATGCACAAGAAGCAGTACTGTACCGTTCCTTTAACAGCGGCAGTGATTGGGAAAAACTTCCCTGGACAGGTCTGCCCGAAGGAGAAGTAGCTGCATACGCAATAGTATCTGATCCTGAAGATCCTTCTTCCCTCATGATGGGCTTGCCGCAGGGGATATTTCATTCTTCCGACAGCGGAGAATCATGGGAATTGATGCACGAAGGGATGACCCTCTCTATTGGTGAAGGAAGTATGCATGGCGAAGGAGTGGTCACGGCCTATCTTTTAGGAGAACCATCCGGCCTGATGCAAAGCAGGGACTTTGGGGAGACATGGGACCCATTGAATCTGACTTTGGAACATAACGATGCAGTGATGCAGCTGGCTGTGCACCCGGAAAATGAGAATATAATTACGGTAGGGACTTCCCAGGAACATTTATATCAAACTATTGATGGTGGAGAAAATTGGACAATGATTGCGGAAGCCGGAGAACCGGTATCCTGACATATAGCAGCCTCAGCCCGGCATTTGCTGGCCTGAGGTTTTTTTTGAATTGATTAGATAATTCACCAGCTATTCATTTACCAGGAGTAAATTTTCACGTTACAGGAAGAACATGGTACACTAAAATGGTAAATACATACTTTATTGGAAGAGGTAATTCCAGTCTGGCTTCTCATTATTATCACTTTTGTAAAGGAGAAGAACTTCCTCAAACCAGCACAGGGAATAAAAGCTGAATCAAAATTTTATAGCGTGGCTTTTCTGAAAACTTACTCTTTAAAGCGCTCAAATAAAATATTTCGATGTTGATATAGGAGATGCATTTCGAGGAGGTAAAGCACTTTGGAAATCATTTTATTGATACTTATTATATTAGGAATTATTAAAAGTATTTTCCTGCTGCAGTCAAGTCTAGTAAAAAAGCTGGGGCTGCAGGAAGCTGGATGGAAGGATTTCAAAGAAAATGGCGGAATATTATATAAATTAAGCTGGTACGCAGCTTTAGGGCTTCTTATTTTAATTCTTCTATTATGGGGGATGGGTCAGGAGCTTATTTATGTAGTTACTGTTTATTATTTCATATATATTTCGACTAAAATGCTCTATGACTGGAAAAAGTCAGAAGAACCCCTGCGGGCGGCAGTAACACTTATTACAAGCGGAGCTGGATTAGGAGGAATTTTTATGTTTGGATGGATTGTTTATCTCATGCTTTAGAAAATAGTTGCTGCTGCTTTGATGGAAAGCATCTGATTTACTAATTTACGATGTTTTGAAAAATAATATAAAGTAAACCTTTATGAGGAGGAAAATAAAGATGAACCCAGTATTGATTCAACCTACTCTCTATTATCAGAACGCCTACCTTGATTTTTATGAAGAATGGATAAACAGCGGAGAAGAACTTGCTCCTTCTATAATAAAGTATTCTCCGGATAAATTTGAAGAAATGCTTGCACATCTGCAGGAAGCAGCCCAGGAAGAAAAAACTCCCGCCGGAAGAGTACCTCATTCCACTTATTGGCTTGCAGCAGAAGACAAAATTCTCGGGGCAGTCAATATCCGGCACAGCCTGACGAAAGAACTTCGTAATACGGGTGGTCACATCGGTTACGGCATTCGTCCTTCGGAAAGAAGGAAAGGCTATGCCACAGAGTTGCTGCGGCAGGCGCTGCTGAAAACAAATGAGCTTGGACTGAAAGAAGTGCTGGTGATGTGTAATTCTGATAACATAGGCTCTAAAAAAACAATCCTGCACAACGGTGGAGCAGCAGAATATGATTTCATAGAGCCGGATGCTACTGTAATAAACAGGTTTTGGATCCACAGGGGCAATTGCACAGATCAAAAATAATTTGTATAAAGTTACTCTGTATCTAAATCTTTAAACATCGCTATCGCACGTTTTCTTTCCTCTTTATGGTCGACACTTGGTTCTGGATAATCCTTCCCGATAATACAGCCTGCTCGTTCTTGTTCTTCTTTTTTCATTTTATGCGGTTCGTGTATGAATTTAACCGGCACTTCTTTTAATTCAGGAACGTATTTTTTAACGAAAGCACCTTCAGGGTCGAACCGGGCTCCCTGGCGGACAGGGCTGAATACGCGGAAGTACGGAGCGGCGTCTGTTCCAACAGAAGATGACCACTGCCAGCCGCCGGAATTAGAAGCGGGGTCATGATCTATTAATTTCTCCCGAAAGTATGCTTCCCCAATTCTCCAATCCATCTGATAATCCTTTGTAAGGAAAGAAGCTGTAATCATCCTCAGCCGATTGTGCATCCAGCCGACTTTATTCAGCTGACGCATTCCGGCATCTACGATAGGAAATCCAGTGCGGCCTTCTTTCCATTTCTGCAGAAGGTCTTCATCCTCACGCCAGGAAAGCTCTCTGTATTTTTCCTGAAATTCTTTCGTTTCCACTTCCGGAAACTGATGAAAAATCATGTTATAAAAATCACGCCAGGCAAGCTCTTTAATAAAAGTTTCCGGACCTTTCGCAGCTTGTTTTTCTCTGGCACTGTCCGCTGCCTGAAAAACTCTCCGTGCAGAAAGGGAGCCGGTTCGTAAATAAGGAGACAGTCTGCTCGTGCCGGCTTTTTCTGGGAGGTCTCTCGATTCATCATAATGCGGGAGCACTTTTTTGCAGAAGTGTTCAAGGCGTTTCCTTCCTTCTTTTTCTCCCAGACGCTGCCACGTGCACTCACATAGCTCTACTACTTTTTCCCAGGCTTTTTCACTTTCAGCATCGAGTGTTTCCTTTGTTCCATAGCTGCTTTTCAGATCTTTTTGTGTGACAGAAGAGAGGCTTGGCTTTTCTGCCTGCATCCAGTTTCGCGAATAAGGAGTGTAAACTTTGTAGGGAGATCCATCCTCTTTTAAAATATCTTCGGGCGGATGAATGTAATTTCCCGGCGTCTGCTCGAAATATGCACCATTTTTTTCTATCACACTGCGTGCTTCCTCATCCCTGGCAGCAGCAAAAGAAGTATACTCGACTGCGCCAAAAATGGTATGTATGCCGCTTAATTGATCAAATAACTGCTGAAAAGCTTCCGTTACGGACCCGCTTATTATATGAAGCTTCATCCCTGCCTCTTCACATTGCCTGGAAAAGTTGTCGACAGTCTGAAAAAAATAGTCATTACTCAGGTCAATTTGGCCGGTGAAATCAGGATGAAGATGAAACACAAACAGGATTTCTCCATTAGTTTGTTCTGCTGCATCCAAGGCTTTCTTGAGTGCAGGGTTATCATCAAACCGGAAGTCATTTCGAAACCATACTACATATGTATCTGCTTGCATTTATAGACACCTCCGTAAATTTTTCAGTTTCCTTTACTACATTTCCTTAAATGCAGGGAAGAAAACCTGCAGGGCGGCAGAAGAAAACTTATACTTTAAAAATGAAATTGACACATCTGAAAAAGAAGAGTAGTTTAAAATCAGGATGAATGAAGTGGGAGATACACCATGAAAAATGAAAATAGCCCAAGCTGTTGAAGGAAGTCAAGGCTGGACCAGCGCAGGTTCAGAATTCATTTCAGCGACATGTTCTCCGCTGAGGTTAGTCGGGAACAAGTCCTCGAGTAAGCCTTGCCGAGAGTGGAACAGCATGACATACCTTCTAATAACAAGCTATTTTCAAAGCAGCCTAGAAATAAAGAAATTTATCCAGGAGGAACAAGTATGTTCAATAAAAAAAATAAAGAAAAGCAGCCACGCAAAAAACAGTTTGCTGTAATTGGGCTCGGGAGATTTGGCGGAAGCGTATGTAAAGAGCTCCACGCGCAGGGGCATGAGGTACTGGCAATAGATATCGATGAAGACAAGGTGCGGGAGTATGCAGAGTTTTCTACGCACGCTGTCAGTATTGATACCACAGACGAAAAAGCATTAAAAAATGCTGGAATCAGAAACTTTGATCATGTGGTAGTTGCGATTGGAGATCATATTCAGGCGAGTATTCTGACCACTTTAAGTTTAAAAGAACTCGGGATTGAAAAAGTCTGGGTAAAAGCCCAGAATACGTATCATCAAAAAGTGCTGGATAAGCTGGAAGCAGATCTGGTAGTGCATCCGGAATATGACATGGGAAAGCGTATCGCACATAAAATGACTTCCGACAAAGTGATCGATTTTATTGAACTGGAAGACGACTACAGTATTGTGGAACTATACGCCACGAAAAAAATGCACGGTAAAAGCTTAATAGATTTAAATATCCGTTCAGAATATGGAATTACGATTCTTGCTTTTAAAAGAGAGAAAAAAATGAATATCAGTCCCAACGCGCAGGAAGAACTGCATGAAGGCGATTTGCTGATTGTGATGGGGCATACGAAAGACCTGGAACGATTCGAAAACGAGGCATTATAATCAGTCTGAAACTAAAATCTTATCAGCGTAAAACAGGAACAGATCTCTTTTGAAGAGAAGCTGCTCCTGTTTTTTAGTTTATAATTTTTTCTGTTAAAGCGTACGGCCGTAACGTTTGGAAATAATGTCATAAAATCCGAGTGCATTATAAAGGCGCTTGGTAGCTTCATTGTTCATCCCTGTCTCCAGTTCAATCCCTTTTAATCCTTCATTTTCTGCCCATTGCAGCACATGGAGCAGCAATTTTTTTGCGATACCCTGTTTCCGCTCCGCTTTCTTCACATAGAGGTCATTCAGCCATATGTAGTAACCGCCTTTATCAAGAGCCACACCTTTATTTAAAAAAGCACACCCGATTACTTCATTATTTCTTTCTGCCACAAAGAACTCAGAAGCACATTCTTCCTGAAGTGCGAGTGCAATCGTTTCTTCCAGTTTTTCTGGAGTAGGAACATTGCTCAGCTGCTCCATCTGTTCCATCATCAAGCCAGCTATGTTGGCAATCTCTTCTTTCGTTCCCGGTTTTTCTACTTTATAAATTTTCATCAGGCAGGACTCCTTTGCATAATTTCAATTTGCTGTTCAAGGAATAGTCATTTATCCCCGTTTTGAAACGGTAGGATTTATGCGACAATCATGTTATAACTATAATAAGCGGATTTTGTGCTTTTTAACTTTCATAAAATGAGGGGACAGGACGATGGAACAATTTTTCTCAACGTTTACTTTCAGGACGATCTGGACACCGGAACTAATTCTGGTGCTTGCTTTGGTCAGTGCTGTATACTTTCTTATCATAACAAAATACCGTCACAAGTTTCCAGATGCTGAACCGGTGGAAAAGAAACGGATTGTTTATTTTCATCTCGGTCTGGTCGCGGTTTACTTAGGGTTTGGCGGACCACTTTACGTACTGGGCCATTTAATGCTCAGCATGCATATGATTTCTATGGCAATTGTATACTTAATTGCGCCGCCTTTACTGCTTCTGGGAATTCCAAGCTGGTTTTTCAAACGATTCCAGCAGATGCGCCCGGTGCGCGGGTTCTTTTTTGTGATAGGGTTTCCAATTTTAGGCCTGCTTTTATTTAACGCTGCTTTCTCTATTTATCATATACCAGCAGTGTTCGACTATCTACTTACAAATGAAGGTGCGCACAACTTCTATCAGGTTGCAATGCTTCTGCTGGCAGCACTGATGTGGTGGCATATTATCCCGCGGATTCAAACAATGTATACAATGTCTGAATTAAAGCGGATCGGGTATATGTTTATAAGCGGTGTATTATTTACTCCTGCCTGTGCGCTGATTATCTTTGCAGGTACGCCGCTGTATGCAACTTATACAGATCCGGCAACCTGGTCCATGGCAATTGCCTACTGCCTGCCTCCGGGAGCAGACATACCGTTTAACTTGATGTCCGGGGAACAGTCACTGACGTTTTTATCACCAACCAACGACCAGCAGTTCGGCGGCGCGATGATGAAAGTCATTCAGGAACTTGTTTACGCAATTGCGATCGGTCACTCTTTCCGTCTTTGGGTAAAAAGAGATAAGGATGAAGCACCGAAGCTTGAGTTCCAGGAATATGAAATGTATCAATCGAAAGCTTAGAAAAGGAAGGATATTATGAAAAATATTGCCGCACTTCTTATCGGGGCAGGCCTTCTTTCCGGATGCAGCTTTTTGTATGAAGATGCTTCAGAATCTGCCGCTGGCGGAGATGCTGTAATTGATGTGACTGTCTCGGAAGATCCATGGGTAGCAGGAAAATTCGAAGCGGTCAATCAGCATGAGGAAACTGTTACTGAACAAGATTTAGAAGGAGAATGGTGGGTCGCAAAAACCATTTTCACCCGTTGCCCAACAGTTTGTAACGTCATGACACCGAACATGAAAGAACTGCAGGCGGCTGCAGAAGAAGCAGGAATAGATATTAAAATTGTTTCTTTCTCAGTTGATCCTGAATTTGATACGCCGGAACGTCTGGAAGCCTATGGAGAATCCTACGGCGCTGACTTTGATAACTGGCACTTCGTAACAGGGTACGAGATGGAGGAAATTCAATCCTACGTGCTGGAATCTTTTAAGGCGCAGATTCAGGAAGTGCCGGAGCAGGAAGATATTATGCATCCGACCCGGTTTTTCCTGATCGGGCCTGATCGTAAAGTACACCGTATGTATGCAGGAGAAAACAGCTTCGATGCGGAAGTTACTGTAGAAGACATGCAGCAGGTAATTAATAATTAAAGGAAAGAAGCTGTGCCGTAAGGATGGCGCAGTTTTTTTCTGTTTTCCGGGGAGAAAATAAATAGGAAATTTTCTTTTTAGGCTTCCTCAAAAATACAAGGGAGTAGTCATACAGTCTATTGAACTAAGTGATTTGTTATTTACTCAAAGCGTTCCCCAGCTTATCAAAGCAAAATAAGCTGGAATTTGCTAAACTGGAATAAAAGGAGGCTTGCGTTGATATGTTGGAAGCACGTACCCCGATGAAAGTATCTGAAGCAGTAGAAAAAGTTCTTCAAATAGAGGCAGTACATAATAAAACAGAAACAGTCCCGCTGCAGGAAGCAGGCGGGCGGATATTAGCAGAAGCGGTGATTGCAGATGCACCGGTGCCGCCATTTAACAGATCCCCGTTAGACGGCTTTGCAGTCCGTTCCGCCGATACAAAAGGAGCAGGAAGGGACACCCCAGTGACACTTCAGGTGATAGAAACCGTCGGCGCAGGACACGTCGCAGAAAAAGTACCGCAGCCTGGAGAAGCTATCAGAGTTATGACTGGAACGATCATGCCGAAGGAAACTGATGCGATCGTTATGTTTGAATTAACAAAAGAAGCAGAAGACGGCAGTGCTATTACAATTACCAGGGAATTTAATTCATGGGATAACGTTGTGATAAAAGGCGAGGAAATGGAAAAAGGAACAGTAGTACTGGAAGCTGGCGAGCGGCTGCATGCAGGTGGAATTGCTGCACTGGCTACGTTTGGATATGACCAGGTGCAGGTAACTGCAAAACCGGTGATAGGTGTATTCGCTACAGGAACAGAACTGCTGGAGCCGGGTGATCCGCTTGAGCCGGGTAAAATACGAAACAGTAATGCACCGATGGTTGTAGAACAGCTCCGGGAAGCGGGAGCGGCACCGGTATATTACGGACAGCTTCCTGATGATTTTGATTTATGTTATTCCAGAGTACAAAACGTGTTAGGAGATGTGGACGCGCTTATTACTACTGGGGGAGTTTCGGTTGGAGATTTTGATTTTCTCCCGGCAATATATGAGAAACTCGGAGCAGAAGTATTATTTAATAAAGTTGCTATGCGCCCGGGGAGTGTTACAACAGTGGCACAGTGGAATGGCAAGCCGCTGTTCGGCCTATCCGGGAATCCGTCTGCCTGCTTCGTCGGATTTGAACTTTTCACAGGACCTTGGCTGAGGCATTCAATGGGAGATAAAAAACCTTACCTGCAGCAAAGTAAAGCACTGCTCGGAAGTGATTTTCCCAAACCGAATCCTTTCACAAGATTTGTACGCGGCCATATCACTTTTCAGGACGGAAGATTAATCGCTACGCCTGCCGGATTGGATAAGTCCCAGGTTGTTACCTCACTTTCAAGGGCAAATGCTCTTATCGTCCTCCCGGGGGGCACGAGAGGCTTTCAGACAGGAGATCAGGTGGCTGTCCTTCTTTTACGGGGGGAAGGAGAAGCTTACTTTGAAGAACCGGTGAAAGACAGGTGAGAGTGTTCCAGGTTGTCGGCTGGTCAAACTCCGGTAAAACGACCCTCACTGCAGAACTGATCACTTTTTTTAGTGCGCAGGGTGTGAAAGTAAGTACCATCAAGCATCACGGAAAAGCAGAGGTGCTGCATCTGGACCGCGGAGAGACGGATACCGCAAAACATCGGAAAGCAGGGGCAGTCAGTTCGATGCTGACGAGCAAAGGGGAGCAGCAGTGGAACATTGAACAGCCTCTCTCCCTGGAAATGATGATTCAAATGCATCTGCTTCTCGGGACTGAATTGCTGCTGATTGAAGGATATAAACAGGAAATGTACCCTAAAATTGCTGTCAGCGATAGTGGAGCGGCTCCTGCTTCGATTACCAACGTGAAAGCAGTATGGAATAAAGAAACGGACGAGTTGCATCACTCAATCGAAGAACTGGGGAGGATTGTATGGGAGAAAAGCGAAATTATTTTGTAACGGAAGAACCGCTGCCAACTGAAGAATTAATTCAATCGGTCATTCGGCCGGAAGCTGGGGCAGTGACGACATTTATTGGAACTGTTAGAGAACTCACAGAAGGAAAACGGACGCTTTCCCTAACTTATGAGGCATATAAACCAATGGCGGAAAAGAAGTTAGCCCAGCTGGGAGCAGAATTAGAAGCGAAATATGAAGGAACGAAAGTTGCAATGGCACATCGGATTGGGAAACTTGAAATTTCTGAAACTGCTGTAGTAATTGCAGTTTCTTCACCGCACCGGGACGCCTCCTTTAAAGCAAGCCGGGAAGCAATTGAGCGGATTAAAGAATTTGTCCCTATTTGGAAAAAAGAACACTGGGAAGACGGCGAAATGTGGATTGGCGACCAGCTGGAAAATGTATCCTATAAAGATCAAAAGAAACCGGGAGAGGAAGAAAGCCCATGATTAAGGTATTGTTTTTTGCAGGTATGAAAGAGCAGGCGGGGACAGCAGAATATGAACTGCAGCAGAAGGAAATCGCTGTGGCGGAGATCCGTGCAAAGGTACGGGCAGAGTTTCCTGGGGTGACGGGGACAGACAGGGCGATGGTTGCGATCAATGAAGAATTTACGAATGAAGATGATACTGCAAGAACAGGGGATGTAGTTGCATTTATCCCTCCTGTTTCGGGCGGGTAAGAAAGGAATGTCAGCTATGCAGATTTTTATAAAAGATGAGGCAGCAGCGTGGTTTAAGGAAGAACTCCTGCAGAAAGAGGAGGAGTCTATACAGTTTTTTGTGAGGTATGGAGGATGCGGTGATTTTCAATCCGGCTTTTCACTCGGCGTCACTGTAAACACTCCGGAAGATCCTGCAGCAGTGACAGAAAAAAATGGAATTACTTATTTCATTGAGGAAAAAGATGCCTGGTATTTTGATGAGAAAGATCTCACCGTAGTGTATGATAGAGAGAAAGCAGAAATTGCATATGAACACAGCTTGTAACAAAGGGAGGAAGTCCCGATGAGGCTTACGATAGGTCTTCTGATTTTTTCTCTCACTGCAGTCGGCTTATATGTTATTCTGGATCTCTGGACAAATGTGCCTATGGAAGTGGCAGTCATTGCTTCTCTGGGCGGAGGAGCATTACTGGAATGGAGTTTTTTACACTTCTCCAAGGAAAGAATCTAATCTTATTTACAGCTGAAAAATAAGAAAAAACTGTTAAAATGATAGTCAGGGGATTGGAGATCGCTTTGAAATGGTGAAGGAGTGGACACGAGTGAAGCAAATAGGGATATTAGCTGTATTACTGCTTCTGTTCTCAGGCTGTGCGTTAGCAGAAGAGAAAAAAGAAGCAACGGTGGGCCTTTTGCTCACCCATCCGATAGAGGACCAGGAGTGGAATCAGCAGGGATATCAAGGAGCTTTACAGCTGGAGTCAGAGCTGGAAGCAGAAATTCACGTACGGGAAAATATCCGTACATTTGAGGAAGTAAGTGAAGCAGTGGAGGAGCTTGCAGCGGAGGGGGTAAATCTTCTCTTCGGTCATAGTTCCTTATACGCAGATATGTTTATGAATCTGAAAGATGAATATCCGGAGATTCATTTTGTAACCTTTAACGAATCTACTACCGGGGAAAACATTACAAGTGTAAATTTTGAAGGCTATGCGATGGGATATTTTGCTGGTATGCTTGCTGCAGAAACATCCCCGCGTGGACATATTGCAGCAATCGGTGCTTATCCTTATCAGCCCGAGGTGCAGGGGTATGCAGCAGGAGCAATGGCGCATAATCCTGAAATTGAAGTTACGCTCCGCTTCACGGAAAGCTGGGTGGATAAAGAGGAAGCTTTACTGCTCTTTGATGAATTAAGAAAAGACGGGGCAGATGTATTTTACCCTGCCGGAGATGGATTTCATAAAGACATTATTGAAAAAACGGAAGATGCCGGGCTTTATGCGATCGGTTATATAAGTGACCAGTATGAATTAGGGGAAGAAACTGTTCTTACGAGCACGATGCAGCATGTAGAGCAGGTATACTTAATGGTGGGTGAAAACTTTATCTCTGGTACACTGGAGGCAGGCAGTCTCTCATTTGATTTTCAGGACGACGCCATTTCCTTAGGAACTTTCAGTGACGCTGTTCCGGAAAACACCCGTCGCTGGCTTGAAAATGCTGTAGAAGCGTATAAAGAAACTGGCCTTTTGCCACATGAGGAAGAAACAGAGGAGGGGTAAGGTATGAAAGAACATACATTAGCACCGGTAGCTGCAAGGGAGTCGATTCATTTATTAGGAGGGCTTATTCAAACAAGAGAAAAGCTTTTGGAGCTGTTAAATGATCTGGACGAAAAAGATATCCATCATAAAGTACAGGATTTCCCTACCATTGCAGGCTATTCTCTGCACCTCGCTCAAATTGAGTGGTGGTGGAACCATATGGTACTTCGGGAAGAAGGTATTTCTGAAGAAGACCGGGACCGCTTTTATTTCACGGAAAAGCAGGAAATTACCTGTCCGGAACATCTTGAAAAGGGGTATCTGCTTGCAAGGCTTGGGGAAGCAAGGATGAAAACCCGTGAGTATTATATGGATCTTTCTGATCAGGAATTTCATCGCCCGTCACTTACAATCAAAGATTTAAATGAAGAAGAAACTTATTCGGCTGAATGGGTGCTGTATCATCTGCTGAACCACGAAAGCTATCATATTGGCCAGATGTATATGCTGCGCCGCTGGATAAATGGCCAGCGGGAAAAATGGGAACATTTTAATACTCCCTATTTGTCGCTGTAATAAAGGAAGGACGTGTCATTTTGTCACAAAATAAAGAAGCGATGACAAAGCTTGCGAAGCGGGTTGTCGAGGGATATGAAGAAGTGCATAATAAAAACTATGCTCGTGCCCAGCAGCTGCTTGAGCCGCTTGTACCAATGCTTCACAGTGAAACGAAACCAAATATTAAGCTGCTTGCTTATTCAGCAATTGCACAAATAGGTGCAAAAGATGTAGACCATTTTCTGCAGACGTATGAAATGATTAAGCTGCAAAAACCATCAACATCGCAGGAAAAAGCACTCATTAAAAGAGTAGATGAATTATTTGAAACTTTAATGGAAACGATGAATGAAGACAAGAAATAAAAAGCGCATTTAAAAAACCACTGGAGACCTTTCTCCAGTGGTTTTTTTATCTTACCCATAATATATAATGCTGCATAAATTTAAGTCATGAATTACAAAAGTATCAATTTTAAAGGCAGAAGTTTTATTATTCACGCAGTTCCGACGGGAAACATCAACGAAAAGCTGAAAATTTCAGTAACAATTACTGCAGATGCTGTTCTTTTAAATAAAGTTTTTCTTTGAGTTTCCCTCTCATATAAAGGTATATACCGAAGCTGATAAAACTAAAAATAAGGAAAAGAATATTTACAAGTCCAAAAAGTTGTCGTCCCTGTGAGTTAATATAATTAAATATGCTGATTCCGATAAATGCAGCGAGCATGATAACTACCAGAAAAAGCAGCGTATTTTTAACTATGCTTAATTGTTCAACTGTCATATTGTTTCCTCCTTAATAGAAAAAATGTGGTGCATTCAAAAAGCCTAATGTTTAATTCATATAATGACAAAGGCTGAATGTATTAAACACTATTAAATACAAATTTCTTATTCCTCCTCATTTTCTTCAATCAGTTTTTTTTCTTTATATAACCTATTAAGCTTAAGCTCCAGTTCACGAATTTCACGGTTCATTACCCAAATTCTATGTTTCTTTGTTAATTTTTGAAAACGATTTTTTTTAAGCGCTAATTTTTCCTCTTCTCCCTTAATTAGGGTATTTAATTTACGGAGCTCTACACTCTCCTGCACTGCCTTTCCCTTTTCATGCATGTCCATAAATTTAACTCCTTTCTCGCACTGTCATGATAAGTCCATTACTTTCACTAGTACCCAAGTTTAGATGGAATTTAAGCACTGACTTTAAACTAAAGATATGAAAACTGAAAGAACAACAATAAATAATCCTGTAAAAAAACCTGTGTATAAAGAAAAAATTTCTAAACGGGAATTAATATTGCAGTCACATGTTTTAGTTATCCGCTAAAAGGATACAGGGAGGATGGAGATCATATAAATTTTAAGGAGATGAGAAGATGACAATTTTACACTTAAGTACAAAAAATAAAGAGTTTGAAGAAAAGCAACTGGATAACTTTAATATCGATGCTATTCAAGGCATGGTAAATGGCTCTCCGGAAGCGTTATATCTTCCAGAGAACATTGTACTCTGGAAAAATCCAAAAGCCGCAGTATTAAATGAAGAAAAAACACTGGTTCTCCGTCATGAAGGAGAAATGAGCGATTATATCCACGGTGAAATCGTCGTAACTGGAACAGATGGTACGAAAACAACAGCATTGAATGAAGAGCAGAAAAAACAATTTAAGGATCAGTTAGAAAAAGTAGAAGTGGACGGCGAAACACTTTACGCAGTAAATTATTAATCCAGGTTCATGAAATAGGGGTCATCCTATGAAATATTCATAGGATGACTTTTTTATTAAAGAAATACCGATAAAGCTGAGAGTCTTAAAAAAGGAGCCGCAGGCATACCTTCCTTATAGCAGCGCCAGACTAAAACAAACCTAATTCGAAAAAATAAAATAAAAATTAAAATATTTTGAATATTATGTTTAATAAAAGAAATGGGGGGTATATAAAGAATAATACAATAGATTCACAGCATAGGAAACTCAGCCATCGCGTTGAGTCCATAATTCATCTGCAAAACAATAAAAGGAACAGGGGAATATATCTTTGAACAAAAGTAAAAGATAAAATCCTGATTTTCAAGTAATCCTTAAAAAGTTATGCAGAATAAAAATTCAGGGAATACAAAATGAAAATAAGAAAAGATCCAGTGATTTCTTATTTTATAAACATTTAATTTCTTGAAGAAAAAATTGTGGAGAGCAACTGAGGCTGATTGTTAAGCTGAAAGTAAGCAACTTAAATGGTGAATGCTTACAGCGGAAAAGTAACAAAAACAGCCAAGAAATGGTTGAGTTCCCTAAGCTGTGAATTAAAGAACCCCTCTGTTTTACTTATAAACAGAGGGGTTCTTTATGCAAGTTATTTTTTACATTCTTTTTGCGCCGAGGTATCTATCTTTCCAGTATGGATTGTCCATATCTGTTACAGTAACTCCCGTAGAAGCGCCGGAGTGGATAAATTTATTATTGCCGAGATAAATACCTGCATGCGAAGGACCGGTTCTTGTTTCAAAAAATACAAGGTCACCTTTGGCCGGTGTAGAAACTTTAGATCCGGCATTCCACATCTGTGCTACTGTTCTCGGGAGATTCTTTCCATTTTCAGCAAATGCATGCTGGATAAAACCGCTGCAGTCAAATCCGGAAGGCGTTGTGCCGCCCCATAAATAAGGGCTGCCCAGGTGCTTTTTTGAAGAAGCAATGACATTATCCACCATATTGGAAGCGGCGTTAGCCTGGTCAGCGATCGGATTTGGAGCAGCTGAAGCCATTCCGAGAGAACCAAGTGTGCGAGGGCCTGCCACACCGTAAAAATTTCCGTTGGGATTGGATATACTAGAAGAAAGCTGATATTCCTGCACCGCTTTCAATGTTTTCGGTCCAAATATTCCATCAATGTTCGTGGAACTGTTAAACCCTTTAGAGTGAAGCACCTGCTGCAGCTCTTTTACAAAATCCCCTCGCGCACCTATTTTCATAGATTCCGCATTCACCGATGCAACTGCAGGAGAAGACCCTGGCATAGTTATATTTGTCATGTTGAGAAACGCTCCCTTTTTATTACAGCCTGCTTATCACATAATATATGTACAAACTGAGAGTCATACGAAATATATTTATTCAATAAAATTCCATTAATAAGTAAAAAAATCTGTAAATAGACAACTTTCTACATATATTGAGAGTACTATCAGATGAGAAAAAAAGCAAGGTGCTAATAGAAGTATTACACGTAAAATCTTAAGGAAGGAAGATGGAATATGAGAGCAAAAGTATTAGGGTTTATCGCAGCGAGTCTTGATGGATACATTGCTACAAAAGAACATTCACTGGCATGGCTGTTTAGAAACGAAGGAAAAGAGGATAATGGATATGAAGAATTCTACAAAACAGTTGATAAAGTGGTAATGGGGAGAAAAACCTATGAATGGATTATTGGGGAAATGAAAGATAATTTTCCATACAAGGATAAAGATTGTTATGTATTTACAAGTCAATATCCCGCACCTGCTGAAAACGTCACTTTTATTCAGGAATCTCCCCCGGTTTTTATCCGCTCACTTTTACAGCAGGAAGGAAATATATGGGTAGTCGGAGGCGGAAGCATATTGAAACCTCTATTAGAAAATAGACTGATAGATGAAATAGAAATATCTATCACCCCTGTACTGATAGGAGAAGGAATCAGACTTTTTCAGGAAGGGAATTATGAGGAGGATCTCGAGTTGATTAATATAAGAAAATTTGATGATTTCGTATCGCTTAAATATCGTTTTAAACATGAATCAACAGGTTGAAATAAAGAGGCTCCCACTTCACCGGAAACCTCTATATTTCATTTTATGAATGAACAGACTGACGAATCAGATTTACAGCTTCCATCAAAGCTGTTTCTGCTTCATCTATTATGCCGATAAAGGTAACAAAATCATGAAATAGTTCCTCATAATGGCTGTGTTTCACCTTGACTCCTGCATCTCTCAACTTTCCCGCATAATCTGCAGCTTCCTCGGCAAGTGGATCCAATCCGGCCGTAATAATAAGAGAAGGCGGAAGAGAGGCAAAAACATTTTCTTCGGCAAACAGCGGAGAGGCATAAGGATCTCTGCCATCTTCAGATGTTTCAAGATAATACCCATGAAATTTTTTCATGCCGTATTCGGATAAAAGTATTTCTTCCATCCCTTCCAATTTATCCTGTGCATCTGTAATTAAATCGAGAGAGGGACAAATTAATATCTGGCCCGCAGGCATCTGCTTATTTTCTTGCAGCAGTTTCATTGATAATGCGGCAGTTAAATTTCCACCGGCACTGTCCCCGGCAATAATAAGCTGACTCGTGTGCACCTGCAGTCTTTCAGCATGATCTTCCACCCAATTAACTACCTCATAGCATTCTTCTAATGCGAAAGGAAATTTGTATTCAGGAGAAAGTGCGTAATCTACGCTTATAACGACACTTTCGCTTTTTTCAGACAGCAGCCTGCATATATTGTCCGTCATTTCTATATTCCCCAAGCTGAAACCTCCGCCATGAAGGTATATTACTGCAGGAAAAGGACCTTCTCCTGCAGGAGTGTAAATTCGCACGGGAGTGTCTCTTTTCGGATTCCCGGCAATACCATCCCGAATACTGCCTGAATAGGGAAGTTTGGGCGCTTTCTGGTTTACCTCCATTACTTTCTTTCTAGCCTCTTTTATATTTTCAAGTGGCAGCTGAGGAGTGCGGCGAACTGCCTGCATAACAATTTTTTTCCTCCAGGCATTGGGAGCTGTTCTTAAAATACCTCGCTTTAATTTATTGGAAATAACTGTTCTACTGGACAATTTATATCCCTCCAAAGGAAAAATTTTTAAATTGAATCAATTGCAGATGTGGAACCTGATTGGAGATAATAAATAGAAAAGCATATGATATAATTATAAGGGATTTAATAGTTTTTTTGTATTTATATGGTTTTTCATCATAACAAGTAGTTGACAATCATGGAAAATTGACAGCTTTCGGAGGAGCATCTCAGAGGCTGCTGATAAAGTGAAAAATAGCGCATTATTTATCTTTGTGGTGGGGGTTTCTACTGTACTTGCCGGCGGAAGCTTACCGTGGGGCTCCTCTTCAGCTATTTTGCAACGACTGCAGGATACAACAAAATAAGAAGAGCATGGACCCGCGCAGCCACATCCCTCTCGGACGAAGCCCGCGAGATGGATGCAAAACCCTGGCTACCCTCATTGCTTTTAAGAGAATGTCCAGATAAAACGTTCGGACATCCTCTTACAGACTTCGCTTAAATCCGACAGGCGCCCTCGCCGGACATTCCGGTGATACCCTCGTTTCTTAGCAGAAAGATCGGTCTGTCAGCACTTTTTCCATAGTATTTCTTCTCTATTTCAGTGAATATAAGTAAATTCATTAGATATCTAAACTTCGTGGTGATGAGCCATTTAATTAGATTTTCACTAAAACAACAATGTTTAATGTAAACTCATGAATAGTATTAACAAAATACTTTTAACTTGGATTTTCTAAGCTGACATTATCAGGTCCCATTGCATTTTAATTCACGAATCATCCATATAAACTTATACCCAATATTTTATGAAAGATGCAGAAGTAATGGAAAGGAGAGGCAAGGATGTTCAAAAAGCTTTTTTATAGTTCAGTATTAACGGTTTGCCTATTATCTGCCGCAGGCTGTGGAAAAGAAGCACATATGAAAACTGCTGAAGAAGTTGTAAAGGAAGACCTGCTGGAGTACAGCGGTACTAACGCAGGTGACAATTCCAAGGTATTAGGATTGATACAATCACTGCCGGGAGGAGAAACGATGACTTCCCTGGACCTGAGTAGTTCATCTATTCGAGTGAAGTATGGCTATAACGATACATATGATAATGAGGAATATATTCAATACTGGTTTAATGAACAGCATACAGTAGAAAAAAACATAACATTTAACATAATTTACTTAGCGTGTCTCGTACCGAATGCACAATCGATTCACCTTGAAATTGAAGAAGATGGAGCATACGAAATTTCAAGGGAACAGCTTGAATCCGAACTAGCTTCCCGGAATATCTATCTGCCTGCTGCTGATGTTTTGTTTAATGAAACGGCTGCAGAAAAATTTCTTATGGAAAATATGAATAAACTGGAGGCAGTCGCTTATTCCCGGTCTTTTCAAGAAAGACTCCTGTATAGATAAATTGACTATTCGATAAATTCAGCGGAGGTGGAGTACGTGTTTAAGTATAGCGTAGACAGTGACATCTCTATGAAGCTATTGCAGGAAAGACATACACAAGAACTTTATAGGCTTACAGACAGCTCCAGAGACTCTTTACGGGAATGGCTTCCTTGGGTCGACTTTATTAACTCAGCAGAAGATTCCGGGAAATTTATTCAACAAGCCCTCCAGCAGCTGGCAGAAAATAATGGATTTCAGGCAGGCATATGGTTTGAGGACAAACTCGCTGGCGTAATAGGAATGCATTATATTAACTGGGCTAATAAAGAAACATCTCTCGGCTACTGGCTGGGTAAAGACTTTGAAGGAAAAGGAATAATGACAAAATCCTGCAAAGCAATTGTAGATCACTGCTTTAATGAACTGCATTTAAACAGAATTGAAATTCGGGCAGCTGTGCAAAACTATAAAAGTAATGCTGTACCGGAAAGACTTCATTTTCAAAAAGAAGGTACCGTCCGGCAGGCAGAATGGCTGTATGATTATTTTGCTGATCACAATGTGTACGGACTGATAAAAGAAGACTGGAAGTAACCCACCTGGCTATACATCCATTGAATAAGCACAGCAGACTGCGGAGGTGAAATAAGAGGAAAATAACCAACCGCATATCATCAGTAAAATGATTAACAAAAAATTTTTATGTTTTTTTTGAAAAAAGTGATCCAAATCAAATTACCCTGCGTTAGCTTAAGTAGAAAAGAAAACAACATTTCTTTTACTACAAAAAAAGAAGGGTGATTGATTATGAATAAGATGAAAAAAGCAGCTTTATCTTCATGTGCACTGCTCGTATTTGCACCAACTGCCGCACTTGCCGCAGATCATGGAGAAATGGAGCCGACGAGTACCACGGCAGCAGCAGACTTAAGAGCAGATCTTGATTACCTTTTATCTGAACATTTTGTGCTTGCAGTAGAAACGATGCAGAAAACGTATGATGAGGCACCCGATGCGGAAGCTGTGGAGGATGCTCTGTATCAAAACTCCATGGATATGGTTACAGCATTAGAGCCAATTTATGGAGAAGACGGGGCAGAGGCATTTGGAGACATTTTCATCAGCCATAACGATTATACGGATGACCTTGTAGAAGCAGCGAAAACGGGCGATGAAGAAGCGCGTGCAGATGCTGAAGAGGAAATCGAAGAGTTTGTTATTGAATTTTCTACTTTCCTTGATGCAGCAACAGAAGGAAATCTGCCACAGGAAGCAGCAGAAGAAGCGGTGCGAGCACATGAAATGGATGTGTTGAGTGCTTTTGACCACTATGTTGCTGAAGATTATGAAGGAGCCTACACAAGCTACCGAGAAGGTTTTGACCGTATGTTTGATATCAGTAAGGCACTTTCCGGAGCAATAGTAACGCAGATGCCGGAAGCGTTCGATAATACCTCTGTCGATACACCTGCAGCAGATCTCCGCTCTGCGTTAAATCAGCTTGCAGGAGAGCACTTTGCACTGGCCACTCTGGGAATGCAGAAAGGCTTCCATCAGGCGCCTGACTATGATTTTGTAACCTGGGCAGAAGACCAGAATTCACTGGACTTTCAGGGCGCGATCGCTTCCATCTATGGGGAGGAAGCAGGAGAGCAGTTCCTGGCTCTCTGGGAACCGGATCATATTAATGCGCAAAGTGAAATCGTAACTGCAGCTATTGAAGAAGATATGGAAAAAAGAGAAATGGCAATGACCCATATTGACAGCTTTACGCAGGAATTTGGAGCATTCCTAGGCGCAGCTACAGAAGAAAACCTGCCGACGGAAGCAGCACAGGAATCACTGGCGGTGCATGAAGAACAGGTTCTCCGCACATTTGATCAGCGTACAGAAGAGAATTACCAGGATGCCACTGCTTCCTTCCGTGAAGGCTACCAGTTTATGTTCGGCGTAGGGGAAGCACTCAGCAGCGCGATTGTAACGCAAATGCCAGATGAATTCAGCCAGGAAGCTGAGATGCCTGAAGAGATGCCTGCTACTGGCTTAGGCGGTACAAGCAGTGGAATGATCAGCCTTTGGGCAGTAACTGCAGCAGCGTTGGCAGCTGCCGGTGCATTTTTATTCGGCCGCAGCAGAATGAATAAAGAAGCATAGATTCCACAATTTTGAAAAAGAAGAAACTGTCTCTTGCAGGATGCAGCGGGAACTTCTATGAAAGTGTTTTTACTGAAAAGCCGCAGGTCCTGAGACAGTTTCTTCCCCATTTTCGGGGATTTATGAAAAATAGAAGTTCTTTTTCATAAATATCCGAATAGAGGAGCAGATATAATATGAAAAAATTCTTTTATTTATTAGTGTTTCCACTGCTTATTTTCAGTTTTACAGCTTTTGGTTTTTCACATGCAGAGAAGTTATTTTTCTCTTCTGCAGAAACACAGGTTATCTCTGAAAAAGATTCCGCAAACGAAGAGCTGGAAGAAGAAACTGGGGAGTTTGATGAGATGCACGAATTTGCCCACTTTCAGAAAATGAGTGAAGAAACAGCAGCAGAGGAAGTAAAAACACCTGCACCGGAGCGTTTCCCTCCTGAAAGCCTGCAGATTCCTGGTATTGATGTAGACGGTCCTGTGGAAGAAGTAGGCATTTTAGAAAACGGCCAGATGGGAGTTCCGGATTCAGCAGAAGGTATCGGCTGGTTTGCGCCGGGTGTGAAGCCTGGAGAACAGGGAAACGCAGTGCTTGCCGGTCATGTAGACAGCCGATCCGGGCCTGCGGTGTTTTATGATTTGAAAGAAATGTCTGCAGGGGATGAAGTGCAGGTGACAGATAATGAAGGAAATGAGCTGACGTTTGAAGTTACCAGAGTAGTATCCTATGATCGTAAAGAAGCGCCGCTGGAAGAAATTTTCGGACGCAGTGAGAAACGTAATTTAAATCTGATTACCTGCACCGGAACTTTTAATCAGGAAGAAGGAACGCATGACGAAAGGCTGGTAGTATATACGGAACTGGTAGAGGAAGAATCTGATGTCCCAGCGCTGCCGGAACCATCTTCACCGGAAGAAATCGATGTGAGAGGGTCTGTTTTCACTTGGCATGCAGTCAGTGAAAATGATATTGTCGGATACCGGGTTTATGAAGTAAATGAAGATGAGGAAGACATTCTTGTACAGAGCGTTGCTGCTTATGAAAGAAAGTCTTATACTTCTGAAACAGTAGGAACCAGTCAGCATTACGTAACGGCAGTCAACGAAGCAGGAATTGAATCACCGCCGTCAGAAATGAAATAAAAACAGCTTAAAGTATGTCTGCATGTGTACCTGCAGACATACCTTTTTAATGAGATGACTATTTTCTTTCTTCTTCCAATTCGAAAGAAAGAATTTCTATTTTCCTTCTGCAGGAAGTGTTACGCGAAAAACAGTTCCTTTCGGATCGTTTCTAAAAGCAGTAATTGTACCTGCATGTGCATGGATGATCCAGCGGGCAATCGACAAACCCAATCCTGTGCCGCCTGTTTCTCTGGACCTCGCTTTATCCTCCCGGTAAAACCGCTCAAATACCAGATGCAGATTTTCTTCTTTAATCCCTTGCCCTGAATCAATTACATCTATGATCAAGTCATGGGAAGACCGGTATGATTTCAGCAGAATACGGTCTCCTTCTTCCGTATATTTAAGCGCATTATCCAGTAAAATAACTAGCAGCTGATGCAGGCGTACTTCATCGGCTTTTATTATAAGCTGCGATTGCAGTTCCATCTGAAAAGCTTTCTCCTGAGATTCGGCAATTTCCTGATAGGGAAGACTGACCTTTTCAATGAAGCTGTCGATTTCTATATCTTTTTTCTCCAGCTGTGTTTCCGCTGAATCGGCTCTGGCCAGTGTAAGAAGATCTGAAGTCAATTTGGATAAACGCCTTGTTTCTGAAAGACTCAGCGCTATATGTTCAAATTTATTCATGATTTTCTCCTGCGGTGAAGTAAGCATTAATTCCAGCTTGTTTTGTATTACCGTCAGCGGAGTCCGCAGTTCATGCGAGGCATTCTCCACAAATTCTGTCTGCTTATTCCATGACTGCACGATCGGACCCATCATTTTTTTCGATAAATAATAGCTGGCGGAGATAGAAAGCAAAATAAACAGGAAGGAGAACAGCACAATCAGCCGTCCAAAATTAGATATAATAGTCTGCTCTGCATCCACATTTACTAAAAGCTGTGTATAGTACGTTTCTCCAAATATACTGCTGTCCTCAAACAGCAGGTACCGGAAACTGTAGCCCCCTGGTATAGTCATCGTGGAAATTGTATTTAAATTATCCAGATCCACCTCGTAATCCTGAAAATAATTCTGGTATAGCAGGAGGCCGATTTGATCCGCATTAATATTATCTCCATTTTCATTCCAGTTCAGCATAATAATGCGGGGATTTAAATTGGCTCTGGTACGTTCTTCTACAGGACTTGCCGGAAGAATCCGCGGAGCGAAAATGCCTTCAGTTTCATTTTCTCTCGTTAATATCTCGCGAAGCTCCCGTAACTCGTTATCTGTCTCCGAATATAATGTATTCTGCACCTGAGTAAAAATAATGATCCCGAATATCGTAAAAATTATTGTAAATGCCAGGAGGTTCAGAATCATAAAACGCAGCTGCTGCCTTCTGAAGATCGGCTTGTTATTCATTGCCTTCTCCAGTATCTGAAAGCATATAACCGAGTCCACGGAACGTCTGGATATAAGCATCATATCCGGATTTTTTTAAAGCTTTCCGCAGATTACTAGCATATACTTCGACCACAGTAGTGGAAGTATCAGATTCAAATCCCCAGATCCTGTCGAAAATCTGCTCTTTCGTCAGGATGACATCTTTGTTGTTTAATAAATATTCGAGCAGGTCAAATTGTTTTCCGTTCAATTTTAAAGGTTCTCCTTCAATGGTGACAGTTTTATTTTTCAAATGCAGCTTCAAATCTTTGAAGGTAAGAACGTTATTTTTAAATTCTCCTCCGCTTCTGCGGATGATTGCCTCCAGGCGTAAAAGCAGTTCTTCCCGGTGGAATGGTTTTACAAGGTAATCATCCGCTCCTGCTTTAAAACCATGAATTTTATCCTCTATTCCATCCTTCGCAGTAAGCATCAGCACCGGTGTGCCTATTTGGCTCTCCCGAAGCTTTTTTAACACCTCATAGCCGTTCATATAGGGCATCATCACATCCAGAATAATACAGTCATATATATTTTGTTCTGCCTGAAATAATCCTTCTTCTCCATCAAAAGCCTGAACTGTTTCAAACATTTCTTTCGTTGTGTCTTTTATCGTATCTGAAAGAGGACGGTCATCCTCAATAATTAATAATTTCATATTCTCTTCTCCTTCAGCTGGATTACATAAGATTATAAGCGTAACTGGAAAAAATGCAATTCCTGTATGTTTTTAAGGTTTCTTTAAGGTTCATAGATCATAATGATTTTATCAAAGATAATTTTACCGGAAATCAGTGAGAGAAACCGGGAATTCAAAGAAAAAGGGGATATTAATATGAAAAAGTATATATATGTCGGCGCAGGTGTAATTGGAGCTTCCGCTGTATTTATGATGACTGCATTTACAGACAGTGAAACTGTCGCAACGGTTGGGGATACAGTGATAGAAAAAGAAGCCTTATATGAAGAAATGCTTGCAGTAACAGGGGAAGAAACGCTGGAAGTAATGATAAACGAAGAAATTATCAAACAGGAAGCTGAAAAGGCAGAAGTAAGCGTCACGCAGGAAGAAATTGAGGAAGAAATGGCAGTATATGAAGAAAATTACGGCAGCCAGGAAGCGCTGGAAGAAGCTTTAGCAGCAGGCGGAATGACACTGGAAAGTTTTGAAGAAGAAATAGAAAAATATACGCTGGTAGAAAAAATGATCGGTCCGGATATTGAAGTAACAGATGAAGAAATAAAAACATATTTTGAAGAAAACAAAGCAAATTATGAACAGCAGGAAGAGGTGGAAGCGAGCCACATTCTTGTAGAAGACAAAGAGGAAGCTGAAAATATCGTGGAGAAACTCGAAGCAGGAGAAGATTTTGCAGAACTTGCCTCTGAATATTCAACAGATGCTTCTAACGCCGAAAACGGCGGGGAATTAGGATTCTTCGGAAAGGGTGCAATGGTGGAAGCTTTTGAAGAAAAAGCCTTCAGTATGGAAGCAGGAGAAATCAGCGAGCCGGTGGAAACGGAGTTTGGCTATCATATTATCCATGTAACAGATAAAAAAGAAGCACAGGAAGCAAGCCTTGAAGAAAATGAATCAGATATCCGGGAACTGCTCGTTAATGAAGCAGTCAACCAGCAGTACCCAGTATGGCTGGACGAAATAAAAGAATCATATGAAATTAAAAACAGTTTAAGTGAGGGAGGAGAATAGTATGGGATATTATAAAGACGGAAACAAAAGAAACATAAGACAATTCCTTGCGCCGGGAATTGTCGGTCTTTCTGCAGGAGCATTAATTTTTGGAGGAATCGTCCCTGGCCTGACGCAGACGGAGGCCCAGGGGAATACGGAAGTATATGAAGAAACACAGACAGAGGGTGTTTCCACAGTGGTGACGAACGATGTAACTGAAACCGTGGAAGCGACTTCCGATGCAATAGTAGGTATTACAAATATTCAATCCGGCAGTGAAAATCCTTTTGCAGTCCCGACATCTCAAAAGGAACAGCCGGCGGGCAGCGGATCCGGTGTGATTTATAAAAGTGAAGGAGAAAAAGCTTTTATAGTAACGAATAATCATGTGATAGAAGAAGCAGAAGAAGTGCTGGTGACGCTGGCAGACGGTACTGAACTGGAAGCGGAAATTCTCGGTGGAGACGTATGGACGGACCTGGCAGTACTGGAAGTAGATAATGAAGAAATTGAGACAATTGCAGATTTCGGGGATTCTTCCGTGCTGAAACCTGGAGAGCCGGTAATCGCAATTGGTAATCCGCTCGGTCTGCAGTTCTCTGGTTCTGTTACCACAGGAGTAATCTCAGGTACAGAGCGGCTGATTCCGGTAGACGTAAACCAGGACGGTGTAGAAGACTGGCAGTCTGAAGTGCTGCAGACAGATGCAGCGATCAATCCTGGCAACAGCGGAGGGGCGTTAATTAATGCAGAAGGAAAAGTGATCGGCATCAATTCGATGAAAATTGCCCAGGATGCTGTGGAAGGCATTGGTCTTGCAATACCTGCAAATTCGGCACTGCCAATTATAGAAGACCTCGAAGAAAAAGGGACCGTGGACCGACCATCCATGGGAGTGACGCTCCTGGATGTAGCAGAAATTGCACCGCAGTACCGTGCGAGCCAGCTGCAGCTCCCGGAAGAGATGGAAGAGGGGGTAGTTGTAAATACCGTGCTTGAAGGTTCTGGAGCAGCGGATGTGCTTGAATCCCTCGATGTTATTACAGAAATTGATGGAGAATCCATCGCTTCTGTACTGGAACTGCGGCAGTATCTTTATACAGAAAAAGAAGCAGGAGAAACGATTGACCTGACAATTCTCCGTACAGGAGAAGAGCAGCAGGTGGAAGTGGAGCTTTCGGAAGCAGGTTATTAAAGAAATTTATAACATTTCAGAACGATTTAAAAAATGAAATCTTTAAAGGGCTTCCTTAACAGTGGAAGTCCTTTTTAGTTCTCAAAAAAGGGTGCAAATTTAAATACTTAATTAATAAATATAGGCTATCTTGAAAAAGAAATTTTTGTTAAAAAGAAGTAATTATACTGCTGCACTAACGGAGAGGCTTACCCAAAGACTTATTCTGGACTAATTTCTTTAACCGGGCACCGCTTTTATCGGTCCACAGTCAGCGGGGCAAAGACCGCCATATTGTCTTTAAAACCAGGATCGATTCCGCTCGGGCTTCGTGACCTTCCAAAAGGTCACTTGGATTCTCGAACGGCGCTGGAACGTCCTTTCTTTCTTAACAAAGCAGAGTTAATGTTTGTAATATGAAATTTATCCTGCCCCCTGCTATTCCGAGCTTCTTTTTTCTTTACGTACTACGTAAAATAAATATCCAGCAATAAAAATATACGTAACTGTTATACTAATAGCTAATTGAGATTCTTCTTGAAAGGAAGTATATCTTAACAGCAGGTCAGGTAAATGAATTGCTGCCAAAAAAAGAGGTAAAACAACAGTTTTTGACCAAATAGAAAAAGTAATTATAAAGCTGAAAAAGATAAGCCCTGTGAATATGCTTCCTATAATACCAAAATTAATTGTTGGAGAGTTGTAAAAAGAGTCAGCAATTATTATTCCAAAAATAAAAAATAAACTGAGCACAACCACTGAACCCAAAATTAATAATTCTTTTATTCTTGATAATTGATTTTTTGCAATATAGCGGAAGGCAGTGAACACACTTGCAGTAAATAGAAGACTGTATAAAATAGTTCCTGTGATTATTATAATGCTATAACTTAAAGTTCCTTGAAGAAGGTCCCCAAAAACTGAGAAAGAAAACGCTCCTATTATTATTAATGGAATATATAACATCCAAGAGTGAATATCTGTTTTCATTTCTTGTGAGATACTCTGCATATATTGTTTTGGAGAAGCTCCTATAATTTGTTCAATAGATTTATTATTGATTTCTGCTTCATATATGTGTGCTTCCAACTCTTCAGTAATTTCATTGATTTCTTTATCGTTTTTCCCACTGGAAAATAAATAGATCCTCAAATCATCAATAAATTTCTGGCTCTTTTCAGATAATGTAAAATGATCCATCACTTTCACCTCACTTTTTAATTTCTTGTGTAATAACAGCATTTACATTTTCTTCAAGCTGCTTCCACCTTATTAAAAAATCTTCTAAAGCTTGCTCCCCTTTAATAGTGAGAGAATAATACTTTCTTTTTGGCCCCGCGGTTGACTCTTTTCGAACAGAGGTAACAAGCCCTTCACGCTGCATCCTCATTAGAATTGGATAAATTGTTCCTTCACTGACAGCACTAAAGCCGTAATTGCTGAGTCGTTCAGCCATTTCATATCCGTACGTTTCTTTTCCTTTAATTATTCCCAGCAGACAGCCATCGAGAATTCCTTTCATCATTTGTGTATGAGACATTAAATTTCCACCAATCTAATTATCTTGTATTACAAGGTATAAAAGCAGTATAATTCTATTTGCCTTGTAATACAAGGGTAAGATAAAAAACAACCGGCAGAATTTAATTTCTGCCGGTTGTTTTTTATCTAGATATGATCTTATTCATCTGCAATATCAGTAATTCTTCCTTCTACGCTGTAATCTACTTCTCCGAGGTCTGCCATGTAGTCACGCAGCATCTCCCAGTCAGTAAATCCGACAATCGACACGCGGTCATCCTCAAAAATATTTGAGAAAACATCATAGCCATCGCCGCCAGCTGCTGTGAAATTATTCATCGCAATTGTATACATTTCGCTGTCCTGAGCGATTTCTTCTCCATCCACAATAATTGATTCCACACGGTCGCCGGGCTCTTCTGTACTGTCAAATGTTACTTCAGTCCCTTCGGAAATCTGCAGAAATCCACCGTTTTCCTCAGGATAGTTTGAGAAACTATGTTCAAATGCTTCGTACAGTTCTTCTCCTGTAATTTCCATCAGGGAGAGACGGTTTCCGAATGGCTGTACCGTAATTAATTCTCCTACCGTCACGTCCCCAGCAGCGATCGGTGCACGGATGCCTCCGCCGTTCTGCACTGCCATCAATACTTCGTCACTGGCAGTTAATGCAGCATCGAGCTGCGCATCAGCAATTAAATTCCCAAGCGCAGTTTCGTTCGCACGTACACTTACGTTGCTGTCAGCTCCTAAACGGGGGTTAGGAAGTTCATTTACCACATAAGACCCAGCAGGCTGATTCTGCAGTTCTTCTACTGCTTCCGTATAAGGCTCCAGCATTTCTGCAGCAGTTGGATCTGCTTCATAATCTTCAGCAGCCAGCAGTTCTCCAGCGTAGTCCACGACTCTGCCTTGAGAATCAAACGTAAGGTTCATCACACCCAGGAATTTACCGTATTCATTTGCCTGTCCGATAATTGTGGGGTCCTTCGGCGCACCGTCAGCATTTGTATCTATAATTACCGGCTCTTCCAAAGTAGTATGACTGTGTCCGCCGATGATCGCATCAATTCCTTCGACATTGGCAGCAAGCAGAAGGTCGCTGCCAATAGCAGGGCTGCTGTCATAGCCTAAGTGTGTGAGGGCTACAATCTTATCGATACCCTGTGCTTCAAAATCTGCCACGGCCTGCTCGGCAGCTGCTAAGTAATTAGAAAAAGTAACATTCATAGGGCTGGAGATGTTTACTGTATTCTCTGTATCTAAGCCGAAGATACCAATTTGTTCTCCGTCCTGTTCCAGAATAATACCGTCATAAATATTTCCCGCCTGCGGGTCATTGGAAATGCCGCCCTGGTTCAGGTGGTCAAACCCACTGTCTCCGGAAAAATCAATATTTGCAGCAACAATCGGAAAATCTGCTGCTTCAAAAAATTCCACTAGCTCGGGGTGTCCTTCGTCAGGATCTCCTAAATCAAATTCGTGGTTCCCTGGAACAAAAGCGTCATAACCCATATAATTCATAAATTCTACAGCATCCTGGCCGCGAAATTCGTTAAAGTAAAGCGTTCCGGAAAAGATATCCCCCGCGTCCAGCAGAAGGCCTTCTCCGTATGTATCCTGAGCTTCGTTGTACGCAGAAACAAGCTGAGGATAAGCATCAGTCCGGCCATGGTTATCATTCGTGTGAAAAATGTTTAAATCAAATGTATCGTGATCGAATGCCAGTTCCGTATCTCCAACTGTAAGCGTCCCAGTCTGACCATCTAAATCTTCATGAGTAACAGTAACTTCAGAACGATTTCCCGAAGTGACTTCAACTTCCAAGTCGCCGGCATTAATCTGATTGCCGTCTGTATCAGTGAATTCTACGTCAACAATTCGTTCCAGCGGCTGGCCTGCAGGGAAAGTCTTGTCAAAAGAGACAGAAAACGATGATGAATCAATAATAGAAGTGTCTTCCACTGACCTTTTGGGACCATTGCCTTTGCCAGGTCCATCTGCTGCAACGGTTCCGGTAGCTGCGAGAATTCCGACGGCCAAGAGTCCTGCTGTACTGCGTTTAAACTTCATGTAATAAAGCCTCCTCATAATTTTTGTGGTCTTTCGTAACCAATACTATGGGAATTTTTAGAAAGCTTCAATTAAAATATAAGGGGAAAAGAAGGAAAGCATCTAAAGAAGGAGAGAGGGTAGTAAAGTGTATCTAATTGTGAAAAACGCCGGCAGAAAAAAGAAACAGGAAAAAGGATAAATGTGTTATTAATGTATATCATCATAGTGAACAAAGATTTTCAGAGAACCTTTATTAAAAGGTAATTAGCAAAAGTTAAAAAGCTGCTTTATTTAAAAAGCAGCTCAGTAATATTTAAAGCAATATGGCGGGGGTGCATTCATTTCTTTACTGCAGGACGTAACAGGTGAACATCCCTGCTTTCAAAAAATTTTCTTTGTAAGGCAGGAACCTTATATTTTTACCAGCAGAGTAATTTACCTTAAGGAGGCTTTTCTTAAAAGCTGCTTACTTAAGTAAATACATGCCATCCCTGCTAAAAGAAATACTAATAGGCTGAGCAGAATTTCTCCACTGCGCACATGCATAATCCATTCAAATAAATGTTCATGAATGTAGGGGACAGGCAGGGACACCAATACTGCAGCTCCCGCTAAGTATAATGGTAATTTCCCAAAGCGCACGTGCAGAGATGCAAAAAATACCATTAAACAACCAATAAATATACTTGAAATAAGATCCAGTACGAGCGAATGGAAAATATTCAAAGAATCACTCGCTGCCCAGGATATGAGAGAAATCGGCTGAATGGCAGCAATATTTTCAGCAAGGGTACTGAAGAATACGGTAAATAAGAAATGAAGCCCTGTCATTAAAAAGGAAAGACCTGCTACAAGAACAGCTGCAGCAAAAATGAGTTGTTTTCTGCTTGCACCAAGCTGAAGGACATAGTGGAGATCACTATTTACTGCTTTAAAGCTGTAGATCGCGACCCAGACAAGTGCCGGAATATAGCTGACAAAATAAAATTGATCTATATTCCATAGTGTAGCCAATGTGTAGGAAGCGATAAGAATTAACAGCCATATGGACCAGAAAATGCGGAGAGACTTACCGAGCTCGTTCATCTGAACTTTCAGGATAGACTGGTAAATGTTCATTGTACTTCTCCTTCTTTCATTCGATCTGTGTAATGAATATAAAAATCCTGCAGAGAAACTTTTTCTGTCTGAAGATCTTTTGGTACAGGAGGAACGTTATCTGAAGGAAATAAAACAACGGCTGTAGTATCATCGAAAAATACAGAGGTGTGTAACACGTCACCGCTTTCTGCATAACCTTTTACTTTTTTATCTGCTCCCCGGATACGTAGGACCCGCTCGTTCAGCGAACTGATCTTTTCTTCAAAAACTTTTTCTCCCTCTTTCAGAATACACACAGACTCAAACAAATTTTCAGTTTCATCAATAAAGTGAGTGGAAAATAAAATTGTCCGCGGGTGCTCCATAAAATCTTCCAGAAGCACTTGGTAAATATGCTTTCTTGCTCCCGCATCCATGCCGATATAGGGCTCATCAAATATTGTCAGCGCAGCACGGCTGGCAATACCAATAATCATATTTAAAGCGGAGGACATACCTTTAGACAGCTCCTTGAGCCTGCGTTTCTTCGGAAGCTGAAACTGGCCCAGCAGTTCTTCAGCAAGCTCCTGCTCCCAATCAGGATAAAAGGGGCGCACTATTTTTATTACATCCCCTACAGTGAGAGTCGGTTTAAAATTATCGCTTTCCTGAATAAAGCAGATATCGGATAAAATTTTCCTGTTTTCAAATGGGGAAGCCCCGTTTACTTTAACGATTCCGGCATCAATGGAGGTAAGGCCTGCAAGAATCTGCATCATAGTTGTTTTACCGGCACCATTAGGGCCCAGCACTGCATATATACCAGGTGCAGAAATTTCCCAGCTGAACTCTTTTAATATGGATGTACCCTGCTTTATTTTTGTTACTTTTTCGCACTGAATGATCATGTTATATCCCTCCATCAATCATTTTTTTCACTTCTTCGACAGAAATGTCTAGCTGTTCTGCTTCTTCCAGCATTGGAAGTATAAATTCTTCATAAAATAACTGCTGCCGCTCCGCAACAAGTTTTTTTCTGGCTCCTGAAGCTACAAACATCCCGACACCCCGCTTTTTGTAAAGTATTCCTTTATCGACAAGCCGATTAATTCCTTTTGCTGCAGTAGCAGGATTAATTTGATAATGTTTGGCAAACTGGTTCGTACTTGGCACCTGATCATCGGTCGTTAGTTTTCCGCTGACAATATTATCGGAGATTCGTTTTTCGACTTGATGAAAGATGGGACTGCCGTCTTGAAAAGCGCCGTTCATAGGCAACCTCCTTGGTTAGTTACTTATGTAATTAACCGTATAACTAAATAATGGAATTGTCAATCTGTTTTTTGAAATTCAGCTGCAGTTCTCCTGCCGGGGGTAGTTCCTCCGCTTCCTTCGAGGTACAAGAAAAAGCAGAATTCACAGGCATTTCTTTCTTTTATCAACATTTAAGCCTTATATTAGAGGATGTGTTTTTTTATGAAATCTGAAGATGAATAATTTTAATTTTGTAGCTTTTTCAAAAATATAGTAAATTTAAAGTGCGGCATTTATGGAAAGCAGCCTTCAGGAGAAGCTGCGAATAACAGCCGTTGCAGAATAGAAGGAAAAGCCCTTCAGTCAGAAATATAATGCGTTTTAAGATGAGAGTGGGAGAGGAGTTTTTAGATTGAAGAAAAAGTTCATGCTTTTTTCAGCAGCGGCTGTTCTTCTTACCGGATGCAGTGACTGGGAAGAGGAAAGCACCAGCATCAGGTTTTCACACCCAGATGTGGATCCTTACGGGGAAACATTTCGGCAGCTGAATCTGGGCTATCCCATGGTGCTCGAATATGAACTTCGTGACCCGGATAATATTATGGTAGAACTGGAGGCGTCTCACTATGCCGAGGGGGAGCTGCAGGAAGTTGTCGGTAGTTTCGGATTCTATGGAGGGAACGAAGAAAATTCTTCTATGGAAGGATTGCTTGGACTTGGGATATTAAATCCGGGGGAAGAGGGAGAAACTTTTGTTACTTTTGCTGATGCAGGAAGCGTAAAAAGTATTTCTGAAACCCCAAGACTTTTATCAGAGGAAGAGGCTGCGGCAACCTGGGCAACTGCTGTAGAAGATGAGCAAACGCTGGAATTGAATATAGGGGAGAAAGAAGTAATCGCCATCTACCGGCAGATAGAAGGGGACAGCTTTTCTACTTACAGCCTCGACGCGGAGTCGGTAGAAGAATTTCTTCAGGAAGATCCTTCTGTCATTCTTTTAACAGCCGAACTGATTGATAACAGCAGCGAAGATTGAATACTGCCACAGCGAAAAAACAATGCAGAAAAATTCGTCGGATTTTTAACTGCTGAATAGTGGCGTTGCCGGGGAGCTGAAATTGAGGCAGCCAGACTCCCGGCGGTAGTTTCCGCTGCATGCTTTTAGAAACGGTATTTTTTATGGCTGCAGCTCTGCCGCTGCTTTTATTGACCCAGTATGTTTCTCTGCAGTGAATTCTATTTTCTTTTCTGCTGCTTTTACGAGTGCAGCAAACAGCCGATGATTAAATGCGTCCTTCTGATAGCTGAATTCCGGGTGCCACTGAACAGCAAGCACAAAACGTTTCTCTGTCATTGCTGCGGCTTCGATAATTCCGTCTTCAGCTTCAGCCTGCGGAGTAAGCTGAGAAGATAGATTTTTAATCGCCTGATGGTGATAGCTGTTTACTAGAATATCTTCCTCTTGAATCAATTGATACAGGAAGTTATCCTTCGGGATATATACACGATGACTCGGCTGATGATAAGGCGGGGACTGCTTATGTACCAGCTTCAGTTCAGTTTTCAGCTGTGTTGGAAGGTCTTGATACAGTGTTCCTCCAAGCAGCGCATTAAACAGCTGAATTGCCCGGCAGATGCCCAGTATCGGTTTATTTAATTCCAGCAGCCGGAAGAAAAGTATTTTCTCCATCTCATCTCTTTCCAGACAGAGAGGCCCGCAGACATCGAGCGGGTCCTCGCCATAGAGTGTGGGGGAAATATCGTGGCCGCCGGTGAAAAGAAACCCATCGTACATTTCAGCCAGCTGGCCGATCACTTCTTTATCTGCAGTAAGCGGGAGCATTACTGGAATACCTCCCGCTTCTTCAATGCCTTTCATATATCCAGGAAGCATCCAATAGCTTTCTTTCTCTTCGTCATAAAGCGGCAGTACGCCAATTACCGGTTTCAGCATAAAAAACCTCTCCCTTCACAATTCACTTTAATAAAATCAAGCGTAGTGATATTTAGATAATCCGTCAAGCTGATGAACAGCAAAGGAGGGAACCAATGAAATTTATTCTTTACACCCTGCTGACTATTGTAATTTTATATTGCATCGCAGCGGGTGCTGCTTATATTTTTAACTTTCAGCTGATCAATGCAGTATTTATTACAGGGCTGCTGGGCTGCTTTTTCACTTACGGCGGATCCGTCTCTGTACTTGGGGAAGGGGCAGCTTCTGCAGGTTCGCTTGGAAATTACGTACCCGGAAAGATCGGGAACAGTTTTATTGGCAGCATCAGTCCATTTTTCTTCGGAGCATTTATTACAGTGCTGTCGACCATGCTTTTACTTCTTTAAGAGAGGTTTAACATTTTCTCGCAATTTTAAAGCCGTTCGTTATTTTTTCAAATCCCTGCTCCGGATAATAACTCATTGCTTCCGGAGCGGAAAGTAATATTAAAGCTGATTCTTCACCAATTCTGCGCTGCACAGCAGCGAGTAGTTCTCTTCCTATACCCTGTCCCTGAAAACTTCGTAAGACAGCAAGATCTGATAAATAACAGCAATAGCTGAAATCTGCCAGTCCTCTTGCAACACCAATTACCTGGTTTTCATAACTGGCTGTTACGAGAATGTTTGCATGGTGGAGCATTTTTTCCAATCTGCGCATATCGGTCCAGGGTCTTTTTATCCCTGAATATTGAAATACATATGCCAGCTCTTCTGCAGACATCTCACCATTTTCCTGATAAGTAATTCCATTTTTTTTATGCATTTCACAAAAACCTCCTTTAATTTCTTTGATTATAGTTAGTATCTGGTATATTTAAAATAATCAGTAGAAGAAAAAATGACCATGCCAGTTGTAAAGGAGCCGAAAGTTACCGTGGATATCTCAATTCTGCTTAACAAAAAATTGGACAGCACGCTGTACATGCAGATTTATTATCATCTGCGGCAGGAAATTAAAACAGGCAGGATTAAGCCGAAAGAAAAACTGCCTTCCAAAAGGAAGCTAGCGGATCAGCTGGGAGTAAGCCAGCATACAGTGGAAACAGCTTATCAGCAGTTAAAGGCTGAGGGGTATGTGGAAAGCCGACCGCGTTCTGGTATCTATGCAGCTGTGCTTCCGGAGGATGAATGGCTGCTGCCTGCACTGCCAGTGGAAGAAGAAAGCCTAATAAGTTCTGGCAGAAACAAAATAGAAATTGATTTTAGTCATGGAAAGGTGGATCTAAGATCTTTCCCCCTGCACTTGTGGAAAAAACTTTCCAATGAAACACTGCAGCAGACATCGGAAGAATTATTTCTGAATGGAGACCCAAAGGGAGAACTTAATCTGAGAGAGGAAATAAAGAAGCACCTCTACCAGTCTCGGGGAGTGGAGTGTACGGCTTCGCAGATAATTATAGGAGCAGGCACACAATATTTAATGCATTTACTTGTTATGCTGTTAGGCCGGAACAAAAATTTTGGAATGGAAAATCCCGGATTTCATCGTACCAGAGGAGTTTTTGAACGGGAAGAAGTAAGCTGGAAACCCATTGCTCTTGATAAGGAAGGCATAATGATTTCAGAGCTGGCAGAAAAACAGATAGAAGCTGTATACATTACTCCTTCCCACCAGTTTCCTTTGGGGCATATTATGCCTGTGAAACGAAGAATAGAACTGCTCCAGTGGGCCCTGCAAAATAACTCTTTTATTATTGAAGATGATTATGATGGGGAGTACCGTTATGCAGGACAATCTATTCCTGCGCTGCAAGGTCTTTATCGGGGAAGAGAGCAGGTAATCTACTTAGGAACATTTTCAAAAACACTGCTTCCCTCTCTTAGAATAAGTTATATGGTGCTGCCGGAAGTCCTTGTTAAAAAATTCGATGAGCAGCTGCTGCTGTATAAGCAGACAGTTTCCCGGCTTCACCAGCACACTTTGTATTTATTTATGAAGCGGGGACACTGGCAGACCCACGTAAATAAAATGAGAACGAATTATCGCAGAAAACAAGAACAGCTCCTGCTGTCAATCGAAGAGCACTTTGGAGAAAGAGTAAAAGTGAAAGGGGAAAAATCCGGCCTGCATATTCTGCTGCAGTTAAAAACAAAGGAGGGAGAAAGAAAGCTGATTGAGCTTGCTGAGAAGCAGGGAGTGAAAGTATATCCTGTATCTATTTATTATGCAGATAGAAACGCGCGTTATTCCGAAGTGCTGTTAGGCTTCGGCGGACTCAGCAAGCAGGAAATTGAAGAAGGAATAATTAGGTTAAAAGCGGCGTGGTACGAATAAAAAGGAGGTATTATGAAAAGAAAAAGTCTCATTGTGATCACACTGTTACTTCTAACGGGACTAGGTGGCACATACTTTGTTTACTATCAGAATAATGCGCTCGTAACAACAGAAATTTCCTACACCTCAGCGGAGCTGCCGGCGTCTTTTGACGATTTTCGCATCGTTCATTTAACTGATTTACATAATAAATCTTTTGGGAACGACCAGGAACGGCTTCTCTCCATGATTCTGCAGGCAGATCCGGATATTATATTTTTTACAGGAGATCTCATTGATCAGGATACGGAAGATATGCATAACAGCATGTTATTAATGCAGGAGCTTGCTGGCCTGGCCCCAACTTATTTTGTTACAGGCAACCATGAATGGTGGTCTGGAAATTACGAGGTACTTGAAGCGCAGTTGAAAGATGCTGGCGTGAATGTATTAAGAAACGAGTCCACAGAAATCATTAAGGAGGAGGAAACGATCCAATTGCTCGGCATAGATGATCCTGCGCAGGGCAGCAGCTACAATACAGAAGCATTACTGGAAGAGCATCTTCACTCTGCAGCGGAGGAAATTGACGAAACAGTTTTTCAGATTCTCCTCTCCCACAGACCGGAAGTTTTCGACATGTATACGGATTATCAGATACAGCTTGTTTTCACTGGCCATGCGCATGGAGGACAGGTGAGGCTTCCATTTATAGGTGCGCTGGCAGCACCGGATCAAGGTTTTTTTCCTGAATATACTGCAGGAACATATACGCAGAATAATACTACTATGGTTGTTAACCGCGGATTAGGAAACAGCGTTATTCCTGTGAGAGTGTTTAACCGCCCTGAAATCATAGTTATGACGCTGCATTCTTCTTCTCAGCAATAGTTTTCTGTGAAATGAGTTTCTTCAAATTTCTGGAGCAGGTAACCTAGTATACTTAAGGCAGAAGAAATACGTTCTGTTTTAAGAAAGGGGAGAGCCGAGATGAAAAAAGTGATAATCATTTACACGAGTATGACAGGGAATACAGAAGAGATTGCTTCACTTTTACAGGAGGAAATAACAGGATGCGAAGTAGTGATGAAAGAAATGGATGAGATGCAGCAGAAGGATTTCGCGTTGTATGATGGGTTTTTAATCGGAACTTATACTGATGGTGATGGAGAACTTCCTTTTGACAGCGAAGAATTTTTTGATCTGTTGGAGAAAGTTCCGTTAGAAGGAAAAGCGGCAGGATGCTTCGGCTCGGGCGACAGCGCCTATAATGAATTTTGCGGGGCGGTGGACTTATTCCAGGCTGAAGTCCTGGAAAAAAATATGAATGCAGTAATACCGCCCTTAAAAATTGAATTGGCCCCGGTGAAGGAAGACAGGGAGAATATTAAACGATTTACTCAAGAATTTTTGCAAAAACTTAATTCCTAAAGCGTAACAGTTATTTTCCTGATACAGCTGCGTATTCATATTTCCTGTTAGGGTCCTGGTATAAAAGGGTATCTGCAAGTAGAAGTATCTTTCTGTAAAGGAGCTCTTTTTATGAATGACGTCTGGGAATTTATAATGACGAATGAGATTGTCTATACATTAACTATAGCTGTCATCGGGGTATTAGTAATTCTATTTATTACAAATATTATGAAAAAAAGTCTCAGCCGCTATGTAAAAGATGATAATAACTGGTATAAAGCAAGAAAAGCAGCGAATATTTTAGGGTTCGTGCTTATTACTGTTTATTTAGCAATCATATACAGTGACATGCTGGGCGGAATTACGGTAGTTTTAAGCGTAGCCAGTGCAGGAATCGCTTTTTCTTTAAGAGAAGTAATTGCAAGTATTGCCGGATGGCTGACGATCCTTGTAGGTGGAATGTTTGGAACGGGCCATAGAGTACAGCTGGGCGGTGTTACAGGAGACGTAATAGATATAGGGGTCCTCAGAACGACGATTATGGAAACAGGGGACTGGGTAAATGCGGATTTATATAATGGGCGGATCGTAAAAATTGCAAACAGCTTCGTATTTACGGAGCCTGTTTATAATTATTCTACAGATTTCCCCTTCCTTTGGGATGAAATTACACTGCCGATTAAATTCGGAAGTGATTATACTTATGTTAGAGAACTGATCCGGAGCACCGCTTTTGAGGAAATAGGAATGTACAGCGGTCAAACGGAAGCTTACTGGGACAGCATGGTAAGAAAATATATTATTGAAGATGCAAAAACTGAACCAATGGTGACCCTGGCTGTCAATGATAACTGGGTTGAATTTACTCTCCGGTATGTAGTGGATTACAAATCCAGAAGATTAACAAAGGACAAGCTTTTTACGAGTATTCTGGAGAAAATTGAACGCCATCCGGAAAAAGCTGGTCTGGCTTCTGCAACATTTGAACTCGTGAATGCACCTCCTGTAGATGTAAATGTAAAAAATAAGTAATAATAAAGCGGCATGCCTTAAATCAGGGCATGCCGCTTGTTTGAGAATATAGAAAGGTTTATCTAAACTGGTGAATTTCTTCCTGTAATCAAGCGGATAATGACAACTACTAGTGCAACAACTAAAAGAATATGAATGAGACCGCCGGCAATTTCAAATGCAAAACCTAAAATCCATAATAAAACGAGAATACCGATTATTGTCCAAAGCATACCTTTCACCTCCTCTCCAGAAAATAAGTACTTCGATTCACTTTTATTCCAACAATTTTGTGAAGCTGATTACTGAATTATTCCCTCTGTTCTAAAAGCTAAACAAATAAAAAACGCCTCATCACTGTGAGGCGCTTTTAAAAGAGGTTATGTTTGTCAGCTGGGAGCAGATGTTTCCAGTGTGGAATCTTTATCATTTTGATTAAAAGATTTGTCGGCTGCCATTAAAATGATTTTTCGGTCAGTTACAAAATCATTGTGCTTTTTCGCTTCTTCTTCGGAGAGGCCCAACTCTTTAAATCGTTCCTTAAAATCGGAAGATTCGTTTGAAGAAGATTCTTTCTGGGAAAATCCGGATTTCAGCTTCTTCCAGAAAGATCCCTCTTCTTTTTGCACAGCAGGTTCTTTTTCTACTTTTACATCTGTCTGTGCTTCGATGAGAGAAGTTTTCTTGTTCCTGTCCGCGATAACTAAAATTTCATCCATTGTATAATTATCATGAGTTAATCGATTGATCGCTTTAATGACTTCTGATTCCGACTCAAATACACCAGTCACTTTTTTACTCATGGTAACTCCTCCTTTTTATTTTAAAAAAAAATGCAAATATAAATAGAGCTGTTTTCATTCGTTCTTAGTTCCACTATTCCCAGTATGACGGAGCTGAAACAACAGTGCAGGCATAATATTAAATAGAAAAATAAAAAAATGTGAAAATTACAAAAATTATAGGAAAGTACTTTTCCAGTGTCATAAAGTGTATTTAAAATAATAGGGGAGAGACTCTTGAGAATAAAGGACTTACACTGACTTCTGACTTAAAAAAATCGTTTATTTTAACACCGGCGTTTGAGGGGCGGCACGAAGCAGGATTGAGTAGGATTTATTATGTGAAATCAAGGGAAAATGTGAAAAGATACTTTTGTTACTTTGTATCTATAAAAAGGAGTCCAGCCCCCAGGTAGAGCATTTTTGCAACTGCCGACGAGAGATTGGAAACGGTAAAAATTACTCTCTCAAATACAATCTTGCCTGCGGCTGTTTTGGAAATGCAGGTTTTTTTCTGCTTACAGCGAATGTAATATTAGGAGAGGTGGAAAGTATGGAAATTAACTTAATTCGGCACGGTAAATCTTTATACAGCGATAAAACTAAAATAAATATGAGGAATTACGAAAACTGGAGCAGAAACTATGACAGCAGCGGCGTCCATGTAGAAAAAAATTATCCGCTGTTAACCATAGAGAAAGTAAAAACTTCAGAATTATTACTAACAAGCAATTTAAAAAGAACGAAAGATTCTGCAGCTTATTTATCCCCGGAGGCTTCTTTTGTTTCAAGTTCTTTATTCAGGGAAACTGAACTGCCTGTTCTGCAGAAGTTTGAATTTCTTAAAATAAAACCAATTTACTGGGACATACTGTTGAGACTGCTTTGGCTGGGAGGCTGCTCCACCAAATGTGAATCGTATAAAGAAGCGAAATACAGAGCGGTTCATGCTGCAGATTCGTTAGTTGAATTTGCAGAGAATTATTCGAAAATTACACTGATAGGCCATGGATTTTTTAATTACCTTATCTCCAAAGAACTTAAAAAGAAAAAGTGGAAAGGGAACAGTAGAATCAGCTTTAAAAATTGGGAGTGCACTACTTATCAATACAAAAATATGGGAAGGTTTAGATAATCTGAAGATATCGATACCAGTGTAGAAAGCGCGGATTTTACTACCAACGATAAAACCATTAATCCAGTTTTGTCCAAGGGAATTTCAGTCCTATCAATTAAGGGATGAGTGGAGTCTGTTCAATTCATTTAAAAAATTATTCAGTAACATTCAGGGAATTTCACTGGAAACAGAGTAAGAAAATGGATAAAGATACTTGCTGTCCTCCTGCTTTTTACGTTACAGTTTAGATGGTCATAGTAGGAGGGATACAGTGAAGAAAATGTTGTTGATCAGTTTCGCTGGAGTGATTGGGTTAAGTGCCGGGGGATGGTACATTTATAATGAACTTGAACAATTTCCTGACGCGCCTGAAACAAAAGCGGTAGAAAACAATGAAGATAAAAGTGGGGCAGAACAGTCTGATGAAAATGCAGATTTTTCAAAAAGAATGACAATGAAAGAGTATAAAGATGAACAGGAGGAGGAAACAAAAGATCCGGTGGACAATGAAGAACAAAGCAGTCTTCCCGAACAATCGGAAGAGGACAGAGTATATTTTATGGAAGGAAAATACTTTGATCTTACACTCTCTGAAGAAGAAAATGAACTTCAATTTCAAGAAGGTAAAGCGGAAGAAGCAGCTGAGGTAATAGCAGAACTGCACAATTCCTTTAATGAAATTGCAGGCTATGGAGGAGCAGAGACGCTACAGTTTAAGGAATATAAAGAAAATGAATATAAGCAGATTCAGGAAGATGCTTCTTATTTAAAAGAAGATTTGGTAGCGCAGTCTCGACTGCTTATAGATCTTGAATTTTTATATCGAATGAACCAATTTGCCGTACATTATGAAGACAGAATGGCAATTAGATATGCACATCGAATTATTCACGACCTTGATATACATATTAATGATAATGGGACAGACACCAGCAAAAAAATCTGGGGCATTACTCAGGCTTTTGGTAGTAAAGAAGGTATTCAAAGAATGCACCGATATATAGAAAATCAATAATCATTAGGAAAAGCCCGGGAGATGATTCTTCCGGGCAGCTGATATTTGAAAAAATGTGACTATGCGGCAGCTTTTTTTGCAGGCGGCACGGCTTCTTTTGCGATAGACAGGTAAATTACCATTACTAAAATAATGGCTGTTCCGAACATCTGATACCACCCAAAAGGAATCTGCAGCCAGAGAACGGCTGTAACAATGGCAGCTAAAGGCTCCATGCTGCCCAAAAGGCTCGTTTCCTGCACATCAAGATATTTTAAACTTTCCAGGAAAAACCAGAAGCCCAGCATAGTGCCAAAAATTATCACAAAGCCTAAATACAGCAGTGTCGTCATACTCCATCCGCTGATATCAAACGGCTGCGGAAGGTGAAAAGCACCGATTGCGGTACCGCCGATCAGCATTGCCCATCCTATCACATAGAGAGATCCCCATTGTTTTAAGAGAGGACCGGCATAAAGTGTGTAAAATGCCAGCGCAACACCTGAGAGAATTCCCCAGAAAATAGATCGGCCTGATACAGCAAGTGTATAAAGGGATCCATCCGTTAACAGTAAAAATGTTCCACTAAGGGCCATTATCACGGCTGATATATTTCTGGCATTCAGTTTTGTTAATTTCCTGACTGTTAAATAGGCCAGCACAAACACTGGAGCAAGATATTGAAGGAGAGTGGCTACGGCTGCATTTCCATAATTGATGGAAGCCATATATGTATATTGCACGCCAAGCATACCTAAAATTCCAAAAGTAATTACTTGAATCCGCGCATTTTTATCTTTCCATATAGCGAAGACAGGAAGCTTTCCCCGGAGGAACGAGGCAAGTATTATCATTAACATTCCCGCCAGCAGCAGTCTCACGGAAACGAGCCACCCTACAGTTATTCCTTCCTCCTGGAATAAATACTGTGAAACTGTCCCCCCGATACCCCAAAATCCAGCGCCGGAGAGGACGAGAAGAAAGCCGAATATTCTTTTTTTATTGTCCGTCATAATTTATCACTCTTTTTCATTAAGCTTTGTTAAAGTCTAAGATTTTATAAGAGTTGTACGACTCAGGTTCGTTGTTGTCTGCCACCGGCTGCAGCTGAATTTCTTATGATAACAATAAACAATAACAGAGACACTCATGCAAAATTTTTGCTCCATGAAGTATGCAAATTAATACTGCTGTGTAACGAAGGAGAGGACGCCCAAAGGACTAGCGCAGTTGGAGAATCCAAGTGGCCTGTGAGAGAAATTAGTCGAGAACAAGCCCTTGGCAAGCCTCTCCGAAAGTGAAGCAGTATGATTACTTCTTTTTAGCAAACTTTTATTTTCAAGGTAGCATGTATTAATTTTTTATATGGAAATCTTATCATGAGGAGGCTTCTTCATAAATAGATATTTGAAAAGGATAAATAATGTTGGCGAGAAAGTATACACTTAAAAGATGCTTCAGTTTTATTCTGAAGCATCTTTCTTAGGAATTATCCGTGATTTTCTTCGTCCGGGTCTTCTTCTCCTTCTCCCATTTCTTCTACTGGATCCATTTCTTCGTAGCTTACGTCATCTGCTGTTACATCATCCAACGTTAACAGACTTTCATCTTCCTCAATCCCCAGTTCATATTCCAAAACATTCATTTCTGTTGATTCCTCTCTGTCTTCTCTGCTTATATTTCTTACTACCCGGACTGGAAAATAAGTTTCTGCATCAAACCAGTATTCAATCGTTTCAGATTCATCCTCAAATATCACATTATGTGCTGTATATCCGTTGACTTCCTCTTCACCGAGGTACTCAGCATCATGCGTTTCCATATAATTTTCTATAAAAGGAGCTTCCCCAGACTCGTGTGTTTCTTCTTCACGATCCTCCGGGCTGATGTCAAGCACGTGGACAGTATCAGTATCTTCTGTATAAAACAGAGTTTCTTCCTCATTCACTACAGAAAATTCTTTTGGCCCATCTTCCATATGAGATTCTCTGCGTTGGAAATGTACGTTGTCTTCCTGAGGAAAAAACCAGAATTCCGTTTCTGCAATTTCTTCCTCAGCATCTCCCTCCTGATCAAAAATGTGTACAGATTCCTCGTGCACATAATAATTTCCACGTTCCTCTTCCGCTAAAATAACGTCATGCAGGAGTGCTTCTAACTCTTCCTCAGTATCTTCTTCCTCTTCCTCGGCATCTTCGTTCTGGTTGTTTTCCTCAAGTGCATTAGTATTCAATGATATTTCTTCATTATTATTCACATTTAAATTATTTTCTTCATTTAGATTATCCTCATTAGAATTATCTTCAGAAGTATCGTCAGAATTACATCCTATTACAAGTGCGGTAATAGCTATAAAACTCGTAAATTGATAAGTTTTTTTCATTTAAAACACTCCATTATATTTAAATGTCTTTGTGCCTTATTTCTGTTCCCTTTACCATATCAATAAAACCTGTAAATGCCGCAGCTGATTAAATAATACACCGGATAAAGATTGATAAATAATAAGGTTTTCCACTTCATGCAGAAGGAAATCCAGCCTATTGCAATTTTTTTAGTACTAGGTCATAATATTACATATAAGCACGTATTTTGAGGAGGAACAATTATGCGCGTAGGAATTTGGGGCATGGGTACGTATGTGCCGGATTATGTCCTTACCAATCAGGATCTCGAAAAAAGAATCGATACTTCTGATGAATGGATCAGTACTCGAACAGGAATTAAAGAGCGTCGCATCGCAGCTGACGATGTGGACACTTCACATATGAGTTTTCATGCAGCACAAGAAGCTTTGGATAACGCTGGAATCACAGCAGAAGAACTTGATATGATTATCGTAGCAACTGTTACTCCGGATAAAAGCTTTCCGTCTGTATCATCGATGCTTCAGCATCAGCTCGGCGCAACGAAAGCTTCAGCGATGGATCTCAGCGCAGCATGTGCCGGATATGTCTACGGGCTCGTTACTGCGAAACAATTTATTGAAAACGGAACTTTCAAACACGTGCTTGTAATCGGTACAGAAAAGCTGTCTAAAATTGTGGACTGGGAAGACCGCAATACAGCCGTGCTTTTTGGTGATGGCTCTGGAGCCACAGTGCTTGGCCCAGTTGCGGAAGACCGCGGTATTCTATCATTTGAACTCGGTTCAGACGGCAGCGGTGGAGAGCATATCCGCAAAGATGAATATATGGTGATGAATGGCAGGGAAGTATTTAAATTTGCTGTTCGGCAGATGGGGGAATCCAGTTTAAATGTTGTTAAAAAAGCTGGCCTTACAAAGGATGATGTAGACTTTCTTGTACCTCATCAAGCAAACATACGTATTATGGAAGCTGCACGGGAGCGGCTGGATCTGCCGATTGAAAAAATGTCCAAAACAGTGGACCGTTACGGAAATACCTCTTCCGCATCTATTCCTCTGTCTCTTAAATATGATTTAGATCAGGGAAATATTAAAGATGGCGATACAGTAGTGCTCGTAGGATTCGGTGGCGGACTTGTTTGGGGTGCAATAGCGCTTGTCTGGGGAAAATAAGAAAAGGGGCGACTTTATTATGACGAAAAAAAGAGTAGTAATTACAGGATACGGAGCAGTGACTCCGCTTGGAAATACAGCTGAAGATACATGGGAAGGCATTAAAAATGGAAAATCAGGAATAAATACTTTTACTCGCTACGAAGATGCGAATTTCCCGGCGAAAGTGGCAGGGGAAGTAAAAGACTTTGATCCAGGAAATTATATGGATCCAAAAGCAGCGCGCAAAATGGATAGATTCACACAATTTGCTGTCGCAGGAGCAAAAATGGCAGTGGAACATGCTGGCCTTGAAATTACAGAGGAAAACGCACCCCGCGTAGGAGTCTGGATCGGATCCGGCATTGGCGGAATGGAAACATATGAAAAACAGTTCCGCTTGTATGAAAAAAGAGGATACCGTCGAGTTTCACCTTTCTTTGTGCCGATGCTTATTCCGGATATGGCAGCCGGTCAAGTATCAATAGAACTTGGAGCGAAAGGGGTAAATTCCTGTTCAGTGACTGCCTGTGCCTCAGGAGCAAATTCTATAGGAGATGCCTACCGCACAATTGAGCGTGGTGATGCGGACGTAATGATAACAGGTGGGGCGGAAGCGCCGCTGACAGAAATGTCATTCGCAGGGTTTTCTTCCGCGAGAGCTTTATCTACAAATGAAGATCCTTTAAAAGCAAGCCGGCCTTTTGATAAGAACCGTGATGGTTTTGTTATGGCAGAAGGGGCAGGAATATTAATTCTGGAATCTCTGGAAAATGCACAGGCACGAGGTGCAGAAATTTATGGGGAAATTATCGGCTACGGTGCTACAGGAGACGCTTACCACGTAACGGCTCCCGCTCCAAATGGAGAAGGAGCTTCCCGTGCAATGAAGCAGGCACTGGAACAGGCAGATGTGCAGCCGGAAGAAATCGATTATATTAATGCGCACGGTACAAGCACGGAATACAATGATCATTACGAAACAGAAGCGATCAAAACTGTATTTGGCGATCACGCATACAAATTAGCGGTAAGTTCCACTAAGTCCATGACAGGACACCTTCTCGGTGCTGCCGGAGGAATTGAAGCAATCTTTTCGGTACGGGCGCTGCAGGAAAACATTCTGCCACCGACTATGAACTATGAAACACCTGATGAAAACTGCGACCTAGATGTGGTTCCGAACGAAGCACGCTCCCAGGAAACAAATCTCGTAATCAGTAATTCTTTAGGCTTTGGAGGGCATAACGTTTCTCTCCTCTTCAGAAAATATACAGGTTAAATGCAAAAGCTTCTTTTTCCGTAAATGAAAAAGAAGCTTTTGAACGTTTAAAAGGAAAAATTACGGATGTTTATCATATTCATTGTTAGGCTTTTCATTCACTTTACTTTGGAAAACGTATATTTGAAAATCATTCACTTTTCCAAAAGGTTCGTTTTATTATGAGAGTAAAAGAGTCTTTTCTTTGTCATGGGGGTAACGTGAAAAGATGCAGATTGAAGTGAAGCAGGATAACTTCAATCAATGAGACGGAAGTCTTATTTTGTTAGCGCCTTGAGGTCATTCCTTTATTGTTAAAAGTCTATTATAATAAATGTAAATCAGGCGGGAGAGAGGAGGAACACTGATGCGCAAATGGGTAACCATTTTTTTAGCAGCGGCAGGGATATTATTTGTGTTGAATAGTATCGAATTAATTCAGCTTCACTTTTCACAAATTCTCCTGCTCGGAATAACAGTTGTTCTGCTTCTCCTCGGCTTTGTTTGGTTTCTGCAGGGGATCAGCATTTTTTATCGATCGCTCAAAAGAGATAGAAAACATATTGGAAGACTGACAGCAGGAATTTGGCTGATTATTACAGCTTTCGCTGCAGGAAGTCAGTTGTCTGAAAGACTGAATCTGCAGACTGCCGATTTCTGGAGCTGGACTTGGGGGCTGCTTTTATTTTATTTGGCCTTTAAACTTTTTATGGACAGAGACAGAACAAAAGTAGTGAAATTTGATAAAGAACAAGGCGGCCGCTTAAAAAACCGCAATAAAAAAAATAATACTTTTAAAAAACAGAGATCTGCTTTTGCGGGGGATATCCATTTAGGAAAAGATGCATGGCATGTACATGGACGGACGGTAAAAATGGGCGTAGGCAGTGTTTATCTTGATTTTTCCAACGCGCAACTTGCAGAGGGAGTAAATGAAATTTATATTCAATGTGGTATCGGCAGTATTGAAATTGCTCTTCCTGAAGGTACAGCTGCAGATATTACTGCACATGCCAAACTCGGAGAAATGACACTGTTTAAAAACTCACAGTCGGGTGCAGGACGCACTCTTTCTTTTAAAAGCAGTGATTACCAGGACTCGTTAAAAAAGGTCCAGCTGCATATTGAGGTGGGCATAGGTGATGTAAAAGTTAAACATATTGGAGCTAAATAAAAAGAAGGCGGGTCCAATCAGGATCCGCCTTCTTTTTATTAAATTATCTTTTTCTGCCGAGGCCCATAGCATTTTCTGCTTTTTTCAGCATTTTCTCTGCTTTGCGGTTTGCCTGTTCTGCCCCTTGGTCCAGAATTGCATCGAGCTCATCAGACGCCATTAGTTCATCATAGCGGTCCTGTATCGGTTTTAAAACGTTAATTACCGCTTCTGCCACGTCTTCTTTAAATGGACCATACCCGCTTTCTTTATATTTTTCTGTCAGTGATTCAATAGATTCTCCGGAACAGATGGAATAGATAGTCAGGAGATTTGCCACTCCGGGTTTTTTCTCCGCATCATAATAAATTTTTCCTTCTGAATCAGTTACGGCACTCTTCATCTTTTTCATAATGATTTCAGGAGTATCCAGCATGGAGATATAGCTTTTTTCCTTTGGATTAGATTTACTCATTTTTTTCGCAGGGTCATTTAACGACATGATACGTGCGCCCACTTTCGGAATGCGCACTTCTGGAATTGTAAAAATATCGTTGTAACGGGTGTTAAACCGGTGTGCTAAATCGCGGGTAAGCTCCAGGTGCTGTTTTTGATCTTCCCCGACAGGTACAATATCTGTTCCGTATAAAAGTATATCAGCTGCCATTAATGGAGGGTACGTAAGCAATGCGGAGGAAACTGCTTCTTTTCCTGTCGACTTGTCTTTAAACTGCGTCATACGCTCCAGCTCACCAATATAGCTTACACACTGCATCATCCATGCAAGCTGAGAATGCGCAGGTACTTCCGATTGAATAAAAAGAGTGGATTTATCCTGTGAAATCCCGGAAGCAAGATAAAGTGCTGCTAGACTTTTAATGTTTTTACGAAGTGCCAGGCGGTCCTGCGGGACAGTAATTGCATGCTGATCTACGATACAGAACATACATTCATAATCATCCTGCAGCTCTACAAAATTTTTCATCGCGCCTAAATAGTTGCCTAATGTTAACGTTCCGCTCGGCTGAATGCCGGAGAAAATTGTTTTCATTCTTCTTTCATCCTTCCAAAATAAAGTTTTTAACTGCAAAAAAGCCCATTCATCCCCTGGAAATTAGGGACGAATGGACCGCGGTACCACCCTGATTACTGTAAAAAAACAGTCTCTCTTAACCTTCTCTGCGCAAAAGCGGAAAAAGCTCTCTCTGGTATCGGGGGAGAATCCCGGGGATCCTACTGACAAAGTGTTCGGATCTCCTGCTCAAAAGTCCATTCCTTTTTGCTGCATCTTCTGCTTGCACCGGCCGCAGACTCTCTGATCATGCTTCACAAAAAGTACTTATCTTTATCATCGCATTTACTATTCTTTACTTATTATAGAGCAGCTTTTTAAAAAAAACAATAACAGTATAATTTAATAATTGCGACTATTTACTCAGCTATTGAATTCTCAGACTAATAAGGTCAATATGTATTATGTAGAAAAAACATTTGTCCACTACATAGAGACAGTACAGGGGGAGTAAACGATGAAGCTTATCTTGAAACTAGTTATTGGTATTGTGACAGGTATTATCGTTGGTTTAACAGGAATTGAACCATTAATCCGTGCGTTCGTGACCTTTACAAGTATTTTTGGTCAATGGATTAACTTCATTATTCCGCTGATTATTTTATTTTTTATAGGATCCGGAATTGCAAGTATCGGTCAAGGGTCCTCGAGGCTTGTGGGGGCGACTGTAGGAACGGCCTACCTATCCACTATTACCGCTGGTATTGGAGCATTTTTTATCGCAGTGCTGATCATGCCGCTGGTGACACAGGAGGGAAGCGCTCCGGAGGAAGGTATTTCTCCAGAACCATTTTTTTCATTTGAATTAACACCGTTTATGGATATTTTAACAGCGCTTGTGCTGGCTTTCATTTTTGGGATAGGGATTGCGGCTTTAAAAGCGGAAAAGCTGAAGTTTATATTCGATGAAGGAAAAAGTGTTATTGAAAAAGTAATTTACGTTGCTATCATCCCAGTACTGCCTTTTTATATTGCCGGGATATTTGTTGATATGGCAGCAGAAGGTACAGTGCTGCAAACGTTACAAGTATTCGGAGTTGTATTGGCAGTAGCAGTTTGCACGCATTGGATCTGGTTAACTGTTCAATATACTATTGCTGGTCTTTTAACTGGCCAAAATCCATTTAAATTGATAAAAGGAATGCTTCCTGCCTATGTAACTGCATTAGGTACAATGAGCTCGGCAGCCACTATTCCTGTAACTCTAAAACAGACAAAATCAAATAAAGTAAGAGATAATGTAGCAAATTTCACGGTGCCGCTTTGTGCTACGATTCACTTGTCGGGCAGTGTGATTACAATTATCAGCTGTGCAGTTGCAGTGATGAGTGTGCTTGACGGCTACACAGTACCTGGATTCTTTACCATGCTGCCCGTCATTCTGGCGCTGGGTGTTATCATGGTAGCTGCGCCTGGGGTACCTGGAGGCGCGATTTTTGCAGCGCTTGGAGTTCTTACATCTATGCTCGGATTTTCCGAAGCGGCGATGGGTATGATGATAGCTTTGTATTTTGCACAGGACAGCTTTGGAACTGGAGCAAATGTTACCGGTGATGGAGCTATTGCAGTAATTATAGATAAGCTTTCTGCAAAACAAAGTGCATAGTTCAGTATTTGATATATCTGGGTAAAGAGACATATAAAACAGAGCAGCCACTGACGAAAATCAGCGGCTGCTCTGTTTTGGTGTTTAAGAAATACATTTCATCAAGTTTTCTACGGGCTGAAAGTAAAAAAATAGTTTTAACTACACGCATAAATGATATAGCTGCATGCAAAATACATTATAATCACCAGCGCAGAAGGCAGTCCGTAAAAACGCACATATTTTTTGCTCCGGGCAATCATTATTGCTCCAATTACAAACAGGTTCAGTAAAAGAACTGCAGAAGCTGTTACAATAGTTACTGGAGCTACCGCGGAGAGAACCGCACCGGAGCGGAAAGCAAAGTCTATCAATACTAAAATTAAAATGTTAAATACATTCGATCCGAGAATATTTCCTATTGCCAGATTATAGTTGGCAAGCTGAATAGCTACAATTACTGTCACAAGCTCCGGCAGAGACGTTGCACCAGCAATCATGAACGTACCGACAAAGCTGGAACTGATACCAGTGGATGCAGCAATCATATCCCCAGTTATAGATAACACACTGCCTGCTACAAAGATAACTAAAGCAGAAACTGCAAATCCCCATTTCGCATGACGCAGAGAAATTGCTTCCAGGTGGAAGTCTTCAGTCGGCTCAGTACTGGTTTGCAGCTGATTTTTGGATAGGAAGTACATGCCTGCTGCATATAGAGCAACAAGAAGATACATCTCTACTCCAGCACCGAGAAAAGTTATTCCAGTAGGAATCAAAATTGCAATGAGCATTAAAGCAGTCAGCATCAGACTCAGCCAGGCCGTTTTGATCTGGGAAGGATCTGCCGCATGCATCATTTGTTTTCTCCGGTAAGCTAAATCCACCAGACCGAGGATAAAGATATTAAATAAGTTGCTTCCGAAAACATTGCTGACAGCGATATCTGGATTATCCAGGTATACAGCGGTCAAACTGGTAGTTACTTCCGGAAGTGATGTTGCTCCAGCTAAAAGAAGTGTCCCTACAAGCAGCCCTCCGAGTGAAGTCCGTTCCCCTATGACATCCGCATAGGTGGAAAGTTTTACGGCAGTAATAACAGTAATTACTGCTGCAGCTAAAAAAATAATTATTGTCATTTTTTTCGTCCTCTCAAATTATTGTTGCGGACCACGAAGACACAAAAAAGACCTTTTTATGCAACGGGTCCGCTGCATAAAAAGGTCTTGCGTACTTTGTAAGTATACAAAGCTCCATGAACCGAGCGGCTTTTTCTCAAAGCTGCTGTCGTGACGACTCATGGACCGGTCAGGTCGCTACTCCCCTTTTTATCATTCTTCGTAACTATAGCATTCCTAAGATGAAAAGACAATATCTTAAAAAGACACCGGTTCTTTCAATTCTCGTTTTTGATATACCTCTATCCGCCGGTCGAGCTGAGAAAGTAATCTTTCTGCACGCTCATCACTCATGTTTCTGTAATGGTGCTTCCCATCCGGTTCTTCGTCCGCTTCATCTGCGGAGGCAACTACTTCCTGCAGCGCTTCCCGCTGTATATTTTTTTCAGGAAGAAAAGAATCAGTGTGAAGCAGCACTGCCAGAGAAATTTGTTTTGCATTCACTCGGTCTTCTCCCAGGCGGATAAGCAGCTTATGTGCCCGTTCCGCCCCTTTTATTGCATGAATATCATTTTCTTTGTACATATTATAATCCCATTCTCCATTGTTGTACCATGTATAATGTCCTACATCATGAAGGAAAGCTGCTTTACATGCGAGATCCGGATCAACGTTTTTTTCGACAGCGAAGCGGTACGCATGATAAGCGCATGCAACGGCATGGGCAAGCCCGGCTCGCTTTACATACTTTTGGGCCACAGGATGCTGAAAAATATCTATTAGTGTTACACGGCTCATTACGATCGCCTCCCTGATTTAGTGTATTTCTCTAATAATACGCGAATGAGTAATCAGAGTCAATCAATACAGGCAATGGTGTAAATAAATAGGTAATTTGACAGGAATTCCACAAATTTTGATATATACATTGGTTAATAAAGGATTTCGTTGTATACTTTACTATGAAGGCAAATTTTTAAGGTAGAAAGCAGGTTTTTATATAATGAGACAATGGAAAATTTACATAGCAGCTACGGCGTTAATGACAGCAGGTTTTGCAGGGACAGTGGCAGCGGAAGATAATAACAATGAAGGTGAAACACGGACAGCGCAGATGCACACCGGCAAAGAAATTCATCTGGCACTTACGGAATGGCCGAACCGTGTGGCGAGGTATTCCTTTGACTCCGGCTTTACTTTTAACTATCCGGATGCAGTAAGAGGTATTTTTGTCACAGGCCATTCTGCAGGCGGGCAGCGCATGGAAAGCCTCTATGACTTAGTGGAAGATACTGCGTTGAATTCAATGGTTATCGATGTAAAAGAAGATGACGGATATATTACCTTTGAACCGGAAGAAGGAAATTCTTATTTGGATATTTCCCAGCCGATGATCGATGATCCTGAAGCATTGATGCGGGAACTGGAAGAAAGAGAAATTTATCCTATTGCCCGTGTTGTAGTATTCAAGGATTCTATTCTGGCGAAAGAAAGACCGGAGCTCTCTTTCCTGGAAAACGGGGAAGTATGGACGAACAGGCGTGGAGAAGCTTTCGTTAATCCCTACCTCGAAGAAGTATGGGAATACAATGTGGAAGTAGGAAGAATGGCTGCGGAAATGGGTTTTCAGGAAATACAGTTTGATTATGTAAGATTCCCTGAAGGATTTGAAAACAGAGATGAAGAGCTTGAATACGATACAGGAAACTATACAGACCGGCCAGAAGACAATGTGACGACACGAGTAGAAGCAGTAACTGATTTTGTTGCATACGCGCGTGAAGAACTTGAGCCTTACGATGTAGATGTCTCTGTAGATATCTTTGGGTATTCTGCTACTATTTCTGAGGCGCCGGGCATTGGCCAGAACTTCACTAAAATTTCTGAGAATGTTGATGTTATTTCTTCTATGATTTATCCAAGCCACTGGGGTCCGTATTTTGGAATCGACAAGCCGGATCTATATCCATATGAACTAGTGGATGAATATGCACAGGTAGAGAATGAGGTGCTGGGTGCACTTGAGGATCCTCCAACTTCCCGTCCATGGCTTCAGGATTTTACTGCTTCCTATTTAGGATCAGGAAATTATCTTAATTACGGAGCGGAAGAAGTAGAAGCGCAAATCCAGGCACTTTATGATAATGATATTTATGAATTTCTTCTGTGGAATGCCGGCAATCGTTATTCTGAAGGTGCAGATTACCTCCTCGATCTTGACGTAAGTCAGTTGGAGGAAGGCGAACTAGAAGAAAACGCAGAAGAAGATGAAGACAATAGTGAAAGCAACGAAAGCGATGAAGACAGTGAAGAAAACGCAGAAACAGAAAACAATAATGAAGACGAAAATGAATAACTTTACGTGGAGGCCTCTTTTTTAAAAAGAGGTCTTTTTTTAAGGAATCCAGCTTATGTATTGTTTGTCCAGTCATAATGAGTGTTCTTAATTAGTCAAGCACAAGTCCGTCATTTTAGTAAGTCTCTTTGAGAATGCTTCAGCAGGAATACTTCTCATAACTAAAACTTTTATTTTCAAGTAGCTTTAAAATTAGAAATTAACCCAGAGTAATTGAATCCAGTTCATTTTCTTCATTAAGAATGCACTATGTGAAGGGAGAATGTGAGCGCAATCGTAACATAACCTAGTCTGTTAACCTTTCATGACGCTAAAAGATAAATAATCTATTTTAAATCCGCTATAAGCCACTTTCCGAAGAACGTAAAAGGATATATAATATAGGAAGAGACACAAAGGAGGGTTACGATGCACTGGTATGAGAAACTTAACAAATACTTTCCGGACGAAGAAATGAAATCAAAAGAACACATCGAACTCCTTTTGAAGGAAAAAGAAGAGATCTATAAGAAAAGTGAAGATAAATATCATGTAATGATGTATGTAGAAGCAGCTGACTTTTCCTTTATTGATTATCTATTTGTTTCAAAAGAAGCAAGAGGTAAAGGAATCGGAAAAAAACTGCTGGATAAATTAAAAGCGAGAAATAAACCGATTATTTTGGAAGTAGAGCCAGTAGACTATGAGGATACTGATACTGAAAAGCGACAGCGTTTTTACCGGAGAGAGGGTTTTAAACATGCGCAGTCGATTGGATACACCAGAAGGTCTCTTGCTACAGGAGAAGTGAACGAAATGGAAATTCTCTATTGGTCGCCGGAAGATGATTCTGAAGAAAGTATCTATAAAAAGATGTGCCATACGTATGAAACCATCCATACGTATAAAGATATTGAGTTATATGGCAAGCCTTACGAAGCTGTAGAGCAGGCATTGAAGTACAACAATGTGAAGAAGGAGGGTAAGGGAAAGGAAACGGGGACTGATAAAGAGCCTGTATCCTGATCCCATCCTATAGAAGAACAGCGACGTGTCAAAACACAGAAAGGAGTGTTTTGCATGAAAGGGAATAAGGCAAGACGCAAGAACAAAAAAAAGCTGCTTTGGAGAGATCTTTTAAAGCGTAAGCTGGAAGAAGTCCAGAAAAACTCTAAAAAGCAGCCGGTCTCTCATTCGAATACTTTAGCTTCCTGATTGAGAGAAAGAAAAAACATCCTTTAAAAAGGGTGTTTTTTCTTTTCTAAGGTAAAAGACCTTTTAACATCCTAATTACATAACAATTAAATAATAATAGAGAATTTCATTAATTGATAACAGTTCAGCTTAATTGAAAATGTGATACAATTAACAAAGATAACTTATGTATAAGTGAAAAGGTTTTCAAGGAAGTTCAAATGACAAATGAGATGCTTATTTTTTCAGGGAAGATAAGTATAAAAAAAGAGTTTTATTTTTTAAAAAATAACGTTTATTTTTGAAAATAAAGGGAATCTACAACTATATGAACACAGACGTTAATTTTTTGTAGAATCTTTGTATAAGTTTTTTATAAGTACTAGTCAAAAGATAATAATTGTTGTATAATAATAATTATAAACAAGACTAGTTATGTAAAGATTGTATAGATTAACATAATCGAAGGGAGATTCAGCCTTATGGTCACTTTATTTACGTCACCAAGCTGCACATCTTGTCGGAAAGCAAAAGCATGGTTAGAAGAGCATGACATTCCATTCGCGGAGCGTAATATATTTTCTGAACCGCTTTCAGTAGAAGAAGTAAAACAGGTTGTTCGCATGACAGAAGATGGAACTGACGAAATTATATCGACCCGTTCTAAAGTATTCCAGGAGCTTGATGTTGAATTGGATGCTATGCCGCTTCAGGAGCTGTTTCAGCTGATCAGTGATCATCCAGGTCTGCTGCGCCGTCCAATCATCCTTGATGAAAAAAGAATTCAGGTTGGATATAATGAAGCTGAAATTCGCCGATTTCTTCCAAGAAAAGTACGCACATTCCAGCTGCAGGAAGCTACGAAGAGACTTGTTAACGAATAATTTCATAACCACTTAACACGATGAATAGATTATGATATATTATGCGGTAAGGGTGATGGCTGTGAGATACAGCTTCACCCTTTGTTTCTGTTTAGGGTGATAATTGAAATTTCTGAAAAAATAATTGAAAATATAAGCAAATATATTTCTTTTCTCTTTAATTTCATCTAAAATAGGAATAAGCAAAATATGATTGACAAGATGGCTTTGTGGGAATAGAATAGTAAAACAATTCAGCCCTCTGCACATCAGCTGAGTTTATCTCGCGAAAGGGTGAGACACTATGGAAATAGAAAGAATTAACGATACAACGATTAAATTTTATATCACTTATGGAGATATTGAACGACGAGGATTTGACAAAGAAGAAATTTGGTACAGCCGAGAAAGAGGAGAAGAACTTTTCTTTGAAATGATGAATGAAGTAAGTGACCATGAAAAGTTTGAAATGAATGGTCCACTCTGGGTGCAGGTACACGCGCTGGATAAAGGTCTTGAAGTTATTGTAACCAGAGGTCAAATGAACGATGGCAATGTGAAGCTTGAAATTCCTCTGGAAGATGATAATGATGAAAATGTAGACAAAAATATTGTAGATATGCTGGATCAGCAGTTTACTTCAGACGATCAAAATGAAGTAACAAAAGATCATAAGCTGAACGTAGTACTTGGATTTAGGGATTTTGAAGATCTTATCTCCCTTAGTAAGGCTTTCAGCGCAGATATTCACACTAGCTTCCACCATTTCGAAGACACGTATTTCCTTTATGTAATGATTGATGAAACGCACTCTGATGAGGAGCAGGATAACATGCTCAGCAGAATGCTGGAATATGGTTATGAATCTGATATTACGATTCATCGTATTCAGGAATACGGCAAGACAATTCTGGAAGAAAATGCGCTTGGAACTATTAAAGAACAATTTGCTTAAGAAGCTGCCCTATAATGGGCGGCTTTTTCTTCAGTGAAAAAACGAACATATGTTTTGTTATTTCATAGTGAAGTTTAACTATATTTTCAAGTAAGCACTGTTAATGTTTACAAAGCCTAAATAAAATAATTTCACGTAAGGAGCTGAGTGATGTTTACAGCCATTTCTCCTTCAGGAAAACTAATTCATGTAACATCTGCAGGAAATGAGTTTATTCCCCCGAATCCTATTTCGGAAAAAAAGCAGTATACTTGCCCTGTCTGCAGGAAAGAAGTTTTTACTCGAGGCGGTAAAGGAAAAGTAAGAAAACATTTTGCTCACCGCCATAATTCTTCCTGTCTCAGAATAAACGAAACTGAAGAACATGCCCTGGCTAAAACTGTTTTATGTACATGGCTGGAAACTTACGGCTACAAGCCTTACGTTGAAAAAGTAATCCCGGAAGCAGATGGACAGCGAGCGGATATTTTAGTATATATGGGTGGTGAAAAAGTAATACTGGAAATTCAGCATTCTCCTCTTCCGGAAATGGAATTTGTTAAAAGACAATTTAATTATTTAAAAGCGGGTTATACAGTTATATGGCTCGGAATAAAAAATTATACGAAGAAAGTTAATACAGGAAAAATAACTAACCTTGAATCTCTGCGATTGTGCACTTCTCCTTTTCAGCATTCTTTTTCTCTGGATTTGGCTGCTGGTAAATTGCTGTTTGAATATGGGCATACGCAGTTACAGGCATCCAAGTATACATATGAAACAGCTTCACTGCCGTTAAGTGATTCACCTGTGCATTTGTTATTTCCAGAAAAACAACCTAAACTTTCCAAAGAATTTTTTCAGGTGCTTGAAAAAGAATGGAAAAGAACAAGTGTGATAAAACGGAAGCACCCTAAACCAGATCTTACAGAGGCAGAAAAAAGTGTAATAATTTATTATTGGAAAAATCAGCTTAATTTAAATTATTTTCCTGCCCTGTGTTTTCTGCCGGTTCCTTATACGGCCGGTATTAAAGCCGGGGCAGAAGTTTGGCAGAGCTGGCTGTTATTTAATTTCGTCCAGCGCGGTCATAATATAATAGTCAGTGAAGTATTGAAAGAAATGATAAGAAGTGCAGTATTTCCAGTATACGTGCAGTCCTCCCACGCTAATAACGTTATGAGGGCTGCTATTAAAGAATATTTAATACTGCTCTCTTCTACAGGTGCAGTCAGGCATACGTATCCCGGTGTATTTGAGGTTCTTCAGCCCCTGACAATCAAAAAAACATTAGGCACGCTTTATGCAGACGATGATTGGATAAGAAAAAAGTTTATCAATTATTTCGAGTGTAAAAATAATTGATAATTAGAAAGATTCATATTACGATAGAAAGAGGTTAAATTGATAATAACGGAGGGTTTATTTATGGCAACGAACACTGCACTGCCTAGAAGAGAAGAGATTCCGGTGGAAAAAACATGGGACTTAGAAGATATTTTCAGTACAAATGAAGAGTGGGAAGCAGCTTTTAAGGAGCTGAAAGAACAAATTCCGGCAATTGCATCATACCAGGGAAAATTAGGAGAATCAGGAAAAACTTTATTTGAAGCTCTTCAAAAAGAAGATGAGCTTTCTATAAAACTTGGAAAATTATTTGTATATGCGCGGATGCGCTATGACGAAAATACAGCTGATTCTTTTTATCAGGGGCTGAATGAACGAGCGCGTCAGCTGATTACGCAGCTGAGCCAGAAAGCATCATATATTACACCTGAATTACTTAATATTCCTGAGGAAACGCTAAAGAAGTTTGTAGAAGAAACCCCTGAATTAAAACTTTATGAACATGCTTTTGAACGGTTAAATAAACAACGTCCGCATGTTTTATCTGAAAAAGAAGAATCACTGCTTGCCCAGGTAAGTGAAGTTACGAACGCATCTTCCAACACGTTCAGTATGCTGAACAATGCTGATCTGAAATTTCCTGAAATAAAAAATGAAGATGGGGAAGAGGTAGAAGTAACGCAGGGAAGATTTGTAGGGTTTTTACAAAGTGATGACCGCAGGGTGCGTCGTGAAGCGTTTGAAGCGATGTATACTACCTATAAGAAATATCATAATACCTTTGCAAGTACATTAAGTGGAGAAGTGAAAAAGCACATTTTTCAGGCGAATGCGAGAAATTACGAAAATGCACGTCAGGCAGCATTAAGTAAAAATTATATTCCGGAAGTAGTTTACGATCAGCTTGTCTCTACAGTAAACGATAACCTCCACCTGCTGCACCGCTATGTGAAAGTGAGAAAGCGGGCTCTGGAGCTGGATGATATTCATATGTATGATTTATATACGCCGATGGTGAAAGATGTAGATTTTAACGTTTCCTATGAAGAAGCAAAAGAATTAATGGTAAAAGGGCTTGGAAAAATGGGAAGCGAGTATCAGGAAATAGTGAAAGAAGGACTGGAAAACCGCTGGGTGGATGTAGAAGAAAATCAGGGAAAAAGAAGCGGTGCGTATTCCTCCGGAACTTTTGGTACGAAACCGTATATTCTGATGAACTGGCAGGATGATATTAATAATTTATTTACCTTGGCTCATGAATTCGGTCACTCTGTACACAGTTATTATACAAGAGAGAATCAGCCGTTTCCTTACGCAAACTATTCTATTTTTGTAGCAGAGGTTGCTTCTACAACGAATGAAGCATTGCTGAACCGGTATTTACTCGATCAGGAAACAGATAAACAGCGGCGGCTGTATCTTCTGAATAATTTTCTGGAAGGTTTTCGTGGCACAGTTTTCCGTCAGACGATGTTTGCTGAATTTGAACACCTTATTCACCAGAAAGCAGAAGAAGGTACTCCTTTAACACCTGATATGCTGAACGAAACGTATTATGAACTGAATAAAAAATACTTTGGGGATGAGTTGGTAATCGATGAAGATATCGCTTACGAATGGTCTCGAATTCCACACTTCTATATGAATTTTTATGTATATCAGTATGCGACCGGCTACAGTGCGGCCACTGCGCTTGCGCATCAGATTCAGGAGGAAGGTGCACCTGCGGTGGAACGATTTACTGATTTCCTGAAAGCAGGAAACTCAGAGTATCCTATTGAAATTTTAAAGCATGCCGGAGTTGATATGACTTCTTCTGCTCCAATACAGCAGGCACTGGACGTATTTGAAGCAACATTAAGTGAATTGGAAGAATTATTGTTTGAAGACAAGTAATAACTAAATTAGTATTTCAACACCAGCTGATTTATACTTGTAAATTTGGATCTGGCTCACTTATAGTGAGTCAGATTTTTTTATAAATGTTTATTTTAAAGAAATTAAAATACTACCTCGTAATTAATCCATTTTGACAGCTGTTCCTGCCGTAAATACACTCATACTTCATTGATTTTATGAAAATTCTGTAAATGTAATTTTTTTGAATCTTCCTGTAGTATAATCTAAGTATCTTATGGGAGACGAGGGATGAAAGATGGAATCTATCCAAGTTCCAATTATTCGCTGGACATATGTTCTTGGGATTTCATTGTTAATTGCAGCAGCTGTTTTTTATGCTGAAACGTGGTGGAATGTGATGGAGAGACTGGGGCAAACTGCAGTCATTACGGGATTTGTGCTTGTATTTTTTGGATTTACTTATTTATTTCAGAAAAATAATCCTTTTTTCAGCAGGCTCAGTTTTCTTGCTGGATTAATCAGTCTTGGGCCTGCAATTATGCTTATAGGGAATATATACCATTCTCAGGCAGAAGCATATTGGCTGTTTATTTTTTGGCTGCTCCCGGTAATACTTGTTACCCTTCAATCAAAATCTCTTTCGTTTCTTTTGTTACGCTTTTTTCTGGTACAGTCACTTCTCTGGACTTTGCTTTTTCCCACTTATCAAACATGGTCAGAGGGAATTCTGCTTACCGGTTTTATCATTAGTTCTATAGTGAATGCAGGATTTTATTTGTGGAGTGCAAGAGCAGGTTCGCCAAAAATACTGCAGGCTGCATGGTTTGCAGCGGTCCATATATTTGGAGCAGCGGGTGCGGTAAGATATGTATTACCTGATTACGAGCTTCTGGCGAATGGGTATTATCTTGTACTGCTCACTGTATGTTTCCTGCTTTTCCGTAAAAAATCAACGGAACTGCGTATCACTATTGCAGCATCTTCTTTTTATTTGGGGCAGCTCGTTCTTTTGTCGATGATAGACATTGTAAACAGCATGATTTTTCTTCTGATATTTTTACTTGCCGGCGCAGCTGTATATGGAAGTATTAAATTAATCAAAACTCTTAATAAAGGCAGCAGTTCTCAAAAGTGGAAGGATTTCAGTCTGCATGCCGTCACTATTTTAGGAGCTTTGATAGCAGCTGTATCCTTTGGCGGATTTATCGGAGTGTTTGCATATGAACTGTTTTCCGGCATCCTGTTTGCCGCAGGATGCATCGCTTTCGCAGCTGCCTATTTTATAAAAAAGGCAGATCAGTATTTCGTTCAGGCACTGATATTATTTGGAGTATTTCTTATATTAGGTATCAGCTTTAATCTATTGATATGGCAATTGCTTCCGATTTTAATTTTATTTGCACTTTTATGGCAGGGGATGGGAAAGCTTCAGAAAACAGCTCTCTACCTTACCGGAAATATCATTGTTTTGTTTTGGATGGAAACGTTCTTAAATTCTGCACATATAAGTGCACTTATGCTGCTTGGATTGAATTTACTTGTACTATTATTATGCTTTCTTTTTCTTAAGGAACGGGAGTTGTACCTGCTTGCCTACACAGGTGCTCTTATTTCAGGCTATTCTCTTCCTTATACAGCGGATATTGGAGAATGGTTATACTGGAGTTACACTGGTGTTTTTTTTGCTGCAGCATCCATATTAATATATGTGCAGCTGCGGAGGAAAGATACTTCTGCTTTAGTGATAACAGCTGTTTTTTGGTTTATATTAATATTTGTTCAATATATAGATCTCTTCTGGAATTACGTTTCAATTTCGATCACTTTAGCAGTCTTAGGAATATGTTTCGTTACCGCAGCCTATTTTATGGATAGAAATAATACCTCTTTTTCAAACGGAACAGGACTGACCTGGGGTTGGTCTGCCCCGGTGGCGATGGCAGTTACGTTTGCTGTAATTTTAGTTCCGGCAGTGCAGAGTGAAGCAGCACTAAGAGACGGAAATATCTACTGGCTGGAAGTAGAGCATTATAATGCAGAATATATGGAGTTTGATACGACTGCTTATTTTGAAATCCATAACTTACCTGAAGAACAGTATTTTAAAAAAGGAACATTTGTATATGGAGAACTGGAAGAGCAGGGATCTGGTGTTTATGAGCTGAAGAGAATGAAAAGCTCGAAGGAGAAAGCTGCTGCTCCCTTTATCCGGGGGCGAGTAACGAGCTGGGGCCAGGTAGACTTCGGTCTTGGGACCTATCCTGATGCAAAAGGAGAAATAAGTGAAGTTCTGTTGAGAGTAGGGACTGATGGAGTGGCGGTTGTAGAAGATGTACGGTATAAGTAATGGAGAAAGAAAACGTCAAATAACAGAAGATAATAAATCAGCAACCAATTCAACGCAGTTTCAGAGCAGAAAAATACAGCTGAAATATGTGTCTGGTCATTGCTTCCGTCCTATCGCCAGCATCCTATGCTCTAAAAAGCTATATAAATAAGGAGAGTCCTGATCCGGATGCCGGACCAGGACTCTCTTTATTTTAATGAACGCCAGATAGAACCATGCTTTGTAGAAATCTCTTCTACTTCCTGCTGGAGCTGAAGTTTTTTCATTTCCCGATGTGCTTCCTCAATCTTCATATCATACACCACCGCTATTTCTTTAGTGGCTACCAAAGAGTAAAAAGCAACAAATTCCGGTAGTGGAATAGGGGGACATTTTTTTAAATCCTTTTCCGTCATGTCCTTAATAATTCCTTCATACACCTCGTAGCTGTAAGCACCTTCTACTTTTAAACCAGGTTCATCGACATCTTCATTAAAAAAGACCATCGTAGGCGCTGATTCTACATTCATATCTTTCGCAGTCCGCCGGTCATCTGCCAGTGCAAAATGCGTATTGTCTGAATTCATATCTTTTACAAACTCATCCACATCCATTCCCTGGACTCGGATAGCACAATTAATTAAAACATGCGGGTTCGCTATATTTTCCTTGTGCAGAAATAAAGCTTCACGAACACGGCGGAGATATTTGGACCCGATTGCTTTTCCCTGCAGTTCTGCTGCTTTGATTGCAGAAATAGCTGCATATGGAGTAGCGGTGGGGTTTTCATACCACACGTCACCATCGCAGGGCATACCTGTCCGGCAGGCGGTTTCATTATAAGCTTTCGCCATATCTTTGACGAGAGAACGGTACTTGCTGCCACATGGAGAATTTAATGATTCCAATTCATTAGCAAGTACTAAATTAATCGTAAGGTAGGAGCCGTACTCCATTTTCATTTTTTTAATTACAGGTTCCATCGCCCAGCATTCAGGACATAATGGATCAATGAAAACATAGACCTCCAGCAGCTTAGTACGCTGCTCCTGTTCATTGTACAGGGAAGTAATATCCTCAGGGCAGCACATGCCTTGTTCTTCATCGCATACATAAGTGCGGTTATTTTCTTCTTTAGTTGTCACGATTGATCCCCCCTCGGTGCTGAATCCGTAGTATTCACCATGTGTTTCGCTGTATAGCTTAAGCGTTCAAACATAGCAGAACGGAGCGGCTCTTCTATCTCTTTTTCTGTAAGAGCCTGGGCCATACAGGAAAGCCAGGCTTCGGCGCGCTTTGGAGTGATAACGAAAGGCATATGTCGTGCACGGAGCATTGGATGCCCGTGCTCTTCTGTATAAAGCGGCGGACCGCCAAAAAATTGCGTTAAAAATTGTTTTTGTTTGCGGCGTGTCTCAGTTAAATCATCTGGAAAAATTGATTTTAAATCCGGATGTTCAGAAACGTGCCCGTAAAAGCAGTCAACAACTTCAGAGAGTCGTTCTTCGCCGAGCGCATCATACGCCGTATATTTTTCTTTCATGCTGTATCCCTCTTTACTCAATGTACCGTTATTGTAGCAAGGCTTTTAACAAGTGGCAACAAATGTGAATTATTTATGACAGAACCTTGCATATTTTGGGAGGAAATATTTCCTCGATTGCTCATAATACTAGCGTAACTTTCAGGTTGCAAGTAATATGCTGAATTAAAAAGGCCCTGCAGCTGTAAATCACTGCAGGACCTTATCTTTCATATTATGCAAAATTAGTGTTGCTGCGGAAAGTGCTCATCACTTTCGGAACATACGCCTGGGTCTCTTTAAAAGGAGGGATGCCTCCATATTTATCTACGTTACCTGGACCTGCGTTATAAGCGGCCAGCGCCATACTTTCATTCCCGTTGTATTTTTGCAGCATCGATTTAATATACCGTGTTCCGCCATCAATATTCTGTGCCGGATCAAAACTATTTGTTACACCAAGCCCCCGTGCAGTGCCGGGCATAAGCTGCATAAGCCCCTGAGCACCGGCATGACTTTTCGCATTCGCATTATAATTTGATTCATGTTTAATAATTGCATGAATCAGCGCAGGATTTACTCCATGCTTCTTAGAAGTTTCTTCAATTAATGAATCATACTTCCCTTCGCTTCCACCAGTGATTCGGGGAGAAGCTGCCACGCTTTGCGCTTGGGATGGGAGTGAATTCTCTTTAGGAGAAGCAGATGGTTCCTGCATTTTTGCAGCCATTACCTGGGCTGCCATCTGCTGAAACGACAGGGAAGCAGATGAAAGTGGAGACGAGGCGGTTTCCGCTGACTGCTGCGGCAGACTCATCTGCTGAAGGAGCAGCTGCTGGAAAGGACCGGTAGACGAAATTTTTGTAGGAAGGGGAGGAGATGAGTTCTCCTCAGAGAAATTAGAAACCCCCCACTGATAAAAGTTGTTCATTATGTTAGATGAAAAAACATCCATGATTTATCTTCCCTTCACTCTAATGTGTAATTAACAAATATAGAAACTAACTTTCATAAGCGGCTCTGTAAAAACGTGCAATTTTATTGTCAGGTTCATTCCAAGTAAGAGACCAGGATTGGAGAAGTTCAAAGAAAAACTTTTTCCCTTCTTCTGCATCCGTACATTCAAATTCCAGTTCAAAATCTGTTACTCCCGCATAATCTGAGCGGTCCAGCACCAGAGTGCCTTCCGGAAGATCAGCTTCACTGCGTACTGTTTCAAGGCTTCCCAGATAGCGAAGGTGAGGCATCTGCCCGCATAAAGATATCAACTGCTCGGTGGTTTCTCCTTGGGGCAGCAAGCCTTTTTCTTTTAAAGCATGAAAAGAATTTACTCCAATGGCCTGATGGGTTTCCAGCAGGCCTGTTTCATGCGGCTGCTTCAATGTCAGTACAAGCTCCTCTTCTTTTTCACGTACTCTGAGCGCCGCACCATTTTTCTTCAGCAGCATCTGCTCCGTTTCAAAATAGTGATTAATTTGTTTAAAAGAAGCATTCACTGGATAAAATTGAAGCATTTTATTAAAAGTATCTTCATCTATAAGCTGTTTAAATTCAATTTCTATTTCCTGGCTCATATTAAAACTCCCTAAAGCTTCAGTTTAATAATTCTTTACTTATTAGCTATATTATTCCACAGCAATTATAAATGCGCAACAGACCTTTGGAGGGGGAACTGTGTTGTTTTTGAGTTTACAAAAACGGGAATCACAGATAATATGATAAACTGAGTAAAGATGTTAACAGGAGGACGATGTGAATGATTACTATCACTTCAATAGAAGCAGAAGATAAAAAGCTGCTTGCAAAAGCAGATGTATCTCTTCCTTTCCACGGGCTGGAACCTGAAGGAAGAATGCTGGTGGATTCAGATGGGAGTGCTTTTGTATATCTGCTCGCCCATGGAGAGGATTATGTACAGTTAAGATTTGAAGAAAAGACCTGGAATATTTTAAATACATATCACGAAGCAGAATGGCCGATCTATATAAAAACTGGTATTAAACCAGTGGAACTGGTGGACTTCTGGACAGAATTTGAATTTTTATTAGATAATATCGAAGGAAACCATAATTATGGAAAAGAGTTTGTAGAGAAAGTGGAGCAGGTTTTTTTAGCTGAGCGCAGTGAGGGGTGAAGGACAGATGATGGATTGGGATGTAATGCTTACTCCATATAAGCAGGCAGTTGATGAACTTAAAATAAAGTTAAAAGGTGTGAGAGATCAATATCAGCTTACATCAAAACATACACCAATTGAGTTTGTTACGGGAAGAGTAAAACCCGTATCGAGTATTCTGGAAAAAGCAAAAAGAAAAAACATCCCCTTAAATCAGCTGGAAGAAGAAATGCAGGATCTGGCAGGGGTTCGAATAATGTGTCAATTCGTAGGAGATATAGATACTGTTGTAGGCTTAATAAAAGCACGTACAGATTTTTCCATTGAAGAAGAACGGGATTATATTAAACATAAAAAAAGAAGCGGCTACCGTTCCTATCATATGATCCTCCGCTACCCGGTACAGACGATCGAAGGGGGAGAAAAGCATATACTGGTAGAATTGCAGGTGCGTACACTAGCAATGAATTTCTGGGCTACAATTGAGCATTCGCTGCAGTATAAATATTCCGGGAAAATACCTGATGAAATTGAACAGCGTCTTGTAAAGGCTGCGGAGGCAGCTTATCTCCTTGATGAGGAAATGTCCAAAATAAGAGGAGAAGTGCAGGAAGCGCAGCAGATTATGAGTAAACAGCAGGAAGCATTACGCCGAAAACGATAGGGGTAAAGGAGGCAGTTCAGTGAATTTTAATGTGAGATCGAGAGGAGACCACACTTCCAATGTGCTTACACAACAGGTAAAAACATACCTGGAAGAGTTTGGCCTCACTTATGATGAAGAAGAGCCGGAAATCGTAATATCTATCGGGGGGGATGGCACACTGCTGGAAGCCTTCCATCAATATTCCCACCGCTCGGATGAAACAAGCTTTGTCGGGGTACATACCGGCCACCTTGGTTTTTATGCTGACTGGCAGCCTGAGGAAATTGAAAAGCTTGTAATCCATATTGCGAAAACACCATTTAAAATCGTAGAGTATCCCCTGATCGAAGTGGTTATTCGGCATACGAATGAAATGGAGACAGAGCGGTACCTTGCCTTAAATGAATGTACGGTAAAAAGTATGGAAGGCTCTCTTGTAATGGACATTGAAATTAAGGGAGATCATTTCGAGACATTCCGCGGAGATGGTCTCTGTTTATCCACGCCATCAGGAAGTACTGCCTATAACAAAGCGCTAAATGGAGCGATTCTCCATCCTTCTCTCGCATCTATCCAAATGGCGGAAATGGCTTCCATTAACAATAGAGTTTACCGGACAATCGGCTCTCCCATTGTGCTTCCTGAACATCATACCTGCCTGTTAAAACCTAAAAATGATGTAGACTTCCAAGTGACGGTGGACCACCTTACGCTCGTTCAAAAAAAAGTAAAGTCCATTCAGGTAAGAGTAGCAAACGAAAAAATACGTTTTGCACGATTCCGTCCATTTCCTTTCTGGAAACGTGTAAAAGAATCTTTTATAGCAGAGTGATCCCTAAACTGAACCTCACGTGGCAGGCGGCAGACGAGCATGCCGGCATGAAGCTGCGTGAGTTTTTGCGTAAAGAAAAAAATATGTCCAGAAAACTTCTTGCTGAAGTGAAATTTGAAGGGGGAGGTCTTTTCCTGAATGAAAAAAAGGTGGAGGTTACGGAAATTCTTCATTCAGGAGATATTATAACTGTGGAGCTCCCGGAAGAACAAACCAGCAGCAATATAGTACCCGTTTCTCTTCCTTTGCAGAAACTATATGAAGATGAGCACGTACTTGTAATTGAAAAACCATCTTCACTTCCCGTACTGCCTATGTCGGACAGAAATAAGCCATCTGTCTGCGGAGCTGTATTAAACGATTATCAGCAGCGAGGCTGGCCGGGAACCATTCACATAGTTACCAGATTGGATAGAGATACTTCCGGTGTGATGCTTATAGCAAAACACCGCTATGCACACAGCCAATTGTTCGCAGCGCAGCAGCAGGGGGAAATAAGCAGAACTTATGCAGCGCTCGCCGAAGGGTATTTTCCCTGGAAATATGCTTCTGTACATGCTCCTATCACCAGAAAAGAAGGAAGTATTGTAGAAAGAGCAGTAGGAGAAGAAGGGCAGTATTCAGTCACACATATAAAGGCAATAAATTATACAAAAACCGCCACCCTGCTGCATATCAGTCTTGAAACAGGCAGAACACATCAGATCAGAGTACATCTAAGCTGGATGGGCTATCCTCTTTGCGGAGACACTTTATACGGAAAGAGTGAAAGCCTGTATCAAAGACAATTGCTTCACGCGCAGGAAATCACTTTTCCTCATCCTCACAGCAGTGAAATGATTACATGCAGCTCGCCTGTACCTTTCTAAGAGAAATCTCGAAATTTCTCTTCTGCCAGAGGCATAGCAGACGGTACTGAAACGAATTCTTCTTCCGGGTAGCGATAGGCCGTCAGCTTACCGCCAAAAATACAACCTGTGTCTATATTAATTGTATTGCCGATAATTCTAGGTTCTGCTACAGGCGTGTGCCCATAAACAATTTTCTCTTTTCCCTGTGGGTATAAAGATGGCCAGTCCAGACGTTCCGGCAGGCCTTTTTCGTCTGTTGCCCCAGTCACATCCCCGTAAAGAACAAAAGATTTAATTCTCTTATCAGTACGGCCTATATCCCGGTGACGAATTCCGGCATGCGCTGCTACAAGGTTTCCACCTGCAAGGACAAGGTACAGCGGCGCTTGCTCATAAAGCTGTTTAAAAGTATGCTGAATTTTCTTTTGTTCACGTCCTGGTGCCGCTTTCCATTCGGCTATTGTCGTTTCCAGTCCATGCGTTATCTGCACATTTCTTCCGAGAAAGTACCTGTAAAGTTTATCACAGTGATTGCCCGGACAATACAAAGCGTCCCCTTGACCCACCCAGGCAGCAACATCTTGAACGACTCCCAGAGAATCTGGCCCACGGTCAGTAAGATCACCAAGAAAGACAGGCTTTCTATTAGCAGAATGGATAATTTTCCCGTCCTTTTCTTTATAGCCAAGCTTTTGTAGCAGCTCTTTCATTTCTTTTCGGCATCCATGGATATCTCCAATTACATCATACATAGCTTCCCGCCTTTCTAATTTCTAGCGCTTATTATATCATGTAAACATTGACGCTTGAAAAGGTGTGAGGTAAACTTAGTACCAGATACTAATAGCAAGCGAAAAGTATAAGGAGGCATTTAAATGATTAATCTTGACCTTTCCAATCGCACTTATGTAGTAATGGGTGTAGCCAATAAAAGAAGTATTGCCTGGGGCATCGCAAGGGCGCTTGACAGTGCTGGAGCACGTATTATTTTTACATACGTAGGAGAACGATTCGAAAAGACGGTACGAGATCTGGCGGACACATTAGAAGGAGAGCACATCGTTCTTCCATGTGACGTAACAAAGGACGATGAAATTGAAACAGCTTTTACGAGCATCAAAGAGCAGGCAGGAACGATTCACGGTATTGCGCACTGTGTAGCTTTTGCAAATAGAGAGGAACTGGAAGGCGAATACCTAAATACGACGCGGGAAGGCTTCATGCTGGCCCAGAATATCAGTGCCTATTCATTAACTGCTGTTGTTAAAGCTGCACGCCCCTTGATGACGGAAGGAGCAAGTATTGTTACGCTGACGTATCTTGGAGGAGAGCGGGTCGTTAAAAATTACAATGTAATGGGTGTGGCCAAAGCAAGTCTGGATGCAAGTGTAAAATATTTAGCGAATGATCTCGGCAAGGAAAACATTCGGGTAAATGCTATTTCTGCTGGACCGATCCGCACTCTTTCTGCAAAAGGCATTGGAGGGTTTAACGAAGTGCTGAAAGAAATGGAAGAAAACTCTCCGCTCCGCAGAACTGTAACCCAGGAAGAGGTAGGCAATACCGCATTGTTCCTGATGAGCGATCTGGCAAGCGGTATTACTGGAGAGATGCTTCATGTCGACGGAGGGTACAACACTTTAGGATTGAAGTAATTTTACTGTTAAAAATATCAAGGGCTGTATCAGATGATTTTAAATCTGGTGCAGCCTTTTTATTTGTAAAAAATAATATTCACTACTCCCTTCTTATTTGTTTTCATTTTAGGGTTAGGCACCTCTGAAACGGGGTAAACCATAATAAGAAAGAGGGTGAGTAATTATGGGTTATATACCTCCGATAAAAGATGAACAACCGATGATTTACGCAAACAGGCAGGCAATGCAGAAACCGGCGAAGCTTACCCTGGATGGAGTATATCGTCCAGAATTCCAGGACGTACTGGAAGAAAAAAATCCTTATGGAAATTACTTCATGCGCTATGAGCAGATCGCAAAACATAAATTACAGAATAAAAATAAATCGACTGCAGTCTATGCTTCAAATTGCACGAAGAAGAAGCAGGTTAATCCTGAAGCAGTAAGGGAAATGGAATCACGTATCACGAGAAAAGGGTCTTTTATTGATCATACGATTTAGTAAAATATAAAAATTTTTTTAAAGAAGCCCCCAGGAAAATACCGTATTTTCCTAGGGGCTTTTGTGCGAGTTTTAAGGCTGCCTTGAAAATTAAAGTTTTGATTTAAAGAAGTGTTAACACTGCTGCACTATCGAAAAGGCTTATCCAAGGGCTTGCTCTTGGTTAATTTTGCCGAAAAGAAAGTTCGCCTGAATGGTTTGTCGAACGCCGCTGAAATGCGTCTTGCCACATGCTGAAGAAGAAGCTTTTTGTTACGTTTTTGAATAAGAAACATGAGATTTTATTTAGGTTATATTGGATAATCAAAACTCATGGCAGCGAACATCTTAAGAGAATTTTTTATTCTGCGGAGAAATACGGTGACGGAATTTTAATGTGAAAAAGACGATCGCTGCAAGGGCAATTATACTAATTGCAAGAAATAAGTTTGAATAAAGATAAATGTCTTCTGACAAAGCAAAAGGATTCAGTTGCAAGCTGACTCGTTCTAAATCAAGAAATGCACCGAAAATTGCACTGGAAATAGCGCCGGACATAAAGTTCATCAAATTGAACATTCCTATTCCTACGCCGGTTTTTTCCTCGGGAACAAGTTCAGTTAATAGGTTTGCAGTAGAACTTTGAATTAAAGGAAAAGCTGTATATTGGACGAGAATGCAAAGAGCCAGCAGGTAAGGGGGAAGGCCGATAAATGTGGAGATTAACAGGCTTCCTGCGATTGCCAGTATAAACGCCACCTGAAGAACAGGATAACTGCCTTTTTTCTCGACAAAGTAACCTCCGCGCTGTCCTATTAAAGCGGCACCAAGAGCGCCGGGAAATAAAAGCAAGCCGATTTCCATTGTATCAAGGCCATAAACAGCTCTTGCCATAATCGGAACAATAAAAATCATTCCAAACATAACACTAGTCCCCAGGAAACTTGTCATTACTGCAGTTGTATAATATTTATTTTTCAGCATAGAAGGATCAATAAATGGAGCCGGGTGGTTTCGTACATGAAAAACGAATATTATAATTGCAGTAATAAAAACGAACAAACCTATAAGACTAAGTGCAGTAATCGCAAAAAGAAGTCCTGCGATTGCAGCTGCGATCATTGCAGCACCAGGAATATCCACTGTTCCTTTTCTTACAGATTCATCAGGAATCCAGCGTCTTAAAAACGGAATAGAGAATAATGATAAAATTGAAAGTATAAAAAGATACCGCCAGTCAAAGGCTCCACCGACAAGCCCTCCTGTAATTGGTCCAAGTCCGGAAGCAAAAGCCACAGTAGCAGAAACAGTTCCATATACCCGGCCTCTTTCTTTCGGCATAAATCTTGCGGGAATAATAAAAGCTAATGCCGGTATCGTAGCGCCGCCCATCGCCTGGATAAGTCTTGCAGCAAGCAGCATCGGGTAATTCTGGGAAAATAATCCGATAGCAGCCCCAGTCGCAAACAATATAATTCCGAACGTTAACAAACGTTTGATAGGGTAAATGTCTGCCAGCTTTCCATACATTAAAGCACCTATGGCAAACACAAGAATATATCCGGTCATTACCCAGGTCACCTGTGAAGGAAGCAAATTAAAATCCTCTGCAATATCAGGGATTGCTACGTTGAACATCGTACCATTCATCACTGTAAACGTTAATATAATACAGATCATTAGAACCAGCCGATTTTTCTGGGTTTTTGTAAGTTCAGTTCTGGTATTATCTGTTTCTTTTGTCATCTTAGTTCCTCCATTATTAATTGCAAGAAAAAACATAGGAAACCTTTTGATTTCCCATGTATATGCTTATCTGACACTTTATTTGATTAAATTTGCAAAATGTATGTATTGAGAAATCTTCCTGTAAAAGAGGAGAAGGCACGTAAAATCTCACAGCCTGTCATGTGAATAGTTTGGAAAATTTGAAAAAAATCAGCTGAAGCATTTATTATTAATTTAATTGATCAAGTTTTACTGTTAGAGGCTGCCTTAAAATAATAATTTTGCTGAAAAATATTTCTTTTCCCACAGGCATCTCGAAAAACCACCTTGCCTGCTCTTTTTATAGTTTGGAAGTTCGAAACTGCAGCAATTAACTGCTTCGTTTTTACATAGGAAAGAATGAAGCGGAACCAGCGGACGCCCAGCCGGGAAAATCCTACAGAAGAGCGGGTAAGCGGAGGAGGTCATCCACGGCAGGCCAGGCAGAAAAGCTTTCTCCTATCAACTATAAACATTATCCTAGCTAATATAAAATAAAGCATAATGATTATAAACGGCTCTGGAAGCCTGCTTGGAAATTTATTTCGGGAATAAAAGTATCTAACTATTATATTAAGGTTCAGTTGTCAAATCTGTCAATAAGATCGAAATCAGAGGAGGAAATTAAGTTGAAAAAAAGAATAATAGGATTTGCAGGAAGTCTTCGAAAAGAATCTTTGAATAAGGCAGTCATTCAATACATGGCTGAAGAAGAGTATGAGTATTTAACCATTGATTATATTTCATTGGAAAATATCCCGATGTTTAATGGAGATGTAGAAGAGGCCGGTGAACCGGAGGCCGTGTCTCATTTTAAATCACAACTGAAAAAAGCGGACGGCATATTGATTGCAGCGCCGGAATATTCACAGAGTATGCCGGGTGTCTTAAAAAATGCGCTGGACTGGGCAGGGAGTATGACGTACGAAAATGTACTGGAAAATAAACCTGTTTTGATAGTAGGAGCTTCCCCAACCCAGATGGGCACGGGTTTTTCGCAGGCACATCTGCGGCAGGTGCTGGCTGCCTGCAATGCATTGCCTCTGCAGCAGCCTCAGGTATATATCAATCAGGCACCCAAGAAAATAATTAACGGGAAAATTACCGATGAAAAAACAAAAGCGGCATTAAACAAAGCATTGTCGGCTTTTTCGGAATGGCTGAATAAGCTGGCATAGCATTTGATATATTCCCGCTATGTGTATTTGTTTGGGAAACTGAAACTTACTGGAATACCAGAAAGAAAAAAACCGGACTTTTGGCTCGTTGCAATACGAACGTAAGTACGGTACTCTAGCGTAAAATCTACAAGGTGGAGAAGTCATCATGAATTTACTGGATTGGAGCTACGGAAGAAGGTATTCTATTAAAGCAGTATTCTCAAAATTCCCTAATTCTACGGTTATTTTTCGATCGTTCCCGACATATTATTTTATTTATACTGTTAGGTGGTCTGAAGAAGACCCCGTGGTAACAAGAGAAGATCTTAAAGAAATGGAACTGCAGTTAAACGACATGCTGGGGCTGCTTATGAATTATCAAAATCGAAGAGCAGCTCAGTCGGTAAAATAAAATTCGCCGATTAAAAAACCAGCAAAATAACTGAGAATAAACATAGTTATGCCAGCACCTGCGATTATCAGCGTTTTTTGTTTTGTCGACAGGGCTAAAAATTTATCAAGCATACAATCACTCCGTTTCGTAACAAGTTGTCTATGTAAAGATAGCAAATAACAGTGCTTCCCTCAATGGCTTTTTACCATGAAATTGGTGTGCCCTTTAAAAAGCTGCTTAAAAGCATACATGTGAAAAAAATCGATTCCTCCTGTAAGGAGCAGAGCAGTATGAATACAGCAGAGATAATTCTTCGCAGGAAATGCTCTGCTGTATAGAATATTTATCCATAATAAAAGGGAATGACATATTAATACCTATTTTGAAATGCATTTAATTCCTATGCTGAGAGCTTATTATAAAATAAGTTCTTTTTTTATTGGTATGATTAAATTACATAGTAAAATTTTAAATTAAATCATGAATAATAGGTAATTCCCCCGAGGCAGACGAATACTGTCCGGACTGGCTGCAGCTGAATAGGCCGTGGGGATCTCTCGCCTATTTAATTCTATAAAGGCGCTTCTCCTCCGAAATTCCCCTCTATATTTTTCAACAACGAATATTGAGCAATTTATTTAAAATATGTGATTCGATCATTTTCTGTAAAAGTTCAATTATGGAATTCGGTCGTTTAATTACATTCTTTCACCAGGCCAAAAAATAGAAACTGCAGCCACTGTACTCCTGCATCCTATAGGCATTTTCTTCAAATAAAAGGATAATGAACAGAAGTGCAGATATTTATTAGAAAAAACAAGGTTAATATTTCCTTTTTTCATAATAATGTATATGTCGAAGTAGTTTTTTTTGTAAATAGCAGCTAAATCTATTACTATAAGTAAGTGAAGCTTTAAAAGACATTCAGGGAGGAAGTCATCATGGAAGAACACAATGATAAAGAAAAGCAGATAATTGAATCATTTAAGCAAGATGAAAACATGATGGCACTCGTTTTCGCACAGTGGTGCATTAACCATGACCTAAGTCCGGAAGAACTTTACACTGAAGCTTACGGAGATGCTTCAAATCCTGTACTGCATGAAGCGATTGCTTTAACAGTCCCTAAAGAGGAAGCAGGAGAAATAGATACGCAGACTTTACTGGGAGTGCTCGCTATGTTTGGAAATGATGCACTTGCAGAAGTTGTAACAAAACATCAGCCAAAACGAAAGGATCGATGAAAATGAAAAAGTCAATACTGCCATTAGCAGGAGCTGCGCTGTTTTTAACCGCATGCGGCGCAGATAATGAAACGAATAGTAATGAAAATAACAACGCTACAGCCGGTAATAATGCAGGCAGTGAGGAGCTGTATGAAGTTGCAGTTATTCCATCACAATCTATCGGTGAGATGGAAGAAGGTTTGACACGGTTGGAAGATCACCTCGCAGACTCTATGGACCGTGAAGTAGAAGTAACTCATTACCCAAGTTATAATGCTGTAGTAGAAGCGATTAATTTTGGGCATGTGGATCTGGCTTACTTCGGTCCGGTTACTTATCTTATCGCTTATGAGCAAAGTGGAGCCGAAGCAATCCTAACGCAGAATATTGATGGGGAACCTTATTATTATTCTTATATCATTACCCAGCCGGATGCCCCATGGGAGTCACTTGATGATCTGCTGGAGGACGCAGGAGAAGTAGAATTTGCGTTTGGAAGCCAGTCATCCACATCAGGCTTTGCTGTACCTGGTTATGAGTTAATGCAGCGAGGTGTGTATGAGAGTGAAAGCACTTATGAGTTTGAAAGTGTACAGTTTACTGGTTCTCATGATATTACTGCAGATGCAGTTGCAAGCGGATCTGTAGATGCAGGGGCGATTGATAGTGCAATATTTAATGCCCTGATTGATGATGGACTTATTAATGAAGATGATTATAAAATTCTCTGGGAGTCAGATCAGTTATACCAGTATCCTTGGGCAGTACCTGCGGAAACAGATGAAGATACAATCGCAGCAGTACAGGAAGCATTTATGGAAATTGAAGATGAAGAAATCCTAAATATTTTTGGCGGTGCAGATTCATTTGTCGAAGCTTCTCCTGATGAGTACGAGAGTATTCTGGAAGCTGCTCGTGCTCTCGAACTCCTTGAACTGGAAGAGGAAGAAGATGAGGAAGAAGCAAATGAGGAAGATACAAACGACGAGGAATAAAGGGCGGTAAGCGATGGTATGGTTTCGTAAACGAATATTTATTTATGCAGGTATTATCGCCGTACTGCTCGTATTAAGTGCGAGAGGTTCGGAGTTTTCGCTTATCGGTTTGTTTCAGCTCGGAAATACATGGGAAATGTTGAGCAACAGATTCTGGCCTCCGCGCTGGGATCTGGTGCCTTATTTGCTGCAGCAGTCCTTAATTACTTTATCCATTGCATTCTTTGGCACATTTACAGCGCTGCTGATAGCTCTTCCACTGAGTTTTATGGCTGCAGAAAACACTTCACGTTCTGTAGGAAGTTTCTATATGGTGAGATCTTTGCTTAGTCTTTTTCGCTCGGTGCCTGAAATTGTATTCGGGTTAATTTTTGTCGTATCACTGGGACTTGGCCCATTTGCAGCCCTGCTGGCTATTTTTCTTCACAATGCTTCTGTGCTGGGTAAACTCATTGCGGAACTTGTAGAATCATCCGACAAAGGACCGCAGGAAGCCATGAGTTCCGTAGGCGCCGGAAGGAGAACAGGTCAGCTTTTTGCGATACTTCCGCAGATATGGCCGAACGTGCTTTCCCAGTATTTTTACAGGTTTGAAGTAGCGATACGTACTTCGCTTGTTCTGGGAATGATCGGGGGCGGCGGTCTCGGTCAGAGTTTGATGAATTATTATAACAGTCTCGCTTATGAATCTATGGCGACAGCAATAATTATTATTATGGTACTTGTCATTATCGTGGATGTCAGCGGTGGTATTGTTCGAAAAAGAGTGATCTGATGGAGAAAGAAAGAGGGAATAACTATGCTGCGTTTTAAAGATGTGAGCGTTGTTTATGAAGATGGAGAAGAACCTGCATTGGACAGCTTGTCCTTATCTGTGGAGAAGGGCGAGTTTGTTTGTGTTCTGGGAAGAAGCGGAGCTGGGAAATCAACCTTTATTCGTACTATCAATGGGTTACAGCCTTTAACTGCAGGAAATGTGAATGTGCTTGGCTACGACGTAAGACTATTAGCTGAAAAAAAGCTGAGAGCACTTCGTTCAGAAGTGGGAATGATATTTCAGCACTTTCATTTAATTCCTCGCATGTCGGTAAGGCAGAACGTATATACAGGAAGGTTCGGTCAAAAACCTCCATGGAAAAATTTCCTTGGTATTTATACAGCAGAGGAGAGAAAGCTGGCTGATTATTATATGGAAGAAGTAGGTCTCCTTCCGTATGCAGAAAGACGTGTGGAACGTCTCAGCGGCGGACAGAAGCAGCGGGTGGGAATTGCGCGGGCAATGGTGCAGGATCCTTCCATTCTCTTAGGGGATGAACCAGTAGCGAGTCTGGATCCGACGACATCTGATCACATATTTCAGCTGCTTCGTCAGCTGCATGAAGAACGAAATTTAACCACTGTTATTAACGTTCATGATGTGGGTCTGGCAAAAAAATATGCCTCGCGTATCATCGGTTTAAAAAACGGCAGACTGGTATATGACGGGTCTCCGATAGATATGAGCGAAAATGATTTGGCAGAAATATACGAATAAAAGAGGGAAACACTCCTGCAATGAGTGTTTCCCTCTTTTGGCGTTTTCCAGTATAATGAAGGAAGAGATGCAGGAAGGGGGCAGATTATGTATCAGGCATTTCGACGCCGGATTCTTTTAAATTACATTGTCAGCTCTTTAATTGCTGTGTTTGGAGTAGGCAGTATTTTTATTTTTCATACTTTAATATTAAATATGCAGGAAATACTTTTATTGCTCGGAATTATGACAGTCTCTGTTGTAATTATGCTTACTGCAGAACTGCTTGTATTTCGGAAGGACGTTAAACCGATTCATCGTGTGCTGCACTCTTCGGAAGCTTCTGAAAAAGATTACGAAAAAGCATTTATTTCAGCTCATCGTTTTCCAATGCTTTCAGCAAGGCGAATACTTGGCCCACACTTATTCGGGCTGGGTATCCCTGCCTCTTTCATGACTATCTTTTTCATTGGGCAGGAAACGTTGTCACTCGAATATTATTATGTGGCATATGCGTGGTTTGGAGCAGTGTTAATTGCGGTGATGCATGCATTAATAGAATTTTTTCTTACATATAAACCGAGTAATCGCCTGGCAGAAGTATTTATGAAAGAGGCAGAAACAAAATATGGCCGGGAACTTCAGCTGGATAAAAAATATTATATTACATATAAAACGAAGCTGTTTGTAAGTATATTGTTTATTGCGTTGTTTCCGGTATTTCTTTTTATTCTCGCGCTTCAGATACGCGCGGTAGATGCCCTGCCTGCAGATGCTCATGAATTCTGGAGCTGGGCATCTTTAATCCTTCTTATTATTTCTGGCATTGCTGCCGGAGGAGCTTATCTGCTTTATATTAACATTCAGGAACCTATTGAAGAGATTCAGGAAGGTTTCATAGAAGCGGGTAAGGGCAACTTTATGAAAATGGAAAAAACATATGGTGATGAGTTTAATGAATTAATCAATGGCTTCAACCATATGATCGCAAGTATTGAGAAAAGGGATAAGCAGAATAATGCCCTGTTGGATAGTGTATTTTCTATATTTGCTGCTACTTTGGATGCAAGGGATGAATATACAGCCGGACATGCGGTAAGAGTAGCAGATTATGCAGTGAAGATTGCGGAAGAATTGAATTTTAACTCTAAAAAGATTGATTTCATCCGGAAATCTGCTTTGCTTCACGATATTGGAAAAATTGGCATCAGGGATGAAATATTATTAAAGCAAGAACACCTGTCAAAAGCAGAATTTGAAACAATGAAAGAACACCCTGTCATTGGAGAAAGAATGCTGCTGGAAGCGAATTTGCCTGAGGAACTGCTGCCGCTTTTACCAGGTGTAAGGCACCACCATGAAAGATTTGATGGGAAAGGTTATCCTGATGGACTGAAAGGAGCAGAGATTCCTGAGTTAGGCAGGCTTCTTTGTGTAGCTGATTCTTTTGATGCGATGACTTCTGACAGGCCGTACGTAAAAGGTAAATCTTTCGAAAAAGCTCTAAAGATAATATACGAGGAAAAAGGTACGCAATTTGATCCTGTATTTGCCGAGGCTTTTATTCAAGTGATGAACAAGAATGAACTCAAGCAGGCAGAGTAAATAAAAACTATACTTCAGCAGGAGATTTCAGTATGAAATAGAATTATATATAAACTGAGTTTAATTGAAATGAAAAAAGTCCCGGAATTATTTACTGACTGCCGTAAAGCAACAACCTTACTAAATACAATGGGAAATGTTACTTTTTCGGAGCAACAGCAGGAATAATATTAAACAAAGAGTCTGAATAGATAGAGATTTCACTGAAATCAACATAAATGTTTATTTTTTGATCTGTTAATGTTCTTTGCTGCTAAGAGGCTACTTCACTGCCTGGCCTGTCTTGGACGGGCTCCTCAGCTCGTTCTTCCAGAGGCTGTGTGAAATTTCACCGCCGGAAGCCTGCTTCTTCCAAGAGATAGCTGAAAGATTTCTCCGTGGCAGGCGTACTTTTATATATTCCCATCAGAGTTTACCAGAGACCTGCATGCAGAAAAAACTGCACCATGAAGGTTGAAAAGAAATGCTGCTGTGTAAAGAAGGAGAGGACGCATCAGTTCAGTGTGAGAATCCAGGTGACATAGCGGAATCGATGCCGTTTTTTAAAGACAGCATGGGGCTCTCTGCCCTGCTGTCTGCGAATCAATGAAAGCCGTAATGTGTTAACGATATTAGTCGAGAACGAGTCCCTGGGTAAGCCTCTCCGAAAGTGCACCGGCACTATTTCTTTTAAGCAGAACTTTATTTTCAAGATGGCCAGAGAAAATAAGTCTACAAAATACGTAAGTGAAAGGTGGCATAAAAATGTATTGCAGACGAGCAGTAAAAGAGGATATTGAAGAAATCCAGGATATTGCAATTCAATCTTGGCATGATACGTACGAAGGTCTGATCCCGCGAGATGTACAGGATGCATTTTTGAATAAAGCATACAGTAAAGAAAGACTCGAACAGAGAATTAATAAAGCAAATATGTTTGTATGTGAAAAGGCGGGTCATATGATTGGATTTGCTGGTTTCTTTTATGAGACGCCGACCCATGCAGAAGTCAGTGCAATTTACGTGCTTCCTGGTGCTCAGCGGGAAGGTGTAGGTTCCGCGCTGATGCGGCACCTGTGGGCACATATGCAGAATGTAGAAAATCTTTATGTGGATATTGAATCCGGAAATGAGAAAGCAGAGAATTTCTATCAGTCCTTAGGCTTTAAACAGGAGCAGGAGTTTGAAGAAGTGTTTGAAGGATTTACTCTCCAGACTAAAAGATTCCGCTTGCAGGCTAAATAAAAAAGTACCGTACAGAAGAAAATCTCTGTACGGTACTTTTAATTTCATCTCCAGCACCTGTATGCAGGTAGTAAGATGTCTGGTGAAGTCAACTGGAGAATAAGTACGGCTGAAACTTGCAAAGATTCTATTATGAGTAAGCTTTATGCCTATTACTTACTGGAACACTCTGGCCTGCTAACCTTCAGTAAAAAGCTTTTTTAAAGAACCCTAAAGATAAAGGGAAGACGGTATTCCTCTCCCAGCAACGCTTTTACGCCCCCGAGAATTGTAAGTAAAAAGAAAGCTATTCCCAGTACCGCAAGAAGAGCTATACCGATAAGAACAATCGTTAATACTCCCGCAATCAGCGAATATACAAAATAAGAAAGCAAAAAATTAAAATATTCCCGGCCATGATAATCTATAAAAGATGAAGTATTCTTTTTAAGCAGCCAGATTACCAGCGGACCAATAAAAGTGGTGAAAAAACTCGTGCCATAAATTAATGCAGCCAGCAGTTTTTCTTCCTGGGAGTTAAGGGGAACGGAAGTATTGTTAGTCATTATGAAACTCCTTTCATATTACAAAATCAGCAGAATATATCGTTGAAATCTGAAGCCTCTGAAAAAAAGAATTTAGATCATGAGAGGCTGCTGTATATCATTTTTTACGAAGCGTTTTGTTTCTTGGGACGAATAGAATACATTAATAAGGCAGACCAGATAAATAAAAACGAAACTAAATGAACAATAGTAAAAGGTTCTTTATACAGAAGGACTCCTAAGATTAGCATAGTAGTCGGAGCTATATACTGAAGGAACCCTAAAAGTGATAAAGGAATCTTTTTCGCAGCAGTACCAAACAGAAGCAGTGGTACCGCTGTTGCAGCGCCTGTAAATATCAGAAGCAAAGGGGTCAGCGAGTCTCCTGCATGCATCAGTCCTTCGAATGAATCATGAATAATGAAAAGATAGATCAGTGCAATGGGAAGCAGGAACAATGTTTCAATAATTAATCCGGTCATTGCCCCAATCTGAGTCTGCTTTTTAACAAGTCCATACATTCCGAAGCTGAAAGCGAGTGTAAGAGCTATATAAGGAACAGCTCCAAATGAAATTGTCAGAATCAGCACGCCGATAAAAGCGAGGCCAACTGCCAGCCGCTGTCTAAGCGACAAGGTCTCTTTAAAAAATAAAACTCCCAGTACTACATTGAGCAAGGGATTTATGTAATAACCAAGGCTCACTTCCACAATCCGCTCATTTGCTACCGCCCATATAAATAAAACCCAGTTGACGCTGATAAAGAATGCAGTAGTCATAATGCCTACGATTATTTTCGGGTGTGCAGCGATATAGCGGAGATCCTCTTTTAATATATGTGCTCTTCTCATGAATAGAAAGAGACCGATTAAAAATATAAGTGACCAAATAATTCTGTGGGCCAGTACCTCTGGAGAAGGAACATGATCTATCCATTTCCAATAAATAGGGAGAAGTCCCCAAAGAGAATAAGCTCCAATTCCTGCAGCAATTCCTTGACTGCGTTCTTCCTGTAACATATATTCACCATCTCTCAGAAACTCTTCATATAATGTATCTTTATTCTTGAATTAAAACAACTGGAAATTAAGTCCTAATCGTATTATTTGCTTTTTTACATTTTTTATCCGTATAATTTCCTATATATACTTTTACATATAAGGAGGAAATGAGAATGAAAGCATTATTGTTAGAAAAAGCCGGACAATGGAAAGATATGAAGATTCAAGAGGTAGATATTCCTGCTTACGGCAAGGACGAGGTCTTGGTAAGAGTGAAAGCAGCAGGTTTAAATCCCGTTGATTATAAAACTGGGGAAAATGGAAACCCTGCCTGGGAGTTTCCTCATGTATTGGGACTCGATGTCGCAGGTACGATTGAAGCTGTCGGGGAAGAGGTAGAAGGGTTCAGTGAAGAGGATCATGTCGTCTTCCTAAACAACATGGCAGAGTGGGGCGGTTTTGCAGAGTTTGCTGTAGCGAAAGCACACACAGTAAGCAAAATTCCCTACAATGTCGTATTTGAAGATGCAGCCTCACTTCCTGTTGCAGGATACACGGCATATCAGGCAATTTTTGAAAAATTGAGAGTACGTGCAGGGAAGTCTATCTTGATCCACGCCGGAGCAGGAGGTGTTGGTGGTTTTGCTATCCAGCTTGCTAAAAATGCAGGTTTGAAGGTGTTTACAACTGCGAGTGCAGAAAATCATGATTATGTGAAGGAACTTGGCGCAGATGTAGCGATAGACTATACAAAAGAATCTTTCGTTGAGAAAGTATTGGAAGAAACTTCCGGCATAGGGGTAGATTACGTGCTGGATACAGCAGGAAGAGATAATGCGACAGCTTCTCTGGATGTATTAACCTACAATGGAGAGATAGCTTTTATCGCAGGACAGCCTAAAATAGATGACTCCATAACGTTTGCTCATCCAAAATCTTTCCACCATGTAGCGCTTGGCAGTGTCCTGCAATCTAAAAATATGGATGCGCAGCGAAGAATCGCAGAAATTGGGACGGAAATGCTGGGGATGCTGAGTAATGGGAAGCTGAAAGCGAGAGTTTCTCAAAAAATACCAATGGTAGATGTTTCAAAAGGTCTAGAGCAGCTTTCTACACGAAAAGTAAAAGGGAAAATTGTGGCGGTCTGGTAAATTATCGGTACTTTATGTGCTGAGAGATTTCAACTAAATGAAGAATGATTAGGAAGCAGCCATAGCAATCATGTGTAAAGGCATGAGGTAAAACTGTCTTTAATGCTGGTAGTGAATGATTGAATAGAAGAAGGCCTGCAGAATTCTGCAGGCCTTCTTTAAAATACATATGTAAAAGAACAACAGGGGACCGGAATTAGGAAACATGTAAAAATGCAACCGCTCAGCGTTCCCCTGCTGCTTATCGTTCATTATACAAAAGTTAAACAAAAATAGCTATGGAAAATAATTAGTAAATGATAATTAATTTAGATAAATATTAGTTTTAATTAAAGCTTCGTTAATGTTCATTTTTAACAAGAGAACATTTCGCTGCAGCTTACTTGCCGTGGATGAACTCCTCCGCTTCCTCGTTCCACTGCGGAATCTTCCAGAGGCGGGGTGCACTTTCACCGCGCACTGGCGAAGCCGGCCAAATGCTCTTTAATTCAATTTCACGCTTTTTGTGAAGGTAACTGCTGGCCGAGCGGAGCAATGCTCTCACTAAAAAAGGCCTCCGTCGCTTTACCTTTGCGAAACAGTAGAAAAAGATTGTTTCTATTACAAGCTTTTCTATCAATAAAATGAAGACAAGGTGGGTAGACGGCTGCGGAAAAAGAAAGCGTGAAGATCAAACGCAGGCGAACTCGTAAAGCAGGTGGGAAGCCAGCCTGGATCTTAATCCAAGCAGGACGGTCTTTGCCTTGCTTGGATTGGCTGTGCGGAACTCTGCTATTTCCAAGGGATAGCGGAAGGATTTCTCCGTAGCAAGCGCAGAAAAAGGAGCCACAGGCGTACTTTACTGATATTTACATTAGATCTTAACTGAGATCTTCATGCAGAAAATTTGCACCATGAAGTATGAACATTCATACTGCTGTGTAACAAAGGAGAGGACGCACGAGCGCAGTTGGAGAACCCATTTTTGACGGACGTTCTCTCTGCCAAATTAGTCGAGAACAAGCCCATGGATAAGCCTCTCCGAAAGTGAAGCAGGATGGTTATTTCTTTTTAGCAAACCTTTATTTTCAAAGTAGCCTTAATTAAAAAGCCGGAAATAAATGATTCATTTATTAATCTTTTAAATAAGGGAATTTTTTCAAAAAATAAATATGAATATTGGTTTGAGAAAATATACCAGGGGGTATTCTTTAAAAGTAGAATTGTAACTTTGATTTAATTTTCAGTCTTCATCAAATCGATGTATAAAGTATAATTTCCGCTGTATGCATCTAATACCCAAATAAGAAATCAGTAATTATTAATATATGGACCGCTATTATGTAAAGAGTAAGTATTAATGAAAAGGAAGTGAGAGAATGGAATATACACCCCAAATGAAGAATAGAGTAAAAAGAGTGGAAGGACAGGTCCGGGCAGTAATTCGAATGATGGAAGAGGAAGAAGACTGCCGGGAGCTAGTCGGGCAGATGGCTGCTGCTCGTAATGCGATGGATCGTGCAATAGGCCTGGTAGTCAGTAAAAATCTGGAACAGTGTGTCCGAGAGCAGATAGAGAGTGGAGAAGATTCTGAAGAAACTATCCAGGAAGCAGTGAATATGCTTGTAAAAACAAGATAACTTTTTTGCATCAGTCCCTGAATTCCCTGGGACTGATTTGTTTATCCCCAAATAACCAACCAATGAGCGGAGTATTAAATAAAAAATTATGTACCTAATGCCTCTTTTAACAGTGCTGAAATAACTACACAGCCTGCTACCACCTGCAGAAAATAGTGAACTGCCAGGTGCTTCACACCGAGCCCTCTCGGAAAGCTTCCACTTTTACCCATCACAATATATAATTAACACCAATAAATTTTTACGGGTATCTAAGTATAATTACTTTTATCAACTAAAATACTACGGTAAAATAGTATATAGGAAGTAATGAATGTACTGAAGTTTGTCTATTTTCTATATTATAAGGACATTTGACGAGGGTAAAAAGATTAATTAGGATAAAGGAGAGGTTGAATGGAAGCTCTTTATTTATTTACTCACGCTGCAGCCGATGTGCCACCTCATGCAGTGGATTTTAATACGGGGTTAAGTGAAGCAGGAAAACAGCATTCCCAAGTCAGGGCAGAGAAATTAAAGGATATTTCCTGCATATTCAGCAGCGGTTACCGCAGCGCCGTAGAAACTACCTACATAAGCGCTGCCATTTTAGGAGTTACGTGGAGTGCATTGAAAGATCATTCACCTGTACTGCCTGGAAAACCAGTAAATTTCGAAGTGAAAAAATGGGAAGATTATGTAGCTTCTTTTTTAAAGACAGGAAAAAATATTAAAGTATCAGAGATATTGTTGGAAGATATGAAACAACAGATGAAAAGGTCAATAGATCAAATATTGATTGGACATGAGGGGAAAAATGCAGTAATAATTGCACCGTCACTGCAGCTGGTTTCCTATGCGAAAGAATTCACATCAATGAATACATATGATTTGTGGAAATTGATTGAATCCGGTGATATTATAAAAATTCATTTAAAAACCGGGAAGCTTGAACTTTTGGAAGTTTCTTTATCTGCTCAGCAGAGTTTTTGCCGGGAATATTAGGAAGCGTCCGTGTTATATTATAGGAAATATAAAAAGCGGGAGGAAAGGAATTGTGTCCAAAAGCCGAATTTTTATTGCTGTAGAAATTTTTTTCCTGCTGCTGGGAATAGCATTTATCATCTTGGCTGTGACTGGTATTTTAGCTACGGACCGCGTATTTTTGTTTATCGTATTAGGAGTTATTATAAGTTTTGGTGCATCACTTAGAATTATGATCGGTCTGCGTTCACTGCGGATGGAGAAGAGGGGGAGGTCATGAGGCTGTTAATCATAGGTGATACGCATCTGCCTAAAAAAGGACCAGAACTGCCGGTACAGGTGATAGAAGCACTATCTGCTGCAGATGTTGTTGCTCATACTGGGGACTGGCAGACACAGGGCGTTTATGAGATGCTGAAAAGCATGCACCCTCATGTAAAAGGAGTTTATGGCAATGTTGATGATGCGTATCTTTCTTCTTTCTTGCCGGACATATTGCAATGGGAGGAAGCTGGGTATCATTTTGGATTAATTCATGGGCATGAAGGCAAGGGAAGTTCCACAGAGAAACGCGTTCAGCATTCTTTTAATACAAATTTAGATGTTGTCTTTTTTGGCCATTCGCATATTCCTTATCTTCGTTATCATGGTAAAACGCTGTATATCAATCCGGGCTCTGCCACTGATAAACGGCGCGTTCCTTACCGCTCGTTTGCCTGGGTGGAAATATCTTCAAAAGGTCTGTCTGTGCGTCATGAATTTTTTTGAAGAAGCTTTTATAGACGCTGTTTAAATTAAATGCTATGATGAATGATGGATTTTATAAAATATATTTAATATGCTTATTGCAGAAGAGGTTCTAGCTAAACCCTCTATAAAAAACTAGGTTTCCTGCTTGAATCCATATCCTGATGATATGGTTTTTTCTATGAGGTGACTTCGTTTTTTAGCTGGGGAAAACTGGCTGAACGAAGCACCTCTTTTTTGTATAGTAAGCCCCTTAATAAGGGATTTTCAAATAAATTTTTGCGGATTATATAATTCTGCATTTGTCTGGATTAATTGAAAAAGGAGTCGTATATAAATGAAGAAACAGGAAAAAGCAGTAGTTGTTTTCAGTGGAGGTCAGGATAGTACTACCTGCTTGTTATGGGCAATGAAGCAGTTTGATGAAGTAGAAGCGGTAACGTTCGATTACAATCAGCGCCATAGACTGGAAATCAAAGTAGCTGAGGATATAGCAGAAGAGTTAAACATCCCGCATACGGTACTTGATATGAGCCTGCTCAACCAGCTGGCTCCAAATGCATTGACGAGAGATGATATTGAGATTGAACAAAAAGAAGGTGAACTCCCTACCACTTTTGTAGATGGAAGAAATCATTTGTTCCTGACTTTTGCAGCTATTAAAGGAAAGCAAAATGATGCGCGGCATATTATTACCGGCGTTTGTGAAACTGATTTCAGCGGCTATCCTGACTGCAGAGATGTTTTTGTGAAATCACTAAATGTAACGCTTAATTTAGCGATGGATTATGATTTTGTACTTCACACCCCCCTGATGTGGCTGGATAAAGCAGAAACGTGGGAGCTGGCGGATCAGTTACAGGGTCTTGAATTTGTACGAAATAAAACACTGACCTGCTATAACGGAGTGATTGCCGATGGATGCGGAGAATGCCCGGCATGCGAACTCCGGAACCAGGGTTTAGATGCGTATTTAAATAGAAAGGAAGCTTGATTTTTTATGTTCGGATTTCGGATTGTAGAAAAACTGCAGAAAATAGGTCAGGATATACAGAAAGAAGATTTAAAGTATCACCAGAAGCGGGTGATGGTTTCAAAAGAATTTACTTTTGATGCAGCACACCATCTGCACGAATACGAAGGGAAATGTAAAAATCTGCATGGTCATACTTATACTGTCGTATTTGGCATCAGCGGGTTTGTGGATGAGATAGGAATTATGATTGATTTTGGGGATATTAAAGAAATTTGGAAAGAATATATTGAGCCATCATTAGATCACAGGTATTTAAATGAAATGCTTCCATTAATGAATACCACAGCAGAAAATATGGTGGTCTGGATTTATGAACAGATGAATGAAGCACTGCAGCACAGGAATCAATCAGGCAGCCAGCAGTTTCGTGTAGAGTTTGTACGATTGTTTGAAACGCCAACTAGCTATGCTGAAGTGAAGCGGGAGTGGATGGAAGATGAGTAATACCAAAACACTTCCTGTGTTGGAAATTTTCGGTCCCACTTTTCAAGGAGAAGGAATGGTTATCGGTAAAAAAACAATGTTTGTGAGAACTGCAGGATGTGACTATTCCTGCAGCTGGTGTGATTCAGCGTTTACCTGGGATGGCAGTGCAAAAGACGATATCAGGAAAATGACAGCTGAAGAAGTACTGGAAAGGCTGAATTTTCTGGCACCACATAACTTTTCCCACGTTACTATTTCAGGTGGAAATCCTGCGTTATTAAAGCATATGGGGTCCCTGGTGGAACTGCTGCATGCCCAAAATGTGGAAGTAGCTCTGGAAACACAGGGGAGCAGGTGGCAGGATTGGTTTTTGCATATTGATGATCTCACTATTTCGCCGAAACCCCCAAGTTCGCTGATGAAGACAAATTTCGAAGTGCTCGATAGTATTATAGAACAATTAATGGAAGCTGGGCGTACTGCCCACGTCAGTTTAAAAGTAGTTGTTTTTAATGAAGAAGACTTCTTATACGCAAAACTGATTCATGCACGTTATCCGCAGATATCCTTCTTTCTGCAGGTAGGAAATGAAGACACCGGGGATGAAAAAGAAACCGATGATCTTGTTCCAAAACTGCTGGAAGAGTATGAAAAGCTGGTAGATCGGACAATGCAGGACAGAGATATGAATCAGGTCCGTGTCCTGCCGCAGCTGCATACACTTGTTTGGGGAAATAAGCGCGGAGTGTAAATTCATTACTTTGTGCTTTTTCTCTATGCGATGTACTATTTTTTTTATAAATGATTTGATATAATATCTTGCGTACTTTCCTAAATAAATTGAATTTAATGAATGAAAGGGGTTTAAAACCGATGGAAAAAGAATCATATCGCGTTTTGCTCTACTATTTGTATACTGATATAAAAGATCCTGAAGAACGTGCCCAGAAGCATTTGGAATACTGTAAAAGCATTGGGTTAAAAGGACGCATTTTAATTGCGGATGAAGGAATTAACGGAACAGTTTCCGGGACTTATGCCCAGACCGATCAATATATGAAAGATATGAAAGCTGATCCGGCGTTTAAAGACATCATCTTTAAAATAGATGAGGCAGATGGCCATGCCTTTAAAAAAATGCATGTACGTTACCGGCCGGAACTTGTAACTCTTCGGTTAAATGAAGAAGATGTAGATCCAAGAGAAGTGACTGGAAATTATTTAAGTCCAACAGAATGGTATGAAAAGATGCAGGACCCGAACACTATCATATTAGATGCAAGAAATACGTATGAATATGATCTTGGACATTTTGATGGAGCGATCCGCCCGGACATTGAATATTTCCGGGAGTTGCCTGAATGGGTGGATAAAAATAGGGAAATGCTCGAAGGGAAAGAAATCTTAACTTACTGCACCGGAGGGATCCGCTGTGAAAAGTTTTCAGGATGGCTCGTTGAAAAAGGATTTGATAAAGTAAACCATCTCGAAGGCGGAATTGTTTCCTATGGGAAGGATCCTGAAGTTCGCGGTCGGCGCTGGAACGGACAATGCTATGTATTCGATGAAAGAATCAGTGTGCCGATAAACCAGGAAGAGCATGTTATCGTCGGACGTGATCACTTTACGGGAGAACCATGTGAACGATATGTGAACTGTTCTAACCCTGCCTGTAATAAGCAGATTTTACTATCTGAAGAAACTGAAGCGTTCTATTTAGGTGCATGTACGCACGAGTGCCGGGTAAGTCCTCGGAACCGATATGTGATAGCGCAAGGCATGACAGAGGCAGAAGTAAATGCCCAGCTTGAAAAAATTGAAGAACACCTTCACGCTGCTCAGCGATAATTTAAAAATCCTGCTTTGGTCGCATTGATCGGAGGCAGGATTTTTCTTGTGAATTATTTGTCGCAAATTGTCGAATGTTTTTGCTTTCTTTTTTAAAATTCCCTGCTAAAATGAAGCGAGCAAGAGATTTTCTTTATAGAGAAAGGGGATTCCCCATTATGCTAGAACCACTTATCATTTTCTTTGCCCAGCTTCTTTATGTTCCTATCCTCACGCTTCGAACCATTATGATGGTAAAGTCGCAAAAAGGAAAAGCAGCTGGTCTTGGTGTGCTCGAAGGAGTTATTTATGTAGTAGCAGTTGGTCTTGTACTCAGTGATCTTTCTAACTTCTATAACATGGCAGCTTATGCAGTCGGTTTTGGAGTAGGTTTATATATAGGAGCTTATGTAGAGGAAAAACTTGCAATAGGTTACGTATCGATCGAAGCAAATATTCCTAAGGCGAATGAAGAATTAGTAAAGAGGCTTCGGGAAGTAGGATTCAGTGTATCCACTTCTACAGTGCAGGGAATCAATGCAGATCGTTATCTGCTGTATTGTACTTCCCGCAGAGACAGAGAAAAAGAATTTTACCGTATCATTGAATCTTATGAAGAAAGCGCATTTGTCGCTTCCTACGAACCACGAAGCTTCAAAGGCGGTTATATTACTAAAGGTATGCGTAAGCGAAGAGAAATTTTCAACCGTAAAAAGCAGCAGAGAGAATCAGCGTAATTTATTTTCAAATAGGGGACCTTTCATTAATCAAATGAAAGGTCCCTTTTATAATCAGTAAAAGTTTTTTTGTGTGAAGAGCTGCTATTCATATTTCGATTTCATTCGGGATACAATGTTATCTAAAGAATCCGGCTGTAGAAATTCTACAGGAGAAGCTTCTTTATCAAAGGAAAAATACTCACCTTCCAATAGCACAACATACCTTTCCCCGATTCTTGCAATTTGCAGCTGCTCTCCAAAATCCTCCAGTAAAGCATCTATTTTCATATGATCCAGCTTTAATCTCAATTTAACTTCGGGGTTTCTTTCCAGAATGGGCTGGGAAACTTCTTTTACTTTATCTTCTTCCCACCGGCCTTGAAGCGTCCGTTCTTCTGTGTTTGCCCATGCTTCAAGTACTTCCTCTTCTGCAATTCTTTCTTCGCTGTCTTCTTCGAATTCTGACAGCACAAACTCCTGTGCAGACTGGACTACTTCCAGTGCAGCAACTTCATTTTTTGTTTTAGGATACTCGACGTAGGGAAGAAAATCTTCGAAATAGTGTGCATGAGAAGCCTGATGAATTTTTATTTCCCATGGCTCTACCATTCCTTCATGAGGCATATGAGGAAATTGAATTGCTTTCATGCCTTTCGTAGAAATCGCACGGTTCACTTGGCGAAGCAAAGATTTTTCATCGCCGAGAGTGACAATATGATCTTCGAAGTCGCATTTGGTAATTAAAACAAAGGGCTGGCTGGAGTACTCAGGCAGTGAAACTTGTACCACAAGCATAATACCTCCACGATTTGCTGAAGTATGTATATACGCATCAATTACTTTGTTTGCTTCTTCAGTAAAATCTTCTGTCTGCTTCGCTTGTCTGACTCGTTCCAGCATTGCATAATTGGGATTGGAAGCAAGTTCAAAGCCCGGCTCTACCATGAACTGGCCGACTTTTGTAGCAGCTTTTGGTGTGGAAGGATGGCGGTCTGCTTTTCGAACAAGCATTTTTTTAAATTCTTCATGAAGAAATGTTTCTATGGCGCTGTTCTCGTAGTCCTCATTTCCCATAATCGTCTGTAATACTGCCTGTTTTCCGCTTCCTTCAGCGTCCTGAATAGCATAAAACGCTATAAAATTCATATTCATTTCCATTAGAATAACTCCTCTTTTATCGTAACTTGCTTAGTGTTTAATTCAGGATTATGCGCTGGCCTGGATTTCTTACGAACGCTTACTGCACACAAATGGATATTCAAACTGTGCTGGTTCTTCAGGCATCTCCAGCCGCGTTCGGAAGTACTTTAATAGTAATTTTTATATTGTGTTTGTTAAGTTCTTAGAAATCGGTGTTGAGGATGCAGTGAGCTCAAGTGATATTTAAATTTCTTTTCGAAAGAAGAGAACCAGCTTTTACAAATTGTATCATAAATTTAGATAACCAAGTGTACGTCGCTTTTCTAATAATTTTTTCCGAGATTAATACTTCTTTACAGAACTTTCATACAAGCAGAATTTAACGAAAAGTAATTTGCAGTTAAAAATAATCGAGCACAGTTTTAAATATTAATTACACCTTATCATTATGGAAAGCACCTTAAAGATAATAAGATGCAAAAGTCAATTAATCAATGGTAATATGGGTAGATAAGGAAAATGGAGGGATAAACGTTGAAGCACATTCAGACTGCAACTTTTGGACTTGGCTGATTCTGGGGACCCGATGGTCAGTTTGGCCGTCTTCAGGGAGTACTGCGGACACGAGCAGGATATGCCGGAGGAGATACAATAAACCCAACCTATAGAAAAATGGGTAATCATACAGAATGTATTGAAATCGATTATGATCCATTGATAATCAGTTATGAAGATTTACTGCATGAATTTTGGACGCTCCACAGCGGAAAAAACCATGGATACGGCGGAAGACAATATTTGTCTTTACTTTTGTTTCGTTCTAATGAAGAAAAACAGACGGCTTTGAAAGTGCGTACTATATATGAAGAGCGAAAAGGAAGTAAAATAGATACTGAATTATCCGCATTTCAAAGCTTCTATCCTGCAGAAAATTATCATCAGAAATACTCCTTAAGAAGGTTTAAGAAAGCTTGGGAACCTTTACAGAACCATTTTTCTTCAGAGGAAGATATTAGGGACTCTCTACTGGCTGCCAAGCTCAATGCTGCAGCGCAGGGAGAATTAACGATGAATGAAATTTACAGCAATCTTTCATTATGGACTGCCGATGAAAACCAACAACAGGAATGGAAAAAGCTGCTGCAGTCCGTCAAATGGTAGTTGTTAGAAGGAGATATAATTATGAATTATCAGGATTCATACCGGCAGGCCCCTGCTTCTTTTCGACATAGAAGCAGAATTCACAGCAGAAAATACGGTATTGCCGGATGGTGGATCACACGCTTTAGACAGACCGGCGCATGGGATCGAGGATTGGAAGGAGTGCTGGCAGCTATATATATTGCCAGCATATTTGCAGCAGTAATTGGTGCTTTGGGAACGCCGACTGGATTAGGTACCTGGATTGATATTATTATTTTTGTTTCAGCAAATACAGGGTTGTTTATACTTGCTGTTTTTCTGCTCAGCTTTCTTATGTCTTTGCTTTACATACCGCTGCCCAGATTAATCTTCAGTGCCTCTGCCTATACAGCATATCTGGCATATTATATTCAGGAAGAAGCGAGTCTGGGTACTTTTTTTATTACTGTAACAACCGGTATATTTATCCTCAGTGCATACGTGCTGGGAAGTTTTTTTCAAATTTGGCTGGGCAGGATGAATATTTTAAAAAAGATCCTTCTGAGTCTTTTGCCTGCTGCCTGGTTTGTTTTCTTAATTCTATTTCATCCAACAATTGAACAGCACGAATCTGAATCAGCATTTGCCGATGCTGAAAACTCCCCTTCCTTATCCCTTCCGGACCCTGGAGAGGAAGGAGAGCTTGAAGTAATTCATTTGCATTATGGAAATGGAGAGGATCGTCACAGAGAGCAGTTTAATGAAAATGTAGATCTTATTTCTACAAATGTAGATGCCTCGCTGTATATTGAAGAAAATGAATGGCCGGGGTGGCGGACAAGGTTTTGGGGGTTTGATCAAACATCCCTTCCGCTGAACGGGGAAATGTGGCTCCCTGATGGGCAAGGCCCTTTTCCATTAGTTTTGATTGCCCATGGAAATCATCGCATGGAAAATTTTTCTGATGGTGGTTACGGGTATTTAGGAGAGCACCTTGCTTCCCATGGCTATGCGGCAGTTTCAATTGATCAGAATTTTGTTAATTTCTCAAACTGGACTGGTATTCCGGACGAGGATATGAAACTTCGCGCATGGTTATTTATGCAGCATTTACTCGAGCTGCAGCGGTTTTCTGAAACCGAAGGAAATCTGCTGGAAGGCAAATTAAATATGGACTCTCTTGCCTTAATCGGTCATTCCCGCGGGGGACAGGCAGTTGCAATGGTTGCTGATCATGAAAGATTTTTTGAAAATGATCCTTCTCTGGCAGGTATAGAAGAGTTGGAAGTAACTTCTATTGTGGGGATTGCTCCTACAGATCAGGAAGTAGATGATACCCGGCCGGCGCCGGGAAATGTTAATTATCTTACTTTACATGGAGCACGGGATGGAGATGTACACAATTTCCGTGGAGACAGACAATACAGCAGAACAAGTTTTACGAATGAAGGAGACTTTGTTAAGTCAGCAGTTTATATTGCAGATGCCAACCACAGTCAATTTAATACTGACTGGGGAAGAGCGGATATGCGGCTGCCTGGAAGTCTGTTTTTAAGCAGGGAGCAGATGATGGAGCCGGAAGAGCAGCGGGAGCTTACGAAAGTGTTTATCTCCGCATTTTTTGAAGTGACGCTTCGAGAAAATGAAGAATATCTTCCTTTATTTAAAGATGTTCGTACCGGGAGGGAATGGCTTCCTGAGACACAGTACGTAACTCGTTATCTGGATACAAGCTATGAACCGCTTGTGACATTTAACAGCAGTAACCCGCGTGATACCTTCCCGGAAGGAGTTGAAGCATCCGGGGAGAATTTCACAGAATGGGAGAAAGTTTCAACAGAAGACAGAAAAGGTGGAAACAAGGCAGCGGATGGAGTTATTTTTGAATGGGATCAGGAAGGAAGCTACACTCTCTCGCTTCCAGAAGAGTACAGGGATAATTATTTCGGTGAGGATTTTAATACTTTTTCTTTTTCCATGGCACAGATGGATAAAGAATTAGAAAATTATCAGGGAGTGACAGATCCAGAACTGCACATCCGTTTTGTATTTGATGATGGGAATGAAGTGTCCGCAGCTCTTGATGATTATGACCGTCTTCCAGACTCTGTCTGGACACAGTATTCAAGGTATCCATTTTTAGAAGAGCATTTTAGAGACGGAAAATATGACGAAGCCATTCAGCCTGCGTTTCATACGCATATGATTCCTGTAGAAGCCTTTACAGAAGAAAATGTTTTAGGAGACTTAGAAGAGATTATCTTTGAGTTTTCAGAAGGACCAGGTCGATTAATTATTGATGATATTGGCTTTTTTAGTGAATAGAGCACTGATAGAAGTGCTTCAGTTTTCCTATCACAAAAAATGAAGGGTTCCCATATAAATAAAAACAGCTCTTGCCAATGTGGCGAGAGCTGTTTTTATGAAAAAGGTTTGTCCAAGATGTTTTAAATTATAATTCTTTTTCAAAAAGCTATGAAGTTCTTTGGTCTGACACGTTTTTTTCCTTTGATACTGGATCTTCAACGACATAAATATTTTTTTGTTCCGCCACCTGAGAAAGCTGCTTTAGAAAATCTTCATTATAAGAGGTTACATGAAAAGGCCGTCCTTTATGAACTTCTATTTTATGGCCGCATGTTTTTACTGCACACGTTATTTCTTCAGCATCAGGTGCAATAACATAAGAATTTCGTTTTTTACATTGTGCACAGGTGATTCTCACAAGATGTGCCAGCGCTTTTTTTTCAAAAGCTCCATTCGTTTTATCCCGGGAAAGCTTGGATTCCTGCTGAAATAGAAATGCATTTGTAGCAGCTCTGCCTGTTCGTTTAATAAGTGTTTCAAGTTTCAGTTTAGGTTTTTTATTTTTTACAGGTCGTTTTATTACTTTAATATTATCGTATTCATCAATCTCAAGAAGTCCATAGCGCTCCGGTACTTCTTCTTTTTTTAATAAGCCCGCAGGCGTTAAAATATAAGCATATGCGGCTACTGCATCGTAGCCAAGCTCTCCCTGCAGCACTTCATCTCGTAAAAAATCCGAACGGGATGCTTTTACTTCCACAATTCGTGCTTCTTTTCGTTTCATATTGATTCCCACAGCATCTGCTGTTCTTTTCCTGCGCTGCACCACAAATTTCACTTCCGTAGCGCACAAGTCTGTCATTTTTGCTTTTAACCAAAGCAGCGCCTGGTGTTTGAGATGCTGATGCGTGTTACTTTCCATAATTTTTTCATCCTCCACCTGCTAAAAAATAAATACGTCCACAAGAAATATTCCAATCAGAATGACTTGAATTAATCCTTTGGCAAACGTACTGGTAAGAAAACCAAATAAAGTTCCGACTGCTACTTTTGCGGCTTCTTTTGCCGGTTTTTTCTGCGCAAGTTCCGTAAGCATGACAAGTATAAACGGTACTATAAAAATTCCAAATGGAGGAATAATAAAACTTCCTGCAAGCAGGCCGATCGTAGCAGCAGTCATGCCGTGCTTTGTTGACCCGTATTTTTTCACGAAATACATACTGGCAATGTAGTCTGCAACAAACAATACAATGGTTAATAATAAGAGAGAAAGCCAGGTCCACCAGCTTACAGCCCCTCCATCTATTAAAAATGCATAAAGTCCTATTGCTGCCCAGATAACAAGAACAGAAGGAATAATAGGATATAATAAACCGATAAAACTTAGTATAAATAAGGCAGCAATCACTACCCAAACAAGCACTTCCATGTAAATCCTCCTTAAGATAACGGATTTGGCCGCCCTGCAAAAGCCTGCAGTTTTTTCATTAAATGAGGCGCATTCCGCAGTACATAATAACTTTTCCCCGAACCTCGATAGTTCGGATTTTCCACAATAATATTTTTAGCATTTAATGCAGCAACATTTGCTGTAGGAAAAGGAATTAAACATATATGGTCTTTGTTTGTATACTGAAGCAGCCGCCAGAGCGTTTTCTTTTCTTCCAGGGGAAGTTCTTTTAACGCTGTATACACTGCCTGCTCTGATACAGGAAGATCATGCAGAGATAATTTCATTCTCCCTTACTCCTTCCTATCTTTCATTCGTGATAGAATGCGCTCTATATAGTATAATGGAAAATGGAACCAATCAAAACTATTTGGGATTACTGCAGAGTGATGAAGGAGGAATATTGAAATGAAAGCGTTTGTACATTTAGGAATATCCGGAGTGGAAAACACTCGCATAGAAGAAATTACATCACCTGAGCCTGGTCCTTTAGAGGTAAAAGTAAAAGTCATTACAGCTGGACTTAATCATCGCGACTTATTTATTCTTGATAGAAACAAAGAAAAAACACCGCTTGTGCTCGGCTCGGATGCGGCTGGGATCGTAGAAGAAATTGGCAGCGATGTAGAAGGAATCTCTGTGGGCCAGGAAGTGGTTATTAATCCCGGCTTAAATTGGCCGGAAGAAAGTGAAGCACCGCCGGAAGATTTCCAGCTTGTTGGTTTTCCGGGCAATGGTACTTTCGCAGAGTTCGCAGTGGTCCCTGCTGCCAACCTGGAACCGAAACCTCCCCATTTTACCTGGGAAGAGGCAGGGACATTTTCGCTCGCTGCGCTTACTGCTTACCGTGCACTTGTCACACGTGCAAATTTACAGCCTTCCCATACGTTATTGCTGCCTGGAGCCGGCAGTGGAGCGGTTACTTTTATGCTTTTATTTGCAAAAAAAATAGGTGCCCGGGTGATCGTTACTTCCCGCTCTGAAGAAAAGAGAAAAAGAGCTTTGGAATTAGGGGCGGATAAAGCAATAGACAGTGAAGGGGACTGGAACGAGCAGTTGGAAGAAGAGAAAGCAGATATAGTGATAGACACTGTAGGGGCAGTTACCTTTCAAAAATCGCTGGACCAGTTAAAAAAGGGCGGAACCATGGTTATTTTTGGTGCTTCTGCGGGAGACGAAGTCACCCTGAATCTGCGCTCGTTTTTTTATGGACAGTATAATCTGCTCGGCAGCACGATGGGGAGCCATGAGGAATATCAGGATATGCTTGCTTTTATAAGCAAACATAATATTCATCCTGTAGTAGACAAGGTGTACCCGCTTGAAGAAGCAGCAGAAGCAATGAAGTATTTGGAAAAAGCTTCTCAATTTGGAAAAATAGCATTGAGAGTAGCTGATGAAAAGGAGGAACTGTAATGTATTTTCCCGGTCATAAAGTAGAGCAGTTTTTTCGGACGTATGTCATCCAGAATTTCTCGATTTCTTCAGATGAAAGCCGTCTTTTATTTTCCACAAATTTAAATGGGAAAATGAATATATGGGCAATGGAACTTCCACATGGCTTTCCTTATTTATTTGCCCATACAGAGCAGTCTGCCCAGTTTATGCAGGAAGATGAAGATAAACAGTTTGTATTAACTGCTTTAGATGAAGATGGGAATGAGAATTATCAGTTACAGGCAGTTCCTTTTGAAGGAGGCCTGCCCCAGCCGTTATTTGATGCTCATTCAGGGGAGAAACATTTTTTTCAGGAAATGAAAGAAGACGGAAGTATATATTTCGCAACGAGTAAAGATAATCCTAGTTTTTTAAGCGGGTATCGGTACCAGCCGGATACAAATTCCTTAACCAAGCTGTATGATGGGAAAAAAGGGGCGACGTTTATTAATGCCGTAAGCCCTGACGGCTCCAGTATTGTAGTAAGTGAACTGCGTGCAAATACGCATATTGCAGCTTATGCAGTAAATAAGGATGGTGAATGGAAGAATCTCAGCCGTAATCCTGATGAGGTGCATGTAATTAATGACGCTGTTTTTATTAACGAGGAAGAATTGTATTTTGTAAGTGATGAAAATTCAGAGCATGCGTATATTGTGCATATGAATTTATCCACTGGGGAACGTACCTTGGTAATGTCACTTGCGGAAGAAAGCGTGTCTTCCATTAAGTGGCATAAAGAGACCAGTACACTTTTCTTCAGTGTGACAAAAGGGGTAGAGGATCTATTATATGCCTGGACGCCGGATAAGGATAGTGAACCCAGGCCGCTGCATGCACCTGTAACTGTCCTGCAGCAATTGACAATCTCTAAAGGCGGCAATGTGTATGTGCTCGGGATGAAAGCAGATGAACCGTTTAACATACATAAGTATGATGGGACACGCTGGTCTTCCATTACAGAAAACAGAGTGCTTGGAGTTCCCAAGCAGGATATGGTCACCCCGCAAATTGTTACTTATGAGACTTTCGATGAGAAAAAAATTGAATCTCTCTGGTTTCCCGCAAAGCCGGAAAAATCCAATGGTCATGTTATTTTTTGGCCGCATGGTGGACCACAGGCGGCAGAGCGTAAACAATTTCGTGCAATGTTCCAAAGTTTTCTGAATGAAGGGTATTCCATCTTTGCCCCTAACTTCCGGGGAAGCACCGGATATGGTGCATCTTTTACGAAGCTTGTAGAACAGGACTGGGGACATGGACCGCGTCTGGACTGCGTCGCCGGAATAGAATGGCTTTTTTCAACTGGAAAGTGCTCCAGAGATAAACTGTTTTTGGTGGGTGGAAGTTACGGGGGCTACATGGCGCTGCTGCTGGCAGGACGTCATGGAGAATATTTCAGGGCAGTAGTAGATATTTTTGGCGTCTCAAATTTGTTTACATTTATGAAGTCTGTGCCTGAACACTGGAAGCCGATTATGAACCGCTGGCTCGGCGACCCGGAAAAAGATAAGGAGCGCCTGGAGCGGGATTCGCCAATTACCTATTTACGCTCGATGACAAAACCGATGCTGGTGATTCAGGGTGCGAATGACCCACGGGTAGTAAAAGAAGAATCTGATCAAATTGTGGAAGCACTCCGCCGTCAGGGAACCTCTGTAGATTATGTGGTGCTGGAAGATGAGGGCCATGGGTTTTCAAAAAAGGAAAATGAAATCCGCGTTTACAAAGATATGCTGAATTTTCTTGCACAGCATCAATCTTCATAACAGATTTTCATTGAATATAAAAAGGAATCCAAGGCTTTTAGCTGGATTCCTTTTTTTGCCGTGACCGATCAGCTGACCAAGTCAGAAAAATATTTAATTATTTGTTTCTTCTCTGATAATTGACTGCGCAGGGGAAGTGTGGTTTAATGAGAACATAAGTTCCCTTATCTGCTGTTTAGCGCTTAAAAAATCGGGTAAAGAATATCACTATTGATTATTGATTCATCTTTTTAAGGATATCTTCACGGGGATCCCAGCAATTGAATTTATATTCCGGCCTGGTATCAAATCCGAGACGAATGCATGAATAACGCATACCTTTTTCTGTTTTCACTGCAGAGAAATGTTTGCAGGTGGCACAGCAATGGTAACGGGATGGCATTTGTATAACCCCCTTTTTGTATAGTGTATCAAAAGAAGTCTGTAACTGCTTTATGTTTATAAAGGAGGAGATCGTTCATGACAAAAGTTATTGCATTTACCGCGGGTGAATCAGGCGCCGGAGTGACGACTGCCGCTGCAAATATAGGAGCTTCTCTTGCACTGGCAGGGAAAAGTGTGCTGCTGGTGGAATTTGACAGCCGATTTTCTCTCCATAAGTACGCGGGAATGAAAGCCGGAGGCACAACATATGCCGCTTCTTTATTCTATGCGTTTGCTGTGGTGGAAGAAGCAGGCGAAATAATCAAGGAAGCACGTGACTCAGAAGCGGATTTTGTTTTGGTTGATCTTGGAAGCAATACAGAGCAGTTCGAACTTCTTTCTTTTTGTGATGAAGTGGTTGTGGTGACAGCATTGGAAGAAGCTGCATTGCAGCGTACGGATTTTGTGCTCGGACAGTTGGAATCAACTTTCGGCCTGAATCCTAAACTGTTGGTAAACCGTTTTGATGTGGAAGCATCTGTAGGCGTGGACAAATTGATTGAAAATACACTGACAGACAGAATTGTCGGATTTGTGCTTGATTCTGATTCTTTTTCCTTTTATCAGGATCCGGTTGCAGTATACCCTACGGAAGAAAATGGACTTCGCTTCCGGCATATCAGCCGTAATTTAAAAGAAGACACCTACCGTAAATACAGAACACTTCACTATCCGCGGTCTTCAAATAAAACATGGAAAAAAATCACTCGTTTTTTACATGCCGATACAGCAGCAGGGGAGCGGCCACAAGCGAAGTGAGGGAATGACTATGTGGATAGTTTTTATTGTTTTAACTGCAGTTATCTTTACAGCTTATTACTATGTAAAAATGAAAAGAAAGAGAACGCTGGAAAAGGCAAAACTTTATGACCGTGCCTACTATACAGTGGCCAGGTTTTCCAGCAGGAATCCCAGGAAAAAAAGATCTTTGTAATCACTATACTTAAAATAAACAGCGTTGCCCTCACTTTTTACGGGCAACGCTGTTTTTTACTGCTGCTTTATTTTATGCAAAGGCAGAACAGCGTGGACACCTTTCACACCATTTACTACCTGCGTAATCCGTAAATCTACTACAGCACTTGCAAGGGCGGCTGCCTCTTCCCGGGATATTTTATACGTTTCCGCTGTACGGCGGATAATATCCCTCAGCGCATTTGCTGCAGCTATATTCAGATCAGTATCGAATCCGAAAGAAATTAATCCTGCAGGAGTTAAGGCATACGGCTGTGTGATTGTCTGCTCTTTATGCAGATGAATTGTGAGTACAACTTCATCCATCGGACATTCAATTGCAGTGCCGCTGACTTCACCGTCACCTTGCGCAGCATGTCCATCTCCGACATACAGTCCTGCTTCCAATACTTCTACAGGTAAAAACAGCCTGCTGCCCGCAGTTAATTCTTTACAGTCAATATTTCCTCCGGTGTAATAGGGAGGGGAAGTAGGATGCACTCCCCGTCCCCTCGGCTGTAAACCAATCAATCCCAGGAACGGATTCATAGGTACGGTAAAATTTTTCCCGGCTATTACTGTTGTTGCCTCTCCGGTGGAGGAATCAAGGATCCAATCCAGCTGTTTTTTCTCTGCAACGTTTATCTGCATTGCTTCGTTCTGCCACGAAGTGCCGCCGCCTCCCCAGTTTCGCCCATACCAGCCGGGCACGAGTTTTTCAATATGTATTTCTACTGTCATTCCCTGGGCTGCACCTTCAATATGCACTGGCCCTATTACAGGGTGCTTCGGGGAAGATTCTTCTTCTGCTGGATGGAAAATTTTCCGGGGAGTATCTTTGTCTGTGCTGTACCCCCATTCGATATCAGGAGTAGTTAAACATAGGGTATCACCAGATGAAATTGTAACTGCAGGAGAGTACTCCCGGCTGAAGGATCCGCGCAGGTTTTCGGAAGTGAGCGGTATATTATGTAGTGCCATGCATAATCATTCCCTTTTTCAAATTTATTACGATGATGACATATTTTTCACTTAAAAGAAAGCGGGAAGCATAATGATAAAAATATGTTCTTGAAATTTAACGTTTTTTCTTTATTTATAATGGCCTCCAATCTTAGCAGCACGTTCTTTTGCCTGCGCTTTTTTAAGAAGAGAGGAAGCACGCATCACCGAAGTGCGTCCGTATTTTTCATTCAATTTATCCATAGTAAAGCCGAGCTGATGACGGCCGGTACGTACTTCAGGCGGTTCAAACAAACTTAACTGCAGCCCGTTGTCAGGAGAAAGGGAAGATAAAGATACATGCAGGCGGCTGACAGGGGTGCCGTCCCAATGCAGTTCCAGCAGCTCAGTTACCGTCTGGAAAACCTCCATTGTAATATTTGTAGCTTCCTCCCGGGTCCGCTGTCTGTGAAAGCCTCCTTCAGTACCGCTTACACCTAAAGAAACGGTATTCCCCGTGACAAACGACTTCCGTGCCCGTCTGCAGACTTCTTCACAGAGTTCGAGTGCTACAGTGCGGATATCTTCCTCTTCTGCATATTCTCCAGGAAGAGTCATTCCATTCCCGATCGCTTTGCGGCCGCCCAGCGTATTCAGTGCCACCGGAGAATAATCAATACCATGCGCATTCATCCATAATACCTGCCCGTGGATTCCCCATATACTCCGCACCTGTTCTGCTTCCATAGCTGCAAAGTCACCGATAGTCTGTACCCCGCGCAACCGTAAATTGCGGCTCATTTTCTTCCCTGCACGAAAAAGCTTTTCAATAGGGAGAGGCCAAAGTTCTTGAGAAAGACTGTTTTTATGCAAGGTGAAAATACCTCTGGAATTCTTTTTTGCAAAGGTATCACATGCCATCTTGGCAAGCACTTTATTTTCCCCAATCCCAATCCGGGAATAGAGACCGAGTTTCTCCATAATTTTTTCCTGTATTTGCAAGGCTATTGTTTCCGGACTGCCAAATAAGTACTCGGATCCGGAGACATCAAGAAATTGTTCATCAATACTGTAAGGCTCCACGCGGTCTGTAAAGTCTTCCAGAAGTTCTGTAATTTGCAGAGAATAGTCAATATAGTCCTGCATATGAGGAGGAACTACTGTTAAAGAAGGACATTTTAACAGGGCTTCCCGGAGTCGTTCCCCATTTTGCACACCAGCCTGCTTAGCGATCGGACAGGCAGCTAAGATTACACCCGAGGGCCGGGAGGGATCTCCTGACACTACCAGCGGCTCCCCCGGAGAAAGCTGGTACCTTTGCTGCTCCACAGAAGCGAAAAAAGACTGCATATCAATTAAAAAGACAGCTCGATTCATTTCTTTCACTCCTTTCAGGCATAATTAATTCCATCATATCGACTGCTTTCGGGAGAGTCAAGAACGTATGTTCTCTTATGGGGTTATTACCCTAAGGGAAGAGGACGTAACCATCAAATGTTACGCTTTTAATTACAGCGAAGGCAGTATGATTTTTAATACTTTAAAATAAAGCTGCCTTGAAAATAAAAGTTCGTTAAAAAGAAGTAATACTGCTGCTTCACTTTCGGAGAGGCTTGCCCAAGGGCTTGTTCTCGACTAATTTTGGCGGAAAGATCGTCCGCCAAAATGGATTCTCGAACGGCGCTGGTCCTTTGGATGTCCTCTCCTTCGTTACACAGCAGTATTAATTTTCACCTTTGATGGTGCAGTTTCTTTCTGCATGAGTGTCTCTGTTAATGCTCATGGCTTTTACGCATAAAAAGTGAATTTATTTTAATGGTTATTAATTTTCAACAGGTCTTATACTCAAAAAGCTGTGAGTAAAGGTTTAAACAGCTAAAACTATTTGGTTGAAGTTAGAAAATTTGTTAACTGAACCTTACTTTCACTAAGTTTGTGTAAGAGCCATGTTCATTGTTGATAAGGGAAAATGAAAAAAACCGCCTCATAAAATAAATGAGACGGTTCAGTCCGCTTTCGTTAATAATCTTACCAGGCGTTTTCTGTAAATAACCGTTTTACTCCCTTTACCTGGAGCTGTTCAAAAGGAGCCCGGCCACCTATAGAAAGTTCAATACATGCTTTGGTACGGAGCTTGCAGTTTACATATATCACTAAATCATCGACATCGCAGCGGTAATAGTCTTCGAGTTCCTCTGGCTCTTCGTGACTGATTTCATGATCTACAAGAATTCTCTTATTCTTAATCAGACCAGGGAAAACAAAAGGATCGATTGTTGTAACTCCGCCCTGCAGCCGGAGCCATTGTTTTGTCCGTTCATTCATACGGATATCCATATATTCATTCCTCCAAAAATAATATGAAAGAGCCAAAAACTATTCAGCTCGATGCCAATGAAAAACATGATAATCAAGTTCTTCCTGCCCCAAATTTAAACGGAAAATAAAGCCGCGTAAATAAACCTTTATACCTAAATTTGATTGCCTGCAGAAAAAAGGAATTTTTTTAAATTTTTGAGAAACATAAAAATGAGTGAAAGCGTTTGCTGTGCCGCGCTTTCAGGGCTGTGCTACAATAAATCGGAATGAAATAAAAAAATAAAACAGGGGTGAAAAAGATGAAAAAAATTATGCTTGGCACCAGTGAAGTGGAAGCAGGAGAAATAGCTTTAGGATGTATGCGGATGGATCAGCTTTCGGTGAATGAAGCAGAAGAAGTGATTAAAACATCGTTAGATGCAGGAATTGACTTATTTGATCATGCAGATATTTATGGAAAAGGTAAATCCGAAGAAGTATTTGGCAAGGCAGTAGATCTGCGTTCTTCTATAAGAGATCAAATTGTGCTGCAGTCAAAATGCGGGATAAGAGACGGGTTCTTCGATTTTTCTAAAGAACATATCATACGCTCAGTGGAAGGAAGTTTAACACGTCTCGGAGCAGAAAGTTTGGATGTGCTTTTACTTCATCGCCCGGATGCGCTCATGGAGCCGGAAGAAATTGCTGCAGCATTTTCAGAGCTGAAGCAGGCAGGGAAAGTGAAGCACTTCGGAGTAAGTAATTTACGTCCAGGACAGACAGAGCTTTTAAGAAGCCATGTGGAGGAGCCGTTGTTAATTAACCAGCTCCAGCTGAGCCTGATGCACACCCCTATGCTGGATGCAGGGTTTAATGTAAATATGCATAATGAAGCGGCTGTAAATAGAGAAGGGCAGCTGCTGGAATATACAAGGAGAGAAAGCATGACACTGCAGGCTTGGTCTCCATTGCAGCATGGAATGATCCAGGGACCGTTTGTAGGAAATAAAGATTTTCCGGAAGTAAATAAAAAACTGAATGAACTTGCGGAAGAAAAAGGAATTACTGCAACTGCAATTGCTATCGCATGGATTCTGCGAATACCAGGAAGTATGCAGCCGGTAATAGGTTCTATGAATAAAACGAGAATTAAAGAAATAGCTCAGGCCTCTCGAAATACGCTTTCCCGAAAAGAATGGTATGAGCTTTACCGTGCAGCAGGAAACGATCTTCCATAAAGAAAAAGGAGGCGGGACGAATCGTACGCGGCTCTATATTTATGATACTTGTCGTAATATTTTATTCCGGAAATATCCTGACAGGAAAAGCAATCAATGATCTTCCGCCTTTTACAATTGCTTTCTTTCGATTGTTACTTGCTTTTTTGCTGCTCTTACCAATTGCATACAGCTCCGCCTGGAAAAACAGACAGCTGTTCTGGGAGTGGAGAAAGCCGTTTTTTTGGATGACACTCTCCGGAGTTACTTTTTTTAATACATTTATATATGGATCACTGCAGTTTACTACAGCAACAAATGTTGCAGTGCTGGAAACGGTAATTCCGGCAGTAACAATTGTATTAGCTGCAATGGTTATTAAAGAAAGACTCGGAAAATGGCAGTGGGCAGGAGTCGGGTTATCGCTGTTTGGCGCCCTGTGGGTGGTAGCGGACGGAAGACTGCTTGGACTGGCACAGATCAGCTGGAATCCCGGGGATGCAATAATGATCGGAGCAATTGTGAGCTGGTCCGTTTATTCTCTGTTGGTAAAAAGCTATATGCATCTTTTTCCTGCACTCGCAGCGCTGCTTGTAATGAATGCTGTATCCGTACTTGTCCTGCTGCCATTTGCAGCAGGGGAATGGCTGTTTCTAGGGCTTCCTGACCTTACCTCAGGACCAGCACTGACCGGAATATTATATTTAGGGATCTTTCCATCGGTGGTAGCTTTACTTCTGTTTAATCGCGCCGTTCATCTGCTTGGAGCCTCCCGTGCTTCTGTTTTTTTAAATCTGCTTCCGGTGTTTACCATTGCTGGAGCTGCCGTATGGCTCGGAGAAGATATCTCAATCAGGCAGATGGCAGGAGCAGGTTTTGTAATGGCTGGTGTTTATTTGACCACCCATCTCAAACGCTGAAAAAAAGAAATTGGAAAAAGGGGTTTCTTTTTTTGGGCAGGTGTACTATAATAAGAATTAGCTTATTGAGGTTCGGCTATGAAAGTAAGAAGAATAACTTAATGAAAGTTTCTCTTGCAAAAGTAAAAGAACGACTCAATCAAGTAATAAAACAGCGGTCTAACAGAAAACAACCGCGCAGGAGGATTTTAGCATGACACAAGGTACAGTAAAATGGTTTAACGCAGAAAAAGGTTTCGGTTTCATCGAGGTTGAAGGACAAGACGACGTATTCGTACACTTCTCCGCAATCCAAGAAGAAGGTTTCAAGACGCTTGAAGAAGGTCAGTCTGTTAACTTCGAAATCGAGCAAGGACAGCGTGGACCACAAGCTGCTAACGTAACTAAGGCGTAATTGTCTTACACTCAAACTTTCGTTTATTAGAAAGTTTTGCAGCATGTACTACGGTAACTTCTAAGTAAAAACATCAGCTTATTGAGTTCGCTTATATATGTAAGATGAAGAACTGTAATGTTCCTCTTGCAAGAATAAAAGAACGACTCAAGTAAGTAATAAATCAGCGGCACAGCCGCGCAGGAGGAAATTATTATGACTACAGGTACAGTAAAATGGTTTAACGCAGAAAAAGGTTTCGGTTTCATCGAGGTTGAAGGACAAGACGACGTATTCGTACACTTCTCCGCAATCCAAGAAGAAGGTTTCAAGACGCTTGAAGAAGGTCAGTCTGTTAACTTCGAAATCGAGCAAGGTCAGCGTGGCCCACAAGCTGCTAACGTAACTAAGGCGTAACTGCCATAATAAAAAACCCTTCCGGGAAATCGGAAGGGTTTTTTTGTGCGTTTATAAAACTGAGCCAATTTCACGGGTATTTTAACGAATGTCTCAATAAAAATAATAAAGTCGTTCGTATAAAAAACAGAGGTTGAAACGTAACACGACGACTCCGATGGGTGAAAGTAAAGTTTAAAATCCATTTTGAGAGCATATAGCGGTGGAGAATTAGTTGAAGACGGAGCTCAACGGAAAGAGTCCGCCTGAAGTAGAAGTCGTTCTCATTGTTTAGAAATAATACTACCCCATCGACTTATGAAATTTATATAGAAAGCTTTACTAGCTATCCCAAAAAATTTTACAGATCAATCAAAAAGATAATTATTTTAATTGAAGTACTTAGCTCTGTTAATGTTCAGTGTTGATAATAATAGAAGACTTCGCTGCAACTGACCTGCCGTGGAGGAACTCTCCGGCTGGACTCACGTCCTGCGGGAACTTCCGACCTCCTTCTCTAATACAGGTGTCCGCCGGTTTTCGCTTCGTCTTACATTTAATAAACAGAAGGAAGACAGCTTCTATACATTACTCTTTCTTTTTTAGAGAATACAGAAGGCAAGGCGGTTTAGACGCCTGCGGAAAAAGAAAGCGTGAAGATAGATGGTTCGTCTCGATCTGCAGACGAACTCGAAAAGCAGGTGGGAAGCCAGCCGGAATCTTAATCCAAGAAAGACGGTCTTTGTCTAACTTGGATTAGCTGCGCGGAACCCTGCTAATTTTAGAGGGATAGCTGAAGGATTTCTCCGCGGCAAGCGAAGAAAAAAAGTGCCGCAGGCGTACCTTTCTTATATCAACATCAGACTATAACAGAGACACTTATGCACCTGAAGTATGAAAATTAATACTGCTGTGTAACGAAGGAGAGGACACCCAAAGGACTAGCGCTGTTGGAGAATCCATTTTGGCGGACGTTCTTTCCATCAAAATTAGTCGAGAACAAGCCCTTGGGCAAGCCTCTCCGAAAGTGAAGCAGCAGTATTACTTCTTTTTAGCAGAACTTTTATTTTCAAGGTAGCCAAATACTTAAATGTACTTGATTCTGCTAAATAAAAAATCACTATGGAAGGGTGATTAAAAACAATTACAAATGTTCGTTGCAAAGAACATTTTTCATAATTTTCAATAATAAATTAATAAATCTCTATTGACTTGTTCGTTATTACGAATTATTATTGGAGAAAGAATTAAATATAGAACGTAATCTTCATATGTATTCGTTATTATGAACAAAACAATAAAAAGGAGTGAAGCAGTGGTGAGTGCAACTAAAGAAATCCAGCTTCGGTCAATATTAACTTCTCTACTGAGGAAATCCTGGGTTATCGTTTTATTTACCATGATTATCGGAGGAGGCGGAAACTATTATTTCCAAAGTGAAACTGCAGATTCACTTGCTACTGTGACTGCTTCAGTATTAGTAGGAGAGGGAGAGGGCCCTAAAGTTAATATGAAAACAATGACAGCTCTTATGAATGAACCTGCAGTGTTGGAAAAGGTAGTGGAAGAACTCCCATGGGAAACAAGTATTTCTGAACTGAATGGAAAAATAACTACTGAAGAAGTAGAAGGATCTCAGATTATTAGGGTGACGGCGACGGAGAAAACTCCGGAAGAAGCAGTTGTTTTAGCAAATACAATAGTAGAAGTTTTTCCAGAAGTATCACAAGAAATCACTGGTATTAATACTGTAACGATATTATCTGAAGCAGATATTAAAGAAGCAGGTATTATCGCAGGTGAAGATACAAACATGATGCCATTATTTTCACTGGTTGCAGGATTAGCAGCTGGAGTAGGAGCAGCATTTTTACTGGACAGCATTGACCAAAGAATCAGAACTGAAAGAGAAATTGAAAACCTGCTGGAAGTACCAGTATTAGGGATGATCTCAAAAATTGATAAATATTCTATGAGGAGTTCGAAAAAAAAGAACATACCGGAATTAAAAAGAGGTGAAAAAATTGTTTAAGAATAAAGAAGAATTTATGGCATTTTATGAATCGAGCGGTTCGAGAGTAGACCAGGATTATCAGCGAATTAAAGCAAATATTACTTTTGCTGCAAATAAAAATAATTTAAAAATTTTTACTGTTCTTTCGCCTAACGAAAAAGACGGAAAAACAAATTTTTTAACTTATATCGGTTTAACCTTCTGTAAAGAAGAAAAAAGAGTACTCCTGATAGATGGAGATTTTAAAAAACCTGGACTGCATAAATCGTTTCACTTATCAAATGAGCAGGGGTTAAGTAATTATTTAACAGGAGAAAGCAGTCTCACAGACTGTATTCAACGAACTTCCTATCCTGGTCTTTCAATCCTGCCAGCCGGAACGATTTCCAAACAGCTTGAGTCTATTATTCACAGCAGTCAGATGAATGCTCTCATCACTGCGCTCCGCCATAGTTATGATTATGTGTTCATAGACACAGAAGCAATGAAAGAAAGCACTGCAGCTAAAATTTTAGCTGCAAAAGCAGACAGCAGTATCGTTATTATTCGTAAGAAAAAAACAAATACAGAAGATCTCATGAATATGCGTACGGCCTTTAAAAGTTATGGTATTCATATTACAGGAGCGGTTTTTAATACTAGAAAATTAGCATGGCTGCAAAAATAAAAATTTTTAACAAATTTGTTCGTTATTAAGCACATTTAAATTAAATAAAGAACAATGGAGTTATTTCTTCTCCTTTATCAACAGAAATACTCGTCCATGCCGTGGGTGCAGCAGCACCTTAGACGCGAGTCGTCATTAGTATGGAGTGAGGGTGGGTTGAATGCCTATTTTTCTTTTTTTCTTCTAAATAGTTTGATGATCAAAACGTTTAGCAGAGAAAGAGAATGAATATCTAATAAAAGGGGGGGAAATGATTGAATCATCGAATAAGAAATCAACTTTTAATGTTATTGGACACTCTGATTATTTTAATTGCATTTTCAGCAAGTTTTATCATTGTAGATGTACCAAGTGTAGTGTTCAGTATCAACTATTGGCTTTCTGCTTCGATCATACTGTTTAGTTATCATTTGAGTTCCATTTATTTCAAAATGAATAGAAAGGCATGGGAATACGCAAGTGTTGGGGAACTGCAAAACATATTGAAAACCCTGACAGTTGCAATATTGTTAAACGGCAGTATACAATTTATTCTATTTTCCCACATACAATACAGAGTGCTTTTTGTCACATGGGTATTGATGGTTCTGGGAATAGGAGGCACAAGGTTTTTATGGCGATTAAAAAAAGAATCGACTTTTCAGCATGTAAAAGAAAGGAAAAGAACATTGATTGTTGGGGCCGGTTCAGCTGGAACGATGATAGCAAGGCAGCTGCTATATAATGCTCAATGTGAACTAAAACCAGTATTGTTCGTCGATGATGATCCGAATAAACAGCAGCTGGATATATTCGCTCTCCCTGTGCCAGGCGGCACTTCCCAGATACCAGAGCTTGTAAAAGCATTTGAAATTGAAAGAATAATAATTGCTATACCTTCTTTGGAACGAAAAAAAATGAAGACAATATACGAATCCTGTTTACAAGCGAATGTAAAAACTCAAATCCTGCCTATGATAGAAGATTTGGTCACTGGAAAACTTTCTGTAAAAGAATTAAGAGATGTATCTCCTGAAGATTTATTAGGAAGAGAGCAGGTGAAACTGCAGCATGAACTAATTGAATCCTCCATTAAAGGAAAAACCGTATTGGTAACCGGTGCCGGGGGGTCCATTGGATCTGAACTCTGCAGACAGATAATTTATTTCAGGCCCGAGAAATTGGTCCTTCTGGGACATGGCGAAAACAGTATTTATCATATTTATATGGAGCTAAAAGAAGAAGCAGGGGAAACGAAAATTCTTCCGGTAATTGCAGATGTGCAGGATTTAGAAAGAATGCGCGAAGTAATGCAGCTGTTTCAGCCGCACCAAGTTTACCATGCGGCAGCACATAAACACGTACCATTAATGGAGGAAAGTCCATGGGAAGCAGTGAAAAATAATACGCTTGGCTCCTTAAATACTGCTACAGCAGCACTGGAAAACAAAGTAAAATCATTCGTAATGATTTCTACGGACAAAGCTGTCAATCCCACAAGCGTTATGGGAGCTTCAAAAAGACTGGCAGAAATGCTAATCACTCACTTGAATGACAGGAGTAATACTTCATTTACAATCGTCAGGTTCGGAAATGTATTGGGCAGTAACGGCAGCGTAATTCCTTTATTTAAAAAACAAATTGAAAGGGGAGGCCCGGTTACAGTAACCCACCCCGAAATGGTGAGGTACTTTATGACAATTCCAGAAGCTTCCCGCCTTGTTTTACAGGCAGGCAGTCTTTCCAAAGGCGGAGAAACATTCGTTCTTGATATGGGGGAGCCTGTGAAAATTGTGGATTTGGCCAGGAACCTGATTTCCTTGAGCGGATACACACAGGAAGAGATTGCTATCACTTATACAGGAATAAGGAGTGGCGAGAAATTGTATGAAGAACTGCTGAACAGTGATGAAATTCACGAGGAACAGGTGTATCCAAAAATTTATTTAGGAAAAGCCACTAAAATACCACTCCATGAAATTGAACAGTTTATAACACAGTATCACGAACTGGACAAAGATACGCTTCGTGATCGTTTACTGGAACTGGCGAACAGAAAGACGTTCCCAATGGAAATTGTTTCAACAGGATAATAATAAAAGGGGTGAGTTGGATGAAAGTTAGAAAAGCAATTATACCTGCTGCAGGGCTAGGAACAAGATTTCTTCCAGCTACGAAGGCGATGCCTAAAGAAATGCTTCCTATCATAGATAAGCCGACTATTCAATATATTGTAGAAGAAGCAGTTGCTGCAGGAATTGAAGATATTATTATAGTTACAGGCAAAGGAAAACGTGCGATTGAAGACCACTTTGATCATGCATTTGAACTGGAAGAAACTTTATGGGGAAAAGGGAAATTAGAGCTGCTGGAAAAAGTAAGGGTTTCCTCTACATTAGTGGACATCCATTATATCCGCCAGAAGGAGCCGAAAGGATTAGGTCATGCAGTATGGTGTGCAAGAAAATTCATAGGGAATGAACCTTTTGCTGTATTACTGGGAGATGATATTGTCCATTCTGACAAACCTTGCCTGCAGCAGCTTATGGAGGAGTATGAGAAACATAAAGGGTCTATCCTGGGTGTACAAAAAGTACCGGAAGAAGAAACATCAAGATATGGAATAGTAGAAAGTACAATGAAAAACAATCGTCTTTACGAAGTAAAGGGACTTGTTGAAAAGCCACTGCCCGGCAATGCTCCTTCGAATCTTGCCATTTTAGGCCGATATATATTATCTCCCCGCATATTCCAATTACTGGAGACACTGCAGCCAGGTACCGGCGGAGAGATCCAATTAACGGATGCTATTAATGAAATGGCAGCGGAAGAAGCTGTCTATGCATATGATTTTGAAGGCAGGCGGTATGATGTCGGAGAAAAATTAGGATTTATTCAAACGACAATTTCTTATGCAATGAGAGATAAAGATTTACGTGACTCTCTCATCAGCTTTATGCAAAATGAACTTTCCTTACTTGCAATGGAGGAAAGGTGATGAAAAAAGTACTTTTATGTGCAACAGTAGCCTATCACTTCAGTACATTTCATCTGCCATTTATGGCATGGCTCCAGCGAAATGGATATGAAGTACATGTAGCTTCCGGAGGGAAAGAAAAACTCCCATATACTGATAAACAGTTCGAGCTTCCTATCAGAAGAAATCCTTTTGATAAAGAAAACTTCAAAGCTTATAAAGAGCTGAAGAAATTAATTCAAACATACGATTACAATATTATACACTGTCATACTCCTGTAGGAGGCGTACTTGCAAGGCTTGCCGCAAGAAGTGTTGAAAATCAAAGCATCCTATATTATACAGCCCATGGCTTTCACTTTTGTAAAGGAGCTCCATTGAAACAGTGGATGATGTTTTATCCCATTGAACGTTTATGTGCCAGGTGGACAGATGTATTAGTAACCATTAATGAAGAAGATTATAATCGGGCGGTCAAACATCGATTTCCAGCAAAAGAAATAGTGCATGTTCATGGAGTTGGCGTGCCTCCGGCAATAAAAAAATATACAGGAAAAGAAGTAAGAGAAGAACTTGAGCTTCGCAGAGATGACATCGTGCTCTGCTATGCAGCGGAATTTAATAAAAATAAAAATCAACAGCTGTTGATTAAGGCCATGAAAATAGTATTAGAGAAACATCCTCACGTACATTTGCTGCTTGCAGGTCTTGGTGATCCAAACCAAATCATTCAGCTGGCAGAAGAATACGGCATGTCTAAAAATATTCATATATTAGGATATAGAAAAGATATTTCCGCGGTTTATGCAGCAAGTGATATCGCAGTAGCTTCCAGTTTAAGAGAAGGCCTGCCGGTGAATGTAATGGAAGCAATGTCCCACAAGCTGCCGGTGGTAGCTACAAAAAATCGTGGTCACCGGGAATTAATACAAGGAGCCGGCATTTTAGTTCCCCTGGAAGAGGGCAGCGTATTTGCAGAAGCAATAAATGAGTTAATAGAACATCCAGAAGAACGTAAAGAACTTGGAAGAAGAGCATATGAGAGGATCAGCGAAAAGTATTGCGAAAAGGTAGTAATGGAGGAATTAATCACATTATACGAGTCAAAGGAGGTGCTGGCATGACAAAGCCTGTCAGAGTGCTCCACGCAGTAGTAAACATGAACAGAGGCGGAGCAGAAACACTGATAATGAATCTTTATAAAAATATTAACAGAAAAGAAATACAGTTTGATTTTTTAACTTCTTTTGAAGGAGCTTATGATGAAGAGATAAGAAAGCTGGGAGGAAGAATTTACCGGATTCCCTCGATAAGAGAAGGCCATACAAAATATTTAAATACACTCGACAGTTTTTTCACAGCTCATCCATATAAAATAGTACACGCGCATATGGATAAACTGAGCGGAAATATTTTAGAACGGGCAAAAATGGCAGGAGTGCCAGTAAGAATTGCCCACAGCCATAATACGATGAGTGAAGGAAATACGGTAATGAAATTATATAAATGGAATATAGGAAAAAAAATAAAAGATTCCTCGACGCATCAGATAGCCTGTTCAAAAGAAGCAGGACAATGGCTGTTTCCTGATAACACTTCCTATTTATTATTGACAAACAGTATCAATACAGGAGATTTTCTTTTTGACCGAATGCAGCGGCGGCGAATTCGAACTGCGCTGGGGTTAACTGAAAAACATACACTTTTTGGAACTGTAGGAAGGCTGCAGCCGCAAAAAAATCAAAAATATCTTATAAAAAGGTTTGCTGCAGTTTACCAGCAAAACAAGAAAGCACGACTAATAATTATTGGAGATGGCCCGCTAAAAGAAGAACTTCAGTTGCTTGCAGAAAACTTACGTATAGATAAAGCAGTAATTTTTACAGGAATCAGAAAAGAGATTCCTGCTTTTTTGCATGCAATGGATGTATTCTGCTTCCCTTCACTGCATGAGGGCATGCCTGTTTCCGTAATAGAAGCTCAGGCAGCAGGACTGTACTGTATTCTTTCAGACGTGATTACTAGGGACGTAGATATAGGAGCCGGATTATGTAACTACTTAGCATTAAAAGAGACAAGCAGCTGGGAAAATGAAATGCTCCGCGCACGAAGCAGAGGTGATGCAAGACGATCTCCTAAAATAGATGCGGGAATAAAATCATTTGATGCAGCGGAGTCAGCAAGAGTCCTTGAAAACTTTTATGTCGGGAGAGAAAGAGAGTTGCGATATGGAAAAATTAACGATATTTACTCCCACGTATAACCGTGCATACTGCCTGCACAGGTGTTATGAAAGTTTATGCAGGCAAACGACTAAAGATTTTATCTGGATGATCATCGATGATGGTTCGGAAGATAACACGAACCTATTGGTCTCCGACTGGATAACTGAAAACAAAATAAAAATTAAGTATCTTTATCAGCCGAATCAGGGTATGCACGGAGCGCACAATACGGCGTATGAAAATATATCTACAGAACTGAATGTATGTCTGGATTCAGATGATTTTTTTACCGACAGTGCTGTGGAGACAATTTTAACCTTTTGGAAAAACGAAAGTTCTGAAAAAGTGAGCGGCATTGTATGTTTAAATGAAAATTTAAAAGGTGATGTGATAGGAACAAGACTCCCAGCGATAAAAGCAGCCACTTTATATAATCTCTATCATAAACATAAAGTACGGGGAGATAAAAAACTTATATACCGAAGTGAATTAACAAAACAATTCCGTTACCCACTTTTTCACAATGAACGGTATGTAGGACTTGATTATAAATATTTAAAAATTGATGAAAAATTTCCACTTCTAATATTAAACCAGGTGGTCTGCTGTGTAGATTATCAGCTCGACGGATCATCGCACAATATGTTTCACCAGTACCGAAGAAACCCCCGCGGGTTTGCTTTTTATAGAAAAGAATTAATGCAGCTTTCCTATGCAACGGTTACTTTTAAATTCCGTCAGGCAGTACATTTTGTTTCAAGTTCGCTCCTGATGAAAAATAAAAAATTTTTGAAGGAAACTCCGGAAAAAATTTTAACGATTGCTGCTCTTCCCGCCGGGATGCTGCTTACAAGCTATATTAAATTTAAAACGACTAAATGAGCATTTGAAAAGGAGGGATAAGATGGAAATGCTATGGCTCAACCTGGGTGCAGTATTCAGTTTTGCATTTACTGCGCGTTATTTTTCTGTGCCTGTCATACAGGACCTCTCTTTCCCTCCAAAAGCAAAACCGAATGCATATCTTGCGTTATTGGCATTGTCCGTAATGGTGGCTGTTGCCGGCTTACGGAGAGGAATTGGAGATACTTATGTTTACAGAGACATATTTGATGAAACAGTATGGAGTCTGAATCTTGCATTGGAAGCGGAAGAGCCTGGTTTTGCAGTATTACAGTGGCTGCTTCAGCATATATCTTCTGATGGCCAAATATTAATATTTACAGCTTCCTTAATCACGCTCACTTTAATTACAGCAGTATTATATAAATATTCCCGTCTATTTGAACTAAGTTTATATGTTTTCATAACTTCAGGAATGTTCCTTGTCTCCATGAACGGAATGAGGCAATATTTAGCAGCTTCTATTGTATTTGCAGGAGCATCATTTTTATTTAAAGGAAAGTTAATTCCATACGTACTTACCGTTTTACTGGCTTCTACTTTTCATCAAAGTGCATTAATAATGCTTCCCGTATATTTTATTGTGAGAAGAGAAGCATGGACGAAATCTACAATGGCACTTGTATTTGCCGGAACAGTGTTTGCTTTTGGATATGATCAGTTTTCTCATATAATATTCGGTGCTATTTCAGAAACAAAATACGGCTCTTATTCAGAATTTGATGAAGGAGGAGCCAATATTATCAGGGTGATGGTAACAGCGGCACCAGTGATGCTTGCTTATTTCGGGAGACATAAATTAAAAGAGATATTTCCAGAGAGCCACATTGTTGTAAACCTATCATTAATGGGTTTTATTTTTATGATGGTTTCTACACAGCAATGGATATTTGCAAGGATGGCAATATATTTCGACCTTTTCTCCTTAATATTAATCTCCTGGGTTGTAAAAGTATTCGCAGAAAAAGATCAGCGGTTTATTTATTACGTGATAGTAGTTCTTTACTTATTTTATTTTTTTTATGAATACAGCGTAACACTCAACATAAACTATCAAAGTGAGTATCTGCCATTTTTCCGGGAGGAGGAGGGAACATGAAGGATTTAGTAATAGTAGGGAATGGCGGTCACAGTAAAGTATTAAGGGATATTGTGTTAAGGGAAGCACAGTTTAGAATTGTTGCGGTAGTAGACGATGCATTCGAAGAAGCGTACATGAAAGATCATAAACTTCATGTTCCTTTTATGGGAGTGGAGCCAATTAGAAGAACTTTTCCTGACGCAAAATGGATCATAGCAGTAGGAACGAATGAAATCAGAAAAAAAATATTCAAGCGCCTGGCAATTCCTCTCACCAGTTATGCAACATTGATAGATCCTTCGGCAGTTATCAGTCCTAGCGCAAAGATAGGGTTCGGCACGGTAATCATGCCGAATGCAGTAATAAATGCACAAGCAGTTATTGGGGAGCATTCTATTATTAATTCAGGAGCTGTAATCGAACATGATTGTATAGTTGGAAACTATACGCATATTTCACCACAGGCAGTATTAACTGGCGGTGTAAAAATAATGAATGGTGTGCATATCGGAGCCAATGCCTCCGTTATACCTGGAAAAGTAGTTGGACAATGGGCTGTAATTGGGGCAGGTTCCACCGTGATTAAATCTATCCCCGCTTATATTACTGCGATAGGTTCGCCAGCTGTCATGAAACAAAAAGGGGGAAGCAAAGTTGAAAAGTACCCTTCGTAAACCTATATATTTATCACCTCCGCATATGAGCGGAGAGGAACAGAATTATATCGAAGAAGCATTTCGAACCAACTGGATAGCGCCGGTAGGACCGCACCTGCAGGCTTTTGAACAGGAAATGGAATTGTTGACTGGAGCGGCGTATGCAGTCGCAGTTACCTCTGGAACGGCAGCCATCCATCTAGCTCTTGCGGTTTTGGGAATCAAGCAGGGGGACCGAGTATTTTGTTCTACATTTACATTTGTAGCAAGTGCCAATCCTATTTTGTATCAGGGGGCTGAACCGGTATTCATTGATTCAGAGCCGACATCCTGGAACATGTCTCCCACAGCTCTGAAGCGTGCATTGAGTACTGCTTATAAGAAAAAGAAACTGCCGAAAGCTGTAATTGTAGTGCATCTCTATGGACAGACAAGCAGGATGGAAGAGATTATGAAAATCTGTAATAAATACAAAGTGCCGGTAATAGAAGATGCAGCTGAGTCACTTGGATCATCTTACAAAGGGAAGGCTTCGGGAACCATAGGTGATATCGGCATATATTCTTTCAATGGGAATAAAATAATTACCACTTCCGGTGGAGGAATGCTCGTTACAAACAAAAAAGACCTTGCAGATAAAGCGAAGTTTTTGGCAACACAGGCAAAGGAAGAGGCTGAACATTACCAGCATAAAGAAAAAGGTTATAACTACCGAATGAGTAATGTACTGGCAGGCATCGGAAGAGCTCAGTTAAGAGTGTTAAATGAAAGAGTAGAAGAAAAAAGAAAAATCTATCAAAGGTACGCACAGTCACTACCTTTTTACTTTATGCCCGAATACAGCAATTCAAGATCTTCAAGGTGGCTGACTGCATGTTTACTCCCTTCAGACTCAGATCCTGTAGAAATAATTGAATCGATGCGTTCCCACCAAATAGAGGTAAGAAGAGTATGGAAGCCGCTCCATATGCAGCCTCTATTTCAGAATACGGAATTTTATCAGCATACGAAAGGACTGAGTGTAGCTGAAACTTTTTTCAGGCATGGAATATGCCTTCCCTCAGGAACGAATATGACGAAAGAAGAACAGCTCTATGTCATGAATCTTTTAAGGGAAAATACGAGAACCACCATTTCACAGGAGGCGGTAATCTTCTAACTCTATAGAAAATGAGGTAGTGAGAATGATAGGGAAAAACATTGCCCGGCTTCGTAAAAAGAAAGGGATAACTCTTACTGAACTTGCTGAGAAAGCAAATATATCGAAATCAAATTTAAGTAATATTGAAAGAGAAATCAATCAAAATCCTTCAATTAAAGTTCTGGAAAAACTGGCCGAAGTACTGGAAACGGATTTGATTACAATTCTTGACTTAAAAGCCGAAAACGAGATTCAGAAAGAATATGAAACAATTTTGCAGCGGATATCGAGTTTAAATCTCACAGAAGTAGAATTAAAAGAATATGAGAAAGTACTGGAGTTTATAGAATGGCAAAAAAAATCTGTCAAAGGATAGGAGCATAGATATATGATAAATATCGGAATTTCGGGCACAGGATTTATTGCAGCTGGTTTATATAAAAGATTAGTTAGAGACCATAATTACCAGGTAAGCAGTGTATTGACTAGAAGAAGAAAAGAGGAGGTAGCGGTAGTACCTCAAAGTATACTCACAAATAATTTGGTAGAGTTTACAAATAAAGCAGATATCATTGTTGAATGCAGTGGAGATATTGAACATGGATCTAATGTTATTGAAGAAGCACATTTTCAAGGGCTTCCGGTAGTAACGATGAATGCAGAACTTCAAGTTACCACAGGATCTTATTTTACTGGCACAGGATATATTACAGAAGCGGAAGGTGATCAGCCCGGCAGCCTGGCCTCTTTAAATGAGAATATGATTGATATGGGATTCCATCCTCTTGTATATGGAAATATTAAAGGTTTTTTAAACACAAATCCAACTTTAAAGGATATGAAGTACTGGGCCAATTTAAAAGGAATCAGCCTTGCTAAAGTTACATCTTTTACTGATGGAACAAAAGTGCAGATTGAGCAGGCGTTAGTTGCGAACGGATTGAACGCAGCAATCATAAAGCAAGGATTATCAGGCCTGCAAGCACGGTCTATTGAAGGAGCTGGAGCAGCATTGGCTGCAGAAGCAATAGAATTAAAAACTCCTATTAGTGACTATATCATTCGTAAAGAAGGACCTCCTGGAGTATTTATCTCTGCTACTCACGAAGATGACCAGCAAAATGAACTCTCTTATTTTAAGGTAGGTGATGGGCCAATTTATACCCTTACTACTCCGTACCATTTATGTCATTTGGAAATCATTAAAACTATTAAAAGAGTGGTAGAAGGAAAAAAACCGTTGCTTACAAATTCCACCAATCCTTCTGTCAGTGTTGCTGGTATTGCAAAGCGTGACTTGAATCCTGGAGAATATATTCGTGAAGCAATTGGAAGCTTTGATATCAGAGGTGAAGCTGTCACAAGTTCTGAGAAACCGGATCACGTGCCAATTGGCCTTATGAAAAATATGATAATTGAAAAACCTATAAAAGAAGGGGAAGTAATTACTTTTCAAAAAATTACGCTTCCTCCCAGCCGGATTTTTAATATTTGGAAAACAATACAGACAGCGAAACCAATCACACAAGGGAAGTGACAATATGGGAAGCATTCGTGTGCTGCAGGTAACTGGTGCAATGAATATAGGCGGCACCGAGGCTATGCTGATGAATCTATATCGTTCAATTGACCGCAGGATTATTCAATTTGATTTTTTAACATTCTCAAAAATGAATGGATATTTTGATGACGAAATAAAATCACTGGGCGGCCGAATTGTTTATGCCGGAAATTCAACTTCATTTAAAGAACTTTACAAATTAATGAAAAAAGAAAATTATCATGCAGTACATGCACATACACTGTTTCACAGCGGTGTTGTCATGGCAGCAGCAAAAGCTGCAGGAGTTAAAATACGCATTTCACATGCTCACACTACAAAAGATGACAATTTCACATTAAAAAGAAAACTGTATATTTTAATGATGAGAAAATTCATCAATCAATACTCGAGTTTTTTTCTTACATGCAGTAAAGAAGCTGGAGTATTTTTGTATGGACATACGAACGCTGAATGGCTGCCGAATATTATTCAAACAGAAAAATTTTTAGCAAAAGAGTCAGCGGAAGTGATGAAATTCAAAAAAGATAACGGATTGCAGAATAAACTCGTCATTGGGCATGTTGGAAGGTTAATGGAAGCTAAAAATCACGAGTTTTTATTAGATCTGCTTATAGAGATGAGAACAGAAAAGTTGGAAGCAGTGCTTTTATTAGTAGGTGAAGGACATTTGAGAAAGCAGTTGGAAGTGAAAGGAGCCCAACTTGGATTAACTGAGTATATTATATTTACAGGGGCATTAAAGGATCCGAGTACCGCCCTTCATGCCATGGATGTATTTGTTTTTCCCTCCACATATGAAGGGTTAGGGCTGGTGCTTTTGGAAGCCCAGGCCGCAGGTGTACCGTGTATAACGTCGGAGTTTATCCAGCCTGAAGCTGATGCTGGCCTGAAGCTCGTAAAACAGCTTTCTTTACAGCAAAGTAAGAAAGAGTGGATAGTTGAAATAAAAAAAGCAGCTTTACAGGGAAAACATAAAGGTACAGATTTAAGAAGAAGAAAAATAATGGAAAAGGGATATGATACTCAAAAAATAACAGCAAGAATGTCTGAATTATATTTACTGGAGAAAGGAGGGGAAACATGAAAAAACTGCTGATTGTCTCTTTTGATCTTGAAGTGGGCGGTGTTGAAAGAAGTTTAATATCTCTATTAAACGAATTAAAGGATGCTCCCTATGAAATAGACTTATTTTTATACAGGCATACTGGTGAATTCATGGAGTTCATTCCAAAACATGTGAATTTGCTTCCTGAAGCTCAAGAATATGCTACTTTTAGAAAATCGATAAAAGAGATTTTTTTGGAAAGAAATTTTAAGTTTGGTCAAGTGAGACTGGCTGCAAAATGGAATGCATCAATGCAGAAAATTTATTTATCTCTTAACGAACCGGGGTACCGCCAGATGCAGGAAATGTGGCTTAAAAGTATGCGGTATCTGCCAGATATACAAGGAGATTATGATTTAGCGGTAAGTTATTTATGGCCGCATTACACAGTATTGAATAAAGTGAAAGCTCATAAAAAGGCTGCATGGATTCATACGGATTTTTCAACAGTGGAAGTGAACTTAAAGAGAGATAAAGAGATGTGGCAGAAGTTTAACAGCATTGTCGCTGTATCAGAAAGCTGTAAAGAAGCATTTGTAAACGTGCACCCCGCACTTAAAGAAAAGATAATAGTAATTGAAAATATGGCTTCCCCTCACAGTATAGAATTAGAAGCAGGAAAAGAGATCAGTAATGAAATGGATAAAGGAAAGTTTAAAATTATTACAGTTGCGAGATTATCATATGCTAAAGGAATAGATTTAGCAGTAGAAGCAGCCGGAATTTTAAAAAGTAAAGGCAGGGATGATTTTACCTGGTATATTGTCGGATATGGAGGAGAGCTGGATAAACTGAAAAAGCTAGTAAAAGATAATGATTTAGAAGATCATATTATATTTCTGGGAAAAAAAATTAATCCTTATCCTTTTTTAAAACAAGCACACTTATATGTGCAGCCTTCCAGGTATGAAGGGAAAGCAGTGACTGTTACAGAAGCCCAGATAATGAAGCTGCCAGTTTTAATTACAAATTATGCCACAGCAGCCAGTCAAGTGCATCACGGGATCAATGGTTTTATAACCGAATTATCTCCCAAAGGAATCGCTAAAGGAATAATGCTGCTGAAAGACAATGAAACTCTGAGGACTCAGCTTATAAAAGGATGTGCAGAATACGATTTTTCTTCAGCCAAGCACCTCGACAGGTTTCATTCCTTGGTAAGGGGGCAAATATGAAACCATTAGTAAGTGTAATTGTTCCAGTGTATAAAGTGGAAAAATATATATTATTTTGTTTAGAGTCTATTTTGAATCAAACATATGATCATTTGCAGATCATAATTGTAAATGATGGTACTACAGATAAAAGCAGAGAATTAGCAGCTTCCTATAAAGACGAAAGAATTCAAATTATTGATAAGGAAAATGGAGGATTGTCTGATGCGAGGAACGCAGGAATGGCACAAGTTAAAGGAGATTACACTGTTTTTATAGATAGTGATGACTGGCTGGACCCTGAGTTTATAGAAAAAACTTTAAAAATAGCAGTTTTACAGAAGGCTGAAGTCGTGCAGTCTTCTTTTTATTATGCGTATCCAGATAAGCTGCTATTGGATAACAAAATGTTTTCCAATAAATTCTCCATAGAACTATTGGATAATAATTCATTAATGGAAAAGCTATTGGAAAATGAGGAAGTAAAAAATTTTGCATGGGGGAAAATATATCAGACAAATGTAATACGTTCTATACCGTTTCGGAAAGGGATGCTTTTTGAAGATATGTTCTGGGCACATTTAGTTATGGCGAAAGTGAAAACATATGTAATCAATCGAGAACCGCTTTATTATTACCGGCAGAGAGAAGAAAGCATTGTAGGTAAATATACTTTAAAACATTTAGATATTATTGAAGGAATGAAAGAAAGGGTTACTTTTATAGAAGAAAATTACAAAGGGTTAACTTCCGAAGCATACAGGCAGCTTGGGAAACTTCAACTGGAACATTATCGTCTTCTCTTAACGATCAAGCCTTATCGAGATCAAAAAAAACAGCGGTCTATAATTGAACGAGATTTAAAAAGAGAAAAAGATACAATTATAAAAGCTGCAGAAAAAGATAAGGAACTTAGTAAAAAGCTGAAAATGTTCTATATACACCCAACGTTGTATTTAACACAATTATTATTTAATAAACTGAAAAGAAAAATGAATAAACACCTGCCTGAAGAATCTTTGATAAAAGTAAACCGCTCATGAAGCAAAACAAATTCCTCATTACTAAAGAAATTTTACTTGCACAAAGTGAGTGCGGAGACTGGGAGCAGAAAAGAACAAGAACCCATCCTTCCGGAGCGGACGACCTGATCGGCTTCTAGAGTAAATATTCTGTAAAAGCAGCGCAGCATATTGAATTCTCTGCGGTAAACTCCATATTTTAAGTAAAGGAAGAAAGGGTGCCTTTATGAATCAGGTTAAAATAAATATAACGAAACTATTAATAGCAGTTTTCAGCTTATTCCCGGTGAAAAGGAATAAGCTTTTATTTATGAGCTATGACGGCGGCCAGTACAGCTGCAACCCTAAATATATTACGAACTATATACTGGAAAATCATAAAGAGGAATTTGAAATAGTATGGATCCTTAATAAAACCAGCAATCTTCCATTCAAAACGGTTCAGGCAATGTCAATGCATGCATTGTTTCATTTTGCTACTGCAAAAGTTATCATTTCTAATCAAAGACTTCCTGGATTTTTTACAAAAAGAAAGAATCAGTTCTACTTACAGACCTGGCACAGTTCGCTTAGGTTAAAACAAATTGAGAAAGATGCTGGGAACACACTGGACGAAGGTTATATCAGGAGAGCTGTCAGAGACTCTTCAATGTGTGACCTGCTTTTATCCGGATGTCAAAAAAGCACTGAAATAATGAAAAATGCATTTTGGTATGATGGAGAAATTTTTGAAAAAGGAACTCCAAGAAATGATGTTCTACTTTCGACAGATTATGCAGAGCGGGAAAAAATCAAAAAGAAGTTCGATTTGAAAAATAAGAAGATTGTACTGTATGCGCCTACCTTTCGAAGAAACAATAACGGCTTTTATCCGGGAATAAATATTAATAAAACGTTAAATGAAAATTTTGAAGGAGACTGGGAGGTAATTATAAAGCTTCATCCACATGTAAAAGAAATGGTAAATAATATGCAAGGAAAAATAATGAATGATGCAGATGATACCCAGGAGCTGCTGGCAATCACAGATATATTAATTACTGACTATTCATCGCTGATGTTTGATTTTGCGCTAACAGGTAAACCTATTATATTATTTGCACCAGATTTAAACGATTATCTTGCAAAGGAAAGAAAATTTTATTTTAACTTGGAAGATCTTCCATTTCCTATCGCCCAATCAGCGCAAGAGTTAACAGAAACAATCGTTAAATGGGATGCTGCAAGATACAAAGAGAATCTAAATTCATTTTTGTCCCAGGTTGGTTCATTTGAAAATGGAAGAGCAGCAGCTGAAATTACAGACAGAATTAAACAATTGTGTTCAGAAAAGGAGATGAATCCTCTTGAAACAATATAAAAAGGGTTATACTACTGGAGTTTTTGATGTCTTTCACGTAGGTCATTTAAATATCCTGAAGCAGGCGAAAGAAAAATGTGATTATCTTGTTGTAGGTGTCAGCACCGATGAGCTGGTCAGGGCCTGCAAGCATAAAACACCTGTTATTCCTTTCGCAGAACGTATGGAAATCGTGGCATCAATAAAATATGTAGATGAAGTAGTACCTCAATGGAATAAAAATAAATACGAAGCTTTGGAAAAGTACCAGTTTAACGTAATGTTTGTTGGAGATGATTGGAAAGGGTCACAAATATTTAAAGAAACGGAGGAAAAATTCCGTCCTCATGGAGTTGAAATCATATATTTTCCATATACACCAGGAGTATCCTCTACAATGCTGCAGGAAAAACTAAAGTATTATCCCGAAGTGCCGGTAGTGGAGGGGATAAAATGACTGACTCTCCGTTAGTTAGTGTTATTGTACCTGTTTATAACGTTGAAAAATACTTGGAAGAATGTATAGAAAGTATTATAAATCAAAATGAGAAAAGAATTGAAATTATATTGATTAATGATGGATCGAATGACAGAAGTTTAGAAATTTGTAAAAAATATGTTAGCTGGGATGAAAGAGTAATTTTAATCAATCAAAATAGAAAAGGAGTCAGTGCTGCAAGAAATACCGGTGTAAAGAGAGCATCGGGACAATACATTGGTTTTGTAGACAGTGATGATTGGATTCTGCCGGATATGTATGAAAACCTATTAGACTTAGCACTTGAACACAAAAGTGACATAACAATATGTGGGCATGCACGACAATTTGGAAGTTCTTTAACAGAATTTAGAACTGATCAGGAATTACTAGTTTTAAATAAAGAAAATGGATTAAGAGAATTGTTCAGAGGGAATGTTTACAGATTTGCATTATGGAATAAATTATATGAAAGAAAATGTTTCAATGAGATCTTATTTCCTGAAGGGAGAATTCACGAGGATTTAGCTGTAGCTCACCAGCTTATAATGAACAGTGAGTTAATATTAGTCACTTCGAGAACTGGTTATATCTATAGGCATCGTGAAAAAAGTATTCTAACAACTCGATTTCATATTGGTAGAATGGATAGTTTTGAAGCGTGGGATAATATTATTAAGGACTTAATGAGAGCGCATCCTGAAGTAATGAGCGAAGTTTGGAGAAGATATGCTTACTGGATCTTCGATAATATTCAAATAATCCTCAAACAAATTAATGATAAAGAAGAAGCGAATCAACAATTTACGTATATAAGTAAAAACTTACAAAAAAATTATAAAGCTATCAAAAAAAATGAAAGATTGAATCGTAAAGATAAGTTAAAGTTATTCCTTATTAGTAAGAATTTCTATATTTCCACAAACCAAAAGAAGATATTAACAGCTTCTGTAAAATGAAAGGAGCTTTAAAATGCCTAAAATTAGTGTGATAGCATTAATTTATAACTTAGAAAATTATATAGCCCTTTGTATAAATTCAGTCTTAGATCAAACGTTTACAAATTTCGAGCTGATATTGGTTAACGATGGATCTACCGATAACAGCGGTTCTATTTGTGAGGATTTTGCATCAAAAGATAATAGAATAAGAGTCATTCACAAAACCAACGCCGGCATAGCTGCTGCTAGAAATACTGGAATCTCTCAATCAATGGGCGAATATATAGCTTTTATCGATTGTGATGACTACTATCATGAAAGAATGCTGGAAATATTATATGAGCAGATGATGGAAGATAATGCAGATATTGCAGTGTGCGACTATGAACCTACTCCCGAAGGAATGGAGATAGGCAGGTTTAATAATATAAATACTATAACCTCAACTCATCTCACTTCGTATGAAGCTCTTGCACATTTGTTTGATGAGAAGTTTACCTTTGTTGTGCCTTGGAACAAATTATATAAAAAAGAAATATTTAATAACATAAAGTACCCAAACGGCTACCTTTATGATGATGAATTCACCGCACACAGAGTACTGGATAGAGCAAAAAAGATTTCTTACGTGCACTTACCGCTATATTTTTATGTATTGAGAAAAGGCAGTTCGACCCATTCTTCCATGACAGTTAAAAAATTCGACAAGGTACAAGCGTTGTATGACAGACTTGAATTTTTCATTTCGAAAAATTACGTTGATTTAGTAAAACCAGCTTTGGAAAGATTTTTAACATATTTCTTTTGGTATTACTTACAATCACAGAAAGATTTACCTGGAGCACATGAAGAACGAAAAAAATTAAAAAAATTGTATAACGATCTTTTTTATATTGTGTATAAAAATGCTGCATTTAAACAAAAAGTAATTTATACAACGTTTCGAATCAGTCCTGTACTTCACAAAAGATTATTTCTCAGGAATGCCTTTTAACTCCTTACAGCTAAAAGCTAAGCAGAAAGGATAATTAACATGGTAAAAATAAGCATAATATTGCCTATAACTTCAAAAGAAGGAGGGATAGTGAATTGTTTAAGATCCATTCTTAATCAGTCTTTTCAAGAGTTTGAATTAATATTGATAAATACAGGTGCTTCAAAAAAAATAATAAAAGAAGCACATGAATTTAAAAAGAAAGATAATAGAATTAAGTTTTTAAATGAAACAATTAGCGATATACCTTCAGCAAAAAATGCAGGAATTGTACATGCTCAAGGTGATTATATTGGGTTTATTGACATTCACGATATGATGCACTCAAATATGCTTGAAATATTGTACAGTGAAATGCTTCTGAACAAAGCAGATATAAGTATTTGCGATTTTAAGCCAATAGAAGAAGGCGTTTATTTATCACACGAAAGTGAGGTACTAAAAAATAAAGTAGCCATTCATGAGGCGAAAATTTTAAATAACCAAGAGGCTCTTAGATATTTATACAGCACTGACCGGACATTTACCATGAATTGGAATAAATTATATAAGAAAGAGTTAATTGCTCAATACCCATTTCCGAAAGATACATTAGATGAAGAAGAATTCACAGCACACCAATTACTTTTTCAATCTACAACAGTTGTATATATAAAAGCAGATTTATATTTTTATGTTATTGTTCCTGGTAGGAAAGGCAGTATTACTCCAATAACTATGACAAAGCAAATGTTTAAGAAAATGAAAGCATTATATGAAAGAGTAAATCTATTTCACTCAAACAACTTACCTGAGCTGGAAAAATTAGCGCTCAGGCATTTTAGTGAACACTTTTTCTGGTATTATATTGAATCCCAAAAAGCACTGCCTGATGCAAGCCGGGAAAGGAAAGAGATATTTAAATTATTTAAAAAGTTATATCCTAAAATTATAATGAATAAATCTGAAAATATAAAAAAGAAAATTGTTTACAGTGTATTCATAGTAAGTCCTAATCTCTATAATCAATTAACTGTAAACTTAGAAAGAAGAAAGGAGGGCGCATAATGAAAAAAAAACTTCTATTTGTGATAGATTCGTTAGCTTGTGCTGGAGCAGAAAAAAGTCTTGTAACGCTGTTGAACCTGATCAACTATGAAAAATATGAAGTGGATCTTCAGCTTTTTAATTATGGAGGAGAGCTAGAAGAATTAGTTCCTAAACAGGTGAATTTGCTTCCACCTCTTCAATATATGGATCATGTCAAAAAAAATTTATGGAATTCACTTATAAGCTCCCCGCTCACACATAGTATGGCGAGAATTCAATATTCTTATAAGTTAAGATTAAAAAAATCAGATAATATAACTAAGGCACGGCTTTTTTGGAAAAGTGCCAGTAAAGTAATTTCTGAAAACCCTGTTTTGTATGATTCAGCTATCGCTTATGCACAGGGGGTGCCAACGTTTTATGTGTCAGAAAAAGTAAATGCATTAAAGAAACTGGCGTGGGTAAACGTAAGCTACTATTTGAAGGGTGAAAATAAAATATTCCAGGAAAAACATTATAATAAATTTGATGCTGTAGTTACTGTATCAGGAACAACCAAAGATATCTTTACGCAGAATAAACTAAATATTAAAGGGGATCTAAAAGTAATATATGATATAAATAATCCAAAAATGATTTCAAAAATGGCTGATAATGGAGAAGGATTTCAAGATAAATATAAGGGTATTAAAATTCTTACAATAGGCAGATTAGCAAAACAAAAAGGTTATGATATCGCAATGGAAGCATGTTCACGTCTAAAAAAAGGTGGACTAAATTTTCGATGGTATGTTTTAGGGAAAGGACCATTAGAATCAGAAATAAAATCTAGAATTAAAGAGCTAAATATTGAAAAAGAAATGATTTTATTGGGAGTCAAGTCAAATCCTTATCCTTTTATAAAGGAAGCGGATATATATGTACAGACTTCCAGATTTGAAGGTTTCGGAATTGCTTTAGCGGAAGCAAGAATGTTAAATACGCCGATTGTAACTACTCGTTTTGATGCAGTGGAAAGTCAGATGAAACATAATGAAAACGGAATTATTGTAGATATTGACCCAGAAGCTGTCTACTTCGGTATAAAAAAACTTGTAGAAGAACCTGCATTAAGAGAAAAAATAATCAGTTATCAAAAACTAGAAGCAAAAGGAAATGTTGAAGAGATTAATAAATTTTATGAGCTCGTTGAAACATAAGAAAGGAGCAGTACATGAAAAAAGTTCTTTTTATCTTAATAAATATGAATGTAGGCGGAACAGAAAAATCTTTTTTGAATTTAGTAGATCAGCTGCCGCAGGATCAATATGATATTTCATTGCTGCTTCTCGAAAATAAAGGGGGTTTGTTAAAGGAGATTCCTTCTCATATAAGAATATTAGAACTTAAAGAGTACGCTAATATAAAGCCTAAGTTGTCTTGTAGTCCCAGGTCTCAATTAAAAAGATCGTTATTAAAACGCTCCTTTAGGGAAGCGTTTTTTTTCATGTACACATATATCTATAGAAAAGTTAAGAATGATTCCCGTCTGTACTATAAATTTTTGATGAAAGACGTGCCAGAATTAAAAGAGGATTTCGATTTGGCAATAGCTTATGCAGGTCCGATGAATTTTATAACATATTTTACAAATTACCGCGTGAAGGCCAAGGAGAAGATACAGTGGATTCATTTTGATATTACACGAATAGGATTCGATCCAATTTTCGCAAAACATATGTATCAACAATTCAATAAAATTTACGTTGTGTCGAAGCAAGCTGCTGAGAAGTTGATACATTTAATTCCTGACATTAAAAATAAAGTTGAAGTTCATGAAAATATTGTATCATCATCGAAAATTAAAGAAATGGCTTCTAGTAAGGAGGTATTAAAATATCCCGGGATCAAAATTGTTACCGTAGGAAGGCTGACAAAGGAAAAAGCCCCGGAAAGAGCTTTAAAAGTATGCAAGGACTTAATTGATCACGGCTTCAATATAACATGGCACTGGATAGGCGACGGAAATTTAAAAGCTCATATGATGCAATTAGTAATCGAGTACAACTTAGAAGGGATTTTCATTCTGGAAGGTTCTCAAGTAAATCCTTATCCCTATATTAATCAAGCAAATATATATGTGCAGCCTTCTGATCATGAAGGATATTGTATAACAATAGCTGAAGCTAAAGCGCTGAATAAGCCCATCGTTACTACTGCTACAGCTGGTGCAATGGATCAGATCACACATAACATAACTGGTTTAATCACTAAAATAGACGATCAAAGTCTTTTTAATGGAGTTGTAACCCTACTAAAAGATTCTTCATTAAGACATTCACTAATTCAAGCATTGAATACAGAAGTAGAAACCGTACGCAAAAATTTCATTTAAAAAGGAGGTAGAATCAAATGAAAGAAAGTCTTAAAAAAATATCATCATTATTTAATAAAAGAGAGAGAAAGAAATTCGGATTAATTTTTATACTCATGATAGGCGCAGCTTTATTGGAGACATTGGGTGTAGGTTTAATGCTCCCATTTGTCGGGATCATTACAAACCCTGACATAATTAATTCACAGCCGATTTTAAATTACGTATACGAATTGTTTAACTTTACAAGCTTTACGCAATTTACGATATTTCTTGTAATAATAATGATGAGTTTATTTTTATTTAAAAATGTATATTTACTAGCTTTCTTCTATGTTCAATACAGAATTTTGCTTAATCAGCAGGTGAAGCTTTCCAGTCAGCTGCTAAAAAGTTATTTAAAGAAACCATATACTTTTCACTTACAACGGAATTCATCAGATTTGCTGAGAAATGTAACTGCTGAAGTACCTAAAGTATTTCAAGGTATGATATTGCCTGCCTTTCAGCTGATGACGGAAATATTAGTAATAACTTTTATATTAACATTATTAGTGCTTACTGCACCTGTGGCTACTATATCAGCAATTGGAATATTAGGATTAAGCATCGGACTTTTTTACGGAATATTCAAGAAAAAAATATCGCGATTAGGAACGGAACAGCAAGCTGTAACCGGGAAAATGATTAAATGGATTAACCAAAGTCTTGGTGCGAGTAAAGATGTAAAAGTTACAGGAAAAGAAAACTTCTTCATAAAAAGTTTCCAGCATTACAGTCAAATAAAAGCAAATAATGGCAGATATATAAAAATGCTGGATCAAAGCCCGAGATTATTTATTGAAACACTTTTAGTAGCAACTGTTTTGATAACTATGCTTATTGTCATTTTTCAAGGAGCAAACACAGCAGAAATTGTTACAACAATGGCACTTTTTGCAATGGCAGCATTTCGTCTAATGCCATCTATTACGAGAGTCTTATCGATGGTTACTCAAATAAAATATAATTATCCTGCGCTAGAAGTCGTATTTAACGATTTAAATATCGATAATGAAGAGTTTACGGAGCAATTACAATTATCCAGTGAAGAACAAAAGAATAAAACATTTAAGCATCTATTAAAGATGGATCATGTTTCTTATAGGTATCCTGCTCAGGAAGCACATGCTTTAAGCAATGTAACTGCGGAGATTCCCATTGGTTCTTCTGTCGCTTTTATCGGAGCATCGGGGTCAGGAAAAACTACGGCGATGGATATCATGCTCGGATTGTTAAAGCCTCAGGAAGGTAAAATCACTATTGACGGTCAGGAAATCAGTAAACAGAAAAAATTATGGCAGCGAAACATTGGCTATATACCGCAAGTTATCTTTTTATCCGATGACACTATTTTAAGAAATATCGCTTTTGGAATTGAAGAAAATGAAATTGATGAGAAAGCAGCGTGGAAAGCATTAGAACAGGCTCAACTAAAAGAGTTTGTGGAATCTCTACCAGATTCGATATACACAAATATCGGAGAAAGGGGAGCAAGAATATCAGGAGGACAAAGGCAGAGAATCGGTATTGCCAGAGCGTTGTATCATGATCCTCAGATACTGTTTATGGACGAAGCTACATCAGCGCTTGATAACAACACTGAAAAAGAAATCATGAACTCTCTCAATCAGTTGAAAGGAGCAAAAACACTTATCATCATTGCCCATAGACTATCCACTATAGAAAATTGCGACATTATATACGAAATGAAAAACGGCTCGCTTATAAATGTCAGGAAATTCGAAAAATCTATTGTTTGAAGGGAGGAGTGGTTGTGAGTAATGCAATCGTGAGTGTTGGGGTAACGGTATATAATCTCGAGAAATATATTGAAAAGTGTATTCTCTCGATATTGAACCAAACATTCACAGATTTCGAATTAATTATCATCGATGATGGATCTTCTGATAACAGCAGATCGATTTGTGAAAAATTATCTACCATCGACGCAAGAATTAGTTATGTATTCCAGGAAAATAAAGGAGTATCTGCTGCAAGAAATAAAGCTTTAGATCTTTTCAAAGGAGAATATTATTTACTGGTAGATGGAGACGATACACTGCATCCTGATATGATCAAGAAATTATATTACCTCTGCAGAGAATATAATGCAGAGATTGCTACTTGCAAATTGCTTTCAGTGAAATCAGATAGTGAGATTAAGTTTGAATATTACGCAGAAAGTACAATTCAATTATTAAACAATAAAACTGCGTTAACAATGCTGTTAAAAAATAACTTTACCGGATTCGGTCTCTGCAATAAATTATTCAAAAAAGAATTATTTGAAGAGGTGAAATTTCCATTAAACAGAAAATTTGAAGACGCTGCGATACAATATAAATTACTTTATAAAGCGAAAAGAATAATAATGACAGATGAAAAATTGTATTATTATTTGATTCATGCAGCAAGCACTACAAGAGCTGATTTGCAGAATTACAGTAGTGGAAGGTTAGATATTATAATGAATTTTGAAGAAAGTTATCAATTTATGAAAGATAATCATTTGCCTGAGGAAATTGTTGAGCTTAACTTAGCTAATTATTACCGTTCCCTAAGGGGGCTCACAATCGATATTCTTAATGCAGATATGAAAGATCAAAAAAAAGCATTAAAAATAGTGAATAAGCAAATTAAAAAATGGAAACAGAAAATGATTAATAATTCTCAAGTAACAACGAAAGAAAAAACACTGTTGTGGATTTGGGCTAAAATGCCTAATATCACCTTGAACGTCTACAAAATAAGAAATAAGTTAATTTTATAATAAGAGAATAACTGTTTTACTCTTTGTTTATCAATGCAAGCTAATATAGGAGGCAATGAAATGAAAATTCTTGTAACCGGTGGAGCGGGCTTTATAGGAAGCCACACTGTAGTGGAGCTGATACAGAGCGGCCATGAGATTACTATTGCAGATAACTTCAGCAATAGTAATAAGGAGGTTTTAAGCCGTATTAAGCTAATTACAGGACAAGAAACATCCTGTTACTGTGCAGACTTAAGAAAAGAAGAGGTAGTAAACAGGATATTCAGAATTGAACGACCAGAAGCAGTAATACATTTTGCAGGTTTAAAAGCAGTGGGTGAATCTGTGGCAGATCCACTCTCTTACTATGATCATAATATTGGGTCTACAATTAATTTGCTTAAAAGTATGAGGATATATGACACACGAATTATGGTATTCAGTTCTTCAGCGACGGTCTACGGTGATCAGCAGCATATGCCGGTGACGGAAAATGCTAGTCTCTCGGTAACTAATCCCTATGGAAGAACAAAGCTGATTCTTGAAAAAATGCTGGAAGATGCAGGGAAAGCCTATCCGGAAATGAGTATATCTATCCTGAGATACTTCAACCCAATAGGTGCTCATCACAGCGGACTTATTGGAGAAGAACCACAGGGAACTCCAAATAATCTGGCTCCCTTTCTTATGCAGGCTGCTGCAGGCGTAAAAAAAGAGCTGAAAGTATTTGGGTCTGATTATGACACACCTGACGGAACAGGAATTAGAGATTATATCCATGTGACAGATCTGGCGCTAGGTCATATTGCAGCATTAAATAAAGGTATGGATCATACAGGAGTTGGAACTTACAATCTTGGCACAGGAGAAGGGACAAGTGTACTTCAATTAATCACAGCTTTTGAAGAAGTTACTGGAAAACACGTTCCTTTTGTTGTTACCGATAGAAGAGAAGGGGATGTAGCTGTAAGTTATGCAGATACAAACAAAGCTAGAAAAGAGTTAGGGTGGAGAGCGAAACGGAATATCAAAACAATGTGCGAGGATATGTGGAGATGGCAGCTGCAATTTCCGAAAGGATACAAAAACATTAAAACATTGGAGGCTGAAAAGAGATGAAAGGAATTATTCTTGCCGGAGGTAAAGGAACGCGACTTTATCCTCTAACGAAATCAATGTCGAAGCAGTTGCTGCCAGTGTATGATAAACCTATGATTTATTATCCATTATCTGTTTTAATGCTTGCAGGTATAAAAGAAATCTTAATAATTTCAACAAAAGAGGACACTCCGAGATTCGCGCAGCTTTTAGGCTCAGGTGAAGATTTGGGGGTGTCCATTTCTTATGCAGTGCAAGAAGAAGCGAAAGGTCTGGCAGATGCATTCATCGTAGGAGAATCCTTTATTGGTAATGAGGATGTCGCTTTAATACTTGGAGATAACATATTCTACGGTCATGAATTTACGTATCATCTGGAGAAAGTACGTAATAATAATCGCGGAGCTACGGTGTTTGGCTATAATGTTAAGGATCCCGAAAGGTTCGGAGTAGTAGAGTTTGCGGAAAATGGAGATGTAATGTCTGTGGAAGAAAAACCAGCTGCTCCCAAATCAAATTATGCCATTACAGGACTTTACTTCTTTGATAATAGAGTAGTGTCCTTTGCTAAAAAAGTAAAACCTTCTGAAAGAGGAGAAATTGAGATTACGGATATTCTTGACCAGTATCTTGCTGATCAAACGTTAAAAGTTGAACTTCTAGGACGTGGTTTTGCCTGGCTTGATACAGGCACTCATGAATCTCTCCTGGAAGCTTCTCAATTTATAGAAATTATTGAAAAAAGGCAGAGTTTGAAAGTTGCATGCCTGGAAGAAATTTCCTATATTAAAGGGTATATAAATAAGACGGAGCTTTTGGAACTGGCAGGACCTTTAGCGAAAACCGAGTATGGAAAATATCTGGTAAGGATCGCTAACGTAGATTCACCACACATGTCTAAAGTAACTGCTATCTAAAGGGAGGAAATAAGAGATGAATGTACTTGTGACTGGAGGAGCGGGATTTATTGGAAGACATCTCGTCGATATGCTGGAAAAAGAATATCTGGTAGTTAATGTAGACAAATTAACTTATGCAGGCGATCCGGAAGCGACTGCTTCGCAAAAGAATTTTATTAAAGGTGATATTTTAGATCAAAAGAAAATGGAAGAAATAATCCAGCATTATCATATCGATACAATCGTTCATGCTGCCGCAGAAAGTCATGTAGACCGCAGTATCGTACATCCTCTTGTTTTTACGGATACAAATGTAAAAGGTACGCAGGTTCTTCTGGAAGCAGCTAAAAACTGCGAAGTAAAAACGTTCGTTCAGGTTTCAACCGATGAAGTGTATGGAAGTTTAGGACAGAAAGGACTGTTTTATGAAGATTCTCCTATTTCTCCTAACAGTCCCTACGCAGCGAGCAAAGCCTCAGGAGATTTAATTACACTTGCTTATGGCAGGACATACGGAATGAAGGTCATGATCACTAGATGTTCCAACAACTACGGTCCATATCAGTTCCCTGAAAAGTTAATTCCCAGACTCATTGGGAAAGCATTATATGATGAACATCTTCCTATTTACGGTGACGGATTAAACATCAGGGATTGGCTGCACGTGGAAGATCACTGCCGGGCGATAAAATTAGTAATGGAAGAAGGGATTGACGGAGAGGTTTATAATATCGGATGCCAATCTGAAAAGACCAATCTGGAAATTGCAAAAAGTATATTGATGAGCCTGGATAAACCTCAAAGTTTAATATCCTATGTATCTGATAGGCTGGGACACGACAGACGCTACGCAATAAATGCTGATAAAATACAGCGTGAGCTTGGATGGCAGCCATTAATTGATATGGAAAGCGGTCTCCGTTCTACCATTGAATGGTATAAAGAGAACAAAGACTGGTGGGAGAAAAAGTGGTATGAGGGCAGGAGAAGGGAGGCAGTTAAATGAATATTGTATACACCCCATTTATAGGAGTGAAAATCTTAGAGCCGCAGCTGCATGAAGACAGCCGTGGTTTTTTTATGGAATCTTTTAATGAGAGGGTTTTAGAAAGGGCAGATATTTTATTGCCTACAAAACAGGAAAACCATTCCCTTTCCGTGCAAAAGGGTACTTTAAGAGGACTCCATTTACAGCTCCCACCCTATGAACAGGCGAAACTCATAAGAGTCATTCATGGAGAAATACTGGATGTAATTGTAGATTTGAGAAACAATTCACCCTCATTTAAGCAGCATTACAAGATAGTACTGAGTGCTGAAAATAAGAAACAATTATATATACCTAAAGGCTTTGCACATGGATTTGTCACATTAACTGAAAATACAGAGGTCATCTACAAAACTGATGAATACTATGCTCCTGAATTTGAAGGTGGAATCATTTGGAATGATAAAGAATTAAATATTGATTGGGGTACATTTGAACCTCTTTTGTCTAATAAAGACAGATCAATGCCTCCATTGACAGAAGCAATGGAAAAATTTTCAGATAGAAATGGGGGAGAAAATCTTGTTAAAACGAATGATTGACACTTCTGTATCATTTGTATTACTGCTTTTACTTTCTCCCGTATTCTTATTCACTTATATCAAGTTAAAAACAAGTATCGGTTCTCCTGTCATCTTTAAGCAGGTCAGACCGGGGAAGAATGAAGTTCTGTTTACACTTTATAAGTTTCGTACGATGAATAATAAAAAAGACGGTAATGGAAATCTGCTGCCTGATCATGAAAGACTTACAGATACAGGGAAATGGATAAGAAAAAGGAGTTTAGATGAATTGCCTCAGCTTTGGAATGTATTAAAAGGAGATATCAGCCTTGTAGGTCCAAGGCCACTGCTTGTGCAATATTTAGACTTGTATTCTGCGGATCAGAAAAAGCGGCACTTTTTGAAGCCTGGCATAACCGGCTGGGCGCAGGTAAATGGAAGAAATGAAATTTCCTGGAAAGAAAAGTTTGAATACGATTTATATTATGTAGAGAATCAGACACTGCTTTTTGATATGCAAATCTTGTGGTTAACTGTATGGAAAGTGTTGAAAAAAGAAGGAATAGAGCAGGAGGGAGGAGTTACTCCTTTTGAAGGGAATAAAATTCAATGAAAATATTTGCTGGTTTTGTAATCGTGATCATCGTCGGAGGTGTACTTTATTACACCTCAAATGAAAGGATCATAGTAGCAGAGCAGACTGTATATATAGAAAACCTTCCTCGGTCATTCGAAAATTTTAAGATATTGCAAATTGCCGATCTTCATGAAAAAAGATTTGGTAATAACCAGCAGCGACTGACAGAGACTATTAACGGAATAACATATGATGCGGTAGTAATTACTGGAGACCTGCTGGATCAGGAAACCAGCACAAACTTTGACCCTGCCTATGAATTGTTAGATGGAATTACGCTTCCGGCAAACACTTGGTTCGTAAAAGGGAATACTGATCCTAATGCTTATCAGCCCCCAGAAGAAAGAACTCAAGAAATACCGGAATTCATTGAAGGATTAGAGAAAAGAGGGGTTAAGCAGCTTGATTCTATTGAAGTAGTTGAAAAAAATGGAGACTCGATGATCTTTGCAGATTTTGAAATGATACTGCGAAATTCGACAGAGTACAAACCGGCTGCGCAAAATCAATATGCAGCTCAACTGGATGAAGATATGCAGATGCTGAATTCTCTTGAAGAAAACACACCACTTATTTCTTTGTTCCACTATCCATTAGCGGATGTGAGATTGGACATTTATGAGGCGGATGAAAACATAAAATTACCCCCAATAGATCTTCATATTGCAGGTCATTACCACGGCGGACAAATCAGAATTCCTTTATTCGGAGCACTTATTGTACCAGAGGCATATTACGATAATTATGGACTGTTTCCCGATCAGGATAGAATCCGGGGGCTGTGGGAATATAATAACTTAAAGCAATATGTCAGTACAGGGCTAGGAGCAAGTAATACTTTGGGGATATTTAAATTCAGGTTATTTAATCCTCCGGAAGTAAACCTTATTACTTTAAAAAGCAACACAATCAATGATTAAAGGAGCGATATTATGCAAACATCCCCATTAATAAGTGTAATAATTCCTGTATATAATGGCGCGGAGTATATTGAAACATGTTTTCAAAGTATAATATCTCAATCTTATCAAAATTTAGAGATCATTATAATTAATGATGGTTCTGAGGATAACAGCAGCGAAATATGTGACTATTATGCATCGAAAGATCAAAGAATTAAAGTAATTCATCAGGAAAATAAGGGATTGTCTGCTGTTAGAAATCGCGGTGTAAGAGAGTCCAAAGGTGATTATATAGGTTTTGTAGATTCCGATGACTATATTCATTCCGATATGTATAAAATTTTGCTGAATAATTTATTGTTAACGAATGCAGGTGTATCTATGTGTAATTTCAAAAAAGTATACCAGAGAAATTTTACAAATAATAAAAATAATGAGTTACCAGACAGTGAAAAACTAAATGTAATCTCAAAGCAGGAAGCTTTCGAACATCTCTTTGCAGATACGAATGTTAATTTAGTGGTTCCCTGGAATAAATTATACAAAAAAGAAATTATTCGTAAAGTGCAATATCCTGAAGGGAAGGTTCATGATGATGAGTTTACTGTACACCATATCATTCAAGCCACGAACAAAATAGTGATAACTGAGCAAAATTTATATTATTACTATCATCATCCCTCCAGTTTTATGAATGAATCTTATAACTTAAAGCGACTGGATGCTGTTACGGCACTGCGGGAGCGATTTGAATTTTTTATGAATAATAAATACATTCAGTTTCAGTCCAGGGCCTTAAACATGTATATGCACCATCTAATTATTCATTACAATTTACTTGAAAAAAATCTGCCGGAGGAAACTTTAAAGCTAAAAGAATTAATAGACATGTATCGAAGTGATTTTAACAAATATCAGAACTTGCTCCCTGCCAGACGTAAAATTGAATTGCATATGTTTTTTATTCATCCTCAGATTTTTAAACTCTATATTTTTAATCGTAAAAAACTGTATAATTTAAAAATAAACACGCTGAAGTTAAAAAGATTATCGAAAGAGAAAATTTGACTCTTAGCAGTAAGTGAATATTTAATAAACAGATGAATTAATTTTTATATACAATGCTTTAAATGGAATAAGGATTAAATTGAAAATCTGCACTTTAAGCGAAGCTATAAAAATCCATTTTTAACTAGCTGAGCTGGAGGGGTCTTTATCTAAAGAGACTCCCCAAAAGTTAATGTACGAAAATGAAAATAAGTTACAATGCTGGTAAATATACAACTAACTGTCATTGATGAAATCCATTATAATTATTCACGATAGTATTATTGATTGATATTATGTAAAAGCGGGTATAGATAACCTAGGTCTGGAAAAGGGGGTGAAATCATGAACAAACGCATCCCGATAGTTTTAGAAACCGACCGGAAATCATATGACCTTGCTGTAGACAATATGATAAGTGAAGGCGGTCCTGTAGTCAGCATCGAAAATAAAGAGGACACTGAGGATAAAGAGAAACCACTTCATTAGAAAATGATAAAGGAGAAATTTTATGCTTAGCCAATTCCTAAAATAAAAGCACTCTGTCCTTTGATATATAAGGAACAGAGTGCTTTTTTGTTGTGCTTACATAATGAAAGTAATGTTTAACTTTTATGTAAAGAAGGAAAAGTTTCCCTGACACTACAAACGGAGGGATACTTACATGAAAACTCATCAGCTTTATATCAACGGGGAATACACTAAATCTACTACGGAAGATATGCTTAAAATTACTAATCCAGCGACAGAGGAAGTGATTTCCCAGACGCCGAACGGAACCGAAGAGGATGTAGAGAAGGCAGTGCAGGCCGCATGGGATGCGCAGACGTCATGGAGTAAAGTACCGTCGAATGAACGCGGGCAAATTGTACGTGAGATAGGTTTAAAAATGCAGGAAAATAAAGAAACCTTTATTGAACTGCTGATAGAAGAGCAGGGGAAAAGCTATGAAATGGCGACAGGAGAAGTGGAACTTGCGATTGATTATTTCCAATATATGTCCGAATGGGCAAGACGGATTGAAGGAGAAATTCTGCCAAGTGACCGTCCGAACGAAAATATATTTATTCATAAAAGACCAATTGGCGTAGTAGCAGGAATTGTACCTTGGAACTTTCCGGTATTTATTCTGGCAAGAAAAGTTGCAACTTCCCTGATTGCAGGCTGCACAATTGTGCTTAAACCAAGCCAGCAGACACCGAATACAGCTGCCTACTTCACAGAAATGGTGCATGAAATGGGAGTCATTCCCAAGGGTGTCTATAACCTGGTAACGGGTAAGGGATCCACGATCGGTAATGCAATGGCTTCTCATGAAAAAGTAGCTATGGTCACTATGACAGGAAGTGTGCCGGCAGGAAGTAAAGTAATGGAAGCCGCTGCGAAAAATATTACGAAAGTAAATCTGGAGCTCGGCGGTAAAGCCCCTGCGATCGTGACAGAATATGCAAACCTTGATACTGCAGTGAAAAACATTACAAAAAGCCGTATTATTAATGCAGGCCAGGCATGTACTAATGCAGAACGTGTGTATGTACATGAAGATGTCGCAGAAGAATTCACGAAAAAAATTGCAGAGTCAATGCAGAATGTTACCTACGGAGATCCGTTGAAAGATAAATCCTTGGATATGGGACCACTTGTAAACCAGGAACGCATGGATGAAGTAGATGAAATGGTACAGGAAGCAGTAAAGAATGGAGCTAAAGTGCTTGCAGGAGGTAAGCCGGCGGATGTAGAAAAAGGCTTCTTTTATGAACCTACCGTACTTTCCAATGTATCTCAGGAAATGAATATTATTCAGGAAGAGATATTTGGCCCGGTACTTCCAATCGTCACTTATAAAACGCTGGATGAAGTAATAGAGAAAGCAAATGACTCTGACTATGGTCTTTCTTCTTCGATTTTTACAGATAACTACCATCAGGCAATGAAGCTCACAGAAGGTCTTCGCTTTGGTGAAACATTTGTAAATCGCGAAAATTTCGAAGCGGTACAAGGTTTCCATGCCGGCTTCAGAAAATCAGGCATCGGCGGAGCAGATGGAAAGCATGGACTGGAAGAATTCCTAATCACACAGACAGTTTACATGGAATTCAATGACGAACAGCAATAAAATATTTCCCTCCTGTGAAAAACAGGAGGGTTTTTCTTTATGGAAATGATACAATAGAGATTAAACTATGCAGAAATTAAAGGGGATCAACCATGGAAGAGAAAAAAGTTATTTCATCACTACCGGAATTTATACAATCAGCCTGGGAAACTTCCGGCTTTACGGAATTTACAGCTGTACAGAAAGATATGATTTCTCCAGCGCTCGAGGGAAAAGATATTATTGCAGAAGCGCCGACAGGATCAGGTAAAACAGTAGCATATTTGCTGCCTTCTTTAAACAAATTGAAAAAAGACGTGAAGCAGGCACAGCTTGTAATTGTCGTTTCTTCCAGGGAACTGGCCATGCAGACGCTGAATGAAGTCCAGACATGGACCGCAGGCAGCGGTTTCACAAGTGCAGCACTTATCGGCGGAGCAAACGTAAAACGACAGCAGGAGAAGTTGAAAAAAAAGCCGGCAGTTATTGTTGGAACGCCCGGCAGACTTATAGAACTGGTGCAGTCTAAAAAATTAAAAATGCATGAAGTTTCTACGCTTGTTTTTGATGAGGCTGACCAGCTTTTTGCCAAAGAACATTTGAAAGAAGTAGATCAGCTGCTGACTTCAGTGCAAAGAGACTGCCAAAAATTAATTTTATCTGCCACGATTCCAGGAAGGATCGAGCAGCTTGCACAGGAAAGGCTGCAAAAACCTAAAACGATTCGTATTCGAATGGATAAAGAACAGCTCGACAATATGGAACATGTATATCTGGTTGGAGAACGCAGGGATAAAACAAAATTATTCCAGAAACTTGTCGCAATGGACGATTTTTATGGAATAGCTTTTTGTAATGACCGAAATGAACTTCAGACTTATAAGGAAAGACTTGAGTATAAATCGAAAAAGGCAGCAGTGCTCGAAGGTGAAACGAAAAAGCAGGAGAGAGAAGCTGCGATGCAAAAGTTTCGCAGCAGAGAAATTCCTTTATTATTAGCGACAGATGTTGCTTCCCGGGGACTGGATCTGGAGGGACTCACCCATGTGGTACAGCTTGATCTGGCGAATGACGTGCATCAATACGTGCACAGGGCAGGGCGTACAGCAAGAGCTGGAAATAAAGGTACCGTCGTTTCTATAGTGACGGAAGGTGAAAAAGAGCGTCTCCTGCAGATTGGGGAAACGTTAAATTTAAATCTTGAGGAAAAACAGCTGTCTTACGGAAAACTGGTGTAATTGAAAGAGGATTTGGAGAAGTTTAAAAGGAATATAACATTTTAAAATAGGATATTTCACTGTTTTAATGATGTCTTCCAATGAACGTAAAGTTTTTTATGGAGGAGCCTGTTATGAAAACAGGTTCTTTTATTTACGAATTTTACTCTTAGAATTATCATATGAAAGTGGTTAGTTAGCTTAGAATTATGCATCTATCCAGGGATTTCATAGATTAAAGCTGCAGGAGGGATAAGATGAATATTAGACAAGCCAAAGTGGAGGATGCTGCAGGTATTGCGCATTTACATGTAGATAACTGGCTCGCAAATTATAAAGACATTCTTCCTGAAAAAGCATTACGAACCTGGACTTATCAGGAAAGGGAAGCCCGATGGAAAAAAAGTATTAAAAGTGCCATCAGCGGAGGGAATATGACCTTTGTTGCAGAGCAAAATAATTCAATAATAGGGTTTGTTTTATCCGGCACGATGCGGGATGAAAGACTTCGGATGCGTTATTCAGGAGAAGTATATGGTCTGTTTGTGAATAAAAAATTTCAGCGGCAGGGACTTGGAAGAGAACTCTTAAACACATCTTTTCTTCATTTGAAAAATCAACATCATGAGAAAGCAGCAATGTGGACCCTTTCCGAAAATGTCTGCAGATCTTTCTTTCAAAAAACTGGTGCAGACAAAGTGTATGATACTCCAGTGGAAATCGGGGGAAAAACCTACACGAATATTGCCTACGCATGGGAGGAGATTCCGATTACCCGCAGGGACATGCAGTGAGTTGAAATGGATTTAAAAAAGCGGCTGCGATATTTTAAGCAGCTGCTTTTTAACGTTGAATCTGTTATGTTGTGCTCAGCAGAAACTCCGCTCCAGGCATTCCTGCAGTGGAGGAGGAGTTCCTCTGTTTCTTCGCAGCGCTGCGGAAAGCACATGTGAAGTGAGCCGATATCTTGAATCCAGGGAAGACGGTCTTTGTTTTAATTGGATTGGCTGGGCGGAACCCTGCTTAATTTTGCGGGAGAGCGGCAGAATTTCTCTGCAGCAGGCGCCTTTCCTTCTAAAATCATCAGACTTTACCAGAGACTTTCATACAGAAAAACTGCACCATGAAAGATGAAAATAAACACTCCTGTTTAACAGCGTTATTACTTCTTTTTAATGGAAATTTTTATTTTCATAGGAGCTTAACGTTTAAATTCAGATCGTTTTTTCTTTTTCAGTAACTCTTTTTTTTGTGAGATTCTATCTTTTGCAGATACGGTTGCCTGCTTATCTTCTACAAAAGAAACAGCTTTATCATCTTCGATTTGAACATTTCCCCTGGTCCCTTCTTCCGCGTTTTCAGGAAGCTGATCTACAGGCATTATATATTCCCGGTTTAGCTCATCTACTATCAATACTGCGTACTGATTATCTTCTATCCGATCCAGGTAACATCTATAAATATTCATACATACCTCTTTTCTAGTCGGCAACGCACGCTTCACCTTGATTTTTAATATCAGACAAACGGCTTTCACTTATACCATGAATTGCAGTTAAATCAGATACATATTGAAATGGTCGTGCGTCGATAATGTCAGCTGCTCTCTCTTCTCCTATATGGATAATCTGCTCCAGTTCTTCCTTATCAGCTTTATTAATATCAATGCAATCTATGGGGTTTATATTTTCATTGTTTTGAGGGTTATTTTCATTTTTCTGCTCCGATTCCTGCGCCGTAACATTTCCATCAGTTTCTGTTGAAACTGTAACATTATTTCCATCGGATGTTATAATGATATGCCCATGTACATAGGTGCCGTACAGGTCAATCGCCTCATTTTCTACTCGCTCTATTACTTCCGTATGAGGGTGGCCATAGGAGTTATTTTCTCCCGCTGAAATAACAGCAATGTCTGGGTTCACTGCCTCTAGGAATTCTTCGCTCGTTGAAGTGTTCGAACCGTGATGCCCCAGTTGCAATACATCTGCTTCCAAGTTATCAGAACGGTGAAGCATACTTGTTTCTGCATGTGTTTCTCCGTCTCCTGTCAGCAGGAAGGAAGTTTCTCCGAACATAAATTTAGCAGCCAGAGAATCTTCATTTAAATCTCCGGATAAGGAAGCAGGATGCAAAATATCAATACTAAAACTTCCCAGTTCATATGAGTCGCCGGCTCTGGGCTCTTCATAAGCAGCTTCGCTTGCAAGTACTGTATCCAATACCCGCTCATAAGTATCTGAGTCTGATTCAGCGCCGCTCATCCAGACCTCGTTTACATCTAATGCGTTAATTATCAGATCCATCTGACCAATATGATCAGCATGAGGATGGCTGGAGATTAAAATATCCAGATAATCAATCTCGTTCGCTTCTAAATAATCGATTACCAGTGTATTATTCCAATCTCCCGTATCAAAAAGTACTTGATAGGTCCGTATTTCGCTTTCATAGATGAATAATGTTGCATCTGCCTGCCCCGCATTAATAAAATGTACTGTTAATTCGCCTGCCTCTGAAAAGTCAGTTTCATGATATTCATAGAGGTTTTCTGAAGCATTGTTTTCTTCTTCGGGTATCTCCTGCGGACTGTTATCAGGATGATTTTCCTGCTCCGAAGAAATCTGCTCTTGAGCAGATTGATCTGAATTGCTGCCTGCTGTTCCACAGCTGGTAAGCATTATTATTAAAAAAAGCATTAAAATGCTGTATAGACGTAATTTCACTAAAAACCCTCCTAAAGACGTTCCGTATGATTCTGCAAATTAAAACACAGCATGGGTTATTTTGGGAGTGTTCAAATTACATAAAGCCCTATACAATAGAAGATATTAAGTAAGGAGGACGGTATGTGGATTTATGACTTATTTCTGGTGCTATTCGGAATGACCATCGGTGTCATTGCTGCGGAACCGCTGAAGAAAATATTTACAGGCAAGTACACTCAGGATAAAATGCAGCAGAAGCGGGTGAAGCTGCTTACACATTTAAGAAAAAATCCCGGCCGAAAAAAATCAACAGAAGCACTGAATACAGAAATCTTTAACGGGAAAGAAAAAGATGATCGTATATATCAGCTTCTAAAAGATATAGAAGAAACAAAATTAATTCGCTCCACCGAAAAGCAAAATACTATGTACTGGCAGTTTGATCAGAAAGAGTATGAGAAAAACAAGCATAAGTTCAGGTAACAAAATGGATCAAAGCGGAAGGGAGAAAAACAGTATTCCAGTCTCCCTCCGCAAGTTTTTCTTTCACCTGCGTTATCCATTTTATTGAAAAAATGTACTTAGTATGAATTTGCATTATCCCTCTAAATTAATACTTAATCCAGCAAGAGGAAGTGCCTGAGGAAGACTGTGCACTACGAGGAAATTTTTAAAAGAAATTCCAAGAGATACAAGTGTCTGTGCAAGCTCAGGTCGTAATCCGGAAATGATCGCTGTTACCCCGATCAGCTTAAGAGCATCATGCAGCTGAAATAAATTTTGTGCGACTATCGCATCAACGGCATGTACCCCGGACAGGTCAATAATTAAATGCGTGATTCCTAAAGTAGCTGCAGACTCCAAAGTTTTCTCTGTAAGCAGTTTCGCTCTGTAAGTATCTAAAGTACCTATAAGCGGAAGAATGGCAACATTCTTAGTTAAAGGAACAATTGGCACGGACAGTTCAATTAATTCATCGCTTTGCTTGCGGAATTCTGCAGCATGGTTATTCACATACGATTGGCTGAAAGCATAGATGACTTTATCAATGATAGGATCAATCTGGTCAATTATAGAACGGAAATCTGCAAACGTCATTTTTTCCTCTGCGAATCTTTGGCTGAGAAAGCTGTAAATCGAATTTCGGTAAATAGGAAGATCAATCATTACTTCGTCAAGCGGTATGTTTTTAGCATAGGAATAGTTTCCAAGTCCTTTAGCCCATTCTTCTACTTTTCCTAAATGGTTTTCCAGCTCGTCGCCAGCAAGGGCTTCACCGATATAAGTAAGAAAAACTGCCCGGTACTGGAGCGCTTCTTCTTCATTAATCGTATGATTTTTATTGAATACATTATTGTGAATCTCTTTTGCAATTGAATAATTCTCTGCTATCAACGATTGTCCCATTTTCTTGATTATTGAATTTTCCATAAAGCTTTTGAACCCCCATATATATTTGGTTAATTATTTTGTTGCATGACTTCCGTTTAAATAAGTTAATAATTTTTCCTTTATGTAGAGAATATCATCTATTATACCACCGGGTAGACCTAAATTCTAATATAGAACATAAACTTAGTACTGCTTTTATTTATCTGACTAGTAATCTTACGAGCATAAGGCATGTTTAACATCAAATATAGGGACAGGACAAAAAATTGAAAACAGGTTATTTGAAGTAGAGGAGGGAGTAAGGTGCTGAAGCAGGTTTTCATATTTATTTTCCAGCTGTGTCTTTTATGGTCAATTTATTATGCAGGAGTATTATTGAGCCATCAGTTTAATTTAATTTTACCTGGTAATGTTACAGGTATGGTGATGTTATTTATATTATTATATTTCAAAATTTTACCATTTAAATGGGTTGAAAAAACAGGGACTTTTGCAGTGAAACACCTTGGCTTGTTATTCATACCTTTTTGCGCTGGAGTAGTTTTACTGGATGGAATTACCGGCCAATCACTCTTGCTTTTATTAATGATTATTACTTTGAGTACCATAATTGGAATTTTAACAGCAGGTAAATCTTTTCAATGGTTACATAAGAAAGGTGAAGTGTGATGATTTTTCTTTATCTTAGTATCACGCTGATTTCATATATTATCGCAAAAAAGATGTACAAACTGTATCCACATCCTTTTCTTACACCGGTATTAACCGGGACTTGTTTCGTGCTGGTAGTTATATATAGTTTGAATTTAAGTATGGCAGATTACGCTATCGTAGAATTGATAGCCGGAGAGCTTTTGGGACCGGCTACGGTCGCACTTGCAATTCCTGTGTATAAACATCGCTCGCTGATAGCAGCACATGTAAAAGAAATGGCATGCGGTATTTTCGCAGGAGTTTCTGCTGCTTTATTTTTCAGTTTAATCAGCATATCCCTTTATAATTTTACCACTGGAATAGCTACTGCATTGCTTGTAAAAACAACCACTGTACCTATTGCTTTGGAACTGACAGCTATGCAGGGGGGAGATGTCTCATTAACAGTGTTAACTGTAATGTCGACAGGAGTGATAGGGGCAGTATTCGGACCGAAAATACTCAGTTTTTTTAATATCTATCATGCTGTGGCAAGAGGAACAGCAATAGGATCAATCGCACATGGGATAGGGACTGCTCATATTGTACAGGAAGGAGAACTCGAAGGGGCTTCCTCGGCTGTAGCAATGGCAGCAGCTGGAGTGTCGCTTTCAATTTTACTAGGTATAATGCATTAAAAAAACTCCTGCCAGCGCAGGAGTTTAAAATTATGTATGGTGTCCCGTACTGGATTTGAACCAGTGACCCCTTGCCTGTCAAGCAAGTGCTCTCCCGCTGAGCTAACGGAACAATATGTAATGATGCATAGGCGACAAATTATATATTACCTTCTTGCAATAATTTTGTCAAACGCACCATACTATTCATCATATGTGTAACGGACTACATACCTCTCATCCTTAAGTTTACGGATTTCTACAAGGGGACCTACTTCATAACCATTGATCCAGTTATCTTCGATTTTAGCTTTTGTACAGCTCGCCTGAAATTTAGTAGGGAAAATTTGTTTGAAATAAATCCATCTTGGTCTTGCCATCAGCTTGTCACCTCATCAGCAGGATAAAAATCACTTCTAAAAGAATAGCACCAGCAGTGGGAATAATCAAGCAGTTAGAAAATCACCTTATAACCCTCTCTTGGAATTACTGAGAGCGGTATAAGGTGAATTTATTTGCTTCGTATAAATTAAACTTCTCTTCCATTCTACAGGTGTAACGCTCTTATAACATCATTAGATCTTAACTGAGTCAAGAAATTAAGAAAAGATATAACATACAATTTTATGCCATTCTTTCTTCCTGGTCCCGGTGTTCAATTTCTTTTTGGTCCATGTCCTCTTCCCGGTCTCTGAGACGGTGGGCTAGTCTGCTGGAAGCATTTGCTGCAATACTGCATACCAGATCGTCGAGAAAAGTATGAACTTCACCGGAAGATTTTGAGTCTAATTTCTTTATAATTCCAATTTTTTCTTTGTCCAGATAACCAAATGTGGTAACTGCAATACTTCCGTATCCAAAAACAGAACCTAGAGCAATTGTTTCATCTACGCCGAACAATCCTTCGTCGGAATCGACAATTGACTGCAGTGGCTCCGAAAGCTGGTTTTTTTCAGCGAGTTTATCAAGTTCAATCCCAACAAGCACTGCATGTTGGATTTCACGCTTTTCCAATACGGCATCAACACTTTCGGTACAATCTTCCCGGGTAAGAGTATCGCTGTACTGAGACTGCATCTGAAAAACAATATCAGAAATATCTTCTATTTCAACTCCGCGTTCTTTTAATAAATCCCTTGCAGCTTTTTCAACGACATGGGACTTAATAGGTTCTTTATTAGGCATGAGTATCACTCCTTTAATACGTATCTTAACATATTCTCCTATTAATTAAATTTTCCTGCTGAATCATATAATTTCTATCCTTTGAAAGGAATTTTGTAAAACTTGCCGAAATGTATTATGATAAAATCACTTAAAGCAGTTATTAGGGAGGTTGATGATGAATGAAATATGGGATTGCAGTTTTTCCTTCAAAAAAGCTTCAGGATATAGCAAATTCTTACCGGAAACGATATGACACTAAATACTCTATGGTACCTCCGCACCTGACGATTAAAGATCCATTTGAAATTAAAGAAGGTGAATTGGATAATATTGTAAAAGAAATCCAGAAAGCGGCGGATAAGAGTAAACCATTTCAACTGAAAGTACTTCGGTACAGCAGCTTTTATCCTGTGACAAATACGTTATATATGAAAGTCGCAGAAAATAAAGAATTGAAAGCACTGCAGGAAAAATTGAATTCAGGACTGCTCCAAAAAGAACGAGAGCACCCTTTTGTGCCGCATATTACGATTGGACAGGAAATGAATTATGATGAGCTGTCCGATGTATTTGGAAGATTGAAACTCGAATCAATTGAGCACGAGGAAACTATTGACCGTTTTTCACTATTGTATCAACTTGAAAATGGAGCCTGGACGGTTTACGAAACATTTTTACTTGGAGAACGCGAATAGTGATTATTGTCAAAAAGGCAGTAACTGAAAGTACATTAAAAGATGTATATCAGGTAAGGCGGACAGTGTTTATAGAAGAACAAGGGGTGCCTGCTTCCATAGAGATAGATGAAAGGGAGGAGGAAGCTGTTCATTTTATATTATATGAGGACGGAATTCCAAGCGGTGCTGCCAGGCTGAGGGTTGTTCACGGGGCCGGAAAAGCAGAACGTGTCTGCATACTCCTTAGTAAAAGAGGCAGAGGACTAGGAAGACATTTGATGAAAGCTATGGAAGAAGAGGCCGAATCTCAAGGACTGGAATTCCTGAAATTAAATGCGCAAGTCCAGGCAGAACCTTTTTACCTTCAGATAGGGTACGAAGTTATTTCTGAAGAACCATTTTTAGATGCTGGGATAAAACACGTAACGATGCAGAAAAAACTATAAATTGTTTACGGCAGTTTTCTTTTATAGGAAAACTGCCGTCAGCGTGTTATAAAGTATGGAATTTTTTATATTAATTATAATATGCTATGTATAAGGTTCTCCTTCGTTTTCTGACGGAACTTTGCCTGCTCGTCTTCAGCTATTTTTTTCTCTACTTTTGGCAGAAGAAAAGGTCATCAGACTACGCTTAAATTCCGATGTCGCCGCCGGACGCTATGTAAAAAAGTTATGTTCGACGAAAAAGTTTTCCTGTTTCTGCGGTTTCGAATAAAAGTAATTGTTTCCCTTATTTATGCTGCAGGCGCAGAAGGGCGACTCCGAAAGGAGATAGAACGATTCGAAGATCCACCTGCCAAAGGCAGGTTAGCTGAGAGAGTTCCCTTCGGAAAGCGCCCTTCGGAGACAAAAGCATAAAATCGTATACTTATACAGAAAAATCACTTTCTCAACAGCCTGATGGCAGTTTTCTTTTATAGGAAAACTGCCGTTTTTGTCTTTTACTAATGAAAGTTAGAAAAATGTATATTTCCCGACCTGGTGCTGGTAATTCGTTTTGATTGAAGCTCTGGATTCAGGATAAATTAATGTCTTCCGTAACCTTTTTCCTGTAAAAACTGCTTCATATGTGCCCGCTTAACAGAAGAAAGCATTCCTGTGATCTGCTCTGTCCAGCGCTGGTTTCTATTCCCGGCTGTTCTCTTGTTATAATATTCACTTACAATGCTGTTATACTTTTCAAGCTGTGCGATGTGCTGGGAATCATCAGGATATTTATCTTCGAAATAAACCCCCTCTAAAGGAAGTCGCGGCTTAGTTTCAGTTTGCGCAGCCGGTACCCCCACACATAATCCGAATAAAGGTATGACGTGGTCGGGCAGTTCCAGAAGTTCAGATACTGTTTTAATATTGTTGCGGAGTCCACCTATATAACAAATTCCATAGCCGAGAGATTCGGCAGCTAATGCGCAGTTCTGGGCAGCAAGAGAAGCATCTGTGATGCCTACTATCATTTTTTCGGTAGACTCAATTGCAGGTATAACTTCAGTTCCTTCCTGCTTTCCTGCAATATTATGACGGTGAAAATCTGCACAAAAAATAAATAAATGCCCATTTTCCGCTACATATGGCTGATTTCCTGCTAATTCTGCTAATTTATTTTTCTTCGACTGCTCTTTAATACCAATAATGGAATACGCCTGAATATAGCTTGAAGTCGAAGCCATTTGAGCAGCCTCCACTAAAGTTTCAATTGTTTTTTCTGAAAGTTTTTCCGGCGTGAACTTTCTTACAGAACGGTGCGCGAGTATTGTCTCGATCATAGAATTCACATGATAACATCCTTTCCTGATAGTATCTTTCATATTGTAGCATTTGTGTGAAAATGCATCGACAATTCTTTCTTTTTCAAGTGGGATTTGTCATAATGAAATGAAAAGTAAATTAAGGGTGTGGATGAAAGTGGAATTTTTAAAGAAAGCTATTATACTCGTCTTATTAATTGCAGCCGGTGGATTGGTTATCGCTTTTTCTATTCTATCCGTGCTTTCTGTGATGGAAACATTGTAAAGAATAATTTTCCGATTTTAACCAGGAGTGGATATAATCACAGGAATAAATAAAGCTTATATAAAGACAGGTTCAATTACGCAAAGCAGAAATAAAAAGGACCAGAGAGGAAAATGCCTTTCTCTCTGGTCCTTTGTAATTTACCTGGAAAAGCATCGAGTTAAGTGGAAACTTAGTTGTCAGCAGTATTAAAGCTGACCTTCCCGGAAGCGTCTTAAGTCACGCTTATCTCCGATCATTATAAGGATATCCCCTGCATTCAGGGGAGCAGAAGGATCTGGTGTCACATCAACTTTTCCTGCTCTTTTGATCGCAATAATGGTGCATCCGAAATTCTTACGGGGATCGAGGTCTACTAATGTTTTCCCGGCGACTTTTTTAGTTGCAAGCATTTCTATAATACTGTAGTCAGCAGAAAGATCTATATAATCCAGAACCGTATCTGAAGTAAGGTAAGCGGCAATTCTGCTTCCCATTTCTTTTTCAGGATGAAAGATTCGGTCTGCTCCAATTTTTTCTAATACTTTGTGGTGGTAATCATTCTGCGCTTTTACCCATACATTCGGGACATTGTGATCTTTAATATGAAGGGTGGTAAGAATACTTGCCTGAATATCGTCCCCAATAGCAATAATTACATGATCGAAGTTTCTTATTCCGATTTGTTCAAGCAGATTTTCATCGGTGCCGTTGCCTACAAAAGTCTGCGTAGCTAAGCCGCGTACCGCTTCTACTTTTTTCTCATCTGTATCAATTGCAAATACTTCATGCCCCATATGGTAAAGCTCTTTGCAGATACTGGATCCAAAGCGGCCCAGTCCGATGATAGCGAATTGTTTTCTCATAGGTATATACCTTCTTTTCTTCTTCATAGAATGTTGTCAGCAGAGAAAATTATAGCATTTACACTCCTGAATTTTCAAGGTAGACTAAAATCATAAAGCTTGCGACAAAAGCTTTTAAACAATCACGTGGAGAAATAATGAAGGAGGTTCTTTCATGATTGTTGTACCGATTGATGGATCAAATCATTCTTTAAATGCATTGGAATATGCAGTCAAAGCGGCTGAAAGTTTTCGGGAAAAAATTTTACTTGTAAATGTACAGCAGGTGAAAGATAGAAACTTCTATATCGATTCTCCTAAAATGAAGCCTTCTGATAAGGTATTGGAGAAAGAAGGAGAAACTGCTTTGCAGAAAGCTGTAGACTTTCTTGAAAGCAAGGTAGAATACGATACAAAAATTAGGATTGGTGTACCATCTATTGAGATTGCAAATGAAGCTCGCGATCAAAACGCCAGTGCTATCATCATGGGTTCAAGAGGAAACGGTCCAGTAGTAAGTCAGATACTCGGCAGCGTTAGTTATGGGGTCCTTCATTTATCCTCTTGTCCAGTTACGATAGTTCCCGGACGTGAATGACTTAAAGAGGTGAAAAGGCAGGATGATTGAGGATATTCCAGAAGTGGTAGAAGAAATTCAAAGAGCATTTACCTGGCATGATTTTGGAATTGCTATCGGTATATTTCTCTTATTTCTTTTATTTCGTAAAATTTTTACAAAATACTTATTTAAATTTATTTTAGCAGTGTCGAAGAAAACGCCGGTGGAAATATTAACGAATATTCTGCTGGCTTTTGAACGGCCGATTCGTTCATTCTTTATTTTTATCGGTTTATTTGTAGCTGTAAACTATTTTCCTTTAGATTCATCGGTAGAATTGTTTATGCTGAGAGTTTTCAGAACCCTGGTAATATTTCATATAGCCTGGGGATTATTTATTTTAACGTCTGAAAATTCCCGGATTTTTACTCAGGTAGGCAAGAAACTCAACATACAGTTTGATGATATTCTGCTTCCATTTGTATCGAAATTAATCAGGTTTGCGATCGTGGTGATGGCATTAAGTGTTATCGCATCTGAATGGCAGTACAATGTGAGCGGATTTGTTGCAGGGCTGGGTCTCGGAGGTCTTGCTTTTGCACTGGCTGCGCAGGAATCCCTTAGTAATTTTTTCGGCGGCGTCGTTATAATTACGGAAAAGCCATTTAAGCTCGGTGACTGGATTAAAACTCCGTCTGTAGAAGGGTTTGTGGAGGATATTTCCTTTAGAAGTACGAAAATAAGAACTTTTGAAGATTCTGTGGTGATTATTCCCAATGCGACGCTTGCGAACGAGCCCATTGAAAACTGGACCAAGATGGGGAAGCGGCAGATTACATTTGATGTAAATATTTTATATTCTACTCCTTCTTATAAAATTAAAAGGTGCGTAGAAAGATTTGAAAAAATGCTCTATGAAAATGAGAGTGTGGATAATGAATTAATCATAGTAAAGTTTAATACATTCAGTGACAGCAGCCTGGATATATTTCTGTATTTCTTTACCATTCCCACTGGATGGGTGGAGCACATGAAAGTAAAAGAAGAGATTAACTTTAGAGTGCTTCAGATCTTAGAAGAAGAAGAAGTCTCGATCGCTTATCCGACAAGGACACTTCATATGTCGAAAGAGTTGGAAGAACATAAAGTTTAAGCAGGGAGAGGAAGTCATTCATGAGATATGTATCATTAGAGAATGTACAGCAGGGAGAGAAATTGGGGAAGCAGATATTATCTAATGATGGCAGAATTATGCTTAGTAAAGGCGTGCAGTTAACTGTTGGATTAATTTCCAAGCTCAGAGCAATGGGTGTGTCCGCACTCTTTATTGAGGATACAAGGTTTGATGATATTGTAATTGAAGAGGTAGTATCAGAAACTACAAAGCGTGAAACTATGAAGACGCTTGCTAATTCGGTGCAATTTCTGCAACAGGACAAACCTCTTAATGGAGAAGAAATTAGTAATTCAGTAGATTCGATTATTGAAGAAATCATGGGAAATCATGAAGTATTAATGTCGATCACAGATATTCGAACGAAAGAAAATGAAATATTTGTTCATCTGCTGAATGTATGTATATTGTCTACGATGATCGGAGTAAAGTTAAACCTAAACAGAGAAAGAATTCAGGAGCTGGCTATTGGAGCAATACTGCATGATATTGGTAAGTTAATTGATCGGGTTCCATTAAAAGATATTCCTTCTGGGTACTCCGGTGGGGAAGAAGAGTTAAAACACCACTCCTGGAAAGGGTTCAATGTGTTAAGGAAATCCAGCGATATAAGCACTCTTTCTGCACATATTGCTCTTGCCCACCATGAATATGTAGATGGCTCTGGCCTTCCACGCGGAATGCAGGGGGAAGACATACATTTCTTAGCTAAAATCGTTGCTGTGACCAATGACTATGATCGGTTGATTACGCATTCTGATCCAGCAGAAAAGATGTTTCCCCATGAAGCTGGGGAATACATAATGAGCTTAACAGGCAAAAGATATGATCATAATGTAGTTTGGCGATTTTTACGTTCTATTGCTTTTTATCCGAATGGTACACAGGTTAAATTATCAACAAATCAGGTAGGGGTAGTTACAGGGCAGCACAAAGGCCTTCCCCAGCGCCCGATCATCCGAGTGTATGATGGGGATGAAGAAAGCTTTACTTTTGAAGAAGTGGATCTGGCAGTAGAAACTACCGTATTTATTTCAAAAGTCTATGATTAGATAAATGGCTTTTGCTTTTTGAAGTATACACCAATATGATAGAATAGATACTTAATTGATTTCAGGAGGATGATGAGAAATGAAACAAATGGATGCAAATGAAATTATTCAGTACATTTCCGATGCAGAAAAATCTACACCGGTAAAAGTACATATTAAAGGTGAGCTGGAAGGAATTGATTTTGGGGCAGATACCAAATCTTTCATCCAGGGAAACACAGGAGTGTTGTTTGGAGAGTGGGCACAGATCCAAGAAGCGCTTCAGCAGAATGAAAGTAAAATTGAGGATTTTGTAATTGAAAATGACCGCCGCAACTCTGCGATACCTTTATTGGATATGAAAAATATTCATGCGAGAATTGAACCTGGAGCACTTATTCGTGAGCAGGTGGAAATTGGAGATTCTGCAGTAATTATGATGGGAGCTTCCATCAACATCGGTTCTGTTGTTGGAGAGGGTACAATGATTGATATGAACGTTGTACTTGGCGGCAGAGCTACCGTAGGGAAAAATTGCCATATTGGTGCCGGGGCAGTGCTGGCAGGAGTGATCGAACCACCGTCTGCAAAGCCTGTAGTAGTTGAAGATGGAGTGGTAATCGGGGCAAATGCAGTTGTACTCGAAGGTGTAACCGTAGGTGAAGGCGCTGTAGTGGCAGCTGGGGCTATTGTTACAGAAGATGTGCCTCCAAATACGGTAGTAGCAGGAACACCTGCCCGGGTAATTAAAGAGATAGATGATCAGACAAAAGGAAAGACAGAAATCAAACAGGAATTAAGAAAGCTGAAGAAATAAAATGAACAATATTTTAAACAGTGAGCGTCTGGCGACCCGTCGCCGGGCGCTTCATCAAATTCCAGAGGCTGGTTTTCAAGAATTTAAAACGCAGGAGTTTCTTTTGGAAATTTTTAAAAACTGCCCGCAGCAGCATTTAACGATTGAGACATGGAAAACTGGGATTTTTGTGTTTGTTGCGGGGAGCAGTCCGCGCAAAACAATTGGTTACAGAGCAGATATGGATGGACTTCCGATGAAAGAGGAAACGGGTTTTCCGTTTTCATCTGTACATGAGGGCATGATGCATGCATGTGGACATGATTTTCATATGACAATAGGAACTGCTTTGATCGAATATTTTGCTGTTAATCAACCAGTCCATAATCTTGTGTTCTTTTTCCAGCCTGCAGAAGAAGGGCCTGGTGGAGCAGAGCCAATGATGGCTGCCTCTCAGTTTAAATCCTTTTATCCAGACGAAATTTATGCGCTTCATATTGCACCGGAGTATCCGGTAGGTACCATTGCTACAAAACCGGAAATACTTTTTGCAAATACAAGTGAACTGTTTGTAGATTTTCAGGGAAAAGGGGGACATGCCGCTTTTCCTCACACTACGGAGGATATGGTCGTAGCTGCCAGCCATTTTGTAACTCAGCTGCAGACGATTGTAGCAAGAAATGTCTCTCCGCTTGATTCTGCTGTTGTAACGATTGGCAAAATTGAAGCAGGGACCAAGCAGAATATTATTGCTGAAAATGCAAGAGCGGAAGGTACCATCCGGACTCTTTCCATGGAGGCAATGCAGGAAGTAAAATCCCGGATTGAAGATATTGCAAAAGGGATTGAAACTTCGTTTCGATGCAGGACTTCTATTGATTATGGAGCAAATTACTGTCAGGTATATAACGATGCAGCGCTAACAAAAGAATTTATTAGTTATGCTGAAAAAAGTAATACTGTAAATTTAGAAATCTGTGATAAAGCAATGACAGGAGAAGACTTTGGATATTTTCTAGAAAAAGTACCTGGTGTTATGTTCTGGCTGGGTGTTAACAGCGAGCACGGACTTCACTCTAATAAATTAAACCCGGAAGAAGATGCGCTGCTTCCTGCAGTAAAATGGCTGATAGAATGGCTCGAGTACAGAGCGTCATAATAGGAAAGTCTGTGTACTGGGGCTGATTATTAAATCAAGCTCCAGCAGCCACTGCACCCCCTATTTAGAAAGCGGGGGTGCAGTGAACTTTTATTTTTGCAGAATAAAAGCAGCTCCCGTGAACTTTGGCGGGAGCTGCTTTTGTTAACTGGATGTGCCACCAGCATTTTTTTAATTATTTTCCTCTTTTGAGATATTCACCTGATGCGGGAAAGGAATTTCAATTCCATGAAGATCAAAAGCTTCTTTAATATCTTTTCTAAGCCTTCGTTCGATCCTCCACTGTTCCATATTAGCAGTTTTCGCAATTACCCTGATAACCACATCACTATCTTCAAGTCCCTGCACACCGAGCACGTCAGGCCCTTCTATGATCGCTTCCTCTTCCTGGGCTGCACGGTCGCAGACGTCCTGCATTACTTTTACAGCTTTATCAATATTTTCGTCATAACTGATACCAATATCGACAAGCGCCTGCATATTAGAGCGGGAATGGTTACTTAGGCTGCTGATTTCCCTGTTGGGAATATAATGAACCGTTCCATCAAATCCGCGAAGTCTTGTAGTTCTGAGCCCTACTTCTTCCACAATTCCATCCAGTCCGGCAAGGGTGACATATTCCTCTACATCAATCTGCTTCTCTAATAATATGAAAAACCCTGTTACCACATCGCTTACGAGTCCTTGTGCACCGAAGCCGATTGCAAGCCCTATGATACCTGCACCAGCAATAAGCGGAGCAATATCATATTCAAATACTCCTACAATTAATGTGATAACAATAAATATAAGTACATATGAAAAAACATTAAGGGCCAGTTTTTCCAGTGTTTTTGAACGGCCGGGGGTTATATTGCGCTGCCGTCCCATTTTTGTAAAGCTTGTTTCAATAAACTTTTTACCGATAGCACGTATAATAACAAATGCAATCAGTATGCCAATTAACTGAAGAGAGACAGTAACAGCTTTTGTTCCAATTTCCTCCCAGTTAACGGCGATCATCCAATCAGGCATGAGTGTTGCTCCTTTCAAGTATATAGTTACACACTTTCAAAGTTTATCATATAGTGATCACAGCGGGAACCGGGGAAATTAGTTTTAAGATTGAAAGTAAGAATCCGCTCAGTTATGATTGAATGAGGGAAAGGAGGCAGGTGTCCTTGCGCACCTTCTTAATACTATGAAAAAACAATTTGCAGTTATTGGTTTAGGCCGGTTTGGTGGAAGTATTGTAAAAGAATTGAATGATCAGGGAATGGAAGTTCTGGCAATAGACAGAAATGAAGAAAAAGTTAACGAATTTGCTTCCGTTGCAACACATGCGGTAATGGCCGATACAACGGATGAAAACACACTTCGAAGTTTAGGCATCAGAAATTTCGATCACGTTATTGTTGCTATCGGAGATAATATACAATCGAGCATTTTAACGACATTGATGCTGGTAGAGTTGAAAGTGGCCCATATTACCGTAAAAGCTCAAAATGATTATCATGAGAAAGTTTTAAATAAGTTGGGTGCTCATAAAGTTGTGCATCCGGAGAGAGATATGGGGATTAGAATTGCTCATAATATTGTTTCCAAAAATGTACTGGATTATCTTGAACTGTCAGACGAATATAGTATTGTAGAATTGATAGCTGGCAGGAGAGTTCATAATTATTCTTTAACAGAACTTGATCTTCGGGCAAAATATGGGTGTAACATAATGGCAATAAAAAGAGAAGAAAATATTGATGTTTCCCCCGCAGCGGAGGAAAAAATAAATAGTGGAGATATTTTAATTGTTATAGGAGCAGATAGTGACATTACCAGGATGGAACAGGATCTTTTTGATGATGATACAGAATAAAAAAATGCACCGGCACTTAAAGCCGATGCATTTTTCTATTTATACTTCCATAATGATTGGAAGGATCATTGGTTTACGCTTTGTTTTTTCATACAGGAAAGGACCCAACGTATCAGAAATGGAATTTTTAATTTCAGACCACTGTGTAGTTTTGGAGCCCATCATCTGTTGAAGGTGTGCATGCAGTTTTCGCTGCGCTTCATTGATTAAATCACTGGATTCACGCATATATACAAATCCTCGGGAAATAATATCCGGTCCGGAAGCTACCTTGAAATCTTTCATGTTAAGACTGACTACTACCACGACAAGTCCCTCTTCTGAAAGAATTCGACGGTCCCGAAGTACAATATTACCAATATCCCCAATTCCATTGCCATCCACATATATAGAGCCGGCTGGCACTTTACCTGCTGGCGCAGCTTCTGTTTTATCCATAGCAAGCACATCGCCTATATCCATGACAAAACAGTTTTCTTCAGGAACACCGCAGTCCTGCGCCATATCAGCATGCATCTTTAACATCCGGTATTCACCGTGGATCGGCATGAAATACTTTGGCTTCATCAGGCGAAGCATTAATTTCTGCTCTTCCTGACTGCCGTGACCGGACGTATGAATGTCATTTAAAGGACCGTGAATTACTTCTGCACCGGCGCGGAAAAGCTGATTTATAATTTTACTTACACTCAGTGTGTTTCCTGGAATAGGCGAAGAAGAAAATACGACGGTATCTCCAGGGATAACTTGAATCTGCCTGTGTGTACCGTGAGCAATTCTTGAGAGTGCCGCCATTGGTTCGCCCTGGCTTCCTGTGCATAAAATTAATACTTGATCCGCAGGTATTTTATTCAGCTGTGAAGACTCAATGAAAGTGCTGTCTGGTGCTTTAATATAACCAAGCTCCCGGCCGATGGTAATAGCATTCTCCATGCTGCGTCCAAAAACAGCAACCTTTCTGCGGTATTTAACTGCAGATTCAACGGCCTGCTGAAGCCTGTAAATATTTGAAGCGAAGGTAGCAAATATAATTCGGCCGTCTACTTTGCGGAAAATAGCTTCTATACTTTCTCCAACTTTTCTTTCGGACATTGTAAATCCAGGGACTTCTGCATTCGTACTGTCTGATAATAAACACAGCACGCCTTCTTCACCAATTTTAGCCATTTTAGAAAGGTTTGCCGGTTCACCTACGGGTGTAAAATCAAACTTGAAATCGCCTGTTTGTACAATATTGCCGGAAGGTGTTTTTACAACTACACCATACGCATCAGGTATGCTGTGTGTAGTCTGGAAGAAAGAAACAGATGTTTTTTGGAATTTTATTACACTATCTTCATTTACTTCATGAAGTTCTGCAGTTCGAAGAAGACCATGCTCTTCCAATTTTTTGCGGATAAGGGCAAGGGCTAGTTTTCCGCCATAAATAGGAACATTTATAGCCTTTAGAAGATAAGGGACACCACCTATATGATCTTCATGCCCGTGTGTGATAAACACACCCTTTATTTTATCAGCATTTTTAACGAGATACGTATAGTCTGGAATGACATAGTCTATTCCGAGCAGCTCGTCTTCCGGAAATTTAATTCCAGAATCAATTACAATAATTTCATCTTGAAATTGTACTGCATACATATTTTTACCGATTTCTCCTAGACCCCCGAGAGAGAAAACAGCAACTTGATGATTTTTAACTTTCATTACTTCAAGTTCTCCACTTCAAAATCCACATTTGATTCTTTTTCATAAGCAAGGGCTTTTTCAGAAAGCGGGGTCACAAATTCAATATTGTATGCACGTTCTTTCAATCCTTTGCGGACTTCTTCCTCTGTTTCAGCTTCTACATACAAAGTATGCGTATTTTCACGTACAGGTACTTCAGTTAAATTTTCCTGATAATAAACTTTAAATATCATTAATAATCCTCTCCTTTTGTCTATCAATTACTGCATCATTATAAATAGGTTTTAAAGTCCGTTATTATTTCAAATCTACCAAGCAGACGCTTGCGGAAAACCTACGACATGATATTGATCATGCTTCCGGCTGTTAGGCTCTCCTATTCTGCAGTCAGCTGCTTCGAAATCCGTTCTCTCCACCTTTTCCATATTTTAAACCTTCCGCTGCTGCAATTCAAGGTTGATGTTTTTACCAAAGTCAATTTTAAGCTGAGATGGAAGCTGTTTTTCATGGAAATGAAAAATTCTCCCTAAAGAATTTTAGGGAGAAACAGACTAAATAATTGTCTCGTTTTCAGAACGGGGAATTACAGATTGTGCAGGCAGGGCCTGTTTTAAATCGTCTTCATAATCCTCAATTCTGTCATAAAACATAATTCCATTTAAATGATCAAGCTCATGCTGCACTACTATCGCTTCGTATCCACGAAAACGAAAGATATTTTTTTCTTCGTGCTCATTATAAGCTTCCACTTTTATTCTTGCATATCTTGGAACTATTCCTTCCACGGGTCTGTCTACTGATAAACAACCTTCGCCTGATTCAAGGTATGCCGTTTCCTGGGAATGACTTACGAGTTTTGGGTTTATCAGAAGAAGTTCCTTTGGTTCGTCATTATCATTGAAAGTTCTTACAGCTATGATCTGCTTAGAAACATTTATTTGGGGAGCAGCCAGGCCAACCCCGGGTCTTAATTCTAACTCTTCTGCTTTTTCAGGGTCCTGACTGTTTCTTAAAAATTCCATCATAGAATGCAAGGTCTTTAAATTTTTATCCGACAAAGGAAGCTCCACCTGCTCTGCTTTTTTTCTTAAAGTCGGATGTCCTTCTCTTATAATGTCCTTCATTGTAATCATATATTCGGCTCCTCTCTTAATTTTGTGAATCAATTACATAGATTCAATGGTATAACTGTTTCTCCATAAAGGGAATGAACTAAATTACATTCTGATTTTTGACTCCTGTGAAAACAGCCTTTTATGTTGAATGTTCTGCCTTGGATAAATACCTGACGGAAGTCCAGTGCAGGTAATCTTCACCTTAGAAAGTATCAATATCAAAGGTTACTATCTTCAAATACAAAGCGATAAAAAGCTTTCAAGGCAGAACCCGCTGATTTTCATTTCTCTCCTCTTTAAAATCTAACAAATCTCCAGTAAGAGAGTTCTTAAAAGTATGTTAAAATTTTTTGAGAAGAAGGTAGAACGAAATAGGTTCACTATGTAATTATTTTAATTTAGTTAAGATAATATTATCAACAATCAGCTTTCCTACTATGTTATTCTATCTATGTACCGGGAAATTAACAAGAAATACTTGTAAATGTTCAAAAAATAAGGTAATTTTGTAGTGAGTGAACAATATTAGGAGGGCTATTTTTGAAGAATACATATAGGTTGTCAGCATCATTGCTCATGCTGTTTGTTTTTACAGCTTGCAATGGAGAAAATGCATCAGAACAAATATTTGAGGAGTGGGAAGAAGCTGTTCAAATTGAATTGGAAATAGAATCTTTACAGGATCCGTTAGCAGAAAATGAACAGACAGAGTCTGAACTTTATTCAGAAATGCTTGAGCTTTCAGAAGTGGAAGATATTGAGCCTCTTTCAGAGGAAGCGGTAGCATCTGCTGAAGAGAGAAGAGAGTTAATGAACGAAGAAAAAAGTATCGTAGACGAAGCTTACGAACAGTTTGAGAATTCTACTACCCATATTGAAAATATTGAAGAGGAAGAAGAACGTCAGGCTGCTGAAGAAGTGGTTTCTACCATGGATGAACGATATGATGCATATAATGCATTATATGATCAGTATATTGTTTCAATTGATAACGACATTGAACTTTATGAAATGATTGCAAACGAGCAGGTGGAAGTAGAGGAACTACAGGAGCAGCATGAAGTAGTGAATGAATCATATCAGACGATTTCGGACTTGAATGCGGAATTCAATGAGAAAACTGATGAATTTAATGAGGAAAAAATGAACTTTTATAACACTGCGGATTTAAATGTAGACGCGCAATAAACAAAAAAACAGCTGATATCAGCTGTTTTTTTGTTTATATGGAAACATTTTTATATTTGAATACGAAGATTGAAAAGCGGGTATAGGAAAAGGTCATAGTATTAACTTGAAAAACAGAGGCGGGTTTTGGTATAACAGAAGAATAAATCTATTAACACAGTTATAGTTTAATTGTGAAGGCATTAACAAGTGCAAAATAGAAGATCTTCATATGCAAGAAGAGTAAAAGCGTTGACGAATATTATTTTGTTCGTGTAAACTAGGAAGAGTGAAGGCAGGGTTGTATTAATGCTATTCAATGTTAACTATGTTACAGAGCAAGATTCCTCTTACTTAATTGCTTGAAATGAAGAAGGCATAGAGTAGCAGGGAGCTTGTAAAATAAAAATGATGAGGTGAATCTTTTCATGAAAAAAACGAAAGAGCTTCAAAAAGTAGAAGAGCAGTTTGAAATGTTTCAGATTCTCGATGAAAAAGGTAAGGTCGTAAATAAAGATGCATTACCAGAGTTATCTGATGAGGAATTGAAAGAAATGATGACCCGTATGGTTTATACCCGTATCTGGGATCAGCGTGCAATTTCTTTAAACCGTCAGGGACGACTCGGTTTCTATGCACCAGTAGCTGGACAGGAAGCTTCCATGATCGGTTCTCAATTTGCACTTGATAAAAAAGACTGGATTTTACCCGGTTATCGTGATATCCCGCAGATTTATTACCATGGGCTGCCGCTGCATCAGGCATTTTTGTGGTCGAGAGGACATTTCCACGGCGGACAGGTTCCTGAAGGCGTGAGAATTATGCTTCCACAGATTATTATTGGCGCGCAGATTACTCAGACTGCCGGTGTAGCTATGGGTCTTAAAAAAGATGGAGAAAAGCAGGTTGCTATTACCTATACTGGTGACGGCGGTGCTTCTCAGGGTGACTTCTACGAAGGCATGAATTTCGCAGGGGCGTACAACCTTCCTGCAGTATTTATCGTCCAGAATAACCGATTTGCGATCTCAGTACCTGTAGAGCAGCAGTCAGCAGCAGCTACAATCGCTCAAAAAGCAGTAGCAGCTGGTATCCATGGGCAGCAGGTGGACGGCATGGACATCCTGGCTGTGTATGCAGCTACAAAAGAAGCAAGAGAAAGAGGTATAGATGGAGATGGTCCATCATTACTTGAATTCTTAACTTACCGTTACGGTCCTCACACAATGGCTGGGGATGACCCGACCCGTTATCGTACTTCCGAAGAGGACGACGAGTGGGAGAAAAAAGATCCTATCGTCAGATTCCGTAAGTTTCTGGAAGATAAAAAACTTTGGTCTGAAGAAGACGAAGATAAAGTAGTAGAAAAGGCGAAGGAAGATATTAAAGCTGCAATTAAAGAGGCAGACAGTGCTCCAAAGCAGAAAGTTACTGACCTCATTGACATTGCTTATTCTGATGAAGAGCCTCATAACCTTAAAGAGCAGCGTGAATACTACGAGAAGAAGGAGTCGAAGTAAGCTATGGCCCAAATGACGATGATTCAAGCAATTACAGATGCAATGCGTAATGAATTAAAGAATGATGACAGAGTTTTAGTTTATGGAGAAGATGTAGGTAAAAACGGGGGAGTATTCCGGGCAACCGAGGGTCTTCAGAAAGAATTCGGTGAAGACCGTGTATTTGATACTCCTTTAGCTGAATCGGGAATTGGTGGTCTGGCACACGGGTTAAGCCTTACAGGTCATCGTTCTGTTATGGAACTTCAATTCTTTGGCTTCGTGTTTGAGGCTTTTGATTCTATTGCAGGCCAGATGGCAAGACTTCACAATCGTTCCGGCGGTGTTTACAATGCACCGGTTACAATCCGTTCCCCATTTGGCGGAGGAGTGAAGACGCCGGAAATGCATGCTGACAGCCTGGAAGGACTTATGGCGCAGACTCCTGGACTGAAAGTAGTTATCCCTTCCAATCCTTACGACGCAAAAGGTCTTCTTATATCTGCAATCAGAGATAACGACCCAGTAATTTTCCTTGAGCACATGAAGCTTTACCGTTCTTTCCGGGATGAAGTTCCTGAAGAAGAATACACTGTACCCCTTGGGAAAGCTGATGTTAAGCGGGAAGGTACTGATATTACAATTATTGCTTATGGTGCAATGGTACAGGCTTCAATGAAAGCTGCGGAGCAGCTTGAAAAGGATGGCGTATCAGCAGAAGTGATTGATCTGCGTACTATCAGCCCGCTGGATATCGACTGTATTGTTGATTCAGTGAAGAAAACGAATCGTGCAGTTATGGTTCAGGAAGCGCAGAAGCAGGCTGGTATTGCTTCAACAGTTGTAGCAGAAATTAATGACCGTGCTATTCTCAGCCTGGAAGCTCCAGTAGGACGGGTAACTGCTCCTGACACTATTTTCCCGTTTGCTTCAGCAGAAGATACTTGGCTGCCTAATGAAAAAGACATCGTAGCTAAAGCGAAAGAAATTATCGAATTTTAAACTTGATTCAGAATAGGAGGAGAGCCTGATAGCAGAGCTGCTCCTCTTTCTCTCATAGAATATTTTAAGAAACGGAGGCATATACATGGCTTATGAATTTAAACTCCCGGATATCGGGGAAGGAATTCACGAAGGTGAAATTGTTAAATGGGAAGTAAAAGAAGGTGACGAGGTTCAGGAAGACGATGTGCTTTGTGAAGTTCAAAATGATAAAGCAGTAGTTGAAATTCCTTCACCTGTAGAAGGAACTATTAAAAAGCTTCACGTTGATGAAGGTGTAGTAACTACAGTAGGAACAGTAATTATTACGTTTGAAACAGATGCTGAACCACCGGAAGAAGAGGAAGAGCAGGAAGATAACGAACTTGAAGAAAAAGCAGAAGAAAAACAGGAAAAAGTGGAAGATAAGCAGGACGATAAAAAAGAAGAGCCTTCTGCAGAAGAAGATACAGATGAAAATGCACGGGTAATTGCCATGCCTTCTGTTCGCAAATATGCTCGTGAACAAGACGTGAATATCCGCCAGGTAAAAGGCTCTGGCAAAAACGGACGCGTACTCCGTGAAGATGTTGATGCATTTAAATCAGGTGATCAGCCTGCAGCATCCACAGAAGAATCTTCTGAAGAAAAAGAAAGTGCAGCTGAAAAGCAGCCTGTTTCATCCTACGAGCCTGCAGAAGGACAATCAGAAACCCGCGAGAAAATGTCAGGCATGCGTAAAGCAATTGCTAAAGCGATGGTGAATTCCAAGCAGACTGCTCCGCACGTAACTCTTATGGATGAGATTGATGTAACAGCACTGGTTGCACACCGTAAGCAGTTTAAGCCGGTAGCTGAAGAAAAAGGAATTAAACTTACGTACCTTCCTTATGTGGTTAAAGCTCTTACAAGCGCAGTTCGGGAATTCCCGGCATTAAACACTTCATTAGATGATTCTACGGAAGAAATTGTGCATAAGCATTATTACAATATCGGTATTGCAGCTGATACTGAAAAAGGACTTCTTGTTCCAGTAGTTAAAAATACTGACCGTAAGTCTATCTTCAAAATTTCAGATGAAATTAACGAACTTGCAGGGAAAGCCCGGGATGGAAAGCTTTCTTCTGAAGAAATGAAAGGTGCTTCTACAACAATTACAAATATCGGTTCTGCAGGTGGTCAGTGGTTTACACCAGTTATTAACCATCCGGAAGTTGCGATACTTGGTTTAGGCCGTATTGCGGAAAAGCCAGTGGTAAGAGATGGCGAAGTTGTGATTGCTCCAGTTTTAGCCTTGTCATTAAGCTTTGATCATCGTATCATTGATGGTGCGACTGCACAGCACGCACTGAATCATATCAAGCGTCTGTTAAACGATCCACAATTACTTGTAATGGAGGGATAGTACATGGTAGTAGGAGATTTTCCAGTTGAAGTAGATACGCTCATTATTGGGTCAGGCCCTGGAGGCTATGTAGCAGCAATCCGCGCTGCACAGCTGGGTCAAAAAGTAACAATTGTTGAAAGAGATTATGTCGGCGGTGTTTGTTTAAATGTCGGCTGTATTCCTTCAAAAGCGCTAATTGAAGCAGGTCACCGATATCACAACGCAACGAACTCTGATGATATGGGTATTTCTGTAGGAGATGTGAAGCTGGACTTCACAAAAGTACAGGAATGGAAAGGTTCTGTTGTCGATAAGCTTACTGGAGGAGTTGAAGGACTTCTTAAAGGGAACAATGTAGAACTTGTCCGTGGAGAAGCTTATTTCATGGACGACTCTACTGCTAAAATTATGGACGATAAAAGTTCTCAGACTTACAAGTTTAACAACTGTATTATTGCAACAGGTTCTCGTCCAATTGAACTTCCAAAATTCAAATTCATTGAAGGAAAAGTAATGTCTTCCACCGGAGCTCTAAAGCTTGATAAAGTTCCTGAAAAAATGCTCGTTATCGGCGGAGGATATATCGGTGTGGAACTTGGATCTGCTTACGCCGATCTTGGTGCTGAAGTAACTATTCTGGAAGGTACAAAACAAATTCTTCCAGGCTTCGAAAAGCAGATGAGCCAGCTGGTATCAAAGCGTCTTAAAAATAAAGGCGTGACGATTAAAACAGAAGCTTTTGCGCAGGAAATGGAAGAAACAGATAACGGGGTAAAAGTTACTGCAGAAATTAAAGGAAAAAATGAAGACTTTGAAGCTGACGTACTTCTGGTGACAGTTGGACGCAAGCCGAATACAGATGAGCTTGGTCTTGAGCAGGCTGGTATTGAAGTAGACGACAAGGGATTAGTTAAGATTGACAAACAGTGCCGTACTTCTGCTTCCAATATCTATGCGATTGGAGACATTGTGCAGGGTCCTGCGTTGGCGCATAAAGCATCTTATGAAGCTAAGGTAGCAGCAGAAGCTATATCCGGACAGCCAACAGAGATCGATTATACTGCGATTCCTGAAGTTGTTTTCTCCGGGCCTGAACTAGCACAGGTAGGACTTACAGAAGCTCAGGCTAAGGATGAGGGATATGATGTAGTTGCTTCTAAATTCCCATTCCAGGCAAATGGCCGTGCCTTATCTCTGAATGACTCAGAAGGCTTTATGAAGATGGTTACACGTAAAGAAGATGGTCTTGTACTTGGAGTACAGATTGCCGGTCACAATGCTTCTGACATGATCTCAGAAGCCTGTGTAGCGATTGAAGCAGGTATGACTGCGGAAGATCTTGCGTTAACTATTCATGCACATCCATCCTTAGGTGAAATCACGATGGAAACTGCAGAAGTTGCAATTGGTCATCCGGTTCATATCGTTAAATAAATGAGTTCACTCTTTGAAATCAGCCATCTTCGCTATTAGTGGAGGTGGCTGATTTAATTTCTCAACAAAAATCCCGGTATTTTCAGTTGTTAGTCTGAAAATACCGGGGTTTATTTTATTACTATATACAATAAATATTACAAGCTGGGATGAAATCGCTGCATCCCCATCTATTATTGAATTTAAGAAAGATGCTTAAAATTAATTATATCTTTTACTGGAAGTAAGAAGATCTTCCGCTAAAACTTTATTCTTAATCTCATCTTTAATTACGGTGTAATCATTAGAGCCTTCCAACCGAAGCTGCACTTCTTCACCATCAAGTATAATCATAGCTGGAAAATCAGTTACTTCATAATACTGCATCAGCTGATGGTCAGTTTCGTCCACAGCATGCACCTTACTTAATGCATCCGGATACTCCTGCTGAAAATCCAAAAGAGCATCATAATATGCATGATGATCAGCTGGTTCGCTTTCTGCGTTTTCAGTGAAAAGTAAAGTAACGAGTTCTTCCTCATTATTAAGATAAGGATATTTTGAACTTAAATTATCATGCTGACAGCTTGGAAGCATCATCCAAAAAAACATGAGAGGGATTATTAACCCTTTATTCAACGCTTCCACTCCTTTCCTTAACTTAATCTTTCCTAATCCTAGCATAAGAGCAGCTGGATAAGTGATTTGTAATCAAACTGTTACCTAAAGGTTACCTGATTGAGACAGCATCGTGTTATTTTAAGAAATTTACAGTTTCAATTGTCTGGAAACATAATTTTAAGGATTATATTTTGTAAAATGTACCAATTAAAAATATCATGTGGTAAAATCGACAAAGATTGAAATTTTGCAGAAGAAGGCGAGTGACATATCAATGAAAAAGACATCAGTCCTGCTTGGAATATCTACAGTATTATTTATGACGGCATGTGGAAATGAAAATAATTCAAATGAAGCTTCTGAGAATGTTCAAAATAACGAAGTAAATAATACAAATGAAGATAATATTAACGGCAGCAATGAAGTGGACAACAGCAGCAATAATAACGCAGAGAACACATCTGAGAATGCTTCCCAGGAAAATGAGGAAAGCAGCAATGACGAAGCAAACGAAAATGCAGAGTCCGAAACCTTGGATGAAAATAACGACAGCAATGAAGAAGAAGAGCCAGCAGAAGCACAGTATGAAATTCGGGATGACAGCTCTATCGGTCCCATAAGCGATGCTGAGGAGAGTGTAGTCCTATTAACAATTGATGATGCGCCGGATAATCATGGGGTAGAAATGGCAGAAGCTTTAAGAGAACTTGATGCAGAAGCGATATTTTTTGTAAATGGCCACTTTATTCAAAGTGAAGAAGGGCAGGAGCAGCTGCAGGAAATATATGACCTGGGATTTGAAATAGGAAATCATACTATGAGTCATCCTAATTTAAGTGAAATTTCTGAAGAAGAAACTTATGAAGAAATAGTAGGTCTAAACGATTTAATAGAGGATATTATCGGCGAACGACCAAGATTTTTCCGTGCGCCTTTTGGAGTCAACTCGGAATATTCCGATCAGATTATGGAAGAGGAAAATATGCAACGGATGAATTGGAGCTATGGCTATGATTATTTTGAAGAATATATGGAAGCTGAAGCTCTTGCTGAAATAATGGTAGAAACAGATCAATTAAGAGATGGAGCAAATTTGCTGATGCATGATCGCTCCTTTACCCTGGAAGCGCTGGAAGATATTGTGGAAGGGTTACGTGATAAGGGTTACGAATTTGTCGATCCCGCGTTAATAGAAGAATAATTCCTAAAAATTAACTTTATTTTAAATTGCACATAATTAACTCTATACTACGAAGTGTTGTCGGCAATAATATAAAGAATCGTAACGAAGTAAATGGTCTTTTTAATTAATAAAGGTACTTTTTTCAACCAACGTGGAAATGGGGCTACTGCAAAACGGTTCAGTCCGAATTGATGAGCCGGAGGGCGGAATCAGCTGAGATCGGCCCGCCTGAAATGTGTCCCCATGGAAACAAAAGCTGTGTGAGGAAGGGATGCTCTTCGGTCTATTTTAACTATATATTATGGTGAAGAACTTATATGATGCAAAGTTTTGTAATTCTAGCAGCCGCATGGGAGAAAGTACCTTCCATGCGGTTTTTTATTAGGTACAAAGCGCTGTTTATCCACAATATATAATTTCTTTTTCGAATTGACAAAAGACGACAAGAAATATAAGAATATTATGTTATTATGATTTTTAACAGGGGATTTACAGATACATCATGATAAACGGTGGTGAAAAGTATGAGGAAATCAGATTTTTTGGATGAATTAAGGCTGGAAATTGGTCTTGCTTATGATTACGCTTTGAACCAACAGGATTTCATAATGCGTATTTTAAAAACTATTCATGCAGTAGCAAAAAAACAAATTACGTTAACAATTCACAGCTATAAAAATAAAAAGCTGGAATTATCCTATGCTTTAGGTATTCGCGGACTTACGAGAGAGCAGGAGCTGCTGGGGCAGGGTTTTCTGTTTGCGGATACAATGAAAATGGTTACTTACGTACAACGCGGGAGAGATCACGTTCTTTATCTTCCTATTTATGATAAAGATAAGCTCTTATACATTATAAGTATTAAATTAATGGATACCGATTATGTAGTTTCTAAACAGGATATTATTTTTGCGCAGGAACTTATTCAGTTTATACAGGCAAAACAGTCCTCTTTTCAAAAATGAAAAGAGGACTGTTTTTTAAAAGTTGAGAAGATGTTTGAATTTTCGTATAATAAAATAAAGGAGGTTGCTGATATGCCTATATACCGTGAGTTATATAATGAGCATGAAAAAGCAGACGTTCAGTTTGTAGGAGTCGATATTGCTGGTGACCGTTATGACTTTTCACTTATTTATACGAGTATGTTTTTTGGGAAAGCATTAGTCATATGCATGCACACGGGACGACAGGTACTTCTTGAATATGAACACCTCGATGATATTTCAAATTTATCAGGTATGCTGCACGTCGATGATGAAGAAGATATGGAAATTTTGGCAGCATTTTTTAAAGAAGCTATGAAACCTTATATTGCGAAACCACCAATAAAAATGTAAATATTAAAGACCTTTGCGCAGAGGATGATTTCCAAACTGTGCAAAGGTCTTTTTTTGTTAGAAATTGTTAGTAATTAAATAGGAGTTAAAAATTCTTCATATTAGTAATTACGCTTTGCTGCATATTAATATAAGAAAAGCGCAGGAAGTAAGCCCTGATATAACGTTTATCTTATAACAAAGCAGGAGAATTACAGGCAGTTATCAAATGATGATTGACCGGCAGTTTATAAAATAGCCTTTCGTTCTTTTATAACACGCAAATTTTTTAATGAAGCATCTTCAGGTCCCTGGACAGGCAGGCCGCTTCTAATATTTTTTTCGATATAATCAAGGTTTTCCTGTTCAATAATTTCACCAGGAATAAAGACTGGAATACCTGGGGGATAAATCATGATAAATTCAGCACTTATTCTTCCTGCTGCTTCAAATAAAGGAATTGTTTCAGTCTCTGCATAGAAAGCATCCCGTGGGGAATATGCGAGCACTGGAATATTAGGGATATCTACATGTACACCATTTTTTATTTGATCATTACCAGGATAAAAGTTTTCACTCATCGCGCTCAGGGCTGCTAAAAGAGTATGAATGGTATCTTCACTGTCACCAAAAGTTATTAAACAAAGAACATTATATAAATCAGATAATTCTACTTCAATGTTTTTATGATCACGGAGCCAGACTTCTGCTTCATATCCAGTTATCATAAGATTTTTAACAGATATGGTGATTTTCGTAGGATCCAGGTCGTATCTCGAATGTTCATTAATGATTTCTTTCCCGGGCGCATGGAGACCTGGGATTTTATTTATATGATTTCTTAAACTGTCAGCCAGGTTCTGGATCCTCTCCAATTCATTACGCCCTTCTGTCGCTAAATAACGTCTCGCAGTATCCAGTGAAGCAAGCAGAATATAGGAGGTGGAAGTAGTAGTTAACATACTGATAACTGTTTGAACTCTTGCAGTGGAGATAAGGCTGCCCTGTACATTTAACACAGAACTTTGAGTTAAAGATCCACCGAGCTTATGTACACTTGTAGCAGCCATATCTGCTCCTGCCTGCATTGCCGAAAGAGGCAGATTATCATGAAAATGAATATGCACTCCATGTGCTTCATCAACTAATACAGGAATACCGGCAGCGTGAGATATCTGCACTATTTTTTTAAGGTCTGCAGCTATTCCAAAATACGTAGGATTAATTACGAGAAGACCTTTTGCTTCAGGATGAGAACGTATTGCACGTTCCACTGCTTCTGCAGTAATCCCGTGAGAGATTCCTAATTCGGAATCCACTTCCGGTGAAATGAAAATGGGCGTTGCACCTGAAAAAATAATAGCTGACATAATAGATTTATGTACATTTCTGGGAACGATTATTTTATCTCCCGGAGCACATACTGTCATTATCATGGTCATGATAGCACCACTGGTACCCTGCACAGAAAAAAAAGTAGCTTCAGCTCCAAAGGCTTCAGCGGCAAAATTTTGCGCCTCCTGGATCATACCGTGAGGGTGATGGAGATCATCAAGCGGGGCAATATTAATAAGATCAATTCCAAGAGCATTCTCTCCCAGAAACTCTCTGAAGTCCGGGTCCATTCCTCTGCCTTTTTTATGGCCGGGGATATGAAAGGGAAGGGTATTTTTTTCTTTATGCTTTAACAGCCCCTCAAACAAAGGAGCACGTTTTTGGTCGTAACTATACACGCAGATGTGCCTCCATTTCGCTTTTAAAAATACTTAGGTTTTGATAGAATACAAATAGTTTTATAAAAGAACAAAAGAAAGTATAGCAGAAACATAATTAAAAGAACAGATATTTCAATCAGGAGGTCTCCAATGTCGAAAGATATATATTTTCCTATTTCGATGAATTGGTCGAAGGAAGAAGTAATTGATATAGTAAATTTTTTTGAAGCAGTAAATAAAGCTTATGGTAAGGGTGTGGATCGTGCAGTTTTGTTGACTCTTTACAATCACTTTAAAAAAATCGTACCCTCAAAATCCGAAGAAAAGCAGCACTTTAAAGAATATCAGGAACAGACTGGTCAGTCACCCTATCATGTGGTGAAAAAAGCAAAAGAAATGGAAGATGGAAATATTCTTAGAATGTAAAAATTCCAACTATGCAGTTCTTTAAAAGTGTCAAATTGTTTAATTGTCTGATTTGACGGAATATGCGTATTGACTATTTTGAAAAAAGTTATGTTTAAATCAAGTATTAACGCTGCTGTACCTATGGAGAGGCTTACCAATTAGTTGAGAATGGCTGGTGAACAGTACAAGCTGGTGTGAAGCCAGACAGGATCTTGACATCCAGGTAAGAAGCTCTTTGTTTTACCTGGCTTGGTGCGCGGGCATCTGCATATTATTAGGAAAGCTGAGCAGAAGGATTTCTCCGCGACAGGTGTGCTTTGCTCATCACGCCATCAGGGGATAACAGATACAATGATTAAGGAAAATATTATTTTTCAGTATAAAAGGCTGCTCCCTATAAGAGGGGCCCAGCCTTTTAGAATAATTTGAGTCAATTTCATAATATAAATAAATACGGACGATTTTGTTTAATAAGAGGTTCCTGTCTACATACCGGTGTTTCCAGCAGTAGAAGAAGCAGCTTAATCGTTGGATCTTTAAACTTTGCTCCTCCATCAGGACTCACATTTTTTCTTTGGATCAATCAGGTAGATCGAAAAATTTGAGTCTGCTTGTAAAACGAAAGTTAGTACTCTGAGAAATAAAGTGAAAAATTCAGGTTATCCATATCCCTGCCATGGCCGTAATTAATATTAAACAGTTTGTTCATAAAGTTTTATGCTGCGATTATACAGAGGAAGCAATGTGTTAAAAGTAGCTTCGATTTCTTTTAGAAGTGCTTCTCCGTCCTGCAGTAAAGGATCGTCAGCATCGATAGTTTTTCCGCAAAGCAGTTCGGCTTTTTTAATATTTCCCAGTCTTTCCAGCATTCCCTGCAACTCAGATCTTGTTACATCCTTATGAGATATAGTGTCAGGTTTTGTATGGTCGATACTCCACACAAAAGAATCTGGAATAGTCTGCTCGATATCTTCAATATTGTTTAAAAAGTCAGCAGACAGTTCATTTTTAACAGGGGACTCATAAATAACTGCAAACCATATAAATAAATGAGAACCAAACATCCCAATTTGGAAATGAGGGAGTTTCTTGTATCCTCTATTATTATTGCAAAATGCCACCCAGGTGTCCTTCGGAGGATTAACCTTTCTTCTTGCATGCTTTGCAACATGATAATACATTTCATCATTTGTTTTTTCTGAAAGAAAAGTTTTAAAATATTCTCCCAGCGTTTCTAACTTAGGCCGAATTGTCTTTTTTAATTCGTGCATCCTTTCATCCAGTCCTTCTACTGCAAAAACATCAAAGTCCTTTTGATCAAATCCGTGAAAGCTCATAACAACACCCACCTTAAAAGAATAATCATATTGTAGCAAAGCAAATTATATAAATAAAATAAAGAGGTTTAAAAGTTCTCGAATTGTGGAAATTTAAAAATAAGAAATATAATAGTTGCAAAATTCCGATAAATAAACTAACCTTAGTATAACCCAATTACATTTGCTCTTTCTTTCCACTATTTTTTAAAAAAATATCCGATCATTATCGGAGAAAAAAGGGGTGCGAATCATGGAGAAGGTCATTCAAACGTTAAAGAGAAAAGATGGGGAGCGTCGTATCCCTGTACTAAAACTGGAAATTGATTACGAGCTTCAGACACTTTTTGACGCAATGCAGGAGAATGAAAGCAGCCAGATTGAAATGAGTAAAGTTCGGCTGGAGGAACTCCGGGAAGAATGGCTTCGTCTAGAAGCTTAGTGCCCGAACTTAACGAATTTTAAACGCATTTAATAATATTTTCATACATTCCAGGCATTGTAAAAGTATTTCTTTGCCCTTCATGAATTTCATGAAGGGATTTTTACGGGATTTTTTATGACCTTCTCCCGGAAAGAACTTGTAAAAGGGCTTATTTTATTTGCCTCCACAGCTGCGATTATGATATAAGTGTATACATTACAATAATCGAAGCGAAGGATGTGAAAGCAGGAATGAATATACATGAATTAAAAGATACAGCTGTGAGATATGTGGAAGAAGCAGGTATTTATATAAAGGAAGAAATGAAAAAATCTTATCATATTGATACAAAAGCGAATAAAAATGATCTCGTAACAGATGTAGATAAAAATGTAGAGCTTTTATTTAAAGAAAAAATAGAACATGATTTCCCTGAGCACCGGTTAATGGGGGAAGAGGGATCTTTTGAGGATATAAAAGATCTGGATGGAATAGTCTGGATATTGGATCCAATAGACGGAACGATGAATTTTGTACATATGAGCACGAATTTTGCTGTCTCGGTTGGAATTTTTGAAAACGGCAAACCATTAATAGGTATCATTCTGGATGTAATGAACGGTGAACTCTTTGTATCCTTAACAGGGGAAGGTGCTTATTTGAATGATAAGAAACTTCCTTTACTTGAAGAAAAACCTTTGGATGAAGCGATTGTTAGTTTTAACACTGGGTGGGTGCTAAAAGATGAAAAGCTTCAGCATATTGTGAAACAGGTACGAGGAACGCGGTCTTTTGGTTCAGCTGCACTAGAGCTTGCTTATGTAGCGGCTGGTCGTCTGGATGCTTATATCAGTATGAATTTAGCTCCATGGGACGTTGCGGGAGGCTATGCACTGCTGCAGGAAGTTGGAGGAATCGCTACTAATTACGAAGGCAATAAGTTAAGTTTTCTTGATAAGGATACTTTATTTGCTGCAAACCCTTATATTTATAGAGAAATTGATGCTCAACTTAAATAATCAAAAAAAGATCGCCTGGAATCCATAAAGGAGCAGGCGATCTTTTATTTTGACTGATGAAAGAAGAAATTTTACTGAAAAATTTCAAAACAGCTGATTATGATTCATTGATGCTGGTGGCATATAATTTATGCTTTCTTCGGAAACCGATAAAAAGACTTCCTCCAAGCAGCAAAAGTGATACAAAAAGTATAGTCAAACTAAGCTGCGCTAACGCTACACCTAATCCCATCATTCCAACAGTACCTAAAACTGCAAGCATAAAGAAAATTATATCGAAAGATTTCATAAATGCGCTCCTCCTTTTTCTACTTACAGTTTACTCGAAGTAATTAGTTTTGAAAAGGTTTTAAGATAATGAATACTATGTGACAATCAGCATAATTGCTATAGGTTCAATACTAAGATGTGCTATAGTAGGTGAGTGATAAAAAAGAGTTTATAGGAGTGTGTAAAATTAATGATATTAACTGCTAACAATGATGTCGTTGCTCCCGATATGACACCCATTGCAGAATTTTTAGGAGCAAATGATCCTGAGAATTTCCTTACAGCTTTCTGGATATTATATATACTTATTAATGTATTAAGTATTATTGTATTTAACCTGGGGTTTGCACGCAAATTACCACTGCTAAAAAATATCGTGATTTATGCAGCAATGCTGTTTGGGAATATGTTTATTACTTTTTTGGCTTTTACTCTTCCTATAATAGAGTCACTATTTTTAGCGGCATTAGTTCTGGGAATATATAAACTGCAGCTGAGGCGTCATAAACAATTAGCCTCGGAAGAAGAATAGTAAAAAACGCTAAAAGGACTGGACCATTTAATGGTCCAGTCCTTTTAGCGTTTTTATAAAGTAAGGAATTTTGTATATTTATGATTTGATGAGTAAGGGTTCTCAACGGCTTTCCGGCGGAAGCCTTGCCGTGAGGCTGATCTTCAGCTACTTGCAATGCCTGCCGGTATTACAAAGGTTCTACAGACTGCGCTTGTGTTTGAAGCGCTGTATAAAATCTAATCCTCTTTTTCTCAGCTGCAGTCGCAGAAAGTCGACTCCGGGAGGGTTTAGAACGATTTGAAGATCGCCTGGGCTGGTTAGCTGAGAAAGTTCCCACCGGAACGCGTACCTTCGAAGGCAAAGTATAAAAGCGTATGCTTATACAAAATAATAACTTTTAAATATAGTCATCTTTTTCTTCTTCGGTATGGTGCTTTCTAAAAGAACCGGTTTTTAATCTTTCTTCAGTACGATGACCAATTCTCTCTCGACACCCTTCACACATATAAGTATGAATAGGCCTGTTCCGTAATTTTTTCGCTATTGGTAAATTTGATGAAATAGTTTCAATTTTATCACATAGTACGCATTTCACTCTCATGGAGTATCACCTGCTTTTATTATAAGGTATCGGATTCAGTATAACATGGTCCAAGCTTTTATGAAGAAAAATGATTGTAAAATATAAATTTAATGGAGAAGGAAAATTGTCGTTTTTGTCGAATAATATTTATTAAGCTCACAAACTGGGGAGCGGATTTTCCAAAGGAGGAAGATAAATAATGGGAAACCGGGTAGAGATTTCATTAACAGAAGATTTACTTTCTACTTTACAGGAAGAACATTACGTAACGATAGCTACGGTAGATGCTGAAACAGGGGCACCAACAGTGAATGCTATTTCCTGGATTTATGCTAAGGACAAGCAGACAGTTCGTTTTGCAATCGACTGTCGTTCACAAATTATAAAAAATATTAAAGAAGAACCGCTCGTCAGCATGACTGTGATAGCTGAAGGTTCTACTTATTCTTTATCAGGAAGAGCTAAAATCACTGCTGAACTTATTGAAGACGTTCCATTAAAATTATCTATGATTGATTTGAAAGTCAGTGAAGTAAAAGATGTAATGTTTTATGGAGCGAGACTCACAGCAGAACCAAAATTCGAAAAAACCTACGATGAAGAGGCAGCTGCAAAATTAGATAAACAGGTAATGAACGCTTTGATGAAATAAGATTTAATAATATTTTATTATATATCGTGCAATAAGTTTTTCTGGGGATACATTATAAGAAAATAAGTATGACTTAACAGCAGCAGTAAAGGGGTCAGGGAATGGAAATTTTTACCTTTTTTCTTGAGAGGAATTTACTAAAGAAATCAGGTTGTGGATGCATGAATTAATTTGGAGGGATTCCTATGATCAAAACTTACATTCTTGATACGAATGTTTTACTGCATGACCCTCTATCAATATACTCTTTTGCAGATAATAAAGTTGTTATACCAGCTGTAGTACTCGAAGAAATAGATACCAAAAAAAGATTGACTGATGAGATCGGCAGAAATGCCAGAGAGGTAGCACGTCTGCTGGATAAACTAAGAGAACAGGGCAAACTGCATGAAGGGGTAGAAATGCCGAACAAAGGACAGATGGTGGTGGAACTTAACCATAGATCTCATGAACAGCTTGAAAAGCATGGGCTTGAAAAGACAAATGATAACCGCATACTTGCGATTGCATTGAATTTAAAAGAAGAAGCCTCTGATCCGAGAAGTGTTGTCCTTATCACAAAGGATGCGCTGTTAAGAGTAAAAGCCGATGCACTCGGCTTACCTGCTGAAGACTTTTTATCAGATCATGTCAGTCAATTTGATCATATTTATAAAGGATACAGTGAAAGCTGGATCGAAAGTGACACAATGGACCGGCTGTTTGAAAATCGCAGTTTAAGTTTAAAAGAAGCCGGCATTAAAGAAACTTTTCCTCATCATTTTTATATTTTTAGAGATACGGTGAATCAATCCCGTTCAGCTTTGGCAATGGCAGACGAGAGTATGCAGAAATTAGAATTATTCTTAGGTGAATCTGAAGGCATATGGGGGATACGCCCACGCAATGTACAGCAAAGAATGGCTATGGAACTGTTGACCAGAAAAGATATACCTCTGGTCACTTTAGTAGGGAAAGCTGGAACAGGAAAGACGCTGCTGGCGCTGGCATGTGGAATGTACCTTACGGAAGATAAACAGCTGTTTAAAAAACTGCTTGTTACCAGGCCCGTTGTACCTGTCGGGAAAGATATCGGTTATCTTCCTGGGGAAAAAGACGAAAAACTCAGGCCGTGGATGCAGCCTATTTATGATAATTTAGAGTTTTTGTTCAATACAAAGAAAGATACAGAATTAGAAGATATTCTCGCTGGTATGTCTTCTGTACAGGTGGAGGCTTTAACTTATATAAGGGGAAGAAGCATTCCAGATCAGTTTATTATCATTGATGAAGCTCAAAATCTGACAAAACATGAAGTGAAGACGATTATTACCAGGGTGGGAGAAGGAAGTAAAGTCGTACTTATGGGAGATCCTAAACAAATTGATCACCCATATTTAGATGAATATACGAATGGGCTGTCCTATGTTATAGAAAGAATGAAACATCTTACGATTTCGGGACATATGAAATTTGAAAAGGGTGAACGGTCCGGTCTCGCACAACTGGCAGCTGATTTACTTTAAAGTCGACTCGCACGCTTTTGGAAAAAGCAAGGAAGAGGAGCCGGCAGCAAGTGCGGCCATCCAGATATTTTTTCTTCAGCAGGCCGAACTCCCTTACAATATTATCATCTCAATAATGAGTATTAACAGACCTGAAAACCTAAAAAGGCTTCGCAGAAATTTCATTGCTGCAAGCCTTTTTATTTATTAAAAATTCAATTTATAAAATGGTAAAACCTGTAACCCCTGTAATTGGCGAATATCTATTTGAGCCATCTGCCATATATAAGTGAATTGGACCATTTTCTTTAAGCGGAGCTCCTTTATGGGAAAATGCTGCAATCGCAGTTTTCACCTTATCCAGGGGAAGAATTACTTCCTGATTATTAATTCTCTGCACTATTACTCTTTCTGCATGTGACTCAGGTTCTGCATTCACAATAAATGGGGTAAGATGTATCCCTAATGACTTTTCAGTGAGGTCTTTTTTGCTGATGGTGACTTTGTTACCATTGGTTTGGGGGTTAACGCCTTTTCGTTGTTCGTCAAAAGCTCGCCCCATTGCAGCGAAGTCTTTTTCTTCAATGCTTTTTTCTTCTTCATCGAATACTTTATCCATATCCACCCTGCGCTCATCAAATATCCACACACCTGGGTCAATCATGATAGGATGTTTTACAGCTCCTGTGATTTTCACAATCATTTCATCCAAGTAAATCACTTCCTTTCTATCAATAGTATAATAGTGAATGGAATAGAAGTCACCCATACATCTTCAGTTGCAATTTTTTAGCATAACCGATAAGATAAGAATAAATCATGAATCGTGATATTTGCTCGATCCGTGATCGTTTTGAAATAGAGGAGGGATTCGCGTGTCCACTGAAATCCTGCCCGAACAATGTGAAAAAGCCTATGCCCTTCTAAAAGAGGACGCTGAAAAGATAGTCAAGCTCATTGAAGTTCAAATGAAGAACTTAACGATGCCGCAGTGTCCACTCTATGAAGAGGTATTAGATACGCAAATGTTCGGTTTGTCACGTGAAATTGATTTTGCGATTCGCCTGAACCTCGTCTCCGATGACGAAGGTAAAATGCTTTTGACACAGCTGGAACAGCAATTGTCTGCACTGCATGAAGCGACGATGCGGGCCAGGGAAAATAATGCTTAGTTATATAAGCGGATAAAGAAGGTTCCTTTTTATTAAGGGAATCTTCTTTTTTTGGAGAGAGATAACAACATTAAGTTCATCAAATGTCCACAAAAGCAGCACTTTCTTTGAAAATATTTGGTTTACTGTGTTTGGAGAATTTGAAAAAAGGAAATAGATATAACTGCATGAATTATTTCTTAAGATATAGGAGTGAATACACAATGGCACACAAGCAGACAACTGAAATATTAAACCGGCATGTTGCAAACTGGAACATTATGTTTGTAAAACTGCATAATTATCATTGGAATGTAAAAGGATCAAATTTCTTTACCCTTCATAATAAGTTTGAAGAACTTTATAATGAAGCAGCTGAGCATATTGATGAACTTGCAGAACGCCTTCTGTCATTAAAAGGTAAACCTGTAGCCTCTATGAAGGTTTTCCTGGAGACTACTACTATTAGCGAAGCCAGTGGGGAAAAGACGGACGTTGAAATGGTAAGAGCACTGGTAGAAGATTTTGAAACTTTTTCAAATGAGCTAAAAGAAGATATTGAAACACTTGAAGGAGATGCTGATGATGAGGATACTGCAGATATGCTTGTCTCGATTCGTCAATCAGTAGTAAAACACAATTGGATGCTGAGATCATTTCTTGGGCACTAAATTATAGAATCACCTAGTAATTAATAAAAAGAGCTGAGATACTTCTCAGCTCTTTTTATTACGAAATGTTATTTGTTTGCTGTTTCATTCAATTGAATATTTTTTGGGAAAAAAAAGATAGAATTTAAAAGAATGAAACCGGACTATTTTTCAGCTCTGGAAGCTAATAAACTCATATAACTGATGGTTGCAAAGAGAAGACTTACGATAATGGCATGTGCCATTGTTGCATATAAGGTGAAACCTGTGAAAATTACTACTGCACCGCTGATTACCTGAGCGGTGATAAAAATCATACTTAAAGAACCGCTGTACAACAAAGGCTTGTTTGAAACCTGTGTTTTTAACATTTGGATAAACATAATAAGAATGCTAATGAATAATAGTCCGGCAGCTACCCTGTGACCAAATTGAATTGCTGTTCTTCCTTCAAGCGAAGGAATCACTGCTCCATTACAGAGAGGCCAGCCCGCACATGCTCCGCCCGCACCGGAATGTTTTACGAACGCCCCGGTATAAACTACTGCATACATGTAGATAAGATTGAAGAATATTAGATTTTTAAAATTCCTGTTTAGAACGGGACGAGTCAAACTAACAGCTTTTCCATCTTCAAATGCAAGTATTGTTAATAGTACAACACTGGCAAAGGAAATGAGAGAAAAACCAAAGTGCAGCGCCATAATTGCATCGGATTGTCCCCAAACAACTGCAGCTGCCCCTAACAAGCCCTGTAGTACAATAAATAGAACTGCTATAAAAGCGAAGAATTTAGTTTCACGTAAATGCCCGATAGAAATCCAGCTCCATATAGCATGAACTACTACCATAATTCCGAGAACTCCGGAAACCAGCCTGTGTGTATATTCAATTAATGTTTCAATCGTAGGGTTTTCAGGGATCAGCTGGCCATAGCAAAGAGGCCATTCCGCCCCACAGGCATCACCGGATCCGGTCTGGGTAACAAGTGCTCCCTGGATCAATACCAGCAGCATGCCTAAAGAAGTAAGAATGCCGTAAAATTTAAGGAGTCGATGCATAAATTCACCGTCTTTCTGGATATAAATAGTTAATTTAAAATAAAAGAGTTTAACAAAATATATAAGTTACTATAATAGTATAAAACTGATAATAATCATGCGTTAAAAAATGAGGCTAAACCTATATTAGTATAATTGATTTAGTTCTATCTGCAAACTTAATTACTATCTCATAATATAGCAAATATAATAGGAAGAAACGAATTTCACATAATTGTCACAAAGAACACCTGAAAATACTTACAAATAAAAAAGGTGATGAAAAACTATGGTCCTTCCTTTATAATGTGTATGAACGGTGCAAACTGTCATCTTTTTTGTTATGCATAATTTTTCAAAGAAAATTTTAGTGCAGTTATCTGTACTTCCATAACTCTGTGAAAAGTAATTTATTAGTCTGATATTATTCTTAATTGCTAATATGCATAGCGAATTTAGGTGGCCGAAACAGGGGGTGAACGAATATTGAGTAAACTAAATGCAATGTCTTCAGCGGAGACAGTAGCAAATGTACGGGAAGTCGAAGATTCAGCCGTAACGTGGAGAGACTACGTAACTATTTCGAAAACTGGAATTGTTATGTCCAACTTGATTACAACGTTCGCAGGGCTGTATCTGGCAACACACTATACTGGTACTACACTTGTGGCGAATGCGTGGATTGCTTTCATGGCGCTATTAGGTTCAGCATTAATTATTGCCGGAGCCAGTGCATTAAACAATTTCATTGATAGAGATATTGACCATCTTATGGAACGCACGAAAGAGAGACCTACTGTCAATGGAAGACTCACTGGTAAACAGACACTTACATATGGACTTGCTGTCTCCATTGCCGGGACCGCTGCTCTTGCCGTTGCTTCTTTAATGGCTGCATTAATTGGTGTAATTGGTCTGATTATTTATGTGGTACTGTATACGATGTGGACGAAACGTACTACTACGCTGAATACAATTGTTGGCAGTTTTTCCGGAGCTGTGCCGCCTTTAATTGGATGGGCCGCAATTGACCCAGGTCTTCATCCTTACGCCTGGTCCTTGTTCCTGATAATGTTTATTTGGCAGCCGCCTCACTTTCTAGCTCTTGCAATGCGCAGAGCTGATGAATACAAAGCAGCAGGAATTCCTATGCTGCCGGTAGTGGCAGGCTTTGCTTTAACAAAGCGCCAAATTATCTGGTATATTGCAGCTTTAATACCTGTATCTCTGCTTGTTGCAGATTTCGGATTTATTTATACAGCAGCCGCTGTAATTCTTGGCGGGGGCTGGTTGATTTATGGAATCCGTGGTCTAAAGACAAAAGATGATATGAAATGGGCAACGGGTATGTTCATTTACTCCCTGAATTATTTAACAATTATGTTTGTACTGATGGTACTTGTACACATGTTCTAAAAAATGAAAACAGAAAGCGGGGTTTACGACGCGATGAGGCACATTTTGCGATTGCTTCCATTTTCGCTGATTCTGCTTTTAGCAGGGTGCGGTATGGAAAACCTAACGGCATTGGATCCTCGGGGTCCAGTTGCAGAAATGCAGATGTCTTTGATTCAACTATCCTTATACATCATGATTTTTGTAATAGTAATCGTTTTTACTATTTACATTTTCGTATTGATCCGCTTCCGTGAGCGGCCGGGAGATACACATATCCCGAAACAGGTCCATGGAAACCGTGCACTTGAATTTATATGGACTACCATTCCTATTCTGTTACTCCTTTTATTGGCTATTCCTAACGTTATGGATACGTTTACACTAGCTGATACAGGTGTGCCGGAAGAGGGAGTAGACGAAGCGCTGCTGGATGAAGATGAAGCAGTAGAGGATTATCTTGTAGTTCAGGCTACTGGACATCAGTTCTGGTGGGAATTTGAATATCCCGATTTAGGGATAAATGCAGGCCAGGATCTTTATATACCTACGGACACTAGAATTGTCGTGGAACTTGAAGCAAGTGATGTAATTCACTCTTTCTGGATTCCTTCATTAGCTGGTAAGCAGGACAATATTCCGGGTATCACTAACGATTTATGGTTCGAAGCTCCGGAAGAAGGAATATATGCAGGTAAATGTACAGAACTTTGTGGACCATCACATTGGCTGATGGATTTTAAAGTTGTGGCTGTAGATCCTGAAACTTTCGCAGTATGGGCTGAAAATATGGCAGAGCCAGACGAAGAGCTTACTGAACCTTCCGGAGAAGTTGCTGTCGAAGGTAGAGAAGTCTTTGAGAATAACTGTATCGGCTGTCATGCTGTGGGTGATGAAGGAAGTCCTACCGGACCTAACTTTACCAACTTTGGTGAGCGTACAGTAATTGCAGGATTCCTTGAATATAATGAAGATAATCTTCATGACTGGATCCGCGATCCTGAATCTTTGAAGCCGGGAAATGACATGCCTGCTTTCGATGAGAATACAATCTCAGAAGATGAAATGGATTCACTAATTGAATATATAAATGACTTACGAGTACTTGAATAAAGTCTTGATAAAGGGAGGTATTTTTCTGTGTCTAACAGTGCCGCTTCGTCAAAAAGCGTAATCTGGGACTGGATAACAACAGTAGACCATAAGAAAATCGGTATTTTATATTTCTTAACCGGACTTTTCTTCTTTGCTGTTGCTGGGTTGGAAGCAATTCTAATGCGTATCCAGCTTATGTTCCCGGAAATGTCTTTTTTAGGCGAACAAACATATAATGAAATACTTACAATGCATGGTACAATGATGCTTTTCTTTGCAGCCATGCCGATATTCTTCGGTTTCATGAACTTTATTATTCCACTTCAAATCGGAGCGCGGGATGTAGCTTTTCCCTTTTTGAATAACCTTGGTTATTGGCTGTTCCTGTTTGGTGGTATCATATTAAATGTGAGCTGGTTTACTGGTGGAGCACCTGATGCTGGTTGGACTGCTTACGCACCGCTTTCTTCTAATTCTCCAGGACATGGTGTGGATTTCTATGTAATGGGGCTGCAGGTCAGTGGTATAGGAACATTAATGTCGGGTATTAACTTTCTCGTTACAGTTATAAACATGAGAGCACCAGGTATGAGTATGATGAGAATGCCACTATTTACATGGAGTTCTTTCGTAACATCTATGTTAATTCTTTTTGCATTCCCTGCTCTTACAATCGGACTTTTACTTCTTATGCTGGACCGGATCTTCGGAGGGGCTTTCTTTGATGTAGGTCTTGGAGGAAACGTAGTTATCTGGCAGCATTTATTCTGGATTTTTGGACATCCGGAAGTTTACATTCTTATTCTGCCTGCTTTTGGTATCTTTTCTGAAGTTATACCAACCTTTGCTAAAAAGCGTCTCTTTGGATATACAGCGATGGTGTTTGCAACACTTATCATTGGTTTCCTTGGATTCATGGTATGGGCACACCACATGTTTACAGTTGGTATGGGACCAGTGGCAAACGCAGTCTTTGCTGTAGCAACAATGGCTATTGCGGTACCTACAGGTATTAAAATATTCAACTGGCTGCTGACATTATGGGGCGGGCGTATCCGCTTTACAGTGGCTAATCTGTTCGCATTAGCTTTCATTCCATCCTTTGTTATGGGTGGGGTAACAGGTGTAATGCTTGCCACAAGTGCGGCAAACTATCAGTTTCATGATACTTACTTTGTTGTCGCTCACTTCCATTACGTAATTATTGGTGGATCTGTATTTGGTATTTTTGCAGGTGTCTTCTACTGGTGGCCGAAAATGTTCGGTTATCGTTTGAGCGAAGCCTGGGGCAAATGGTTCTTCTGGTTATTCTTAATCGGGTTCCACTTAACTTTCTTTGTCCAGCACTTCCTCGGCTTAATGGGGATGCCGCGCCGAATCGCTTCTTACCTTGACGGACAGGATTTAAATGACCTGAACTTCATTAGTACAATGGGAGCTTTCTTAATGGGTATTGCTTTCATTCTTCTCGTTATCAATGTATTTATATCTCGTAAAAATACAACAAATGTTAACGATCCTTGGGATGGTAGAACTCTTGAGTGGTCCATTCCATCGCCGGTGCCTCATTATAACTTTGCACAGACACCGTTAGTGCGGGAGTTGGATGGACTTTGGTTTGAAAAAATGAATGGTGATGGACGTATGAAAGCAGCTGAACCACTCGATGAAATTCATATGCCGAACGGCTCGATCTTACCGTTTTTCATCGCATTAGGTCTTTCTATTGCAAGTTTCGGGGTTATCTTCACATCCTGGATTGTAATTATAGTTGGCCTGCTGGTAACTTTTGCTGCAATGTTTATACGATCTATTAAAGAGGATCATGGCTATCATGTTCCTGTATCAGAAATTAAAGCGGATCAGGAGGTGGAGAAATAATGGCGCAAAATGAAGCGATTACCCCACAGATTCTCCCGCCAAATCCCGAAAAAGCTACGCTTGAAGGCAGAAATAAGTATTTAGCTTTTTGGTTTTTTCTAGGAGGAGAAACAGTTTTATTTGGTTCTTTATTCGGAACCTACCTTGGTCTGAGAAGCAGTACTGAGGGAGGTCCTGGACCGGCAGACTTATTCCACCTGGATCTCGTATTTATTATGACAATGATACTTCTTACAAGTAGTTTAACCAGTGTATTTGCAGTTATTAACATGAAGCGGGGCAATTTTAAAATGCTGCTCGTGTGGATGTGGGCTACTGTTATATTAGGGCTGGGATTCTTAGGATTCGAAATTTATGAGTTCTATGAGTATGCTCATCAAGGTTTAGGGTATGGAGTAAGTGCTTTTGCTTCTTCCTTCTATACACTTGTAGGAACTCACGGTGCCCACGTAACATTTGGTGTGCTCTGGATAACTACACTCCTAATTCGTTACCGAAAGAGTGGAATTACACTGACCAACGCACCGAAGTTTTACACTGCCGTACTTTACTGGCACTTCATTGATGTAGTATGGGTATTTATTTTTACGGTAGTTTATTTACTCGGAGTAGGAGGTTGATGGAATGGCTCATGTAGATCCCAGTGCTCCTTTAGAAGGGAAAGCCTCTAAAGAGACAGAACGTAAATTAAAAAGAGAATCCCGTACGCAGATTGTATCTTTCGTATTTATGGTTTTTATCACTACAACTGCATTTTTAACAGTAGCAAGTGATGTTATTCCATCTGGATTTGCAATCCCGTTTATCCTACTTCTAGCAAGTGTCCAGGTAATTATGCAGCTATATTATTTTATGCATATGAATGCCAAAGGTACAGGATGGGTAAATGCATTAATATGGGGCGGACTTTTCGTTGCGGCTATGACCGTGGCGGCACTGATGCTTCTTATAGGAATAACAAAGTATTAATGTGTACTTAAAAAGGAGGTACGCCGGTATCGCCGGCGTACCTCCTTTTATGTAACCCGTCAACTCTAATTATAAAAAATCTAAAGGTGTGAGGGGCGGAATAATGGCAACATTTTTACCTTTTGTCAGTACAGTGTTTATCGCTATCAGTGGCTTATTTGTGGCGATAGGATGGGTGCTCGTTGCTAGGCGTAAAATCGAAGCCCATAAAAAAGTAATGTACTGGGCAGCAATCCTTGCTGTTGTTTTCTTTATTACTTACTTATCCAAGACAATATTCATCGGCTCCACTTCTTTTGGGGGACCGGATGATATAAGGCTGTATTATACTATTTTCCTGCTGTTTCATATTACTATGGCTTCGTTAGCAGCAGTTTTAGGGATAATTTCTTTAACAACAGGCTATAAAAATAATTTAAAACTCCATCGCAAGCTGGGTCCATTTACTTCTGTGGTATGGTTTATTTCTGCTACCACGGGCATCGCCGTATACTTGCTGCTTTATGTAATATATGAGCCTGGAGAAACCACACAGCTTTTTGACGCTATACTGAATTTAATATTGTTTATTTAGGTTTTACCATAGTTTGGTGTCGCTAATAAAAAGGTAAGTCTGCGGGTCTTTTTCTTCATTATTTGCTTTAGAAAAGTTCGCCATAGACTATTTTCTGCTTTGTTTTTACAAGCTAAGAACGAAGCTAAAACCAGCGGATGCCTGTGGTGGGGAGAACATTGCACTGTTCTGCCAACAGTCGTCTGCACCCAGGCCGTGATGATGAATTCAGGATCAATACGTCGGAAAAGAAGCAGAATCTGCAGCACAAGCAGATAACTGCATGAAAATGTGGAGAACTCCTTCTTCATATAAATAAAAAGAGCTTTCCCTTTTAAAATTGGGAAAGCTCTTTTTTATGGGATGTGCTCTGATCCAGTCATTTTTAAACTTTAAAGTTTATTTTTATAATACCCGCCTCACGTGCACTTGTAAATAAAATTACAAGAAGCGGACCGAGTACAAATCCTATCGCCCCAAAGAGCATCAGACCGATATACAGGGAGATTAAAGTGGCTAAAGGAGATAGTCCAATATGATGCCCCATAACCTTAGGTTCCACTGTCCGGCGAATAGTTAATAGTATACCAGCAAGAATAAATAACTGAACAGCAACGGCAGAATCCCCGGCTAACAGCTGATAACCGGCCCATGGTGCAAGTATAGCAATGGAACCAATAATGGGAATGAAATCTATTAGCCATATAACAATCGACATAATTAACGCAACTTCAGGCGCAATGATAAGCAGCCCGATAAAAGTAACCACAAAAATAATTATACTCACTAAAAACTGTGCTTTAAAAAACCCGAATATTACAATGGAAAGCCGCGAAGCCATAAACTGAACTTTTTCAGCAGTTTCAGGTTTCATATAAGAAAAAGCTTTATGTTTTAAGCGTGGAAGATCAGTTAAAAATAAATATAATGCAATCAGATATACAAGCAAAGAAACTATATAGGAGGGGATGCGGATAATAATGGCTGTTACCCAGCCTATTAGATTCATTTCCTGAAGATCTGACCTCCAGTTTGTTAACAAAGTGGTTACTTCGGTATCTATTGTGTCTACGATATCTTCAGATAAATGGTCAAACTGTCCTCTCAAATTATCAAGCATAGACATCCATGCTAAATTAATTTCATTTATCATAATAGGCAGATTTTCTATAAAGGAATTTATTTGAATAAGTGCTCTGGTCATTATGAAGTAAACTACTAAAGAAAGCAGAGCCACGAAGATTATAAAAACAATAAATACTGAGATGTTTCGCGTTAGTTTAGTTCTCGACACTAAGGCTTTTACAGCAGGTGAGAGGAACAGAGCTGTTAAAAAAGCCAGTATCAAAGGCACAGAAACTGGCAGAATAAAATAAAGAATTAACAGGGTCAGGATGATTCCTATACCTGTCAATAAGTAGCGTTTCAGTTGAGGAGACAAAGCCAGACCCCTTTCTATGTAATTTAACTATTTTAAAAAATATGTATTTTGAAGATAAGTGTAAAAAAACTTTCGATCTATACAGAAGTATCTCCAGTAAAGATCGAAAGCCTTTAGAAACTGTTTATCAAACAGAATCTTCTTTTACTTGATTACGAATCAGATCTAATTTTTTAATACACTTTTCAATGATTCGTTCAGGAAAGACTTCATCATACTCTACACCATGAGGATAATAGTGTTTGCCCAGATAAGGTTCCATCATACGGACTTTTGCACTTTCTTTTGGGATCTCTCCCTCATGAACATGCCCGGGAACCCGTAAATAATAGACATCTTCCTTAACATTATCGACAATTTTAAAATCATATGTTACTCTTTCGTAATCCCACTGGATGTCAAAACCAGCATTCTTCATTGTTTCATCTAAATCTCCGAAATTAATAATCTTACCATTAAACTCTGACTGATCTAATTTCATTATGTCCCTCCTACAAGCAATGTAACCTTACCTCTTACAATGATATTATGAAATCGTCACCGTTGCAACGTAGACGGCAATATTTTTAAAATAAGTTCACATAATATCGGTACTTTCTTGAAAAGCTCTTTCCGTGCTATACTAAAAATGGAGGTGTGGTCCCCATGATGACGATGACTGATGTATCCCTTGCGCATGCAGCGCAGGATTTAAGTGAACATATTTCAGACTCGCAAGTTTTTAAAACATATATAGAAACAAAAACTATCGTGCAGAATAATGCCGAAGCACAGGAAAAGATCAAACATTTTCAAAATTTGAAAATAAAATATGAAGAAGTACAGCGGTTTGGGAAATACCATCCTGATTTTAGAACAATTACAGCTGAAGTACGGGAATATAAAAGACAATTAGATACAGACCCTTTAATTGCAGCTTTTAAGACAGCAGAAAAGGAATTACATGAACTTTTAAGTGAGATCAGTTTACTAATTGCAAATCAGGTATCACCAAATATAAAAGTCCCTACCGGCAATCCATTTTTTGATGCACAGTCTTCCTGCAGCGGCGGTTGTGGGTCAGGAGGAAGCTGCGGTTGCGGATAATTAGGAGTGAATGAATATGGTCACGGAAAGAGTAGGATTAGCTGTGTATATTCAATCGTTGAAGCAGGTGAAACAGCTGAAACGTTTTGGGCACGTTCATTATGCTTCGAAAAAGATGAAATATGTAATCTTATATTGTGATTTAGATAAATCAGAAGATGTAATGAATAAGCTGCAGCGATTGTCTTTTGTCAAAAAGGTTTCTCTTTCGATGCGTCCTTGGATTAAAACAGAATATCAGGGATTAGTACCCGACAGGGAGAAAAAAGATGATTATAAAATGGGTTTATAGAAAGCTGGCCCAATAAGATGAGCAGTCTTATTGGGCTTTTTCTTATTCCATCAGCTCTGTTAAAGCCTGGTGTAATTAGGAGGAAGGAGAGTACTCCTTAAGGATGAGCACAGGTTGAGAATCCATTTTGGCCGACATTCTTTTCGTCAAAATTAGCGGGAACAAGCCCTTGGGTAAGCCTTTCCGAAAGTGAAGCAGTATTATTACTACTTTTTTGTAAAACTTTTATTTCAAGGCAGCCATTTCATTAAATACTGTAGGTGAAGCAGATGCGTATTATAAGCGGTACAAAAAAAGGCATGGCAGTGAAAGCGGTGCCTGGTAAAACCACCAGGCCCACGACCGATAAAGTAAGAGAGTCTCTTTTTCATATAATAGGCCCTTATTTTGAGGGGGGAGAAATGCTGGATTTATATGGAGGTAGCGGAGTAGTGGGACTGGAAGCAATATCCCGGGGGTTCTCTAAAGTTGTATTTGTAGATAAGGATCCTAAAGCTGTAAAGATAATTAATGAAAACGTAGAGGCTTTAGGATTTAGATTACAGACAGAAGTTTACAGAAACGATGCCGGCCGGGCTTTGAAAGCAGTAGTGCGTAAGGAGAAGAAGTTTGACTTTATTTTTCTTGATCCACCTTATGAAAAACAAAAAATTAATCTAGAACTCGATTTAATAGATGAGGCAGCGCTTCTGAAAAAAAACGGAATTATTGTTGCAGAACATAAAAAAGAAATAGAACTGAATGATTCTTTTAAAAATTTCAGTCTTTGGAGAAGTGAAGTATACGGTATCACTAAGATGTCTATATTTAAGGGGAGGTACATTTAGATGACAACTGCTATGATGCCCGGAAGCTTTGACCCTGTTACAAATGGCCATATTGATATAATGGAACGCGGTGCTGGAATGTTTGATAAAGTTATAGTAGCAGTACTTCATAACTGCCGAAAAAAACCTTTGTTTACCCTGGAAGAAAAAATACATTTCCTAAAAGAAGGAACTTCACACATAGAAAATATAGAAATTGCTTCTTTTGACGGTTTATTAATTGATTTTGCAATTGAAAAAGAAGCATCAGTTCTCTTAAAAGGACTCCGCTCCATCACAGATTACGATTACGAGGCGCCGATGGCAGTAATGAATAAAAGAATAGCTGCGGATATTGAAACGGTATTTTTACACACGAATCCTGAATTTGCTTCACTCAGTTCCTCTCTTGTAAAGGAAGTAGCTAAATTCAATGCTCTTCCTGCAGGTTTAGTACCGGGGCTGGTGGAAGAGGCTTTAAAAGATAAGTTCAAATAAATCATATTCTGAAACAATACTCCGCAAGCACAGAAGATTTTGCTTGCATGCTTAAAAAGGAAATAAAGAACTTTGTAACTAACATGACGGGGAGAGTTATTTTTCTGCCGGGTGGTGTAGCATAGTCCTCACAGCCAGCCTGAAAGAGTCTGATTCTCTGAGCATTCTTTAATGAATGAAAACAGCTGTTATTTTACAAAGTTATGTAATATTATCATTTTCGGTGCATGAAACACCTCTATAATTAATCTGATAAATTCTTCAAAAATTAAAAAATACCTTTTATAAAACTCAGTGCTGTCTTTAGCAAAATAAAAGGTGTAATATTAGCAAGTTATTAATAAATATTGTATCTTTGATATAGGTAAGGATAGAGGTGTTGTTAATGGAAAATCAAGAGACGAATTCTCCTGGGAAATTTTCCTGGGTAAAATGGGTTATACTTTTTGCAGTGCTGATTGCTGTAAATTTTGTTCAACTTCCGTATTATTTTTCAGTACCTGGGGACGCACAGGTATTAACAGAAGTTATAGAAGTAGAAGAAGGGTACGATTATGAAGGGAGCTTCGCTTTGACAACCATTAGAATGGGTCAGGCGAACCCTGTAAACTATGTTTGGTCTTTATTGAGTGATCGAAGAGAATTAATGCATGAGGATCAAATCAGACCACCTGGTGAAACGGACGAAATGTATCAGCACCGTCAGATGATGCTGATGACTTCTTCACAGGAACAGGCAATTTTAGTAGCGTATGATGCCGCTGGCAAAGAAGCGGAATTTGAAGAGTATGGAGTACTTGTAACAGGTATAATCTCTGGTATGGATGCAGAAGGTAAACTTGAAGCTGGAGACTTGATTACTTCTATCAATGGTGAAGAAGTGACGGAAGTAAACAGCATGTTTGAATTACTTGAAGATGCTGAAATAGGAGATACCATCTCCGTAGGGTATATAAGAGATGAAGAGCCGGGGGAAGCGGAAATTGAAATGCAGGAATTTCCTGCTGAGCTCGGAGCTGAAGAAGGGGCAGGGGGGTTAGGAATTTCAAATCCTGTCACTGACAGAGATTTAATTCGTGATCCTGAAGTAGAAATAAATACAGATCAGATTGGCGGTCCTTCCGCTGGACTGATGTTTGCTCTGGAAATTTATAATCAGCTGACAGAAAAGGATATTACCCATGGTCTTCATATTGCCGGAACTGGTTCAATAGATGAAGAAGGGAACGTTGGCAGAATCGGCGGAGTTAAACAAAAAGTGTATGCGTCTGATGAAGACGGTATGGATGTATTTTTTGTTCCTGTAGAAGAAGGTGCAGAGGATTCAAATTATATTATCGCATCAAATACTGCGCAAGAAATAGATACTGATATGGAAATAGTGCCGGTCGGACATTTTCAGGAAGCGCTGGATTATTTAAATTCACTTGAAGAAGAATAAAAAAATGAGAGTAACCCCAGCTTCCTGAAACTTTTTCAAATTGGAGGCTGGGGTTACTTTATTCGATAATGATAGGATGTTCGTAATCAAACTTTCTGCTTTCAGCAGGCAGGATATGAGAATGAATATCTGCGGCTGAAGAAGAATATATATAGCTTGTACCTGCACTATCTTTAACTTTTGTAATGAGCGGTACAGACAATTTTTTCTTTATTTTATTTAAATGTGTTCTGCCGCTATTGTTAATTCCCAACACTCTTATAAAATCAGGATCTTTCCAGGCAAGCTCACGTATAGTCTTTTTTTCACTGTTTGTAAGAATATGTACACAAAGTCTTTGCAGGCGTGTACGGGTATAGCGTTTCGTTTTAACTGCATCTATGAAAGAAGAGAAGGTGGGCATATATTTAAATCGAAGTAATCGATTTTCCAGACCCTCATCGCATTCATAAATTGTTTTTAAAGTGTCCGGCGTCATGGTGAGAAGTTTATATTGAAGAAAAGGATAATAGTTCTCCCACGTGTGAAACATACGATTATTTTTTTGATAATCTACAAGCAGCTGAAAAGTTTTTTCGGGAACAAAATTCTTGATGGAAGATACGCCTGTGTCGCCAATAAGATTTCTTAATGAAGTGGCGCTTGCTATTTTAGCAGTATAATTAGGAAAATATTCATTATGCCCGGCACCGGTTCGCTGGATGGTCGCGCTGTGAATTCCATGTTTTTCAGCTTCGATCGTGTAATGATAGCCTAAAATGTTATTTGGCTTGGACAAATCCACAGCCCCTGGTTCGTTATTAAGTTCGCTGAAAGCTTCTGAAAAACTACGGGGATAACTTTTTCCGGATGCAGAATGTTCTTTGATTTTGATATCTAATTTTGATTTATGCATACGCATCCAGTCCATCGTCGTATAAAAAGGCTGAATTTCACCAGCTTCACTCCCGAAGCAGATGTGGGTGGCACCCATCTCATGTAAAGAGGCTACCGCACCTTGTGCAAATATTTCTGCTTTTTGTACTGCATATTGATAAGGAAGTTCTATTACTAAATCAACTCCTTGAGCTAAAGCCATCTGGGTTCTTGTCCATTTATCGACAAGAGCCGGCTCTCCTCGCTGCAGAAAAGAACCGCTCATTACAGCAATAGTAATATCGGCTCCGCATTTTTTTATGGATTCATCCAAATGGAGTTTATGACCATTATGAAAAGGGTTATATTCTACTATAAGTCCTAAAACTCTCAAAAAAATCACCTTCTTTAAGTATGTGAAATCAGTATAGCATAAGATACTTGCATGAACGCTGAGAGTATGTTTACATGGAAAAAGTAAGAGAGGGAAGTCAGGAAGAATGTAAAGAGATTATCTTGACAATTGATTTTTACAGCGATATAATTACATTTGTTGTCTTGAGGTGAATATAAATGAAATGGTCGATACAGCAGCTTCAATCGTTCAAAAACGATGGAGTGCTTTTGGATGAATCGGTCGATGTATCAGAGGTAAAACAAGTAGACCGTGAAATTCGTGATATCAGTACAGTAAAAGTAAAGGGAAGTGGTTCCATATCGAGAGATCTGGCAACCTTTCATCTTAAGATCGAAGGTACAATGACTTTACCTTGTGCCCGGACCTTAAATGATGTTGAATTTCCTTTTGCTATAGATGCTATTGAAGCTTTCCAACTGTCAGAGGGGGCCACCTTTGACGAAGAGGATGAAGTTCACGAATTAACAAGTAACACGGTGGATTTATTACCTTTTGTACAAGAACGGATTCTATTAGAAAAACCGTTTCGAGTATTTAGTGAAAAAAGTGAAGGACCTGCTCCACATTCTGGAAACGGCTGGAAGATGCAGGCTGAAGATGCAGACGCCGACCAGAAGAAGCAAGTAGATCCAAGGCTGGCAAAACTGGAAAATTTATTTAAGAAAGATGAATAATTTTCAAGGAGGTGGGACTAATGGCAGTACCATTTAGAAAAACAAGTAAAACTCGTAAAAATAAGCGCCGGACTCACATTAAACTGCGAGTACCTGGTATGGTTGAATGTCCTGAATGTGGAGAAATGAAACTTTCTCACCGCGTATGTAAAGCATGCGGCACTTATAAAGGACGAGACGTAGCAAGCAAATAATTACGTTTTAACAGGAAGGGATCCTCCCTTCCTGTTTTTTTGTTTTTCTCAAATATGCTTAAAATAAAATAAAGAAGTAATGTTTAGTCTCTCTTTTGATAAATTCTCCACTCAAGGTTTATAAAGAATTTTCTTAACTAATAAAAAAGCAGCATTCACTAATGAATGCTGCTTACACTATACTTCTTCCGAAGCTGTTAAAATAATTAAGAATCTTTACTGTTGTCTCCGCCGCTTGCTTTTCCGCCTTTTTCACCAATATCTTCAAAGAATTCCTGATCATGATTTCGGGCAGTGGCTTCGCCGCCTTTGCGTCCTGCTTCTTCACGGGACATAGGACTATCAGTGTTCAAGCTGCCGCTTGCTTTTCCACCTTTTTCACCAATATCTTCAAAGAACTCCTGATCATGATTTCGGGCAGTGGCTTCGCCGCCTTTGCGTCCTGCTTCTTCGCGGGACATAGGACTATCAGTGTTCAAGCTGCCGCTTGCTTTTCCACCTTTTTCACCAATATCTTCAAAGAACTTTTTATCATGATTTTGAGAAGTAGCTTCGCCGCCTTTACGTCCCGCTTCCTCTCGTGACATTTTACGGTTAGATTGGTTGTTATTTACCATATGAATCCACCTCCAAAATTTAATTTTACTGATTACTGATCTTACATTAGTCAAAGATTCCACAACTGCCACAGATTAAAACATATTTTTTTACATTTGAAGCTTAGTACCCATGGAATTTACACCCTGCGCCTTTCGTTACCCGAATTAATGAGTGAATATGTTGTGTTGCTGTAACTGCTTGAACAAAGAAGAATCTAAAATAAAGGCTCTGTTAAAGGCTAGGGCTCTTACGCGTAAAAAGTGAATTTATTTTTATGGTTATTAATTTCCAATCGTTCTTATGCTCAAAAAGCCTTGAGTAAAGGTTTAAACAGTCAAAGTTAATTGGTTAAATGCAGGAAATTTGTTAAATAAATCTTATTTTCACTAAGTTTGCGTAAGAGCCAAGGCTAGTGTGGATATAAAAAAGGTACGCCTAAGGCTTTTTTTTCTTCGCTTGCCGCGGAGAAATCCTTCAGCTATCCCTCTAAAATTAGCAGGGTTCCGCGCAGCCAATCCAAGTTAGACAAAGACCGTCTTTCTTGGATTAAGATTCCGGCTGGCTTCCCACCTGCTTTTCGAGTTCGTCAGCAGATCGAGACGAACCATCGATCTTCACGCTTTCTTTTTCCGCAGGCGTCTTGAAAAATCACCTTGTCTTCGTTTTTTATGGAGAAGAATGTATGAAAAAAACAATCCCTCTCTTTTGTTTTAAAAAGGAAAGAACGAAGCGAAAACCGGCGGACGCCTGTGGAAGAAGGAGATCGGAAGATCCCGGAAGACGTTAGTCTGAGGAAGCTGGAGATCTCCTCCACGGCAAGCCTGCCGAGTTGCAGCGATGTCTTCTGTTATTATCAACACTGAACATTAACAGAGCAAAAATATAAAAAAACGTGATGCGGGAACATCACGTTTAACGAAGTATACAAAAGAGCAGAAAAAAATTTAAGAAAGTTTTTCAAATGAAGCTCCCTCGTAAATATGTTATTTTTGTTCCCCAACTCCACTAGGAAACCAAACATATGGGTTTTCACCACGGTCCCGGTTTTCATCATAAGTAATTGGTTCAAATCCCTGTTTTGTCCAAAAATCATCTGAACGCTGTCTTGCATTTGTTTTAACAGGCAATCCTTCAGCTTTTGCAAAATCGACCATAGCTTTACCTATCCCTTTTCCTTGAAAGCCAGGTAGCACTTCCAGTTTCCAAAGTTCCAGATAATCCTGAGGTGGATCAAAATAACGGTCAAATTTTGCATCAATTTTATAGAGACTCATTCTTCCTACAAGTTTATCTCCAAAATAAATTCCGTAAAAAGGAGATTCGCTGTCATTTTCGACAATATTATCCTGTAAATCTTCTTTCATCGATAATTCCTGAACGCCATATTCTCTGAAATTCTCAAAATCCTCCAATGTTTTGAAATTAACTCTTAGTCTGACTACTTCATGCTTATCCATGGACTGTCCCTCCAAATCTAGCTACAATTATTAATAATAAATTGTAAACGTTCTCTTTATTATATAGTAAAATTTACAATTAAGAAAGTAACTTTCTTGAAGATAGCCTGTGATAAGATGGGGGAAAAGGAGAATCAGCAGATGAAAATTGGAATTGCAGGCGGAGGCGCCTTAGGACTGCTGTTTGCGAGTTATCTGATGGAGGGCGGACATAAAATCCATATCTGGACGCGGTCACCTAAGCAGGCAGAAGTTTTAAATGAAGAAGGAATTACCAGAGAAAATAACGTATATAACAATTTGACAGCTTCTTCCACTTTATTTGAAGAGAATGTGGATGCTGTAATTATTGCAGTGAAACAATATGACCTTACGGAAGTTTTTGATACCGGGCTTCCAGACTGTCCAGTATTGTTTATTCAAAATGGGATGGGACACCAGGATAAAGCGAGAGAACAACATACAAACCCCCTTTTTGCAGTAGTGACTCATGGAGCCATGAAGAATGCTCCTGCGCATGTAACTCATACTGGGCTTGGTGAAATAATTATGGGTGGGAGCTCAAAAGCAAATCCGTTAGCCCATGCAATGCTGGCTTTAAAAGAACCTTTTTCCGCTCGCTGGACTGACGATATAATTATCGCTATGAAAAAAAAGTTGATTGTGAACGCCGTAGTAAATCCGTTGACTGTCATATATGAAGCTCAGAATAAAATTCTTCTTTCCAACAAAGAAGCGTGGGAACGTGCTCAGATTCTTTTTAAAGAGGCTGCGCTGGTACTGGATCTGCCACTGAGTGAATGGGAAAATGTTAATAAAGTAATAGAGAAAACGAGAGAAAATCGTTCATCTATGCTGGTAGACTTTTTAGAGCGCCGGCAGATGGAATTAGATTCAATAAACGGTTATATAGTAAAAGAGGCAGAAAGGAAAGGCCAAAAAGCCTCAGCACATGAAAATATTATGGAAGAAATATTAAGAAAGGAGAAAGATAGATGACAGATATAGCTGCAGCGATAATAGCTACAACTGTAACTATTCCGCCGCTGGTACTTATCATTATTTTTATGGTTTTTAAAAAGTCAGGGAAAAGTTCCTCGAAAGCTGTAAGAATGGCAGCAGATCTCACGATGCCTGTTTTTATGATTTCTGTGTATTTTATCGTTAATGAGGTGTGGGGGATAAATACAGGATGGTATATGATATTAGGATTTATTATAACAGCTGCAGTTATAACAACTTTACATTGGAAAATTCGTGGAGATACAGCTATAACCATAATTTTAAAACAATCCTGGCGGTTTCACTTTTTAGTTTACTTTATTTTGTACTTTATTGTTACTATAACTGGGTTAATCTACATATAAAGCATATTATTGGTCTTGGGCAGTCAGTCTGCTATAATTAACGAGACTTTGGGAAAGAAAGGTTGAACCGACATGCAGCTGATTAAACAACAACTTTTTAAAAATTCGAGTTTTGCAGGAAAGTATCTGCAGGGCGATAAAAATATACTGCGATTTTATGATTATAATCTTACAATGGAAAAAGAGAGGGCAGAAGAACTCAGCCATCTGAATTTCCAGCGGGAAAAAGTGGCGGACGCCATGAAGGAATTTCATGAGAAATTTTTCCCCTGCAACGAAGCATTTTACCAAATAAACCGTCTTAGGGAGAACAATGCAGTAACAGTAGTAGGGGGACAGCAAGCAGGTCTTTTTACAGGACCTATGTATACAATACATAAAATTATATCTATTATCACTGAAGCCAAAAGGCTGGAAAATATCCTTCACCAGCCGGTAATTCCAATTTTTTGGATTGCTGGCGAAGATCATGATATTGATGAAATAAATCATACTTATGTACAGCACAGCAGTGAAATACACAAAGTGAGGATACCGGAAAAAAACAATATTAAAACCCCGGCGAGTGAGAGGAAAATAGATCCCGAAAAAGCCATAGCGGCTGTAACAGAAGGCTTGCGTCATTTACAGGAAACAAAATATACAAAGTGGTTAAAAGAGTCGCTCCTCTCGGATGTTGAAGAAAATTTAACTTACACTTCCTGGTGTGCAAAAATTCTTTACAGGCTGTTTAAAGGTACTGGACTCGTAATAATGGATGCCCATGATCCGGCTGTTCGCAGGATTGAGTCAAACTTTTTTCTGGAAATGACAGAAAAAAATAACAGTATTAGAAAAGCTTTCACCACTCAAAGTGCAGATTTTAATTCGCTGGGCTTTGGCGAACCGGTAGAAGTTGATGAAGATAATGCTCACTTATTTCTGCACGATAATCATCAAAGGTTTTTACTTCAGTCAAAGGACGGAATCTGGAAGGAAAAAACAAGCAATCGTGTATGGCAGGAAGCTGAATTTAAAGAAAAGGTTGCGAGCGGGGAATATAAGTTAAGTAATAACGTTATCACAAGACCTGTAATGCAGGATTTACTGCTGCCGGTTCATACATTTATTGCAGGAGCGGGGGAACTGGCTTACTGGGGGGTTCTCAAGCCTGTATTCCATTTGTTTGGACATAAAATGCCGATTGTCCGGCCAAGGCATTCGGTAACACTGCTCTCGAGAAAATCAGAAAAAACGCTGAAACAATATGATTTATCTGTAGAGGATGTATTAAATGGAGAAGCACGGAAAAAAAGAGAGCAGACAATAGCAAAAGTAAAATCACAAAATAATAATAGTATATTTTATCAGATTCAAAAAGATATTATAGAAAGGTTTGAAGAAATTCCAGCTGCTCAGGCTGATTCAAATTCTTACCTCCAGCTCCATGAACATTACAAAAAAAAGCTTACAGTCATGCTTGAAGACTATGAGCAAAGTATTGATAAAAAAATTAAAGAGCTGGAAGGCGTGCATCTTAACAGGTTATCCTCGCTGGAAGCAGAAATTTTTCCGAATGCACAAAAACAGGAAAGACAAATATCAATACTGTCTTATTTAAATACAGGCGGTCCTGATACCGTATCAAGACTTTTAAATAAAGTAGCAGAAGAGGAAAGCGGGACCCCGGCTCATTTCGTAAGTTATTTGTAAACAGTTTAAAATACTCTCCATTAAATATTCAGCTCTACAGCATTCCACTCTATACAAGTAATGTATTTTCAGCAGAAGTAAGGGAGAGCTGGAATTAAATTTATCAGCCGCTGTTGATTATTTTTCATTTATCCAACGCACAATAAATGCCTATATAACTACATGTTTCCTAGATAAAAATTAAGAGCGTTGCGCAATTTTAATTGCGCAACGCTCTTTTTGTTGTTTTTTTATTCAAAGTCCAACATCGTGTGAAAAATAAATTTTTTCCCCCACCTTCTTTTTTCTTTGAAAAATCCTTGATATAAAAGGGTTTTTCAGATGTTCATTATGAAGAAGTCTGAAAATTTATGAATAATTTTTAAATAGAGTGGTAGGAAGTGGGGAGATGTGGTAAATTAGTGTTAAGTAGTGGGAGGGGAGTGGACCGTATGTTCATCGGAGAATTCGAACACCAGATGGACACGAAAGGCAGAATGATTATTCCGGCTAAGTTCCGGGATGATTTAGGGTCCGCTTTTGTGGTTACCCGTGGATTGGATGAATGTTTATTCGTATATCCGCGGGAAGAATGGAAAAAACTCGAAACGCGTCTGCGTGAGCTCCCTTTTACGAAGAAAGATGCGAGAGCATTTACAAGATTTTTCTTTTCAGGAGCCGCAGAATGTGATTTAGATAAACAAAATAGAATTAATATACCATCAGTGTTGCGTAATTACGCGAAACTCGACAAAGAATGTGTAGTTATTGGAGTTTCTTCCAGAGTGGAAATATGGAACAAACAAATATGGGACGAATATGTGAATGGTTCAGTTGATTCATTTGCTGAAATTGCTGAAGGATTATTCGATACGGATTAGAAGGAGGATCGCTGATATTGTTTGAACATGAAACGGTTTTAAAAGAAGAAACAATTGCTGGGCTAAAAGTAGATCCTTCCGGTATTTATGTAGATTGTACTCTCGGAGGCGGGGGACACAGTGAACGATTGATAAAAGAGCTTTCCCCGGAAGGACATCTATATGCTTTTGACCAGGATGAAAGCGCACTGCAAGCTGCAAAAGAAAGATTGGATTACAAAAATATCAGCTTTATCAAGTCTAATTTTTCAGGGTTAAAAGAAGAATTAGAAAAACTCGGTATAGAAAAAGTTGATGGAATTATGTTTGATCTAGGTGTTTCCTCTCCTCAATTTGATGTTCCTGAGAGAGGTTTTAGTTATCGTTTTGATGCTCCGCTGGATATGCGCATGGATCAATCTCAACCTTTGACTGCCTACGAAATTATTAACAATTGGAGCTTTCAGGATCTTCATCGTATTATACATAATTACGGAGAAGAAAAGTTCGCAAAGCAAATCGCCAGAAAAATTGAAAAAGCCAGGGAAGTAAAACCTGTGGAAACAACCTTCGAACTAGTAGAACTTATTAAAGAAGGGATCCCTGCACCCGCCAGAAGAACAGGCGGACACCCGGCGAAAAGAACTTTTCAAGCTTTCAGAATAGCTGTTAACGATGAATTGGAAGTTTTCCAGAATACTTTAGAGCAGGCAGTTTCCTTGCTTGCACCCGGAGGCAGAATAGCTGTCATAACATTTCATTCTTTGGAAGACAGGATATGCAAGAAGACTTTCAAAAAAATGAGCAGTTATCCTGAACTTCCGAAAGGCTTACCTGTTATTCCTGAAGGCATGGAACCTGAATTGAATTTAATCACAAAAAAACCTATTACCGCCTCAGAAGAAGAGTTAGCGACAAATAACAGAGCGCATTCAGCGAAACTGAGAATCGCAGAAAAAAACTAAATTAAAGGAGGAATATTAGATGAGTCCACTTCTTGATCAGAGACAGCATGCAGCGGAACCAAAACGGCACCAGACTCAGCATGTGAAAACAAGAGTTTATAAAGGCGGTATTACCCGCGGGGAGAAATTAATTTACAGTCTTATTGTTCCATTAGTTATTGCCTTTGGTTTTATGATTATCTCTAATTACGCGGCCATCTATTCATTAAATCACGAACTGCAGCAAACGGAAGCAACAATTGCGCAGCAGGAGAATGTAAACGATGCATTGTCCCTTCAAGTAAAAGAACTTTCGGATCCGGAGCGTATTTTATCAATTGCTCAAACTGATCTGGGGATGTCTCTGAATGAGGAACAAGTTCAGGTGCTTCATCAGTCAAACTAATAGATTATTTTAGAGAGGAAAACTTTTCCGGAACTTTTTAAAGAATTCCGGAAAGGTTTTTTCTATGGTTTCACAGTAAACCAGCTGATCTAGGGGTGGATAATAGTATGGAAAATAATAAAAATAAAATGATTACCCGACGAGCATTAACCATGATGGGGATATTTGCACTAGCTATTCTGTTTATGTTTTCAAGGTTTGTATACATTCAGGCATCCAAGGAAGTACAAGATGTTGATTTGCAGCAGCTGCTTGAAAACCGATGGACGCAGACGGTAGCCCTGGAAGGTGAGAGGGGAAATATATTAGACAGGAATGGCGAGGTTCTTGCTGAAGAAATCCCTTCATATACAATTGTTGCTGTTTTGGATGACAGATACGATTCTCATGTGGAGAACCCTTCAGAAACTGCAGAAGCTTTATCTTCAGTATTAGAAATTGACCGCGAATTTTTAGAATCTCAGCTTTCAAGAGATTCTGTGCAGGTGGAGCTTGGCCCCTCTGCAAAAAATATGAGTTATGAAACAAAAGAAAAGATAGAAGCGTTAGAGCTTCCTGGAATTACATTTCGGGAAGACCCCCGGAGGTACTATCCAAAACAAACTTTTGCATCGCATATTATTGGTTATACCGAGCGGGATATGTCAGAGGCAAGAATGGGACTTGAAAACAGTTTAGATGAGTATCTGCAGGATGAACCAGGCTCGATAGAATATCAAAAGGACGGAAAGAGCAGAAGGCTTGCTAACGCTGAGGAGTTTATCGACGAACCTAAAAATGGAAGTGATGTAGTACTGACTTTGGATTCAAGAATTCAGACTGCAATGGAACAGACGATGAACCAGGTAGATGAATTATATGAACCCGAACGAATGATGGCAATTGTAGCGAATGCTAAAACTGGGGAAATATTAGGAATGTCCAATAGACCGAGCTTCAATCCTAATGAATATGAAAATATAGAAAATTTTACGAATTTTAATATATCCTCCCGATTTGAACCAGGTTCAACTATGAAAATTTTCACATTGGCAGCTGCTATTGAAGAAGGTGTATACGATGGGGAAGATACGTTTGATTCTGGTACTTACAAAATTTATGACAGAACAATCAGAGACCACAATCAAGGAGAAGGATGGGGAGAAATCACCTTTAATGAAGGCGTGCAGCGGTCATCCAACGTCGCTTTTTCAATTATTGCAATGGAAATTTTAGGCCCTGAAAAACTTTACGAATATATTGATAAGTTTGGTTTTAGAACTCCGACTGGAATTGACCTTCCGAACGAGATAGAAGGAGGTTCCATCGCAGAGTCTTATCCTATTGATGCTGCCACTACAGCTTTTGGACAAGCTACGTCTATTTCTCCAATGCAGCAGGTCCAGGCTGCCACCGCAATAGCGAATGATGGAAAAATGATGAAGCCCTATGTAGTATCTGAAATTGTAGATGCAGCCAGTGGAGAGGCGATTAAGAAAACGGAGCCTGAAATAGCAGGAGAACCAATTTCTGCAGAAACAGCGGAACAAGTAAGAGAAATAATGGAGACAGTCGTGACAGAAGAAGCGGGTACAGGTCAACCTTATGCTGTAGAAGGTTTTGATATAGCGGGTAAAACAGGTACAGCACAGATTCCAAGAGAAAGCGGCGGCGGTTATATTACTGGTAACGGACAGAATATATTTTCATTTATAGGTATGGCCCCCGCTTCTGATCCTGAAGTGATTGTATACGTAGCTGTGGATCGACCACAGCTTGAAGGGTATCAGCTGGGTAATGAACCAGTATCTATGATTTTTAAGCAGATCATGGAACAAAGCCTCCAATATCTGAACATCGCACCTTCAGAAGAAGATGAGCTGCAGAATGAACCTGTAAATAATGTTGTAATTTCAAATTTGGCAGGAGAAAATATTCAAGAGGCTGAGCAAGTATTGGAAGATGAAGGGATTCAGACAATAATACTGGGAGAGGGAGAATCTGTAGTTGCTCAGTCTCATGAGGAAGGAAGTACCTTAGCTTCGCAGGAAAAGGTTATTCTTCTCACTGAAGGAAAGGCTGAAATGCCTGATATTACAGGTTGGAGCCTTCGAAGCGTCCAGCAGGCTGCCGCACTGCTTGAAATAGAAGTAGAGGCAGAGGGAATCGGTTTTGTGATTGAGCAGAAACCTGACTACGGAAAGACGCTGGAAAATGTGAAACGGATTGCTGTAACTTTAGGAGACGAAGAACTGGAAGAAGATTCAGAAGAGGAAGAAGAAGAGGTTATAGAAGAAGGTACAGACGAAGAAAATGAACAAAATTTCATTATGGATTAGCATAGTAGAGAAAGGGGACAGTGCCGGTAGCAGCAGCTGCCCCTTTTTATTTTCAGCTGTAACGGTGTTATAATTTACTTTTCAGGAAATACCACTTAAAGGAGGGTTTGTTAAGTAATATTTCTTTCATAATACATTTAGATAAACAGTAAAACTCAGCCTCTTTAAAAAGAAGTGAGTTAAGGTTTAATTCATTCTTGCAGAGGTAATAACTAACGTGGTGCAAATTTTTAAATATTACTGCCATATCTTTTGAAAATAATATGACAAATCCCTCCAGGAGAAGTAAAATAGACAAGAAATAAGATCGCGTTAAGTAAAGGATGAGACATGTGATGAAGTCGTTACATAATTTAGCAGATAATCTACCTTTAATGGAATTATCACAGGAGAAAGATGTAACTGTATACGGTATGAAAATGGATCACAGAGAAATAGAACATGGAGATATATTTTTTTGTGTACCCGGGTTTACTGTGGATGGACATAATTTTGCAGAAGACGCAGTAAAAAATGGAGCAGCAGCTCTCGTAACGGATCGGTGGCTGAACGTATCGGTTCCTGTTTTAAAAGTCCCGGATGTAAGACGTGCTATGGCACTTCTTTCTGCAGTGTTTTATGAGCACCCAAGCAGTGACATGCATTTAATAGGTGTTACCGGCACAAACGGGAAAACTTCCGTAACCCATTTCATAGAGCAGATGTTAGCAAAACTTAAAATCAATACAGGAATTATTGGTACCATGTACACAAAATATAATGAAAAGATAATTCCTTCAAAAAATACTACGCCGGAATCATTGATCCTGCAGCAGTTGTTAGCAGAAATGCGGGATGCCGATACGGACACAGTAGCAATGGAAGTTTCCTCACATTCTCTGGCTAATGGCAGAATTCATGGTACTCAATTTAATACTGCTATTTTCACTAATTTGTCGCAGGATCATCTTGATTATCATGTCACAATGAAAGATTATGCGAGAGCTAAAAGTCTATTGTTTGCTCAGCTGGGCAGCTCTTTTAACCGGAATCCACAGGCAGTCTCCATTATTAATATTGATGATGAATATGCTGATATCATGATGGAAGCTTCAGCAGCGCCAGTTATTACTTATGGAATGACGGATAATGCAATGATTCGAGCTGAAAATGTACGGTTGACACCAACTGGTTCAGTATTCAAATTTTCTGCACAGGGAATTACAAAAGAAGTCTCACTAAAGCTGCCCGGCCGGTTTTCAGTTTATAATGCTCTAGCAGCTGCAGCAGCGCTGTATGTAAGAGGATATGAATGGGAGAAGCTCTTGCCATTACTGTCAGACCTTACCGGGGTCAGTGGAAGATTTGAGCCTGTGATGAGTAATGCATCAGTACATGTAATTGTGGATTATGCGCATACACCGGACAGTCTTCAAAATGTCCTGGAGACAATTAAGGACTTAGCAGAAAAGAAGATATATGTCGTAGTTGGGTGCGGGGGAGATAGGGATAAGACAAAAAGACCAGTAATGGCAGGAATTGCTGAACGATATGCTGATTTTGTTTATTTAACTTCTGACAATCCGCGCACGGAAGATCCTGCGTTAATATTAGACGAAATGGCAGCCGGAGTTGAAGGTTCTGCCTATGAAGTGATTGAAGATAGAAAAGAAGCGATATACAAAGCAGTGATGCAGGCAGGACCTGAAGATGTTATATTAATCGCAGGCAAAGGTCATGAAACTTATCAGGAAATCGGAAAGGAACGTTTTGATTTTAATGACAAGGCTGTAGCAGAGCAAGCTTTAAAGGAGTGGAAATAATGACAGCATTCGTGTCCTCCTCTAACATAATTTCGTTGGTAAGCGAAGTAAGAGGTGATGCAGAAAACTTAACGTTTCCTAAGGTAGTAAGTAATATTTATGACGTGGAAGAAGGAAGCCTGTTTGTACCAAGAAAAGATAACAGATATGATGGACATCAGTTTGTGGAAGCTGCAGTGGAAGCAGGAGCAGCGGGAGCGTTATGGAAAGCAGGAGAACCTGTTCCAGAAACATTGCCCGAAAATTTCCCTTTGTTTATCACTGATTCGCCGCAGAAAGTCTGTGATTTATTAGCAGCTGATTACCTTAAATTTCATAAAGCACCTGTTATATATATTACAGGAGATTATACTGCAAGCATTGTTATGCGTGTATTGTCTGCATGGACGAAAGGGAAAAGAACGGAAATTATTAAAGAAAGATCGAATTTAAATATTTCCCATGCTGAAACGATCTTATCTATAGATCTGGATACAGAAATTATTTTTATAGAAGATCTGGACCAGCAAAACTCCATGACTGAAGTAGTTGATTCTTTAAAGCCGGATATTAATATTACTAGTCATTACAGGAAAGACCGCTTAAATTCATCCACCTTCCCGGAAGAAGGAAAATTACATTTTGAAACCTCGGTTTCACCAGTCTATCCAGAGATGGAAACGTTGGATTTACCAGTATGGCTGGAAAGTTACCGGCCGCTTATGGAAACTGCGGCTAAAGTTTACTTCGAAATCACGGGAAATTCATATCCACCTGTTTCTTTTATTCACGGAGAGACTTTTGGTTTTCAGACAATGACAACGAAATCTGCAGGACTGGTCTTATTTGAAGCAGAAGCAATGGAAGTAGCAAACTTAGACTATTCCCTCGGATGGCTTTCTCATGTAGAGCCCTATGAACGCAGGGTTCTCGTGATCGATGAGGGGTTTCAGTCGGACAGGTCACATAAATCTGTTCACGAACTGTTTGCGGACCATCTGACTTCTCAAATTACAGATGTATTTACAGTTGGTGAAAAAGCTTTTTGGGTGTCTGATGCGCTGCAGAGATCAGAAAGAAAATTACCTGAAGCAACCCACTACCGGACTCATATTGAAGCGATTGATGATTTAAGAGAAGTTTTGAATGGACCACACGTATTAATGTATAAAGGTGCGAACCGGGAATTAATTTATCAGATTCTGCACCAATTGAACAGGAATTAGAGAGGGGAAAGTTTGATGTTGGAAAATGGGCTGCTTTTTGCCTTATTATTGTCATTTTTATTAACAGTATTTATTTCACCTGTGTTCATACCTTTTTTAAGAAGGTTAAAATTTGGACAGAGCATAAGAGATGTTGGACCTGAATCGCATCATAAAAAAACGGGCACTCCTACTATGGGAGGGCTGATGATTATTTTTTCTGCACTAATTGCGACACTGGTTATTGCCGGGCAATTCCAGGGATTAACAGTAGAAATATGGTTGCTGCTGCTTGTAATGCTCGGGTTTGGCCTGCTTGGATTTATGGATGATTTTATTAAAGTTGTTAAAAAAAGAAATTTAGGATTAACTTCCAAACAAAAATTTCTTGGCCAGGTCGTAATTTCAGCGATTGTTTATGTGGTGCTTTTACAGACAGGGTTATCTACGGAGATTATTGTGCCGGGTACAGGCTGGTCTGTGGATATCGGATGGCTTTATCTGCCCTTGATTATTATTATGCTCGTAGGAACAAGCAATGCAGTAAATTTAACAGACGGACTGGACGGGTTAGTAGCCGGAACAGGAGCCATTGCTTTTACGGCATTTGCAGTACTCGCTGGATTTACTGAACTCTGGACAGTGGCTATATTTTCTTTAGCAGTCGCAGGTGCACTCCTGGGTTTCCTTGTATTTAATGCCTATCCTGCGAAAGTTTTCATGGGGGACACTGGTTCGCTGGCCCTTGGAGGAGTTCTTGCACTGATTGCGGTCTTTACAAAAACAGAGTTGCTGTTGATTTTAATAGGAGGAGTTTTTGTAATAGAAACTCTTTCTGTAATTATGCAGGTAGCATCTTTTAAAATCCGTAAAAAACGAATTTTTAAGATGAGCCCTATTCATCATCATTTTGAGCTGACTGGTTGGAGTGAGTGGAGAGTTGTTCTGACTTTTTGGGCAGCAGGACTCTTATTTGCTCTTACAGGCATTTGGCTGGAGGTAGGTTAATTTATGAAGGAATCATCACGTTGGACAAACAAAAAAGTACTTGTGCTCGGACTAGCAAAAAGCGGTACAGAAGCGGCTAAACTTTTACTGCAGCTCGGAGCACAGGTAACAGTAAATGACCAGACACCCTGGGAAGAAAATGAGCAGGCAAAGGACCTGCAGAAACTTGGTGCAGAAGTGATCTGCGGTAGTCACCCGATAAGTCTGATTCACAGTGAGTTAGATGCATTAATCAAAAACCCGGGCATTAGATATGACCATGAGCTGATTGTAGAAGCAGAAAAACATAATATTCCGGTATTGACTGAAATTCAGCTGGCATATGATGTAAGTTCAGCTCCAATTATTGGCATCACAGGTTCGAATGGTAAGACAACTACTACAACATATATAGCTGATATGCTTGAAGACAGTAAAACACAACCGCTTCTGGCAGGGAATATAGGGCATGCAGCATCAGGTGTTGCAAAGAATGCTGCTGAAACAAGCACGCTAGTTATGGAATTATCCAGTTTTCAGCTGCTCGGAACTGACAGCTTCCGTCCGGATATTGCAGTGCTGCTGAATTTAATAGATGCTCATTTAGATTATCATGGCACTCGAGAAGAGTATATTGAAGCAAAAAAACGTCTTTTCATTTATCAGACTCCTGAAGACTATCTTATCTACAATGCAGATGATGAAACAGTAATAGATATGGTGAAAGAAGCAAAGGCGAAAAAAATTCCGTTTTCATTAAAAGAAGATTTACCAGATGGTGCTTGTCTATCTCATGGCAGAATAAAATTGTTTGGAGAAGAGCTTATGCCTGTATCGGATTTTTCTCTGCCAGGTGATTATAATATTGCCAACGCACTTGCTGCTGCCTGTGCTGCAAAGCTTGGAGGAGCATCTAATGAAAAGATTACAGAAGTAATGAAATCATTTACAGGAGTAAAGCATCGGCTGCAGCATGTAGGAAGTTGGAGAGGAAGAGAATTCTTTAATAATTCCAAAGCTACAAACGTAACTGCTACAGTAAAAGCTCTTCAAGCATTTGATCAGCCGATAGTGCTGATTGCAGGAGGACTTGACAGGGGTATTCCTTTTGATGATTTAGAATCTTCCCTGAAAAATGTAACTGCTGCGTTTACTTACGGAGAAACTGCAGAAAAGTTAAAGGATACAGCTCACAATGCAGGCGTACCTCTCATTTCAGCATTAGAGACGCTGGAGGAAGCTGTAAAAGAAGCGGTAAATCACGCTCAAGAGGGGGAAGTGATTCTGCTTTCACCAGCATGCGCTTCGTGGGATCAATTTAAAACCTTTGAAGAACGCGGAGATGCTTTTATCAGAGCTGTAGAAAAAAACATCGAAGAATTTAACAATCAGCCAAAAGGAGATTTATTATGAAAGTATTAGTTTCCGGCGGGGGTACCGGGGGGCACATATATCCTGCGCTTGCTTTGGTCCGGCATTTAGCTGAAGATGATAATAATTCATTTTTATATATCGGCACGGAAAAAGGATTGGAAGCAACGATAGTGCCAAAGGCAGGAATTCCTTTTAAAAGTGTACACATTACCGGCTTCCGCAGAAAAATCAGTTTTGAGAATGTTAAAACGGTCCTCCGTTTTCTAAAAGCAGTAAAAAAGGCAAAAAAATATATTAAGGAATTTCAGCCCGATGTGGTTGTAGGTACTGGTGGATATGTATGTGGACCTGTAGTTTATGCTGCTGCAAAAGCAAACATACCAACTTTAATTCATGAACAAAACAGTGTCCCGGGACTGACAAATAAATTTCTTTCAAAGTATGTAGATAAAGTTGCGATATCTTTTGAGGATGCTGCGGAATATTTTCCTGAGAATAAAACTGTACTTACTGGAAATCCACGTGCTAGTGAAGTAACAGCACCAGGAGATACAGTTTCGCTGAAAGATTTTGGACTGTCAGATGACAAGCAGACAATCTTAATTGTAGGCGGAAGCAGAGGAGCAAAACCTATTAATGAAGCTGTACTGGAAGCAGTAACTTCCTGGGAAGACAAACCGTATCAAGTAGTATATGTAACTGGAGAAGTTCATTTCGATTCTATAAAGTCTGCACTGGAAAATTTAAAGGTCGGAAACCATATTGTTACACTGCCGTATGTTGAAGATATGCCATCTTTACTAAAAAAGGTTGATATGGTAATAGCCCGGGCAGGAGCAACTTCACTTGCAGAAATAACTGCGCTCGGATTACCATCCATTTTAGTGCCGAGTCCTTACGTAACAAATAACCACCAGTTTAAAAATGCAAAATCGCTTGTAGATAAGGGTGCAGCAATATTACTTGAAGAAAAAGAACTGAATGCAGCATCACTGACCGAAAAAATGGATATCGTCCAGGATCCGGAGAAGCTGGGGGCAATGAAAAATGCTTCATTGAATACTGGAAAGCCGGAAGCTGCTGATTTACTGGAGAAAGAACTGATATCACTTACTCTGCCCAATAATTAAAAAATGTATTTTTCTATAGATCTGTATTAGATGTAGGATTACTCGACGCGTAAGGATATAATGGAGGACAAAGAGATGGGAAAAGACAAAGTCCTGGATATGGAACATAAGCTGCCTCAGCTGCAGGCGGAAAGAAAACGCCGGACAAAAAGAAGGTTTATCATATATTTAGCTGTGTTTACTTTTCTTATTGCGCTGGTGCTTTACTTTCAAAGCAGTTTCAGCCATGTGCAGCGGGTGGAAGTACAGGGAAATGACACTTTATCCAGAGAAGAAGTCATAGATATGTCAGGTTTAAGTTCTGAAGTCAGCATTTGGAACTTAAATAAGGAAGAACGCGTTGAGGAAATAGAGAATCATGATGTAGTTTTGAGTGCTGATTTCAGCAGATCCTTTCCCAATACTGTCAATATATCCATTGAAGAGCATGAAATAGTCGCTTATCTTTACCAGAGTAACGGATCAATTCCAGTTTTATCTACAGGTGCGTTAAATGAAAATGCGGATGTGGAGGCTGGAAATGCTCCAATTCTTCGGGACTTTAATGATCAGACACTGATAAATCAAGCAGCTGAGGAACTCAGCAAAATGGCACCTCATATTAGTGCGCGTATATCAGACATCATTCACACTCCTGTGGAAAATGATTCAAGCCGCATTACTTTACTGATGAATGATGGCCATACAGTAAGTTCTACTCTTACTAATTTCGCCAGCCGCATGGTTCCATATCCTGCGGTTGTACAGCAGCTGGATGAGGATGCTGATGGGATTATCCATATGCGCATAAATCCTTATTTCGAATCATTTGATGAAGAAGATGCTGAGGAAGTGGATAATATCGAGGAAGAAGAAGAAATAAATGTTGAAAATGAATAATAAAATGGAGTACAGAAAAGCTGCTTTGAAAATAAAAGTTTTGCTAAAAAGAAGTAATACTGCTGCTTCACTTTCGGAGCGGCATACCCAAGGACTTGTTCTTGACTAATTTCTCTCCCAGGGCACGGCTTCCATCGATCCACAGCCAGCAGGGCAGAGACCGCCATGCTGTCTTGAAGAACCAGGATCGATTCCGCTCGTGCTTCGTGACCTTCCAGAAGGTCACTTGGATTCTCCAACTGCGCTCATCCTTTGGGTATCTTCTCCTTCGCTACACAGCAGTATTAATTTTCATCTTTCTTGATGCATAAATTATGCATGAGTATCTCTGTTAGAATCTGATGTTGATATAAATAAAAGTACGCCTGCTGCTTCTTTTTCTGCGCTTGCTGTGGAGAAATCCTTCAGCTAGCCCGTGGAAATAAGCAAGGTTTCGCACAGCCCATACAAGCAAGCCTAAGATTGTCTTTCTTAAATATAAAGTCCCGGCTGGCTTCCTGCCTGCTTTGCGAGTTCGTCTGCAGTGCGAGACGAACCTTTGATCTTCACGCTTTCTTTTCCGCAGGCGTCCTGAAAATCGACTTGCCTTCGTTTTATTAATTGAAATTTTGTAATAGAAACAATCTCCTTCTTTTGTTTCGCAAAGGAAAGAACGAAGCGGAAAACGGCGGACGCCTGTGGAAGATCCTGAAGCGAAGCGAGGAAGGTGAGGAGCCCGTCTACGGCAAACCAGTTGCAGTGACGTTTCTATTATCAACAATGAGCATTAACAGAGCTAAGAGAAAAGCAATTGTTATCGGCTTCCTGAATTCATTCCAGAAGTAGAATTTTGAAAAATTATGTAAAAAATCTGGCAGCGATAATGTTTATTTTCAATTATATGCGGGTGAAATATTAAATTATTTGAATAAGCGTTTGAGTAATTTAATATTCAACCCCATAATAGCTTTTCTGAGGCCCTAACTTAGTGTAGACTTGTATTATGAGACATCGAATGAAATTTAATGAAGTAAAATGAATTAAAAATTCTGATACAATGAATAAAAGTGAAAAAAGCAAAGGATTATTGTGAATTTTGTAGAATAGTAAATGTAGAGAAGAAGAGCTGATAATTTCAGTTGGGGGAGGTGCCGCTTTGTGAATTATGAACATACATATGTAACACTGGATATTGGAACTTCATTCGTTCGTGTTTTAATTGGTGAAGTTTCCAGTGGTGCTTTAAATATTATTGGAGTGGGGGAGGTTAAATCTTCAGGCCTCCGTAAAGGTGCGATAGTCGATATTGATGAAACAGTGCAGTCCATACGTGCTGCAGTAGAAAAAGCAGAACGCATGATTAATATGAGTATATCCAATGTAATTGTAGGGGTAACTGGTAATCATATTAAACTGCAGCCCTGTCATGGAGTGGTGGCAGTATCCAGTGAAGACCGTGAAATTGGTGATGAAGATGTTAAGCGGGTAATAGATGCAGCTCAGGTTATGTCTATTCCACCTGACCGGGAGATTATTGATGTCATTCCAAGGCAGTTTGTCGTGGATGGCCTTGAAGAAATCAATGATCCGAGAGGCATGATTGGTGTCAGGCTGGAAATGGAAGGCACCATTATTACAGGGTCGAAAACTGTTTTACATAATCTTCTGAGGTGTGTAGAAAAAGCAGGACTGCAAACTGCAGATATCGTACTTCAGCCTCTGGCAGCTGGTTCCATTGCAATCAGTAAAGATGAACGAAGTCTCGGTGTGGCCCTGCTTGACCTTGGCGGAGGCTCTACTACTGTATCAGTATTTGAAGGTGGCTCTCTTCAGTCAGTCAGGCAGATTCCTATAGGAGGAGACCACATCTCTCATGATATATCTGTGGGCCTCCGTACATCTACAGAAGAAGCAGAAGAAATTAAAATGAATTATGGCCATGCTTTAATTGATGACGCCTCCGATGAAGAAACTTTTGAAGTTTCGGAGATAGGCAGTGAGCAGATGCAGGAGTTTTCCCAATGGCAGCTTGCCAACGTAATGGAACCCAGAGCAGAAGAAATTCTGCTGCTTGCAGAACAGGAACTCAGAAAACAGGGCTATGAAGATTTGCCGGGTGGGTTTGTTCTGACTGGAGGAAATGCGAAAATTCCAGGCATGCTTGAGCTTGCAAAAGAAGTCTTCCAGCAGAATGTACGTGTCTCTGTTCCTGATTATATCGGGGTTAGAGAGCCGCAGTATACAAATGGTGTTGGTTTAATTACTTTTGCTCATAAAAATGCACGGATACAAGGTAAGGAGCTTGAATCTGGTTTGGAAGAATTATCAAATCAGCCGGTTCAGAAACAGGAAGCGAGAAAAGAACGTCCGCAGCAAGTAAAACGACAGGAAAAAGAAGGACCAGGTTTAAAACAAAAAGTCTCAAAAATGTTTAAGTCCTTTTTAGAATAATAGATGATCGGACATCTACTAATTGGCTAGATTTGGAATGGAGGATCGCAACTATGCTAGAGTTTGAAATGGAAACAGAACAGTTAGCTACGATTAAGGTAATTGGAGTAGGGGGCGGCGGTAGTAATGCCGTTAACCGAATGATTGAAAATGGACTGCAGGGAGTAGACTTTATTGCGCTTAATACGGATGCCCAGGCATTAAAAATGTCTCAGGCAAGCGAAAGACTGCAGCTTGGCGGCAAGCTTACAAGAGGACTTGGTGCAGGTGCAAATCCTGAAATTGGTAAAAAGGCTGCAGAAGAAAGCCGGGACCAGCTGGAAGAACATATGAAAGGTGCAGATATGGTATTTATCACTGCAGGCATGGGAGGCGGCACCGGTACTGGAGCTGCGCCGGTAATTGCAGAGATTGCAAAAGAAGCAGGAGCACTGACAGTGGGAGTAGTTACTCGTCCTTTTACATTTGAAGGAAGAAAGCGAATGAATCAGGCAGCAGCAGGTATTGAAGCTTTAAAAGAAAAAGTAGATACCTTAATTGTGATCCCGAATGACCGGCTTTTAGAAATCGTCGATAAAAATACGCCGATGCTTGAAGCTTTCAGAGAAGCTGATAACGTCCTCCGCCAGGGTGTGCAGGGAATTTCGGATTTAATTGCAGTTCCCGGACTGATAAACCTTGACTTTGCAGACGTAAAAACTATCATGAGTGAAAAAGGCTCTGCATTAATGGGAATCGGTGTAGCTACAGGTGAAAGCCGTGCTGCGGAAGCGGCTAAAAAAGCTATTTCCTCACCGTTACTGGAGACAAGTGTCGACGGAGCGCAGGGTGTTTTAATGAATATAACCGGTGGAACGAATTTAAGCTTGTTTGAAGTACACGAAGCTGCAGAAATTGTATCTTCCGCTTCCGATGAAGAAGTAAACATGATTTTTGGTTCTGTAATTAATGAAAATTTAAAAGATGAAATAGTAGTTACAGTGATTGCTACAGGATTTGATGAAAATACGCAGAAGGCGATGGCGAAACCGAGCCGTTTATCCAAGCCTCAGTCAAATCCTCAAAAAGAAGCTCCTGCAAGACAGCAGTATGAGCCTTCGCAGCAGGAGCAGCAGCCTGTGGAACAAGAAGCGCAGGAAGAAGAAACGCTGGATATCCCGACTTTCCTGCGAAATCGCAGAAAAAGATAAGAACTTATGAAGAACTGTCCTGCGGGGCAGTTCTTTTTTAAGGAATTCTGTTGCGCGTGTTATAATTACATAGAAAAGATTATGAAAGAAGACAAATAATAATTTAGTCAATTTTAACTGCCTGTTAAGAAAAGATTGAATGATGAAAGACTTTTCTTTATGATTAACAGTAGCAGGATTGTTTATAAGGAGGATAAAATACCTTGGTTGTTCAGGAAAATCTTCGGGAGATTCAGCAAAAAATTGCTGCTGCCTGTAAAAAAGCAGACCGCAGTCCGGAAGAAGTGAATATTGTTGCTGTGACAAAATATGTTTCAGTTGATAGGGCAAAAGAGGCAGTGGAAGCTGGAATTTCTCATCTTGCCGAAAACAGGCTTGAGGGTGCCATGGAAAAATATGAAGAAATCGGGGGAAAAGCCCACTGGCACTTTATAGGGAATTTACAGTCCCGCAAAGTAAAAGGTATGATTCATGCATATGAATACATACATTCTCTTGACCGTGGCTCTCTGGCGAAGGAATTGAATAAACGAGTGGAAAGTGGCAGAACAGTTAAATGTTTTGTACAAGTAAATGTGAGCGGGGAAGAATCCAAATCCGGCATTGCACCGGCAGAGGTATTGAGCTTCATACGGAGTCTTGACAAGTATCCTGCAGTAAAACTCATCGGATTGATGACGATGGCTCCTCATGTGGAAAATCCGGAGGAAGTTCGTCCGGTGTTTTCTCACCTGCGTGAATTAAGAGATCAAGTGATGGCTGAAAATCTTGACCATGCACCCTGTACAGAATTATCTATGGGAATGTCAAATGATTTCGAAATAGCCGTGCAGGAAGGCGCAACATTTATTCGTCTTGGTACATCGCTCGTTGGGACTGAGTCAACTTCATAAGAGAAAGGAGTTCAGAGAGATGACGATCAAGAACAAGCTGAAAAAATTCTTTGAAATGGAAGATGAGTATGAAGAACGGGAAGTGAAAGTTGAAGAAGAAACGCAGGCGGAACAATATCAGGCGCCCGTAATGAGTAAAAAACAACGCAGACAAGAGAAAGCAAATGTGGTAAGTTTAAGTTCTGTACAATCCTCTTCCAATTCAAAAGTGATTCTGCTTGAACCTCATTCATATGACGAGGTGCAGGAAATCGCTGATCAGTTGAAAAACAGAACTGCGGTAGTTATTAATTTACAAAGAATACCCAGAGAACAGGCTAAGAGAATTGTAGACTTTTTGAGTGGAACTGTTTACGCTATTGGAGGAGACATTCAGAAGCTTGGGGAACATATCTTCTTATGTACTCCTGATAATGTGAACGTTTCAGGATCAATTTCAGAGATGCTACAGGAATAACAATTCAGGCAGGTGAAAGCATTGGTAACTTTAGCAAACGTAATTCTGCAGCTTATGCAGCTGTACTGGTTTATATGCATTATTTATATATTTATGTCCTGGGTACCGAGTGCAAAAGAGTCTTCGTTCGGCCAGATGATCGGCAGAATCGTAGAACCCTTTTTTGCTCCTTTCAGACAGATTATCCCCCCATTGGGGATGATAGACATTTCTCCCATAGTAGCGCTTATTGCATTAAGATTCGCTATGGATGGTGTTAGGTATTTATTTTCATTCTTAATTTAAGCTGCAGGAGGCATCATGTCACTATATGATCATTTTCGCAAAGAAGAAAGGCCTTTTATAGATCAGGTGCTTGATTGGAAATCGACCGTAAAAGAAGAATATCGTTCCAAGCTCTCAGATTTTCTGGACCCCAGACAGCAGCAGATAGTGACCTCTGTTGTTGGTACTGATAAAGATGTGAAGCTTTCCTTTCACGGTGGTGCTTCTGCAGTCGAAAGAAAGCGTGCACTTTTATATCCGGAATATATGGATCCGGATTACTCAGATTTTGAGCTGGCTGCATATGAACTTCAATATCCGTCGAAATTCGTAACACTTGAACACCCGCAGGTGCTGGGTACTTTAACCAGCCTGGGAGTGAGACGTGAAAAATTCGGGGATATTCTTATTTCAGGGAACCGAATTCAGATTGTAGCAGCCGGTGAAATAGCAGGGTATCTGGAACAGCAGTTTACCAGTGTTGGCAGAGCATCTGTAACAATGCTTTCTATATCTCTGGATGACCTGCTGGAGCCGGCTGAAGTATCAAAAGATTTGTCCGTAACAGTTTCTTCTATGAGATTGGACACCGTTCTATCTGAAGCTTTTAAAATTTCCCGGTCTAAAATAAAACCCTTGATTCAAAATGAGAAAGTAAAAGTAAATTGGAAAGTTATAATTGATCCTTCAGTAACAATTGAAGAGGGAGATGTACTTTCGTTGAGGGGAAGCGGCCGCTGTAAGGTAGAGTCGGTAGAAGGAGTCACAAAAAAAGGGAAGCTGAGAGTTCAGCTGCGCGTAACAGGAAATAATTAATGGAATTTATAGAGGATTCCGGTGCTGTGTGTCGAATCATTTATTAATAATAAAGAAGTGTAAAATAATCGGAGGTGCCCCAGGGAATGCCATTGACGCCATTAGATATCCATAATAAAGAATTTACGAGAAGTTTCCGAGGTTATGATGAGGACGAAGTGAATGAATTTTTAGATCAGGTAATTAAAGATTATGAAACGGTAACCCGTGAAAAAAAAGAGTTATTTGACCGGGTGCACGAACTTGAAGAAAAATTAAGTCATTTTTCCAGTATTGAGACTACACTTAATAAATCTATTCTCGTAGCACAGGAAACCGCTGAAGAAGTTAAGAGAAATGCAGAAAAAGAGTCTAAATTAATTATTAAGGAATCCGAAAAGAACGCTGATCGCATTGTTAATGAAGCACTTTCCAAGTCACGTAAAGTTTCTCTTGAAATTGAAGAACTAAAAAAGCAGGCTGCAGTATACCGTACGAGATTTAAAATGCTGCTGGAAGCACAGCTGGAAATGCTACATACTGAAGGTTGGGAAGGAATTACTGAAGAACCTGAAGAGAATAGATACGAATCAGAAGAATCTCGCAGCTAAGTATTGACGCTGTATCAAATCGTACTTTATACTTATATTAATTTTCAAGCGAAGACAGGGTCAGTATGAAATGAGCAGACCAACAGCGAGCCGGGGGAGGTGGAAGCCCGGTGGAACCCTTATTTCAGAATATCTCCCTCGAGCAGCGAACTGAACGGAAGCTAATTCTTAGTAGGTAAGCCGGTTCATGATCGTTATTTCATGTGCGAGCGGCTGTGCAGCAGCTAACTTGGGTGGTACCGCGGGTAAACTTCTCGTCCCTTCATATATAAGGGGGAGAAGTTTTTTTATGTTCAAATTATGATTGGAGGATAAGAAAAATGAATTATAAAGATACATTATTAATGCCAAAAACAAGCTTTCCGATGAAAGGAAATCTGCCTAACAAAGAACCTGATATGCAGGCACAATGGAACGAGAAGAAAATGTATGAAAGAGTACAGGAACGGACAGAGGGACGTCCTTTATTTATTCTTCATGACGGTCCTCCTTATGCTAATGGAGATATCCATATGGGGCATGCATTAAACAAAATTTTAAAAGACTTTATTGTAAGGTCAAAATCTATGACGGGCTATCACGCTCCGTATGTACCAGGTTGGGACACGCATGGACTCCCTATCGAAACTGCTCTTACGAAAAAAGGGAAAGTGAACCGAAAAGAAATGAGTATTGCTGAATTCAGACAGAAGTGTGAAGAGTATGCACTTGAACAAATTAACAGTCAGCGGGAACAATTTAAGCGGCTCGGTGTTCGGGGAGACTGGGACAACCCCTATGTAACGTTAACGCACGCGTATGAAGCACAGCAGATTAAAGTGTTTGGGGAAATGGCAAAGAAGGGCTATATCTATAAAGGTAAAAAACCAGTCTACTGGTCTCCATCGTCTGAATCTGCGCTGGCAGAAGCAGAGATTGAATATCACGATAAGCGTTCTCCTTCTATTTATGTAGCGTTTGATGTAACGGAGAGCAAAGGTATTCTGCTTGGTGATGAAAAATTTGTTATCTGGACAACCACCCCATGGACGATTCCGGCAAATCTGGCTATTGCGGTTCATCCTGATCTTGACTATGCAGTAGTGGAAGTTCAGGAAGAGAAGTTTATTGTTGCAGAGGGACTGCTTGAAGAACTTACTCAAAAATTTGAGTGGGAAAACCCGAAAGTTACTGCTACTTATAAAGGTAAGGAATTAGAAGGGATTAAGACGAAGCACCCGTTATACGATAGAGAGTCTTTAGTAATTCTTGGAGATCATGTAACGCTTGATGCAGGTACTGGATGTGTGCATACGGCTCCTGGACACGGGGAAGATGACTACATTGTAGGTCAGCGGTATAATCTGGACGTATTATGTCCGGTAGATGATAAAGGTGTATTTACAGAGGAAGCACCTATGTTTGAAGGGCTCTTCTATGATACCGCAAACAAACCAATTACAGAAAAGCTGGAAGAGGCAGGGAAATTGTTAAAGCTGGATTTCTTTACACACTCCTACCCTCATGACTGGAGAACAAAAAAACCAGTAATATTCCGCGCTACAGCACAATGGTTTGCTTCGATTAAAGACTTTCGGGAAGATCTGCTGCGCGAGGTAGAAGCAGTAGAATGGCTTCCAAAATGGGGAGAAACCCGTCTTTATAATATGGTTCGTGACAGAGGAGACTGGTGTATTTCGCGCCAGCGGGCCTGGGGAGTACCGATTCCAATTTTCTACGGGGAAGATAACCAGCCGATCATTATTGATGAAACGATTTCCCACGTTTCCGAGCTGTTCCGTCAGCACGGATCTAATATCTGGTTTGAGAAAGAAGCAAAAGACCTTCTTCCGGAAGGCTTCACTTCAGAGCAAAGTCCAAATGGCCATTTTACGAAAGAAACGGATATCATGGATGTATGGTTCGATTCCGGTTCTTCCCATCAGGCAGTGCTGGAAGAGAGAGAAGATCTTCAGCGGCCTGCGGATGTTTATCTGGAAGGGTCTGACCAGTACAGAGGATGGTTCAATTCCTCACTATCAACTGCAGTAGCGGTAACAGGAAAAGCTCCCTTTAAATCAGTAGTGAGCCATGGATTTACGCTCGATGGTAAAGGGAAGAAAATGAGTAAATCTCTTGGAAATGTAATTGTGCCGAATAAAGTTATGAAACAGCTGGGCGCTGACATTCTGCGTCTCTGGGTTTCTTCTGTAGACTATCAGGCGGATGTACGTGTATCGGATGATATTCTGAAGCAGGTAGCAGAAGCATATCGAAAAATCCGGAACACATTCCGTTTCCTTCTCGGTAATTTAAATGACTTTCATCCTGAGATGAATACAGTTTCTTATGAAGAGTTATCCGGTGTAAATCAATACATGCTTGTAAAGCTGAATGAGCTGGTAAAAGAAGTACGGGAGGCTTATGATAATTATCAGTTCTCTGCGGTTTATCATAAAGTGCATAACTTCTGTTCCATTGAATTAAGCTCATTCTTTATGGATATTTCTAAGGATACGCTGTATCTAAAGCATGAAGACCATCAGGAGCGCAGGGGCATTCAGACTGTAATGTTTGAAACACTCACTTCCCTGGTAAGGCTGATGAGTCCAATTATTACTCATACTGCAGAAGAAGTCTGGAATAACATTGAAGGAGTGGATGCTGAAGCAGCACAGCTGACAGATATGCCCGAAGTGCAGAGTTATCAGGGTGTAGATACTTTAGTGAAAAAGTGGGACCGGTTCATGGTTCTGCGAGATGACGTCCTGAAAGCTTTAGAGGATGCAAGAAACGAAGAAGGTATAAAGAAAAACCTTCATGCTTCGGTAGAAGTGTTTGCTTCTTCTGAAGATAAGGAACTTTTGGATTCCCTGGAAGACCTTAAAAAGTTATTTATCACTTCCGGTGCAGTTGTTTCTCTTAAAGAGAATGCTCCTGCAGAGGCAAGAACTTACGAAGAAATGCTCGTAAAAGTATCGAGAGCAGAAGGGGAAACATGTGAACGCTGCTGGGTAGCTTCCACTGAACTTGGAAAAGACCCTGAGCATCCTGGACTTTGCCCTGAATGTACAGATACAGTTGTAAATTATTACCCGCATCTGGTATGATTTTTAAAATTGATCCGGGAAGCTTTTTAATGGTGACCCAGCCAATAATTTAAAATTTCATATATTTAAAGTATAAAATATCAGTTTAAATAGGTTCTTACTTTTATATTATAAAGGGATTGTACAGAGATTTTTTAGGAGGCCGTGCTGTGAAAGGATAACAGGCGGTCTCTTTTTCTTAAGATTGCCGGAATAAGATTGCTGTGCTATGATATCTCAGGAAGTATGGACAGAAGAAATGGAGGCTTTGCACGTGATTTACTATATAATCGCGGGTTTAATAATTGCAGTTGATCAATTTACAAAATGGCTAGTAGTGCAGAACATGGAAATCAGAGAAAGTATCCCAATTATTGAAAATGTACTTTATCTTACATCACATAGAAATGCAGGAGCAGCTTTTGGCATGCTGCAGGGGCAGATGTGGCTCTTTTATATCGCCACCATCGGAGTAACTGCTGTAATTATTTATATGATTCAGACGCAGCTGAATGGCAGCAGATGGTACGGTACTGCACTTGGATTAATTTTAGGCGGAGCGATAGGCAATTTTATCGATCGGGTTCTCGAGGGAGCAGTAGTTGATTTTGTAGATGTTTACATTTTTAATTATAATTATCCTATATTCAATGTTGCTGATATGGCGTTGGTTTCAGGAGTGATTATGGTAATTATTCATGTTTTATTAGAAGAAAAACGTCAGGAGAAATAAATTAATGGAAAATTATACTTTTACCGCAGAAGAAGGCGGCGCGAGGCTCGACAAATGGCTTACCGATAAAGATCCATCATGGTCAAGAAGTGCTGTGCAGGATTGGATTAAAGAAGGACATGTAGAAGTCAATCAGACAGTAGTGAAAAGTAATTATAAATTAAAGCAGGGAGATCAGATTTTTGTAGAAATTCCTGAAGTTATAGAGCTGGAGATAAATGCAGAAGATTTACAACTTGATGTTGTATATGAGGATGAAGATGTAATAGTAATTAATAAGCCAAGAGGAATGGTAGTTCATCCTGCACCGGGACACCCTTCAGGGACGCTGGTCAATGGCTTGATGCACCACTGTCAGGATCTTTCAGGTATTAATGGAGTGGCTAGACCGGGAATCGTCCATCGCATTGATAAAGATACTTCGGGATTGATTATGGTTGCAAAAAATGATGCAGCACACGAATCGCTTGTGGAGCAGCTGAAAAATAAAACTACGAAGCGGCGTTATGAAGCTATCGTTGCCGGGGTTATCTCTCATGAGAAAGGTACCATCGATGCGCCGATTGGACGTGATCCGCAGGACCGTCAGAAAATGACTGTAACGGAGTCACATTCGCGGGATGCAGTTACTCATTTTCAGGTGTTAAAAAGATATGCGAGACACACCCATGTTGCTTGTGAACTGGAAACTGGAAGGACCCATCAGATCCGCGTCCATATGCGGTACATCGAATTTCCGATTGTTGGAGATCCAAAGTACGGTCCCAGAAAAAAACATGACTTTCCTATTGAAGGCCAGGCACTGCATGCCGCACTGCTTGGGTTTAAGCATCCGCGCACCGGAGATGATATGACTTTTACAGCAGAGCCACCTGCAGATTTCAAAAATTCTCTCCATCATGCTAGTTTATTTTCAATTTGACAAAGGGATCATATTATGGCACAATAATGTAAGAATTAAATAAGTCCTTTAAGTTTAGTCCTGTGAGGCTGGCAAGGAATCGGTGAATACGTTATTGATACACGTATGCCCTCTTGTCCCTTTATGCATGGACAGGAGGGCTTTTTGTTTAGAATGATCCCAGCTGAACGAGGTGGTAGAGTGAGTAAGGAAATTTTGGATGAGCAGGCGATCAGACGTGCACTCACGAGGATAGCCCATGAAATAATTGAAAGAAATAAAGGTATTAAAGACTGTGTACTTGTTGGTATAAAAACTAGAGGCTCTTACCTGGCTGACAGACTGGCCGATAGGATTAAAGAAATAGAAGGGGAATCCATTGCTACAGGAGAGATTGACATTACTCTCTACCGGGACGATCTCACACATAAGCGGGAAGATGCAGAGCCGGAAGTACATGGAACTGATATTAAAGTAGAGGTAAATGATAAAAAAGTAATTTTAATTGATGATGTATTATTTACTGGCAGAACTGTGAGAGCTGCGCTGGATGCTATTGTAGATCTGGGCCGCCCTTCCCAGATTCAGCTTGCAGTATTAATAGACAGAGGGCACCGGGAACTTCCGATACGCCCTGACTATGTAGGGAAAAACGTTCCAACAGCCAAGACGGAAGTAGTGGAAGTGAAATTACAGGAAGTTGACAAAGAAGAAGCCGTAAGAATTAATTAGTAGATAAAACAGCCTCCCTTTAAACTGGTCCTGAGAGACTGAAAAGGGGTATATTCTTCTGTAATGCTGAGCCTCTCTGGTTCAGTGTGTAGATGGATAACCTCTTTGGGAAGCAAAGGGGTTTTTTATTTACCTAAATACAGGGGGTATACGATAAATGGAAAATAAAGAAATTGGTATCAGAGAAATTCCAAGAATAGATAAATGGATTATGCTGAGTATACAGCATCTTTTCGCAATGTTTGGAGCTACGATATTAGTACCGCTCCTGACCGGGTTATCACCGGCAGTTGCGCTCGTTTCAAGTGGTTTAGGCACACTTGCTTATCTGGTTATTACACGGGGCAGAATTCCTGCTTACTTAGGGTCTTCATTCGCATTTATTGCGCCTCTTATTGCTGCAATCGGCATCGGGGGACCGGAAGGAGCAATGATCGGAAGTTTCTTCGCAGGACTGCTTTACGGATTAGTTGCACTATTTATTAAGCTGACAGGAGTGCAGTGGATTATGAGAATCCTTCCTCCTATCGTAGTCGGGCCGGTAATTATGGTGATCGGTTTAGGGCTTGCCGGGGTGGCAGTCGGTATGGCAATGGAAAACCCTGCAACAGAAAGTTACAGCGGTACCCACTTTGGAGTTGCTTTAGGAACGCTCGGAATAACTATTCTTGCAGCTATCTTTTTCAGAGGATTCTTCAGCCTTCTGCCGATACTTACAGGAATTATCGGTGGTTACGCTATTGCAGCTTGGCAGGGACTGGTTGATTTTTCACCGGTAATGGAAGCAGCCTGGATCCAGTCACCGGAATTTCTGATTCCTTTTGTCACCTATAATCCAACAATGAACTGGACGATTATTGCGATTATGGTACCTATTGCTGCGGTTACTCTCAGTGAACATATTGGAGATCAGATGGTACTCAGTAAAGTGGTAGGAAAAAATTTAGTGCGTACGCCGGGGCTGCACCGCTCCATTTTTGGTGACGGGGTAGCTACAGTAATCAGTTCGTTTCTTGGAGGACCTCCCAATACAACATACGGTGAAAATATCGGAGTAGTTGCTTTAACGAGAGTGTTCAGCGTATTTGTGATTGGCGGAGCTGCAGTTGCAGCGGTAATGTTTGGCTTTGTAGGAAAAATTTCAGCTTTAATTACGACGATTCCCACTGCGGTGATGGGCGGTGTGTCCATCCTGCTCTTCGGTATCATCGCTTCCAACGGTATGCGGATGCTGATTGATAATAAAGTAGATCTCGGCAAGAAAAGGAATCTGGTTATCTCTTCTGTGATACTCGTAATAGGAATAGGCGGCGCTTTTATTCAAGTAACAGAAGAAATTCAGATTGCAGGAATGGCGCTGGCGACAGTTATAGGTATTATTTTAAATTTAATTCTGCCAGGGAAAGATTATGTCCAGACTGATGAAGAAATGTTTGAAGCAATGAAAGATGATCCAGCTGCATAAGACACCTTTTAAATACGTTCAGAGAAACGTAAAAGGGTGTTCATGACAGGGGGAGTTCTCCTGCATGAAGCACCCGTATATAAAAAAACGGGTGCTTTTTTTATAGAAAGCCGCCCGCAAGGAGGATTTTTTCATGAGACAGCTTCGCACACTAAATGACCTTTCAATTACTGAAATTAACTATTTACTAACGCAGGCAGAAAAACCTATTGCACCATTGAACGGATTCTACACTGCAGCAAATTTATTTTTTGAGGCAAGTACACGGACAAAATACAGCTTTGAAATGGCAGAAGCAAAACTGGGAATTCATAAATTTGATTTTGCAGCTCAGGCTTCCAGCCTGGAAAAAGGAGAATCTTTGTACGACACTTTAAAAACATTTGAATCATTTGGTACAGACTTATTAGTAATCAGACATCCTCAGGCAAGATATTATCAGGAACTGGAAGGATTAAATATTCCAATCATAAATGCCGGTGATGGTGCAGGAGATCATCCGACGCAGTCTCTCCTGGATCTGCTCACGATGAAGCAGGAATTTGGAACACTGCTCGGGCTTCACGTAGTAATAGCAGGAGATATTCTTCACAGCAGGGTTGCGAATACAAATGCGAAAATTCTGGAACAGCTGGGAGCACGGGTTTCCTATGCCGGGCCGGCTGAATGGATGCCGCCACATATTTCTGCAAAACAGCTGCTTACTATGGATGAAGCAGTAAAACAGGCGGATGTGATGATGATGCTGAGAATTCAGACGGAGAGACATGACGGCAAAGCTTTCTGGAGTAAACAGAGCTATCACAACAGATTCGGTTTAACTGAAGAAAGAGAACAAAAGATGCTGCCTCATGCAATTATTATGCATCCTGCACCTGTAAACAGAGGCGTTGAATTAGCAGATTCACTTGTGGAAGCTGAAAGATCAAGGATATTTAAGCAGGTACAGAATGGTGTGCTGGTAAGACAGTCCGTACTGAAATATCTTCTAGAAACCAAGGGGGCAAAACGCTATGAAAACATTGTTTAAGAACGCTCACGTCTTTTATCAAGGAAAAATAAAAAAGCAGGATTTGATTGTGGATGATGCATCTGGAAATATTGACAAAGTAGCAAAATCTATTGCAGAAGAACACGCAGAAAAAGTGATAAATCTGGAAGGAAAACTTCTTGCTCCAGGACTTGTGGACGTTCATATTCATTTAAGAGAACCAGGGGGAGAAGCGAAAGAGACCGTCAAAACCGGAACAGAAGCTGCGGCTCGCGGTGGTTTTACTACAGTTTGCGCAATGCCTAACACGCGGCCGGTACCGGACAGTGAAGAGACGATGCAGGTTGTGCTGGACAGGATTAAAGAAACAGCACTTATCCGCGTACTTCCGTACGCTTCTATTACAGAAAGACAGCTGGGAAAATCGCTTACAAACATGAATAAACTTGCTGAACAGGGTGCTTTCGCATTTACTGACGATGGCGTAGGTGTTCAATCTGCAGGAACAATGTATGAAGCGATGAAGAAAGCAGCCGAATTAAATAAAGCGATCGTAGCTCATTGTGAAGATAATTCACTTCTTTATGGAGGCAGCCTTCACAGTGGGAAGAAAGCAGCAGAATTAGGCATGAAAGGAATTCTTTCCGCCTCAGAGGCAGTACATATTGCAAGGGATGTATTACTAGCCGAAGAAACAGGAGTCCATTATCACGTATGCCATGTCAGCACAAAGGCTTCTGTCAGAGTAATCCGGGATGCAAAAAAAGCAGGCATACATGTGACAGCAGAAGTAACACCCCATCATTTACTTTTAACAGAAGATGATATTCCGGGTGATGATGCCAATTTTAAAATGAACCCGCCGCTCAGAGCACAGGAAGACCGGCTTGCCCTCGTAGAAGGCTTATTGGATGGAACAATTGATTTTATAGCAACGGATCATGCTCCGCATACAGCTGATGAAAAAAAGAAATCAATCGAAGAGGCACCTTTTGGAATTGTAGGACTGGAAACAGCCTTTCCGCTTCTTTATACACATCTGGTCCAGCCTGATCATATTAAAATAGAGCAGCTGCTCGAATGGCTTACCGTGAAGCCGGCACAGACGTTCCAGCTTCCATTCGGCATTATTGAAGAGGGAAGCCCGGCGGATCTTGTAGTATTGGATACAAATCTTAAACAGCCGGTAGAAAAAGAAGAATTTTATTCTAAAGGCAGAAATACTCCTTTTAACAAATGGGAGCTCAGCGGGTGGCCGGAGATGACAGTTGCTGCGGGTAAGATTGTATGGACGAATGAGGAGGGAATTTTATAATGAAGCGACAACTTATACTGGAAAACGGTGAAATTTTCAAAGGACAAGCAATTGGTGCAGCGATGGAGCAGACAGGAGAAGTCGTTTTTAATACAAGTATGAGTGGTTATCAGGAAATTTTTACGGATCCCTCCTACTGTGGGCAGATTGTAACAATGACTTATCCACTTATAGGCAACTACGGAATTAACCGGGATGACTTTGAAAATGTAATTCCGAATGTAGCTGGGGTGATTGTTAAAAAGCCTGCAAATAAACCGAACCACTTTCGTAATGAAAAAACGTTGGATGAATGGCTGAAGCAAACAAAAGTACCTGGATTAGCTGATATTGATACCCGGAGGCTGACCCGGATAATTCGTACTTATGGGACTTTAAAGGGAAGAATCTGCGATATGGAGCAGGATGTACTGAAGGTTGTGCAGGAATTAAAAGGAATACAGCTTCCAAGAAATCAGGTGGAAGCAGTATCTACTAAGAACCAATACTGGCATCCAGGTAGAACAAACGACCGGATAGTTTTAATTGATTATGGAGCAAAAAAAGGCATCGTAAAAGATTTATTATCACGTGGATTTGAAGTTATCGTGGTACCCTATGACACTTCGGCTGAAGATATTCTTGCATTGTCACCAGATGGTGTAATGCTGAGCAACGGACCTGGAGATCCAAAAGATATTAAGCATGTAATTCCACATGTTAAAACACTTGCAGAAAACGTGCCTGTCTTTGGTATTTGTCTGGGACATCAGTTGCTCGCGCTTGCTTTTGGAGCTGCCACCGAAAAAATGGTGTTCGGCCATCGGGGAGCAAATCATCCTGTAAAAGATATTATTACTGGGAAAGTTGCAATTACCTCTCAGAACCACAGTTACACCGTATCAAGGGAATCGCTGATCAATACGCCGCTGGAGGTTACCCATATAAACGTGAATGATGGATCAATTGAAGGTGTAAAGCATAAAACGCTTCCAGCATTTTCTGTGCAGTATCATCCGGAAGCTTCACCCGGACCGGAAGAATCAAAATATTTGTTTGATCAGTTTCAGAAGCTTGTAACTGAAAAAAGGGGGATTATTCATGCCTAAACGGTCTGATATTAAAAAAATTCTAGTTGTAGGATCAGGACCTATTATTATCGGCCAGGCTGCGGAATTTGATTACGCTGGTACGCAGGCCTGCCACGCCTTGAAAGAAGAAGGGTATGAGGTAGTCCTCGTAAACTCCAACCCTGCAACAATTATGACGGATGAATCCACAGCGGATAAAGTGTATATAGAGCCGCTTACTCCGGAATTTGTAACCTCTGTTATTCGTAAAGAACGTCCGGATGGAGTAATTGCCACGCTTGGAGGACAGACAGGGCTGAATCTGGTGATGGAGCTGTCGAATCAGGGAATTTTAGAAAGATATGGTATAGAACTGCTCGGCACACCCCTCTCCGCAATTACAAAAGCAGAGGATAGAGAAGAATTTAAAGCCTTGATGAATGAATTGAACGAACCGATCCCGGAAAGCGATATTGTACGCTCCATTGAACAGGCGAAAAAGTTCACTGAAAGAATCGGCTATCCTGTTATCATCCGTCCAGCCTATACGCTTGGCGGTACTGGCGGAGGAATGGCATATAATGAAGAACAGCTGGAGGAAATTATGGCCAATGGGCTGTATGCGAGTCCTGTGCATCAGTGCCTGATAGAAAAAAGTATTGCTGGATTTAAGGAAATTGAATATGAAGTGATGAGAGACGGAAATGATCAAGCGATCGTAGTATGTAACATGGAAAATATTGATCCTGTAGGCGTACACACTGGTGATTCTATTGTCGTTGCTCCCAGTCAGACACTAGCTGACAGAGAGTATCAGCTGCTCCGCAATGCATCGCTAAGAATTATTAGAGCGCTGGGTATTGAAGGTGGCTGTAACGTCCAGTGTGCGATTGATCCGCACAGTGAGCAGTATTATATTATTGAAGTGAACCCAAGAGTGAGCAGATCCTCTGCACTGGCTTCTAAAGCAACAGGCTATCCAATTGCTAAACTCTCAGCAAAAATTGCTGTCGGGTATCATTTGGATGAACTTCAGAATCCGATTACGAAAACAACGTATGCAAGCTTCGAACCTGCTCTTGATTATATTGTAACGAAGTGGCCCAGGTTCCCATTCGATAAATTTGATTCCGCAAACCGGACCCTCGGTTCGCAAATGAAAGCAACCGGAGAAGTAATGGCGATCGGCCGCACTTTTTCAGAATCTATTTTAAAAGCAGTTCGTTCTGCCGAAGTGGATCTTGTCCACCTGAAGCCAAACAAGGAACTTTCCAGAAAAGAATTGCTGGCAAAGATAGCTTCTCAGGATGATGAAAGACTGCTGTATGTAGCTGAAGCAATCCGCCAGGGTCATACACTGGAGGAAATTCATGAAATTTCTAAAATAGATTATTATTTTCTTGCAGAAATAGTGGAAATAGTGGAAGTCGAAAAGAAATTGGAAAACGAACCGCTCTCAGACGAATTATTTTTAGAAGCAAAAGAAGCAGGATTTTCCAACGAAGCAATGACTATTTTTACCAAAAAAGATCTCATGGAGATGGAAGCAAAGCAGCAGGAACTGAATGCTTATCCAGTATATAAAATGGTAGATACGTGTGCAGCTGAATTCGAATCGAGAACACCTTACTATTACAGTACATTTGAAGAAGAAAACGAAGCTGAAAGAACAGAAACACCTTCTATACTGGTACTCGGTTCTGGTCCTATCAGAATTGGGCAGGGAATAGAATTTGATTATGCTACTGTGCATACGGTAAATACTATTAGAGAAGCAGGTTATGAAGCGATTATTATCAATAATAATCCCGAAACTGTTTCAACAGATTTTGAAATTTCAGATAAGCTGTACTTTGAGCCTCTTACTATTGAAGATGTAATGAATGTAGTTAGAAATGAGCAGCCGGAAGGGGTAATTGTTCAATTCGGCGGCCAGACTGCTTTGAACTTAGCAGATGACCTGGTAAAGCGCGGAGTAAAAATTATAGGAACAGAACTTAAGAATATTGATGCCTGTGAAGACCGGGATAAATTTGAAGCTACGCTGCAGGGATTAAATATTCCACAGCCGCTCGGTAAGACAGCGACATCTGTAGAGGAAGCACAGGTAATTGCCGACAGAATCGGCTATCCGATTTTAATTCGCCCATCTTATGTTTTAGGCGGCAGGGCGATGGAAATTTTATATCACGAAGAAGAACTGCTGACTTATATGAATCGGGCAGTGAGAGTCAATGATAAATATCCAGTTTTAATAGATAGATATCTGGTAGGGAAAGAAATAGAAGTAGATGCAATAAGTGATGGAGAGACTGTGGTAATACCAGGAATTATGGAGCACATTGAGCGCGCTGGAGTACATTCTGGGGATTCTATCGCAGTCTACCCGCCCCAGCACCTTTCAGAAAAAATTAAAAATCAGCTGATTGACTATACGATCCGCCTTGCAAAAGGATTTAATGTAAAGGGACTGATGAATATACAGTTTGTTTTACAGGGAGAAAATATTTATGTACTGGAAGTGAATCCCAGATCCAGCCGTACTGTTCCCTTCCTAAGTAAAATTACTGGAGTGAACATGGCGCAGCTTGCAACAAAAGCTATTTTAGGAACATCACTAAAGGACCAGGGATTCACTACAGGATGCCTTCCGGAGCCGGATTATGTTTCTGTGAAAGTACCCGTATTCTCATTCCAGAAACTCCGCAGTGTGGATATAACACTTGGCCCTGAAATGAAATCTACCGGAGAAGTGATGGGACGTGACCAGTCTCTGGAAAAAGCTTTATACAAAGGGCTTATAGCTTCCGGCATGGAAATTCCAATGCATGGTTCAGTACTCTTTACGATCGCCGATAAAGACAAAGAAGAGTCCCTCCAGCTGGCACAGCGTTTTCATCAGCTAGGTTTTGACCTGATGGCTACTGAGGGAACAGCTCAATATTTCCGCAGAGCCGGTCTCCCAGTAGAAACTATTTCTAAAATCGGTGCTGAAAAACCGGATATGCTTGATGTTATTACAAAAAGAAAAGCACAGTTTGTAGTGAATACTCTTACAAAAGGGAAAAAACCGGCAAAAGACGGATTCAGAATTCGAAGAGAAGCAGTAGAGAGAGGAATTGTCTGCAACACTTCGCTTGATACTACTAAAGCTGTACTCCAGGTAATTGAATCCATGCATTTTTCTATAGAGCCAGTTCGTTCCAACGCTCCGGTGATGGTATGAAAAAAGAAAATCTGACAATCTTATCAAAAGAAAATGTAGCACCCCGTGTCTACAAAATGATATTGGAGGGGGAAAGCGTAAAGTCCATGCTTACCCCTGGTCAGTTTGTTCATTTAAAAGTTGGAACATTAAAGCACCCTGTATTAAGAAGACCGATCAGTATCTGTAACGTAGAAAATAATAAGCTGACAATTATATACAGAATAGAAGGCCAGGGAACCGCCCTGCTGAATGAAAAGAATATAGGAGATACTGTAGACACACTTGGACCGCTTGGAGAAGGATTTCCGCTTCAGGAGAGTGGAAAAGCTTTGTTGATAGGAGGCGGCGTGGGAATTCCGCCGCTCCTGTATTTAGCGAAGCAGCTCAAAGCAAAAGGAGTAAAAGTTCAAGCTGTACTAGGCTTCAGAACAGCAGAAGATATGTTTTTAACAGAGGAATTCAAGACATACGCGGATGTAATTGTTACAACGGAAGATGGCTCATTCGGCATCAAAGGCTTTGTGACAGATGCACTGCCTCAAACAGCTCCTTATGACGTTTTCTACAGCTGCGGACCAAAAGTAATGCTCAGAGCTGTAGAGCTGGCAGCTGCTACAGCGGGTTATATATCCTTAGAAGAAAGAATGGGATGCGGGGTAGGCGCTTGTCTGGCATGTGTATGTGACAAAAAGGAGCCGTTTACAGGCAAATCCTATGTAAAAGCATGTCAGGATGGTCCGGTCTTTCAAACTGGGGAGGTGGTATTATGAGTCGTTTAAATATAGAACTTCCTGGGTTATCGATGAAAAATCCCGTAATGCCAGCTTCCGGCTGCTTTGCTTTCGGCCAGGAATATGCAAAATTTTATGATTTAAGCAAGCTGGGGGCAATCGCAATAAAAGCGGCTACCCCGGAAACGCGAGCAGGAAACAAAACCCCGCGCGTTGCAGAAACAGAAAGCGGCATGTTAAATGCGATCGGCCTGCAGAATCCCGGAATTGATCATATAATGGAAAATGAACTTCCCTGGCTGGAGCAGTATGATGTACCGCTCGTAGCAAATGTCGCAGGAAAAATTAAAGAAGATTATATAGAAGTTGCAGAAAAAATTTCCGAAGCTCCAAATGTACATGCACTGGAACTTAACATATCGTGTCCGAATGTGAAAGAAGGCGGTATTCAGTTCGGAAGTGATCCTCAGATGGCTTCCGAATTGACGAAAGAAGTAAAAAAAGTTTCCAAAGTGCCTGTATATGTCAAGCTTTCACCAAACACAGCAGACATCGTTTCTATGGCAAAAGCTGTGGAAGCTGCCGGCGCAGATGGACTTAGTATGATTAACACGCTGGTCGGTATGAAAATTGATATCCGTACAGGAAAGCCGATACTTGCCAACAAAACAGGAGGTCTCTCCGGTCCGGCAATTAAACCTGTAGCTGTGCGGATGATTCATGAAGTAAGCCAGCAGGTCTCCATACCTATAATTGGAATGGGGGGCATCTACACTGCAGAAGATGTTGTCGAATTTTTCATGGCCGGTGCGTCTGCTGTAGCGGTAGGAACAGCGAATTTCAGTGATCCATTTGCCTGCCCCGCGATAATTGATGATTTAGAAGAGCTTTTATCTGAGATGGGTATATCGCACATCTCTGAACTGACCGGAAGGAGCTGGAAGCAGTGGCAGACAAGCCTCTCATAATTGCACTCGATAAAGAAAATAAGCATGCGGCAGAAAAGCTGCTGACTTCCTTCGGAAAAGAATCCCTGTATGTAAAAGTGGGTATGGAATTATACTTTCGGGAAGGAAGGCCGATGCTTGAATATTTAAAGGAAAATGGACACAGAATTTTTCTCGATTTAAAGCTGCACGATATTCCTACCACCGTTTTTAAAGCGATGAAGCAGCTGGCGGAATTCGAAGTGGATATGGTGAATGTGCATGCGTTAGGCGGGAAAAAAATGATGGAAGCTGCGCTTGAAGGGCTTACAGCAGGGACAGCCGATACCCGGACGAGACCAAAGTTAATAGCAGTAACGCAGTTAACTAGTACAACAGAAAAGCAGCTGCAGGAAGAACAGGCTTCAAGATTAGGTATAAATGAAGCTGTTCTTTCGCTAGCTTCACTTGCAAAGGAAGCAGGCATGGATGGAGTAGTATGTTCAGCTTTAGAAGCTGCTGATATTAAAAAACTCTGCGGAAATGAGTTTCAATGTGTGACACCAGGCATCCGCCTGAAAGAAGACGAAGCCAATGACCAGATAAGAATCGTTACGCCGGCAGATGCGGCTGCAAATGGAGCAGATGCAATTGTAGTAGGGAGGGGAATTACTTCCAAATCTAATCCGCTTTCGGCATATTTTACATATAAAAAGGAGTGGGAAAGCGCATGGACACAGCAGTAAAAGCAGCGGAAACGCTGATTGGCATCGAAGCGGTTACACTTGCACCGGAGAACCCATTTACCTGGAGTTCCGGTTTAAAATCTCCTATTTACTGTGATAACAGGCTATTGTTATCACATCCTGAAGAAAGACGTTTTATTTATAAAGCGATGGCTGACAAAATAAAGAATTCAGGAGCAGACGTAATTGCAGGCACTGCCACTGCAGGAATTCCTCACGCAGCCTGGATAGCAGAAGAACTGAATCTGCCAATGATTTACGTACGTTCTTCTAATAAAGGCCATGGTAAACAAAATAAGATTGAAGGTAAATTAAAAGAAGGCAGTGCGGTAGTAATTATCGAAGACTTAATTTCAACGGGAGGGTCAGCTTTTCAAGCAGCCGAAGCGGTGGAAGCAGCTGGAGCTAATGTGATTGCGGTTCATGCTATATTCACTTATGAACTTGCTGCTGCAGAAAAAGCGATAGCGTCAAAATCCTATCCGGTTACTGCATTGACTACTTTTGGAACTTTAGCAGAGGCAGCAAGTGACAAAGGATACATCACAAAAGAATCTCTTGAAAGTTTACGTGCGTGGCAGCAGGATCCGGAATCCTGGAGCAAAGAAGCAGCGCATCAGAAATAGAGAAAAAATAATTACTTTCTTAACGTTTTGTTAAATAAAGAAATTCAGCATATATTTTAAACAGTGAATATGAATGTAATGATCAGCGGTGGGCTTAATTAATCACCGCTTTTCGCGATGGTAAAATTACTCTTCCTATGCCGGGTGCTTTTTGCAAGCTGGAGGGGCCGGGAGGTACTGCAACACTTCCTAATTTATCCATTATGTATTGCAAATATCTGTCGACCAGTCCCGGGTGATGCTTCCCCCAAATATCGAGGAAAACGCCACACAGGGAAAATCATAAATTTTAGGAATTATTCACTTGAGTCAATTTCATAATGCGTTATCTTGATCACTTTACGACCGCTTCAAGCTTCATACATAATGATTATTCGTTTTTTTAGAGAAATGATAGAAACGAAAGATGGCGACTCCAACGGGAGGAAGCGAAGTCTGAAAATCCATTCAGAAAGAGCTGTGCGATAGAAGAATTAGTGGAAGACGAGCCCCGTGGAAAGCGTCCATCTGTAGTGGAGATCATTCAACATTATTCGGAATGCACTCGCTAATCATCAATTAAGAAATCGGCTCACTTGATAAATATTTCAATAAATGAGAGTTTAAGTTTAATTAAGCTTTTTGAAATTATACCAAGAGCAGAAAGCGGGGAGCCTCATTATGATAAGAGAAGCCGCGTTGAGTGATGCTGGACAATTTATATCACTTCTTCATGAAATTCAGCGGAGTGGATGGATCATTCAAAATGTTCAGGACCCATTAGAGAATGAGGAAAAAATGAAGGATTATATAATGTCATATCAGAGAGATAAGGGCTCAGGCATTTATTTATATATAGATAATGGAACAGCGGTTGGTTATCTCATTATAACTATATCTAAGAATAAAATGAAAAGGCATTGTGGTTTGTTAGAAGGAGGGGTGCAGAAAAATTTTAGAAGAAAAGGGATAGGAGATGCACTATTAAAAGAAATATGCCACACAGCTGAGGATAATAACATTAAGAAATTGGAAGTTAATGTTATGAGTCATAATGCTAATGCGTTGAAAGTACTTTACAAAAACGGATTTTGTAAAGAAGGAGAAAAAATAAATTCACTACAGGTAAATAATAGATTTATCAATGAAATAATACTGGGAAAATGGATTTCGCCGGAGAAATATTCTTCCTCACAATAAGTGTATTTAATGAAATATACTGGTTCCTTACCACGAAGTGTAGTTGGAGAATGAATTTAATTATATTCACTAAAATGGAGAATAAATATTACAGGAAGAAAAGTACTGAGAGATTGGTCTTTCTGCGAAGAAACGATGATTTCACCGGAGTCTCCGCCGGTAAACGCAGGAGAAACCCCTGCCATAAAGTTAAATAATAATAGGCTATTTACCAATTTATCAGCAGCCGCTGCGCTGATCCGCTGAAGGCAATAATTTTCCCACCAGTTTTCTTTATTATTGTCGATTACATGTTATGGTGAAGAATTAATATATTTCAAATAAAGCTTAATTGTTACAAACGGACTGGAAATAATAAGTTAACATAATAATTATATGGTAAATAATATCCGGCGTTTATGTAAATAGTGTTTTAAAAACAATTCCATTAGTGACAACGCTTATTATAATTAATTTCTCAGATATCAGGGAGATTATTGGCAGACAGCAGAATACATATTAATCCGTTTGAAATTTTCACTACTAAAATATTATCATTCAGCCATATGAACGGTATAATAAATACGCAGGTGCTGGCATGATAAAATATTATCAGCGTTACTTTCATCATGAATCGGTGAAAACCAAAAGTAAATTCAGAATGTATATTTTATTTAAAAGGAGAGTTGTTATGGAAGGACTTTTTCCTGTATGGGGATGGTGGATATATGCTGGCATAATCATATTCACGGTAGTAACAGCGGTAATGTTTCTTATAAACAAAAAATATACAGCAATGTCTGCTTTTGTTGTACCTGTAGTTCTTATTACGCCGTTTGTGCTCGTGATGCTAATCATTGAAGCTCCATATCCAGTGAATGAAGCATTATTTATTTACCAGGAAGTGATAAATTTTAATTGGCAGGCACTTTTATTCACCGCCATGAATTTATTTATTATCATCTGGTGGACAGGATTATTATTTCACCGGAGAAAAAAAGTATTTTAACCAAAAGCAGTTTTCTTTTGATCGCAGGTTTTGTACTGATTGAAATTCTGAAAAGCATTGACGGTATTTTCTCTTCATGATATTCTCATTAAGGCTTTTTTACATTAGTGATTTATCAGAATAAAGAATAGAGGAGAATTTCTATGAATGCTGTTATTGTTGCTGTCTTAATTATGATCATTTTAAGCTTATCGCGAATCCATGTTGTTATATCTTTATTAGTAGGTGCCATTGCTGGCGGACTTACTGCAGGGATGTCCTTGACCCAGACACTTGAAGTGTTTGGAGAGGGTTTAGGTACGAATGCGCAAATAGCACTCAGCTATGGTCTGCTGGGAGCATTTGCTATTGCGATAACCTTCACCGGTCTTCCTGATGTAATAGTTAAACTGGCAATAAAGTTAGTAGGAAAAGAAAGTGAAGAAAGAAGGAAATCTTTAACCAAAGTATTGATTTTATTTATAGTGGCTCTTCTAGCTTGTTTTTCTCAAAATCTCGTTCCTGTACATATTGCATTTATTCCTTTACTTATTCCTCCGTTATTAAAGGTATTCAATGAATTGGCTATGGACCGCAGAGCTGCAGCCACTGCATTAACTTTCGGATTAAAAGCTCCTTATATTTTAATTCCAGCGGGGTATGGATTCATTTTTCATGAAACAATTGCAGAAAATATGGAAGCGAGCGGAATGCAGATCTCCATGGCAGATATTCCTCAGGCCATGCTGCTTCCTGTGGGAGGTATGGTTTTAGGTCTTATTACCGCTATCCTTTTCAGTTATAAAAATGCGCGCAGTTATGCAGAAAAAGAAATCGTCCAGGATAATGTCCGAAAAGATAATTCCGGTTCTAAAGCTGGGATTATCGTAGGGCTTGTTTCGATCGCAGCTGTACTGATAGCGCAAATTAACGCAGATTCTATGATATTTGGAGTGTTTACAGGACTTTTGATTCTTAATCTGTACTTTGCAGTACTTCATATAAATAAAAAGTTTTCTCTTCAGGAAGCTGATGAATTAATGACAAGCGGAATGAAGATGCTGGCTTTTATTGGATTTGTCATGATTACTGCCGGAGGATTTGCAGAAGTTATTAGAGAGACAGGTCATGTAGATTCTTTGGTTGCAGGTGCAGAAGGATGGTTTGACGGACGGATGGGACTCGCAGCCCTCGCAATGCTATTCATTGGATTGTTTATCACTATGGGAATCGGTTCCTCCTTTGCAACTGTACCTATTCTTGCAGCAATTTTTGTGCCGCTGGCTGCGTCACTTGGGTTTTCTCCTTTAGCTACGATTGCTTTAATAGGAACTGCCGGAGCATTGGGTGATGCAGGGAGTCCTGCTTCAGACAGTACTCTTGGTCCGACAGCAGGATTAAACGCAGATGGGCAGCATAATCATATTTGGGATACGGTTGTTCCTACATTTATTCATTTTAATATTCCTTTACTGATTTTTGGGTGGATCGCAGCAATGATTCTTTAACAGGGTTTCCACTACTATTTATAAAGCATTTTGGAGTACAAAGTTCCAGAGTGTTTATAAAGCAAGAAATTTTGTATATTTATGATTTGCTGTGTATGGGCTCTCCTCCGCTTTCCGACGGAAGCTTGCCTTGAGGCTGGTCTTCAGCTATTTGCAATGCCTTCCGGCACTACAAAGGATCTTCAGACTGCGCTTAAATCCCGCTGTCACCGCCGGGCGCTATGGAGAAAAGTTAATTCCAAAGAAAAAGTGTTCGTGTTACTGCGGTTTCGTATAAAAACCATTGCCTCCCTTAATTATGCTGCAGTCACAGAAGAGTCGACTCCTGGAGGAATTGAACGATTCTTATATCTTCCCAGGCGTTCTTTCTGGGAAGATATAGTAAGCATGCGCGAAACCAGTCAATGATTTGGCTGTGTGAAGCCATGCTCCTCTTTTAAGAAGGCAGGTTAGCTGAGAGAGTTCCCTCCGGAAAGCGACCCTTTGGAGACAAAAGCACAAAATCGTATGCTTATACAAATAAAGTACTTTTTCAACAGCATGGAACCAGAGAAATTAATTTATTCTCTGGTTCTTTGTTATTGAAGTTTATTTTTAAGGTAGCTTTTTTGTTAGAAATTTATAAAAGAATACTTTTAGAAAGTGGGAAAATTCTTTTGCTGTTTTAGTGCTGACAGAGGTTTGCTGAGGTTTTGTCTCTACTAATCTGAAGGAATCTGCACAAGGCTTTATCACTCTGGAGAAATTTGAATCCCTAAATATCCTTTATGCAGTCGGATAGTTCAAATAATTAGCATTGAGCAGATAAAAGGTGTAAAAATTAATAAAGTGGCGAATATTCTATTAATTCCCAAGAATTTGGTGTAATCTTGGACTAGATTAATATTTCGGGAATCGATATATTATAATAACTGCCATAAAGGATTGGAAGGTGAAAAATAATGGAAACGTTTAAAAAGCTTAAAGATTTTTACTGGCCTTATAAAGTTTATTTTATCTGGTCGATCGTGCTGCTCCTTGCAGTCACGGGATTTACCGTTGCTTATCCGGTAATCTTACAGTTTACGATTGACTATATTATTTTAGAGCAAAATTATGAATGGGTCCCTTATGTAGCAATTGGATTTTTCTTCATAACTTTATTAAAAGGGATTGCTGTTTACTATCATCAATACTTAGGAGATTTATTTGGCATAAGAGCGGTATTTGAATTAAGGAATGCACTTTATAAAAAGCTGCAGTTTTTACCATTCAGATATTATGATAATGCCCGCACAGGGGACTTAATGTCCAGATTAACTGCTGATGTAGAAGGATTCCGGTTCTTTTTATCTTTTGGATTTGCTCAGCTGATTAATCTCGTAATGCTGGTTGGGTTAAGTTTAGGAATCATGTTTTATTACAGTCCATCACTCGCGTTTGTCACTCTTGCTGCAATGCCATTTTTAATATTAACTGTGTATAAATTTGATAAAGAAGTGCATCCTGCATTTAAAGATATCAGGAAATCCTTTGCTGGACTTACGACAAAGGTACAGGAAAATATTAGTGGCATGACAACGGTTAAGTCTTTATCAAAAGAAGAGTTTGAAATGGGCAGATTCGGTGATAAGAATACCGATTATAAAGATAAATTTATTTTTACATCTAATATCTGGTCTAAATATTTTCCGTTCATGGAGCTGATTGGACACTTCTGTGTAGTAGCACTGCTTGGTTATGGAGGATATCTTGTGATCACAGGGGAAATCCAGCCGGGGGTCCTGGTAGCGTTTTTCAGCCTGGTCTGGTTTATTATCAACCCGCTGATGAACTTAGGATTTATTGTAAATACGTTTTCACAGGCAAAAGCTTCAGGAGAAAGGCTGCTGCAGGTTCTGGAAGAACCGGAAGATATAATGGACAAAAAAGATGCTGTTTCCAAAGACCGGCTGGATGGACACGTAACTTTTGAAAATGTCAGCCATCGGTATGATGAAGACGAAGATTTAGCATTAGATAACATTTCTTTCGAAGCGAAGCCTGGTAAAACTATTGGGCTGATCGGAGCTACAGGCTCAGGTAAAACGTCCATCACTCAATTAATTACCCGGTTTTATGAACCTGATAAAGGGAGAGTATTAATTGATGGCAGACCTCTTACTGACTATACTTTAAAAACAATTCGAAAAAATACCGGGGTAGTTCTTCAGGAGTCATTTTTATTTTCGTCTTCTGTAAAAGATAATATATCTTATGGAAACCCGGAGGCTTCCATGGAAAGAATTATTGATGCGGCCAAAAGATCAGACGCACACGAATTTATAATGGATCTCCCCGATGGATATGACACTATATTAGGGGAAAGAGGAGGAGGCCTTTCCGGAGGCCAAAAGCAGAGAATTGCCATCGCAAGGGCAATTTGTGTAGATCCAAGTATTTTAATTTTAGATGATGCTACAAGTGCAGTTGATATGGAAACCGAGGGAAAAATTCAAGCTGCCTTCAGAGAAGTTATGAAAGGCAGAACAACTTTTATTATTGCACACAGAATTTCTTCTTTAATGCATGCGGATGAAATTATCGTGATGAAAGATGGTTCAATGGTGGAGAGAGGCAGCCATGCAGAGCTTCTCCAAAAAGATAACGGTCATTACCGTAGAATTTATGAGCTTCAATATAAAGATAAACATCAATTTTTACAGGAAGCAAAGTAGGAGGTGAATTTATATGACGCAGAAAAATGCAGAATCACGTACTTTAAAAAGGTTCCACTATTCTACAGATGAAGCCATAGAAAAACCCTTTAACTGGAAACAAATGAGCCGCTTATTCGGTTACATGAAACCATACGCAAAAACAATTCTTCCTGTAGCAATTGTAGGGATGCTTCTTTCCACTGCGGTCCGCCTCTTAGCACCAATTTTAATAGGAAGCTATGCACTGGATCACATAATTGAGTTCGGTGACATGAATTTCTTAATCATCATGGTGTTCGTAATTGCTGGATTATATTGTGTTTCGTGGATTGGGAATGTACTGCGAATAAGGTTCATGAATAAGCTTGGACAGTATGTAATATTTGATCTGAGAACTGCTCTCTTTAACCATATTCAAAGGCTGTCGCATCGTTTTTTTGATCAGCGTTCGGCTGGATCAATTCTGGTCAGAATTACAAACGACGTTAACAGTCTGCAGGACTTATTTACAAACGGTGTAATCAATATTTTAATGGATGTCATCATGCTTGCAGGTATCATTGCATTATTGTTTTACATCAGTCCGGAGCTTACACTTGCTATTATGATTATTCTCCCTCTGATGTTTTTTATTTCAACAAAGCTAAGACGGAATATCAGGCGCTCCTGGCAGGATGTACGGTTGAAACAATCTATGCTCAATTCGCATTTGAATGAAAGCATTCAGGGGATTCGGGTGACACAGTCTTATACGCAGGAAAAATCCAATATCGGTTTTTTTAACAAAATCAACGGCCAGAATTATGAATCCTGGAGAAATGCTACGAAAAAGAGCGCTATGTTCCGGCCCTTTGTTGAAATGAGCGGTGCTGTAGGTACTGGTGTTCTTTTGTGGTACGGAGTTGTATTAATTCAGGATGGGATGCTTACGGTAGGGGAATTCTTTACGTTCTCTCTCTTTTTAGGGATGTTCTGGGAACCTATTTCCCGGCTGGGGCAGGTATATAATCAGCTGTTGGTAGGGATGGCCTCTTCCGAAAGGATTTTTGAATTTCTGGATGAACGTCCTTCCGTGCCTGAGAAAGACAACGCAGTAACGATGGAAAACGTAAAAGGGCAGATTACATTTGAAAATGTGGAATTCGCCTATGACAGTAAAAGAAAAGCACTGCATAACATAAATTTGGAGATGAAAGCAGGGCAGACTGTTGCTTTGGTGGGGCATACAGGCAGTGGAAAGACGACGATAGTAAATATGATAAGCAGATTTTACGATCCCACTGGGGGTACAGTAAAGCTGGATGGAGAAGATCTGCGTAACATTCGTCTGGACAGTCTTCGAAAACAAGTCAGTATTGTACTCCAGGATACTTTTATATTCTCTGGAACTATTATTGATAATATTCGCTTCGGCCGGCCGGAAGCAAGTGATGAAGAATGTATAAAAGCAGCAACTACGGTCGGGGCAGACAGATTTATTAAGCAGCTTTCAAAGGGATATTATACAGAAGTAGAGGAGAGAGGAAATATATTATCTGTAGGTGAACGACAGCTGATTTCCTTTGCGCGGGCGTTACTTGCCGATCCTCAAATACTCATTCTCGATGAAGCTACAGCTTCCATTGATACAGAGACAGAACTTCTTATTCAGGAAGCTCTGGCAAAACTTCTGAAGGACAGGACAGCAGTAATGATTGCACATAGATTGTCTACTATTAGAGAAGCTGATAATATTTTTGTGCTTGAACAAGGAAAGATTCTGGAACAAGGGAATCATGAAGAACTTATGGAGAAGCGCGGCGAGTATTATGAACTGGTCAAATCCCAATTTAAAGCGCTGGAAGCAGGGTAATGATATTAAAAGCAATATAGAAACCGGCAGATTATTTTTCTCTGCCGGTTTCTTAATGATTGAAAGTCTTAGCTTACAAAAGTAAATTTATGCTCGCACAGAGGAGCACCATGATACGCTTTAGCAATGCCCTTGATACTAATGTCGTCCTTTTGCACTTCCTTGTATAAAAGTGTTACATCAAAATCCTCTTTAAATGGATGGGGCGATAATTGAATTTGCATATTATTTTTCCAATCGCCAATAACGTCTTCTCCATTGGAAAATTTGAATTGTTTGCCATGTTGAAATCCGTGTTCTGCATTTTTGTATTTATTCTCTGTTCCAGGAGGCTGCATACAGGTATAAAGAGACACACTGTCACAAAACTGCAGTGCTTTAAAATGCTCTTCTATAAGTTCTTCATGATCTTTGGTTAAACCTAGCAATTGGATGATTTTTTGCTGCCGGTCCTTTTCTCTTTCCCAAAAAACAGCTTCTTCCTCTGACTCTCCGACAAGAGAAGCGTAATGTTTACTTTGTAATAATGCTCCATAAGGATTTTCAGGTTCATGTGAATCAATACCTGCTTTATAATGTACAAGTTTCATCGGCACAGGAAAGTCAATAAAGCTGTAAGGGCGTCCTTTTACATCATTCCATACGGGAACTTTATCTATTTCCACCCAGGCTTGATCGTGCTGAAGTACAGCTTGAATAAATTCCTGCTGAAAATCACTGAATGGGAAATAATCAACTGCATAATTTCGAGCAATGCTTCCGGAAATGGCAGCATGATCATGCTGGGAGATCATGATATAGGAATGCTCTTTTTCTTGAATTATCACGATGCATCCCTCCTTTAAAACAATTTTCTCTAATGAGATATGTATTGCATAGCCGTTCAATAAATAAATGAAACTTATTTTTTATGACTTGAAGTATTTTTATGGCTTATATCTGACCTTTATGAATAATTTTCAATTAAGGTGATAGCATTCAGCTGTGAACTGATAAAAATTAGTTTTCAGCAGTCTTATCAGCGGTGTTTTGAAAATTCAAAGGGGCATAGGTTTTGCTTATCATGTTTCTAAGAAATAAGGCAGGAAAGCATGCTTTTTTTAAGCAGCAGCTTCATAATTAAGACCTGATAATATTTTATAAAATATCTGCGAGTCCAAATTTTAGTTACCGTAAATTTTTTATGTAAACTAAATTAACCAGAAGGGCTGACCCTCTGGTTAATTTCTCAGCCGTTTTGTTTGAAGTTTTTCTTTAAATCGGCTACTTTTCTTTCATCAGGAGTTACATACACCGTCGTCTGGCGGTCATAAGTAACATACCCGGGCTTTGCACCATTTGGTTTTTTTACATAACGGATAAGCGTATAGTCCACTGGAACATTGCCCGACATTCTGCTTTTACTGAAGTAAGCGGCTAATTCAGCAGCCTCGAGAATTGTTTCTTCATCCGGTTCAGTGCTGCGAATCAATACGTGTGATCCAGGAATATCCTTTGTATGAAGCCAGGTATCATCCTGTCTGGCCATACGTGTAGTTAAATATTCATTTTGTTTATTGTTTTTGCCAACATAAAGTTCAATACCATTGCTGGACATATACCGGTCCAGGCTTGGTTTATCCTGCTTTTTCTTTTTAGACTGCCTGCTTAGGTTTTTAAGGTATCCTCCTTGAATAAGCTCTTCCCGAATATCCTCGATATCTTCTGTAGAAGCAATTTCCATCTGCTGGATTAAGCGGTCAAAATACTCCATTTCCTTTTTAGCGTGGCGAATTTCTTTCTGCACATACTTCACCGAATTTTTAAGTTTATGATATCTTTTAAAATATTGCTGTGCATTATCCGAGGCACTTTTCCTGTTCGAAAGAGGAATGGTTATTTCGCCTTGATTCTCATCATAATAATCAACAACTGTTATTTCTGTCTGGCCCGGTTTAACCAGATGCATGTGCGCAGTCAGCAGTTCGCCGAACTTTTGCTGCTCGGCAGCTTTGTCAGCATCCTTTAAAGTTTTCTCGAGCTTCTTTATTTTCTTTTTATTTTTTTCATATTCATTTTTAAGAAGTCTTTCTAAATCATACGCCCGCTGTTTTACACGGTCTCTCTCAGCTTTGTTAGTGAAATAATTATCCAGCAGCTGATGCACAGTAGGAAAGAGGCGGGTTTCTCCTTTTTTATGGTTAAGGTTCAGCACGGAAAAGCTTTCTTTTCCATCCTCTATTATCATTTGAGGAGAATAAATGTTCTGCTTTACCGGAGCTAATACTTCGAAAAAAGCTCCCGGCAGAGTATCGCGGTTCACATAACCAGCACGATGAAGTATTTCATTAATAACCTGCGGTGAAAGACCGCTGAATACCTGCTGCAGCTGTTTATCCATTCTCCCGGCGTTAAAGTCCACAGATTTTACTAACTCATCTTCGGTAGTAAGAAGAGGATTTTTTTTATCCATGTGCGGTGGTTCATGATATGGCTGTCCCGGCAAAACTGTCCTGAATTGAGAAAGCGAGGGCGGGATATGCTTAATGCTTTCCAGAATAACGTTGTTATCTACATCTGTAAAAATAAGATTACTATGGCGTCCCATCAGCTCCAATACCAGTTTTTTATAGGATACATCACCAAGTTCATTTCTTCCTTTAAATGAAAATGTGACAATTCTCTCTAATCCTTCCTGCGAGATTGATTCAATCATTGCTCCTTCCAAGTGTTTTCTTAACACCATACAGAAGAGCGGGGGTTCTTTTGGGTTTTGAAATTTAACATCCGTCAGATGATATCTCGCAAAATTTGAGTTAACTGAAATAAATAATGGATAATTTTTTCCGTGTGCTCTTATAGTCATTACAATATCAGTAGCATAAGGCTGATGTATTTTAACAACTCTGCCTGATGGTAATACTTTGCTTAAATCCTCTGTAACTGCTCGTGTTACAATGCCGTCAAATGCCATAATACTTCCTCCTTAAATCCAACTCAGTCATCATTATACCAGAGACAGTAAGCACTGTATCTTCAGAGAATTTGCAGGTGGACTTGTTGTAAGGTGAAAAATTGTTTAGAATATAAAGTGGATGTGATAGCAATGCTGAGAAGTATGACAGGATTTGGGCGCTCTGCTGAGAAAATTAGCAGCGGCCGCCTTACAATTGAAATTAAAGCTGTGAATCATCGCTTTTGTGAAATTAAACCCCGGCTGCCCCAGCAGTGGGCAGGTTTGGAAGAAAGTATTATTTCCAGGTGCAGGGAGTATGTTCACCGTGGTAAGTTAGATGTATCTTTCTTTTTAAATGAGGAAGAAGCAAAAACGAAAGAAGTTCATATTGACTGGGATCTGCTTCTCCAGTTTCAGCAGCGCTTTGAAGAGATTAAGAGCTTTACAGGCTCAAAAGAAACATTCCCTGCAGCAGCTATGCTGCAAAATGAAGATATAGTTTATATATCTGAACCTGAACAGATCGTGAATAAAACAAAAGCAGAACTTCTGCCAGTGCTGGATGAAGCGTTAAAGGAACTCTCAGCTATGAGGAAACAGGAAGGCTCAATTCTTTATACAGATCTGCGGAAACGGACAGAACTGCTGGAATCCTATACTGACAAAATTCATAAGCTTGCTCCTCAAGTAAAAGAAGATTACCGTGCCAAGCTGTCGGAGCAGGTAAATGACTTTATGGCTGGAAGAAAAGCAGATGAAAATCGGCTGATGACCGAAATTGCTGTATTCAGTGAAAAAGCTGATATTAGTGAAGAAATCACACGTATTAAAAGCCATACTGAACATTTGGGCTTAACTTTTAAGTCAGAAGGACCAGTCGGCAGAAAACTTGATTTTATTATACAGGAGCTGAACAGAGAAATTAATACCATCGGTTCGAAAGCAAATTCAGGTGAACTGGGAAAGATCGTAGTTGAAATGAAAAATGAGCTAGAAAAAATGCGGGAACAAGTGCAGAATATTGAATAAAAAAGGGGAAATCACATTGGACATTAAGCTAATAAATATAGGTTTTGGGAATATTGTATCTGCAAACAGAATTATTTCTATCGTAAGTCCGGAATCTGCACCGATAAAAAGAATTATTTCCGATGCCCGTGATCGAAACATGCTGGTGGATGCTACATATGGAAGACGCACCAGGGCAGTTATTATTGCTGATAGTGATCATGTGATTTTATCAGCTGTCCAGCCTGAAACAGTTGCGCAGAGAGTAATCACAAGTAAAGAAGATGCGTCAGAAGAGTAATTTGTGTAAATAATTACTAATAAAACTTTTTCATGATATACTAAAAGAATATTGATGATAGTGGAGGATACGAATGAAGCGAGAAAAAGGTCTGCTCATCGTCCTTTCCGGCCCGTCTGGAGTAGGGAAGGGTACTGTTTGTGGTGCCCTGAGAGAACAGGATACGGAAATTAAATATTCGGTATCTGCAACTACCCGCGGACCACGTAGTGGGGAAGAAGATGGGGTAAGTTATTTTTTTAAGTCTAAAGAAGAGTTTGAAAGAATGATTAACGAGGGAGAAATGCTTGAATACGCAAAATATGTAAGTAATTATTATGGTACTCCCCGTGCGTATGTAGAAGAAATGATTGAAAAAGGTCATGATGTGATTCTGGAGATTGAAGTTCAGGGAGCGCTTCAGGTAAAGGAGTCTTTTCCGGAAGGTGTATTTATTTTCCTTATGCCGCCAAGCTTAAAAGAACTTCGAAGCAGAATTGAAGGAAGAGGCACTGAAACGGGTGATTTAATTGACAGCCGAATGACTGTTGCCAAAGACGAGATTGATCTTATGGATAAATATGATTATGTAGTAGAGAATGATGAGGTTCATCTTGCTGTTGAAAGAATTAAGTCTATTGTTACGGCAGAGAATTGTAAAAAAGATCGGCTGATCCACCTGTATAAACAAATTGTTGAGGAGTGATTATCACGATGCTACAACCATCGATAGATTCATTACAAACGAAAATTAATTCAAAGTATACGCTCGTAACGGTTTCTGCAGCCCGTGCGCGCCAACTTCGTGAGCACCCGGAAAAATTCAATCATCCAAAAGGTGCCAAATCCGTTAATTATGTAGGGATGGCGCTCGAAGAGATTGAAGCCGAACAGCTGTCATTTGAACTAAACGAAGATAACGTCAAGGAAACGATCTGAGCATCAGATCGTTTTTCTTTTGGTTCTGGAGAAATTTCATCAAAATAGACGGAGGGATAGGGAATGGATAGAAAGAAACGTGTTTTGTTAGCTGTGTCGGGTGGGATTGCTGCTTTCAAAGCTGCTGCTTTCACTTCTAAACTCGTTCAGGCAGACTATGATGTGAAAGTGATCATGACGGAGAATGCACAAAAATTTGTAACACCACTCACCTTTCAGGCGTTAGCAAGAGATCATGTGTATACAGATACTTTCACAGAACCTGATCCGGGCTACATTGCGCATATTGACATCGCCGACTGGGCAGACCTTATTTTTATTGCTCCCGCCTCGGCTAATGTAATTGGCAAACTTGCCAATGGGATTGCTGATGATATGCTCACTACTACATTACTGGCTGCAACAGCTCCAGTTTACATTGCTCCTGCAATGAATGTACATATGTACGCTCATCCTGCAGTGCAGAGAAATATGAAGCAGCTGGAAGCTGATGGATTCATCTTTGTAGAACCGGATGAGGGTTATCTAGCCTGCGGATATACAGGGAAAGGCCGAATGGCAGAACCCGAAGATTTACTTTCTATGGTAGATCACTTTTTTATCAGGAAGTCTCATCCGGAATGGCACAATAAAAAAGTAGTAGTTACTGCAGGTCCCACGCAGGAAGTAATCGATCCAGTCCGCTTTCTCTCCAATCGTTCCTCTGGGAAAATGGGATTCTCTCTTGCAGCAGAAGCTGCCGCAAGAGGGGCAGATGTTACTTTGGTAGCGGGACCAGTCTCCCTGCCGACCCCTCATGGAGTAAAGAGAATGGATGTAGTTTCCGCAGAAGAGATGTACCAGATTGTGATGGCGCAAACTTCCCATGCAGACCTTATCATTAAGGCAGCTGCAGTAGCAGATTACCGGCCTGCTGAAACTTCTGAAAAAAAGATGAAAAAATCAAATGATCCCCTGGAAATTAAAATGGAAAGAACAAAGGACATTCTTATGGAACTGGGTCAGCGAAAAGAAAAAACAGTTTTAGTAGGATTTGCTGCTGAATCCAATAATATTAAAGAATATGCGCTGCAAAAGCTTGCTAAAAAAAATGCGGATGTCATTTGTGCAAATTCTGTAATAGAAGCAGGACATGGCTTTCAAGGTGACACCAATGCTTTAACACTGTTTTTTAAAAACGGTACTTCTGCTGATATTCCTCTTACATCGAAAGCAGATGCTTCAAGGAAAATATTAGATGCGATTGCTCCGCTTATGGAGGGTGTTAAATGATTGTGAATGTAATCGTTGATGTAGCTTCCCAGGCAGTGGACCGGATTTTTGATTATTCTGTACCGGAGGAAATGCAGGAAACCATGTCGGCAGGCTGCCGCGTTCACGTTCCTTTTGCCAACAGGCCTGTCCAGGGATTTGTTATAGGAATAAAAGAGAGTTCGGAAGTGCCGGCTGCCAAGTTAAAGCCAGTGCAGGAACAGATCGATTTAACACCGCCTTTAACTCCTGAGCTTTTACAACTTGCTGAGTCCATCAAAGAAGAAACTCTTTCTTTACATGTTTCTGTATTAAAAGCGATGCTTCCGCAGGCAATGAGAGCCAAGTACAAAAAAAGCGTATTTCCTGGAGCAGCGGTTGCGAAGCTGGATCAAAATTTACAAAAGCATTTTGCAGAATCAAAATTTATTGAAAACTGGGATGAGTGGATTAAAGAAGCATCTGAAGAAGATAAAATAAGCGCAGCAAAAGCGATAAGAAAAGGACTGCTGATAGTTGAGCCAAAGGTGACAACAAAAGACGCTGCAAAAAAACAGCTCGTTTATGCTTCCATCCTTTCAGATGCTGATGCTGAAAACCATATTGGAGAACTAAATAGAAAAGCACCTAAGCAGGCTGCTGTACTGAATTTTTTACAGTCTTCCAAAGAAGAGCACACGGCTAAACAATTAGAACCTTATGGCTCTAAAGCTGCGTTGGAAGCGTTGGTGAAAAAAGGATTAATTTCAAAAAATGAAGCTGTCTTAAACAGAGACCCGTATGAAGGCCGTCATTTCGAGACCTCGGAATCATTAACTCTGCTGCCGGCACAGAAAGAAGTGCTTTCTGACATTACGCGGGTTATAGATAAAAAGATTCACCGGACTTTTTTAATTCGAGGGGTTACTGGCAGCGGTAAGACAGAAATTTATCTGCAGGCTATTGATAAGGTACTCAGGAATGGGAAAGAAGCAATCGTGCTAGTACCGGAAATTTCACTGACTCCACAGATGGTAGAACGGTTTAAAGCCAGATTTGGTGCGAGAGTAGCTGTTCTGCACAGTGCGCTCTCAAAAGGCGAAAAATATGATGAGTGGAAAAAAATCCGTGATAAAAAAGTGGATGTGGTGGTAGGTGCCAGGTCTGCTGTGTTTGCGCCATTTGAAAATTTAGGAATTATTATAATAGATGAGGAACATGAAGCGAGTTACAAGCAGGAGGAATCTCCGCGCTATCATGCAAGATCTGTAGCTATCAGCAGAGCAGAACATTATAACTGCCCAGTCCTGCTGGGAAGCGCGACCCCTTCTCTTGACAGCTATGCAAGAGCCCAGCGTGGCGTGTATGACCTGCTTACGCTTGAAAATCGAGTGAATGATAATGCTATGCCCGCAGTAACTTTAGTAGATATGCGGGAGGAATTAAAAAGCGGGAATCGTTCTATGTTTTCAGATGACTTAATTGAAAGAATTAAAGACCGGAAGCAGAAAGGAGAACAGATAGTTCTTCTTTTAAACAGAAGGGGATATTCTACATTCATTATGTGCAGGGAGTGCGGTTACGTACCCCAGTGTCCTCACTGTGATATTTCATTAACGTATCATCGGACAAATCAGTCTCTGCAGTGCCATTACTGCGGACACAGAGAAACAGTTCCTACTAGATGTCCGGAATGTGACAGTGACCAGATTCGTTTTTTTGGCACTGGCACGCAAAAAGTAGAAGAAGAACTTCATAAAACTTTTGAAGATTTAAGTATTATCAGAATGGACGTTGATACTACCAGAAGAAAAGGCTCTCATGAGAAACTATTAACTGCTTTTGGTAAAGGAGAAGCTGATGTTCTGCTTGGGACTCAGATGATAGCAAAAGGTCTGGACTTTCCAAATATCACGTTGGTAGGTGTACTGGCAGCTGATTCTATGCTTCACCTGCCGGATTTCAGGGCTGCTGAAAGAACTTTTCAGCTGCTGACACAGGTAGCAGGCAGAGCTGGGAGACACGATAAAACTGGAGAAGTATTAATTCAGACCTATTCTCCTGAGCACTATAGTATTACAGAAGTAAAAGAGCATAATTTTTTGTCATTTTATGAAAAAGAAATGTACATGAGAAAAATGGGAGGTTACCCGCCTTTTTATTTTTTAACCATGATTCACGTCAGTCATACTGACCTGCAGCAGGTAGTGCAGGTTACGGAAAAAATGAGCGCATATTTAAAAAGTTCACTATCAGAATCAACGAAAATATTTGGTCCTGTGGCTTCACCTATCCCGCGGATCAAAGATAGATATAGGTATCAATGCATGATAAAATACAAAATTGAACCGAAATTGATGGAGGCTCTGCAGGAATTAATGCACTCTTATCAATCTGACATTGCAAGAACAGATTTACAGATTATTATAGATACAAATCCATTTATGATGATGTAACATATTGGAAAGGGTGAATGGAATGAAAATTGTATTTATGGGGACGCCCGACTTTGCAGTTCCTGTATTAGAAAAAATTATAAATAAGGGGTATGAAGTTTCTTTGGTAGTGACACAGCCGGACCGGCCGAAAGGAAGAAAACGAGAACTGACCCCTCCTCCAGTGAAAGTAGCTGCAGAAGAAAACAATATCCCGGTGTTTCAGCCGGAAAAAATTAAAGAAGATTATGAGGCAGTGCTTTCTGTCTCTCCTGATTTAATCATAACTGCTGCTTTCGGACAGATTCTTCCAAAAGTAGTGCTTGATATTCCTAAATTAGGTGCGGTAAATGTCCACGCAAGTCTTCTTCCGAAATACAGGGGAGGAGCACCCATTCACCAGGCAATTATTGATGGTGAAAAAGAAACCGGTGTAACTATTATGTATATGGTGGAAAAACTGGATGCTGGAGATATGCTGCTAAAAAGAGCAGTTCCTATTTCTCCTGAAGATAATACAGGTACGATGCATGATAAATTAAGCGCTCTTGGCGCAGAGATGATAGAAGAAATTCTCCCTGCAATTGAATCAGGCGAGATACACCCGCAAGCTCAAGATGAAGAGAAAGTTACTTTTGCACGGAATATTACAAAGGAAATGGAAAAAATAAACTGGACAAATACGGCATCACAGGTAAATGATCAGGTGCGGGGGCTCGTTCCATGGCCGGTCGCTTATACGGTGTTTGATGATAAAAGAGTGAAAGTCTGGAAAACGCACGCAGTAAATGAACATACGAACCAGGAACCAGGAACAATCATTAAAGCAGAAGGCAGGGATTTTTGGATTGCCTGCGGAAGCGGAACAATTTTAGCGCTGCAGCAGGTACAGCCTTCCGGTAAAAAGCCGATGGATATTCCCACATTTCTAAATGGACAGGGTAAGAATTTAAAACCGGGAATACGTGCAGAGGTGACCGATGAATAAAAATTCAAATGTCCGTGAAGCAGCCCTTGATGCACTGCTGAAAATCGAAAAAAACCAGGCTTACAGTAATCTGCTCCTGAATGATATTATCAATAAAAAAAGTTTGTCTGCTATAGATGTGCCTTTATTTACTCAAATAGTCTATGGAACAATTCAGCAGAAAAAGAAACTTGATTTTATCCTGGAAAGTTACAGTAAGAAACCATTGGAAAAACTAGAGAGCTGGGTTGTTACACTTCTGCGTTTAAGCTTATTCCAGCTCATGTTTCTGGATAGAGTACCTGACCACGCAGTACTGAATGAAGCAGTAAACATTGCTAAAAAAAGAGGACATAAAGGTATTGCTGGTTTAGTAAATGGAATGTTAAGAACTTACTTAAGAGAGGGAAGCCCCTCATTCGAAGCAATCAAGGATCCTGTCAAACGTCTCGCAGTAGAAACTTCTCATCCGGAATGGATGATCGCCAGATGGACAAAGCATTACGGCAGAGAACAGGCTGCGGCAATTGCAGAAGCTAATAATGAGGCACCGGTTACTTCCGTCCGGATTAATGAAATTTCCGCGAAAAAATCCAGTGTGATTAAAGAGCTTGAAGCAGAAGGATTATCAGTGGAAGAAAGCCCACTGTTGTCCAATGCTTTAAGAGTGAGAAATGGTTCAGCAGCAGCTACGGCAGCATTCAGAGAAGGCAGGATCTCCATTCAGGACGAGGGTTCAATGCTCGTCGGAATGGCTGTATCCCCTCAAAAAGGAGAAACTATATTAGATTCATGCGCTGCACCGGGAGGAAAAACTACTCATATTGCGGAATTGTTAAATAACACGGGTACGGTCTACAGCATGGACCTGCATGATCATAAAGTAAAACTGATTAGTGAACAGGTGCAGCGGCTTCACCTCAACAATGTAATCACACAGACAGGGGATGCCCGAAAAGTGGAAGATCTGCCGTTGTTTGACCGAATATTAATAGATGCCCCCTGTTCCGGATTAGGTGTAATTCAAAGAAAACCAGATATGAAATGGTCTAAAAAAGAAGAGGATATTACTAGACTGGTGCAGATTCAGGCAGATATTATGGATCACATCTGGAAATTTCTAAAGCCGGGCGGAGAATTGATTTACAGCACATGTACAATAGACTATGAAGAAAATGATTCGCAGATTAACAGATTTTTGGAAGCACATAAAGATGCAGCACCTAATCTGAAACTTATGGAAAAGTTTCCTGCAAATTTAGTAGAACATTTTGATTCAAAAAACACTCTTCAATTACTGCCAGGTAAATATGGGACGGATGGATTTTTTATAGCTTCTCTATTAAAAACATCTGAATAGCGCATAGCGGGGGGATAATCGGTGGAAAGAAGTTACGGGACAGATCAAGGACAAGTCAGGAAACATAACGAAGACAGTGTAACTGTGTCGAAGCGGAATTCAGGCGAATTTATGGCTGTTGTCGCTGACGGTATGGGAGGCCACCAGGCTGGGGATGTAGCCAGCCGGCTCGCATGCGAAACTTTAATTACTTATTTTCAGGAATTTGAAGAAATATTCGAAGTAGGCAATACGACAAAATGGCTGAAAACCACAGTGGAAAAAACAAACGAGATTTTGTTTGAATATCAACAGACACATCCAGAGTGCAGAGGCATGGGGACTACTTTAACTGCAGCAGTCTGTACAAATGAATTTTTTGCCTATGTAAATGTTGGAGATTCACGCTTATATTATCAGCAGGGAAAAAGTATGCGGCAGGTAACTTCAGATCACTCTCTTGTGGGAGAATTAGTAAGGCAGGGTGAATTAACAGAAGAAGAAGCAGAAGTACATCCACGAAAAAATGTCTTGCTCAGGGCTTTGGGTACCGATGAACTTATTGAGAGTGATACAGGATTAATCTGCTGGGATGAGGACGACGCTGTATTTTTATGTTCAGATGGGCTTTCTAATAAATTAAGTGATAATGAAATAAGAGAAATGTTTCTTTCTGAAAAAAACATAGATGCCTTGCCTGGTAAATTTATTGAGATCGCAAACAAACGCGGGGGAGAAGATAATATAACTGTAGCGATTGTTCGCAACAGCCCCAGGGACGTGAATCATACATGATAGGGAAAAGAATAAACGAAAGATATAAGCTGATTCGTCCAGTTGGCGGCGGGGGTATGGCTGATGTTTATTTAGCAAAAGATTTAATATTGGACCGCTACGTTGCAGTAAAAATGCTTAAGAGCCAGTTTTCCCAGGATGACGAATTCATTAGAAGATTTCACCGGGAAGCGGAAGCTGCCTCAAGTCTTTCTCACGAACACATTGTTTCGATTTATGATGTAGGAGAAGAAGAAGACCTTTACTTTATTGTGATGGAGTATATTGAGGGGCAGACTTTAAAGGAGTATATTCAGGAGAATGGTCCCCTGTCAGTAAATGAAACGATACGTATTTTAAAACAGATAGCTTCTGCAGTCAGTCATGCACATACAAATCGAATTGTGCATCGGGATGTAAAACCGCAGAACATATTAATGAGTGTAGATGGTGTTGCCAAAGTCGCTGATTTTGGTATTGCAAGAGCAATCAGTGAAGCTACGATCACACACACAAATTCTATACTTGGCTCAGTACATTATTTGTCACCTGAGCAGGCTCGGGGAGGACAGGTAACCTATAAGTCGGATCTTTATTCAGTCGGCGTAATCGTATATGAAATGCTGACTGGAAGTGTTCCCTTTAAAGGAGATACTGCAGTCTCTGTAGCTTTAAAGCATTTGCAGGAACCACTGCCTTCAGTGAAAGATGTGAATCCTGACATACCGCAGAGTGTAGAAAATATGATAACTAAGCTTACAGCGAAAAATCCAATTCATAGATTTGAGTCTGCTGAAGACCTGTTACTTGATTTACAGACAGTTCTTGAGACATACAGGTTAAATGAAGCACCCCTTTCATTTGACGAAGATGCAGATAAAACTAAAGCAATACCTGTAATTCCTAAATCATTAAATCAGCCGGAAGAAGATACGATTGTTCATAATCAGCCGGCAGTTCCACCAGAGGAGAAAAAGCAGAAGAAAAAATGGAAAAAATGGGCGGCAGCCGGAATGATCCTTGCAGCTGGACTTATTTTATTTGTAATTTTTGTTCTGCCACAAATACTGCGGGTGGATGAAGTGGTGATTCCGGAAGTAGAAGGCCTGCCTTCAGAGGAAGCAGTAAGTGAACTGGAAGAGTTAAACCTTGAAGTGAATCTTCAATTCAGGGAAGAAGAAAATATTCCGCCGGATCACGTAATTACAGTGCGGCCAGGAGAAGGAACTTCTGTTAAAATAGGATCTTCAGTTACGTTAATAGTAAACGAAGAAAATCAGGAAATTGCTATGGAAGATGTATTAGGAATGAACCGGGATGATGCAGAAGAAATCCTCAATGACTTTTCTTCAGTGTCTGTAGTAATGGAAGAAACGACAGAAGAAGAAGAAGGGATTGTATTAGATCAGGATCCTTCCCCGGGTGATGAAATTATCCCTGAGGAAACCGATGTTGTTTTGACTGTAAGTGAAAGAGCAGTATTTACGCTTGGAAACCTATATGGGATGTCGAGACAGGAAGTTTTGAATACGGTGGGAAATGAACCTTATGTAATGCTTTCATTTGATGAAGTCTATGACGATTCCATGCAGGAGGGAAGAGTAATTGAACAAGAGCCTTCCAGAGGAACTGAACTCACTGAACGGACTTCAGTAACAGTTACATTTTCACGGGGACCTGAGCCGGTGGAAGAGCCTGTAGAAAACGAAAGTGATTCTGCAGAGAATAATAATGCCGAGGGCGAAGAAAATAACAATGCAGACAGCAACGAAAATAATAATAATGCAGAAAATGAGGAAAACAGCGTTAATGAAGAAAGTTCAGAAGAGCCAATTTCTGCGGAAGTGCCATTTCTGGTAGAAGTACCGGAAGCGGAAGAAGAAGAGGGAGGTCCATATCAGATACGAATTTCGGTAATTGATAGTGACAATGCCACACCTTCAGAAATTTATGAAGAAGAAATAACTGAAACTACTGAATATCAGGTGCCATTTACGTTAGGACCTGACGAAACTGGATATTTAATACTGCAGGTAAATGGAGAAGAATTTGAAGATTCACCTTATGAATATTCGTATGAAGAACTGCAGGAATACAATTAAGCTCAGGAGGGGTGTATGGCTAAAGGAAGAATTGTAAAGGCGCTGAGTGGATTTTATTATGTGGAAAATGAAGATGGTATTTTTCAATGCAGAGGCAGAGGTAATTTCAGAAACAGAAAAATCACTCCACTTGTCGGAGACTGGGTTACATTCGAAGCAGAAAATCGTACTGATGGTTATGTGCTTGCAATTGATGAACGGAAGAACGAACTGGTGCGGCCTCCCATTGCAAATATCGATCAGGCGATATTAGTTTTTTCTGTAAAAGAACCTGATTTCAGTACACATTTACTGGATAAATTTCTCGTGCATATTGAAGCAAATGAGATTGAGACAATTATTTGTCTTACAAAAAAGGATTTAGGTACCCAAGAGGATGTAACTGAAAAAGTGAAGGTCTATGAAATGGCAGGTTATCAGGTACTTTATACATCTATGGAAGATGAAGAATCCGTACAGACGCTGACCCCAGTACTCAGTGGGAAAGTTTCTGTTTTCGCAGGGCAGTCAGGAGTAGGGAAATCAACTTTATTAAATGTTTTAAAGCCGGAACTGAAACTTGAAACAAATGCAATTTCTAAGAGTCTGGGAAGAGGAAAACATACTACCAGGCATGTAGAATTAATTAAGCTGACGCAGGAAAACGGTTATGTTGCAGACACCCCCGGCTTCAGTTCGCTCGATTTTCGGGAGATTGAGGCTGATACGCTTTCCCATCAGTACCCGGAGATGGCGGAAAGAATAAACGACTGCAAGTTTAGAGGGTGTACGCATATAAATGAACCCGGCTGTGCTGTAAAAAGAGCGGTGGAAGAAGGAGATATTGCTCAATTCAGATACGACAGCTACAAACAATTCCTGGAAGAGATTCAATCGATAAAAAGGAGATATTAACTGATGACTGTAAAAATTGCACCTTCTATTTTATCTGCAGATTTTGCCAGACTTGCAGAAGAAATAAAAGAAGTGGACAAAGGTGGAGCTGATTATATTCATATCGACGTAATGGATGGTCACTTCGTTCCTAATATAACTATCGGACCTTTAATTGTAAAAGCAGTACGACCACACACCAATCTGCCGCTTGATGTACATTTGATGATTGAAAATCCGGATATGTATATTCAGGAATTTGCAGACGCCGGCGCTGATATTATCAGCGTACATGCAGAAGCATCCAGGCACCTGCACCGCACAATTCAGCTGATAAAAGCGAGTGGTGTAAAAGCGGGCGTTGTGATAAATCCTTCTACCCCCGTTTGTATGATAGAGCCTGTCATAGCTGATGTAGATCTAGTTTTACTAATGACAGTGAATCCAGGCTTCGGAGGCCAGGCATTTATTGAATCGGTGCTGCCGAAAATTGAACAGGTAAGAGAGCTTGGAGGACCGGAATTAGATGTAGAAGTTGATGGGGGAGTTAACAGAGAAACAGCGCTGCTTTGTAAAAAAGCAGGTGCAAATGTGCTCGTTGCTGGTTCTGCTGTTTTTAATAAAAAAGACAGAGAAGCTGCAATTGCAGAAATCCGCGGCACCGTGTAAGTAAGTTAATAAAACTAAGCCACAAGGGGAGTCCTTAGAAGGGCTGAGAGGGAGCTGTAAGCTTCGACCCTGACGCACCTGCAAGTTCATGCTTGCAAAGGGATAGTGGAGTAGATGACGGTTGTATGAACAGCTGCCTGCTCGGCAGCTGTTTTTTTGCTGTATTTATTTTATTAATCTTAAATGAGGAGTGATTTGTATGGATAGAAAAAAACTCATTGTATTACTGGAGGTTGCTTTGATGGTAGCCCTGGCTGTCATATTAGATCTGATAACGCTTTTCCGCATGCCTTTTGGCGGTTCCGTAACCCTGTCTATGCTGCCAATAATCGTGATTGCCTACCGAAGAGGGGTAAAAGCCGGAGTCACCACGGGATTTTTGTTCGGTCTCGCAAATCTGATGTTCGGTCCTTATGTGGTGCACTGGGTGCAGGCAGTGCTGGAATATCCAGTAGCATTTGCAGCAGTAGGCCTTGCGGGAATTTTCGCTTTTCAGGAAAAACTTTCAGTTAAAAAGAAGTACTTGTACTTAAGTGCTGGTATCGCACTTGCGGTATTTCTACGTTTTACAGCTCATTTTACCGCAGGAATAATATGGTTTGGGGAGTTTGCACCGGAAGGTACTCCAGTGGCAGTATATTCTTTTCTGTATAATCTAAGCTATCTGGGCCCAACCTTTGTATTATTATTAATTGTCATGATTTTATTTGCACGTGCAGGTAAAAGAGTCCTTCATCCGGAAGCATAAGAAGCGTAAGGAGGAGTATATTTGAAGTTTGTATTAATGGCGGGAGGACCGGAATTTTTAATTCCTCCTTTAGATCACATTGAAAAAGATTATCAGGGGCCTTTCTCTTGGATAGGTATTGACAGAGGAGCATACGCACTAGCAGATAAAAATATCGGTATGACTGCAGCTGTGGGTGACTTTGATTCTGTAACAGCAAACGAATTTCAGCAGATTCAGGGTAACGCCGCACAAATCATTAAGCATCCAGCGGTAAAGAATGCTACAGATTTGGAGCTCTCTGTGGAATTTGCTGTAAACAATGGTGCTTCTGAGATTATTCTGCTTGGTGCAACCGGTGGCAGGCTCGACCACGCTCAGCTGACGATCCAGCTGATGCAGATTTGTGAAATACCACTATATATTGTCGACAAGTTTAACCGGGTGCGCCTTCTCCAGCCCGGGAAGCACGTCCTAACGCGGTCAGCATTTAAATATGTGTCATTTCTTCCGGCTGGGGTGCAGATAAAAGAACTAACATTACAGGGATTCAAATATGAGATTGAGAAAATGCATATTCAAAAAGGGTCAAGCCTGTGTGTTAGTAATGAATGGGATAAAACTGAAGCAGTGGTGGAGTTAAAAGGGGGAGATGCTCTTTTTATTGAAAGCAGAGATAATATATAGAAAAGAAAATAAAAAGAGCTGCCCCGTCAATCGTGTGACGGGGCAGCTCTTTTTAATTAAACACGCTGTACTTTACCAGATTTAAGTGCACGAGCGGAAACGTATACGCGCTGCGGCTTACCATCCAGCATAATTCTTACTTTTTGAACGTTAGCGCCCCAACGGCGTTTCGTAGCGTTAAGTGCGTGAGATCTTTTATTTCCAGTAGATGGACCTCTACCAGTGATTACACATCGACGTGACATTCATATTCCCTCCTTCATCAAAACTAACATAATTCATACTTAAACATTGTAGCACTGTCGATTTTGGAATTCAAGAGTTAATTTAAAGTGAAAAACCTTGACAGTATCTGTCGATTTAAAGCCGTTATTATGCTATTCTCGAAGACGGACGCAGGAGAGCGCTTTTAAAATTATATTAACTGTAGTAAAATAACGTTAGCCTTTCAGCAAAAAATTCCTCAGAGGAGGCATTCCGAATATGACGATCGAAATTAACACAAAATATGGAAATATTGACGTTTCAAGAGAAGTAGTAGCCGTAATCGCAGGTGGAGCTGCGGTTGATTGTTATGGAATTGTGGGAATGGCTTCCCAAAAACAACTTAAAGATGGCATTACTGATTTACTCGGTAAAGAGAACCTGGCAAGAGGTGTAGTAATTCGGGAAGAAAATGAAGAAATTAATATCGATATGTACATTATTGTAAGCTATGGAACGAAGATTTCTGAGATTGCTTACAATGTACAGCAAAAGGTGAAATACCAGCTCGAGCAGATGCTCGGCCTTAAGGTGGACACTGTTAACATATTTGTATCAGGAGTAAGAGTAACTAATTAGTTTAAGCTAGGAGGAACATACGTGGCAATTAATCATATTGATGGAGAAAAGCTCACGCAAATGCTATTGGAAGGCGCGGCGAATTTATCCAGCAATTCACAAAAAATCGATGCTTTAAATGTATTTCCGGTGCCGGATGGAGATACCGGTACAAACATGAATTTAACGATGTCTTCCGGGATTAAAGAGGTGCAGGAAAAAAATTCTTCGCATGCAGGCAGTGTGGGAGCTCATTTTGCAAAGGGTCTCCTTATGGGTGCAAGAGGAAATTCCGGAGTTATTCTGTCGCAGCTTTTCAGAGGTTTCTCAAAAGCTGTGGAAAAAGAAGAACAGCTTTCTGTGGAAAGTCTTGCGTCAGCTCTGCAAAATGGAGTTGATACTGCCTACAGAGCAGTGATGAAGCCTGTGGAAGGTACTATTCTTACTGTAGCAAAAGATGCTGCCGCAAAAGCGCAGGAACTGCAAAAAGAAAAAGACTGCATTGTTTTTATGGAAAAAGTACTGGAAGAAGCAAAGGCTTCTTTGGACAGAACTCCTGATCTGCTTCCTGTTTTGAAAGAAGTAGGAGTAGTAGATTCCGGTGGTCAGGGTTTAGTAACTATTTATGAAGGGTTTCTCGCAGTTTTAAAAGGAGAAAAGATCACTCATAATGCCGGACAGGCACCTTCTTTAGAAGAACTTGTGAAATTTGAACATCATCAATCAGCGCAGAGCCATATGTCTACTGAGGATATTGAATTTGGATACTGTACTGAGGTAATGGTAAAGTTCGACGAGGAAATATTAAGGAAGAACCCTTATAATGAAGATGAATTCCGTAATAAGCTTGATGAATATGGTGATTCTCTTTTGGTTGTGTCTGATGAGGATTTGTTAAAAATACATATTCACGTAGAGTATCCCGGTACCGTAATTAATGAAGCACAGCAGTACGGCTCTCTGGTGAATATAAAAGTTGAAAATATGAGGGAACAGCATACTTCTATTTTAAGCGAAGAACAGAACAGGGAGCCGGCATCGGAATCACCCAGCGATTACGCCGTGATTACTGTAGGTTTGGGGAGCGGAGTCAGCGAGTTGTTTAAGGGCCTAGGTGTGAAAAAGATTATTGAAGGCGGTCAGACTATGAACCCTTCCACTCAGGACTTCATTAAAGCTATTGAGGAAGTAAATGCTGAGAAAATCATTCTTCTGCCTAATAACAGCAACATTGTTATGGCAGCCAATCAGGCTGCAGACGTAGCAGAAGTGGAAGTGGAAGTTGTTCCTTCTAAAACGCTTCCGCAGGGAATGGCCGCTATGCTCGCTTTTAACGAAGAGCATTCGCTTCAGGAAAATGCTGAAGCTATGAAAGAAGCACTGCAGCATGTTAAAACAGGAGAAGTAACTTACGCTGTGCGTGATACAAGTATTAATGGGGTAGACATTAAAAAAGGTGATTTTATGGGCATTTCTGAAAAAGAAATTGTCTCCAGCGGTTCTTCTGTTTCAAAAGCTGCAAAAGAGTTGATTGACGCTTTGATAGATGAAGAAAGTGAAATTTTAACTATTATCTATGGAGAAGATCGAACAGAGGATGAAGCGCATAAATTATCAGATTATATTGAATCAAAATTCGAAGATATAGAAGTTGAAATTCATGCTGGTCATCAACCACTTTACTCATACATTATCTCTGTTGAGTAGGTGTGGCATAAGGAGATGAATATAATATGAGCAAGGTTATGATCGTAACAGATTCAACAGCTGACATTCCTGGAGAGCTGGCAGAGAAACTTGAAATTCAAGTAGTTCCTTTAAAGGTTCATTTTGGTGAGGAAGCCTACGAAGATGGAGTAGACCTTTCACCAGAAGAATTCTATAAAAAATTGAACAGCGAATCAGTGATGCCTTCTACTTCCCAGCCCACCCCGAATCAATTTGAGGAAGTATATCAAAAGCTTCACAAAGAACATGCACCTGATATTATTTCTATACATTTATCATCTAAATTAAGCGGAACCTTTCAATCTGCTTACATTGCTCAGCAGACACTCGGCGAAAGTGTTTCTTTAGAAGTCATCGACTCAAAACGTGCCTCTTACGCGATAGGGGTAATTGTGGTGGAAGCAGCACAAATGGCTCAGCAAGGCAATCCGAAAGAAGAAATTATGGCGAGAATCAATAAAATGCTAGAAGACACAAATGTATTTTTTATGGTGGATACACTGGAGTATCTGCAAAAAAACGGGAGAATAGGCAAAGCTTCAGCACTAGTAGGATCCCTTCTTAAAATAAAGCCTATTCTATCTCTTAATGCAGAAGGTGAAGTATATCCTTTTGAAAAAGTAAGAGGAAACAAAAAAGCGGTTCAGCGGATTCTTGCAGAATTCACCAAGCTGTATAATGCGAAGCCGCTGCACGTCGGAATCTCTCATTCAGAAGCTGAAAAAGAAGCCAGAGAGTTTATGGACACGATGAGAGAACAATTTGATATTCGTCAGGAAGTTATAACAAATATCGGCCCTGTCATTGGAGCACATGTGGGACCGGGAACGCTTTCTATTGCAGTTACCCCAGTGGAAAGATAATCGAGAGAAAAATTGCGCCTTTACAGGGCGCTTTTTTTTTATCTGCTTTCGTGAATAGATTTTCCCCTTCCTTTAAATCCAGCAGTACTTGCCGGATACTCCGGAATAAAAGCCGGTTTCTTAACAGAAAGACTGGAATGTCAGGACTTTTTATAAAGTAATATTATTATTGGCACTGGAGCCGCTGTGTCCGCCTCCGGGACAAATCAGGACGAGCAGAAGATTGATGGGGCCTTCTTTGTTTTTTGGAAAACCTAGAAAGCATACTGCATCAGGATGATTGCACAGCATAGCTTTTAAATAACCTGTATTACTAAGGAGTAAAGGGTTATTCGTTTCCCAAATTAAATAATGAAGATTTATAATGCAGTTGAATTTATGCTGTTAGAAGAAAAATGAAACAATCGTAGCCTCAAACAGAATGTTTTGTTATTATATTGAGGGAATATGTATAGTGACAGCGCTTTCTTTAATAAGTTTTCAGGAGGATGAATGATGAAATATAGAAGTGTATTTGAGATTATAGGCCCGGTAATGATAGGTCCTTCAAGTTCACATACTGCGGGAGCGGCGAGAATTGGCCTGGTAGCCAGGCAGCTGTTTCTATCACAGCCGGACCATGTAACGTTCAGGCTCTATGGTTCTTTTGCGAAAACTTACCAGGGGCACGGGACTGATGTAGCCTTGTTAGGAGGAATTCTTGGGTTTGATACGAGTGACCAGAGACTTACAAACGCATTTACTGAAGCCGAAGACGCTGACTTAACATATGAATTTATTGAAGAAAATGAAGTGAGCAGGCATCCGAATACTGTGAAAATTGAAATGAAAAAAGCTGATAAAGAAATGTCATTGGTTGGCATATCTATTGGCGGAGGTAAAGTGGAGATTACAGAACTAAACGGCTTTGAACTTGGTTTGAGCGGGAATCATCCAGCAATTTTAGTAGTACATCATGACCGCTATGGAGCCATTGCTTCTGTCGCTTCAGTGCTTGCAGAAAAGAAAATCAACATAGGACATATGGAAGTTTCCCGGAAAGAAGAAGGAAAAGAAGCTTTAATGGTAATTGAAGTGGATCAAAATGTTTATGAAAGCACTTTAGAAGAAATATCGAAGCTGGAACATATAACACAGGTAACGAAAGTTCATGAGTAAAGGAGGATATACATTTGTTTAAAAATGCAGAAGAGCTGGTTCAAATAGCTGAAAAAGATGGAATACTGCTGTCCGAAGTAATGATTCGGCAGGAAATGTCTGTTCACGATAGGTCAAGAGAGGACATCATGCAGCAGATGGAAAATAACCTTGATGTAATGGAACGGGCTGTGAATAGAGGAATTACTGAAAGTGTACGTTCTGTATCAGGACTGACAGGTGGAGATGGAAAAAAGCTGCATGAATATATGATGCTGAATGATACACTTTCCGGGGACCTCACGCTGGATGCTGTAGCTAAAGCTATGTCTACAAACGAGGTGAACGCTGCAATGGGCACTATATGCGCTACGCCGACTGCTGGGGCGGCAGGGGTAGTGCCGGGCACCTTATTTGCAGTGAAAGAAAAACTGAACCCCACCAGAGAGCAAATGGTTAGATATTTATTTGTAAGTGGAGCGTTTGGGTTTGTGATTGCAAATAATGCCTCTATCTCAGGGGCTGCCGGGGGATGCCAGGCAGAAGTTGGGTCTGCTACAGGTATGGCTGCTGCAGCAATTGTAGAAATGGCTGGCGGAACACCGAGACAGTCTGCACAGGCGATGGCCATCGCATTAAAGAATATGCTCGGCCTTGTATGCGACCCAGTAGCAGGCCTGGTGGAAGTACCTTGTGTGAAAAGAAACGCTTTTGGAGCGTCTCATGCATTAGTGGCAGCGGATTTAGCGCTTGCTGGAATAGAAAGCAGAATTCCATGCGATGAAGTGATAGATGCAATGTACCGTATCGGGGAAAACATGCCAACGGCCCTGAAAGAAACTGGGGAAGGCGGTTTAGCCGCTACTCCTACAGGGAAACGTTTGAAAGAAGAAATATTCGGGGCAGGTAAGTAGGGAGATGAATTAATATGAATGTACCCGTGCATGTATTAAAAGGCGCTGGTGGAAAGGCAGCTGAGCAGATGGCGGCAATGGGAATTGAAACAGTAAAAGATTTACTTTTTTATTTCCCTTTTCGATATGAAGATTTTTCTATTCGCAGACTCGAAGAAGTGCAGCATGAAGAACGGGTTACTCTGCAGGGAACCGTGCACAGTCTTCCTGAACTTCGTTTTTTTGGCAAAAAGAAATCGCGTCTTACCGTTCGCGTATTAGTGGACGGTTTTCTTGTGCAGGCGATCTTTTTTAATCAGCCGTTTTTAAAAAGACAGATAGAGCTGGGCCAGCATTTAATCTTTCATGGAAAATTTGATAAGCATCGTCTGATGATTCAGGGAGCTATTGTGAAAAATGCCCAGTCTGACGGTGCCTTCGAGCCGGTATATCCTTTAAAAGGGGACGTGAAACTAGTTTCCTTAAGAAAGTGGATTTCACAGGCCTATAAAGATTATGGAGATGAGATCGAAGAACTGCTTCCGGAAAGTCTGTTAGAAAGTTATAAGCTGATTCCACGGGCCGAAGCTTGTTATTTTCTTCACTTCCCTCAGGATATGGCTAAATTCAAGCAGGCAAAAAGACGGATGGTGTACGAAGAACTGTTAATGTTCCAGTTGAAAATGCAGTATTTCCGAAAACAGACAAGAGAATCAACTGATGGAAAAGAGAAATCCTGGCCGGCTGAAAAAGTAAACAGTTTTGTAGAGGCACTGCCATTTCCATTGACAGCTGCACAATCCCGGGTGCTGGAAGAAATTCTTAAGGACTTAAACTCTCCATATAGAATGAACCGCCTGCTGCAGGGAGATGTAGGGTCCGGGAAAACAGTTATTGCAGCCATAGCTTTATACGCTGCGGTAAATGCTGGATATCAAGGAGCATTAATGGTACCGACAGAAATTCTTGCAGAACAGCACAGTGCTTCCCTGAAGGAGTTGTTTGCCGGCTATCCTGTAACAATTGGCCATTTATCCGGTTCGTCAAAAGTGAAGGAAAGAAGAGAAACGCTGGAAAAACTTGCTTCCGGAGAAATTGATATTATTATCGGCACACATGCACTTATTCAGGAGGGGGTGGACTTTCATCAGCTCGGTTTGGTAATTACGGATGAACAGCATCGATTTGGTGTTGCGCAGAGAAGGGTGCTGCGTGAAAAAGGGATCCGTCCGGATGTTCTATTTATGACAGCGACACCGATACCCAGAACGCTTGCAATTACAGCATTTGGAGATATGGATGTTTCAACGATTGATGAGATGCCAAAAGGGCGGAAACCTGTGGAGACCTACTGGGCAAAGCCGGATACGCTGCCGCGTGTGCTGAAATTTATTGATAAACAAGTGTCTATGGGACACCAGGCATATGTTATCTGTCCATTAATTGAAGAGTCTGATAAGCTGGATGTTCAGAATGCAATTGACCTTCACCGCCAGATTCAGGAAGTGCTGCCTCATCTTCATACTGGACTTATGCATGGAAGGCTCCATTCCGATGAAAAAGAAGAAGTGATGAAGGAATTTGCAGAAAATAAAGTGCAAATACTTGTATCTACGACAGTAGTGGAAGTCGGGGTGAATGTTCCGAATGCTACGGCGATGGTAATTTATGATGCGAACCGCTTTGGGCTTTCACAGCTTCACCAGCTGAGAGGAAGAGTAGGGCGGGGGTCTGATCAGGCATACTGTATTCTTCTTGCAGATCCAAAGTCAGATTCCGGAAAAGAACGAATGGCTATTATGACGGAAACAAATGACGGATTCGAGCTTTCCCAGCGGGATTTAGAGCTTAGAGGACCCGGTGACTTTTTTGGTGTTAAACAAAGCGGGCTTCCTCAGATGAAAGTAGCAGATATTGTGGAGGACTTCCGTACGCTCGAAGTAGCAAGGCAGGATGCTGCTAAATTAGTAGCATCTGAGGCTTTCTGGAAGTCTGAAATATACGCACCCCTTAGACAAGCTCTTGAAGAAGAAGGCGTTTTTCGTAAGGAGAGAATAGATTAACTTCTTCCAGTTGAAAATGGGAGAAGTTATCTATATACTACAATTAGTACCTAGTCCTAGGAGTACAGAGGGGATGTCACAATGAAATGGACAAAAAGGCAGCGTCAGCCTAAATTAAAAGAAAAAATTGCAGAAGATCCATTTATAACCGATGAAGCATTGGCTGGAATATTTGCTGTCAGTGTGCAGACAATCCGATTAGACCGTCTGGAATTAAATATACCCGAAGTGCGGGAAAGGATTAAAAGCGTTGCCCAGAAGCAGTATGATCCGGTAAAAGCTTTAGCAGAAGAAGAAGTTATTGGGGATATTGTTGATTTGGAACTGGACAAGTATGCAATCTCTGTATTTGATGTACATCAGGATCATGTTTTCTCAAGAAACAACATCATACGCGGACATCATTTATTTGCCCAGGCAAATTCGCTTGCGGTAGCTGTAATTAATGATGAACTTGCTTTAACAGCCAACGCTGAAGTTTCTTTCAGAAAGCAGGTATCTTCCGGGGACAGGGTAATTGCGAAAGCGAAAGTAAAATCAATTGGAGCTGCCCGGACAATTGTACATGTGCAGAGCTTCGTAGACCAGACGATTGTTTTTGAAGGGACTTTTTCTATGTTCAGGGATGAAAAAGACAATGAGGAAAGAGAGGAGCATAAATAATGCGCTTAGCAGTGGATGCAATGGGTGGAGATTATGCTCCACAAAGTACTATCGAAGGCTGTCAGCTGGCACTGGATACATACAAAGATCTTGAGTTAATAATTATCGGGGACAATGAAAAAATGGCTCCCTATTTGAAAAAATCAAAACGGGTAAAGATCATTCACACTGAGACAGTAATAGAAGCGGATGATTCTCCTGTAAAGGCGGTTAGAAGAAAAAAAGATGCTTCTATGGTTCAGGCGGTGCAGCTTGTAAAGGATGGAGAAGCTGATGCAGCAGTATCTGCTGGGAATACAGGTGCCTTAATGACTGCAGGACTTCTTGTAATTGGCAGAACAAAAGGGATTGAACGTCCTGCTCTATCCCCGATGCTCCCTACGCTGAATGGAGACGGATTTTTACTGCTGGATGTGGGTGCCAATATGGAAGCTAAATCAAGTCATCTTGTGCAGTATGCAATTATGGGTGATATTTATATGAAAAAAGTAAGAGGGGTGGAAAACCCAAGAATCGGTCTATTAAATGTAGGCGGTGAGAGCGGAAAAGGGACTGAATTAGTGAAGCAGACATACGATGATCTTTCAAAGCTTTCACTTAATTTTGTTGGCAATGTAGAGGCTCGTGATCTGCTGGAAGGCGCTGCAGATGTAGTAGTCTGTGACGGGTTCTCAGGTAACTTAGTTTTGAAATCTATTGAAGGTACTGCGCTTTCCCTTTTCAGTTTATTAAAAGAAGAATTAACTTCCTCCCTGAAGAATAAACTGGCAGCAGGTGTCTTAAAACCTTCTTTCAAAAGGGTAAAAGATAAAATGGACTATTCAGAGTATGGCGGTGCAGGATTATTCGGACTGAACGCACCTGTAATAAAAGCCCATGGGTCCTCAAACAAGCAGTCTTTTTTCAGTGCGATAAAGCAGGCGAAAATAATGCATGATGAAGCCGTAATAGAAACAATTCGTAAATCAATTGAAAATACAAAAGAAGCAGGTGAATAACGATGGAAAAAATAGCAGTATTATTTCCCGGACAAGGTTCTCAGCATATAGGCATGGGGAAAGAGCTTGCCGATCAAAGAGATGATGTTAAAAAAATCTTTGAATTAGCTGACAAAGCTCTGGACGAATCTTTTTCGGAATTAATTTTTTCCGGCGAGGAAGAAGAACTTAAGCTTACAGCGAATACGCAGCCGGCGCTTCTTACGGTGAGTGCTGCCATATGGCAGGCGTTGAAGAATGAGGGAATCAGCGCATCTTACGCCGCTGGTCACAGCTTAGGCGAATACAGCGCGCATGTAGCAGCAGGCACTCTTTCTTTTACTGAAGCGGTTCAGGTAGTCCGTAAAAGGGGAGAGTATATGGAAGAAGCTGTTCCCTCAGGCCAGGGGACAATGGCAGCGGTGCTCGGCCTGGAAAGAGAGGCGCTGGAAGAAGTTACCCGGCAGGCAACAGAGGAAGCTGGTATTGTTGAAGCTGCGAACTTCAACTGTCCCGGCCAGATAGTAATTTCGGGTTCTGCACCGGGTGTGGAAAAAGCAATGGAACTTGCGAAAAAAGCTGGAGCCAGAAGAACAATGCAGCTGCAGGTGAGTGGACCTTTTCATTCAAGTCTGATGAAGCCGGCAGCTGAAAAAATGAATCCTGTTCTTACTCCTATGGAAATTGGCGAGGCTGAAATGGAAGTAATCGGAAATGTTACCGCACAGCCGGTTGCAAAAGAAAATGTTGTATCTTTACTGGAGCAGCAGATTACTTCTCCTGTTTTATGGGAAGACACGATCAATTATCTGCTGGAGCAGGGGGTAGACACTTTTATTGAAGCTGGACCAGGAAAAGTGCTGAGCGGCCTGGTGAAAAAAGTTTCCAGAAGAGCTGTAACGCTGCCGGTATATGACAAAGAAACGTTAGACAAAGCTGTAGCAGTTTTAAAGGAGGGTAAATAAATGAAGGGGAATAATGCACTTGTGACAGGTGCTTCCAGAGGAATTGGGCGCGCAATCAGCCTTGAACTCGCGAAGGCTGGAGTAAATGTTGCTGTAAATTATGCCGGAAGCAAAGAGAAAGCGGAAGCAGTCGCAGAAGAATGCCGGGCGCTGGGAGTGGAATCCTATGCGGTCCAGGCAGATGTTGCGAACAGCGGAGCGGTGCAGGAAATGGTGAAAGAAGTGGTGGAAACCTTCGGCAGTATTGATCTGCTTGTAAATAATGCGGGTATTACCCGGGACACTTTAATCATGCGGATGAAAGAGGAAGATTTTGATGCAGTGATAGATACGAATTTAAAAGGAGTGTTTAACTGTTCAAAAGCTGTTACAAGACCTATGATGAAGCAGCGTTCCGGAAGAATAATTAATATCTCTTCTGTCGTAGGAGCACTCGGCAACGCAGGGCAGGCGAATTACGTCGCCAGCAAAGCCGGCGTTATCGGTTTAACAAAATCTCTTGCGCGGGAGCTTGCAAATCGTAATATTCTTGTGAATGCAGTAGCGCCGGGGTTTGTGACAACTGAAATGACAAATGATCTCCCTGAAGAGCAGAAAGAAGCTTTACTTCAGCAGATCCCTCTTGGTAAGCTTGGAGAACCTGAACAGGTAGCAAAGGTAGTTCGATTTCTTGCAGGGGAAGATGCAGCCTATATGACCGGCCAGACACTGCATGTAGACGGCGGCATGTATATGCCCTGAAACGAAGCTAGTATTTCACTAAGCTTTGTCCTATAATAGCTAAAGGAGGTGAATAACATGGCAACGAATCAAGAACGTATCGCTAAAATCGTATCTGAGCGCCTCGGAGTTGATGAATCAGAGGTAAAGCGTGAAGCTACTTTTAAAGAAGACTTAGGAGCTGACTCGCTGGACGTAGTAGAATTAGTAATGGAACTCGAAGACGAATTCGATCTGGAAATCTCTGATGAAGATGCAGAGAAAATCGCGACAGTCGGGGACGTAGTAGATTACATAGAGAATCACAAATAATAATAACAGGGCGATGCTGGCTTTCGCCGGCTCGCCCTGATTGATTCTCTTCCTAAAACTTTACCGCAAGCGAAATAAGACACTGGTGGGGGTCCTCATGCATCAATCAAGAAAAATTTATAGACGCGGTATGAAACGCCAGGGAAAGAAGCTGCAGATGACAAAAGCACAAAAAGCAAAGTATAAGCAGTTTCTTGAATCTATAGGTGTTACATATGAAAAAGAAGATTTATTTATACAGGCATTTACTCATTCATCCTATGTGAATGAACATCGCATCCGTCCGCATGATGATAACGAGCGGCTGGAATTTTTAGGCGATGCTGTTTTGGAATTGGCCATCTCTCAGTACCTTTTTAAATTGTTTGACCATATGAGTGAAGGGGAGATGACCAAACTCAGAGCTGCCATCGTATGCGAGCCTTCACTAGCTAAGAATGCTGAACAGCTGCATTTTGGGGATTATGTCCTGCTGGGTAAAGGTGAAGAGATGACTGGCGGAAGAGAGAGACCGGCTCTTCTTGCAGATGTATTTGAAGCTTTTATAGGTGCTTTATATTTAGATTCCGGTATGGAAGCAGTTTACGGCTTTCTGCAGAAATTTGTGTATCCAAAAATCCATGATGGGGAATTTTCCCACATGATGGATTTCAAAAGTCAGCTGCAGGAATTAATTCAGCGTGAAAACCAGGGCCAGGTAAATTACCAGATAGTGCAGGAAAAAGGCCCAGCTCATTCCAGAGAGTTTGTATCTGAAGTGCTGCTGGATGAAGAGCCGCTTGGAATTGGTTCAGGAAAATCAAAAAAAGAAGCGGAACAAATGGCCGCACAGAAAGCATTGGAGAAGTTAAATAATCCGGAATAAATGAAAAAGCGTGATCTATCAGCAATTTTCCTGCTGATAGATCACGCTTTTTACTATGGTTTAAAAGAGTATATTCAGGATGTAAACACATCTCTGGATCTGTAAGTATCTTTAACAGATTGAAGTGCTTTATAACAGGCTTCAGCAAAAGCGGTATCTTCCTGCTGCAGCTCATCTTCATACCTTTTCACAGCTTCCTCAAGTGATTGACGGTAGGGAGGAACTTCCTGTTCAAAAGGTTTTACCTGCGCAGGAGGAATGTTGGCTTTTTCATTAAAGCTTAAAGCCGGTCTTTCATGAAACAGCTGCACATCAGTTTGTTTCGGATTATGCAGATCACCCTGAAGGGGATGTTTTAACACTGCTAAAATCTTTACTACTACAGGTTTGTTTTCTCCGCGGATTTCAAAAACTTCACCTGCATAAACTCCGGTTTTATAGGAGCAGCGTACAATATCACCCTTTTGCAATCAAAACACCTCATTATTATTTATTTCTCATGCTGCCTAATTCTGAGACAATCGCATCCATTTCGCTTACACTTAAGGATGGTTTTGCCATAACCATTTGATGAAGTTCTTTTAGTTCATCATACTGTTCAGCTCCATAAAATTCAGCTTTCATGGCAGCTCCGTTTACAATTTGCAGTTTACTCTTAATATCTTCGATCATAACTTCTATTTCCTGTTTTTTCTGTGCTGTTTCATCCAAGATTATCATCCTCTCTTCTTTAGACATAATTATATATTAACATGGAACTTTCTGAGTTATCATCCAATATCATTGAATAGGCCCCTGGGTTCCTTAATATGATGATAGCAGAATAACTTAGGTGAGTTTCATATAATGCTGCGCTTTCGGTGAAGGTTTACCTGAGAACTCTTGCTCGATTAATTTTTCAGCATTACATATTGAGAAGACTGGATTCCCCTGTTTCGATGGTTTGACCCAGGCTTTCTCTAAAGCAGTAAATGTTTTCATTATTTGAGCGCAGTGAATTATACTGCATAAGATGCTGCTATCACTCTCTTAAAATAGAATGCGTATTAAACATCAGCTTAATATATGATAAAATAGCTTAGTTAGAAGTAAAAGATTAGATAGAGAGTTGAGGTGAGTGACATGTTCCTGAAAAGACTTGAATTAGCAGGATTTAAATCTTTCGCTAATCCAGTAAGTATAGAATTTGAGGACGGTGTCACAGCGGTTGTCGGGCCCAATGGAAGTGGAAAAAGCAACATTTCAGATGCAGTCCGCTGGGTGTTGGGAGAACAATCAGCGCGTAACTTACGCGGCGCAAAGATGGAGGATGTTATTTTCTCCGGCAGTGAAACACGTGCAGCCCTGCCAATGGCAGAAATTTCATTAGTATTGAATAATGAAGACAGTCATTTAACTATAGATTACAGTGAAGTAGCAGTCACACGAAGAGTTTACAGATCCGGCGATAGTGAATATTTAATAAACGATCATCCCTGCCGGTTAAAAGATATTGTGGAATTGTTTATGGATTCCGGTCTAGGGAAAGAAAGTTTTTCTATTATTGGCCAGGGTAGAGTTGAGGAAATTTTAAGCAGTAAAGCTGAAGACAGAAGGGCTATTTTTGAAGAAGCTGCTGGTGTGCGTAAATATAAACAACGAAAGCAGCAATCAGAGAAGAAACTGGGAGATACGGAAGACAATCTTAAAAGAGTAAGAGATATTATTTATGAGCTGGAAGCACAGGTTGGGCCGCTGGAGGAACAAGCTTCTGTCGCTTCAGAATATAAGGCGCAGAAAGAAGAGCTTAAACTTGTGGAAGTTGGAGTTTTAGCAGAAGAAATTAAAACAATGCATGCAGACTGGACAGAAAACAAACAGAAATTCAGTGAAATCGGCGCAAGAAAACAGCGCCTGCAGAGTTCTGTGGAAAGATTGGAAAAAAAGCTTCATCAAAAAGTAAGAGAGTTAAAAGAAGCAGACGCAGAAGTGGAAGAGCTGCAAAAAATGCTGCTTAAAATAAGTGAAGATACAGAGAAACAGGAAGGCTTAAAAGAGCTTTGGAAAGAAAGAAAAAAGCATTATTCCCAGAATCGTCAGCAATACAGAAAAGAACTCGAGCAGCTGCAGGATAAAAGAAGTCAGCTGGAGAGAGTGCTGGAACAAGAAAAACAGTCGTGGCAGAACATACATGAGAAAACATCGGCAACACAGAAGAAGCTCGCTGAAGTAAATGAGAAAATGAATAATATAGGAGAGAATAAAGAAGCAGAGCTGGAAGATCTTAAATCAGAATATATTGATAAACTTAATAATAAAACTTCTTTGTCAAATGAATTTCGATATCTGGAAGAGCAGCAGCTTAAAATTACAGCTTCTCTGCGGCGTAAAGAAGAGTCAAATACTGATTTACTTAAATCCCGTAAAGAACAGCAGCAGATGGTAGAGAAAATAGAGGAAGAGTGGAATCAGGCAAAAGAAGAAGTGACAGCACAGATACACCTCTGGAAAGAAAAAAACCAGTCCCTGGAAGCAGAAACGCGAAAATATGATGATAAGGAATCTTTATATTATGAGGGATTAAGACACCTGCAGCAGATGGAAGCGAAGCAGGACACGCTGGAAACGATGCAGCAGGATTATGCTGGGTTTTTCAGCGGGGTAAAACACGTCTTAAAAGAAAGAGACAAGTCTTTTCCAGGAATTCATGGGGCTGTAGCTGAGCTTTTAACTGTACCGGCACACCTTCAGCTCGCAGTAGAGACTGCTCTGGGTGCGGCGCAGCAGCACGTAGTGGTAGAAGATGAAGCCACTGGCAGAAGAGCGATTCAATTTTTGAGAGACAGGAATCTGGGCAGAGCAACATTTCTGCCAAAATCAGTAGTGAAACCAAGAAACATTCCTGCTTATGAGCTTCAAAAATTAAATACGTACGAGGCCTATTTAGGAGTCGGCAGTGATTTAGTGGAAGCTGATTCACAGTATGAAGGTATCGTTAATCATGTATTAGGAAACGTTATATTTGCGACGAATTTAAAAGAAGCAAAATCATTAGCTCAGTCTATTCAATATAAATTCCGTATTGTTACACTGGATGGAGACGTGTTAAGCCCCGGGGGAGCAATGTCGGGAGGAAGTGTACAGAAAAAGCAGGGACAGCTGCTGGGAAGACAAAGAGAAATTGACGACATAAAAAATAAGATAAGTATTTTAAGAGAACAGACTGAAACTTTAGAACACGAGTTGAAAGAATGGAAAAACAAGAAGCTGAAATGGAAGCAGGATCTTCAGCAGCTGGCAGATCAGGGAGAAGATCTGAGAGAAAAAGAGCGAAAAAGCAAAATGAAACTCGAAGAAGCAAAATTGCATTATGATTCCTTGCAAACAAGACTACGTGTATATGATATGGAAACTCAGGAAACTATCGAGGAGAAATCTGCCAACGAAAAGAGAATCGAGCAGCTTAAGTCTGAGATAGAAAAAGTTTCTGGCATATTAAAAACATCGAATGATAGGATTCAGGAACTTTCCAATAGAAAAGAGCATGATGCTTCTTTAAAAAGTGAACTTTTGCAGCAGCAAAAAGAATTTCAAATTGCTCTAGCTAAGGAAGAAGAACAGGAAGCTCATGCTTTAAGAGCCTTGGAACGAATGAAAAGTGAATATCAGGCGTTAACAAAAGAGATAATTGAAAAAGATGAAGCAAACAGCTTGATTGAAGCTGAATTATCAGAACAGGCGGTAGATGCCTCTTCCGTCGAAGTAGTTTTAGAAGAGAAAAAACAGCAGAAACAAGAGCTGATAGGCAAAGTAGACAAAAGCAAAATAAATAGAGATGAATTAAGCAAAGCGCAGAGAGAGATTGAAAGCGAACTCCGCGATACAGTAAATCAGCATACTTACCACCAGGAACAGCATCACGCTGTAGAAATCATCATTAACAGGCTCGATGTAGAATTGGACAGCAGACTCGGTCATCTGCAGAATGAATATGAACTTACTTTTGAAGCTGCATTGAAGGAATATCCATTACAACAGGCCTTAGAAGAAGCGAAAGAAAAAGTTAAGCTGTTAAAAATGGGAATTGAAGAACTGGGTGAAGTGAATCTGGGAGCTATTGATGAGTACGCCCGTGTAAAAGAACGCTATGATTTCCTGCTGGAGCAGAAAAATGACCTGGAAGATGCGAAGCAGACGCTGCAGGACATTATCTCAGAAATGGATGAGGAAATGACGAGCCGCTTTGAAAGTACATTTACAGAAATTCAGGGTCATTTTAAAGATGTTTTCAGCGAGTTGTTCGGCGGCGGCAAAGCAGCGCTTGAATTAACAAACAAGGAAGATCTGCTTAGTACAGGAGTTGAGATAGTTGCACAGCCTCCAGGTAAAAAACTGCAGAACCTAGCACTGTTATCAGGAGGCGAACGGGCGTTGACTGCGATCGCTTTACTTTTTGCTATTTTAAGAGCACGTCCGGTACCCTTCTGCGTCCTGGATGAGGTGGAAGCAGCACTGGATGAAGCAAATGTGCAGAGATTTGCAGGCTTTTTAAAAGATTTCAGTCACAACACTCAATTTGTAGTTGTGACACACCGTAAAGGTACTATGGAAGAAGCAGACGCTTTATATGGAGTTACAATGCAGGAGTCCGGAGTTTCCAACCTCGTGTCGGTAAAACTCGGAGCTGCAGAAGAATTAGTGGAGGCAGGCGCTGTAAAGGAGGGCCAAATATGAGTTTTTTCAAAAAGTTAAAGGAAAGTTTATCAACCCAGACAGAACAGGTAACGGAGAAATTTAAAGGAGGACTCTCTAAAACAAGAGATTCCTTCGTCGGTGCGATGAACGAACTGATGATGGAATACAGAACAGTAGACGAAGAGTTTTTCGAAGAGCTTGAAGATATATTAATAGCTGCAGATGTCGGCGTGAATACTGTAATGGAACTAGTAGACGAACTGCGGGAAGAAGCACTCCGCCGCAATATCAAAGATTCCGTGAATATTCAGCCGCTGATAACAGAAAAGCTGTCCGAGCTTCTTGTAAGGTCGGAACAGGAAACAAAAATAAATATGCAGGATGGAGAACTGACTGTTATTCTTGTTGTAGGAGTAAACGGTGTCGGTAAAACTACCTCTATTGGAAAACTGGCAAACAAATTTAAGCAGGAAGGTAAAAAAGTAATGCTTGCTGCTGGAGATACTTTCCGTGCTGGTGCGATAGAGCAGCTGGAAGTATGGGGAGAACGAACAGACGTGGATGTGATAAAACAGCAGGCAGGCTCCGATCCTGCAGCTGTTATGTTCGATGCTGTACAGAAAGCAAAATCCAGAGGAGCGGACGTGCTTCTTTGTGATACTGCAGGCAGACTTCAGAACAAAGTGAATTTAATGAAAGAATTGGAAAAAGTAAAAAGAGTTCTTACCAGAGAAATTCCTGATGCCCCTCACGAGGTGCTGCTTGTACTGGATGCGACTACCGGACAAAACGCGCTGTCCCAGGCGAAAATATTTAAAGAAGTAACTGAAGTCACGGGGATCGTTTTAACTAAGCTGGACGGTACTGCAAAAGGTGGAATTGTGCTTGCAATCAGGAATGAGCTTGATATCCCAGTGAAATATGTCGGACTGGGAGAAAGTGTGGACGATCTGCAGGAATTTGTAGCTGAACAATATGTAAATGGACTGTTTGCAGATATAATTGAAGATGCAGAAGCACGTGAGGAAAGTTCCTAGTTGACAAGTTTTCAGCTCATCCTGTAGCATCGATATTGTAAAGGATTTTACCTTAACAAGGGGTGTCTTAATTGTGATAGAAAAAACGGTTCGCATGAATTATTTATATGACTTTTACTCCAGCCTCTTAACCGATAAGCAAAATCAGTATATGGCAATGTATTACTTGGATGACTGGTCATTAGGAGAAATCGCTGAGCATTTTTCAATAAGCAGACAAGCGGTTTATGATAATATCCGCCGGACTGCAGCACTTCTGGAAGAATATGAGCAGAAACTGGAACTTTTTAAAAAATATGAAGGTAGAAAAGCGCAGATAAAAAGGATGAAAGAGCTATTGGAACAGGGTGATCATCCAAACTTAAACGAAGTTGTACGTGCGTTGGAAAACCTGGAATAGGAGGCGTCATATGGCATTTGAAGGATTAGCCGAACGTCTGCAGGGATCAATGAAGAAGATTAAAGGCAAGGGAAAGGTCTCTGAACAAGATGTAAAAGAGATGATGAGAGAAGTAAGGCTCGCCCTTTTAGAAGCAGATGTTAACTTTAAGGTTGTTAAACAATTTGTAAAAGATGTAAGAGAAAGAGCTGTGGAACAGGAAGTTATGGAAAGTCTGACTCCCGGGCAGCAGGTAATTAAGGTAGTAAATGAAGAATTGACCCAGTTATTAGGGGGGGAGCAGAGCAAGCTGAATACTGCTCAAAAACCTCCTACTGTCGTAATGATGGTTGGGCTTCAGGGGGCCGGTAAAACTACGACCACTGGAAAGCTTGCGCTGCACCTTCGAAAAAAGCATAATCGGAAGCCTTTAATGGCTGCGGCAGATATATATCGTCCTGCAGCAATTAAACAGCTGGAAACACTCGGAAAACAGCTGAATATGCCCGTGTTTTCTATGGGGGATCAAGTCAGCCCGGTGGAAATAGCACAGAAAGCTGTGGAACAGGCAAAAGAGGAACATCATGATTATGTACTGATTGATACTGCCGGACGATTGCATGTGGACGAGAATTTAATGGGAGAGCTTTCTGACATTAAAGAAGCAACAAAGCCCGATGAGATTCTTCTGGTAGTTGATTCGATGACTGGTCAGGATGCCGTAAATGTAGCGGAAAGCTTTGATGAGCAGCTGGGTATCACCGGTGTAATTATGACAAAGCTGGACGCTGATACACGCGGTGGTGCAGCTATTTCTGTTAAAGCCGTCACAGGAAAGCCGATAAAGTTTGCAGGTATGGGTGAGAAGTCAGATGCACTGGAACCGTTTCATCCGGAACGGATGGCTTCCCGGATTTTAGGAATGGGAGACGTCCTGAGTTTAATCGAAAAAGCTCAGACAAATGTGGATGAAGATAAGGCAAGAGAATTAGAAAGAAAAATGAGAACGAATGAACTGACTTTTGATGATTTCCTGGATCAGTTGGCGCAGGTAAAGGATATGGGGCCGATCGATGAACTTCTGCAGATGATGCCCGGAGCAAACAAAATGAAAGGGATGAAAAACCTGCAGGTTGATGATAAGCAGATTGCACATATTGAAGCAATTGTAAAATCAATGACGAAAGAAGAGCGGGATAACCCTTCAGTATTAAATGCAAGCAGAAAAAGAAGAATTGCCCAGGGGAGCGGCAGAAATATTCAGGAAGTAAACCGTCTCATTAAACAGTTTGAAGAAATGAAAAAAATGATGAAACAGATGACAGGTATGCAAAAGGGAAAGAAAAAAGGCGGATTCAAGATGCCGTTTATGTAAAATGCTGGTTTTCGAACAGGAATTTCTTTGGTGAGACAATTTTGCCGATGGAAATCCATGTTAAATTCTGCATCCCATTGGGCTGGATAAAAATGTTTTTAACTATTTTTCAATGTGTAAAGATTTTTTCCTTTACTAGGGTTGCCGTTTTAAAAGTAATGTGCTAATATAATAAATCGTGATAGATATTTTTGGAGGTGAAACACATGGCAGTTAAAATTCGTCTTAAGCGAATGGGAGCAAATAAATCTCCGTTCTACCGTGTGGTCGTTGCGGATTCCCGCGCGCCGCGTGATGGACGTTTTATTGAAGAGATTGGAACTTATAACCCACTTAAAGATCCAGTAGAATTCAATGTGAACGAAGAGCAGGCACTTAAGTGGATGCTTGATGGAGCAAAGCCGTCTGATACTGTACGTAACTTATTTTCACGTGCAGGTCTCATGGAGCAGCTTCACAACGCAAAAAACAATAAATAATTCTTTACAGGAGGCGGATGGCTATGAAAGAGCTGGTTGAAACAATCGCAAAGTCGCTGGTGGATCATCCTGAGGATGTCCGGGTAACCGAGGTAGACAATGGTCATTCATTAAGCCTCCGTTTAGAAGTGCATGCAGATGATATGGGAAAAGTTATCGGAAAGCATGGACGCATAGCTAAGGCATTCCGCTCTGTAGTTTATGCGGCTGGTACAAATCAGCAAAAGCGGATACAGTTAGATATCGGCTGAAGGGCAGAGGGATTTACCTCGCCCTTTTTTTTGTGCCTTAAACCATGTATAATTATCAAGGAACGTATAAATCAGGAGGTGCTCCACATGGAGATCATCAAAAAAGTAGTAGTAAAGCAGATCCTTACAGAAGACAGCAAAACAAAGCTGCAGGAGCAGTTTTTATCCCGTCAGTACAAATTGACGAATGAACTGAAGCAGCTGGAATTTGTGTTACATAAAAAAATGAAAGAAAACACTGATCCGAAGTATCAGCAGTCGTTAAAAGAAAGCTTTAATAAGGAAGTGGCAAAACGTAAAGAAAGAATTCGCCAGATTGAGCTGAAGCTTGGCCAGCTGGAAGAGCTGGATCTTGGAGCAGAGTTAAGAGAAGGTACCATCCAAATGATTGAACAGGTAGCAGAAGGTGACAATTGGGACGAGGTAATGAAAGGCACAGAGATCGTCATTAAAGATGGTGTAGTACACGAGCTTCGTGCTGGAGGCATGGAAGATGAGTGATTGGCTGAACGTCGGGAAAATCGTGAACACTCACGGTATTCGCGGCGAGGTGCGGGTGATTTCCCGCACCGACTTCCCTGAACTGCGTTTTGCGGAAGGCTCAAAGCTTACTGTATTTCAAGAGGGAAAGTCTTCTGAAACTGTTATCGTAGCTTCCTGGAGACAGCATAAGCAGTTTGATCTTCTTACATTTGAAAAAGTGGAAAATGTAAATGAAGCAGAAAAATTTAAAGGTTCGCTCTTGAAAATACATCGGGATCAGCTGCATGAAAATGAACTTGAAACCGGAGAATATTACTTTCATGAGATTGTTGGCTTAACAGTATTCACTGATCAAGGAGAGAAAATAGGCACAGTTAAAGAAATTCTCACACCAGGAGCAAATGATGTCTGGGTCATTCACGCGGAGGATTCAAAAAAAGAAGTGCTGATTCCTTATATAGAAGAAGTAGTGAAAGAAATTGATCTAAAGGAGAATAAAGTAATTATTACTCCAATGGAAGGACTTTTGGATTTATGAAAATCTCCATACTGACTCTTTTTCCGCAGATGTTTGAAGGATTATTCTCCCACTCCATTCTCCATCAGGCACAGAAAAATAATGTGGTGGAGTATAATGTGGTGGACTTCCGGGATTACAGCAAAGACAAACACGGAAGAGTAGATGACTATCCCTACGGAGGGGGCGGAGGAATGGTTCTGACACCACAGCCTCTGTTCGATGCGGTGGAAGATCTGCGCTCTCAGGAAACAGAGAGTCCCCGAGTGGTTCTGCTTTGTCCGCAGGGAGAAAAATACACACAGCAGAAAGCAGAAGAGCTTTCCAGGGAAAAAAACTTAATTCTTCTTTGTGGTCATTACGAAGGTTATGATGAGAGAATTCGTGAACATCTTATCACTGATGAGATATCTATTGGTGATTTTGTACTCACCGGAGGAGAAATTGGAGCGATGGTAATTGCTGATAGTATTACCCGCCTGCTTCCCGGTGCACTGGGAAACGATACATCCGCTGTTACAGACTCATTCAGTACTGGACTGCTGGAATACCCGCATTATACCAGACCCGCCGATTTCAGAGGTTTTAAGGTCCCTGAGGTATTAACTTCCGGACATCATGCTAAAATAGATCAGTGGCGGAGGGAAGAGTCTCTGAAAAGAACGAAAGAAAGACGGCCTGACTTACTTGAAAAAGCAGAGCTGACGGAAGAGGAAAAAAAGAAGTTTTTAAATAAGTAAAAATAAAACAATACCTTGTCATATTTGCTGTGATATGGTATTATTCTCGTTGTGGCTTTGGCCAGATCAAGATATTCCGCTGTTGATTCGGACAAGAGTATCTGTAGGGAAGGAGGCGAACAGAATGGAACAACTAATTCGTGATATTACGAAAGAACAACTGAAGACTGATAATCCTGAATTTCGTGCTGGAGATACAGTACGTGTTCACGCAAAAGTAGTCGAAGGTACTCGTGAGCGAATCCAGGTATTCGAAGGTGTGGTAATCAAGCGCCGCGGTTCTGGAATCAGCGAAACATTTACTGTTCGTAAAGTATCTTACAACGTAGGCGTTGAGCGTACATTTCCTGTACACTCACCTCGCATTGATATGCTAGAGGTTAAACGTCGCGGTAAGGTTCGTCGTGCGAAACTTTACTATCTGCGTGCACTACGCGGTAAAGCTGCGCGAATTCAAGAGCGATAACAGGAGAGAAGAAGCTGTCCCGCAACGGACAGCTTCTTTTTTTGTCGAATTTTTGTATTTTTATTAAGTAAGAGTACTGCTGTGTGGTAAAATTACATAATATTGGAGGTGCAGACAAAGTGAATGATTCTGAATCCTGGCAGTGGATAAAAGCTATATTGTTTGCACTGGTTCTGGCTTTTATCGTAAGGAGCTTTATCTTTACTCCTGTAATAGTAGAAGGAGAATCTATGCTTCCTACATTAGGGGACCACGATCGCATGATAGTGAATAAGCTGGGATATTTACTGGATGAACCAGAAAGATTTGATATTATTGTTTTTCATGCAGAAGAAGGAAAAGATTATATAAAAAGAGTAATAGGGCTGCCAGGAGATAAAATATCCTATAAAAATGATATTTTATATGTAAACGGAATGCCTTTGGAAGAAGAGTTTTTAACGGAATTTAAAGCGGACGCTCCTTTTCTGCCTCTTACAGGAAGTTTTGAACTGGGGGATGTGTTAAGTGCGGACACTGTCCCTTCTGATCATTTGTTTGTGCTTGGGGATAATAGAAGATACAGTAAAGACAGCAGGCATATAGGTCTCGTTCCTTATGAAGAAGTAGTGGGAACAGCAAAAATAGTTTTCTGGCCCGTGGAGCGCCTGAAACTTGTAAATTAAGGTGGTAGATGAAATTGAAAATACAATGGTATCCGGGACACATGGCGAAAGCGAAAAGAGAAGTCCGGGAAAAACTAAAGCAGATAGATGTAGTCATCGAAATTGTGGATGCAAGAACACCGCTTTCTTCAAGAAACCCTACAATCGATGAACTGGTCCAGCAAAAACCCCGCCTTGTGCTTTTAAATAAAGCTGATCTGGCGGATCCGGAACTGACAAAGCAATGGCTTCGCTACTTTGAAAGTGAATACTCCCAGAGTCTGGTAGTGGATGCGCAGCGGGGAGAAGGGATAAAACAGATCCCTGGTAAAGTACGGGAGCTTGCTTCGCCGCTCTTAGAAAAATGGAAACGCAAAGGTATTAATCCCAGAGCTTTAAGAACGCTCATCCTGGGTATTCCGAATGTAGGGAAGTCCACAGTAATTAATAAACTTGCAGGTAAAAAAATTGCGAATATCGGTGATAAGCCGGGAGTAACCAAGCGGCAGCAATGGATAAAAGTAGGGAAAGAAATGGAGCTGCTTGATACACCGGGTATTTTATGGCCAAAATTTGAGGATGCCCAGGTAGGTTACAGACTGGCATTAACTGGGGCAGTAAAAGAAGAAATATTTGATTTTCAGGATACCATTGTATTTTTTCTGAATTTCATGAAAGAGGCTTATCCTGATTTACTAAAGAAAAGATATGATCTGGAGACGCTTCCTGAAGATGTGATTCAATTGTTCGACGATATAGGGAAGCGCAGAGGCTGCCTGGTACCTGGAGGAATCATAGACTATGACCGTGTCGCTGAAATTGTATTCAGAGATTTCAGGCATGGAAAATTTGGTCCTGTTACGCTGGAGCAACCAAAAAAAATATAGCATACGAGCGGCTTCTTATATTTTGAAGCCGCTTTTTAAAGTTTTGTTTAAAATAAATGTATATTTTCCGATAGTAAAGTTAGGAGTGAAAAGAAGTGAAAAAGAGTATTTCCGAAATAAAAGAAACACTGCTGAATACAAAAACAGAATCAGAAAAGATAAAGGAACTGCGGCAGGATCAGCGAAAAGGTGTGCAGCAGCTGCTGCAATCCTGGGATAGAAAAATGGAGTTTCAAAAAAGGCAGGAAGAAGAATGGGAAAGAATGCTTTCTTATGAAAGAGCATTAAAAAACAAAGGAAAATTTCAAATTGCCGGAATTGATGAAGTAGGACGGGGGCCGCTTGCAGGACCTGTGACAGCGGCAGCGGTTATTCTTCCTGATAATTTTTATGCGCCTGGGTTAAATGACTCGAAAAAATTATCAGAAGTAAATCGAAATAAATATTACAGCTTAATTACTGCGGAAGCTGCTGTAGGCATCGGTGAAGCAAGTGCAGAAGAAATAGATGAAATTAATATATATGAAGCGACTAAACTAGCGATGTTAAGAGCGATTGATTCACTGGGGCAGCAGTGTGATGCACTGTTAATTGATGCGATGACACTCCCGGTAGAAACAGAACAGATTTCTATTATTAAAGGAGATGCAAATTCAATATCTATAGCTGCTGCTTCCATAGTTGCAAAAGTACATAGAGATACTTATATGAAAAAGCTGCACGAGCAATATCCTGAATATGGGTTTCGTGCAAACGCAGGTTATGGGACAAAAGAGCATTTAACAGGCTTAAAAAAACACGGTCCGATAAAGGAGCATAGGAAAAGTTTTGCCCCTGTGAAAATATATTTAGAAGAGTAGGAGTTTTCTGGATGCAGACAAAAATATTAAACTCTTTCATAAATCGCATTGATCCTTCCAGTACTGCTTCCATCCAGCTGAAGCCGGGGCAGATATTTCACGGAAAAATCACTCAGTTATACACTGGTTCTCTGGCCAAACTGCAGGTAGGTCAGATGCAGTTAACAGCACAGCTGGAAGCGCAGCTGGAAAAAGGAGAAAAATACTGGTTCCGGGTGGCTCCTGGTGAAGGAATACCCCGCTTGAAAGTAATTGAAAATGTTTCTTCAGCCACTGCACAAAAGCATCAGAGCGTTCAGCAGATACTCCAGCAGATGGGGCTGCAAGTGAATAATCAAAATGAAAAAATGATTCAGTTTCTTTCTCAGCAGAATCTGCCTTTTACAAAGCAAAACGTTATAAATGCCGCACCGCTTTTATTAAATTCTCCACTGCCCGAAAAAGATACGCTGCAGCTTCTATCCTCAATGATGCAAAGACAGCTTCCTATCAGCAGAGATTCTTTTCATGCACTTGCATCGCTTCAAAATCAGCTTCCATTGGCAGAAGCAATGAATCAATTAGCAGGAGCACTGCGTGCAAATAATATTCCCGGGACAATGCACCTGCAGCAGCAGCTCACTTCGTTGCAGCAGACAGGGCAAGGGAACGCTCCTGCTCAGCTGAAAGAAATAATGCAGTTTATATCAGGAAGTAATACAGAAGCTAGAGAACAAATGGTGCAGGTTCTTCAAAGGCTCGGAATTACGAATCAAAATACTTTTAATGAATTGATACAGCAATTTAAAGATGGATTATTAAAACAGGAAAACTTTTCAGTGATAAAAGATATATTTCCTGGAGCACTGCAAAGGAATGGAGGAAGTATATCTATTCAGCAGCTGAGTCCATTACAGGTTTTTGACCACTTTATAAAACATCTTCAGCTTCCGTCTGCGAATTCAGCTTTACAGTTACTACAGCTTTTGGGTGTAAAAGATCCGCCTCAGGCAATGCAGAGCTTACAGAATTTTTCTCGGGAGGCAGTTCCAGAAAATTTCCGTGGCTTTGAGAATGCATTAAAAGCTGTTGCAGTTCCAGTAACAGATACGGGAGGTGCGACCTCTGTGAGGTCCTCTGAACAATTGCATCCTCTCCGTGTGTTAATGCAGCAGCTGGGATTAAACTATGAAAGTTCAGTGCGTTCAATGCTCCAGAATGGAAGTCAGCAGGAAGCTCAGCAGGCCGCGTCCTTAAAAGCAAATTTATTAAATATGCTCCAGAATACCCAGCTGCCTCAAGGGATAAAAGAGCAGGCGGATTTTTTATTGAACCGAATTACAGGAATGCAGATAGTAAACCAGGAGCAGCAGGGACCGCTTCAGCATCTGCTGATTCAGCTCCCAATTGCCTCATTTGATAAATTTCAGGACATAACAATCCAGTGGTCGGGGAAGGAAAATGCCGAAGGGACTATGGATGAGAACCACTGCAGAATTTTATTTTACCTGCATCTGGAAAATTTAAAAGAGTTAGTAATAGATGTACAAATTCAAAACAGGATTGTTACTGTGAATGTATTTAATGAGAATAAAAAACCTGTGTCTGTGGAAAAAGTGTGGGGACCGATTCTTACCGAGAAGCTGCTGGATATGAATTACCACCTATCCAGCATACAGTGGAAACTACCCCGTGAAGAACTTATTAAAGAACCGGTAAACAGCCAGATACAGTCCACAGACTATAAGCCTTATAAGGGAGTGGATTACAGAATATGAGCTACAAAGCAAATCCTTACTTAAACAAGAAAGCAATTGCTCTTGGGTATGAAGCAGGGACAGATGCAGCCCCGAAAGTTAAAGCGAAAGGAAAAGGATATGTAGCAGAAGAAATAGTTGCCCGGGCGAAAGCAGCAGAGATTCCACTGCAGGAAGATTCATCATTAGTAGAGCTTCTGTCACAGCTGGAAGTTAATGAAAAAATACCTGATAACTTATATGAAGTTGTAGCAGAGATTTTTGCATTCATATATAAAGTGGATAAGGAGCAGCAGAATTCTGGAAAATGAAATTCCGGTTTTATTATGTTTTTCCTGCATAAAGATAGAAATTTTTTCAGGTAAGTTGATAATCTAAAATATAACTCGTATTTCGCGCTTATAAACGAGAGAAAGAAATTTCTATCAGAAATGTATTAAGACGCTCTGCTCTCTAGGGTGAGTTTCGGAGGAGGCCTCTCTCAGCTGATCGGCCTTCGGAAGCCGGGTCTTCAAATCACCCTAGTTTCTAAAAAGGATTCGGCCGGTTTCCGCGTTATTCTACCTTTTTGAAACAAAAGAAAGATGCCCAACTATCACAAACTCATTTTAGAGTTTAAAATGAAGACTAGAAGGTTTAACTCCCTTCGGAAAATAATTGTGAAGACCAGAGGTTCGTTTGGGTCTTGAGCGGATCTTCCAGCAGGAGTGAAGCCAGCTGTGCTCAACTTTTTTAATAAATGAATCATCTGCTGCTGTATTATTATACAGGAAAGCAGCACCGTAAACTTCTGGTGCCCCTCACATATAAGCAGCGCTTAAAAATATTTCCTATATTAAATACAAGGGATTTCACTTCTGCTGAAAGCAATTCGCTTAAGGAAATTTAAGTTGAGTTCATACGTTTTCCTGGTAAATCGCTTGCTGATAAAAATAAGAAATGAAAGAATTTCTAATTTTTTTTGCTTTTCAGTACATAATCCAGCTCATCTATTGTAAAATAGTAATTGTGTGAAATAGATCGCACAGTCAAATGTTCTAATTCACTCATGAGCTGAACAGCTCAAATCAGAGTAGCAGTAACTCAAGTAAGGAGGATGGCTATGAATATCCATGAGTATCAAGGTAAAGAAATATTAAGAGACTATGGTGTTGCTGTCCCTAATGGTAAGGTTGCATATACTCGACAAGAAGCAGTAGATGCAGCAAAATCTTTAGGTACAGATGTAACCGTTGTCAAAGCACAAATCCACGCAGGTGGACGAGGAAATGCAGGCGGAGTTAAAATCGCTAAAAATCTGGATGATGTACGTACATATGCGGAGGAGATTTTGGGAAAAACTCTCGTGACGCACCAGACAGGTCCAGAAGGTAAAGAAGTAAAGCGTCTTCTTATTGAAGAAGGGTGCGATATTAAAGATGAGTACTATGTTGGCCTCGTAGTAGACCGTGACACTTCAAGGATCGTTATGATGGGATCTGAAGAAGGCGGGACAGAAATTGAGGAAGTAGCAGCAAAGACTCCTGAGAAAATTTTTAAAGAAGTCATTGATCCGGTAACTGGATTAATGCCTTATCAGGCGCGTCGCCTAGCGTTTAACATGAACATTCCAAAAGAACTGGTAGGAAAAACTGTGAAGTTCATGCTTGGGCTTTATAAAGCATTCGAAGAAAAAGACTGTTCTATTGCAGAAATCAACCCGCTTGTTACGACAGGTGATGGAAATGTTATGGCACTGGATGCGAAAATGAACTTTGATTCCAATGCTCTTTATCGTCAAAAGAACGTGCTGGAACTGCGTGATCTCGATGAAGAAGATGAAAAGGAAATTGAAGCTTCTAAGTACGATCTCAGCTATATTTCACTCGACGGAAACATCGGATGCATGGTAAACGGAGCAGGACTTGCTATGGCTACGATGGATATTATCAAGCATTACGAAGGTGATCCGGCGAACTTCCTCGATGTTGGGGGCGGTGCTACAGCTGAAAAGGTAACAGAAGCTTTTAAAATCATTCTTTCTGATAAAAGTGTAAAAGGTATCTATGTTAATATTTTCGGCGGTATTATGAAATGCGATATTATCGCAGAAGGTATCGTAGAAGCTACAAAGCAAATGGGACTTGAACTGCCGCTGGTAGTTCGTCTTGAAGGTACGAATGTAGAACTCGGTAAAAAGATCCTTGATGAGTCCGGCTTAAACATTACCTCTGCAGATTCTATGGCAGACGGCGCGGAAAAAATTGTGTCGGCAGTAAGAAAGGCGGGATAAAGAATGAGTATCTTATTAAACAAAGACACGAAGGTGATTGTACAGGGAATCACTGGTGCTACAGGTTTGTTCCACACAAAGCAGGCAGTGGAATATGGAACAAAAGTAGTTGGAGGCGTGACGCCTGGTAAAGGCGGGACGGAAATTGAAGGAATCCCAGTATTTAATACTGTAGAAGAAGCGATAAAACAAACTGGTGCAAATGCTTCCGTGGTTTACGTTCCACCACCGTTTGCAGCAGATGCTATCATGGAAGCTGCAGATGCAGGAATCGAGCTTGTAATTACTATTACAGAAGGTATTCCTGTTATCGATATGATTAAAGTCCGCAGATTTCTTGAAGATAAGGAAACTCGTTTAATTGGACCAAACTGTCCTGGAGTAATTACTCCGGACGAATGTAAAATTGGTATCATGCCAGGCTATATCCACAAAAAAGGTCATGTAGGCGTAGTTTCAAGATCAGGAACACTTACCTACGAAGCTGTGCATCAGCTTTCGACTGAAGGAATTGGCCAGTCTACGGCAGTTGGTATCGGGGGAGACCCTGTAAATGGAACGAATTTCATCGATGTGCTGCGTTTATTTAATGAAGATCCGGATACTTATGCAGTGATTATGATCGGTGAAATTGGTGGAACTGCAGAAGAAGAAGCTGCAGAATGGATCAAGGAAAATATGACAAAGCCCGTGGTAGGATTTATCGGTGGTAAAACTGCACCTCCTGGAAAGCGTATGGGGCACGCAGGTGCGATTATTTCCGGCGGGAAAGGTACGGCTGATGAAAAGATTAAATCTCTTAACAGCGCAGGTGTACAAGTAGCAGATACTCCTGCAGTAATGGGAGAGACGTTAATCTCTGTACTGAAAGAAAAAGGTATTTATGAAAAGTGTGTTACACACGCGGTAAATTAACCGCTACAGTAAGTTTTGAGTGTGTGAAAAAGGAGTAATCCTTTTTCACATGCTTTTTTTTGTTTTAAGCACGCGTGCAACTGTTTATAAATTGGCAATCTTTAAGTCTGATGTCGTTATAAAAAGGGTAGCCTTCAGTTTATTTTTCTTCGCTTGCTTGGAGAAATCCTTGGGCTATCCCTTATAGATAAGCAAGGGTCCGCGCAGCCAAGCTAAGCAAGACAGAAATAACGTTTTTCCAGGATATAAGTTCCCGGCTGGCTTCCCGCCCCGCTTTACGAGTTCGTCTGCAGATCGAGACGAACCATCGATCTTCACGCTTTCTTTTTCCGGAGGCGTTTTGAAACCAGCCTTGTCTTCACTTTTTTGTTGAGATAAAAATTTATAAAAGAAGGAATCACTAGCTTTAGTTTTTTTAAAGGGATAAACGAAGCTGAAACGTAAGGCGTCAACCCGGGAAGTTCCTGCAGCACAGGGAGGGAGCAGGGGAAATCGTCCTCTTCAGGTCTGAAACAGTGTAGTTTAGTATCAACAATAAACATTAAAATAGACCTTGATGCGATATAAAACTGCGCTGGGAAAGATGAAAATTAACATTGCTGCGTAACGAAGGAGAGGACGCACCAGTACAGTTCGAAAATTTAAGTAACCTTCCGGAAGGGCACGGAGCACGAGCGGAATCGATCCTGGTTCTTAAAGAGTGCATTGTGATCTCTGCCCTGCTGTCTGTAATTTTATAGAATCCGTCTCCTGTTAGGGGAATTAGTCGAGAACAAACCCTTGGGCAGGCTTTTCCGAAAGTAAAGCAGCGTTATTACTTTTTTTTCGACAAAACTTTTATTTTCAAAACAGCCAACAATTTAAAAAGCTGAATCAAGATGTCATAAAAAAATTATTAATATTGAGGGGGATATATAATGGAGAATTTATTAAGAAAAAGATTATTAGTACTGCATTACTATTCAAAAGGAAACAGCAGATTGATAGAAAAATTATTAAGTTATGATCCGAATTTAACCGCCTGGTTTGAAGAACCCGTTGATAAGCTGGCTTCTTTTTTTCCGGGGAATTATCAATCAATATATCAGCTTCTGCAGAAAGTAAGAAAGCAGACTGCAGAGGAAGTAATTAAAATAATTAAGAAATCGGGAGGTAGTATTCTTACGAAGGTGGATGAAAACTATCCTCTCCAGTTAAAACATCTGCATACTCCGCCTTCAGTTATATATATGAAAGGTAACATTTCATTACTAAAGGAAAATAATTTATTAGGAGTAGTAGGTGCAAGAGTTCCAACCTCAAAAATAAATACAGAGCTCGAAGAATTAATTGCGCCTTTAGTATCTAAAAATATTGTAATAGTGAGCGGGATGGCAGCAGGAGTAGATGCAGCAGCCCATAAAACAGCGATAGCAGCAGGAGGAAAAACTATTGCAGTGCTTGCCTTTGGAACGGATCAGCTGTACCCTTCATCAAACAGACTGTTAAAACAGGAGCTTGAAGAAAAACAATTATTAATTTCTGAGTATCCCCCGTATGTCAAACCTCAGAAATGGCACTTTCCGGAACGTAACAGATTAATCAGCGGTTTAAGTAAAGGAGTTCTGGTGGTGGAGGCAAAAAAAAGAAGTGGATCTTTAATTACTGCAGAAACAGCATTGGAGCAGGGAAAAGATGTTTATGCAGTGCCAGGCAGAATATCTGATCCTCTATCTGAAGGAACAAATCGGTTAATTCAGGATGGTGCAAAACTGATTTTAAGTGCGGAAGACCTGCTTGAAGAGTTCAGGGAAGTGAGTAATTTCTGAAAAGTCGTTTGACAAATCAAGAGAGAGTGTTTAATAATAGGGGAGATTCTTATAGTTGTAAATAAGGGAGGAGCGACACCTTATGTCGGATTATTTAGTGATCGTAGAATCCCCCGCTAAAGCGAAAACAATTGGAAAATATTTAGGTAAAAAATATGTCGTTAAAGCATCGATGGGACATGTCATCGACTTGCCAAAAAGTCAAATGGGTGTAGACGTAGAAAATGAATTCTCTCCTAAGTATATTACGATTCGCGGGAAAGGACCGATTCTAAAAGAACTTAAACAAGCTGCGAAAAAAGCAAAAAAGGTTTATCTTGCTGCCGACCCCGACAGAGAAGGGGAAGCAATTGCCTGGCACTTAGCTGACAGCTTGAATATCGAAAAAAATTCCAAATGTCGGGTTGTTTTTAATGAAATTACTAAACAGGCAATCAAAGATTCGTTTAAACATCCCAGAGAAATTAATATCAATCTGGTGGATGCCCAGCAGGCGCGCAGAGTCCTTGACAGGCTGGTAGGCTACAATATCAGTCCGCTTTTATGGAAAAAAGTGAAAAAGGGTTTAAGTGCAGGACGGGTACAGTCAGTTGCTGTGAAAATGATCATCGACCGGGAAAATGAAATTCTGGCTTTTGAACCGGTGGAATATTGGTCTATTACTGCGCAGTTAGAAAAAGATGGAATGGAATTTGAAGCGAAATTTACTGGCGTAAATGGGAAAAAGCAGGAATTGGGTACAGAAGAAGAAGTTAACGCTGTGCTTTCCCAGATGAATGGAAAAGCTTTTGAAGTTGATGCCGTAAAAAAACGTGAAAGAAAAAGAAATCCTGTTGTTCCTTTCACAACATCTTCTTTGCAGCAGGAAGCAGCCAGAAAGCTCAATTTCAGAGCAAAGAAAACAATGATGCTCGCTCAGCAGCTTTATGAAGGGATCGATATAGGAAAATCAGGCACAACTGGTCTGATTACTTATATGCGGACGGATTCCACGCGGATTTCTGATACTGCTAAAAATGAAACGTATGATTATATTGTTGATCATTATGGTAAAGAATTTACAGGAGCAGAAAATAAGCCAAAGCAGAAACAATCTACTAATTCCCAGGACGCACACGAAGCTGTTCGTCCAACCAGCGTAATAAACGATCCTAAAACAATAAAACAATATTTATCGAGAGATCAATATCGTTTGTATAAATTAATTTGGGAGCGGTTGGTTGCAAGTCAAATGGCACCAGCTGTCATGGACACGATGTCAGTCGATATGTCCAATAACGGTGTGCAGTTCCGGGCTACCGGCTCCAAGCTGAAATTTGCCGGTTTCATGAAAGTATATATTGAAGGTACGGATGATGGAAAAGAAGAAAAAGATAAGCTTCTTCCTGAATTAACAGAAGGGGAAGAAACAAAGGCGAAAACAATAGATCCTAATCAGCACTTTACACAGCCGCCACCGCGGTATACTGAAGCAAGACTTGTAAGAACTCTTGAAGAATTAGGGATCGGAAGACCTTCAACATTTGCGCCTACACTTGATACGATTCAGCGCAGAGGATATGTAGCTTTGGAAGATAAGCGTTTTGTTCCGACGGAGCTCGGGACAATAGTTTTAGAATTAATAGAAGAATTTTTCCCGGAAATTTTGAACGTGGAATTTACTGCTACGATGGAATCCAATTTGGATGCTATTGAAGATGGTGAACAGTCATGGGTTAAAATTATCGATGAATTTTATGGGGATTTTGAAAAAAGACTGAGAACTGCTGAAGAAGAAATGAAAGAAGTAGAAATCAAAGATGAGCCTGCAGGCGAAGACTGTGAAAAATGCGGGAATGAAATGGTTTACAAAATGGGCCGCTACGGGAAATTTATGGCATGCTCGAATTTTCCAGAGTGCAGAAATACAAAAGCGATCGTTAAAGATATCGGGGTTCCTTGTCCGAAATGCACTAAGGGCAATGTTGTAGAGAGAAAGAGTAAAAAAAGAAGGATTTTCTACGGCTGCGACCGTTACCCGGATTGTGACTTTATTTCATGGGATAAACCTATAAGCAGACCCTGTCCAAAATGCGAAAATCTGCTGGTAGAAAAGAAAAGTAAAAAAGGTACACACGTAAGCTGTACTGAATGTGACTATAAAGAAGATGTAAATTAATAAAGCGTAGCCGTCTACTTTTTATATAGACGGCTTCTTATTATGTGATTATCCTGCATTCATTCAGCAAAGTTAGAACAGCGTCTGAAATTCATGAAATGTTTTAGAATGTAAAAGTAGTAAAGAAAAACTCAGGCAGATAGCAAGAAATCTTATTCATACTCCATTATAATAAAGATACGATGAAATATAGAGGAGTAAGGAGAATCAATTCAGAATTTTGTGAAAAAATTGTAAAGTTTATTGAAATGGGTTACAAAGATATGATACTATTTAGTAGCTCTAATTGACTCCAACAAGAACTTCCTGAGGGATTATTAAATAAAATAAATTATGCTCAAGATCGATTCAGGTATTTTAATTACTCATGATACTATTAGGTGAATCTTATCTGCTTATTAAACTGTGTAATTTCTACAATAATTCTAATTGAGCTTTTCAAAAGGAGCCTTCCTTAATGAGTCATGAACTGGATGCTTTCATTACGTATCTCAGAATTGAAAAAAAAGCTTCTTCCTATACAGTCGATAATTATAAGCGTGATATTGAAGAATTTTTTCAATACACAGAGCAGCGATGGAAACTTTCTGCCGCTGCAGTTTCGTATGTACATATACGAGAGTATTTAACTGAGCTTTATGCAAATGAACTCGCCAGAACCACGGTGTCGCGGAAATTATCTTCTTTACGTTCGTTTTACAGGTATTTACTTAGGGAAGAGAAAATAGTGGCAAATCCTGTAGCGTTAATTCATGCTCCTAAGCAGGGAAGAAAACTGCCCTCTTTTTTTTATGAGGAAGAGCTTTCAGCGCTTTTTGAATCAGTAAACACCTCCACTCCATTAGGAAAGCGCAATTTAGCTTTACTGGAGATATTTTATGCAACCGGTATTCGGGTGGGAGAGTGCGTAAAGCTTGATGTACGGGATTTCGATAAGCAGCTGGAAACACTTCTGGTGCAGGGTAAAGGCGGAAAAGAGAGATATGTTCCGGTAGGAAGTTTTGCGGCAGAAGCTTTAAATATTTATTTAGAGGCAGTAAGACCTGAATTGAATCCTGCTGATGATGCCCTTTTTTTAAATTATGCAGGAAAAAGACTATCGGCAAGGGGTATTCAAAAAGCGTTAAATAAAATAGCGGAAGAAGGCTCTATGAAAGCAAGAATGAGCCCGCATGTTCTTAGACATACTTTTGCTACTCATTTATTAAATGAGGGAGCCGATCTTCGGACAGTGCAGGAACTTCTTGGACACAGCGATCTTTCAGCTACCCAAATTTATACGCACGTTACAAAGGACAGGCTGAGGGAAGTTTATAGGAGCAGCCACCCGCGAGCTTGATCAATAGAAAGGAGCTTTTCTGTGGAAGCAATAAAAGGCACAACAATATTTGCGGTCCGCCACAATGGAGAGTCTGCTATGGCCGGCGACGGACAAGTGACTTTTGGAAATGCAGTGGTAATGAAACATTCTGCACGGAAAGTACGTAGACTATACCGGGGAAGTGTAGTAGCCGGGTTTGCCGGTTCTGTGGCAGATGCATTTACGTTATATGAAAAATTTGAAACGAAGCTGGAAGAATACAGTGGTAATCTTCAAAGAGCTGCCGTAGAACTCGCTAAAGAGTGGCGGAGTGATCAAGTACTCAGAAAATTAGAAGCTATGCTGATCGTAATGGATAAGTCCTCTATCTACCTGATCGCTGGTACGGGAGAAGTGATCGAACCGGATGATGGCATCATTGCAATAGGATCCGGCGGCAACTATGCACTGGCAGCAGGACGGGCGATGACAGAACACGCGAAACACCTTACTGCAGCAGAATTGGCTGAAGCAAGCTTGAAAACTGCAGCAGACCTTTGCGTTTATACCAACCATCATATAATCGTAGAAACAATTGACAATTAGTCAAGGAGGAATTAGCATGAGCAGTTCATTGACTCCAGCACAAATAGTTGACCGGCTGGATCAGACTATCGTCGGTCAAAAGCAAGCGAAGAGATCTGTAGCGGTTGCTTTAAGGAATCGGTACAGACGAAGCAGACTGGATGATTCTTTAAAAGAAGAAATTACTCCGAAGAATATTTTAATGATAGGACCTACGGGGGTAGGGAAAACTGAAATTGCCAGACGACTTGCCAAGCTGGTGGGGGCTCCTTTTATAAAAGTGGAAGCCACAAAATTCACTGAGGTAGGTTACGTGGGAAGAGATGTAGAATCTATGATTCGTGACCTTGTGGAAACCTCTGTAAGGCTCGTTCAGGAAGAAAAGAAAAATCGAGTAAAAGATAAGGCGGCAAAACTCGCAGAGCAGAGATTAGTGGAACTGCTTCATCCGAAAAAGAAAAAATCTAAGAATTCCAATAACAATTATCGAAACCCGTTAGAAATGTTTTTTCAGGAACAGGCAGAAGAGGAGGAAGAGTCTGAAGTTGAAAATAACGCTCAGGATGAATCCTATCGGGAAGCAAGAAAAAGAATCCAAGAAAAATTAAACAGCGGAGAAATGGAAGATGAAACTGTAACACTTACAGTAGAAGAACAGGGAAAAAACTTCATGGACATGTTCCAGGGCGGCGGCATGGACCAAATGGGAATGAACATGCAGGATATGTTTGGAAGCATGATGCCGAAGCAGAAAAAAGAAAGATCCCTGCCAGTAAAAGAAGCAAGAAAAGTTCTAACAGAACAGGAAGCTGAAAAACTGATTAATATGGAAGAAGTAACCCAGGAAGCGATTGATCGTGCTGAGCAGCTCGGAATCATTTTTATAGATGAAATTGACAAGGTGGCAGGCAAAAGCCAGCAGTCTGCGGATGTTTCAAGAGAAGGAGTGCAGCGGGATATTCTTCCTATAATTGAAGGGTCAACTGTTGTAACAAAACATGGAGCTGTAAAAACGGACCATATGCTGTTTATAGGAGCAGGTGCATTTCATTTTTCCAAGCCTTCAGATTTAATTCCTGAACTTCAGGGAAGACTTCCTATAAGGGTGGAACTCGACTCCCTCGGAGTGGAAGATTTTGTTAACATTCTCACACAGCCCAAATATGCGCTCTTAAAACAATATGAAGCAATGTTGGGTGTGGAAGGAATTCAATTGAATTTTGAACCTGAAGCAGTTCGGAAAATCGCTGAAATTGCAGCTGAAGTTAATGATAATACCGAGAATATAGGAGCACGCCGTCTGCATACAATTATGGAAAGATTGTTAGAAGACCTTTCCTTCGAAGCTACTGAAATCACGATGGAAACTGTAGCAATTACAGCGAATTATGTGGAAGAAAAATTAGCAGATGTAGCAAAAAATAGAGATGTTAGTCAGTATATATTATAAAACAATGGAGGAATTCAGAAATGAATCTATTATCAAAAACAAGAAAGATTAACGAACTACTGCAAAAAAGCGGGGGCCAGTCAGTCAACTTTAAAGAAATGGCTGCCACACTGCGTGATGTAATTGAAGCGAATACTTTTATTTTGAGCCGCAGAGGGAAATTACTGGGATACTCTATTAAGCAGGAAATTGAGAACCAGAGAATGAAGTCTATTCTCGAAGAAAGACAGTTCCCGGAGGAGTATACGAGCGGGTTATTTAATATTAATGAAACTTCTTCTAATATCGATATCAATAGTGATTATACCGCGTTTCCTGTGGAAAACCGGGATCTATTTAAAAATGGATTAACAACTATAGTCCCTATTCAGGGAGGCGGTCAGCGTCTGGGAACTCTTATTTTAGCGAGATTGGATGATTCTTTTGATGAAGATGATTTAATTTTGGCTGAGTACGGTTCTACCGTGGTGGGTATGGAAATTCTTCACGAAAAAGCAGAAGAGATTGAGCAGGAAGCGAGAAGCAAAGCAGTAGTACAGATGGCGATCAGTTCCCTTTCCTACAGCGAACTCGAAGCAGTAGATCATATTTTTCAGGAGTTAGATGGCAATGAAGGTCTGCTGGTAGCAAGTAAAATTGCAGACAGAGTCGGAATTACGAGATCCGTTATTGTAAACGCCCTTCGTAAGCTGGAAAGCGCTGGAGTAATAGAATCGCGGTCTCTTGGTATGAAAGGAACTTATATAAAAGTATTAAATGATAAGTTTCTTCATGAGCTGAAAAAACACAAAAATTAATATAGGAATAAAATTTCAGATTGCTGCATTAAAAACTGTAAGATAAGAACCCGATTATTAATAATTAACATTATTGATTTTTCTGCATACAAATTATTATAATAAATTGCCGCAGCAGCTACTGAACTGGATTGATATTAATGATGGTAATAGATTAAGCAGTTTAAATTAATATTTTAAAACCTGGCAGAAATATTCTGCCAGGTTTTTCTATGCTTTTCACCCTTTTTGATTTAAAAATAAGCAGGATGAATCTATATATGTAGATAAACACAATAAATCTCCCATAACATTCATTATTTGAATATTAAAAAATTAACAGAGTTCAATAGATTCTTGGAGGTGCATGTAAAAATAGCTATCGTGAAATTTGTCGAAAAAAGTTAATGTTTTGCGGCGAAATTCAAAATATAAAGGACATGCAGTCTCTCCATTTCTTATTTTAGAGAATCGGCAGCGTCTGGAAAGTTTGTATTTAGATAGTCTGAAAAAAGATTTACCAATTCTATATCTATTTTAATTCTTTTTTAGTATCCGAGATTTGTCTTTACAGAGCAGCTTTATATATGAGCCAACAGCTCTAATAGAGGGAATACAGGCTTACTGTATATTTTCCCGAAGACTGGACTAATAGGATTTCAGGCTGGTTTTAAAAAGAATAACTGTCGTTTGATTTAAGAAATCCTCTTCATAGAATTCAAGTAATATTAAATTAACGTACAGCTGATTAAAAAATTCACAAAAAATTATTGGAAATTTTGTCGATATTTATACCGTAAATTTCTGGATTGTGATAAGGTGCTAATAGAAATACATTCCTCGTATATAAATTTTACTAGGAAATGGGACTTAGTCTAAACAAAACAGGGACTTTTACCTTGATATTATATATTTCTCCAAAAAACTTAGACAAAAGTCATACTTTTTTATAAGATGTAGTTAATGAACTCGTACACTTGTACCGTAAGAGAGGAGACCTCGATGAATTTAATTAATAATGAACGTATGAATTTACTGGAACAATCGCTGAATGCTGCGGTGAGTCGTCAAAATACGACTGCTTCAAATATTGCCAATGCAGATACTCCGGGGTATAAAGCGCAGAAAACAATTTTCCAGCATCAGCTTGAAGCAGCATCTAATCAGTTAAATGCACATCGCACAAATGAAAAGCATATTCAATTTTCCGGTGGATCAAATAATGGTGAACCTACAGTAATTCAAAAAAATAACACAATGTATAATCATAATGAAAATAATGTGGACATCGATCACGAGATGAGTGAGATGGCCAAAAATCAAATTTATTATAATTCATTAATAGAGCGATTGAATGGCTCATTTAATTCTATAAGAACAGCTCTAGGCTCTGGGAGGTAATTAAAATGTCTATGTTTCACGGTATGAACATCAGTGCTTCAGGTTTAACTTCACAGAGACTTCGGATGGACGTTACTTCAGCAAATATGGCAAATGCAGATACTACGAGAGGTACCATGGTTAATGGAGAGTGGCAGCCCTACCGCAGAAAGCTGGTCCATATGAAAGCAGATAATAACGAAGCAGGAAAATTTCAACATCACATGCAGAAAGCAAAAGAGGTAACACAGGCAGGTCAAGGTGTTCACGTTAGTGAAATTATTGATGACAATAGTCCTTTCCGGCAGGTGTATCAACCGGAGCACCCTGATGCAAATGAAGAAGGATATGTAGAAATGCCAAATGTAGATCCTTTAAAGGAAATGATTGATTTAATGAGTGCAACGCGCTCATATGAGGCGAACATCACAACCCTGGATGCTCACAAAAGTATGCTGATGAGAGCACTGGAAATTGGAAGATAATAAATATAGAGGGAGAGAATGCTCGTGGCAATCGATCAAATAGCCAACATGCAGTCATTAATGGCCAAACCGAATTACAGAGCGAGTCTGGAAACCAGTCCTGCGGAAGCGCAGCAGTCATTTAAGACCTGGCTGAATGAAGCGGTGGAAGGAGTTAATAACACGCGTATAGATTCTGAAAATATGACCCAGGCGATGGCTCGGGGAGAACAAGTGGATCTGCATGAAGTTATGATCTCCGCGCAAAAAGCTTCTATTACGCTGGAGACCACGATAGAAGTTCGTAATAAAGTAATTGAAGCTTATCAGGAAATCATGAGAATGCAGGTATAATTTTTTTATAAGGACATACTTCTGGCTTATACCCTATATATCGGTAATATACCCGGATGTTTAAAGGGGTAAACATTTTTTTTAATATCAGCTGGAAATTGTTTTAGTGGGAGGAAACATGAAAGATCAGATTACGAACTTTAAAAACAGCAGTATGAACTTCTGGCAGTCCAGAAGCAAAAATCAAAAGGGTCTGATATTTGGCGCATTTACTTTCGCTTTATTACTTATTATAACTTTTTCCTGGTTGGGTTCTCAGACGCATTATGTGCCGCTTTATACAAACATGACGATGCAGGAAGCTGGGGAAGTAAAAGAGACTCTGGACGCCAGAGGTATTGCCAACCAAGTGAGTGCAGACGGTACAACAATTTCTGTTCCTGAGAACGCTGTGGATGATTTAAAGGTTTCATTAGCTGCAGAAGGTATTCCACAGACAGGAAGAATAGATTACAGCACTTTCAGTGAAAATCTCGGTTTTGGAACTACCGAAAATGAATTCCAGTTATTGGAACGGGCAGCAATTCAGACTTCTTTGGAAGATTTGATTCGTAATATTGATGGGATAAGCAACGCCCAGGTAATGATTACACTGCCTGAAGAAAGCCCCTGGCTTGCAGAGGAACAAGATGCAGCAACAGCTTCAGTAATGGTGAACATACAGCCGGGTGCGTCGTTGGACGAGAATCAGGTTCGTTCCCTATACCATCTTGTAGCACAAAGTGTGCCGAATTTAACTACTGAAAATATTGTGATTACGGATCAGATGTCCCGATATCTCGAGTTCGAAGATAGTAATTCAATTGGCGGCACCCTGTCAGCTTATGAGCAGAACAGAGCAATTCAAAAAGATATTGAAAAAGATATTCAAAGAGATCTCCAGCAGATGCTGGGAACGATGATGGGCCAGAATAAAGTTGTCGTTGCCGTTTCTACTGATATTGATTTCACTCAAGAGAACAGACAGGAAGAATTAGTAGAACCAGTAGATGAAGAAACGAACGAAGGAATCGCGGTAAGCGTGGAGAGAATCACCGAAACATATGAAGGAATGGACATGGAAGAATTTGGAGTACCCGGTGCAGGGGAAGACGATATTCCTAACTTCCCGGGAATGCTCGGTGGAGGTGCTTATGGCGACTCCGAAAGAATTGAAGAAAGAATTAATAATGAAGTTAACAGAATATCTAGAGATATCGTTGAGAGTCCTTACCTTATCCGGGATATTGGCATCCAGGTAATGGTGGAGCCACCTGATCCTGAAGATGAGGCATCGCTGCCACAGGCAAGACTTGACGACATTCAGGCTATCATAGGCCAGGTAGTGAGAACCTCGATTGATGGAGAAATCACCGCTGAATGGGGAGAGGAAGAAATTGCAGAAAGAATTTATGTTTCCTCCCTGCCGTTTATGGGACAGGTTGAAATGGAAGAGCCCCCTTCCGGGATTCCATTCTGGTACTATATCGTTGGTGCATTAGTGTTAGTCGTAGGTTTTCTTATTTTTCTTCTTGTAAGAAAAGGTAAGGAGAGTGAAGAAGAGGAATTTGCGTTGGAAGAGCAGACACAAATTGAACTCCCTTCATTGAATGACACTCCAGATTCCGAGGAGAAAGCACGGAAAAGACAATTGGAGGAGCTTGCAAAAGACAAACCGGACCAATTTTCAAAATTAATAAGAACATGGTTGTCTGAAGATTAGGGGGTAAGAGTTTATGGCGAGAAAGAAAGAATTAACTGGAAAACAAAAAGCGGCCATTCTTCTCATCTCTTTAGGTCCGGACGTCTCGGCACAGGTTTACAAGCATTTATCTGAAGAAGAGATAGAAAAGCTCACGCTGGAAATCGCAGGAGTAAGAAAAGTGGAGCAGGAACAAAAGGAAGAAGTACTTGAGCAGTTCCATCAGCTGGCTATTGCCCAGGACTATATTACCCAGGGCGGAATAGGATATGCAAAAGATGTTTTAGAAAAAGCACTCGGTGGAGAAGAAGCCAATGCTATTATTAACAGGCTTACTTCTACACTTCAGGTAAGACCATTTGATTTTGCAAGAAAAGCCGATTCCATGCAGATTTTTAATTTTATCCAGAATGAACATCCACAGACGATTGCACTGGTTCTCTCCTACTTGGACAGCGAACAGTCCGGACAGATTTTATCAGCGCTGCCACAGGAATTACAAGCAGACATTGCAAAAAGAATTGCTGTAATGGACAGTACATCACCAGAAATTATTCATGAAGTTGAGTCTATTCTGGAAAAGAAACTTTCATCTACTGTCACCCAGGACTTTACTGAAGCCGGCGGAATTGAATCAGTAGTAGAAGTGCTGAACAGTGTAGACCGCAGTACTGAGCGTACTATTCTTGATGCACTTGAAATACAGGATCCGGAATTGGCAGAAGAAATTAAGAAAAGAATGTTTGTGTTTGAAGATATTGTTACATTGGATAACCGCTCCATACAAAGAGTTATCCGTGACGTGGAAAATGCAGATCTGCAGCTTGCACTGAAAGTAGCGAGTGACGAAGTGAAAGATATTGTATTTAATAATATGTCGCAGAGAATGTCAGAAACTTTCAAAGAAGAAATGGAGTTTATGGGTCCTGTCCGATTACGGGATGTGGAAGAAGCCCAGACACGCATTGTATCCATAATTCGAAGACTTGAGGAAGCTGGAGAGATAGTCATAGCTCGTGGTGGAGGAGATGACATTATTGTCTAGACTTATTAAATCTTCATCAATTAATGAAGCTGCCGATAACCGAAAAATTATAAAAGTGAGATCATTACAGCAGAAGAACAGTGATGTTAAGAGTGAAGCCGCCGCAGCTGATGATCGGGTTTATACAGATATAAATGAAGAAGAAAAACGTATCAGAGAGCTTGAGGAGAAGCAATCGCTGCTTCAGGAAAAAGAAGCTGCATTTGCTGTCTGGAAGAAAGAACAGGAAGAATTTATTAAGTCCGAAGCGGAAAATGCCTACCATTCTGCAGCAGAGGAAGGTTTCCAGAAGGGTTACCAGGATGGAATTGATGAAGCACAGAAACAAGTTGACGAATACCTGCGTAAAGCTTCTGAAATAGTAGATCTGTCTCAGTTGGACTATCAAAAACGGATTGAAGAAGCAGAACCCGTAATTTTAGAGCTGGCTCTGAAAATTTCAGAACAAATAATAGGAGAGAGTCTCCAGTCAGATAATAAAAAGTGGGTTTCTCTTGTTAAACAGGCAGTAAACGAAGTGCGGGAACAGGATCCGATCAAGATTTATGTCCACCCTTACTGGTATGAAACAACATTAAATCAGCAGGAAGAATTAAAAGAGGCAGCCATGCATGCAGCTGAATTAACAATTTATCCTGATGGCCAGCTTTCAGAAAATGGTTGTGTAATAGATACTCCTTTTGGAAAAGTAGAAGCTACTGTAGATATGCAATTGGCTGAGATAAAAAGGTTTCTCTTTGAAAAGCTGAAAGAGGGTGAGTCTGATTAACGTAGCAGAACTTAAAAACGTAATATCAGACTGCAGGCCTTATAAACACTACGGAAAGGTAAGTCAAGTAGTAGGATTAATGATCGAATCTCAAGGGCCGCAGGCTTCAGTTGGAGACCTTTGCTCCATTATCGTTTCAAAACATAAAAAAATCCTTGCAGAAGTGGTAGGTTTTCGTGATCAGCAAGTTCTGCTTATGCCTTATGAACGAGTGGAGTCTATTGCTCCGGGAAGTTTAGTGGAAACATGGAATCATCCACTGGAGATTAAAGTAGGGATGAATATGATTGGCGCAGCAGTAGACAGCCTCGGTCGTCCTTTTGATTCCTCCGTGGAAACAACAGGCTTTCGTTCCTACTCTACCGATAATGACCCTCCAAATCCAATGACAAGGCCCCGGATACAGGAAGCGCTTAGTTTAGGGGTAAAAGCAATTGACGGATTGTTTACTGTTGGTAAAGGGCAGAGAATGGGTATTTTTGCTGGAAGTGGAGTAGGAAAGAGCACCTTAATGGCGATGATTGCTAAAAATTCAGATGCTGATATAAACGTAATCGCTTTAATCGGTGAGCGGGGCAGAGAAGTAAGAGACTTTATTGAACGCGATCTTGGAACTTCCGGTATGGAAAATACTATCGTAGTAGTTGCCACATCTGACCAGCCGGCATTAATGCGGATTAAAGGAGCTTTTACTGCTACTGCAATTGCTGAATACTTCAGAGAACAAGGTTTAAGTGTGAATCTGATGATGGACTCTGTTACGCGGGTGGCGATGGCACAAAGAGAAATCGGTCTCGCTATAGGGGAACCACCTACCACAAAAGGATATACACCTTCTGTGTTTGCTTTACTCCCGCGTCTCCTGGAAAGAAGCGGAATGAGTGAGAAAGGTTCGATTACAGCTTTTTATACTGTGCTGGTAGATGGGGACGACATGAACGAGCCTATTGCAGATACAGTAAGGGGAATACTTGATGGGCACCTGGTGTTAGATCGGAAACTGGCGAATAAAGGGCACTTTCCAGCAATTAATGTACTGCAGAGCATAAGCAGAATAATGAGTGATCTTACAGAAGATCCCCATCAGCAGGCAGCTGACAATATGCGCCAGGTAATTGCTACTTATACTGAACAGGAAGATCTAATTAATATAGGTGCTTACAAAAAAGGTTCCAACCCCCAGGTGGACAATGCTATAAAAGAATATCCGGCAGTAATGTCATTTTTAAAACAAGCTAATAACGAGCACTATAATTTCATGAGAACTACAAGTGAAATGGTGGAATCTTTTAGCGGGGGGCCAGAGGGATGAGCTTCAGGTATTCACTAATTAAAGTATTGGAAGTAAAAGAATATGAAAAAAGAAATGCGGAACATATATATTCGGAAGCAGTACAGCATTTTGAAGAAACTGCAACAAAACTGTATGAAATACTTCGCAGGAAAGAAGAGTTAATTAAAAAATCTGAGAAAGACCTTATTACCGGATTGTCTGTTCATTATATTCAACAAAGAGAAAAAACAATTTCTTATTTGGAAAAAGAAATTGAAAAACTTCAAATTTTAACAGATAAATCAAGAAGAAATATGGCAGATAAAGAAAAATATTTATTTACAAAAGCAATTGACGTAAAAAAATACGAAAAAATGAAGGAACTGGAAAAGAAGAAGTATGAAGATAATGTAAAAGTTACAGAACAGGCATTTCTAGACGAGATTTCAGTGCAGCAGTACGTGAGAAAATAAAAACGGGTGAATATATGACTAAGCAAAAAGAAAAAACACAAAACAAATTTCAAATCATTTTTATGATTGTAATTATTCCTCTCGTATTTGCACTTATTTTAGCCGTAGTAATGCTTTATTACTTAGGTTTTAATGTAGGAGATACTGTCAGGGATTTAGCTTCGAACCTGCCATTTGTGGAATCGGAGCAGGAAGATGAAATTGATGAAGAAGAGTATTTAGCGCAGCTCGAATTTGAAAATGAATCCTATGCACAGAGAATTCAGGAATTAGAAAGAGAGCTGGAGGCTGCAACTTCCGAACTGGCAGGTATAGAAGAGGAACTTAGTGCGGTGGAGAATGAAGAAGAGGAAGATGGAGAAGAAGCTGACCAGGCGCTGGCAGATTTCAATGATGTTGTCAGAACATTGTCCGAAATGACTGCCTCCCGTGCTGCCAGTATTATTGAAGAGCTTCCGGAAGAACAGGCTGTGCTGTATTTACGAGGCATGAATGTAAATACAAGGGCAGAAATTTTGAGCCGGGTGGATGCAGAACTTGCAGCCTCTATATTAAATCAAATTTCTAATTAGTTAAATTTAAAAGGAAAGGAGGTGAAAAATTGATAAACGTATCGAATATACAGGCGCAGTTCCCAAAAGAAAACCTTTCACAAGGGGACATTTCAGCTGCAGATCCGACAGGCAGTAAACTGAATTTCAATAATATTTTCAGTTCTCTGCAGGTGATAGAAAGCGAAACAACGCTTCCTTCGGAGGAAAAAAACGAAGAAGAGATTGAAATAACTTTCCATAAGTTGATTGAGGCTTTACAAAGCGAAGAGCTGGAAAACATTTTTCTTGATGAAGCCGTGCTGGAAGAAGAAGAAAACAAAGCATTTCTAAAAGAAATTCCAACAGAATTAAGCGAAGAAGTTGAAATATTATTTGATGAAAAAGTATCAATTGCAACGCTTCTTGATAATTTCAAAGACAATAAAACAGCTCCTGAGCTTTTAGCATTAGCTCTTCAAATGTCTAAATCAGATGAAACTTATGAATTAAGTGAGCCTGAAAAAAATAATTTTAAAAATTTAATTGAATTTCTTCTTCCTGAATTAGATAAGCTATTAAGAACAAGTGACCAAAACTTTACTATGCAGGAACTTAAACAATTGGTTTTTGAAATTGCCCCCCAAGTCTGGGTGAGTGGAAACCAACTTACGCATCTGCAGCAGCTTTCTGGACAAGATCTTTCTTTATTACTGGAGAAAGAAATCCGGGGTAAGGATAATCTGTTCACAAAACTGCCGGTGGCTTCAGGCGCTTCAGCACAAGATAAGCTTTTGTTTCCTATGGGGGTAAACACCCGCATGTTTATGGAGGGAGATAAAACAATTAACCTGCAGAACGGCTTAAAAAATCAATTCTCAACAAAGCCTGTTACGGAAATTTTGCGAAATGCTGCAGAGTCAGTTCAACATCAGACTAACACACAGCAGCACAGTGTACCTTTAGTTCAGCAGCAGCTATTTACCCAAATGTTTTCTCAGCAGCCGGTTATGGCACAGGAGAACAATAAAGCTTCTCAAGAGGCACTTATCCGGCAGTTTGAAAATCTTCTGTCAAAAAGTAATTTCCAACAATTGCAAAATGGGATTCAGCAGCTGACTGTAAAGCTTCATCCAGCAAGTTTAGGGAGGCTGGATATCACAATTCAGCAGATTAATGGGGTAATGACTGCAAGGCTGCTTACTTCCACCAATACTGCGAGGGAGTTAATGGAAAGCCAGGTCCATCAATTAAAACAGGCATTCCAGGGGTCGAACCTTCAGGTAGAGCGTATAGAAATAACGCAGCAGCAGACGCAGTTGTGGAAGGATTCACAGGAAGAACAAAAGCAGAAACAGCAGACTGAGGAGGAACTTTTAAAGGACGAAGAACCGGACTCAGAAGAAGAAACTTTGAACTTTGCGGATTTTTTAGCTGAAACAATCGATACCGAGGTATAAGGGAGGGATAGAAAATGCCGATTCAATCAAATCTAGGACCATCACAACCAATTTTTTATGAGGACTATGTACAGCAAAAAAAGAACAAAGCACCAGGATCGGATTTAGATAAAGATGCATTTCTAAAAATATTGCTGACACAGCTCCAGCACCAGGATCCTATGAATCCTATGGAAGATAAAGAATTCATTGCGCAGATGGCACAATTTTCAAGTCTGGAGCAAATTACGAATCTTAATGAAACCATGAAGAAAATGTTCGAACAGCAGCAAAAGTCAGATTTCGTCTCTCATAGTGATTTAATTGGTAAAAAAGTAGAATACGAACATGTTGCCAAAGAAGCGACAGAAACAGAGCCTGCCCAGACTGAATTACGGGAAGGGATTGTAACTTCGGTAGTGTTTCATGAAGGAAAAGCGCAATTCATCATTGATGGAGACGCCAGGATTAAATCAGATAAGTTATTCTCTGTAAGTGAAGGTTCCTAAGGAGGTATAGGATGAGCATGAAAATAATGCCGCATCATCTCCAGCAGCCACTACCGAGACCTTTAAAAACAACACAGTCCTCCAAGCCGCAGCAAGCTGAATTTCAAAATGTTTTAAAGGAACGCTTGAACGATTCAATTAAAATCAGCAGACATGCAGAAAAGCGAATGGAAGAAAGAGGGATTCACTTGCCGGAACAAACTTGGCAGGAGATGACAACTAAGATAAAAGAAGCACATAAACGTGGAGTAAACGATTCTCTTGTCTTAACAAATAGTGCAGCTTTTGTAGTCAGTGCAAAAAACGAAACAGTAATTACTGCGATGAACAGGGAAGAAGCTTCTGAGCAGCTTTTTACCAATATAAATGGAGCAATTATTTTAAAAGACTGACTGGACCGAAAGGAAGTCAGGGATCTGCGGATTGAAGGAAGCAGGTCCGCCAATTTGAAGGGAGACTATATAATGTTACGTTCACTATATTCAGGTATCGGCGGAATGAATAATTTTCAAAACAAACTAGATGTCATTGGTAATAATATCTCTAATGTAAACACTTCCGGGTTCAAAAAAGGTAGAACAACATTTAATGATCTTGTTAGTCAGCAGATGCAGGGAGCAGGAGCTGCTGCAAATGGAAGAGGGGGAACGAATCCTCAGCAGATCGGTCTGGGGGGCGGAATGTCAACTATTGATACCATTAATACCCAGGGGTCTCTGCAGTCTACGGGTAGAAATTTAGATATGGCAATTTCAGGTGATGGATTCTTCATAATCCAGGATGGAGATGAACGATTCTTTACAAGAGCAGGTAATTTTTACCTAGATAGTGAAGGGACCCTAGTAAATGGCGATGGGAAAAATATATTAGGCATTGATGAACAGAATATTACTATCCTTGCAGGATCTGACGGACCAAACGGATCAACTCTCGAAAGCTTTAACATAGCTCCTTCAGGGGAAATTAATGGGGTTTATTCCGATGGTACCACAGCAGTAATCGGCCAATTAGCTTTAGCGAACTTTGCAAACCCAGGTGGACTAAATAAAGCAGGAAATAATACTTATACAGTATCAGCCAACTCAGGTGATGCACAAATAGGTACAGCAGGCACCGGCGGCAGAGGAAACCTTGTCGGTTCAACACTGGAAATGTCGAATGTTGATTTATCTGCAGAATTCGCAGAAATGATTGTTGCGCAGCGAGGGTTTCAGGCAAACACACGAATGATAACTACTTCAGATGAAATTTTACAGGAACTTGTCAACTTGAAACGTTAATTCAGAGCTCCGGTTCTGAAGCAGAACCGGAGCTCTAAACTTCGTTCTTAAAATTAAGGAGGAGAAAGTAAAATGCCCGGGTGGAATTTATGGTAGAACTTACTAAATTAAATGATCATACTTTTACGTTAAATGCATTATATATTGAACAGATCCAAGCTTTTCCTGATACAACAATTACACTAATTAACGGTAAAAAAATAGTAGTAAAAGAATCTGAAGAAATACTAACAGAATTAGTTAGTGAATTTTACAAAAAAATCGGTTTAGCTCCTTCTCTATCTTCTATTAATACGAAAAAGAAGGAGGAATAATAAATGTTTAAAAACAGGTTATTAAATATAATGCTCATCATCCTGGTGGCTTTAACTTTAATAGGAGTCATAGCTTTTGTACTCTATACACAATTTTTTGAAGAAGCAGAAGCAGATACAGATATACAGCCAACGATTGAGGAAGTCGTTGCCCGTTCAATAGAAACAGAAGAAATTACTACAAACTTACTTACAAATCAGATTATCCGTTCGTCCTTTGTTCTTGAAGGAGAACATGAAGATGCCAGAAGTGAGCTGGAAATGCGTAATTTTCAAGTAGAGAATATTATTATCGCTGAACTGTCTGATATGAGTGCTGAAGATTTCCGGGGATCAGAAGGAATCAGGACCCTGGAAAACAATATACGGGAACAGCTCAATGAAATTATGCAGGAAGGCGAAGTGGTTCAAGTGTATATGAACCAAAAAGTAATTCAATGATGATTCAGCCGCAGCTGTTAAATCAAGTGAGGTGGGACAAAAATGGCTGATGTACTCTCACAAAGTGAGATAGATGCACTCCTCTCTTCATTATCTACAGGTGAAGTGGATGCAGACGAATTAAAAAAAGAAGAAAAAGCGCAAAAAATAAAATCTTATGATTTCAAAAGAGCGTTAAGATTTTCAAAAGATCAGGTCAGATCAATTACGAGAATACATGAAAATTTTGCCCGCCTGCTGACAACACAGCTTTCGGCTCAATTGCGCACTTATGTCTCAATTCAGGTAGCTTCCGTAGATCAGCTTCCTTATGAAGAGTTTATCCGCTCAGTTCCCAAAATGACCATATTGAATGTCTTTGAACCATATCCCTTAGAAGGCAGACTTGTGATGGAAATGAATCCAAACATTGCTTACTCCATGCTAGACCGGATGCTCGGCGGTAAAGGTGAACCGTATAATAAAGTTGAAAATTTAACTGAAATTGAAACTAAAATTATGACTCAGCTGTTTCAGCGGACACTGGAAGTATTCAGGGAAGCCTGGATATCTGTAGAAGAATTTGATCCCATGATGGAGGAAATCGAAGTGAACCCGCAGTTTCTTCAGCTCGTTTCACCTAATGAAACTGTGGTGGTCATTTCTTTCTCCACTACTATCGGAGAAGCATCCGGTATGATAAATATCTGTATTCCGCATGTAGTCATTGAAAGTATTCTTCCTAAACTATCTATTCACCTTTGGATGCAGGAGAAACAGAAAGAAAGAGATGATGGAGAAGTAGCTAAGCTGGAAAAACACTTAAAGCATGCTGCTGTCCAGCTGAAAGTAGAATTAGGAAAATCACAAATTACAGTCCAGGATATGCTGCATCTGGGACCGGGGGACACCATCGAATTAAAACAATTAATTGATGATCCACTAATTACTAAAGTCGGAGATTCGGTGAAATATAAAGTGCAGCCGGGCAAAGTTAAAAACCATCTTGCCGTACAAGTCACCGAGGTTATTGAGGGGGATTATTATGATGAATGACGATATGTTGTCACAGGATGAAATAAACGAACTTTTAAATGGTATGGATGCAGGGGATGAACCGGAAGCTGATGAGCCGGAACTTGAAGATTACCTGGATTCTATCGAAGAAGACGCTTTAGGAGAGATAGGAAATATCTCGTTTGGCAGTTCTGCTACAGCTTTATCAACGTTGCTGAACCAAAAGGTGGAAATTACTACACCTACTGTCCATTTAGTAAAAAGAGAAAAGCTTGCAGAAGAGTTTCCCAAACCGCATGTAGCAATCTCTGTTGAATACACTGAGGGATTTGAAGGGTTAAATCTTTTGATTATCCGTTCAAAAGATGCAGCTATCATCGCTGATTTAATGATGGGTAATGATGGAACTGATGTCTCGGAAGAGCTGACTGAGATGGAAATCAGTGCAGTCCAGGAAGCGATGAATCAGATGATGGGATCAGCTTCCACCTCTATGTCGACAATATTTAACCAGAAAGTGGATATTTCGCCTCCGGGGATTCAGGTAATGAATTTGTCTGAAGATCCCGAAAGTGTGCAAATTCCGAATGAAGAAGTTTTAGTGCAGATTGCCTTCAATTTAAAAATTGGAGACTTGATTGATTCAAAAATCATGCAGATGTTTACTGTAAGTTTTGCGAAAGATATGGTTCAAAAATTGATGAATCCGGGTGGGTCAGAAGAAGAAGAAGAAAGTTTTCCGGAAACGATGGAAAAACCATCTGAAAACAGTGATTCTCCACCACCTGACTACAAAGAACCTGTATCGGATGTAACTGCAGGTTCTCCAGCTGGACCTCCCAAAAGTGAGAGAGTGGAAACTCCACAGGTTCATCATACCGGAGGCCGGCAGTCGGAAGAGCGGAATGTCAATGTACAGCCCGCAGCTTTTTCTACTTTTGACGCACCGCAGTTAAATGAACAGGAATCGAAAAATCTGGACATGCTGATGGAAATTCCTTTAGAAGTAACTGTGGAGCTTGGGAGAACGAAAAAATCTATTAAAGAGATACTTGAGTTTTCCAAAGGATCCATTATTGAACTTGATAAGCTTGCCGGAGAGCCGGTAGATATACTTGTGAATCAAAGATTAATTGCAAAAGGCGAAGTAGTTGTCATTGATGAGAACTTCGGTGTCCGGTTAACAGAGATAGTTTCAAAAGAAGAAAGAATTAAAAACTTAAGATAATTAGAAAAAGGGGAGTACGACTATGGCTACAAGAGTTTTAATTGTGGATGATGCAGCATTTATGAGAATGATGATTAAAGATATTTTACAAAAAAATAATTTTGAAATAGTAGGAGAAGCAGGAGATGGCGCACAGGCACTTGAACTGTACAAAGAAAAATCTCCGGATCTCGTTACTATGGACATTACAATGCCGGAAATGGATGGGATTACATCTTTGAAAGAAATTAAAAAACACGATCCAAATGCAAATGTAATTATGTGTTCGGCCATGGGACAGCAGGCAATGGTAATAGATGCAATTCAAGCTGGAGCAAAAGATTTTATCGTAAAACCATTCCAGGCAGATCGTGTGCTGGAAGCTATCAATAAGACATTAAGCTAGAATACTTTTTTATGAGGTGGGTCAGCGTGAGAATAGTAATATACAGCATTCTTCTTCTTTTTCTTTTTAGTTTCACAGCCTACGCTGAAGATGACAGCTATGGGGAATCAGACCGCAGCGTAATTGAAGGGCTGGGGGAAGAAAACTCTCCGGAAGAGGAAGGGACATTTTTTTTCGACGAAAATGAAACAGAAGAAGAAAACGAGGCAGTAGTTGGCGGAGATCAGGGCCCTAATTTAATAGGATTAACTCTTCAGCTGATATTAGCTTTGGGCGTAGTGTTATTTCTCATTTATGGCCTGCTCAAATTTATGAATAAAAGAGCAAGAAGTTTTTCCAGTCATCAAACCGTGCAGTCAGTAGGCGGCGTGGGAATTGGAACGAATAAATCAGTGCAGCTTGTACGCGTGGGGGAGAAACTTCTCGTATTGGGAGTAGGTGATTCTGTTTCTTTATTAAAAGAGATCGATGATCCCCAAGAGGTGGAAAAAATGCTGCAGGCAGAGCAGCAGACAGAATTAATTAAGCCAAAACAAGCGCTGGAAGCCTGGTTTTCAAATAGGAAAAACAAAGAAAATCCTTATGCTGATAATGATAAAAACAGGTTTCAATCATTGTTATCAAAAGAGATGACAGATGTGAAAAAGTCACAGGAAAAAGTGCATTCTACGCTTGAGGAGAAAGATAGATGATATTAGCCTTTTTAGAAATTCCAGCGCTCGATATTTTTAGTGAGGATACTGAAAATCTTACTTCTACGATTCAGCTTGTATTAATTTTAACCGTATTATCTCTTGCTCCGGCAATTCTTATACTAATGACCTGCTTTACGAGAATAGTAATTGTATTATCTTTTGTTCGATCAGGACTTGCCACCCAGCAGATGCCTCCGAATCAGGTAATTGTCGGGCTGGCTTTATTCTTAACATTTTTCATAATGGCTCCAGTATTTTCTGAAGTAAATGAAACTGCACTGCAGCCAATGTTCGAGGGTGAAATGAGCCAGGAAGAAGCTTTTGAAGCCGCAGCAGTGCCAATGAAATCTTTTATGGCTGAGCATACAAGAGAAAAGGATCTTGCTTTATTTATGGGTTATGCAGGAGAAGAAAGGCCGGAAACTTTAGAAGACATTCCATTAACTTCTTTAGTCCCAGCTTTCGCAATCAGTGAATTAAAAACAGCATTTCAAATAGGATTTATGATTTTTGTTCCTTTCCTGGTCATCGATATGGTAGTTGCCAGTGTATTAATGTCAATGGGAATGATGATGCTCCCGCCAGTAATGATTGCACTTCCATTTAAAGTGCTGTTATTCGTGATGGTGGATGGCTGGCATTTAATCGTACGATCACTTTTATTCAGCTTTTAGGGGGAGTCAGACATGAGTCAGGAAATGGTACTTGGTTGGGCGGAACAAGGTGTTTTTATAACTTTATTAATTGCAGCACCGCTTTTGATAACAGCGTTGGTAATAGGTCTGGGAGTAAGTATTTTTCAGGCTACTACACAAATTCAGGAGCAGACGCTTGCTTTTATTCCGAAAATTGCAGGAGTTATGTTAGCACTTATAATATTTGGACCTTGGATGCTTACACAACTGCTGACATTTGCCGAGTCAATTTTTAGTAATCTGCATCAGTTTATCGGGTAGCAATGGAATTTTTAGAATGGTTCCCCGTATTTATGCTGATTTTGGTTAGAATGTCTGCTTTTATGCTGACACTCCCCTTCTTTTCGCACCAGAGAATCCCTGGTCAATTAAAAATAGGAATAGCAGTATTTATGACCTGGATAATTTTTTTCACTGAAGACTGGCCTGTTCTGGAAATAAATTATGAATTCTTTTTGTTAATTTTAAAAGAAGCACTTATTGGTCTGACAGTAGGACTTATCGCAACAATAATTTTTTATGCTATCCAAATTGCGGGCGGTCTGATGGACTTGAAGCTTGGGTTTTTAATAGCAAACGTAGTAGATCCACAGACAGGGACGCAGTCTCCGCTGTTAGGAAGCTACTTATATACGTTTTCTCTTCTGTTTATTTTAGCTATTGATGGTCATCACCTTATGATTGATGGAGCATTTTACAGCTATCAGTTTGTTCCAATAGATCAGCTTTATCTGCCTTTTGGTAATGAAGCAGTAATGGAGCACGTTGTTACTAGTTTTAACACAATGTTTATTATTGCTTTTCAAATGTCTATGCCGGTGGTAGGTTCTATTTTTCTTGTAGACGTGGCGTTGGGTATGATCGCCCGAACCGTCCCGCAGGTAAACGTTTTTGTAGTGGGTCTTCCGCTGAAAATCTTTCTCGGTCTGATCGTCATGTTTCTTACGATGGCGCCCTTCTTTATGCTTGTAGAATACATGATGGAGGTCGTAATTGAAGCTATGCGTACATTAATGCAGCTTTATGGAGGAGTCGGATAAAATGTTTCTTAAGCTGGATTTGCAATTTTTTGCGCAGGAAAAAACAGAAAAGGCTTCTCCTAAAAAGCGTAAAGATTCGCGGACGAAAGGGCAGGTTGCTAAAAGCACGGATGTAAATACGGCATTTATTTTAATGTTTGTGTTCCTGCTGCTGTGGCTTTCTGGAAGTTTTATTACAGGAAAAATGTTTGACATGGTTACTTTTACATTTACTGATTATTTATTGATGGAATTAAATGAAGAAAATCTCCGCTCCATGTTTTTAACTTTTACAATGCAGGGGATTATTGCTACAGCTCCAGTGATGCTTGCAGCCGGTGTAGCCGGTGTAGCAAGCAACCTTCTTCAGGTAGGTGTGCTGTTTGCTCCGGAAGCAATAAAAGCAAAGCTTGAAAAAATTGATCCGATTAAAGGATTTAAGCGAATATTTTCAGTTAGAGCACTTGTAGAATTTTTAAAATCAATGCTGAAAATTGCCTTAGTTGGCTTGGTAACAGGTGCTGTAATGTGGTTTTTTATTGACGATTTACTGCGTCTGGGTCTTTACAGTATATATGATGGAATGATTTTAATTGGAAATATGATCATTATTATGGGACTGGCGGTCGGTTTTCTTCTGATCTTTCTTGCCATACTTGATTATATGTACCAGAAATATGATTTCGAAAAAAATATCCGGATGTCCAAACAGGACATGAAGGATGAATATAAAAAAGCGGAAGGGGACCCTTTAATTAAATCTAAAATTAAAGAGAAACAGCGTCAGATGGCAATGAGCCGGATGATGCAGGAAGTCCCTAAAGCAGATGTTGTAATTACAAATCCTACACATTATGCAATAGCTTTGAAATATGATGACCACAATATGGAAGCTCCTGTAATTACTGCAATGGGTGTCGATTATATTGCTGTGAAAATTAAAAATACTGCTAAAAACAATAATATTGTAATGGTGGAGAACAGACCGCTCGCAAGGGCGCTGTATGCGCAGACAAAAATCGGGGATCAGGTGCCTGAAGATTTATTTAAAGCTGTTGCTGAAGTTTTGGCCTACGTCTACCGCATGCAGAGAAAAATATAGTATTCGCAAAAATGAAGGAGAGAAGCGCAATGCCTTTGAAAGATTTTAGTATTCTAATGACAGTAATACTAATAGTAATTATGTTAATTATTCCTCTTCCTACGGGAATTATTGACTTTTTAATTATTATTAATATTACCATTGCGCTGATAATTATTCTGGTATCAATGAATACGCAGGAACCTCTGCAGTTTTCTATTTTTCCCACTCTCTTATTATTGGTTACACTTTTCCGGCTGGGGCTGAACGTTTCCACTACGAGGGCAATTCTCGGGAATCAGGGAGATGCAGGAAACGTTATTGAAACGTTTGGTCAGTTTGTAGTAGGTGGAAATGCACTGGTAGGTTTTGTTGTTTTCGTGATTCTGGTAGTAATTCAATTTGTGGTAATTACAAAAGGTGCGGAACGGGTATCGGAAGTTGGAGCAAGATTCACTTTAGACGCAATGCCCGGTAAGCAGATGAGTATAGATGCAGACTTAAATGCCGGCATGATCTCAGATATTGAAGCAAAAGAGCGCCGGCAGAAAATAGAAAGAGAAGCTGATTTTTACGGATCGATGGATGGTGCCAGTAAATTCGTAAAAGGAGATGCCATTGCGGGAATAGTAATTGTAATAATAAATATCATCTTCGGTCTCGTCATCGGTATGCTCCAGGAAGGTCTTCCTATAGCGGAAGCAGCAAATAAATATACGCTTCTGACTGTTGGAGATGGACTTGTCAGCCAGATACCAGCGTTGTTAATTTCAACAGCTACCGGTATTGTTGTCACCCGTGCTGCATCAGAAGGTAATCTGGGACACGACATTACCAAGCAGCTTTTTGCCTATCCTAAGATGCTCTATGTAGCAGGGGGCACAATCATGGGTCTCGGTATATTTACCCCTATCGACTTGTTTGTGACTACTACGATAGCCGCTGCACTCGGAGTAGGAGGATTTATGTTATTAAAAACGCAGGAGAAAGACCGAATGTTTGCGGAGGAGGAAGAATCCTCTCCTGCAGCAGAAGAAGATGATATTAAATCTCCCGAGAGTGTTGTGAATTTACTGCAGGTAGATCCTATTGAATTCGAATTTGGCTACGGTCTTATTCCACTGGCAGATGCAAACCAGGGGGGCGACTTACTGGACAGAGTCGTAATGATCCGCAGGCAGCTTGCTATTGAGATGGGGATGATTGTTCCTGTCATCCGTATCAGAGATAATATTCAGCTGCAGCCAAATGAATACTGTATCAAAATTAAAGGAAGTGAAATAGCAAGAGGAGAACTTCTTCTCGATCATTACATGGCAATGAGTCCGGGTGTGGAAGATGAAAACATAACGGGGATTGAGACAGTGGAACCTGCTTTCGGACTTCCTGCATTATGGATTGCGGAAGACACAAAAGAACAAGCAGAGCTCTCCGGGTATACAGTGGTAGATCCTCCTTCTGTTGTTTCCACACACTTAACTGAAGTAGTGAAGAGACATGCACATGAGCTGCTGGGCCGTCAGGAAACAAAACAGCTGATTGACCATATGAATGAATCGTATCCTACACTTGTAGAAGATGTAACGCCAAGTCCTCTGCAGACAGGAGATATTCAAAAAGTATTAAGTAAGCTGCTTCAGGAAAAAGTTTCTATACGGAATCTCCCGATTATTTTTGAATCGCTCGCTGATTATGGACAGATGACGAAAGATACTGACTTATTAACTGAGTATGTGCGGCAAGCGCTTTCGAGACAAATTTCTGCACAATATGTCAGTGAAGGAGAACCGCTTTACGTAATTACTGTGGGTGCTTCTGTAGAGAAACTAATTGCAGACGCAGTCCAGCAGACAGAGCACGGTGCATTTTTAAATCTGGATCCAGAACAGGCACAGCAGGTAGTACAATCGGTAATGACAGAAGTAGAAAGAATGCAGGAAACAGGACAAATGCCGGTGCTGCTTTGTTCTCCAGCTGTAAGAATGTACGTAAGACATTTGATCGAAAGATATATACCGCAGGTTCCGGTACTTTCCTATAATGAATTGGAGCCTACGGTGGAAGTACAGAGTATCGGGGTGGTGAATATGCAGTGAAGGTAAAAAAAATCACAGGAAAAGATATGAATGAAGCTATGTCCAAAGTTCGCTCGGAAATGGGCCAGGATGCTGTCATATTAAATTCAAAAAATGTAGAAACAGGCGGCTTCTTAGGTTTTTTTGCTAAGAATTATGTGGAAGTTATCGCAGCTATTGACCCTGATGCGGGAAAGCCTGTGCCAAAACCGCCGGTGAATAAAACAATTAATAAGATTCCAGCTGCAGATAACTTAGAAATGAAAAAGGAAATTGAAGAATTAAGATCAGTTGTAGAAAGAATCTCTTCAAACAATCAAGTTTCTGTTAGTGAATATCCAAAAGCCTTAGAAGAAATTCATGCTGTTTTAAAGAGTCAGGAAGTAAAATCTGAAATTAGGCTGCAGGTTATGAATGGATTACTAAAAAACTGGTACAAGTCGGATGAAAATGCTCCGGAAGAAGATATTTACAATTGGTTAAAAGAAGCTGTAGGGGAATTACTGCCGCCGCATACTCCAGTTAAGCACAAAAAATATTTGAATGTATTTGGACCAACGGGAGTTGGTAAAACAACAACGCTTGCTAAAATTGCTGCAAAGGCAGTAGTGCAGGAAGGGAAAAAAGTAGCTTTTATTACTACGGATACCTACAGAATTTCTGCCATAGAACAGCTGAAAACTTATGCTGATATTTTAAACGTGCCAGTAGAGGTTGCATACTCGATGGAAGATTTTAAAAAAGCAAAATTAAAACTTGCTTCCTATGACTTTATTTTAATTGATACAGCGGGCAGAAATTTTCGTAACAAACTTTATGTAGAGCAGCTCAAGGAATTAATAGATTTTGAGGAAGAAATGGAAAACCATTTGGTGCTGTCGGTGACTTCTAAATACAGTGATATGAAAAGTATCATCAATCAGTTTAATTTAATTAAAATTGATTCCTTTATATTTACAAAATTTGATGAAACCGGCTCTACAGGCTCAATGATTAATGCTGCGCATGATTTTCAAAAGCCTGTCAGCTACATTACGACTGGTCAAAATGTTCCTGATGACATAATTGAAGCAGGCAAAAATGAAATTGTGGACTTTGTCTTAAGGAGTGGGACGTAACATGAAAGACCAGGCAGATGCACTGCGGGAGCGAATAAATAATATGGAGCCAATAGAAGGATCTGTTGTTAAAAAGAGTCTTACTCAGGTTTATTCAATTGTTAGTGGCAAAGGAGGCGTTGGAAAGTCCAATGTGGCTGTAAATTTTGCGCTTCAGCTTCAGAAAATGAGAAAAAAAGTTCTTATTATTGACTTAGATATTGGGATGGCAAATATAGATATCCTGCTGGGCACGTCTTCTTCTTATTCAATTGTAGACATGTTAGAGAAGGACATGTCTATTTGGTCTATTATAGAACGTGTGGAAAGCGGGCTTTCTTATATTGCGGGCGGGAGCGGTTTAAACCACTTATTTAAAATGAATGATCAAAAAGCAGATTCCTTCTCCAGGGAATTACTTTCTTTGGAAGGACACTTTGATTATATATTTTTAGATATGGGAGCAGGGGTAACCTCGGACAGTTTCCATTTTCTATTGTCAGCGCACGAGACACTGCTGGTAACTACGCCGGAACCTACTTCGATTACTGATGCTTATGCCATGATTAAATTTTTGACACTTAATGACCGTACTATTCCTATTTCTGTAATTGTAAATCGTGCATCGTCTAAAAAAGATGGAGAAAACGCTTCAAGAAATCTCCAGCAGGTCACAGAAAAATTTTTAAAAAGAGAAATACATTACCTCGCTTACATACCAAATGACCAGATAGTATGGAAAGCAGTAAGAGCGCAGACGCCTTTTTTACTTTATGCACCAAACTCTAAACCATCCTATGCCATAGAAACAGCAGTGCACACCTTTCTTGGAGAAACAGGAAGATCAAAAGAAACTTTTGATCATTTTATTAATAAATTAAAGGGATTTCTTAAGGGAGGGAAAAAGCCGTGAATTCTCCCATAAAAGTACTGGTAGTGGATGATTCTGCGTTTATGAGGAAAATGATTGCTGAAATGCTGTCAGCGGAAAAAGATATTCTTGTCGTTGATAAAGCAAGAAATGGACAAGAAGCAGTAGAGAAAACCAAAATGCTGAAACCTGATGTAATAACTCTGGATGTAGAAATGCCAGTAATGAGCGGGTTGGATGCGTTGAAAATAATAATGAGGGAGTCTCCCACAAAAGTAATTATGGTATCCAGTATTACTAAATCGGGTGCAGAAGCTACAATAAAAGCAATGGAATTCGGAGCATTTGATTTTATTTCCAAGCCTTCAGGTTCAATTTCTCTTGACATAGACAAAGTAAAGAACCATTTAATTAAACTCGTCCGCTTAGCCGGATCAGTTAAAACTAATAAAATCACCAACAGGAAAACTGAAGTACCAATGCTGGCACGTACTTCCATAAAGTCTGATAATCAAGGCAGTGCTGCTGAAATGGTTGTAGCAGTAGGTACGTCTACTGGAGGACCTAAAGCACTTCAGGCTCTGCTTACTAGACTGCCTGAAGACTTTCCCCATCCAATTTTAATAGTGCAGCATATGCCGAAGGGCTTTACGAAATCCTTAAGTGAAAGACTGGATCATTTATCCAGGATAAAAGTTAAAGAAGCGGAAGATGGAGAATTAATAAAAAAAGGTGTTGCCTATATTGCTCCGGGAGGCTACCATTTAACTATAAGGAAAATTGGGACTTCCGTCGCGATACAATTAGAACATAAAGCGCTCGTCAATGGTCACCGGCCTTCCGTAGATGTGCTGTTTCAATCAATCGCGTCCCAAAGAATTAAAAGAGCTGTTGCAATAGTAATGACGGGAATGGGACAGGACGGTAAAAAAGGACTTATCGAACTTCATGATGCTGTGCCCCTCACGGTACTGGCAGAATCAGAAGCTACATCAGTAGTATTTGGAATGCCAAAAGCAGTAATTGAGTCTGGTTTAGTTGATGAAGTAAAAGACCTGGATCAAATAGCACAAACTTTACTTAAATATTGTTAATTTATGGAGGAGAAGACATTGGAGCGAAATCAATACTTAGAAATGTTTATTGACGAAAGTACGGAACATTTGCAGGCAATCAATGACCACTTGCTTAAACTGGAAGCAGATCCAAAAGATACAGCGATCATTAATGAGGTATTTCGATCAGCCCATACGCTGAAAGGCATGGCAGCTACGATGGGATATGACGATCTAGCAAGCCTTACTCACCAGATGGAAAATGTTCTGGATGGGATAAGAAATGACAAAATAGAGACGGACAGTGATCTTCTGGATGTAGTGTTTGAATCTGTAGATGATTTAGAGGCAATGGTTACAGATATAGCTTCGGGAGGAGAAGGTAAAAGGGATGTTACAGCGGTTGTAGCAAAGCTCGAAGCTATTGAAAACGGTGAAGTAATCAAAGAATCCCCTGCACCAGTATCTGTATACAACAGGGAAACAGCACTGCAGTATGATGATTTTGAAAGAACAGTTATGAAACAATCCGGAGAGCAGGGATATTCAGCGTTTGAAATTACAATTTCACTCGCGCCGGAAGTCATATTAAAAGCAGCCAGAGTATATATGATATTTGAAGTAATTGAAAAATCAGGAGAAGTTATTAAATCAATTCCTGGAGTTGAAGCTCTCGAAGAAGAAAAGTTTGATTTAACATTCACTGTAGTGATTGTTTCAAAAGAAAAAGCGGACGAAATTAAATCAAAGATATTTAAAGTCTCTGAAGTTGTAGAGGTAAGTATTAAGGAAGTTCATCTTGAAGAGGACGAGGAACCAGTTAATAAATCAAATGATGGATCTTCCGGCGAATCTATACTTCCGGTTGTAAAAGCTGAAGATGGTGTGGCAGAAATACCAGTACAAAAAGAAGAAAAAACCGCTCCTGCCAGCAAAACAATCCGGGTTAATATTGAAAGACTGGACAGCCTGATGAATCTTTTTGAGGAATTAGTTATTGACCGGGGACGTCTTGAGCAAATTTCGAGTGACCTGAGCAGTCCCGAATTAACGGAAACTGTAGAGCATATGTCAAGAATCTCGGGAGATTTACAGAATATTATTTTGAATATGCGTATGGTTCCTGTCGAGCAGGTGTTTAATCGTTTCCCGAGAATGGTCAGGGGACTGGCTAAAGAATTAAATAAAAAAGTGAATTTGGAGATTATCGGAGCAGAAACTGAACTGGATCGCACTGTTATTGATGAAATTGGAGATCCACTGGTGCACCTGCTTAGAAATTCTATCGATCATGGGGTCGAAATGCCTGCTGTACGCAGGAATAACAATAAAAATGAACAAGGGAATATAACATTAAAAGCTTATCACAGCGGAAATCATGTGTTTATTGAGGTCGCAGATGACGGGGCTGGAATTAATCGTGAAAAAGTCCTTGAAAAAGCAATAAAAAGTGGTGTTGTTTCTAAAGAAAACGGTTTGGCATTAACTGATAAACAGGTGTACGAACTTTTATTTTCCAGCGGCTTAAGTACTGCGGACCAGATTTCTGATATTTCCGGCAGAGGGGTAGGACTTGATGTAGTAAAAAATAAAATCGAATCATTAGGCGGGAATGTTTCTGTCGACTCAGCTCCTGGAAATGGAACAACATTTTTAATTCAGCTGCCGCTCACTTTGTCTATTATCTCTGTAATGCTTGTAGAAGTGCAAAAAGAAGTTTATGCAGTGCCGCTGTCTTCGATTATTGAAACAGCCATTATAAAAAAAGAAGATATTATGAACGCGCACAACCAAAAAGTGATTGATTTCAGAGGAAGTGTCGTTCCATTAATGGATCTGACTGATTTCTTTGAAGTACCAAGGACAGTGGAAGACAATGAATATTTTTCCATTATTATTGTCAGAAAAGGTGAGAAGATGGCTGCACTGGTAGTGAATTCCTTTATCGGCCAGCAGGAAATTGTGTTGAAATCTTTAGGGGATTATCTGCAGAGTGTCTATGCGATTTCTGGAGCGACTATACTTGGCAACGGTCAGGTAGCGTTAATTTTAGACTGTAATGCTTTAATTAAATAGCTGCTTTAAAATAAAAGCTTTGCTGAAAGAAGCAATAATACTGCTTCACTGAGGCAGGGGCTTACCCAAAGGTTTGTTCTCAATTGATTTTAAGGAATGGCAGCCGGGCTCTGCATCGAAGAAAGACGGTTATGAGCTTTCTCGGATGGGATGTACGGAACCCTGTTTCTTTCAGGGACATCGGAAGAATTTCTCCAAGGCACCGTGCCTTTCTTATATCAGTATCAAATTAGTCTCTTATGCACAAAAGTGATTCCTTACTCTATTATCATTACAGTCTGGTTCTTCATTTTAAAACCTGTAATAGAAAGCTTAAATGAATGGAGAGTATTTATCTTCAGCAGGGCAGCCGGAGAAAATAATAAAATATAATTTTAATATCAAAAAGGAGGAAGTTATAATGAGTGAAACAGCTACCCAGGACATTAAGGTAATTGTCTTCCAGTTGAAAGATGAGGAATATGGAGTGGAAGTAGAGCAGGTAAGGTCTATAGAGCGGGTCCAGCATATCACACGTGTTCCCAGTACACCCGACTTTGTTGAAGGCGTAATTAATTTGAGGGGAGTAGTAACGCCTATTATAGATTTAAGAAAAAGATTTTCCATTGAAAAAAACTCTCATTCCGATGCAACCCGAGTGATTATTGTAACTGTAGGAGCGATGGAAGTAGGGCTTGTTGTGGATGCCGCTAACGATGTAATTGATATTCCACGTGAATCTGTCGAGCCTCCTCCGGAAGTGGTAGGTGGTGTCGAAGCAGAATATATCCGCGGCGTCGCAAAGTTAGAAAAACGCCTGCTGATTCTTCTTAATTTGGATAAAGTACTGAATCCAAAAGAACTGGAAGAGATAAAAGAGATTGAAGGTAACAAATAAATGAAAGATCTCAGGAAACTGAAACATGAGCATCTGGATATTCTCAAAGAAATTGGAAATATTGGGGCGGCTCATGCTGCTACATCTCTTTCCCAGATGCTGAATAAAACGATTGACATGCAGGTGCCTGCAGTAAACTTAATCCCATTCAGTGAGTTAAGTGAAGCACTGGGAGGAGAAGAAGTTGTAGTGGCGGCAGTTCTTTTAAGATTAGAAGGAGAGGTACCCGGCAACATGTTTTTCATGATACCTTTGGAGGACGCCAATCATCTGATAGGAAGTCTTATTATGGAAAAAGATTTGAACTTAGCAGAACATCCCATGCATGAAATGGGAGCTTCAGCTTTAAGTGAACTTGGAAATATTTTAGCAGGATCTTATTTATCTGCATTGTCAGATTTCACAAAATTAAATCTATTTCCCAGTCCTCCGGCTGTGGCTTGTGATATGACAATGGCTGTGCTCTCTTTTGGCCTGGTAGAAACGGCTCAGTATGGAGATGTGGCAATTGTTGTTGATACTCGTATTCATGAGGAATCAAATGTTGCAAAAAGCCCTGTGAAAGGCTATTTTTTCCTGCTGCCGGACCCTGAATCTCTGGACACATTATTTTCTTCTTTAGGAATTCAAGTCGATGAATAAAGTGATAAAAGTAGGAATGGCTGATTTACAATTTGCAAGTGCTCCTAGTATGTTAAGAACATCAGGCCTTGGTTCATGTGTGGGAATTATCCTCTATGATGAACGGATGAAAACTGCAGGAATGGCGCATATCATGCTTCCGGATTCTTCTATGGCCAGGAATGGTATTTTAAACAGAGCCAAATATGCAGATACTGCAATTGCTGACCTGATAGAGGAACTGCAGAAAAAAGGAGCTTCAAAATTCAGGCTGAAAGCTAAAATAGCCGGAGGAGCTCAAATGTTTCAATTTGCTTCAAATAATGAAGCAGTAAGAATAGGGCCCAGAAACGTCAGTGCTGTGAAAGAACATTTAAGGTCAGAAAAAATCCCTGTAATTTATGAGGATACGGGGGGGAGCAGCGGGCGCACTATTGAATTCAATCCTTTAGATGGAGTTCTGGAAATCAGAACAGTAAACAAAGGAGTAGTTCATGTATGAAAAAACATATATTTTTTATGCTTATAGGTGGGCTTATTGGAGGAATTGTCGTTTTTCTGGCTTCTATTTCAATAAATCAGGTGCCTACTTCCCTTTTTCGTTCGGCAATTGGTTTTATTAGCGGAAGTGGTGCTGGAATAGTATTCTATGGATTGTATTCAATGATCATTTATGATACTGGAGAGAAGCTGGAGAATTCTTTCAAAAACTTTGATATGGATGAAGAAGCAGATGGCCCTCTTTCTGAAGAAAAAGTTAAAGAAACAAGTGATTATGTTAAAGATTTAATGAGTAATTAGGAGGTGTGGATATGGTGCGTAAACAAGATACTCAGCAGTTAAAAGAATATTGGGGAGAATGGCTTACTCAAAAATCCACGACTGCAGGAGATTATTTAATCGAGGCTTATATGCCTTTAGTAGAATATCATGTACAGCGAATCCGGACACACCTTCCTAAGAGTGTAAGAGAAGATGATTTGCGGAGCCATGGAATGACAGGATTGTTAGATGCACTGGAGAAATTCGATGCAGGCCGGGATCTTAAATTCGATACATATGCCTCATTTCGTGTAAGAGGGGCGATTATGGACGGGCTGCGACAGGAAGACTGGCTGCCGAGGTCGGTCCGTGATCGTTCGAAAAAAATTGAACAGACTATAGAGAGCCTGGAACAGAAATATGGACGAAACGTGCTTCCTGAAGAAGTAGCAGCACAATTGAATATTCCTGTGGAGGAAGTATTAAGAACTATGAATGACACGTTTTTTTCACACCTGCTTTCTATTGATGAACCAACGAATGATTCAGGAAAAGAAGATACTTACGCAAATGTTATCGTAGATAAGAACAGCCAGTCTCCCGAGGATCATGTAATGAACATGGCTACCAGAGAAGAATTAGCAGCTGCGGTAGGACAGCTTAATAAAAATGAGCAGCTTGTTGTTTCATTGTTCTACGTAGAAGAAATGACATTGACTGAAATCGGAGAAATCATGAATCTATCTACTTCAAGAATTTCGCAGATACACTCAAAATGTATCTTCAAACTGCAAAATTTATTAAAGCAGAATTAATATATCCGTTGTAATTAAGTAAAGGGAGTGCCTTTTATGGACCTGCAGGAATATTTTAAAGTTGAAATCTCAAAAGATAAATTAAGTGCTTCTTTGAAACTTCAAAAAGATCTTGATAAAAAAATAATGGCAGAGGATTTAAAGGAATTCTTAGAATCGAATGGAGTAGTTCATGGGATAAAGGAAGATGCCATCAAGCAGGTTCTAGAAAATTCAATGGCGGAACCTGTAAAAGTGGCAGCAGGAACTCCTCCCCACAAAGGAAACGATGCCCGGCTGCTTAGTGTGTCAAATTTTAAAAAAGATAAAGCAGATCAACTTTCTTCAGTACAAGCTGTGAACTTAAGAGAAGTCATTGATATTCCAATGGTGGAAGCAGGCGAAAAAGTTGCGGAAAAAGTTCCTCCAGAATCCGGCAGAAATGGACTGGGTGTAGATGGTTCGGAAATAGCAGCCTTGAAAGGAAAAGATTTCAAATTAAGACCAGGAAAAAATACAATTCTTTCTGATGATGAATTATTTTTAACCGCTGAAACTGCAGGACAATTGTCCGTAGAAGCGAATAAGGTTCATGTCTATTCCGTTTTTGAGGTGAATGGAGATCTTGATTTAAAAACTGGAAATATTAAATTTAATGGGAATGTCACTATTCATGGGAATGTCCCCTCCGGGTTTAAGGTTACAGCCAGAGGAGATATTAGAATCAATGGATCTGTCGAGGCTGCAGATTTAGAAGCTGAAGGCAATATATATATAACTCATGGTGTTGTAGCACAAGGGGCAGGGTCTATTAATGCACAGGGACAGATAGCGGCTGGTTTTCTGAATGAAGCTAACGTTACTGCTGCAGGTGATATAACGATAGAAAAATCAATTCTTCACAGCAATACAGCGACCAGCGGCCTCCTGACATGCACAGCAGGGAGAGGGAATATAGTGGGTGGCAGCGTTTCCAGTGGTAAGGGTATTAAAGTGAACGAAATAGGAAACCGGATGCACACTCAAACATCTATTTATTTAGGTGCAGGAAGACAGGCAAAAGAAATGGAAAAAAAATTTAATTCTCAAAAAAAAGAAAGCATCGATACATTGAAAAAATTAAAAATTTTAAGAGCAGGGCTCGAAAAAAAGCAGAATACAGCTTCTTTGACAGCTCGTGAAGAGGCATCTCTCCATAAAATTTATACATCAATTGATGAAACACTCCTCAGGTATCAAAATGCAGTAGATATTTTAGAAGATTTAGAAGAAGTAGAGGAAACTCCTGAGAATGCTTCTGTAAAAATACATAAAATATGTTACCCTAATACGGAATTTCATTTTGGTAAATACATGCGAAAAGTACTTGAAGAGAGTAAAAGCATAGAATTAACTCTCGAGGACAGTGAAATAAAGATTAATAAAATTTAAACCTTTTTGATGGTCGTGTTTAGTAATGAAAGGAAACTCCGCGAGAAGTGAAGCCAGGCATAGCACTGCATTCAGAAAGACGGTCTTTGGTTTTCTTGGATTTGCGGTGTGGACCCCTGCTTTCTTATGACATACAGTTTTTCATTCCTGGGAAACTGCTGGTACTTATCAATATTTCGTTTACGAAAGAAGGATTAATAAAAATGTTTTATTTATTAATGGTGAGTCTTTTTCTCCATCTTATTTCGTTCTTCGCTCTTCTGGTCCTTTATAAAAGACAAGAAGCCTACAGACCTGAAAACGATAATAAAAATATCAAAGAAATGGAAGACATGCTCTTATCCTATACCACTGAAATGAAAGACAATAATGAAAGGCTGATACGCAGGTTAAAAGAAGAAAAAGCTTCTTATATTAAAAGCGGTATTAACAGTGCAGAGGAAGAAACGGAAAAACAAACAGGTCCTCCTGCTCCTAAGGAGAATCTGCCTGACTCAACCCAGCATCCTGAAACTAATAAGGAACAGGCGCTTTATGATAAATATGAAAATTATGAACCACCGCTGCCAGATTTGGAGAAGCCTCCACTTGTGGAAACAACGCTGAGATCTCAGGTCCTGGCTCTGAAAGAAAAAGGCTACAGCGAAAATGAAATCGCCCAACAATTAAAAATTGGTGCAGGAGAAGTGGAACTCCTGATAAAATTCTATCAATAATTTATAGGCTGAGCATTGTCAAGAAGCAGCAGATGTGATATATTTCTCTTTGGTGTTAAATACACACGTTCTCGGATTTGAAATTGTTTGCTTTTCATTACAGAAAAGTTCTTTTCAAAGAGGAAGAGTTCGGAGGAATAAAAAAACTATTAGGAGGTGAGTGGATATGGCAGTGATTTCCATGAAGCAGCTTTTAGAAGCTGGGGTACATTTTGGACACCAGACACGACGTTGGAATCCAAAAATGGATCGCTACATTTTCACAGAACGAAACGGTATTTATATTATTGACCTGCAAAAGACGGTCAAGAAAGTCGAAGAGGCTTTTAATTTTGTCCGCGATCTGGCAGGACAAGGTGGAACAGTTCTTTTCGTAGGAACGAAAAAACAGGCACAGGACTCTGTGAAGGAAGAAGCAGAACGTGCTGGCATGTACTACATTAACCAGAGATGGTTAGGTGGAACTCTTACAAACTTTGAAACAATCCGCAAGCGTATTACACGCCTGAAGCAGCTTGAAACTATGCAGGAAGACGGAACTTTTGAAGTTCTTCCTAAAAAAGAAGTAGTTATTCTTAACAAAGAAATGGATCGTCTGGAGAAATTTCTCGGCGGTATTAAAGAAATGAATAAACTTCCTGACGCGCTTTTCATTATCGATCCTCGTAAAGAGCGTATCGCAGTGGCTGAAGCACACAAATTGGATATTCCAATCGTCGGAATTGTAGATACAAACTGTGACCCTGATGAGATCGACTATGTCATCCCAGGTAACGACGACGCAATTCGTGCGGTTCGCCTGTTAACTGCAAAGATGGCTGATGCTATTATCGAGGCAAACCAAGGGGAAGAAACAACAGCGTAGTTATCAAAGGGTGATAGAGGGGCAGACCCTTTATCACCCTTTTTTTTAGGGAAGATACTCTATTAAAATATAGGAGGAATAAAAATGGCAATTTCAGCTAGCATGGTAAAAGAACTTCGTGAAAAAACAGGCGCAGGTATGATGGACTGCAAAAAAGCACTTTCTGAAACAGATGGTGATATGGAAAAAGCAATTGATTTTCTGCGTGAAAAAGGTATTGCGAAAGCTGCGAAGAAAGCGGACCGCGTTGCAGCAGAAGGTCTTTCTCATATCGTACAGGAAGGAAACCGTGCAGTATTAGTTGAAATTAATTCTGAAACTGACTTTGTTTCTAAAAACGAAGGCTTCATTAATATGGTGGATACTGTAGCGAAGCATATTCTTAACAACAGCCCGGCAGACGTGGAAGAGGCGCTTGCGCAGGATTTTGATGGCGAGCAGGATACTCTGCAGGACTTTATTAATTCTCAAATTGCCACAATCGGAGAAAAAATTTCCCTGCGCCGTTTCGCAGCTGTAGAACTTGCTGAAAATGAGCACGTAGGTTCATACATTCATATGGGCGGCCGTATCGGAGTGCTTACAGTTCTTGAAGGAGCGGACGAGCAGACAGCGAAAGATGTAGCAATGCACGTAGCTGCAATTAATCCTAAATATGTAAGCCGGGACGCTGTTTCCAAAGAAGAAACAGACCGTGAGCGTGAAGTATTGAAGCAGCAGGCAATGAATGAAGGCAAGCCGGAAAATATTGTAGAGAAAATGGTTGAAGGCCGACTAGGTAAATTCTTCGAGGAAATCTGCTTAAATGAGCAGGCTTTCGTAAAAGACGGAGACCAAAAAGTGGGAGTTTACGTTGAATCTAAAGGCGGAAGTGTTAAAACTTTTTATCGATACGAAGTTGGAGAAGGTATGGAAAAGCGTGAAGACAACTTCGCTGAAGAAGTAATGTCTCAAGTGAAAAAGTAATACCATTTAAAGGGGCACCTTCGTGTCCCTTTTTCCTGAGTATTTATAAAAAAAGCTATTGAAATTCACTATTGGAGGGGACTATGGAGCAGCGAAAATATAATAGAATTGTATTGAAACTCAGCGGTGAAGCATTGGCCGGAGAACAGGGATTTGGCATTGATCCGGAAATGATTCAGTCCATTGCGGAACAAGTGAAAGACCTCCACAAACTGGACGTGGAAATTGCTATTATAGTTGGAGGAGGAAATATCTGGCGCGGTATGGCAGGTGCTGCAAAAGGAATGGACCGTGCAACAGCTGATTATATGGGCATGCTGGCTACTGTAATGAATTCTCTTGCACTTCAGGACAGCCTGGAAGATATCGGCGTGCAGACCAGAGTGCAGTCCTCCATAGAAATGAGGCAGGTAGCTGAACCGTACATCCGTCGGCGTGCAATCCGTCATTTAGAAAAAAAGAGAGTAGTAATATTTGCAGCGGGAACAGGAAATCCTTATTTTTCTACAGATACCACAGCTGCGCTTCGGGCAGCAGAAATCGAAGCAGATGTAATTCTTATGGCTAAAAATAAAGTAGATGGAGTTTATGATTCAGATCCTTCTACAAATGTGAATGCAAAAAAATATGATAAATTAACATATTTAGATATACTTAAAGATGGACTTGCAGTAATGGATTCCACTGCTTCTTCACTTTGTATGGATAATGATATACCGCTGATTGTGTTCTCCATAGCAGAAAAAGGAAATATCAAGCGTGCCGTCACAGGCGAAGAAATAGGAACGATTATAAGGGGGAAATCTTAATGAGTAAAACTGTACTGAACCAAGCAGAAGAAAAAATGAATAAATCCGTTGAAGCGTTCAGCCGCGAGCTTTCCACAATAAGAGCTGGGCGCGCGAACCCTTCCCTTCTGGATAAAGTTCAAGTAGAGTATTATGGGGCAATTACTCCATTAAATCAACTTGCAACAATCTCTGTACCAGAAGGCCGTATGCTTTTAATTACTCCTTTTGACAAAACTTCTATTCAAAATATTGAAAAAGGTATCCAGAAGGCAGATCTGGGACTCTCTCCTAATAATGACGGGAATGTAATCAGAATCAGCATTCCTGCTTTAACTGATGAGCGTCGAAAAGAATTAATTAAAATTATTGGACGTTATGCGGAAGAAGCAAAAGTAGCAGTAAGAAATATCCGCAGAGATTCTAATGACGAGCTGAAGAAACTTCAAAAAGATGGAGAAATGACGGAAGACGATTTAAAACGATCTCAGGAAGAAGTTCAGAAATTAACGGATAAAACAATTAAAACTGTTGATGAATATGCTAAAAATAAAGAAGCAGAAGTAAAAGAGGTTTAATATAGGGGAAAGAGGCTGCTTTGCCAGTTGATTTAATATGGCAGTGCAGTCTCTTTTTACATTGAGCAGGTAAAATACACTGCTCTACTTATAAAAAGAAATCATAACCATGTCTACGAATGAGCAATATTAATAACAGCTCTAAAATTATTTTCTACATATATTGAAAAAATTTTTTTCCATGTTATACCTAATGAGCAAACATGATAGAATAAGAACGTAGCTTTACTATGACAGAACGAATAAGTTGGAGGCACACGTTCATGTTGAACAAACTTACAGGTAGAAAAAAAATGAGTTCTCCAGAAGCAGCGGAGGAACTGCAGCACGAAAAAATCCCTTCTCATATCGCTATAATCATGGATGGGAACGGAAGATGGGCAAAGCAGCGTGGTCTTCCCCGTATAGCCGGACATCGTGAAGGAATGAATGTCATCAGAAACATTGTAAAAGCTTGTAATAACATAGGAGTGGATACGCTCACTCTTTACGCTTTTTCAACAGAAAACTGGAAAAGGCCCAAACAGGAAGTTGATTTTTTGATGAGACTCCCTGAGAGGTTTCTAAGTGTGGAGCTTCCTAAGTTGATTGAAGAGAATGTGAGGGTAAGAATAACCGGGGAATTAGAAAAGCTGCCCGATTATACTAAAAAAGCTGTGAATAAAGCAGTTGATTCCACCAAGCATAATAGCGGGCTTATTCTAAACTTTGCTTTAAATTACGGGAGCCGTTCTGAATTAATGGACGCTTTTAAAGATATTTACGAAGATGTGGATAAAGGCCTGATAAAAAAAGAAGATATCACTGAAACAACAGTAACTGATTATTTAATGACCAGTGGACTGAAAGAACCGGATTTACTGATTCGCACGAGTGGAGAGATGCGATTAAGCAATTTTATGCTGTGGCAGCTCGCATATGCAGAATTCTGGTTTACAGATGTATTATGGCCTGATTTTACTCAAGATAATTTTCATGAGGCTGTAAAAGCATATCAAAAACGCCAAAGACGGTACGGCGGCGTTTAAGAGGAGGAATTTTGTGAAGCAGCGCATAATTACCGGAGTAGTAGCAGGTGCAGGATTTCTCGGTCTTATTTTTTTAGGCGGGATTCCCTTTGCACTACTTGTTGTAGCTCTCGCACTCATTGGAATGTGGGAATTATTAAAAATGAAAAGAATATCCCCTTTATCACTTAGAGGAAGCATTGGCTTTATATTCGTACTTCTGCTGGTGCTCCCCCAAAATTGGCTGGATACAGCTTTATGGCAGATAGACAGACTGGAACTATTTCTTCTGCTTATTGTAGCCATGCTTTCATTGACTGTACTTACAAAAAATAAATTTACCTTTGATGAAGCGGGTTTTACTATTCTGGCATCTGTTTATGTAGGTTTTGGATTTCATTATTTTATTTACGGCAGATTTCTGGATAACGGCTTGGAACTGATATTCTTTATACTGCTTCTCGTCTGGTCTACAGACTCAGGCGCTTATTTTGCAGGCAGAAGCTTCGGAAAACATAAGCTGTGGCCTGAAATCAGCCCTAAAAAAACAATTGAAGGTTCCCTGGGCGGAATAGCACTGGCCTTTATTATAGGCTTAATATATACCGCAGTGGTCCCCGTTTTTAATTCCACTTTGATGATAGTATTATGTATATTAGTAGTGTCAGTGGCTGGACAGGTGGGAGACCTGGTGGAGTCTGCTTTTAAACGCCATTATGAAGTAAAGGATTCAGGACATGTTCTTCCAGGACATGGAGGGATTCTTGATAGATTTGATAGTTTAATATTCGTTATGCCAATATTATACTTATTTGGATTTTTAACGTAAGCTCACAGGAGGAAAAATATGAAGCATATCCATTTACTCGGTGCAACTGGTTCTATAGGTGAGCAGACGCTCGATGTAATAGGTAAACATCCTGAAGAATTTAAATTGGATTCTTTGTCATTTGGACGTAACATTAACAAAGCACTTCCGCAGATTAATAAATTCCAGCCTTCGCTTATTTCTGTACAGGAAAAAGAAACAGCAGATCTCCTGAAGGAAAAATTGAATTACAGAGCGGAAGTAGTGTGGGGGGAAGAGGGGCTGCTCGAAATTGCGGAGGCCGGCTCAGAGAAAGATATACTTGTAAATGCAGTAATGGGCAGTGTCGGGCTTGCTCCTACACTGGCCGCAATGCAGGCAGGCAAAGATATTGCGATTGCAAATAAAGAAACCCTTGTTACTGCGGGGCATCTTGTTACGAAGCTGCAGCAGGAAAAAAGCGTATCGTTAATACCGGTGGATAGTGAACATTCTGCAATTTTCCAGTGTTTACATGGCAGTAAAAAAGAAGTAAAAAAACTGATTCTTACAGCATCAGGTGGAAGCTTTCGGGATAAAACGCGTGAAGAACTAAAGGGAGTCACTGTACAGGAAGCACTTAATCATCCTAACTGGAGCATGGGTGCTAAAATTACGATAGATTCAGCGACGATGATGAACAAAGGTCTGGAAGTAATAGAAGCTCACTGGCTGTTTGATATTCCCTATGAGTCGTTAGATGTGCTTCTTCACAAAGAAAGTATTGTGCACTCGATGGTGGAATACATCGATGGTAGTGTTCTTGCACACTTAGGAACTCCTGATATGAGAGTTCCGATTCAATATGCACTTACCCAGCCATCCAGGCTTGCTATCCCTGGAGCTCCAGGGTTAAAATTATGGGAAGTCGGCACACTGCATTTTAGTAAAATGGATTATAAACGATACAAAGCGCTCCAGCTTGCGATTGAAGCTGGAAAACAGGGAGGCTCGCTGCCTGCCGTGCTGAATGCAGCGAATGAACAAGCAGTAGCGATGTTTTTAGCGGATAAAATTCATTTTCTCGATATCGAAGCTTTCGTAGAACGGGCACTGCATGAACATGTTCCTGTTTCATCTCCGGAGCTTGAAGAGATTATGGAAATTGACCGAAAAACACGCTCCAGCGTAGCCACTTATATACGTTAAAGGGTGTGTAAATAAATATGAATACTTTTCTGGCTATTATTGTAATATTTGGACTGCTCGTTTTCATTCATGAATGGGGACATTTAGTAATGGCAAAACGGGCAGGGATCTTATGCAGAGAATTTGCGATTGGTTTTGGTCCCAAGCTTTTCAGTTTTTACCGGAACGAAACAACTTACACGATTCGATTACTCCCGCTCGGTGGATTTGTTCGTATGGCAGGAGAAGATCCTGAACTGGTGCAGATTAAGCCAGGGTATGAAGTTGGGCTGACTTTCAATGAAGAGGGAAAAGTCCGCGAAATTATCATAAATAACAAATCGAAGCATCCAGAGTCAAAAGTGATTCAGGTAGAAAAGATTGATATGGAACACGATCTTTTTATCCAGGGTTATACAGAAGATAGTGAAGAACTGGTTACGTATGAACTGGACCGGAAAGCTGCTTATATTTATGATGAAAAAGCTACACAGATTGCACCGTATGATAGACAATTTTCTTCAAAAACAGTAGGACAGCGGGCTTTAGCTATTTTTGCAGGGCCTTTTATGAACTTTGTACTCGCTGTTGTAGTGTTGATTTTATATGCAGCGCTTGCAGGCCTTCCGGTAAATGAAGCCCAGGTTGGGGAAGTTACGGAAGACGGAGTGGCAATAGATGCAGGCCTTGAAAGCGGAGATTCGATCGAAGCTATCGATGGCCAGCCTGTTGAAACCTGGGAAGACATGACCTCAATTATTCAGGAGCGCCCTAATGAAGCAATGGATTTTGTAATCGATCGAAACGGCGAAGAATTTACTGTGACGATGACGCCGGAAGAACGTGAGGTTCCAGAAGCAGAAAATGTAGGAGTGATTGGCGTAATGGCTCCTACAGAAAGAAGTATCACAGGAGCAGTCACATTTGGCTTTACCCAGACATACGAATATACCACATTAATATTTAATGCTTTAGGCATGTTAATTACGGGCGGATTTAGCCTGGACGCTCTTGCAGGACCGGTTGGTATTTATGACTATACCGGGGAAGTTGTATCCATGGGCTTTCTGCTGTTATTTCAATGGGCAGCAATATTAAGCGTGAACCTGGGTATTATCAATCTTTTACCGCTTCCTGCACTTGATGGAGGCAGGCTGTTATTTATCGGACTGGAGGCAGTCAGAGGTAAACCAATTGATCCACAGAAAGAAGGATTAGTGCATTTTGTAGGATTTGCGCTTCTTATGCTTCTTGTATTAGCTGTAACATGGAATGATATTAACCGCTTATTCTTATAATTTAACTAACTGAGGTGGCTTGTTTTGAAACAATCAACGTTTTTAGTTCCGACACTGCGAGATATACCAAGTGATGCAGATGTAATCAGTCATCAATTAATGCTCCGTTCCGGCATGATCCGGCAGAGTGCTTCCGGCGTTTATACTTTTCTTCCTTTAGGCTGGAAGGTACTCCGGAAGGTAGAAGAAATAGTCAGAGAAGAAATGGATCGGAGCGGTGCGCAGGAAATGCTTATGCCTTCTATTCAGCCTTCCGACCTTTGGAAAGAATCCGGACGGTGGGAAGCTTACGGGCCGGAGCTGATGAGATTTAAGGACCGTCATGACCGGGAATTCGCTCTCGGACCAACCCATGAGGAAGTTATCACCTCTATCGTAAAGGATGATATACGCTCTTACAAAGAGCTGCCTATGACACTTTATCAAATACAGACGAAATTCAGGGATGAACGCCGGCCGCGTTTCGGCGTGCTGCGTGGCAGAGAATTTCTGATGAAAGATGCTTATTCATTTGATCATGATTTTGAGGGGCTCGATAAGAGCTACCAAACAATGTATGATGCCTATAACAGGATCTTCAGCCGCCTGAATTTGAATTTCAGAGCAGTAATCGCTGATTCCGGGGCTATGGGCGGGAAAGATACACATGAATTCATGGTGCTTTCCAACGTAGGAGAAGATACAATTGCCTATTCGGACGAGTCAGATTTTGCCGCAAATATTGAAATTGCGCCAGTAAAAGTAAACTATGATAAGTCTGCAGACCAGCCGGAAGAAATGCAGGAAATAGAAACACCGGACCAGCGAACAATTCAGGAAGTTTCCACGTTTCTAAACGTGATGCCTGAAAAATGCATAAAGTCACTTTTATTCATTGTAGATGAGGAGCCGGTGCTGCTTTTAGTCAGAGGGGACCATGAAGCAAACGATATTAAGCTGAAACACGTACTTGATGCTGAGAATGTTGAACTGGCTGATGAAACTCAGACGAAGAATATATTAAAAACGTCTCCAGGCTTTATTGGACCGGTAAATATTCCTGCAGAAGTAAAAGTAATTGCTGATCATGCGGTTTCATACATGGTAAATGCAGTATGTGGTGCAAATAAAGAAAAATATCACCTGAAAAATGTTAATCCTGATAGAGACTTCCGTCCGAATCTTTATGAAGATCTTCGAAATATTCAGGAGGGAGATCCATCTCCCGATGGCAGAGGAACGGTTCGTTTCAAAGAAGGAATTGAAGTAGGGCACGTTTTTAAACTTGGCACAAAATACAGTGAAGCGCTCGGCGCGCAGTACCTGAATGATCAGGGAAAATCAAAGCCGATCGTGATGGGCTCCTATGGAATAGGTGTTTCGAGAACTGTAGCAGCTATTATCGAAGAACATCATGATGAAAATGGTATTGTGTGGCCACAGAATGTTGCACCCTTTCATATCCACTTAATCGCTATAAACATAAAGCAGGAAGCACAGAGAGACCTTGCAGAACAATTATATGAGAAGTTCTTAACGGAAGGCAGAGAAGTTTTATTTGATGATCGTCCGGAACGAGCCGGCGTAAAATTTAAAGACGCTGACCTTATCGGTATTCCCTTAAGAATTCAGATAGGTAAACGGGCCGAAGAAGGTATAGTTGAAGTAAAAGAGCGCAAAACAGGAGAACTGCAGGAAGTACACGTAGATGAGCTGTCTGCTGTAATATCCAAGTATCAGCTGTAAAAAAGGCGGCCGTCCCTTGATTCTTTTCAGGGATGGCCTTTTTATCTGAAGATTAAAAAGGAGCGAAGCAATAATGGCACTTGATAAAGAAGCGCGTAAAGCCCGTTTTCAGCTTTTGATGCAGCAAATACAAATGCCTGAGGATTTTGTAAGCAGGTACGCTGAATCGGCTTACATAGAAAAATTAGAAATTTATCAGAGTGCACAAAAATGGCACTTTCATTTTGTAATGCCTGTAATCCTCCCTTTTCCAGCATTTGAACTTTTAGAATCCCGTATCGTACAAGGGCTGAATCATATCGCTGAAGCTGATTTTTCCATTCGCTGTGAAGAAGAGGCGGATGCAGGGGAAATGATTAAAAGCTACTGGCCTTATTTCGTGGAACATCTGCGCAAGGCTACGAACGGACTGATAAAGCGCCTGGAAGCACAGCAGCCGAAGATAGAAAATAACCGGCTGTATATATCTGTAATGAATGAAGCTGAAGCAGAAATAATAGAACGAAGAGTCAGCATTCCGCTGAAGGCACTTTTATTCAAAACAGGGTTTCCGGAGCTGCAGATTGCTACTGAAATAAAAGAAGCAAAAGAAGAAATTCAGAAATTTGAAGAACAAAAGCAGGAAGAAGATCATAACAAAGTCGTCGAGGCGATGCTGGAACAAAAGAAACAGCAGGAACAGGCACAGGAACTTGGTCAGAACCAAAAAGTCGCTGTGGGCATGGCGATTAAAGATGATCCGGTTCCAATGGAGCAGATCATTGAAGAAGAAAAGCGTATCACTGTGCAGGGCTATGTCTTCAGCGCAGAAACACGTGAGCTGAAAAGCGGCAGAGTACTTCTCACATTTAAAATAACGGATTATACGGATTCGCTGCTTATAAAAGTATTTTCAAATGACAAAGAAGACATTCCTCTTCTGGAAGCTGTAAAAAAAGGAATGTGGATAAAAGCCCGCGGAGCAGTGCAGTATGATACTTTTATCAGGGATATGACGATGATGGCGAGGGATTTTCATGAAGTAAAACCCCGTCTAATAGAAGATAAAGCGCCGGAAGACGAAAAGCGGGTCGAGCTCCATGTACATTCAAATATGAGTTCGATGGACGCAGTTACTTCTATTTCGGATTATGTAAAAAGAGCAAAGGAATGGGGCCACCAGGCGATAGGGTTGTCAGATCATGCAGTGGCTCAGTCTTTTCCCGAAGCCTATGCTGCGGGAAAAAAGCATGGAGTCAAAATTTTATATGGAATTGAAGCAAATCTGGTGGATGATGGCGTTCCTGTTGCTTATAACGCAGTAACAAGAGATTTACAAGATGAAACATATATTGTGTTTGACGTGGAAACTACCGGTCTTTCAGCAGTATATAATACGATAATTGAGCTTGCTGCAGTCAAAATTCACAATGGCGAAGTAATAGATAAATTTGAATCCTTTGCAGATCCTAAAGAAAAATTGAGCCCAACAATTATCGACCTCACTGGCATCACAGATGACATGGTAAAAGGACAGCCGGAACCGGGGGAAGTATTAAAGGAGTTTTATGATTGGTGCGGGAATGATACACTTGTGGCCCATAACGCAAGCTTTGACATAGGCTTTTTAAATGCAGGTTATCAAAAAATAGGTTATGACAAAGTGAAGAATCCAGTTATCGACACACTTGAATTTGCCCGTATGCTGTATCCTCATTTTAAAAATTACAGGCTGAATACACTCTGTAAAAAGTTTAACATTGAACTCGTAGCACACCACCGAGCAATTTATGATGCCGAAGCTACTGCTCATCTTCTATGGAAAATGGTGAAAGATGCAATAGAGAAAAACATCCATACACATGATTCTCTCAATGAGCAGGGCTCTTCAGATGATTATAAAAAACAGCGTCCAATGCACTGCACAATATATGCCAGCACGAAAGCAGGCTTAAAGAATTTATACAGATTGATTTCTATGTCTCATATAGATTATTTTTACCGTGTGCCCCGTATTCCAAGATCGGTCCTTGTAAAAAACAGAGACGGATTACTGGTGGGTTCAGCCTGTGATAAAGGGGAAGTTTTTGATGCCCTCATGCAGAAAGGTCTGGAAGAAAGTAAAGATACCGCTTCGTTTTATGATTTTATAGAAGTGCAGCCTCCTGGAAATTATCAGCACCTTGTTGAAAGAGAAATTGTGCGGGATGAACTGGCTTTAAAAGATATTTTAAAGCAGCTGGTGAAATTGGGAGAAGAAATAGACAGGCCGGTAGTTGCTACTGGAAATGCACATTATTTAGATAAAGAAGATTATGTGTACCGGAAAATTTTAATTGCTTCCCAGGGCGGGGCAAACCCATTAAACAGGCAGACGCTCCCCCAGGTTCATTTCAGGTCAACGACGGAAATGCTTGAAGAATTTTCTTTTCTGACTGAAGACAAAGCCAAAGAAATTGTAGTTCATAATTCTCAGGCAATTGCAGAGCGGATTGATGAAATAAAACCTATCCCTGATGATCTTTACACTCCCCATATTGAAGGAGCAGATGAAGAAATGAGGCAGCTGTGTTATGACATGGCAAAATCCATCTATGGGGAAGAACTGCCCCAGCTGGTAATTGACCGGCTGGAAAAAGAATTGACAAGTATTATTTCAAATGGGTTTTCAGTCATCTATTTAATTTCGCAGAAACTTGTAAAAAAGTCGTTGAACGACGGATATCTGGTCGGTTCCAGGGGATCGGTAGGCTCCAGTTTTGTAGCTACAATGACGGAAATTACTGAGGTAAATCCATTACCTCCCCATTATGTATGCCCGAACTGTAAACATTCCTACTTCTTTAATGATGGGAGCGTCGGGTCAGGATTTGACCTTCCTGATAAACATTGTGAAAAATGCGGAGAACTTTATGATAAAGATGGCCATGATATTCCCTTTGAAACATTTTTAGGATTTAAAGGTGATAAAGTTCCTGATATTGATTTGAATTTCTCTGGTGATTATCAGCCGAAAGCCCACAATTATACGAAGGAGCTTTTTGGAGAAGATTTTGTATACCGTGCCGGAACGATTGGCACAGTCGCTGAAAAAACTGCTTATGGTTATGTCAGGGGATACGAGAGCGATGAAGCTCTGCAGCTGCGCGGGGCGGAAATCGACCGGCTTGTGCAGGGTTGTACCGGCGTGAAAAGAACTACAGGACAGCACCCGGGGGGAATTATAGTTGTTCCTGATCATTTGGATATTTACGATTTCTCTCCTATTCAATTTCCTGCAGATGACCGTGAATCCGAATGGAAAACTACGCATTTCGACTTTCATTCTATTCATGATAATCTTTTGAAACTTGATATTCTGGGACACGATGACCCGACTGTAATCCGTATGCTTCAGGATTTGAGCGGCATGGATCCTAAAAAAATTCCCATCGATGATCCGGAAGTATTCAAATTGTTCAGCGGTACGGAATCTCTTGGAGTCACCGAAGAACAAATTCTTTGTAAGACAGGCACCTACGGAATTCCTGAATTTGGTACAAGGTTTGTACGACAAATGCTGGAGGAAACAAAGCCTTCCACGTTCAGTGAACTGGTGCAGATCTCAGGCCTGTCACACGGAGCTGATGTATGGCTGAATAACGCCGCAGATCTTATCGCTGCTGGTACATGTCAATTAAAGGATGTTATCGGGTGCCGGGATGATATTATGGTTTATTTAATGTACAAAGGTCTCGATCATCCACTGGCATTTAAAATTATGGAGTTTGTACGAAAAGGGAAAGGTCTGGAAGAGGAATGGATAGAAGAAATGAAAAAACATGGTGTGCCTGACTGGTATATCGGTTCCTGCTTAAAGATAAAATATATGTTCCCGAAAGCCCATGCTGCAGCCTATGTTTTAATGGCGGTCCGGATCGCCTACTTTAAAGTCCATGAGCCAATGATGTTTTATGCTGCATACTTTACTGTCAGAGCGGACGATTTTGATTTGGATACGATGATTAGAGGTTCTGCTTCTATAAAGAAACAGATTGAAGAAATTCAGGCTAAAGGGCTGGACGCTTCTCCAAAAGAAAAAAGTCTTGTAACAGTGCTTGAATTGTCATTGGAGATGTGTGAGCGCGGCTTCTCTTTTGAAAAAGTAGATTTATACCGATCTAAAGCTACTGAGTTTCAAGTCGACGGGGACAAGCTGCTCCCACCATTTAATGCAATTACAGGTGTGGGGACAAATGCAGCGATAGCAATTGAAAAAGCGAAAGAAGATGGAGAGTTCCTATCCAAAGAAAACCTGAGAGAAAGAAGTAAAATCACGAAGAGTGTTTTAGAAAAGCTTGACGACCATGGATGTCTGGAAGGACTTCCTGATTCCAATCAGCTGTCGCTGTTCTGATCTGTTTGCAAGAAGCGCTCTGTTATGGTATATTTGTTTCAGACAGCGCGATACGAGTGGAAGAAAGAGTGGGGGAACCCACTCTTTCTTTTGCGAAAAAAACCATTATTTGTAAATAAATTACCAATGACCATCGAAAAGGAGGGTTATATTCAATATGTCTCAGCAAGTTTATCAATCCGTTGAAACGATCGTTACGCCAATATTAGAAGAACTTTCTTTGGAATTGGTTGATATCGAATTTAAAAAAGAAGGAAAAAATTGGTTCCTGCGTGTTTTTATAGACTCTGATTCCGGCGTTGATCTTGATGACTGTACGAAGGTAAGTGAACAGCTTAGTGAAAGACTGGATGCTGAAGATCCGATTGAACAGGCGTATTATCTTGAAGTGTCTTCTCCAGGGGCGGAAAGACCCCTGAAGAAAAAGCAGGATATTGAAAAAGCTGTAGGCAAACACGTACATGTCACGACTTATGCGCCTGTAGATGGTGAAAAAGCAATTGAAGGAAAACTAGCTTCTTTTGAGGATGAAGTACTGAAGATTGAAGTGAAAGTAAAAACTCGTATTAAAGAATATGAAATTCCTTACAGCCAAGTTGCAAAAGCAAGATTAGCAGTTGTTTTTTAATTTAGAAAGGGGGAGTCCCGGTTTATGAACAGTGAATTTATGGAAGCTCTTGCTACAATTGAAAAGGATAAGGGAATTGATAAAGAAGTTATCCTGGAAGCGATTGAGCAGGCTTTAATTACAGGTTACAAAAGAAATTTCAACTCTGCGCAGAACGTTAGAGTAGACATTGACAGAGAGATTGGAACAATTCGTGTATTCGCGAGAAAAGAAGTGGTGGAAGAGGTGTTTGATGCACGCCTGGAAATCTCTTTGGAAGAAGCACATCATATCAACCCGCTTTATGAAGTGGATGATGTAGTGGAAATTGAAGTGACACCACGTGATTTTGGACGTATAGCTGCACAAACTGCGAAACAGGTAGTGACACAGCGTGTACGTGAAGCAGAGCGTGGAATTATTTATTCTGATTTCATCGACCGCGAAGAAGATATTATGACAGGAATTGTCCAGCGACAGGACCATCGCTTTATTTATGTGGATCTCGGAAAAGTAGAAGCATTAATGCCTTTGAATGAACAAATGCCTACCGAGTCATACAAGCATAACGATCGAATTAAAGCATTTATTACAAAAGTTGAAAAAACAACAAAAGGACCTCAGATTATGATTTCAAGAACTCACCCAGGGCTCCTGAAAAGGTTGTTTGAGCTGGAGGTGCCGGAAATTTACGACGGCACAGTGGAAGTGAAATCAGTTTCCAGGGAAGCAGGAGAAAGATCTAAAATTTCCGTGCATGCAGAGGATGAAGATATTGATCCAGTAGGTTCCTGTGTAGGCCAGAAGGGACAGCGCGTTCAGACCATTGTTGACGAACTTCGTGGAGAAAAAATTGATATTGTACGCTGGTCGGATGATCCTAAGGTCTATGTAGCAAATGCACTGAGTCCTTCCAAAGTAGTGAAAGTTACAGTAAACGAAGAAGAAAAAATGACTCAGGTGATAGTACCTGATTACCAGCTTTCCCTTGCTATTGGTAAAAGGGGCCAGAATGCGAGGCTGGCTGCCAAGCTGACAGGGTGGAAAATTGATATTAAAAGTGAATCAGAAGCCGAGGAGCTTGGACTGCTTGATGACGAAGATCAGAAGGCAGAAGATGAAACTACAGAAGAAGCATCTGCAGAATACGAAATGGACAATGTGGCTGACTGGCTGGATGAAGACGAAAAGTAAAAGGAGGTTTTTTTATGCAGAAGAAAAAAACTCCTCTGCGCAAATGCGTAGTGACTCAGGAAATGAAACCAAAAAAAGAACTGATCCGGGTAGTGCGGTCTCCGGAGGGTGAAGTGTTCCTCGACCCGACCTCAAAAAAATCCGGAAGAGGAGCTTACGTTTCCAATGACCTCGCAGTAATAGATGAAGCTCAGTCAAAGAAAGTATTGAATAGACATTTAAAAACAGAGGTGTCTGATGAAATATATGATCAGCTGAGAAGACATCATTTACGAGGCCAGGTTATATGATGGACCAGAAGCAGACTTCTCTTCTTGGATTGATGCAGCGGGCCAGAGCTGTTACGACAGGAGAAGAACAGGTAGTAAAAGCAATTCAGTCGAAAAAGGCGAAAGCTGTCATTCTTTCTTCTGATGCTTCAGCAAATACACACAAGAAAATTAATGATAAATGCAGTTTTTATAAAGTTCCTCTATATATCACCGGCACCAGATATGAACTTGGACATGCAATAGGCAAAGAAGCACGCGTGGTAATTGCAATTCTTGATGAAGGATTTTCTAAAGCATTTAAGAAGAATGAACAGAAAAGGGCTGATGTGTAAATTAACAGAGTCTTGAATATAAAAGGGAACCAATAGGAGGTACGTTTATGAACAAGGTACGTATTTATGAATATGCTAAACAGAAAAACGTAACAAGCAAGGAAGTTATCGATAAGCTTGCAAAACAGGGAATCAAAGTGAATAATCACATGAGCGTGATTACACAGGATACTATTGATAAGCTGGAAGGAAAATCTGAAGCGAAATCAGAACCTGCGAAAGAAAAAAAGGTTGCTTCCAACCCAAAGCGTTCAAATGATAAGCCTTCTGTAAAAGAAAAACCTGGGGCTAAACAGGCGCAAAACAAAAAAGGCGGAAAAGGAACTTTTCAAAAAGGTCCGCATAATAACCGCAAAGGAGGAGGACGCAGATCTCCGGGTACGCCAAAGCCTCAGCCTAAAGCTAAACCAGTACCGGAGTCCATCACGTACGAACTTCCACTAACTGTAGGCGGCTTCGCAGACAAAATTAATAAAGAGCCTTCTGAGATCATTAAAAAGTTAATGGGCCTAGGTGTAATGGCTACTATTAATCAGGAGCTCGATAACGAATCAATTGAACTGCTCGGGGAAGAGTTTGGCGTGGCAGTAGAAGAAGAAATTGTGGTAGATGAAACAGAATTTGAAAACATGATTTCAGAGGATGATCCGGCAGACCTCCAGGAACGATCTCCCGTCGTAACAATAATGGGACACGTTGACCATGGTAAGACTACTCTACTTGATAGTATCCGCCATACAAAAGTAACTGCTGGCGAAGCTGGTGGAATTACACAGCATATCGGTGCATACCAGGTGGAAGAGAACGGTAAAAAAATCACTTTCCTTGATACACCAGGACATGCTGCGTTCACTACAATGAGAGCACGCGGTGCCCAGGCAACAGATATTACAATCCTTGTTGTTGCAGCGGATGACGGTGTTATGCCGCAGACGGTGGAAGCTATTAATCATGCCAAGGCAGCAGAAGTGCCAATTATTGTGGCTGTCAATAAAATAGATAAAGAAGGTTCCAACCCTGACCGGGTCATGCAGGAACTAACTGAGCACGGCCTGGTTGCTGAAGCATGGGGCGGCGAAACAATTTTTGTAAATGTTTCAGCTCTTCAGGGAGAAGGTATAGATGACCTGCTTGAGATGATTCTGCTTGTATCTGAAGTAGAAGAATTTAAAGCGAATCCTGATAAAGAAGCAAACGGAACAGTAGTAGAAGCAGAATTAGACAGAGGTAAAGGCCCTGTCGCTACACTTCTCGTGCAAGGCGGAACGCTGCGTGTAGGAGATGCAATTGTAGTCGGAAACACCTACGGTAAAGTCCGGGCGATGGTAAATGATATAGGACGCCGAGTGAAAGAAGCAGGACCTTCTATGCCTGTTGAGATCACAGGCTTAAGCGGAGTACCGCAGGCCGGAGATCAGTTTAAAGTATTTAAAGATGAGAAAAAAGCGCGTCAGATTGGTGAAACTAGAGCAATGAAAGAAAAAGTTGCCAGCCGTAAACAGAATTCCACGGTAAGTCTGGATGATCTTTTTGACCAGATTCAGCAGGGAGAAATAAAAGATATTAATATCATTGTAAAAGCAGATGTACAGGGTTCTGCTGAAGCAATGAAAGGTTCTCTGGAGAAGATTGAAGTAGAAGGTGTAAAGGTTAATATTATCCACACCGGTGTAGGCGCAATTGCAGAGTCAGACATTATTTTAGCTTCTGCTTCCAATGCTATCGTCATTGGTTTTAATGTTCGCCCTGACGTAAATGCAAGACGTACTGCCGAAGCTGAGAAGGTTGATGTACGCCTGCACAGAGTAATCTACGCAGCGATTGAAGAAATCGAATCAGCAATGAAAGGCATGCTTGACCCTGAATTTGAAGAAAAAATCATTGGGCAGGCTGAAGTAAGGCAGGTAATTAACGTGTCCCGAATCGGTTCTATTGCCGGCTCTTACGTAACAGAAGGCAAAATTACAAGAGACGCAACTGTTCGTCTCCTTCGTGATGGTGTAGTAGTGCATGAAGGCGGAATAAATGCACTTAAGCGATTTAAGGATGATGTAAAAGAAGTAGCGAAAAATTATGAGTGCGGTATTACCCTGGAAAACTTCAATGATGTTAAAGAGGGAGATATTATTGAAGCTTATGTAATGGAAGAAATTAAGCGTGCATGATAATTGCATGCATTACGATTGAAGCAGTAATTTATGATGCCCACTCTTTGAAAGAAAAGCGTTCTGTTACAAAAAGCATTTCTGATAAAGCAAAAAGAAAATTTAATGTTTCTTTTGCAGAAATTGATCATCAAAATGTTTGGCAGCGTGTAAAATGGGTAGCAGTATCAGTAAGCGGGGACAAGCTGTCAGCAGAAAAAGAGCTTCAGGCGCTAATAGCTTTTATTGACAGCTCCCCTTATTTGGATACCACCTTGATTAATTGGGAATGGTATTAAGACGCAGTGAATTCAGGAGTGATTAACATGGCAAATGTAAGAGCGAACCGGGTTGCTGAACAGCTGAAGAAAGAGATTTCAGATATTATCCAGCGTGACCTGAAAGATCCCCGTTTAGGCTTTACAACTATTACAGATGTAGATATTACCGGAGATCTTCAGCAGGCGACAGTTTTCGTAACTGTTTATGGAGAAGAAGAGGAACGAAAAAAAACACTGGAAGCTCTTGAAAAGGCGAAAGGTTTTATACGTTCTGAAGCAGGTAAGCGGGTACAGCTCCGCAAAACTCCTGAGATTTCTTTTGAGTTTGATGAAAGCATTGAAAGAGGCAACCGTATCGAATCTTTATTAAGAGAAATGAAAGAAAGAGAATAATATTAATAGTCAGCTGTCTTATAGTTTATAGGACAGCTTTCTGTTCGTTACATAGAAAGGAGCAGCGCAGATGCACCCCATTGGAGGGATACTGCCGCTTTGGAAGCCGAAGGGAATGACTTCCTTTGATGCAGTAAGCCGCGTTCGCAGAGTATATAAAACGAAAAAAGCAGGTCATACAGGGACGCTTGATCCGGAGGTGGAAGGAGTGCTTCCTATCTGTCTGGAAAGAGCTACAAAATTAGTAGAATATTTAACCGCTGATAAAAAGAAATATTCTGCGGAAGTAACAATAGGATATTCTACTACTACAGAAGATGCACATGGAGAGATCGTACAGTCGACCCCGGTGGAAAAGCGAATATCGGAAGAGGACATTGAAAAAACTCTAGAGAGTCTTCGGGGAGTGATATCTCAAACTCCTCCTATGTACTCTGCAGTAAAAATTAAAGGAAAAAAACTGTATGAATATGCCCGTGAAGGTCTAGTTATTGACCGTCCCAGCAGAGAAGTAACTATCTATAATATCGAAAGAACTTCAGATATTAAATTTCAGGATAATAAAATGATATTTTCTTTTGACGTAGAATGCAGTAAGGGAACATATATCCGCACGCTTTCTGTGCAGATAGGAGAAATGCTTGGTTATGCTGCCCATATGTCTGACCTTGTGAGAACTGCTTCGGGGAAATTTTCAAAAGAAGACTGCATTCCATTGGATATATTGGAAAAAATGGATGATCCGGACCTCGCCCTGCTGCCGGTGGAGAAAGCGATGGAGGGAATTCCTACCTTTATTATAGCGCCGGAAATCGAGAGAAAAGTGCTCCAGGGTGGAATTATTCCTCTTCCGGAAGCAGCAGAGAATATAACGGAAGATTTCTTTGGGTTATTGAATGAAAAAAATGAACTACTTGCTTTATATAAGAAAGACAGCAAGCGAAATGGCATGATGAAACCTGAAAAAATGATCCGCACAATTGACCTATAATAGAGGTGGGTATATGAAAGTAGTAGAACTTGTCCATCCGATCCAGAGCGGCGAAAAATATGAGCCGGCAGTGGCAGCCCTTGGTTTTTTTGATGGTATCCATCAAGGACATAAAAAAGTAATAAAAAAAGCTATTGCTATTGCTGCAGAGAAAAAAGTTACTGCTGCTGTGATGACATTTAATCCGCATCCGAAAGAAGTACTCAGGAAAGAAAGTGCGGATTATTTAATTACTCTTGACCAGAAAAAGAAAAAATTAGCATCCCTGGGAGTCGAACTGCTGTATGTAGTTCAATTCAGTGAAGAGTTTGCCTCGTTATCTCCGCAGCAGTTTATTGATCAGTATTTGATTAATTTAAACGTTAAGCACGTAGTTGCTGGCTTTGATTACACGTATGGACAAAAGGGAAAAGGAACGATGGAATCATTTTCTTTTCATTCACGTGGTCTGATAGAAGCCACAACAGTAGAAAAGTGGACCGAAGGAGAAGAAAAAGTCAGCTCTACTGCTGTTCGTGAAGCTTTAAAACAAGGTGACAGCCTGAAAGCGGCCCGTTATCTGGGAGAGCCTTTTGAAGTGACAGGCATTGTCATTCACGGGGAAAAACGGGGTAGAACGATTGGGTTTCCTACAGCGAATGTTGAAGCCGCACCGAAAATCCTGCTTCCTGCTCCAGGTGTCTATGCAGTGAAAACAGAATTAAAGGACCGAACCATTGAAGGAGTAGCGAATATAGGTGTAAAACCTACTTTTCATAAGAATAATAATTCACAAACGCTGGAAGTTTATCTTTTTGATTTCGAGGAAGATATTTACGATGAATTTGTGACTGTTTCTTTTTATGACCGCCTGCGCGGAGAAATTAAATTTAATTCTGTAGAGGAACTGGTTTCCAGGATAAAAGAAGATGTAAAAGAAGCAGAAAGAATTTTTGGCATATCCTCTGAATAATCCTTGCATTTTATCTTAATTTTATGTATATTGTATTAGTCGAACCATTGCTTGGCGCAGCGATTCACCAACGCACGCTCAGCACTTGGCGATTATATTAAATTTTTAGGAGGTGAATAGGATGGCATTAACACAAGAGCGTAAAAATGAACTTATTTCCCAGTTCAAAACGCATGAGAACGATACCGGTTCCCCAGAGGTTCAGGTAGCTATCCTTACAGAGCAAATCAACACACTTAACGAGCACCTGCGTACTCACAAGAAGGATCACCACTCTCGTCGTGGACTTCTTAAGATGGTAGGACAGCGTCGTAACCTGCTTACGTATCTGCGTAAGAAAGACGTTACACGCTATCGTAATGTTGTAGACAAGCTGGGTCTTCGCCGTTAAGGCGATTAAAGCGGGAGCATGCTCCCGCTTTTTCTTATGCCTTCCTTTGCGAAGCCAACGCTTTTCATCATTCCTCTTTTTTGATATGATGAATAAGGATGTAAATCACGAAAAAGCATAACGTTTAATGACGTTTACATATTACACATTAACGCTGCTGAAGATGCAAGAAGAGAGGAGCAATAAATATATGTCATCAGAAAAAAAGACGTTTACTACCGAATGGGCGGGGCACACGCTCACTGTGGAAATTGGCCAGCTGGCGAAGCAGGCAAATGGAGCTGTAATGGTCAGATATGGAGATACAGCTGTTCTATCAACTGCGACAGCATCAAAAGAACCTAAAGACCTTCCCTTTTTTCCATTAACTGTAAATTATGAAGAAAGAATGTATTCTGCCGGAAAAATTCCTGGAGGATTTATTAAAAGAGAAGGACGTCCAAGTGACCGGGCAGTATTAACAAGCCGCCTGATCGACCGGCCGATCCGTCCACTGTTTCCAGATGGATTCAGAAATGACCTTCAAGTAATCAGTATGGTGATGAGTAATGATCAGAACTGCTCATCTGAAATGGCTGCGATGCTGGGTTCTTCACTGGCTATTTCCGTTTCTGATGTTCCGTTTGACGGACCTATTGCAGGAGTAGTAGTGGGAAGAATTGATGGTAATTTTAAAATCAATCCAAGTACAGATGAAATGGAACAGAGTGATATAGATTTAATCGTTGCCGGTACAAAAGATGCTATAAACATGGTGGAAGCCGGAGCAGATGAAGTATCCGAAGAAGTAATGCTTGAAGCAATTTTATTCGGACACGAAGAAATTAAAAGGCTGGTTGCGTTCCAGGAGAAAGTGGCAGCTGAAGTTGGTAAAGAAAAGATGGAAGTGAAGCTTGCTACTTTAGATGCGGAATTAGAAGCAGAAGTGCGTGAAAAAGTGCAGGATAAACTTTCTGAAGCTGCGTTAGTTATGGAGAAAAAAGCAAGAGACACTGCTATCAAAGAAGTGAATGACGAAATACTGGAGCAGTATGCTCCAGAGGGTGATGAAGAAGACCGCACGAAAGAAGTAAAAAGCATTTTGGAAAAGCTTCTTAAAGAAACAGTACGCCGCTTGATAACCCAAAAAGGTATTCGTCCGGATGGCCGCAAAGTAGATGAAATTCGTCCGCTTGCTTCCGAAGTGGATATTCTTCCAAGAACTCATGGGTCTGCTTTATTTACCCGCGGACAGACACAGGCTTTAAGTGTGTGTACATTAGCTCCACTTGGAGACATGCAGATTATCGATGGGCTTGGAATTGAAGAATCAAAACGATTTATGCATCATTATAATTTCCCGTTATTCAGTGTTGGTGAAACAGGGCCTATCCGTGGCCCAGGCCGCCGGGAAATCGGCCACGGTGCTTTAGGGGAACGGGCTTTAGAAAAAGCAATTCCTTCAGAAAAGGATTTTCCTTATACGATCCGTCTCGTATCTGAAGTGCTGGAATCCAATGGTTCTACTTCTCAGGCAAGCATTTGTGCAAGTACACTTGCAATGATGGCTGCAGGTGTTCCTTTGAAAGCACCGGTCGCTGGAATTGCCATGGGTCTTGTGAAGCATGAGGAAGATGTGGAAGTGCTCACAGATATCCAGGGCATGGAAGATGCACTGGGCGACATGGATTTCAAAGTAGCAGGTACAAAAGATGGTGTCACTGCACTTCAAATGGATATTAAAATTGAAGGAATTGACAGACAGGTACTGGAAGAAGCGCTGTCTCAGGCGAGACGAGGCCGACTGGCGATTCTTGAAAATATGATGAGTGCACTTCCTGATGCGAGAAAAGAACTCAGTCAGTATGCACCTAAAATTATCATGATGTCTATCAGTCCAAATAAAATTCGTGACGTTATTGGACCGAGCGGTAAAACCATCAATCAGATTATTGATGACACCGGTGTAAAAATTGATATTGAGCAGGATGGAACTGTATATATCGCCTCTACAGATGCAGAAGCGAATGATAAAGCGAAGCAGCTGATCGAAGACCTTGTTCGTGAAGTAGAAGTTGGCGAAACATATTTAGGAAAAGTTAAGCGAATTGAAAAATTTGGAGCTTTTGTTGAATTATTTAAAGGAAAAGATGGACTTGTACACATTTCTCAACTTGCAAATGAACGTGTAAATAAAGTAGAAGATGTGTTGGCCCTTGGGGACGAAGTAATGGTAAAAGTTACAGAAATTGATAACCAGGGACGAGTAAATTTGTCTCGTAAAGCGTTGCTTGAGAAAGAATAATTTAATTTTCACAGCCCGTCAGAAAAATATTCTGACGGGCTTTTCAAAAAATTAAACAGCATTCATAGCAGTACCGTTTTGAATGTTTGAAAAGGTACCCTGCTGATGGAAAAAGCTGGTTTGAATCTGGAATTTCAAGAAGCTGTTGAATAAGCAGAAATATTCATGGTAAAGCTGGAGGCGTATGAATGAAGAAATTTGTATTAGATAATGGAGTGAGAGTAGTTTTGGAACCGAACTCCCACGTAAGATCGGTTTCATTAGGAATTTGGGTAAACGTAGGCTCACGTTATGAAACCCAGGAAGAAAAAGGAATGGCCCACTTTATTGAGCATATGATTTTTAAAGGCACAAAAAAAAGATCTGCTAAAGACATTGCGGAAGCCTTTGATGCAGTTGGAGGTTATGTAAATGCAATGACTTCCAAAGAGTATACTTCCTATTATGCGAAAGTGCTGGACACGCATGCAGAAACTGCATTGGACATTCTTGCTGATATGTTTTTTAATTCTGTGTTTGATGAAGAGGAAATCAGAAAAGAAAAACAGGTGGTACTGGAAGAAATTTATATGTATGAAGATGCACCGGATGATTTAGTTCATGAATTATTGTCAGTATCTTCGTTTGGCAGTCATCCTCTGGCTGATCCGATATTAGGGACGGAAAAAACGCTGAATTCCTTTACGAAGCAAAATCTCATGAAGTTTATGAAAAAGTATTATGGAGCTGACCGTGTAGTTATTTCAGTATCGGGAAACATCGATGAAACTTTCGTAGAAACAATTAATAAGTATTTTAATGGCCTTCCAAAAAGTGAAGGAAGCTTAAAAAGCGGCTACCCTTATTTTAAGTCAGAAGAAGCAATTAAGGAAAAAGAAACGGAACAGGCACACTTCTGCCTGGGATTTGAAGGTTACGAGTTAGCAGATGAAAAAATGTACGCTGCGGTGCTGCTGAACAATATTCTCGGCGGAAATATGAGCAGCAGATTATTTCAGGAAGTGCGGGAAGAAAGAGGATTAGCCTATTCGATATTTTCTTACCACGAAGCCTTTAAGGATACTGGGCTGCTTACCGTATATACAGGAACTCAGGAAAAATATTTAGAAGAAGTTTATAATATTATTGCTGCTACTATCCAGGACATTTCGGAAAACGGTATCCTGGAGAAAGAATTAAGAAATGCCAAAGAACAGTTGAAAGGAAGCCTTCTGCTAAGCATGGAGAGCTCCAGCAGCTTTATGAGCAGAAACGGAAAAAATGAACTTCTTCTGGGCGAGCATAAAACAATCGAAGAGGTCGTGAACCGGATTGAAGAAGTAACGATGGGAGAGATTGAAACTGTAAGTAAAGAATTATTATCCCAGCAGCCTTCCATCTCATTAGTGAGCACGAGTGGAAGTCTGCCTCTTTCCTTGAGGAATCGTTCGCAGAAGCTCGGCTAACGCCTCTCATAAGCGGAAATCGGGTGAAACTGCTTGTAATGAAGAGTGCATTTCTCCGTAGTCATTGCTACAATTATTAAGGTGAATACAGAAATTATTTTTGAGAGGGGTAAGTTTAGTCATGGCAAATCAAACTTTTAATGTCGCTATATTAGGTGCTACAGGTGCCGTAGGCGAGCAGATGATCAATACTTTGGATCGGCTTGATTTTCCTATCAATTCGTTAAAGTTATTATCTTCTAAAAGATCCGCTGGAAAAAAAATTAAGTTTCGCAATGAGGAGCTTACTGTGGAGGAAGCAAAACCTGAATCTTTTGAAGGAGTGCAGCTGGCGCTGTTTTCTGCAGGCGGCTCCATTTCCAAAGCACTGGCTCCCGAAGCAGTAAAACGCGGCGCCATTGTTGTAGATAACACAAGCGCATTCCGCATGGATGAAAATGTTCCGCTGGTAGTTCCGGAAGTGAATGAGCATGCACTGAAAGATCATAATGGAGTTATTGCAAACCCAAATTGTTCTACTATTCAAATGGTCGCAGCACTTGAACCGATCCGCAGAGAATTTGGAATGAAAAAATTAGTAGTTTCTACGTATCAGGCTGTATCAGGAGCTGGTGCGGATGCAATAGATGAGATGTACGAACAGTCCCGTCAGATTATGAATGAAGAAGAAATTAACCCACAGGTACTGCCTGCCTCTGGCGATAAAAAGCATTATCAGATTGCGTTTAATGCAATTCCGCAGATTGATGTGTTCACAGAGAACGGCTATACATTTGAGGAAATGAAAATGATAAACGAAACAAAAAAAATAATGGAAGATGAATCCCTGAAAGTAGCAGCTACCTGTGTGCGGCTGCCTGTAGAAACAGGACATTCAGAATCTGTTTATATTGAAGTGGAAAAAGAAGGATTAAATGTTGAGAAAATCCGTGAAATATTATCAGAGGCACCTGGTGTAACTCTCCAGGATGATCCATCACAGCAGATTTATCCTCTGGCAGCAGATGCTAAAGGAAAAGATGATATTTTTGTAGGACGTATCCGGCAGGATCTTGATGATAAATTAGGATTCCACTTATGGATAGTATCAGATAACCTCTTGAAAGGTGCAGCTTTAAATTCTGTACAAATTGCATTTTCCTTACAAAAATTAGGCTTGTTAAAATAATTAATAGTAGGTGGAAAAGATGAAAATTACTGTCCAAAAATTCGGCGGGTCATCTTTACAAACCGAGGAGCGCCGTGATCGCTGTGCAGAGCATGTGATCACGGCGCTTCGTGACGGTTATAAAGTTGTCGTTGTGGTGTCAGCTATCGGAAGGAACGGAGATCCATATGCTACAGACACGCTTTTGAATCTGGTAGGTGGTTCTTTACCGAATATATCCAAAAAAGAGCAGGACCTTCTTATGTCCTGTGGAGAAACAATTTCTTCTGTAGTGTTTTCATCTCTGCTTCAGTCAAAAGGAATTTCCTCCTATGCAATGACCGGAGCGGAAGCAGGCTTCCGAATTTCAGAAAGCTATGGGGACGCAAGAATATTAAATATCAAGACAGAAAATATTGAAACAGTGCTCCAGACTTACGATGTCATAGTAGTTACAGGGTTCCAGGGGGAAACACCGAAAGGAACGGTGGCCACACTGGGCAGAGGAGGATCTGATACTTCAGCTACCGCTCTCGGAGCAGCTTTAAAAGCTTCCTACGTAGATATTTTTACTGATGTAAGCGGCATTATGACGGCAGATCCCAGAATCGTAAAATCTGCAAAGTCGATGGAAACAGCTACATATGGCGAAGTTAGCAACATGGCCTATCAAGGAGCGAAGGTAATCCACCCGCGGGCAGTTGAGATAGCAATGCAGGCAGATGTACCAATAAGAATCCGCTCTTCTCAGGAGGAAGGTTTCGGAACCTTGATTGCTTCCAGTACGTCTGCAATCAGGGGCAGGGATTTGGATGAAAAACCTGTAAGCGCAATTACGCAGGTAAAGGATATTTCACAGCTGAAAATTTCACATCCGGAAAGCCAGGGAGATATTTTTAAAATTATGACAGAAGCAGAATTATCCGTAGACTTTATTTCCATTCATCCGGATTTCCTGACTTTCACCATACCAGCTGCCAGGCGGGAAGAAGCTTGTAAATCTTTACAAGCTGCCGGTTATGAAGTAACATGGACGGACCGATGTGCAAAAGTGGCTGTAGTAGGTGCAGGGATGAGTGGTGTACCTGGCGTAGCCGCTAAAATTGTCAGTGCGTTAAATGAGAAAAACATTCCTATTATGCAGTCAGCAGATTCACACACAACTATTTGGGTTCTGGTTGCTGAAAGTGATATGCTGGAGGCAGTAAACGTACTGCATGAAGCATTTCTCGCTGAATAATGGCTGAAGGAGGAATTTAAATGAATTTAGGAAATGTAGTAACTGCAATGGTCACACCATTTAACAAGGCAGGTTCTGTCGACTTTGAAAAATTAGGACCGCTGATGGACGTTTTAATTTCCAGAGGAACAGAAGCTGTCATAGTTGGAGGGACCACTGGAGAATCCGCAACACTGAGCATGAAAGAAAAAGCAGAGCTCTACAGAGAATCAGTAAACGCAAGCGGGGGACGTATTCCTGTGATTGCAGGAACTGGAATGAACGATACGTATGCTACTGCAGAACTTTCTATTCAGGCAGTAAAAGACGGCGTTGACGGAGTAATGCTCGTAGCACCATATTATAATAAACCTTCCCAGCAGGGGTTATATGAACATTTTAAAACCATCGCTGAGAAAGTGGACCTGCCTGTAATGCTTTATAATGTGCCGGGAAGAACAATGGTAAATATGCTTCCGGAAACTACAATTGCTTTATCTGAAGTGCCAAATATATTTTCTGTAAAAGAAGCAAGCGGTAATTTAGATCAAATCACGACTATTATAGCGAATACTCCTCAGGACTTTAAAGTATATTCCGGGGACGACAGCCTGACACTTCCTGCTGTGGCGGTAGGGGCAGATGGAATTGTATCTGTCTCCAGCCATATTGTAGGAAGCCAAATGCAGGAAATGATTAAACTGTTTCGAAACGGTAAAGTTCAGGAAGCAGCGGCGATCCACCAAAAACTTGTGCCATTTATGAATGCGATGTTCATAGCACCAAGTCCATCTCCGGTGAAAACTGCACTTCATTTAACTGGAGTTGATACTGGAGGAGTAAGACTGCCGTTAGTTCCTCTTACCGAAGGTGAACTGAATATCGTGAAAAAAGCTTTAGATGAAGTATCCAATGTGGAGCAGTTTCCTTCTTCATAGATTTATCCGCATTTCAAATTTAAAAGCAGATGATAAAGCTTCGGCCGATAAATGATTTATATTTTTATAGGTTCTTCTAAAACAGCTTTTTGCAGTCAGTTTATTTAATTCATAGTTTGGTAGCGGCACTTCCTTACGTTGCTGGGATTTTAAACCGGCAGCCGGGAAGTGTTATTTTTGTTGGAAAGCGTTATTAATTTGGTTCTGCAGTATATGCTGGGGTAAACAAACAATGCAGACGAAAAAAATTTACAAGTTCCCTTATGCTTTACACTTAAATTAGCAGAGTTTTAATATAATACACAGTATGAATCGAAGATGAAATTTAAATCAGTATATTAGTATTAGTTAGGTCACGTCTGTTGATCAGCTAATATTATCCAAATAATATATCGTGTTTCCTATATAAAAACGAACGAAAGAGCTTCTTTTCTGGAATGCGGTAAGAAGCTATGCTTCCGCTGGACGCTTTCCGGAGGGGACTTTCTCAGCTGGTCTGCCTTCGGCAGCCGGATCTTCGAATCGTCCTATTTCCACCCGGAATCGCCAGCTGTGCGCCGCTCTTTTTTGACCGCATTTGTTTTAAAATTACTTTTAGAAAAATGGTGCTGTAGTTTTATGAAGGTTGGAGTTACCATTATATTTTTCTCGTAATATAAGACATTTCGCAGTGGCTGGGTGAGACTGCGAAAAAAGAAAATTTGAAGATCACTGGACCGTCCCGCATTCTGGAAGGACCTTGACATGAGTGAAGCCAGCCAATGGTTTTCATGGGATTGGCTGTGCGTAACCATGCCTTCTATTCGGAAGCTGAAAGCTTTCTCCACGGCAAACGTAGAAATAGAAACCGCAGACACTTCATTACTATTACCTAACGGTTTTTTTAAATAAATGGATAATCTATAGGTGTGTTATTAGGTATAAGTTTGAATGCTGGATGCGAATGGCGGTAGTTCAGCTGGCATCTAAAGCGATATAAAAATAAAAGCTTTTCTCTTCATATGTGTAGTAGAAAGAGGAAATATTTACTTGCGCAAAGTAAATAATCATTATGTTTGATATATTTATTTTTATGAAAACTTGTAGAGAAATTGAATATTCATGTATACTTGATCTGAGAGGCTGAGCGCGGAGCAACAATTTAATTACACAGGAGGAACAATCATTGTCAAATCAACAAACTGAAAAAATTCGTATTTTTGCCCTGGGTGGACTCGGGGAAACTGGTAAAAATTTATATGTAGTAGAACTGGATGAAGATATTTTTATACTTGATGCAGGCTGCATGCACCCGGAAGATGACATGCTTGGGGTAGATATCGTTATTCCTGATACTACTTATTTAACGGAAAATAAAGATCGGATCAAAGCTATCATACTTTCACACGGTCATGAAGAGCATATAGGTGCTGTTCCATATCTGCTTAGAGATCTGAAGGTGCCTGTATACGGTTCAAAGTTTACACTGGCTTTACTTAAAGACCAGTGCGATGAAATCAAGCTGAAAAACAGGCCGAAGTTCCATGAAGTACATGCAGATTCAAAAATTAAAATAGCAAAAACACCTGTAAGCTTTTTCCGGACCAATCATAACATTCCGGATTCCTTAGGGATTGTTATTCACACCTCCCAGGGACCGATTCTTTACACAGGAGATTTTAAATTTGATCAGAATCCTGTGGATGGAAAAACAATGGATATCGATAAATTGACGGAAATAGGATCCAAGGGAGTGCTGTGTCTGCTATCTGACAGCAGCCATGCTGAAATGCCTGGCTACACACCATCAGAAACAGTAGTGGCAGACGGATTAAGAGATGCTTTTCATGAAGCTCCCAAAGCGATAGTAGTCTCTGTTTTTTCAACTCATATTCATAGAATCCAGCAGGTCATTGATGCTGCTGAAAATAAAGAGCGTAAAGTTGCTGTGGTAGGGAAGCCGATTGAGAGAGCGGTAGCTATTGCTCAGGAACTTGGGTTTTTAGTGGATGAAAATGAAACTTTAATATCCAAAAAAGAAATTAAGGACAGAAACCGGGAAGACTTAGTGATTTTAACTACGGGAAGTCAGGGAGAGCCTTTAAGCGACCTGACAAAAATGGGAAAAGGATCGCACCCGTTGTTTAAAATTGAAAAGAAGGACAGAATTATATTTTCTTCCCGTCCAAATCCAGGTAATGAAAAGCTGGTATCGCAGTTGATAGATCTTATTTCCCGGACTGGTGCTGATGTGGTTTACGGAAAAACTAAAAAAGTTCATGTTCCAGGGCATGCAAGCCAGGAAGAATTGAAATTATTGCTGAACTTAGTGAAGCCGCAGTATTTCATTCCAATCAGTGGGGAATACAGAATGCAGCACGCCCACCGTGAATTGGCAATTTCAGTAAATGTTGATCAGGAGAATATCTTTCTGCTTGAAAAAGGCGAAACTGCTGAATTCACAAAACGTAAGGGAAAAAGAGCAAATAAGATTCCTTCCGGCCATGTACTGATCGATGGACTGGGAGTAGGGGATGTCGGAAATATCGTACTTCGGGACAGACGTCTCTTATCCAAAGATGGAATTCTGGTAGTTGTCGTTACTTTGAATAAAAAGCACAATCAGATTTTATCCGGTCCCGATATTATTTCCAGAGGCTTTGTTTATGTACGTGAATCAGAAGAATTGATAAATGAAGCTGAAAAGCTGGTAACAAAATCACTTGGAGAAGCAATGGAGCAGAATCAAACGGAATGGTCCCAGCTTAAAAGTCATGTAAGAGACCGATTAAGCCGATATCTTTATGAAAAGACAAAACGCCGCCCTATGATTATGCCGATTATTATGGAAGCTTAATGAAAGATGTCCCGAGCCGCCTGGTTGCTGCTCAGGACATCTTTCTTTTTGTAACTTTTTAAAGTGCTGAGAACATGATAAAATAAAACAGTAAAACAAACGTTCGTAAAAGGATAATCCAGGGGGAATATTTATGGCTTCAACTAAAAACAAAAAAACTACAAAGAAACAGCAGCTCTGGAAGCGGACGCTGAAATATGAAATTACGGGTTTATTTTTATTGATTTTCGCAGTGGTAATCCTGTTTTCTTTAGGTCCTGCAGGAGAAACAGGGCAGGCGGTATTCAGGTTTATCGCTGGAAGTCTGCACGTCTTCCTATCACTTGGACTTCTTTATTTTTCCTTATTTATAATGTGGAAGCGGCAATTCCCAGTCTGGAAGTTTAAAAACATTAGTGGATTGCTCCTGTTAATTGCAGGAATTACGATGCTTGCTCATATTCCTTTACATAATCAATTGAGCAATCCCGCTTTTTCAGATCCATTCAGTTATTTCATGAATAACTTCGGAAATCAGCAGGTATTTAATGGAGGAATAACAGGCGCATTCTTTTTTCAGTCAGCGTATCAGCTGATTGCATTTGCAGGTGCAGTCCTCACAGCCCTGGGTCTGACAATTTCAGGAGTTATCATACTGAGCGGCAGATCATTTGTGGACATATTAAAGAAAAGTAATGAGCTTCAAAAACCTATGTGGAAAATACTCAGGAAAAAGGTAACTGCACAGTGGAATAATTTTTTATACGAATTAAAAGAGCGCTGGAGCAGGCGGAAAGAAAAAAAAGCCCAAACATCTGTTGAAGAGACGACAGCCTCTCCTGAAACTGAACCAAATAGTGAAGCTGATAATGAACAGGAACCGGAAATTTATGACTTTACTGCAACTGCCTATGAAGAAAAAGATCCTGTTGAAAATGACAGCAGCAAAGATTCCGATATGGAACCAGATGAAAATGAACCGGAGGCCCCTGCAGCAGATGAAGATATAAAAATACAGGAAAGTTCAAATTTAGTAGTGCAGGAACTTGAAAACCGTGATTATGAACTTCCTAAATCATCTCTTCTGCAGGTTCCTAAACAGCAGTCACAATCGAAAGAACATTCCATGCTTTCCAAAAATGCAAGAAAGTTAGAAGAAACTCTCGCTAGTTTCGGCGTTTCAGCAAAAGTGACGAAAGTGCATCTGGGTCCTTCCGTAACCAAGTATGAAGTGTATCCTGCAACAGGAGTAAAAGTAAGTAAAATTGTAAATTTAACAGATGATCTGGCACTTGCTCTTGCTGCTAAAGGTATCCGTATGGAAGCGCCTATCCCAGGGAAATCTGCAATAGGGATAGAAGTGCCTAATACAGATGTAGCGCTCGTAACCTTAAGAGAAGTACTGGAATCTTCTAAAATGAAACAGGAAAAAAATCCACTGGCCATTGCTTTAGGACGTGATATTTCCGGAGAAGCAGTGATGGCAGAATTAAATAAGATGCCGCATTTGCTGGTAGCTGGAGCTACCGGTTCTGGTAAAAGTGTATGTATAAACGGCATAATTATCAGTATTCTTCTGCGAAGCAAACCGCACGAAGTGAAATTAATGATGATTGACCCTAAAATGGTGGAACTTAACGTGTATAATGGTATTCCCCATTTACTTTCCCCTGTAGTAACTGAACCGAAGAAAGCTGCACAGGCCTTAAAGAAAGTTGTTAATGAGATGGAACGCAGGTATGAACTATTTGCATCCACGGGAACGAGAAATATTGAAGGATATAATCAGCTCATACGCAGAGAAAATGAAACGCGTGAGGAAGCTTATTCAGCGCTTCCGTATATCGTTGTGCTGGTAGACGAGCTTGCTGACCTTATGATGGTGGCTTCCGGGGAAGTGGAAGATTCGATAACCAGGCTTGCTCAGATGGCAAGAGCTGCAGGGATTCATTTAATTATAGCAACGCAGCGGCCTTCTGTAGATGTAATTACCGGTGTTATTAAAGCAAACATTCCATCACGTATTGCTTTTGGCGTTTCCAGTTCTACGGATTCCCGGACTATTTTAGACGGAAACGGGGCAGAAAAGCTCCTTGGTAAAGGAGATATGCTGTTTTTACCAGTGGGTGCAAACAAACCCACCCGGATCCAGGGAGCATTTTTAGCTGATGAAGAAGTTGAAAGCGTAGTAAGACATTGCATTGAGCAGCAAAAAGCTCAATATGCAGAGGAAATGATGCCGAGTGAAGAGCCGGAAACAGAAACTGCGGAATCTGATGATGCTTTATTTCCGGATGCTGTCCAGCTTGTTACAGAAATGCAGACAGCTTCTGTTTCCATGCTGCAGAGAAGATTTCGTGTAGGTTATGCAAGAGCAGCAAGATTAATTGATGAAATGGAACAGCAGGGGATTGTCGGGCCCTATGAAGGAAGTAAACCGAGAGAAGTACTGGCAGCGAAAAGAGAAGAAGAGTAGATAAGCTGCAGATAGAGTATTTTCTCTATCCATGTTACATTTAATATTATGAATAATAGGAAAAGTGCAGGAGGAGTGCATATTGATTAAATCGGATTCAAGACCCTTATATCTACAGGTTATAGACAGGATAAAGCAGGATATTGAAGAAGGCAGGTATGAAGCAGGAGAAAGACTCCCTTCAGAGTTTCAGCTTTCTAAACAATTGGGAGTGAGCAGAGCTACGCTGAGAGAAGCATTGCGTATGCTTGAAGATGAAAGCGTAGTAATCCGCAGGCATGGAGTAGGAACTTTTATTAACTCCAAACCGCTTTTCTCCTCCGGGATTGAGGAACTTTTCAGTGTTACTGACATGATCAGAAGAGGGAAAAAACAACCAGGGACGAACTTTCTTTCTTCTGCCGTAGAGGAAGCAGAAGAGGAGGATAGCCATCGGTTTCATAATGAGGAGCTAAAAGAAATTTTGACGATTGAACGAGTAAGAACTGCTGATGATGAGCCGGTTGTATATTGTTTGGATAAAATTCCTAAACATTTACTGCCTGATTATGTTTCTCATGAGCATCAATCTATTTTTGACCAATTAGAAAAATCCGGCACGACGATTGCCTATGCCATGACGCAGATCGAGCCGATAGGGTATCATGAAGATATATCCGAGATTCTTCAATGTGATCCAGAAACAGCACTGCTGGTACTGAAGCAGATGCATTACGATGATAATGAACAAGCTGTTCTTTATTCCATTAATTATTTCAGAGCAGACAAATTTAAATTTCACGTGCTGCGAAAACGTGTATTTTAACAGGAGGCACTTTTTTATGAATCAAGCGACAATCCATTCTATCCGCACGCATGTCATGCCTGTGGATTCATTTAAGACAAATACTTTTATACTGCAGCTGAGAACAGAACTGTCTTCATCAGATATTACGGAGAAAGCACTACTGCCTTCGATTCTGGAAAGAGGCACACAGCACTTTCCAAGCAGGCTTCACATTCAGGGAGCGCTTGAGGAGCTTTATGGAGCACACCTTTCTGCAGATGTAGTAAAAAAAGGGGAACATCACATTTTAACTTTCCGGCTGGAAGTGGCAAATGAAAAATTTCTCAAAGATGCTGCTCCCTTAACCGAAAGAGCTGTTCAGCTTCTTTCTTCCATCTTCCTATACCCGGCACTGGAAAATGAAAGCTTCCCAGCACAGGCGGTTGCAGAAGAGGTACGTTCCCATAAACAGAAAATAGCAAGTGTGTATGATGATAAAATGAGGTTTGCAAACAAACGTCTGACGGAAGAAATGTGTAAAGACGAGCCTTATGCCGTGCCAGTTCTGGGTTATGAGCAGGACCTTCCAAAAGTAACAGGGAAAAGTTTGTATAAGGCTTATAAAAAGCTGCTGCAGGAAAGCCATGTGGATCTTTACGTCATTGGAGATATTCAGGAAGAAGAACTTCTTGGCCATATTGAAAAATACATGAGGCTGGAAGATAATAATCCAGTTCCAGTTAAAGTCATGGAAAAGAAAGCTGCTTCAGCACCTAATATTATTAAAGAGCAGCAGCAGGTCCAGCAGGCAAAGCTTCATATCGGCTACCGCACCGGAATTACATTCGGTGATGAACAATATTTCCCCCTGCAGGTGTTTAATAGTTTATTTGGAGGTTCTCCCCATTCAAAGCTGTTCGTGAATGTGCGGGAAAAAGCGAGCCTTGCTTACTATGCCGCCTCAAGACTGGAAAGCCATAAAGGCATCATGATAGTAATGGCGGGAATAGACTCTGCTAAATTTGACGAAGCTTCTTCTATTATTGACCAGCAGCTGGAAGATATGAAAAATGGTGATTTTACTGAAGAAGATATCGAACAGACTAAAGCAGTACTTATCAACCAGATCCTGGAGACAATTGATGTTCCGAGAGGAAGAGTTGAGCTTGAATATCACGGCTCAATTATCGGAGAAGAATGGACTGCAGAAAAATGGATTGAAAAGATAAAGAAAGTAACAAAAGACGAAATTATCAGCGCAGCAAAGCAAGTGGAAAAAGATACAGTGTACTTTCTTTCAGGGAAGGAGGAACAAGCCAATGCATAATTTAACTTTCAAGCAGTTAGATGAAACGTTGTATACTGAAGAGCTTAATAATGGATTAAAGGTATTTATTCTTCCTAAAAAAGGCTTTAACAAAACTTATGCCACCTTTACTACGAAGTACGGCTCTATTGACAATAAATTTATACCTCTGAACGGTTCAGAGCCGATTAAGGTTCCTGATGGAATTGCACATTTTCTGGAACATAAGATGTTTGAACACGAAAATGGCGATGTGTTTCAGGATTTCAGCAAACAGGGTGCCAGCGCAAACGCCTTTACAAGTTTTACAAGAACTGCTTATTTATTTTCAAGTACTTCCAGTGTTGATAAGAACTTAAACACCCTTATTGATTTTGTGCAGTACCCTTACTTTACGGAAGAAACCGTGGAGAAGGAAAAAGGGATAATTGAACAGGAAATTAATATGTATGAAGATAATCCAGACTGGCAGAATTTCTTCGGGCTGCTCGGTACAATGTATGAAACTCATCCAGTTCGAACAGATATTGCAGGAACAGCAGCATCTATCAGTGAAATTACTAAAGATGATTTGTACACCTGCTACCACCGCTTTTATCATCCTTCCAATATGGTCTTATTTATTGTAGGGAACGTGGAGCCTGAGCATGTTATGAAAGTAGTGAGAGAGAATCAGGCATCAAAATCCTTTGAGACTGCCGAAGAGCCGGTACGTTTTTATCCTGAGGAACGAGAAGATGTCTACCGGAAAGCGACAGAAATTCCTATGCCGGTGAATATTGGGAAATGTTTAGTTGGAGTTAAAGAGAAAAATCCTGACATTCAAGGGCAAGACCTTTTATCCAGAGAGCTCTCCATCCAAATTCTTCTTGAACTTATTTTTGGACAGAGTTCTGAAAACTATCAGCGTCTTTATTCTTCGGGGTTAATTGATGATACTTTCAGTTTTGATTATACCGCTGAAAGTGGATTCGGCTTTTCTGTAATAGGCGGAGATTCAGAAGACCCTGAAAAACTTGCAGGAGAAATAAAGAAAACAATTGAACAATTTAAAAGTGAACCTTTTCCGGTCGAGAGTTTTGAAAGAATCCGCAAAAAGAAAATTGGTTTCTTTTTACGTGCACTGAATTCTCCTGAATATATCGCGAATCAATTTACCCGCTATCGATTCAACGAGATGGATTTGTTTGACGTAATTCCACAATTGGAGAAAATCGATCCGGCATTATTACAGGAAGTTCTGGAAGACCATTTCGACTTGGCAAATCAAGTATCAGCATGCTTTATAGTTCCTGAAAGAAATGAAACATGAAACCTTTAGCATTTATTTCCGGAGCAACAGGAGCGATTGGAGAAGCAACAGCGAAAAAGCTGGCTTCTTCGTATCGGCTCCTTTTGCATTACCACCAGAATGATAAAGGAGCATTAAAATTACAGGAAGAACTGCAGAAGAAAACAGAGGTATTTATCGTTCAGGCTGACTTCACAAATACCGCAGCTGCTGTAGCTGCATTAGAACCTTACGCTGGAGAGCTGGAGCTTTTAATACACAATGCCGGCATTTCCCGTCCTGAAATATTTCAGCTCACCGAGGACGAAATGCTTGTTGAAGAAATGACTATTGGACTTTTTACACCTGCGGCTATTACGAAAAGAGTACTGCAGTCTATGATTTCAAGAAAAAAAGGTGCTGTTGTGTTTGTTTCTTCTATCTGGGGAGAAACAGGAGCAGCTATGGAAGTGATTTATTCTACAGTGAAGGCTGCGCAGCTTGGCTTTGTGAAATCTCTGGCAAAAGAAACTGCGCTCAGTGGTGTCAAGGTAAATGCGGTGGCCCCTGGGGCGGTTCATTCTCCCATGCTCAGCCTATACTCCAAAGAAGAAACAGAAGAAGTAAAAGAGCAGATTCCCCTGAACAGGTTTGCTTCCCCGGAAGAAATTGCTGCTTGCATAGAATTTCTAGCAGGTGAAAATTCTTCTTATATTCATGGACACGTGCTTTCTGTAAATGGAGCATGGTATACTTAGTACGTGTGCTGACAGGAATGAATAACTCATTTTTATTTAATGTACGGATTTTACAGGCTGTTTTAATAGACTCCCCATATAAGAAATGAAAATTTCAAAAGAATTTTTAGAGAATAATGGAATTACTCTTTTCATTATTCACAGGATCTATTATGATGAAAAAAGGTATGGAGATTGAAGAGAGGGGTTACTTTATGGAGCGCAAAGAGTGGTACCTGGAGTATCAAATTCATGAGAACCGACCTGGTCTTCTTGGAGAAATAGCTTCATTGCTGGGAATGCTCCGTATAAATATTTTAACTATTAATGGGGTAGAGCACCAGAGAAGAGGGATGCTTATCGTAAGTCAGGATGACGAAGCGATAGAGCGTTTAAAATTCATACTGGAAACAATGGATATCATTACTTTATTGAAAATTAGGGTGCCCAAATTGAGGGACCGGCTGGCTGTTAGGCACGGGCGCTATATAGAACGGGATGAAGAAGAAAAGAAAACATTCCGTTTTGTACGTGAAGAGCTGGGGATACTCGTCGATTTTATGGCAGAGTTATTCAAAAAAGACGGGCACCGGCTTATTGGCATCCGCGGGATGCCGAGAGTAGGTAAAACAGAATCTGTAGTAGCAGCAAGCGTATGTGCAAATCGCAAGTGGTCATTTCTTTCTTCCACCATGTTGAAACAAACAATGCGGAGCCAGCTTGCTGATGATGAAATGAGAGAAGATAATATTTACATTATTGATGGAATAGTATCCACAATCAGAGGTTCGGAAAAGCACCAGATGCTGGTTTCTGAAATGATGCGTCTGCCTGCTACAAAAGTAATTGAACATCCTGATATTTTTGTACGTACTACTGAGTACACGATTGATGATTTCGATTATATCATCGAGCTTCGCAGTGATGAAAATCAAGTGATTTCTTACGAAGCTGTGGAACAGAACTATTCTTCATTTTGATATCACTTAGTTAGTAGGTGTTTAGATTGTCAGAATTAGGTACAAGATTACAAACAGCAAGAATGGAAAAAGGATATTCACTGGAGGAACTCCAGCAAATTACAAAGATTCAAAAACGTTATCTTGAAGCGATTGAAGAAGGGGATTTTTCAAAAATGCCTGGGGAATTCTACTCCAGAGCTTTTGTAAAAAGTTACTCTGAAGCCGTGGGGCTTGATCCAAATCAGATTTTTGCAGAGCACGAAGCTGAACTTCCTAAGCCGAAAAAGAGTGAAGTTCAGGAGCTTCCTCCTAGAACTTCCCGAAATAAATCAGCGCCCTCCGGAAGGAAAAAATCTGCTTTTGCTTCTCTTCTACCTACAATTTTAGCCTTATTTTTCATTGTGGCTATTGTTTTAGCAGTCTGGATATTCAATCAGGATGATCAGACAGCAGTTCCTGGGAATAATAATAATACTGCAGATGTCGGGAACAATAATGAACAGCAGGCCGGCCTGAACGAAAATTCTTCTTTCGATAACGAAGGACCGGAAGAACCTGAAAATGAAATGAATATCGGCAGTGATAATGCAGATAATAACGAAGAAAACAGCGTAAATGATGAAAACAATGAAAATAATGAAAATGAAACTCCTGAAAATGAACTTGAGTTTACAAATGAGGACGGTAACCGCTACACTTACACTTTAAGCGGAGCAGAAGAGTTTGAAGTAGAATTGAATTTCACCGGTGACAGCTGGATTTTAATTTCTAATGATGAAGGAGATGAGCTTCATCAGCAGACGCATTCTTCCGGTGATGAGATATCATTTGACTTTAGTGATGAATCTGAGGTAATCTTTAATATGGGAAGCACAAGAACAGCGACTCTCCTAATTAACGGAGAAGAATTAGAATATGAGTCGGATGATCATCACCAGTATATTATTATTGAAAGAGATAATTTTTAAGCTTAGTGCCCGCTTCAGGCAGCTCTGCCTGCCTCTGGGCACTTTTTTTTGTGAATACAGCTGAATAATTTCAATAATAGAAAGAACGTTCGCAATTAGCCCGGTATTTTGATAAAATGAATACGGCTTTATATATCAATTGCGCTCAGGATACTTGAGGAGGATACGATGAATATTCCCAATCAGATCACGATTTCCCGAATATTGCTCATTCCAGTTTTTATGGTCTTTCTGCTGGTTGATTTTGGATGGGGCTCTTTTGCTTTATTAGGAGCAGACATCCCCTTATCCCACTTTATTGCTGCAATGATTTTTATCGTTGCTGCTGCCACAGACTGGCTGGATGGTTATTATGCGCGCCGCTATAACATGGTAACGAATATGGGCAAATTTCTTGATCCCCTGGCAGATAAACTGCTGATTACTGCTGCATTTGTAGGATTGGTCGGATTAGATATGTTTCCGGCATGGGCTGCAGTAGTTATCTTAAGCAGAGAATTTGCTGTTACTGGACTCCGTCTTGTAGCCTCCGGAAGCGGTGAGGTTATAGCTGCAAGCATATGGGGTAAATGGAAAACAGTCAGTCAAATTGTTGCTGCAGCTGCGCTTTTGCTGCATAATGTTATATTTGAGCTGGCATCCATACCATTTGACACTGTAATGATTTATATTGCTGTGATACTCACACTGTATTCCGGCATAGACTACTTTGTTAAAAACAAACACGTCCTTACAGAGTCCCAGTAGGAGGTAATAAGAAAATGAATGCTGAAATTATTGCAGTGGGGTCTGAGCTGCTGCTCGGACAAATCGATAATTCAAATGCTACTTTCATTTCGAAAGAGCTGTCTAAAATTGGGGTAAATGTTTATTATCATCAAGTTGCTGGTGATAATCCGGAGAGATTACAGGAAGCTGTTAAAACAGCGCAAAACCGAGCGGATATTCTTATATTTACAGGTGGATTAGGTCCAACAAAAGATGATCTCACCCGGGAAACACTTTCTTCCATGACTGGTATTGATCTGATCTATGATGATGAAGCCATGAAACGTCTCGAAGAATTTTTCGATAAAAGAGGAAAGAAAGCCACTTCCAACAATTTAAAGCAGGCATTAACTTTTGATGGTGCTGAAGTGTTGCAGAATGATGAAGGTTTGGCATGCGGAAGCATTTTTGAACACCAGGGTACGGTATTTATGCTTCTCCCCGGCCCGCCAAGAGAAATGAAAGCTATGTTTAAAAATTATGGAATTCCATACTTATCTAAAAACATAAGTGATAATCAAAAAATGCAGTCCATGATTTTAAGGTTTTATGAAATAGGAGAATCTCAGCTGGTAGATAAAATAGACGATTTGCTGGAGGAACAGACAAATCCTACAATTGCTCCGTTAGCTTCAGATGATGAAGTCACTCTTCGTCTAACAGTAAAAGGACCTTCTCCTGAAACGAATGAAGAAATGCTGAATGAATTGAAGGAAAAAGTTTTTGAAAGAGTCGGCGAATATTGTTATGGTGAAAGTGATCAGGAACTGGAGCAGACGGTTGCAGATATGCTGAGAGATAAAGAGATATCTGTAAGTGCAGCGGAGAGCTTAACCGGAGGATTATTTGCAAATACGATGACTTCCTTTGCTGGAGCTTCCATGATTTTCCCCGGTGGTGTAGTGTGCTACAGTAATGATGCCAAACAGGCTTCCTTGAATGTCCCCTCAGATATTTTAGAGAATGATGGAGCTGTCAGCGAAGCCTGTGCCAAATCAATGGCAGAGGGCGCAAGAAAATTATTCCAATCGGATTATGCGATAAGTTTTACTGGCGCTGCAGGTCCCGATCCGTTGGAAGGATACCAGCCAGGGGAAATGTTTATAGGCTTAGCTGGTCCTGAAGGGACAGAAGCTCACTTTGTAAGAGTGGGCGGCAGCAGAAACAGAATCCGTACGTACGCGGTGAAGCGAGGGTTATACCTCTTGTTTCAAGAGTTACGAAACGAAAAGGATGGATGAATACATGGAATTTAAGTTTGAAGAATTTGATATTGCTAGCAGTTTAAAAAAGGCAGTTAAAGAGATGGGCTTTGAGGCTCCTTCTCCAATCCAGGAAAAAGTAATTCCTGTTATCTTAGAAAAGCATGATGTAATCGGCCAGGCGCAGACCGGTACTGGTAAAACAGCAGCATTTGGTCTTCCGCTGATTAACGACGTAAATTCAAAGCAGAAACATGTGCAGGCATTAGTATTAACTCCTACACGTGAGCTTGCAATTCAAGTATCTGGTGAATTTCAAAAGCTTTCAAAATTCAACAAGGTGCAGACTCTGCCGGTATATGGCGGCCAGTCTATTGGACATCAGATTAAATCTCTAAAACGCGGTGTACAGATTGTTGTCGGAACGCCCGGGCGAATTCTGGACCATGTAAACAGAGGTACACTGAAGCTCGACCAAATCAGCACATTAGTGCTGGATGAAGCAGATGAGATGCTGGATATGGGCTTTATCGATGACATTGAAAAAATTCTAAAGAATGCGAGCACGGAGCGTCAGACGCTGTTATTCTCAGCTACAATGCCCCCCGCTATCCGCAAACTTTCTAATAAGTATATGAATTCACCTAAACATGTGACAATTGATAAAGGTGAAATGACTGCACCTTCAATTGAGCAGGTTTATTATAAAGTACTTGATAAAAACAAGCTTGAATCTCTCTGCCGTATTATCGACAGTGAAACGCTGGACTTAGGAATTATTTTCTGCCGTACGAAAAAAGGTGTTTCTGAACTTACAGAATCTCTTCAGGCTCGCGGGTACGCTGCAGATGGTCTGCATGGCGACCTTACGCAGTCTCAGCGTGACGGAGTAATGAAAAAGTTCCGTAAGTCTACAATTGAATTTTTAATTGCTACTGATGTAGCCGCACGCGGTATCGATGTGAACAACGTTACTCACGTTATTAACTATGATATTCCTCAGGATCCGGAAAGCTATGTTCACCGAATCGGCAGAACAGGACGCGCTGGACGTGACGGTATTGCAATTACTCTTGTTACGCCGCGTGAAATGAAGCATCTGCGTTCGATTGAAAGAGAAATTAAAAGTAAAATCCCTGTGCGTGGCATTCCTTCCATTGAAGAAGTTGTGGAAAAGCAGCAGGAAGCTTGGAAACACCAGATCGTTCAGCTAATTGAAGATGACCAGCAGGATGACTCTCTGTACTCTTCTCTTGTTGCAGATCTTCTTGGGGAATATCCAGCTGATAAAGTAGTAAGTTCTTTAATGAAACTTGCCTTCTACAGCCATGAAGCTGATGAAAAAACTGCTACCCAGGACTTTGGGGAAACAGGAGCACAGCAGGGTATGACACGTTTCTTCATTAACGTAGGCCGTAATGTGGATATGACACCGAAAAAACTCGTAGAAGATGTATCTAAACTTGTAGGGATTAGCCCGAAAGTTATCGGTAAGATTGATATCTTTGAAAACTTCACTTTTATGGAGGTTCCTCAAGAATCAGCACCTTTTGTGTATGAAGGTCTTAAATACGCACGAGTAGGCGGAGCAAAGATCAACCTCGAACCTGCTAAACCTAGACCAAAAAGAAAATAAATCAAACATCCGCTTCTAATTAATTGACGAAGCGGGTGTTTTTATATATACTGAAATAAGCGAACGGATGTTTGCAGAACGAAGCTTTATCTGTCTGTAGGCAGTTGAACTAATATAGATCTAAAAGGAGAGATGTACACGTGTCAGACCGTAAACAAGCATTAGACATGGCATTAAAACAAATCGAAAAGCAGTTTGGTAAAGGGTCCATTATGAAACTTGGAGAACAGACCGACCGCCGCGTTTCTACTATTTCAAGCGGTACACTTGCATTGGATATAGCGCTGGGTGTAGGCGGATATCCAAGAGGGCGTGTGATCGAAATTTATGGTCCTGAATCTTCCGGTAAGACCACAGTAGCCCTTCATGCAATTGCTGAAGTGCAGCGTAACGGTGGACAAGCTGCATTTATTGATGCTGAGCATGCACTTGATCCTGAATATGCGCAGAATCTTGGTGTGAATATTGATGAACTTCTATTATCACAGCCTGATACAGGGGAGCAGGCACTGGAAATTGCAGAAGCACTGGTAAGAAGTGGTGCAGTAGATATGATCGTAGTTGACTCTGTTGCAGCTCTGGTTCCAAAAGCAGAAATTGAAGGTGAAATGGGAGACAGCCACGTAGGCCTTCAGGCACGCTTAATGTCTCAGGCACTGCGAAAGCTGTCAGGTGCTGTATCGAAGTCGAACACGATTGCAGTTTTCATTAATCAGATCCGTGAAAAAGTTGGTGTAATGTTTGGTAACCCTGAAACTACCCCAGGGGGAAGAGCATTAAAATTCTACTCTTCTGTAAGACTGGAAGTGCGACGTGCTGAAACTTTAAAACAGGGTAATGAAATGATTGGTAATAAAACAAAAATAAAAGTAGTGAAAAATAAAGTTGCTCCTCCGTTCCGTACAGCAGAAGTAGATATAATGTATGGGGAAGGAATTTCCCGCGAAGGATCATTAATTGATATTGCTTCAGAACTTGATATCGTGCAGAAAAGTGGTGCATGGTACTCTTATAATGAAGAGCGTATGGGTCAGGGACGCGAGAATGCGAAGCAGTATTTGAAAGAGAATACAGACATTATGGAAGAAGTAGACCGCAGAGTCAGAGAGCATCACGGGCTTTTAGAGCCGGTCGAGGTTCCTGCTCCTGAAGAGCCCGGCGAAATAGACGACGAACTTGATCTTAAATAATTAAAGTTATAAACAATACTTTGAAATCCCGTCAGATCATCTGGCGGGATTTTAAGGTTTAGGGGGACTATAGGAACATCCGCTGTTGCAAACCTTTTGTCAAAAGCAATGCTTTACTGCCGTAAACGTTGGGGCATATGGTTTCCTCACTTTTCCAATGCTTGACAGAATTCTTAGGGAAGCATACAATTAACAAGAACACTTTATTAAAGGTTTGCAGTAAGTGTGAATATTTTAATATTGAATTGTTCTTTTAGTGCTAATGAGACATGAACCATTTAAAAACTTAGCTCTACTACAGAAATAGCATGAGGAGGTGAGTCAATCGTGAATTTGACACTACAAATCCTCATTTTGCTATTCACTGCAGTAATCGTGTTCTTTGTCGGATATTTTGTACGTAAGTCTATTGCAGAAGCAAAAATTTCCAGTGCAGAAATGCTTGCTAAAACTACAATAGATGATGCGAAACGGGAAGCAGAATCAAGCAAAAAAGAAGCAATCCTCGAAGCGAAAGATGAAGCGCACAAAATTCGTCTGGATGCTGAACAGGAAATCCGTGATCGTCGTAACGACATTTCAAAACAAGAGAACCGATTAGTTCAAAAGGAAGAAGTCCTTGATCGTAAAAGTGAGACGTTGGACAAGAAAGAACATGCGCTTGAAGTGCGCGAGCAGCAGCTGTCTGAGCGTCAGCTAGAAGTCGACGACATGAATAGCAAAGTCGAGGAATTAGTAAACAGGCAACAGGAAGAATTGGAAAGAATTTCAGGATTTACGAAAGATGAAGCAAGAGATATTATTATGGAAACAATGGAAAATGAATTGAAGCATGAGAAGGCAGTATTAGTTAAAGACTTTACTTACCGTGCAAAAGAGGAAGCAGACAAAAATGCAAAAGAAATTCTTTCTCTGGCAATTCAGCGTTGTGCTGCAGATCACGTTACAGAAACTACGGTTTCAGTTGTGAATCTGCCGAATGACGAAATGAAAGGAAGAATTATCGGACGGGAAGGCCGGAATATTCGTGCACTGGAAACCCTTACAGGCATTGACTTAATCATAGATGATACACCGGAAGCGGTAGTATTATCTGGGTTCGATCCAATCCGGCGTCAGATTGCCAAGTCTTCCTTAGAGAAGCTGGTACAGGATGGAAGAATTCATCCAGCAAGAATTGAAGAAACGGTTGAAAAATCACGCCGTGAAGTAGATGAAATGATCAGAGAATACGGAGAGCAGTCTTCATTCGAAATGGGCATTCATAATCTGCATCCTGATTTGATTAAAATTCTCGGTCGATTAAAATTCCGGACCAGCTATGGTCAAAACGTTTTAAAGCACTCGGAAGAAGTGGCTCACTTAACCGGAATAATGGCGGCTGAATTAGGGGAAGATGTGCAGCTGGCACGAAGAGCTGGCTTGTTACATGACATCGGCAAAGCTATTGACCATGAAGTAGAAGGAAGTCACGTGGAAATCGGTGTTGAACTTGGAACAAAATATAAAGAGCATCCGGTTGTAATTAATAGTATCGCTTCCCACCATGGTGACACTGAGGCTACTTCTGTTATTGCAACTCTCGTTGCTTCAGCAGATGCGTTATCAGCCGCTCGGCCAGGTGCGAGAAGAGAAACGCTTGAAACGTATATCAGACGACTTGAAAAACTTGAAGAGATTTCTGAATCCTTCGAGGGAGTAGAGAAATCATATGCGATTCAGGCAGGCAGGGAAATTCGCATTATGGTGCAGCCTGATACTATTTCAGACGAGGACTCGTATCGTTTAGCAAGAGATATAACGAAAAGAGTAGAAGATGAACTGGATTATCCCGGTCACATTAAAGTAACCGTAATTCGGGAAACAAGAGCAGTTGAATACGCAAAATAAAGAGGTAAGTAAGGGCTGTACCGCAGACAATTTATTATTGCGGTACAGCCCTTCTCTTGTGAAATAGCAATAATAGTTTTAGGGAGTGTTTATATGAGAATTATGTTTATTGGAGATATCGTAGGTTCCCCAGGCCGTGATATATGGAAAACTTATGCTGCCAGAATACGTTCAAAGTTTCATCAGCAGGTGACAATTGTCAATGGAGAAAACGCTGCAGGGGGAAAAGGAATAACAAAAAAGATTTATCACGAGCTTCTGGAATCAGGCGCAGATATGTTAACGATGGGAAATCATACGTGGGATAAAAAAGAAATTTTCGATTTCATAGATGGTGCCGAGAAAATGGTAAGGCCGGCAAACTTTCCTCCAGGCACTCCGGGAGAAGGAATCCGTTATTTAAAAATTAACAAACAGACAGTAGCTATATTAAACCTGCAGGGAAGAACATTTATGCCAGCAATAGATTGTCCTTTTCAAAAAGCAGATTTACTTGTCAGCGAAGCCGGGAAAGTTACAAAGAATATTTTTGTAGATTTTCATGCGGAAGCCACAAGTGAAAAACAGGCGATGGCATGGTATCTGGATGGAAGAGTATCGGCGGTGATAGGTACACATACACACGTCCCTACAGCTGACGAAAGGATCCTTCCACAAGGAACAGCTTACCTGTCTGACGTTGGTATGACCGGTCCTTACGATGGCATACTGGGCATGGAGAAAGACGTAGTAATTAATCGATTTTTAACAAATCTGCCTGCCCGCTTTGAAGTTTCAAAAGGACGGGAACAATTAAACGGTGTATATTTTGATATCGACGAAAACACTGGAAAAGCAACATTGATTAAAAGAGTCCATATCAGTGAGGATGCTCCATTTTTTGATTGAAAAAGATTTTAGGTTTAGCAGGAGTGGGTATAGTGGTAAAGAGAAAGAAAGCGGGTAGTTGTGTTGCGTTAGAGGCCGGCAGGATGCAAACTAACATGCTCAAAATCGTTCTTTAACTACAATAGAGGAGGTAGCTTACATGGATATATTAAAAGTATCAGCAAAATCCAACCCGAACTCAGTAGCTGGTGCACTTGCGGGCGTTATTCGCGAGAAAGGTACAGCGGAAATTCAGGCAATAGGCGCCGGTGCATTAAATCAATCAATAAAAGCTGTTGCGATAGCCAGAGGATTTGTTGCTCCAAGCGGCATCGATTTAATATGTGTTCCTGCATTTACTGATATTGAAATTGATGGAGAAGAGCGTACAGCAATAAAGCTTATTGTAGAACCTAGATAATAATATCATAATAAAAAACCGGACCTATGTCCGGTTTTTTATTATGATATTATTCAAAAGACAGTATAATATGTTTTTTTGGAATGGACAGTTCGGTTGAGGTGAACATACAAACATGATAAACTGTGTTAAGAAGAAGCAAAGGAGGCGAGTTAAATGACTAAAATGATGAAAGCGGTTGTAAAATCGAAGAAAGCAAAAGGTGCAGAATTACAAGAAGTTCCAGTACCTGAATGCGGCGCGCAGGAAGTATTAATAAAAGTAAAGGCAACTTCTATCTGCGGCACAGATGTACATATATATGCCTGGGATGAATGGTCACAGAGCAGAGTAAAACCTCCGTATATATTCGGCCATGAATTTTCAGGCGAGGTCGTTGAAACGGGAGATTTAGTTCATAATATACAAGTGGGCGATCATGTCTCTGCAGAGACGCATATTGTCTGCGGACACTGCGCTCAGTGCATGACAGGAAACGCACATATCTGTCAGGAAACGCAGATTATCGGTGTGGATAGAGATGGGTGCTTTGCAGAATATATTTCTCTTCCTGCACAGAATATATGGAAAAATGATCCTTCTTTATCCTGGGACCGGGCAAGTGTTCAGGAACCCTTGGGAAATGCAGTGCACACGGTATTGGCTGGCGAAGTCTCAGGAAAAACTGTAGCAGTGATTGGATGCGGTCCAATTGGGTTAATGGCTGTTTCCGTAGCAAAAGCTTCTGGAGCCTCAAGAATATTTGCTTTTGACTTGAACGATTACCGGCTGAATCTGGCTGAGAAAATGGGAGCAACAGATACAATACATTCTATGCATGCAGATCCATTGGAAGTTGTAAGAAAAGAAACGAATAATGCCGGAGTGGATGTTGTGTGCGAGATGAGTGGTCATCCGGTAGCAATGGACCAGGGTTTTAAAATGGTCACAAACGGAGGACGCGTTTCTATTTTAAGTCTGCCAGTGCGCCCGGTAGAAATAGATGTAACTAATGACATTGTTTTTAAAGGTGTGACTGTGCAGGGAATTACAGGAAGGAAGATGTTCCAGACATGGCAGCAGACTGCCGGACTGCTTTCTTCCGGTCAGGTAGATGTAGATCCAATTATCACCCACCATTTTGATTTAGCTGATTTTGAAAAAGGCTTTAATCTAATGCTGAAAGGGGAATGTGGGAAAGTAGTGCTGCATCCATAAATTCTCACAATGAATACTTTGACAGAGCACTAAGTGAAACTAAATAAAGTCAGTTGTTGTCTTAACTTCAGGTCCAAGGAAGACAACAGCTCTTTTCAAAAGAATATGTAAAACTGAACATAACATGAAACTGCAATATTCATTTTTAAAAGGAGGAAATTAATATGAAGGGCTTTGAATATATTGAAGAAGAATTGAATCAGATGAAAGCTGAAGGTACTTTTCGTCCGCTGATACCTATCGAATCAGATCAGGGGGCGAAAGTAACGATAGAAGGAAAAGAGCTGATTCAGCTTTCTTCCAACAATTATCTGGGTCTTACTACACACCCGAGGCTGAAGCTGGCTGCAGTAAGGGCTGCAGATGAGTATGGTGCCGGCACAGGATCAGTAAGAACGATCGCAGGTACTTTTTCCATGCACAATGACTTTGAAGAAAAACTTGCTGAATTTAAACATACAGAAGCTACACTTGTTTTACAGTCAGGATTTACTGCGAATCAGGCGGTACTGGCTTCGCTGCTAACAAAAGAAGATGTCGTAATTTCAGATGAGTTGAATCACGCTTCAATCATTGATGGCATTCGTTTGACGAAAGCAGCCAGGAAAATTTATAAGCATGTAGATCTAAAAAGTCTCGAAGAAGCGCTGCAGTCTACTCAGGATTATCGTAAGCGTTTAGTAGTGACTGATGGAGTATTTTCCATGGATGGAAATATTGCACCGCTTCCGGAAATTGTTGAATTGTGCGAAAAGTATGACGCACTTATTATGGTGGACGATGCGCATGCAAGCGGTGTGCTTGGAAGAAATGGCAGAGGGACGGTAGATCACTTTGACCTGAACGGAAGAGTGCATATTCAAGTCGGTACATTAAGTAAAGCTGTGGGTGTACTCGGAGGATATATTGCCAGTACACAGGCAGTAAGAGATTATCTTATCCATAAAGGACGACCCTTCTTATTCAGTACCTCTCACCCTCCGGCAGTAACAGCTGCATGCAGTGAGGCGGTGGATGTTTTATTAGAGGAACCTGAACTGATTGAACAACTTTGGGAAAATACAAGGTATTTTAAAGCAGGACTGACGAAACTTGGTTTTGATACCGGTCACAGTGATACGCCGATTACGCCTGTGATTGTAGGAGATGAAGCAAAAGCACATCAGCTGTCAGATAAATTGAAAGAATATGGCGTGTTTGCGCAGGGAATTGCTTTTCCAACTGTAGCAAAAGGATTGGCCCGTGTCCGCACAATCGTAACGGCACAGCACAATCAGACTATACTGGATGAAGCTTTAACCGCGTTTGAAAAAGCAGGGAAAGAATTGAACATTATTTAGATATCCTGACTGCTGAAAAAATTTCAACAGTACATTATTCATTGCAGTAATATAGCATGGCTATAAACTGTTATATTAAAAAGTACTTTTCCAGTTTTCTTTAGGGGAAGTACTTTTTTTAAGTATTCGCTTCAGGGAGAGTTTATGAAATTTGTGTGACAAAATGAATTCCTTGTGAATAAAAGACACTCCACAGCGGCAGGGTATAATTTCGAGACTGGGTAAAAAAGTATCAGGTATTAAGATAATAGCTGTTTTGGACCTTTAAGAGGAAACTATTGTATACTACTCAGAAACCCTTTATAATGAGTGGTTGACAGTCTATTTATGAAGGAGCAATGCGTCCTATGAATGAAGAGCAAAAAAAAGCCCAGATTAATAAATCATCTACTGGAGAAAAAGATTACTCTCAGTATTTTGAAACTACTTATACACCTCCAAGTCTGAAACAGGCGAAAAAAAGAGGGAAAGAAAACATTGAAATTCATTATGATTTTGATGTGCCGGAGGACATGCAGCAAATAGGAAAAGATAAAAAATTTCTTATTCGTACTTACGGTTGTCAAATGAACGAGCACGATTCCGAAAATATGGCTGGAATTCTTATGCGTATGGGATTTGAATCTACTGCAGCTGTGGAAGAAGCAGATGTAATTCTCATAAATACTTGTGCAATCCGAGAAAATGCGGAAAACAAAGTGTTTGGAGAAATTGGGCATCTAAAAGCTTTAAAGCAGGAAAATCCGGGTCTGGTAATTGGAGTATGCGGATGTATGTCCCAGGAAGAATCTGTCGTAAACCGAATTCTGCAGAAGCATCAGCAGATTGACCTTATCTTTGGAACTCATAATATCCACCGTCTCCCTGAATTATTGAAAAATGCGATTTTCGGTAAAGAGATGGTCGTAGAAGTATGGTCGAAAGAAGGAGACATCATTGAAAATATGCCGCGGGCCAGAAAAGGCAAAATTAAAGGCTGGGTAAATATAATGTACGGCTGTGATAAATTCTGCACTTACTGCATTGTGCCCTATACCAGAGGGAAAGAACGCAGCAGACGTCCAGAGGATATAATCGAAGAGGTCCGTCATTTAGCAAGAAACGGATATCAGGAAATTACACTGCTCGGCCAAAATGTAAATGCTTATGGAAAAGACCTTGCAGATATAGATTACGGCCTCGGCGATTTGATGGATGAAATACGGAAAATAGATATTCCGAGAGTTCGCTTTACCACAAGCCATCCGCGTGATTTTGATGATCACTTAATCGAGGTGCTTGCAAAAGGCGGAAATCTGGTAGAGCATATCCATCTGCCGGTACAGAGCGGGAACAATGATATTCTGAAATTAATGGCACGGAAGTACACACGGGAGTCTTACGTGGAACTCGCCAATAAAATTAAGAAAGCAATTCCAAATGCTTCATTTACTACCGATATTATTGTAGGATTTCCTAACGAAACTGAAGAACAGTTCGAGGACACGATGACACTTGTGAAAGAAATGGAATATGACAGTGCTTTCACTTATATCTACTCCCCCCGTGACGGTACACCAGCAGCAAAGATGGAAGATAATGTGCCGCACGAAGTGAAAAAGAAGCGGCTTGCAAGGTTAAATGCACTTGTAAATGAACTTTCTGCAGAAAAAAATAAGGAATATCCAGGTAAAACAGTTGAGGTGCTTGTCGAAGGCGAAAGTAAAAAAGATCCAGAAGTTCTCAGCGGAAGAACGAGAACAAACCGCCTGGTAAATTTCCGGGCACCAAAAAGTACGATCGGTACAGTAATTTATGTTAAAATAACAGAAGCAAAAACTTGGTCTCTCAACGGAGAAGTTGTAGAGCCGGCAGAGGTGAATATTTAATGTCAGGTAATTATACAAAACAGGAAATAATGAGTGAAGCAAGAGAATTGGCGATTAAAATTGCGGAAACGGAAGAAGTCGATTTCTTTAAGCGTGCAGAAGCACAGATAAATGACCATTTAAGAGTCCAGGAAATCATCGCCAAGATTAAAAAACTGCAGAAAGAAGCAGTGAATTTAAAGCACTATGAAAAAAGTGAAGCTTTGAAAGAAACAGATGCTAAAATTGATGCACTGCAGGATGAGCTGGATGATATTCCATTAGTGCAGGAATTCAAGCAGTCACAGATGGAAGTAAATGAACTGCTCCAGATGGTGAGCAATACAATTTCCAACACGGTAACAAATCAAATTATAGAAGCAAGCGGCGGAGATTTACTGAAGGGAACTACTTCGAAAAATCCTTTTGACAGCGGCTGCTAATATTGGAAAAACAGCTGTTCTGCTTCCGGCGGAACAGCTGTTTCTTATTCGTAGAACCAGCAGTCTGCTGTGATATAATAAATAGACAGGAAAAGTGGAGAAAGTTGGCTGATAATATGACGCAAACTACGCCTATGATGAGGCAGTACGAGAAAATCAAGGCACAGCACAGAGATGCCTTTTTGTTTTTCCGTCTGGGAGATTTTTATGAACTCTTTCAGGAGGACGCTTTAAAAGCTGCAAAAGAATTGGAAATTACTTTAACTAAGCGCGGAAAAGGTGAGGATGCAATTCCAATGTGCGGGGTGCCGCATCATTCTTCTGAGCAGTATATATCAAGATTAATTGAAAAAGGTTTTAAAGTAGCGATCTGCGAACAAACAGAAGATCCCGCAGCAGCTAAAGGGGTAGTAAAAAGGGAAGTCGTACAGATTATTACTCCCGGTACGGTAATGAGCGGGCAGGCTGTAAGTGAAAAAAGCAACCAGTACGTAGCTGCTATCGGTGAAGAATCCGCACACTCTTTTGCGGTTGCAGCAGCGGATATGACGACAGGGGAAATATTTGTTACCGGAGCAGAAGATTTTACGCTCGCTTTGGAAGAATTACTTTCCTATGAGCCGAAAGAAATAGTGCTTACAAGCGAAATGAGTGAGGATTTTAAAGAGAAACTGCGTCATCGGTCGCAGCTTCCTGTATCAGAAGCTGCGAATCTGCAGATAGAGAAGGATTTTTCTGCCTTAGTTGATCAGGTTCCTGCTGAATTTTTAAAAAGAACATGCAGTCAGCTGATGCAGTATTTTCTGGAAACAACAAAAAGAGACTTGGATCACCTGCAGAATGTCACGTATTACGAATCCAGCCAGTATTTATCTATTGATGGATATTCACGCAGAAATTTAGAAATTACGGAGACAATGCGGGACCGGAAGAAAAAAGGTTCGCTATTGTCTGTGCTGGATAGAACCGAAACAGCCATGGGGGCCAGGAGACTGAAGAGGTGGCTCGAAAGACCGGCGGTCCACAAGGAAACTGCGGAAAAGAGACAGGAGCTTACCGCGGCTTTTTTAGAGCATTTTTTAGAAAGAGAAACAGTCAGGGAACAGTTAAGAGGAGTATACGATCTGGAAAGATTAAGCGGAAGAGTAGCATTTGGAAATGTGAACGGAAGAGATTTAATCCAGTTAAAAAAGTCGCTGCAGCAGCTTCCATATATATTCGAAACTTTGAAAGCTTTAAACAGCAGTTATGCAGAACAATTAATAGGTACATTATCTTCTCCAGAACCGCTGGTAGAATTGCTGGAGCAGAGCATCAAGGAAGACTGTCCTCCGTCAATTACAGACGGCAATCTGATTAAAGACAGCTATCATGAGCAGCTGGATCAATACAGAGATGCCATGATAAACGGTAAGAGCTGGATAGCAGAATTAGAAGCAAAAGAAAAAAAGGAAACAGGGATCAAATCATTAAAAATAGGATTTAATAAAGTATTCGGCTATTATATTGAAGTATCCAGAGCGAATTTAAAATATCTCCCGGAAGGAAGATATGAGAGAAAGCAGACGCTGACAAATGCAGAGCGTTATGTGACAAAAGAACTTAAAGAAAAAGAACAGATTATTCTTGAAGCTGAAGATAAAGGCGGAAAGTTAGAATATGAATTGTTTTTAGAAGTACGGAAAAAGGTGAAGTCCTACATAAGACTGCTCCAGGATACTGCGAAAGCGGTAAGTATTATAGATGTACTGCAGAGCTTTGCGGAAGTCGCCGAACAGAATCATTATGTCAGGCCTGTTTTTACGAAGAAGCGGAACGTGTTGCTTCGGGAAAGCAGGCACCCGGTGGTAGAAGTAACTATTGATGCCGGAGAGTATGTGGCTAATGATATCCTGCTCCATGAAGAAAGGGATATGCTTCTTATTACAGGTCCGAATATGGCCGGGAAAAGCACATATATGAGACAGCTTGCCTTAATCGTAATTATGGCGCAGGCAGGTTCTTTTGTTCCAGCAGCAGAAGCTGAACTGCCCCTATTTGATCATATATTTACGAGGATAGGTGCAGCAGATGACTTATCGCAGGGACAGAGTACGTTTATGATAGAAATGCTTGAAACGAAGCAGGCAGTGGAGAGAGCTACTCCAAGCAGTCTGATTCTGCTTGATGAGATTGGCCGGGGGACGTCCACATATGATGGCATGGCTCTCGCGCAGGCAGTGATCGAACACATTCACGATAAAATTAAAGCGATGACTTTATTTTCCACCCACTATCATGAACTGACCAGCCTGGAACATGAATTGGCGAGATTGAAAAATGTTCATGTTTCTGCGGTGGAGGAAGAAGGAAAGTTGACTTTCCTGCATAAACTGGTAGAAGGAGCTGCAGATAAAAGTTATGGCATTCATGTTGCAAGGCTCGCTGATCTGCCTGATTCATTGATAAAAAGAGCAGATCACATTTTATCGGCTCTTGAAAATGGAAAAAACCAAAATGGTACTGCTGAAAAGAGAGAAGCAGAACCACAGCAGCTTTCACTATTTGAAGAAGTCCCTGAACATCCGATTATCAATGAATTGAAAGAACTTGATGTAATGAACTTAACTCCTATGCAGGCAATACAGCTTTTAAATGATTTTCAGCAGAAATTAAAATAGCGGGGTGATAACATGAGGCGCATTATTAAAATGGAAGACCACCTATCAAACAAAATAGCTGCAGGAGAGGTGGTGGAGCGCCCCGCTTCTGTAGTAAAAGAACTTGTTGAAAACGGGATAGATGCAAACAGTTCTAAAATTCGTGTGGATGTGGAAGATGGAGGCCTGGGTAAAATACGCATTCTCGACAACGGGGAAGGAATTGAAAAAGAAGACCGGGAAACAGCTTTCTACAGGCATGCGACGAGTAAAATACACAGCGACCGGGATTTATTCAGAATTCGAACGTTAGGTTTTCGCGGCGAAGCTCTTCCGAGTATTGCTTCCGTTTCAAAAATGACGCTCACTTCCTCCACTGACGGGCAGGAAGGAGAAACATTAAAAATTGAAGGGGGAGAAATAAAAGAGCGTAAAGCTTCACCACCACGCCAGGGAACTGAAATTATCGTCGAAGATCTTTTTTACAATACCCCAGCCCGGTTAAAATATTTAAAAAGTGTCCACACAGAGATAGGACATATAAGTGACGTTATAAATAGGATGGCGCTGTCCCATCCGGAAATAGCTTTTGAGCTGTACCATAACGATAAAAACTTGCTGAAAACGGCAGGACAGGGGGATCTGCTCAGGGTGCTCCACGCGATTTATGGAAAATCTGTAGTAAAAGGAATGAAAAAGCTGGAAGCGTCTTCCGCTGATTTTCAAGTCTCAGGTTATGCTGCAGAGCCGGGCCATGCCAGATCTAACCGGTCCTATATGACAATTGTAATAAATGGGAGATATGTGAAAAATATAGCAGTTTCCAAAGCAGTGCAGGCTGGGTATAATACGCTGCTGCCGATTGGAAAATATCCGATTGTGTGTCTTCATATTACGCTGAATCCAATGTTAATAGATGTAAATGTCCACCCTTCTAAAATGGAAGTAAGGCTAAGTAAAGAGCAGGCTTTACAGAAATTAATTCAGGATTCTTTAAAAAGTTTATGGTCGTATGACCCGATCGTTCCGGAAATGAAACCGCCAAAGCAAAAAAAACCAGCCGCAGAACAGCTTCAGTTTTCGTTCGAGGCAGAAAGTGCTTCTAATATCCAGGAGGAAACCCGCAGTTCTGAACAGGAAAGACAAGTTTCTGCCTATAAAGAGCCGGAATTCACTCAATTAGAAAATAAAGTAAATGAATCTGCGGAGAAACATGCTCCTGAAAATAATTTTCAAGTAAGTGAATCCGATCGCCAAGCAGCAGAAAACAGTAATAATAAAAGAATTCCCTCACTTTATCCAATCGGACAGCTGCACGGTACTTATATATTAGCCCAGAACGAGCAGGGATTTTATATGATTGATCAGCACGCGGCCCAGGAGAGAATTAATTACGAATTTTATTTAAGAAAGCTCGCTGATCCTCCAAAAGAAACACAGGAGCTGTTAGTTCCTATAACTTTGCACTTAAATGGGATAGAAGCAGCTATCATTGAACAGCATACACTTGAATTGGAAAAGGTAGGAGTATTTGCAGAACCTTTTGGTACGAACACATTTCTTATCAGATCATACCCCAGCTGGTTTCCAGCAGGTGAAGAGAAAAGTACACTGGAAGAAATTATTGAACAGATTAAAGAAGTGAAAAATATCCAGCTGGATAAGCTGAGAAATGATGCAGCAGCGATGATGGCCTGCAAGGCTGCGATTAAAGCAAATCATCGACTTCAGGTTTCAGATATGCATGCGTTAATTGAAGAATGGAGAAAATGCCAGGATCCTTTTACCTGTCCGCACGGGAGACCAGTAATGATTCAATATTCTCTTTATGAAATTGAAAAAATGTTTAAACGGGTGATGAATTAATGATGACACCGGGTTCTTTTATAACTACTGGTGTGAAAAATGCGGAACATATGGAAGAAAAAGCAAGAAGTTTAGCCGAAACATATGGCTTAACATTTATAAAACGAAATAAATATTCAGTGAAGGAAATAATTAAAAAACATGATGGTCCACTGTTTGTATTAACACAGGATAAACTAACTTACTACAGTGCGGATAACAAGCCCCCGCTGTTTTACCACCCAAATATTGCTGCTGTCCGTGCAAAAAACTGGAGGAACATCCAGAAAGATCTTTTAGTTGAAGCTTGTAACTTAAAAGCGGGTGACAAAATTATTGATGGAACACTGGGTCTTGGAGCAGATAGCCTTATCCTGGCTCTTGCCGGTGGAAAACATACGAAAGTAACTTCAGTGGAGAAAAATCAAGTTACAGCAATGTTGGTACGAGAAGGTTTGAAAAGTTATGCAATGCCATTCGAGGCGCTTCAGGAGGCCGCGAAAAGAATTAAAGTAGTTAATGCTGAAGCATGCACATATTTAAAAACTTTGGATGATAATTCGGTAGATATTGTTTATTTTGATCCAATGTTTGAATCCACCCTGGATACCTCGAGTGGTATGCAGACGCTCCGCCATTACGCAGACCACCAGGGCTTAACAGCCAACTTAATTGAAGAAGCAAAAAGGGTGGCATTAAAGCGGGTAGTAGTGAAAGCCAGACATTCCAGTTCTATATTTAAAGACTTTGGATTCTTTAGAATTGCACGAAGCAATATTAAATCCGTTCATTACGGTTATATTTCTTTAAAGGAGGTGTGAGTTTGAAGCAGCCTCTCATTGTAATTGCAGGACCTACTGCAGTTGGTAAAACTGAGACAGGAATTAAGTTGGCCAAAAAATTTAATGGTGAAATAATCAGCGGGGATTCGATGCAGGTCTACCGCAAAATGGATATTGGAACAGCAAAAGCTACAAAAGATGAACAAAATCTCGTTCCTCATCATTTAATTGATATTCTATCACCAGAGGAAAATTTCTCTGCAGCTGATTTTAAGGAGAAAGCTGAAAAGGCGATAAATAAGATCAGCTCAAAAAATAAACTTCCTATTATCGTGGGGGGCACCGGGCTTTATATTCAAAGCCTGCTGTATAATTATTCTTTTTCTGAATCGAAAGAAAATATGGTATACAGAAAAGAGCTGGAGGAAATACTGGAGCGCAATGGGAAAAATTATTTGTATGCTTTGCTGCAGGAAAAAGACCCGGAATCTGCAGAGAAAATACATTTTAATAATTCGCGCCGGATCATCCGGTCGCTGGAAATTATCCATCAGACCGGTGCTCCAGTGAAAGCAATGGAAGAACAAAAACTGGAAAGTAAGTACGATGTTCTTATCATCGGATTAACGATGAATAGAGAATTATTGTATCAAAGAATCAACGAAAGAGTCGATCTGATGCTCGAAAACGGATTGTTGGAAGAAGTAGAAAACCTTATAAAAGACGGTGCAGAAAATTATTCCTCTATGAAAGCGATAGGATATAAGGAGCTCATTCCATACATTAAAGGGCGGATTTCGCTGGAAGAAGCTGCAGATAATTTAAAGCAGAATTCCCGCCGTTTCGCCAAGAGGCAGCTTACCTGGTTTCGGAACAAAATGCCTGTCCAATGGTTTGATGTGACCGAAAACAGGGAAGGAAAAATAAAAGATATTGAAAGATATATAGCAGAAAGTCTCCAAAAGAGATAAACTTTATATAAGGCTTTGTCTAACTTCTGGTTCAGCAGGCAGAATGCCATTGGATTTAATTTAGATATAGGTGTATCGTTTAGAAGACAGAGCTTTTATTAATAGAATAAAGAGGGGGAATTTACATGAAACAGCAACCAGTAAATATTCAAGATCAATTTTTAAATCAATTACGCAAAGAGAGCATTCCGGTTACTGTGTTTTTGTTAAATGGATTTCAGCTGCGCGGACTTGTCAAAAGCTTTGATAATTTCACGGTGATACTTGACACAGACGGCAAGCAGCAACTTGTTTATAAACATGCTATTTCTACTTTTTCCCCTCAGAGAAATGTTCAGCTTCAACAGGAAAAATCTTCTTCTTAGTTTTATACAAGCGATAAACAACCCGGAAGAGAATTCTCTCCGGGGTTTTTCATCATGGAAAGAAAGAGGTGGCACACAATATGACAGAGCACCACGACGAGGAAAGAGTAATATTGGTTGGAGTAAACAGAAAAGGTGGAGACGATGATGCTTTTCATCACCGTCTGGATGAATTAAAGGCCCTTGTATCTACCGCGGGTGGAGAAACCGTTGGTATAATGACCCAGTCCATGGATAATCCCCGCACTGGTACATATTTAGGAAAAGGGAAATTAGAGGAATTAGCATTGGCTGCAGAAGAGTGGGAAAGTGACTTGATTGTCTTTAATGATGAATTAACTCCTTCACAATTAAGAAATATTACTGAAAAACTAGAAACGCCGGTCATTGACCGTACACAGCTGATTCTCGATATTTTCGCACAGAGAGCAAACTCTAGAGAAGGGAAACTTCAGGTAGAACTGGCACAGATGAATTATACGCTTCCGAGGCTGAGAGGGCAGGGGCATGTATTATCCAGACTCGGAGGAGGAATCGGCACAAGAGGACCCGGGGAAACGAAACTTGAAACAGACCAGCGGCATATCAGGGACAGAATAACTGAATTAAAACGACAGCTTGATCAGGTAGCGAAACACCGCATACAGTACAGGGAGAACCGAAAAGGAAACAATGTTTTTCAAGTCGCTTTGATTGGGTACACAAATGCTGGAAAATCTACGTTGCTGAATAAGCTTGCCTCTGCAGAAGTATTAATGGAAGACAAGTTATTTGCTACACTGGACCCTACAACGAAAAAAATTAAACTTCCATCAGGTTTTGACTTCCTGCTTACAGATACTGTAGGTTTTATTCAACAGCTTCCTACAACATTAGTGGCAGCTTTCAGGTCTACCCTGGAAGAAGTAAAAGAGGCTGATTATCTGCTCCATGTAGTGGATGCTTCCCATCCTGATGCGGATAATCACGAAGTATCAGTGCATAAATTATTAAAAGAACTGGATGCAGAACACATCCCGGTGCTGACAGTTTACAATAAAAGAGACAGAATACAAGGGGATTTTATCGCTTCAGCTGATTCAGGGAATTCAATACTGATCAGTGCCAATGAAGCAGAAGATTTAAAAGATCTAATGAATAGGCTGGAAGAGGCAGTGATTGCAGAATTCAAGCCGTATATATCCAGGTTTCATGCAAAAGAAGGCAAATGGCTTCACAGGTTACGCGAAGAAACGATTATGAATAAAGAAATTTTTTATGAAGAAGACGAGACATTTGAGGTGCGTGGGTATGCTTCCCCGTCTTCTTCCATTTTTCATGAAATTCAAAAATAGAGAGGTGGGAAAAGAAACAGTAGATGCTACTGTTTCTTAGTGGACAAATGAATGAAATAAACGAACGTGCTGACAAGGTTCATCAGGAACTCTTGCCGAAATTTTTTGAAATGGGAAAAGTAGTGGAACACAACCAGGCAAAGGTGTTAAATGCTTTTAAAAAAGCTGGAGTTTCAGATTTTCACTTCCAGGCGTCTACAGGATATGGATATGATGACGCGGGCAGGGAAACGCTGGAAAAAGTTTATGCAGATGTTTTTAATGCAGAAGCAGCAATTGTGCGAAATCAAATTGTTTCAGGAACTCATGCTATCAGTACAGCGCTATTCGGTATACTGCGGCCGGGGGACGAGCTGTTATATGTAACGGGACGTCCATACGATACGCTGGAAGAAGTTATAGGAATCCGGGGAAAGAAAAATGCAGGCTCACTGAATGAATTCGGTATAACTTACCGGGAGGTTCCTTTATCCGAAGGGAAAATTGATATCAAAAAAATCCTGTCAACTATTAAGCCGCATACAAAAATCATCGGTATGCAGCGTTCCTGCGGTTATGGGGACCGTCCGTCAATCGGAATAGAAGAATTAAGAGAAGCGATAAGTTCTATAAAAAAAGTATACCCACAGATAGTTATCTTTGTAGATAATTGTTACGGAGAGTTTGTGGAAACTTTAGAACCTACCGATGCAGGTGCTGATCTGGTAGCGGGATCTTTAATCAAAAACCCAGGCGGCGGAATTGCAAAGTCAGGCGGTTATATTGTTGGAAGAAAAAAACTTATTGAGCAATGCGGTAACAGGCTGACGGCACCGGGAATTGGTCTGGAAGGCGGTGCTTCTCTCGGAACGCTTCTTGATATGTTTCAGGGATTTTTCCTCGCACCCCATGTAGTCGGAGAATCTTTAAAGGGAGCTGTTTTTTCTTCTGCTCTGCTCTCGTCTTTTGGAATGACAACTTCCCCTGGTCCTGACGAGCAACGCACAGATTTAATACAGTCAGTGTCCTTCCCAAATAGAGAAGCTATGATTTTGTTCTGTCAGGAAATTCAGGCGCATTCTCCAGTAGATGCGCATGTAAAGCCTTATCCCTCGGCAATGCCGGGCTATGAAAGTGAAGTAATTATGGCTGCAGGAGCTTTTATCCAGGGGGCAAGTATTGAGCTTTCTGCAGATGGTCCTTTAAGAGAACCTTACAAAGCATATGTCCAGGGCGGATTAACGTTTGAACATATTAAAATAGCTGTAACGGCATCACTGGTTTCTTTGTATGAAAAAGAAATACTTACCGTATAATTCAGGGATATTAAGAGGAAATTGGTTTCTCACTGAGCAGATTTCTAAAATTCCGTTTTTATAACCTTAAAACAGGCACAACGACTTTAAATGCATTGTCAGAAAATTTCCCTGTTAGATAATCTGACAAAGTACCACATTTTGTTTTGCAAGTTAGTTAGTATACAGTTATCGCAGAAATCAAAGTACAATCATAATTATTTCTGCATAGTATATTGAAGGAGGAGAATGATTGCATGAGTAAAACGACAAGAGAAGACATTATGAAATGGGCTGAGGAGGAAGACGTTAAGTTTATCCGCCTCCAATTTACAGATTTACTGGGAACTATTAAAAACGTAGAGATTCCGGTAGATCAACTTGAAAAAGCACTTGATAATCTGATGATGTTTGACGGATCTTCCATCGAAGGTTTTGTTCGCATAGAAGAATCAGATATGTACTTACACCCGGATCTTGATACTTGGGTTGTCTTCCCTTGGACTCCTGAAAAAGGTAAAGTGGCACGTTTAATTTGTGATATCCATAATCCGGATAAGGATCACACACCATTTGAAGGTGACCCTCGCGGTATATTAAAGAACGTATTAAAAGAAGCAGAAGATCTTGGATTTACTGACTTCAATATTGGACCAGAGCCTGAATTTTTCTTGTTCAAAAATGATGAAAAAGGTGAACCAACACTTGAATTAAATGATAAGGGTGGATATTTTGACCTTGCGCCTACAGATTTAGGTGAAAACTGCCGCCGTGATATCGTATTAGAACTGATAGATATGGGATTTGAAATTGAAGCTTCCCACCATGAAGTAGCTCCAGGTCAGCATGAGATCGACTTTAAATATGCGGATGCTGTAACTACTGCAGATAATATTCAGACATTTAAACTGGTAGTAAAAACAATTGCACGTAAGCACGGACTTCATGCGACATTTATGCCAAAACCTTTGTTCGGTGTAAACGGTAATGGTATGCACGCGAATATGTCTCTTTTCCGTGGACCTAAAGATAATGCTTTCTATGATGAGTCTGCCGAAAATGGACTTAGTGAAATAGCTATGCAGTTCCTTGCAGGAATTTTAAAGCATGCAGATGCGTTTACAGCAATTACTAACCCTACTGTAAACTCTTATAAGCGACTGGTTCCAGGATATGAAGCACCTTGCTATATTGCCTGGTCCATGCGTAACCGTTCACCACTTGTGCGAGTCCCATCTTCACGTGGATTAAGCACGCGTATTGAAGTACGCAGTGTTGACCCTGCAGCGAATCCTTATCTTGCAATGGCTGCTCTTCTTGCTGCTGGTCTTGATGGAGTACGTAAGAAACTAACTCCTCCTGAAGAAACTAACCGCAATATTTATGCAATGGATGCTGATGAGCGAGCTGCAGAAGGCATTGAAGCACTTCCGTCTTCTCTGCAGGAAGCAATTCAGGCACTTTCCAAGAACGAAACGATTACAAAGTCCCTCGGTGCACATGCGCTGGAGCACTTTATTGAACTGAAAGAAATTGAGTGGGATATGTTTGCAACCCAGGTTCACCCTTGGGAGCGCGAGCAGTATATGCAGCAGTTTTAATGGGAAGTACCCTGGTATCGATATGATTCCAGGGTACTTTTTTTGTATTTATTAGATTGAAATATACGAAGACTCTATTGAGTTTAAATAAAAAAACGTGAGTTTAATATGCAGATAACAAGGTTAACATAAATACAAAGAGTCTTTTACAGGAGGTGAAGGCATTGACTAAGTATGTTGAGTACCTGATTGGCGAAGAAAAAGAGGGGGCAATTGTTCCGAAAGATAACATCATACATTCTATTGAGCTGGATATTCAGGGGGATAAAGGAGAAGACAAGGATTATATAGCTGGAGCAATTGCAAAAGAAATCGGCATTCCATTAGAGAAAGTTTTAGTAGGAACTATTTATTAATTATCAATTTCCTATTCTTTCGCTTACTCTCCCTGATTAAATATAAATTGCTTAATATAAAGCTGCCTTAACAATAAGAGTTTGTTTGAAAGAAGTATAATACCGTTGCTCCACTTTAGGAGAGGCTTACCTAAGGGCTTGTTCTCGACTAATTTTGGCGAAAAGAACGTCCGCCAAAATGGATTCTCCAACTGCTCTCATCCTTTGGGCTACACAGCAGTATTAATTTTCATACTTCATGGTGCAAAAATTTTGCATGGGTGTCTCTGTTAAAGTTGTCGGTTGATAAAAGACAGTATGCACCTGTGCTCCGTCTGCTACTGAGAAATCCTTCAGCTATCCCTTGGGAGAAGCAGGGTTCTGTGCAGCCCATCCAAGTAAGACAAAGACCGTCTTTCTTGGATTCAAGATCCCGGCAGGCTTTCCATTTGCTTTTCGGGATCATCTAGAGTGCAAGATGAACTTTCGGTCGTCACGCTTTCTTTTTCCGCAGGCGTCTAACCGCCTTATCCATGCTTTTTCGTTTGAAAGCTCAAAGAGAGGCGATAATCTGCTTCGGTTTTGAAGAGGTAGAACGAAGCGAAAACCGGCGGACGTCTGTTTAGAGAGCGATGACTGCTTCGCTCGACCAGCAGCCATCTTCACCAAAAATGTGAAGATGGCTTTTAGATTATTTGGTCGGATTCATCAATGCTTCCGGCGGTGAAAGTTCACTAAAGCTGGGAATATCCCGAACTGAAGCAAAGTTTCTCTTGATAGCAGCAATGAACGATAACAGAGCCTAATATAAAAAAGGGCCTCGGATGCAATAAACATCCGGGGCCCTTGCATTTAATGAATACTTCGGAACACACCAATTACTTTTCCTAATACTTGAACGTAATCAAGAATAATAGGATCTAACGAAGCGTTTTCCGGCTGAAGGCGAAAATGGTTAGCTTCTTTAAAAAATCTTTTTACAGTAGCTTCATTATCTTCTGTCATCGCTACGATAATATCACCATTATCTGCATACTGCTGCTGGCGCACTACTACATAATCACCATCGAAAATACCAGCCTCAATCATGGAATCACCGGATATCTCCAAAATGAAAGATTCCTCATCCTGTACAAAACTTGCCGGCATTGGAAGATATTCTTCCACATTCTCAATAGCAGTGATAGGCTGACCGGCAGTAACTTTACCAATAACCGGTACAGAAATAGAATGTGTCTGAGGGAAAGAACTTTCCAGTCCTTCTTCCTGGCCCATTACTTCAATTGCCCGGGGCTTTGTAGGATCTCTCCGTATATACCCCTTTTTCTCAAGTCTGGATAAGTGACCATGAACAGTCGAGCTGGAAGCTAAACCGACAGCTTCCCCAATTTCTCTCACAGAGGGAGGGTATCCCTTATCCCGGACCTCTGCGCGGATAAAATCCAGGATTGCCTGCTGACGCGTGGACAATTTAGTCAATAAAAACACCTCTTTTAAGTTATTTATTTATATCAACGACATTATCATCGAAAACGTTAAAATAATTATAACATGAGAACAAAGGTTTCGCAAACGTCCGTTCTATTTTTTATCTTGACACGAACGTCCGTTCCAATTATAGTGGATATTAACAGATGCGAACAAATATTCCTACGAACAAAGGAGCGAACAATATGATGAATTTAAAAAGTTATTTTGACGGATCATTAATTTTACTAATTGCTGCTGCAGGGATAACTGGCTGGACAATGTTTGCTGATTTCGATGAAGATAATACTCTGCCGACAAAAGAAAAAATTGTTACAGAAGGCGAATCTATCTGGTCAATTGCTGAATTTGTGTCCAAAGATATTGATCTGCAGCTCGAAGAAACGGTATATTGGTTGAAAACAGAAAATAACCTGGAAAATGAAGTTATTCATCCAGGGGAAACAATCATTATTCCTGCGGAATGGAATGGAGTTGCAGCGGAGTGAAAGGGTTTATTTATGCGAGAGTAAGCACTTCAAAAGAATCGCAGCAGACTTCCCTTGAACGCCAGAAGGAAGAGCTTGCTGCTGCGGCGGAAAAATGGAATATCCGTATTATAGATGTTATTGCTGAAGAGGCAAGCGGTTACGAAGTTGATCGTCCCGGGGTGCTTGATCTGCTGGACAAAATAAAAGAAACCCAGTCTGATGTGCTGCTGATCCAGGATGAAACAAGGCTGGGCCGGGGAAATGCAAGGATCGCATTAGTTCATCAGCTGCACAAGATGGGCTGTTCTATTTTTTCTTTAAAAGATGACGGTGCACTTCTTATCTCAGAAACTGATTCAATGGTTCTTGATATTGTAGCGATCGTAGAAGAGTATCAAAGAAAACTGCACAATGCGAAAATTAAACGGGGGATGGTAAAAGCTGTTGAGAACGGGTATCATCCGGAAGATAATCTAAAGCGCGCCGGCCAGGGAGGGCGTAAACGACAGGATGCCCCGATGAAAGAAATTTTAAGATTAAGAAAAAACGGAATGACCTTTTATGAAATTGCGGTCATGTTAAGAGGCTTAGGCTTCTCAATATCTAAAGCTACTGTACATCGGCGGTATAAAGAATATCAGGAGCGAAGCGAAAATATTGCATCTGAAGATTAGATTCGATACGATAGTAGATATTCCACAGCTATTGGAGGATTTACATTGATAAGTAAAGATAAATTAGACCGGATTAATATATTAGCCCGAAAGTCAAAGTCTGAAGGCCTTTCTTTGAGGGAGCAGAAGGAACAAAAAGAATTACGAAAAGAATACCTGAAGAATGTAAGAAGCTCTTTTAAGAACCAGTTAAGTTCTGTAAAGGTCGTTGATGAGGAAGGTAATGACGTTACTCCTGACAAAGTAAAAAAAGAAAAAAGAAACAATAACCTGCTTCATTAAATGCTACTGCAAAAAGCTGAGTTTTCCACTCGGCTTTTTTATTTTGTCTTTAATTAAGTAAAGGAAAGTTCTACTTATAGGTTGTCTAACCTCTTGGAAACGTTTATCATAAGATATGTGAGAAAAATAAAAATGTAAAGTGAGGGTGTAATCTTTTATGTCTACTTCAGTGGAACAAAGGTCTATCAACACGATTAGAACATTATCAATTGATGCAATTGAAAAAGCGAATTCCGGCCATCCGGGTATGCCTATGGGGTCAGCTCCTATGGCGTATAAAGTGTTTACAGAATTTATGCAGCACAATCCAGCGAATCCGAACTGGTTTAACCGGGACCGCTTTATTCTTTCAGCTGGACACGGCTCCATGCTCCTTTACAGCCTGCTTCATCTGCAGGGGTACGATGTTACGCTTGATGATTTAAAAAACTTCCGTCAGTGGGGAAGCAGAACTCCAGGACATCCTGAATTCAAACATACGCCGGGAGTGGAAGCTACTACAGGACCTTTAGGACAAGGTATCGCAATGTCTGTAGGTTTCGCAATGGCGGAAGCACATCTGGCTGCTACTTATAACAAAGAAAACTATCCAGTAGTAGATCATTTTACTTACAGCATTTGTGGAGATGGTGATTTAATGGAAGGGGTTTCTGCAGAGGCAGCTTCTCTTGCGGGACACCTTAAGTTAGGTAAACTTATCGTACTTTATGATTCCAACGATATTTCTTTGGACGGAGATCTTCATCAGTCCTTCTCAGAGAGCGTTGCAGACCGGTATGAAGCATACGGTTGGCAGGTAATTTACGTAGAGGATGGAAATGATACTGCGAAGATTTCCAAAGCGTTGGAAGCTGCACGTAAAGATGACCGCCCTACGATGATTGAAGTAAAAACAGTAATTGGATTTGGGTCACCGAATAAAAGCGGTAAAAATTCTTCTCACGGTGCGCCGCTTGGGGAAGATGAAGTAACTGCCACGAAAAAAGCTTATGGATGGGATTACGAAGAAACTTTTTATATTCCGGATGAAGTGAAAGAAAATTTTGCACAGGTAAAAGAAAAAGGTGCAGACTCAGAGCAAAAATGGAATGAACTGTTTGATTCTTATAAAAATGAATACCCGGAACTTGCGAAACAGCTGGAAGAAGCTATCAATAACGATCTTCCGGAAGGTTGGGATAAGGATATTCCTGTATATGAAGAGGGAGATGCTCCGGCTACCCGTGCTTCAAGTGGAGAAGTTTTAAATGCAATCGCCAAAAATGTACCATCTCTGTTTGGCGGCTCAGCTGATCTTGCTTCCTCAACCAAAACGATGATGAATGACGAAGTAGACTTTACAAGAGATAATTATGCTGGACGTAATATCTGGTACGGGGTAAGAGAATTTGCGATGGCTTGTGCAGTAAACGGTATGGCACTTCACGGAGGAGTGAAACCATTTGGAGCTACGTTCTTTGTATTCTCTGATTATCTGCGTCCTGCACTTCGGCTGTCAGCGATTATGCAGATTCCGTCTATCTTTGTATTTACACATGACAGTATCGCTGTCGGAGAAGATGGACCTACGCATGAGCCGGTGGAACAGCTGCCTGCGCTGCGTGCACTGCAGGGGCTTTCACTTCTGAGACCAGCAGATGCCAATGAAACAGCTGCGTCCTGGAGAATTGCAGTAGAATCAAAAGATACACCTACTGCCCTTGTATTAACGCGCCAAGGTCTTCCTACGCTCGCAAATACAAAAGAGCGGGCAAACCAGGGAGTTCGCCACGGTGCTTATGTAGTATCAGATGCTTCCGGGGAGCCGGATGGTCTCCTGCTTGCTTCCGGATCAGAAGTTTCCCTTGCTGTAGAAGCCCAGCAGGAGCTTGAAAAAGAAGGTATTTATGTAAATGTTGTGTCTATGCCAAGCTGGGATCTTTTTGAAGCACAGTCAAAAGAGTATAAAGAAAGCGTGATCCCTTCCAATATTAAAGCACGCCTTGCGATTGAAGTTGCAAATCCACTTGGTTGGGAACGTTATACAGGAGATGAAGGTTCTGTTCTTGGCATCAGTATCTTCGGTGCCTCTGCTCCGGGCGGAAAAATCATGGAAGAGTATGGTTTCCATAAAGATAACGTAGTCAGCCGCTTTAAACAGCTTTTGAATAAATAACTTTACTTTGACCGCTCTCTGTTTACCAGAGGGCGGTTTTACTTTAATTGTTTCTTTTTAACGTCTTTGCAAAAGAACTTCAGTCGTGTATACTTATGAAGGTTAGAAATTGTAAATAGATGAAGGAGGGTCAAGGCGATGCAATTGTGGCTGGCAATTTTGTTAATCGTCATCGCTTTACTAGCAGGAATCGCAGCTGGGTTTTTTATTGCAAGAAAATATATGATGAACTATATGAAGAAGAACCCGCCAATTAACGAAAAGATGCTGAGAGTAATGATGATGCAGATGGGTATGAATCCATCCCAGAAGAAAATAAATCAAATGATGAAAGCAATGAACAACGAGCAGAATAAGTAATATAAAGCAGGGCTCTTCCACAGACCCTGCAGCGTAATGCCCGTAAATGGAGGAGCTGACCTGGAGGAATCCAGGCAGCTCTTTTCTTGTAGTCTTAACGAAAGGATGAATTATATGACCAGCATTTATATACCTTCCGTACCGTTTAATGAAATAGATGATAAAAATACCCAGGTAATCGATGTCCGTTCCCCGGCAGAATATAAAGAATTTCATATTCCCGGGAGTATAAATCTGCCTTTATTCACTGATGAGGAACGCGCCACAGTGGGTACAGCTTATAAACAGGATAGTCCGGATAAAGCAAAATCGCTCGGAATCGAAATTTTTTCTGCAAAATTACCCGGTTTTTACAGACAAATTATCGATCTGAAAAAGAATAATGCCCGGGAATTAGTGATTACATGTGCAAGAGGAGGTATGAGAAGCGGATCTTTTGTTTCTTTAATAAATAGTCTGGATATCCCCGTGAAACGCCTGGAAGGCGGTATGCGCAGTGTAAGACAATATGTGCAGGAAGAATTATCAAGATTATCTTCCCTTTCCTGGAAAATGGTTGTTATCAGCGGACATACAGGCACTCGAAAAACAGTATGGCTGGAAAAACTTCATGAGGAAGGCTACCCTGTACTTAATCTTGAAAAACTGGCGAACCACCGCGGTTCAATATTTGGTCATATAGGCAAGGATAAGCGCTCTCAAAAAGAATTCGAATGGCTCTTAGTGGGAGAACTGCAGCGATTGGAAAAAGAAGAATATGTGCTGATCGAAGCAGAAAGCAAAAGAATCGGGCCTATTATTCTTCCGGAGTGGCTGCAGGAAAAAAAAGAATACGGGAGATTTATTGAACTGACTGATAACATGGACAGGAGGGTCCAGTATCTTCTGGAAGAATATCAGCCGCAAAATCATAAAGAATCATTTCATGAAGCTTTAAATAAACTAAAGAAAAGGCTGAAACCTGCCGCAGGAAAGTTCATTGAAGAAGCCGAAAAGAAAGATGATTACTACAGTATTTTTAAATGCCTGCTCGAAAATTATTATGATCCAAGCTACTCGCACAAACAAACAGGTTATATTGAAAAAGATTACAAGCGGTATCTGAATATATCAGATTTAAAAGAAGAAGATATTCTGCCATTGCTGCAATCAGAAATTATGCTGGAAGTAAAGAAGGTATAAATTATGAAGGTATTTGTGGATTTAGGCTGGTACTTCAAACAGGAAAAGTGGAGGTATCTTACTGGGATTTTCATATTAATCTTAGTATCGGCGCTAACACTGATCCCTCCGTATATTATCGGTGTGGTCGTAGATGGAATTTCTGCACAAGCTTTAACGCAGCAGCAGCTTCTCATCTGGATGACAGTGCTGCTGGCAATTGGCGTATTATCCTATCTACTCCGGTATGTCTGGAGAATACTTATCTTTGGGGCGTCGATAAAATTAGCAAGAATTCTCCGCGATAAACTTTATGAACACTTCACTTTAATGAGTGGTAAATTTTATCAGAAAAAGCGGACAGGGGATTTAATGGCGCACGCTACAAATGATATACGTGCGATAGAACAAACTGCCGGTGCAGGTGTACTCACACTGGTGGATTCTTTAACAATGGGAAGTTTTGTAATTATTACAATGGCTCTCACTATCAGCTGGGAACTTACGTTAATAGCTTTAATTCCGATGCCGTTTATGGCTTTGATGACTTCTATCTATGGTTCAATGCTTCATAAGCGTTTCAGCAGAGCACAGCAGGCATTTTCTTCTTTAAATGATAAAGTTCAGGAAAGTATGAGTGGAATCAAAGTAACGAAAGCGCACGGGTATGAAAACGAAGAGGTGTCTTCTTTTAAATCGCAGTCCAATAACGTAGTCAGAAAGAACATGGCTGTAGCAAAAGTGGATGCTTTGTTCGATCCGACCATTTCATTAGTGGTTGGTATGTCTTTTTTTCTTTCTATCGCATTTGGTGCAGTATATGTTGTAAATGAAGCGATTACTATCGGGCAGTTAACAAGTTTTACAGTATATCTGGGGCTTCTAATTTGGCCGATGCTTGCGTTCGGCTGGTTTTTTAATATTGTTGAAAGAGGCAGAGCATCGAATGACAGGGTAAATAATATATTAAAAGTGCCTATGGATGTTAAAGACAGCGCGCAGGCAGCTTCCACGGTCCCCCAGGGAAATATTTCATTTCAGATTGATCGTTTTTCCTATGATGAGACGGAAGAGAATTTAAAAGATATACATATTGAACTCCAGGAAGGAAATACTCTTGGTGTTGCAGGAAGAACTGGAAGTGGGAAAACTACTTTGGTTAAAGCACTATTAAGAGATTTTGATATTAAAGATGGGGATATATATATAGGCGGAAAATCTATCAGAAGTTTTGAGAAGAATGCCCTTTTAAACGCTGTGGCTTTTGTTCCGCAGGATCATTTTTTATTTTCAGCTACCATTGCAGATAATATCGCTTTTGGAAAACCTGATGCTTCCTATAAAGAAATTATTGAAGCGGCAAGGCATGCAGGAATACATGCTGATATTAGCAGATTTACAGAAGGATATGAAACCATGGTAGGGGAAAGGGGAGTAACACTTTCCGGAGGACAGAAACAGAGAATATCCATTGCAAGGGCACTGCTTTTAAATCCGCAGATTCTTATATTGGATGATTCTCTCTCCGCAGTCGACGCCAGAACAGAAGAATTTATTTTGCGGAATTTAAAGAAAATCAGACAAAATAAAACTACGATTATCACGGCGCACAGACTTAGTGCAATTATGCATGCCGATGAAATTGCTGTACTTGATCAGGGGGAGTTAACAGAAAAAGGTACTCATAATGATTTAATGCATTTTGAAAGCTGGTATAAAACCATGTATGAAGCGCAGCAGGTAGAAATGAAAATAGAGGAGGGGCATGGTGATGAATAACAAACATAAACAATTACTGCATCCCCTTCCTCAAAAAGAAGTATTCAGGCGCCTGCTTGTTTATACAGGAAAAGAGAAAAAATTAATAATTGCTGCAATGATTTTGTTAATTGGAGGTACCGCAGCAGATCTGGCAGGACCGCTGATTATTCAAACTTTTATAGATGATTATCTGGCGCCGAGAAATTTTGTTCAGGATGCACTTATTACGTTAGGAGTCGTCTATCTCCTGCTTTATGCAGGGTCCGCTGTGATGAATTACATACAGGGCTATTTGTTTCAGAAAGTAGCGCTCTCTATCATTCAGGATATTAGAGTTGATATTTTTGCAAAAGTAGAAAGCCTCGGATTGTCTTTTTTTGATCAGTTCCCTACTGGGGGTCTAATCTCCAGAATCACAAATGATACAGAGCAGGTGAAAGAGTTATATATTACGGTCCTTGCAAATTTTCTTCAAAATATTATTTTTTTGATAGGGATATTTGCAGCAATGTTCTATTTAAATGCTGCCCTCGCAGCTTTTGCTCTTTTAATTCTTCCATTATTATTAATTGTGATTTACTTTTATCGGAAATACAGTTCAATTTTTTATGCGGATATGAGTGAGAAGCTCAGTCAGCTGAACGCGCGTTTAAATGAATCAATTCAAGGCATGAGTGTGATTCAGATGTTCCGGCAGGAGCGGAGAATGTCCAGGGAATTTGCAGTTATAAATCAGCAGCACCAGGATTCCTGGATGAAAAGCATGAAATTAGACGGGCTGCTGCTGCGTCCGGCAATTGACTTAATTTCTATACTTGCTTTGATGCTAGTTTTAACTTACTTTGGAGCGGCTTCATTTACGGGGCCGGTGGAAATAGGAGTTGTTTATGCCTTTGTAAATTATCTGGACAGATTTTTTGAACCTGTAAATCAGATTATGCAGCGCTTATCTATGTTTCAGCAGGCAATGATATCAGCAGGAAGAGTGTTTAGGCTGATGGATCATAACGAACCTCCTCCCAAACAGCAGCCAAACGCAGGATATCAGATTGAAAAAGGGAATGTAGAATTTAAAAAAGTTCATTTTTCCTATTTTGAAAATGAAATGGTTCTAAGTGATATTTCGTTTCGAATAGATAAAGGAGAGATGCTCGCGATCGTTGGCCAGACTGGCAGCGGAAAAAGTTCCCTCATTAATGCCTTAATGAGGTTTTATCCTATCAGGGAAGGAAATATTTTGATTGATGGGAAAGAAATTCAAACCATTCCTTTTCAGGAAATAAGAAAAAATATTGGACTGGTCCAGCAGGATGCTTTTTTATATGCTGCTTCCATTAAAGATAATATTAGGCTTTACAATAAAAATATCACTGAAGCAGAAATTTTCACCGCTGCAAAAACCGTAGGAGCAGATGCCTTTATTCAGGAACTGGATAATGGGTACGATCATGTGATCGGAGAAAGAGGAACAACGCTCTCTACAGGGGAAAGACAACTGCTCTCTTTTGCAAGAACTATCGCGCATAACCCTAAAATTTTAATACTTGATGAAGCTACGGCTAGTATAGATACAGAGACGGAAGCAGAAATTCAGGATGCATTAAAAAATGCACGTGCAGGAAGAACTACGATTGCGATAGCACACCGTCTTTCTACTATTAAAGAAGCTGACCATATTATCGTGCTGGAACAGGGAAGGATAGCTGAACAGGGCTCCCATCAGCAATTGATTTCTAAAAAAGGGATATATGAAAAAATGTATCATCTCCAGCAAGGGATGAATTATATACAAAAGTAGAAATTGAAAGGTAATATTAGCCGGGAAACCATTCGCGCATTTTATAACAATCATTTAAACTTCGACGAAGTGTAAATAAAATCAAACTTTAAATTTAAGATTTAAGCTCTGTCAATACTCATTGTCGATAAGAGGAAACTTTGCTGCAATTCGGCCAACCGTAGACGATCTCCTCCGCTTCCTCGCATCACTGCGGGATTTTCCCAGCTCGTTCTTCCAGAGGCCGTTGCACTTCCCGCCGAAAGCATTGGCGCAGCCGACTTAAAGAGCGGAGCAATGCTCACTCTTTAAACAGGCGTCCAATAGTTCAATTAAATACAGGTTTAAAATATTGACTCATATACCCTACGAGGGTATAGTATAAACAGAGGTGATAATGATGATGCATTCTCAAAAGGTTCATCCGAGATCTGAAAAAGAAAAAAAACAGTTAAATGACCGGCTGAAAAGAGTAGAGGGCCAGGTTCGAGGTTTGCAGAACATGGTAAATGAGGATCGGTACTGTATAGATATTCTTGTGCAATTAACTGCCGTACAGGCCGCTTTAAAAAAAGTAGGGTTTGATATACTCGAAGAGCACACAAAAGGCTGTGTAAGCAGTGCTGTTAAGTCAGGAGACCAAACAGAATCCATAGAAGAATTAATGCAGGTGATCAAACAATTTTCAAAAACCTGACAAAGGGAGGATATGAAATGAGTTCCAGGACGATTACAGTTCCAATTGATGGGATGACTTGTGCAGCTTGTTCCTCCAGAATTGAAAAAGTTTTAAATAAACAAGAAGGTGTGGATGCAGAGGTTAACCTAACAACAGAGCAGGCAAAAGTTACGTACGATGACAGTCATTCAAGCTTTGAAGATATTAAAGCAAAAATCGAGAAGACTGGCTATAGAGTTAGAAATGAATCTCTTCAGTTTCAAATAGAAGGAATGACCTGCGCCGCCTGTTCCTCCCGTATAGAAAAGGTGCTTTCAAAAACAGACGGAGTAGAAGAGGCGAATGTGAATTTAACAACCGAACAAGCTTCTGTGAAATACACTGAAGCATTCATCAGTGAAGAAGAAATTTTTAAAAAAGTAAAGAAACTGGGATATGAACCTAGAGTAATTAATGCAGACGCCAGGGAAAATAAAAAAGAGAGTGCATATAAAAAACAGCGGTTTCTTTTCCTGTTTTCTTTAATTTTCTCCGTACCTTTATTTATTACGATGATTGATCATTTTTACCCTGACGAAATGCTGCTGCCGCACTGGCTGATGAACGGATATGTGCAGTGGGCACTTGCTACACCTGTTCAATTTTACGCTGGCCTGCAGTTTTATAAGGGAGCATACAAGTCTTTACGGGGCAGCAGCGCAAACATGGATGTGCTGGTGGCGATGGGGACGACAGCTGCCTATGTATACTCCATTTATCTCGTAATGATCGGTGAAGTAAATTTATTCTTTGAAACGAGTGCTATTATTATCACACTCGTACTGTTAGGGAAACTTTTAGAAGCCCGAGCTAAAGGAAAAACTTCGGAAGCGATTCAAAAATTAATGGGTCTGCAGGCAAAGAAAGCATTAGTTATCCGCAGTGAGGAAGAAATATTAATTCCGATCGAAGAAGTTGTAAAGGGAGACCAGGTAATAGTAAGGCCAGGAGAAAAGATCCCTGTAGACGGAATTGTTCAATCCGGACATTCCAGTGTAGATGAATCAATGCTTACTGGAGAAAGTGTTCCGGTAGATAAAGAAGCAGGAAAAGAAGTTGTGGGAGCTACTATTAATAAAAATGGAACATTAACTATTCAAGCAACAAAAGTCGGTTCTGACACTGCTTTATCACAAATTATCAAAGTGGTGGAGGAGGCACAGGGGTCCAAAGCTCCTATACAACGGATGGTTGATGTAATATCCAATTATTTTGTGCCGGCTGCTTTTAGTGTAGCAGTACTCTCCTTTCTCGGCTGGTATTTTGTTGCAGGAGCTTCATTTGAAACTGCACTCATTAATTTTACAGCAGTTCTTGTAATTGCTTGTCCCTGTGCGTTAGGTCTTGCTACTCCTACTTCCATAATGGTTGGCACGGGCAAGGGTGCTGAAAATGGAATTTTGTTTAAAGGAGGACAGCATCTTGAAAGAACCCATAAAATCAACACAATAGTACTGGATAAGACTGGTACAATCACAAAAGGTAAACCGGAAGTAACGAATATAAAGATTTTCGGAAAAATTAATGAACAGGAATTTATAGAAATTGCAGCTTCAATGGAAACTGCTTCAGAACATCCTTTAGGGGAAGCGGTCGTTCATTATGCGAAAGAAAACAACTATCAATTATTTAAACCCGACTCTTTTCAGGCAGTACCTGGACATGGTATTGAAGGTGCACTATCGGGGAGGGCAGTCCTGGTGGGTTCAAGAAAATTGATGAAGGAAAATGGAGTGAATTTGTCAGGCGCCGAAAGCCAGGCAGAAACCTGGGAAGCTGATGGGAAAACGGTTATTTTTACCGCGGTGGATGCCCGGATAGCTGGTATAATCGCAGTTGCTGACCAAATAAAAAGTTCTTCGAAAGAAGCAATCCATGAGCTGCAAAAAGCAGGTTATGAAGTTGCGATGATCACCGGTGATAATGAACGGACAGCAAATGCTATTGCAAGAGAAATAGGAATAGATATCGTATTCAGCGAAATTCTTCCCGAAGAAAAAGCAGGAATTGTAGAAAGTTTACAAAAGCAAAAGAAACGTGTCATGATGGTGGGAGATGGAATAAATGATGCTCCGGCGCTAGCAACTGCTGACATTGGAGCAGCGATTGGTACCGGGACGGACGTTGCAATAGAAGCTGCAGATATTACTTTAATGAAAGGGGATCTGCGGGCAATCCTTCAGGCTGTGCAGCTTAGTCAGAAAACTATTCGAAATATTAAGCAGAATTTATTCTGGGCTTTTGTATATAATTCCATAGGTATTCCGATTGCAGCATTAGGATTTTTGGCGCCTTGGGTTGCTGGAGCTGCTATGGCATTCAGTTCTGTTTCTGTAGTGTCGAATTCACTGCGGCTGAAAAAAGTTAAATTAGCGTCTTTGAAAGAAGTATAATTTTATAAGGGAGGTGTTTATTTTGAGAGAAGAACTGATTCAAGTAGAAGGTATGACTTGCGGGCATTGTAAATCTGCGGTTGAAGGAGCAGCAGCAGGTGTAAAAGGCGTAACAAATGCTGAAGTAAATCTTGATAAAGGGAATGTGCTTGTGAAGATGGAAGATAATGCTGACCTCGCAAAAGTTATCGAAGAAATTGAAGATCAGGGGTATGATGTTAAAAAATAAACAGTTTCGGCGGCAGACCTTTTACTTTGCCGCCCCTTTTTTATGCAAATTATGCTATACTAATGCTGTCTTAATTCGATAAGGGGGACCTATCATGTACGCTGTTTTATTTGCAGTGCTGGCGATGATGATGGCAGTGTTTGCATTATTTGTCCGCATGAAATCTATGAAAAAACCAGCAACCGCAAAAAAAATACTAATACCGCCGCTTGCTATGTCCACAGGATTTTTAATGTTTTTATATCCGCCGGTGCAGGAAATTACGTGGCTTGAAATGGCTGAAGCATTTATTGTAGGACTTTTATTTTCCATCTTATTAATAAAAACATCTTCGTTTGAGATAAGAGACAACAATGTTTACATGAAAAGATCTAAAATGCTGCCAATTATTTTAGTTGGTTTGCTGGCAGTAAGATTATTATTTAAGCTGACTTTCGGCATCTATTTTGAATATGAAGTGCTGGCAGGCATGTTTTTCATTTTAGCATTTGGAATGCTTCTCCCCTGGAGAATAGCAATGTTTTTGAAATTTAAAGAAGTAGAAAAAGAACTTTATGAACAGAATCATTTAGATAAAAATTCTGTTACATTAAAAAACGCTTAGCGCCGGTCCCCGGTGCTAAGCGTTTTTTATTTCTTTCGGCGCCTGATCAAAATAAACTTCATAAGGAGCTGCATCAATATTTTTTTCTTTTAATTTTTTACGGAGAAATTTATGGTCTCTCTTCGGAGTAGCTGCTATATAACCTTTAATGATTAAAGCCTCATCCAGCTCTCTGGCATTTTCTTCTAATGCAAATTTACTAATCTGTCCTGCTATTTTATGCTTGGCAATGTCCCTGAATAATTCTGGAACCGGCTCCACAAGTTCATTTAAAAATTGTCTCTTCTCATCTGTCCATAGAGGAAGTGCCTGGTCAATATAATATTCCTGCCAGTCAAGGATAGACTTCCCATCATTTTTAGGCAGTTTTTTAAGGAATTTTCTGAACATAAAGTATCCACCAATAGATATAAGAACGAAAAAAAGTACGGACCAAATCATAATAAACCACATGAATATGTCTTCCATATTAGAACCACCTCACTTGTTGATTCTATTTTACGTCATAAAGGAAAATAAAAAAAGTAATAAAACTAAAAAAACCAGCATAAGCCGGCTTCAGCGAAAAATTGGCGGGATCGTGTGGGAATCGAACCCACCGGAGACGACACGCGCCTCCCAAAAGGCTTTGAAGGCCCAGGTAAGCACCAGCTACACATCCGACCCCATGACACGAAATTCATTATAATACGGGTGCAGGGATAATGCAATGGGGAGAACTCAGACTCGTAATTCTCAGCGGCTTCAGCTAAAATAGTTTAAGAGTCAGGAGGTATATTATGAAACGCTATTATACAATTGGAATGGCAGGCCATATTGATCATGGCAAAACAACACTCACGAAGGCTTTAACAAATATTGATACTGACAGGCTGCAGGCAGAAAAAGACCGATCAATTTCCATTGAGCCAGGTTACGCACCGCTTCTACAGACGAATGAACTGGAAGTTTCTATCGTTGATGTACCAGGGCATGAAAAATTTATTCGACAGATGATAGCTGGTGTAGCGGGAATTGATGCAGTTATTCTTGTGATAGCTGCAGATGAAGGATTTATGCCGCAGACAAATGAACATTTGCATATACTGCACTTACTAGGCATTAAAAAAGGTATTGTTGCAGTAACTAAAGCAGATCTAATAGATGAAGAAATGAAAGAGCTAGTAGAAGAAGATATTATGGAACATACTGAAAACACCTTCCTGGAAGGAAGCAGCATAATATTTTTGGACAGCGTATCAAAAAAAGGAATACCCCTGCTGGAGAAAGAAATCGCTCGTTTGTTATCTCAAATAGACCATAAGAATGCAGGTAATGGATTTCGGATGCCGATTGATCAGTCTTTCAGTGTAAAAGGACACGGAACGGTAGTACGGGGAACGATATTTGACGGAAGTGTCGCAGAAGGTGATATAGTAACTTTACTTCCTCAAAATAAAAATCTTAGAGTGAAACAGCTGCAGGTCCATCACGAAAATAGAAAAGAAAGCAGCGCTGGACAGCGGACTGCGCTTAATTTAACCGGCATAAATTATGAAGAAATAGAAAGAGGAAATGTCCTGGTGAAAGGCAGTTTTCCTAAAACAAAAGTGTTGGATATCACTCTGCACTGTGTACCTTTATTTTCTCATGTGCTGAAACAAAGAGCACCTGTAAAAATCCATATAGGTACCTCTGAAGTATATGGGAAGATAGTTTTTTTTGACAGAAATGAGCTGCACCCTGGCCAAAGCAAAGAAATTCTCTGTCAAATTAGACTGGATGAAGAAGTTATTGCGGACAGAAATGATCGATTTATTTTACGCAGGCCATCCCCGGCTGAAACAATTGGTGGAGGAAGCGTGATTAATCCTTATGGAGAAAAGTACAGGTTCGGCGAAGAAACTGTGGAAATGCTTGCACTTCAAAATCAAGGTTCTCCTGAAGAACGAATTACCGCGGAGCTAAAGAAAAACAAAGCAGTAAAGAAAGAGGATCTTTTAGGCAGGATATCTGTTTCAACGGAGGAGCTGGAAGCAGTTTATCTGCATTCAACAAACTTTATAGTACTGGAAGACTGGTGGCTTCTTGCAGAAGAAGTAAAGTTCCAGGAAGCAGTGCTGCTGGATAAACTAAAAAACTATCATGAAAAACATCCTATGCGCCAGGGGAAAAATATTGCGGAAATCAATAATGATTCGCCAATTTCTGAACAGGCAGCAGCCTTACTTACAAGTTATTTTGAGAAAAACAACAAAATTAAAAGAAGAAACGAAGAAATATTTTTACCGGAGCACAGCGCCGGTTACCCAAAACAATGGAAAAAAAGAATGGAACAGGCAGAAACCAGGCTCATTTCAGAAGGTCTTCAGCCTACTCCTTTCACTGAAGTAATTAAAGAAGCGGGGATCCCGCAGGAGTATGAACTGGAGCTGAGGAAATTTCTGGCTAAGCATAAAATGCTCGAACTTGATGATAAACATATTATTTCAGCAGAGGCTGTTTCAAATGCTGTAGAACGTTTAGAGAAAAATACCGGTGAGGCTTTTACATTGCAGGAAGCAAAACAGACCTTGTCCCTATCCCGTAAATTTCTAGTTCCTTTGCTCGAGCTGCTGGACAGAGAAGGACTGACAAAGCGGGAAAATGAAAAAAGAATCTGGAAAAAACCCATCTAGAAAAAAACTTCAGCTGTATTGGATCTTCAGACTGTGCTTCCAATTCGCCGGCACTCCCGGACACCGTGAAGGAAAGGGTTTTTAATTGGAAATTTTCGTATCTCAGCTGATTCCTATATAATTATGTCGTTGCTATATAAGTTCAAACTGCAGAAGGTGCAATCTGGAAGAAAATAGAACGATTCGAATATCCGCATGGTAAACTAGCTGATATAGTTTACCATGCGGATAATGTACCGTCTAAGACAAAAGCATAGAAATATTGGCTTAAACAGAAATTTAACTTTTAAAAGACTGAAGCGCCCGTTGAATGCATCGACGGGCGCTTCCTTCGTATATTTATAAACTGTCTTATTTTAATCACTTAACATCCAGTGTAATTAATTGTTATTCTGAGTTACATAAACAGTCTTATCTCCCGGCTCAATTACTTTTCCAACTATATGAGCTCCATATAACGAATCTTCCATATCCTGAATATAATGTTCGGCTTCTTCTGGGTCCATGCTGACTAAAAGACCGCCTGAAGTAATCGAATCAGCTATGCTGGCTCTCTCATGATATTTTAAAGTATCCGCATAAGAAACTTCGTCTTTAAGCCACTCAAGATTTTCTTTTGTGCCGCCTGGAATAATTCCTGCCTTTGCAAGTCTTTCAGTTCCTGGTAAAAATGGAACTGCATTAAAATCAAGCTGAAAAGATACGTTACTGCCGGAAGCCATTTCATAGCCGTGTCCTACCAGGCCAAAACCAGTAACATCAGTAACAGCGCTGGGATGATATTTCTCTAATTTTTCCGCAGCAGTTTTATTTAATTCCGCCATTACTTTTGTAGCGGCGCGGGTTTCCATCTGCGTAGTTTTATTTGCTTTAATCGCAGTTGTCATAATTCCTACACCGAGAGGTTTTGTAAGCACAAGTACTTCTCCCGGTTTAGACCCGACATTCTTAAAGATTCTGTCCGGGTGAACGATCCCGGTACAGCTTAATCCGAATTTCGGCTCAGGATCATCAATAGAATGTCCACCTGCGAGCACGGCACCCGATTCTTTTACTTTATCGGATGCGCCCAGTAAAATTGATGCTAGCATATCCGGTGGAAGTTTTTTGATAGGAAATCCAACGATGTTCAAAACTGTAGCAGGCTTTCCGCCCATTGCGTATACGTCACTTAAAGCATTTGCTGCAGCAATCTGTCCGAAATCATAAGGATCGTCCACAATTGGTGTGAAATAATCAACTGTCTGGACAAGAGCAATCTCATCCGTTAATTTATACACCCCGGCATCATCTTTCGTATCAATGCCCACAAGTAAATTTTCATTTCCACTGTCTTTCGGCAAATGACGCAAAACTTGCGTCAGGTCACTTGGACCAATTTTGCAGCCTCAACCAGCTTTTTTTGTCATTTGTGTTAATCTTTTGCTGCCTTGAAAAATATTTTCCATTATTAATTTCCTCCTTTCCTAACGTTATCTATTATAACCTCCATATTGACCTGAGCCAAACGATACACTACGCTGATAATAACTTATATGGAGGTGGATCCCTATGAAACTTAAGTTAGAATTCTGTATGCAGTGAAATTATGCTCCCAAAGCTGCGAGTTTCGCAGAAAAACTTTTCCATGAATTACGGGGAGAAATAAATGTGCTGGAGTTAATTCCTTCCAGCGGTGGAGCTTTTGAAATTTTCTTAGAAGAGGAAAAAATTTACTCTAAGTTAGACACAGGTGAATTTCCTGCGATTGAAGACATACTTAAGAAAATAGCATCTGAACGGTAATGCTCTGCACAGCGGTAATTGTATCTGGTTTAATAATGGGCTTTGTTGTTGATATCAAAAGAAACTTTGCTCCAGACCGGCCTGCCGTGGAAGAGCTCCTCCGCTTTCTCGCTTCGATGCGGGATCTTGAATCCAAGAAAGACGTTTTTTGGCTTTCTTGGATTGGCTGTGAGGAACTCTGCTTTTTTCCAAGGCGTAACTGAAGGAATAATCCGCGGCAAGTGAAGAAAAAGGAACCGCCGCATTTGGCAAGCTGTCTTTTATTAACAGGCAATTTTAACAGAGACACTCATGCAAAATTTTTGCACCATGAAGTATGGAAATTAATACTGCTGTGTCACGAAGGAGAGGACACCAAAAGATGAGCGCCGTTCGAGAATCCATTTTGGCGGACGTTCTTTCCGTCAAAATTTACGAGAACAAGCCCTTGGGTAAGCATCTCCATAAGTGAAGCAGTATAATTGCTTCTTTTTAGCAATACTTTTATTTTCAAGGTAGCCTAATATTAAAAAGCTGAATAAAGAATGAAAACAAGTTAATTACAATCATAAATCAAATAAGTCCCTGCTTAGCGTTCGACACTGTGCTGCCTCTTAGATATAATAACAATAGATGGAAAAAGAGAGGAGCGGAGATCATGCTGGGTAAGCTGATTAAAATTTTTATTATTCTGGGTTTCAGTTTTTATTCTTATGGACTTATTGAAGATGAAAAAAAGAGAAAGCAGCTGATTAAGTCGTGAGCAGAAAAGATATGTACGGTGTACGTTATATCCCCTCTGTTCACGAAATGATGTCCGCTGAAGAAGTAATCGAATTACAGGCACGCTACAATGTTCTTCCAAAATTATTTAAGGAAAGCGTGAAGTCTGCAGCAGAAAAAATCAGGGCAGATGCTCTGGCCGGCCGAATAAATCTTCATTCCAAAGAAGAGACATGCAAGCTTATTCTTGAAAAGGTTGAATTTCAGCTGCAGAATTCCCTCTGGAACCTCAAACCTGTTATCAACGCAACTGGTACGGTACTGCATACAAATCTTGGCAGAGCACGGTTAAGTGAAAAAGCTGCATCACATGTATTAAGCATTGCGACCGGCTACTCCAATTTGGAATATGATCTCGCGTCGGGGGGCAGAGGTTCCAGAACTTCGATTGTTGAGGAATTAATTATTAAAGCTACTGGAGCTGAAGCAGCATTAGTGGTGAATAATAATGCTGCAGCAGTTTACTTTATTCTGACTGCTCTTGCAAAGCATAAAGAAGTACTTGTTTCCCGCGGGGAATTAGTAGAAATAGGCGGTTCATTCAGAGTGTCTTCTATTATGGAGGAAAGCGGAGCTGAGTTAGTGGAAGTAGGTACCACAAACAAAACGCGTATAACCGATTATATGGAGCGTATTTCAGAGGATACGCATATGATAATGAAAGTGCACACGAGTAACTTTGCTCTGATTGGGTTTACTGAAAGCGTTGACGCTTCTGTAATTAAAAAAGAATTAGTAGAACAGGGTAAAGACGAAATTATTGTTTATGATGATCTGGGCAGCGGTTCACTTTATCCCTTCCATCGACATGGAATAGGTGACGAACCTGAAATTAAAAAAAATCTGTTTGAAGGAAGAGATTTAATTTCTTTCAGCGGCGATAAACTGCTGGGAGGTCCGCAGGCTGGCATTATCGCAGGAAAAAAGAAATATGTGGATGCGCTAAAAAAACATCAGCTTGCACGCGTACTGCGTCTTGACAAGATGACGCTGGCTGCGCTGGAAGCTACGCTGTTTGAATATATTTACAGTGAAAATCCGCAGGAGGATATTCCTGCAGTCAGGGATATTACTGTTTCTCTCAGTACATTGCAGCAAATAGCGGAATTAAGATGCAGCGAAATTTCCTTATCCACTGTTACTGTGGAAACTGCTGATGACTTTTCTAAGGTGGGAGGAGGCACAATGCCTCTTGCAGAACTCCCTACTGCGGTGCTGAAAGTTATTAAATCGGGGTGGAAGGTGCAGGATACGGAAGCTTTTCTGCGAAAAAGAAAAGTACCAGTTATAGGAAGGGTTCAGCATGATAAAGTACTGCTCGATATGAGAACGGTGGATCCAGATGACTGGCTGGAAATTAAAGAGGCATTAGAGGCGCTGGATAGAGCTGCAACACCATAATTGCTGCTTGCATTGTATTCGTTTTCAATTCATAATAGTGGGTGGCATATATAATCTTTGGATTTTTGCTCAACAGGTTTTAGACAATTTTGAAAATATGTTATATGATTATTACTGAGGAGGGAACTACATATGTCTAACGAAAAAGAAACACTTTATAATTCCAAAAAAACTTTTGACGTGAATGGTGAAACTTACCATTACTACGATCTTGCAGCGGTGAACGAAGCAGGAATCGGCGATGTGAATCGTCTTCCTTATTCTATCCGGGTACTGCTTGAATCTGTTTTACGTCAGTATGATGGTCGTGTTATTAAAGAAGAACACGTGGAAAACCTTGCAAAATGGGGCACAAAAGATGTGAAGAATATTGATGTTCCATTTAAGCCTTCCCGCGTTATACTTCAGGATTTCACTGGGGTTCCTGCGGTAGTGGATCTTGCTTCATTAAGAAAAGCAATGTCCGATCTTGGTGGGAACCCGAAAGAAATTAACCCTGCCATTCCGGTAGATCTGGTTGTAGATCATTCTGTCCAAGTAGATGAATTTGGTTCTCCAAATTCATTACGCCGGAATATGGAACTGGAATTTGAACGGAATCTGGAACGTTACAAGTTCCTTAACTGGGCACAGAAATCCCTTGATAACTACCGGGCGGTTCCACCAGCTACAGGTATTGTACACCAGGTAAACCTTGAATATCTTGCCAATGTAGTACAGGAAAACACAAATGCAAGCGGGGAAAAAGTCGCCTATCCGGACTCTCTGGTTGGAACTGATTCGCATACTACAATGATCAACGGTCTCGGTGTTCTTGGCTGGGGTGTTGGCGGTATTGAAGCGGAAGCAGGCATGCTGCAGCAGCCTTCTTATTTCCCGGTCCCTGAAGTAGTAGGGGTAAAACTGGAAGGAGCTATGCCTGAAGGAGCGACAGCTACGGATTTAGCATTAAGAGTCACACAGGCGCTTCGCGAAAAAAATGTTGTAGGAAAATTTGTTGAATTCTTCGGTCCGGGCTTAGCAGAAATGACACTTGCAGACCGTGCAACTATCTCCAATATGGCACCTGAATATGGTGCTACCTGCGGGTTCTTCCCAGTGGATGATGAGACGCTCAACTACCTGAGGTTTACCGGTCGCAGCGAAGAATTAGTAAAACTGGTCGAAGCTTATACAAAAGCAAATAATATGTTCTATACTGCCGGTGATAAAGATCCGGAATTCACTGATGTATTAAAAGTGGACCTAAGTGCGATTCAGCCTAACCTTGCCGGGCCGAAACGTCCTCAGGACCTTATTGAATTAGCTGATATGAAAAAGGAATGGCAGCAGGCTTTAACAGCACCGGTAAGCAATAAGGGATTTGGTCTGTCTCCGGAAGAAATTGATAAGCAGGCTGAAGTTACCCATACCGATGGAAGCAAGTCCGTATTAAAAACTGGGGCACTTGCTATTGCTGCAATCACCAGCTGTACGAATACTTCCAATCCACACGTAATGCTTGGAGCAGGACTTCTGGCGAAAAAAGCAGTAGAAAAAGGTCTTGAAGTTCCTGGATATGTAAAAACAAGTCTTGCACCGGGATCAAAAGTGGTAACGGGCTATCTCGAAAATGCAGGACTGATGAGCTATCTTGATCAGCTTGGTTTTAACCTGGTTGGCTATGGCTGTACAACCTGTATCGGAAACAGCGGTCCTCTGCCGGAAGAAATAGAAAAAGCTATTGCAGATAATGACCTTACAGTTTCTTCTGTATTAAGTGGTAACAGAAACTTCGAAGGGCGGATTCATCCACTGGTGAAAGCTAATTATCTTGCTTCCCCACCGCTTGTTGTAGCTTATGCTCTTGCGGGTACAGTAGATGTGGACTTCTATAATGAGCCGATAGGTCAAAATAAAGATGGAGAAGATGTGTTCTTTAAGGATATCTGGCCATCCAATGAGGAAATCCAGGCTGCGATGGAACAAGCTGTGGATCCTAAGCTCTTTAAGCAGGAATATGCCGGAGTGTTCAGCAGCAATGAACAGTGGAATGAGCTTGATACTCCTGAAGGGGATCTGTATAACTTTGATGATGAATCAACGTATATCCAAAATCCACCTTTCTTTGAGAATCTTTCACCAGAGCCTGAGGATGTAAAACCACTATCTAATTTACGTGCGGTGGCAAAGCTGGGTGATTCTGTAACAACCGACCATATCTCTCCAGCAGGTGCGATTGCGAAAAATAGTCCTGCGGGAAGATTTTTAATGGACAAAGGCTTAAGCCCGGCTCAATTTAACTCATATGGTTCCCGTCGCGGAAACCATGAAGTAATGATGAGAGGTACTTTTGCAAATATTCGTATCAAAAACCAGCTTGCTCCTGGCACAGAGGGCGGTTATACGACGCACTGGCCAACAGGTGAAGTTATGGCAATTTATGATGCTTGTATGAAATATAAAGAAGAGGGAACTGATCTGGCAGTTCTTGCAGGACAGGATTATGGAATGGGAAGCTCCCGTGACTGGGCAGCAAAAGGTACGAATCTGCTGGGTATTAAAACTGTTATAGCGGAAAGCTTTGAAAGAATACACCGAAGTAATCTTGTTTTGATGGGAGTTCTTCCTCTTCAGTTCCAGGCAGGAGATAATGCTGAAAAGCTTGGATTGAAAGGTACGGAGCACTTTGATGTAGAGGTTACCAACGATGTACAGCCTCGTGATTTAGTAAAAGTTACTGCTACAGATGATGAAACAGGAGAAAAGAAAACATTTGAAGTTATTGCTCGTTTTGACAGCGAAGTTGAAATAGACTACTATCGTCATGGTGGGATCCTGCAAATGGTTCTTCGTAATACTCTCCAAAAAGCTTAATAATTTAAAAAAACTGCCGGAAGCAGCCTCTGCTTCCGGCAGTTTTTACTTTTTTAAATCAGTAAACTGACAGAGTAGGAAAGTGAAATAGAGTTTTCCCCAGCAAGTTGCCAAGTTCCTGCGCTGCTCTTTTTCGGAGGAAATTTATCAGCTGCTCTGCAGCTCCAGTCAACCCCGTATCTTTAAATCATCTTAAACTCCCTGAGTCACCGGCATGTTTAACCTGTGTTAATAAAAAGCTCTGCAAATGTTTAGTGTTGATAATAATACAAGACTTCGCTGCAACTGACCTGCAGTGGAGGAGATCTTCGGCTGGACTGATGTCCTGCGGGATCTTCCGGCCTCCTTCTGCCGGAGGCGGTATGAACTTTCACCGTCGGAAGCATTTGCGCAGCCGACCAAATGATCTTACAGTCCTCTTCACGTTCTTTGTGAAGAGGACAGCTGGTCGAGCGGAGCAATGCTCTCCCTAATACAGGCGTCCGCAGGTTTTCGCTTCGTCTTACATTTGATAAACAAAAGGAAGAAAGGTTCTATAAATTACTCTTTCTTTTTAATGAATATAGAAGGCAAGGCAGTTTTTGTCTTGCTTGGATTGGCTGCGCGGAACCCTGCTTTATTTCGAAGGGATAGCTGTAGGCTTTCACCGCGGCAAGCGAAGAAAAAGAGCCGCAGGCGTACCTTTCTTATATCAACGCCGGCCTTTAACAGCGCCTAGTAAAAAAGGAATGACTGCGAACTTCAATATTACTGAATACATAATTTAGATGATCCCTGTAAGAAATTATAGTTCTTATCTCTTGTCAAACAAAAAAGGAAAGCACATAATATTAGACAGATTGTTTTAAAGAAGGCAAGGACACCCGAAGGATCATCACAGTTGGAGAATTTATTTCAGTAATATGACCCTCGCTCAAATTAGTTGAGAATAAGCTATCGGGTAAGACCTTGCCGAGAATGGAACAGCGTGACATACTTCCTAATAACTATCAATTTCTGGGTAGCTTTAAAGAATGAGGCTGTTATCTTTAACAAAACCGTCCATAAAGCATAATTTTAACTTCTGTGAAGCGGTGCCGCAGATCTGCGAAGCATGGTAATCCTTTCTCTGCAGAATCTGGACGTGTTTAAGCTCTCCGTTTTGCTTTCAGCGAAAGCAAAGCTGTTATATTCAACTTATACATGTAATTTTTGATTTAATGAAATACGGAAGAAAAAGGAGAGTTTCCCTGGTGAAAAATTCATTTCAATGGAAAGGAAGCAGACTGGAGGCAGTTAGTCTTCTTTTACTTTTCATTGCTTATTTAGCAAGTCTTTCCTATGTAGTTTTTTTTGCATGGAATTATGGGTCTTCCTTTGGGCCTGTAGGACCTGGCGGAAGAAATTATAATTTGGAGCCTTTTTTGAGCATTTATAATATTAGTCAGTACAGCACCTCATTGGAAAATCCAATCCGAATACTTGGAGGAAATATTGTTCTATTTATCCCTTTTGGTTTTCTGTTTCCTTTAATATTAGAAAGATTTCGAAAAAATAAAAAAAAGACGAAGATGCTTGTGCTCATCTTCGCTGCTGCGCTGTTATCTGCTTTTATAGAAATTAATCAGTATATTTTTACGTATAGAGTTGCGAATGTGGACGATGTTATTTTAAATACCTCAGGGGCGTTTATCGGCTATATCGTCTATCTTTGGTACCGCAGGAGTCCGTAAGTTGGAAGCAGTCACCTTTCGCAGCCAAAGGGTGTAACAAATGTATACGACTGTAAGGAAAATGGCGTATAGTATTAAAGTATAAACAAGCATAGTAAAGTCGGTTACTGCAGAGTAGCCGGCCAGAACAAAAAGCAGCATCGAGGGAATCTTTCCCAGCGCAGATGCAACAGCATAAACAATAAATTTTATTCTGCTCAGGCCTGCATAAGCATTAATAATTATAGAGGGGACTATAGGAATCATTCTTAAAATAGTAATTGATAAAAAAGCGTTTCTTTCAAATAAAACGGTTAAATTCCGGATTGGTTTATAAGCAATCAGCAGTTTATGTCCTTTTTTTTCAAACCCGCCGTAGCGGATCATTATAAAGAAGATAAGGGAAGCTGCGGTAGATCCTGTCCAGACAATAAATGCTCCTGGGGGACCAAATGCAGCCCCGATAATACCTCCCACAATAGGGTAGGGAATCACTGGAAAAAGAGATAGCAAAGTAGCAATTACTGTAGTTAATAAAATATAGTTCTCCCCATTAGTTTCGAGCCAATTTAATAAATGGCTCTGCTGGCTCCATAACAAAAATATTAATATAATTGTTATTAATACAATACTCCAACGTTTATACATAAAGCTGTCCCCTTAAATAAATACTCTTTACAGTATACAATTCTCCTGGTAAGGAAACAATGAAGGTGATCATGTGCCCAATTGGAAAAAAGTATTTGAAGACAGACCTGTTTTAATATACATAATGCTTGCTGCTGCGACTAGCAGCTGGGGAAGTGCTTTTATCGCAGGAAGTATTGCTACAGAAGATCTTGGTCCAGTTACGGTAGCTTTTTTAAGATTTTTGTTTGCAACAGCTGTTTTAATACCCGTTATGCTTACTCTGGATCCTGGAGGAAGAAGGCCGAAAGGTAAAGAATGGTTTCTCATTCTTTTTTTAGGTTTAACCGGAATTGCACTTTATAATATTTTATTTTTTATTGCAACACGGGATGCTCCCATAATTAAAAGTTCCTTATTTATCGCTTCAAATCCGGTATTAATTATTGTTTTGTCAGGTCTATTTTTAAAAGAAACAATATCAAAAAATAATATTGTTGGACTGATTATTGCATTTTTGGGAGCAGGGCTGATAATAACTGAAGGAAATCTGAAACGAATATTAGAAGCAGGACTGGAACCAATTGATATCGTACTTTTCCTGGCCGTAATCTGCTGGGCCGCATATAGTGTGATAGGAAAAATTGCTTTACAGAAATTCAGTGCCGTTACCTCTACAACATATGCAGTAACTGCTGGAACACTAATGCTGCTGCCGATTGCTGTATATGAAACTGCCTGGACGGAGCTTTTAAATACTTCCATTTATTCCTGGATAGCAATTTTACATATGAGTGTGATAGTCTCTGTCATAAGTTTTATCATGTATTATCAGGGAATCAAGCTTATAGGGGCAGCAAGAGCATCAATATTCATTAATTTTATGCCGCTCACTGCTGTAATTCTGGCAGTAATATTTTTGGGAGAACCTCTGCTGCCGGTGCATGTAATTGGGGCAGCTTTGGTACTGGGCGGGGTCACCTATGGTACACGTAGATAGAGGGAGGAGCAAAATGAATCATAGAAGAATGAAAGTACAGGAAACGAGTCTGGAAGAAATGAAACATAAAGATTACGAAGAGCTGGATGAAGCAGTAATTCTTCAGAAGCTTCAGGAGCTCGATAAAGATGATCCAGTTTACGCTGAGTGGCAGATTCTCGCAGCTGCAGCAAGATATCATAGAAAATATGAATTTGATAAGAGGCTGGAGGCACATCTGAATCAGGTATTTGAACAGGAAAGAATCAGTGCTTTCGTATGTAAAGTCTTTATTGATATTGCTGAAAAATATTATAATATTATGTGGTTTAATGATGATTTCCAAAAAATAAGAGAAACAGACCATAGTCAGGGTAAAAAGAAAAAGTTGGAAATGATTAACCATCAGCTGGCAGAAGCATTCAAAAAAGCTGAAGACCTCGAAAAGCTGCAGCTGCAAATGCAGAGTGCGTGTGAAATAACAGAAGATACGAAACAGCAGAAGAAAATGAAGCATATTTTAAAACTGCTGCCAAAACTTCAGCAGGCATTGCTGCAAGCACAACATGCTTCAGAAGAGTACAGCCAGTCTATTTCAGGTATATATGCATCAAAAGAAAAGAAAGAAATGCTTTTATCCTCCCTTGATGAAGTAAAAAAATTAACGGAAGACTGGGAATCGCAGTTTGAGGAATTAAAGGAAGGTTCGGAAGCTTTACAGGAACTCAATAGAATGACTGGACTGACGGAAGTTAAGAAGAAAGTTGAAATGTATTACCATTATTTACATTATGAAAAAGAAAGGGCAAAAAGAGGACTGCAATCCAGCGATAATCAAAGTCTCAATATGGTAATAACCGGAAATCCAGGGACAGGTAAAACAACTATTGCCCGCTTGCTGGCGAAAATCTATCACCAGCTTGGAGTTCTCCCAAGAGAAGAAGTTATAGAAACTGACAGATCCCGGCTTGTAGGTGCCTACGTTGGTCAGACGGAAGAAAAAACGCTTTCGGTTATTGATGAAGCGGCAGGAGGGGTGCTCTTTATTGATGAAGCCCATACACTTTACTCTGGCAATTCGGAAGGTGCGGATTATGGACAGACTGCCATAGATACGCTGGTCGCTGCGATGACCAGCGGGAAATATGCAGGAACATTTGCAGTGATGCTTGCAGGCTACACAGAAGAAATAAGAGCTTTTCTGACAGCGAATCCTGGATTAAGAAGCAGATTTCCTCCATCGAATTATATTCATCTGCCGGATTATTCTACCTCGGAATTAATTGAAATAGGAGAGCAGGCTGCCTTGGATCAGGATTTTACATTAACTGAGCAGGCATATGTGCAATTAAGAAGGCGACTGGAGAAAGAACGGGTGGACGAAAGTTTTGGAAATGCAAGATCTGTGCAGCAGCTGATTCAGGAAGCAGTTTTTTTTCAGGGAGCGCAAACAGCCAGAAATGAAAATTATACAGACAGTGCATTTACTGTACTGGATGCAGAAGCATTTCAGCAGGATGAAGAACAAAATTCCGAGGAAGATCCCATGGAAGCTTTAAACCATTTAGTTGGGCTGGATCAGGTGAAAGAAGAAGTGAAGCAGCTTACAGCTTTTGTGAAAATTCAAAAAGAAAGAGAAAAAAAAGGACTTCGTTCTGTTCCCGTCCAGCTTCATGCCGTTTTCTCCGGGCCGCCGGGTACTGGAAAAACTACAATAGCTGAAATATACAGCCGAATTTTAAAACAGCTTGGTCTGTTAAAGCGGGGGCATCTGATAGTTGCCGGAAGAAGTGATTTAGTAGCAGGATACACAGGTCAGACAGCTCTGAAAACAAAAAAGATAATTAAACAGGCTTTAGGAGGAGTATTGTTTATTGATGAAGCATACTCTTTACTCAGAGGAAGTAATGAAGACTTTGGAAAAGAAGCTGTTGATACATTAGTGGAGGAAATGACAAAGCATAGTGAAAATCTCATAGTTATTCTCGCCGGATATGAAGAGCCGATGAAAGCTTTAATGAATAGTAATCCTGGATTAGCTTCAAGGTTTAAAAAACATATAAAGTTTCCTGCGTATACTGAAAAAGAATTATTGAAAATTCTAGAGATGTATGTCGAACACTTTGGATATTATATGGGGGAGAATGTTAAAAGGAAGCTCAATGGAAAACTGGAAACTTATGCTCAAAACGGAAATGCGAGAAAAATTAAAGATCTTGTAGAGACAGCAATTCAAAAGCAGGCATACCACGCTGAGTATTATAATCGTGATGACATGTCTGAACTGAAAATAGAAGATTTTGATCATTTACAGGAGGATGGAAATGTATAGTCATACGGAAACAATCCAAGTTCGCTATGCAGAAACTGATCAAATGGGAGTAGTATATCATGCGAACTATCTCGTCTGGTGTGAAATTGGCAGGACAGGTTTGATCCTGGCATTAGGATTATCTTATGCTGAAATGGAAGAAAGCGGCGTGCTTGCCCCAGTAACAAATGTAAATATGAATTATAAATATCCAGCGAGGTATGGAAAAGATATTCATGTAAAAACCTGGATAGAAGATTACTCCGGAGTTCGGGTAACCTATGGATATGAGATATCTGACAGTGACGGCAATCTCTGCTTTGATGGAAAAAGTCAGCATGTACTTGTTGATAAAGAAACTTTTCGGCCGCTCTCAATGAAAAAACATTTCCCGAAGTGGCATGAATTATACAATCAAAACGTAAGAGCATGATTTTCCTTTTGTATCCTCTGCATGGTATATTTATAACTAGATATTTCCTTGGAGGGACTGTTATGGCATTTGGAGTTACCAAGAAAGAATTAAAAAACTGGAAAGCTGCAGCGAACAGCGGGGAAGTGGCATTTCTTACTCATTTCTGGTACGATCCGAGATTTCCCGAGTATAAAACAGTTACAAAAGCGGCTTGCAGTGATATAGAAACGCTTGTAAGCTGGGGAGAAAAATATAATTTAAAGCGAAGCTGGATTCATGTTGATAACCACTTCCCCCATTATGATCTTATCGGCAGTACGGAGACAGAGATTTTAACTGCAGAAGGAAAACAACATAAGCTGGTGGAAATGCATAACAGAATAAAACTTAAAAATAAGTGAAAGGATGAGCTCAATGCATAATTTACAAAAAGAAGTAATCGCAGCTCTTGAAGTAAAACCTGATATTAATATTGCAGAAGAAATTCGTAACCGAGTCAATTTTTTAAAAGCTTATTTAAAGAAATCAGGAATGAAAGGGTATGTGCTCGGAATCTCCGGCGGCCAGGATTCTTCACTGGGTGGGAAATTAATCCAGCAGGCTGTCAATGAATTAAACGAGGAAGAAGAAAATGGGAAATATTCTTTTATCGCTCTACGGCTTCCCTACGCTGTACAGGCAGATGAACACGATGCCCAGACAGCGCTGGAATTTATCGGACCGGATAAAGTACTGACGTTCAATATTAAATCAGCTGTAGATGCTTCCATCGATCAGTTCAAAGAAGCTACCGGCGAAGAAATGTCCGACTTTATCAGGGGAAATACAAAAGCCAGAGAACGTATGAAAGTGCATTATGATGTAGCAGCTCATTATCAGTGCCTGGTAGTCGGCACCGATCACGCGGCAGAAGCTGTAACTGGATTTTACACGAAATTTGGCGATGGGGCCTGCGACATTGCACCATTGTTCGGACTATCAAAACGGCAGGGAAAAATGCTGCTGAAAGAATACGGGGCGCCTTCCGAGCTTTTATCCAAAGTGCCCACTGCAGATTTGGAAGATGATCAGCCACTTCTCTCTGACGAAGAGGCACTAGGAGTCACTTATAAACAAATTGATGATTATTTAGAGGATAAACAGATTGAAGACAAAGCCAGGGAAAATATTGAAACAAGATATAAACAGACAGAACACAAACGTCAGCTTCCTGTTACTTTATTTGACTACTGGTGGCAGGATTAATGAATACTGCGGATCTTCATATGCATTCAACTGTTTCAGATGGAGGATACTCTCCATCTGAATTAATGCATAAATGTGCAGAAGCTGGTTATAAACTGGTCTCATTGACCGATCACGACAGCACTTCAGGGTTAAAGGAAGCAGAAGAAACTGCAACATCTCTTGGATTGTCTTTTTTAAACGGTATAGAGCTCTCTACTGAAGCTGCCGGAAGAAGTGTAGATATTCTTGGATACGGTTTAAACATTGAAAATGATATGCTTCAGCATACATTAACTTTTCACCGTAAAAAACGGTATGAGCGAATGAAGAAAATGGTGCAGAAGTGCATTGACTGTAATTTAGACATATCGATGAAAGATGTAGAGTTTTTTGTTACGGGAGATACGTATTCACGTCCTCATTTAGCAAAGGCTTTAGTCAGTAAAGGATATGCGGAGGACATCAACGAAGCTTTTAAAGTATTTGTAGGGTCCGGGAAAAAATGTTACGAATCAAAGGAAGCAGAGATGACACCTGAAGAAGCTGCCAGCGTCATTAAAAATGCCGGCGGAATAGCTGTAGTAGCGCATCCAGTCTATTATGAAATAGACGATCTTATTAAGAAGTGGCTTATTGATGGACTGATAGATGGAATAGAAATTTACCACAGAGATCATACTTTCACTGATATCGCTCGTTTTGAAACTTTGACAGCACAAGCTGAAAATCTAACTGGGAAAAGATTTTTCCGAACCGGCGGTACTGATTTCCATCATGAAAATTTTGGAAGAAGGGGAGAAGAAATTGGAATGTCCCCGCTCCCAAGGAGTGAAGCTGCGAGAATTCAAGATTTTTTTTTCGATTAATAAGCTGGGGGGATAAATATGGACCCATTTGAAGTAATGGATTATTTAGATAACATTTCTGCCTATCTGCAGCCAATCATTGATGCAGAAAGGTACGAAGTGGCAGGGTATGAAGTATTAGGAAGGCTTCATTTGAATGAAAGGGTACACTCTCTCGGCCCTTTTTTTGAAAATCCTCAAATTCCTGATGAATATAAATGGGAAGTAGATCAGATTTTATATGAAAATGCAGTAGAGAAGCTTATTGAGTTACCGGGAAGACCTAAAATATTTTTTAACATTCAGCATGGAGTTCTCGGCCCCCTGGATGCTGTGGAATCTCTCATGGAAATGTTTCACAGGTTCGAAGAAAAAGGGCTTTCCAAAGATCGTGTAATTTTTGAAATAAAAGTTCCTCACTATGAAGGGGAGCTGGATGAATTAAGTCATGTCATGCTTTATATGAAAGCTTCAGGATTTGAAGTAGCTCTTGACGACGTCCGGGTCTATGACACTCATCTTGATCAGTTTTCCAAACTCGAGCCCTCAATAATAAAAGTGGATGTTTCTGATTTGAATGAAACCAGATCATATTATACATACAGCGAAATATTAGATACCCTTGCTTTTTTTGCACGTAAATTAGGAGCCTCACTTCATTTTAAAGGCATTGAAGATCCTCACCAGCTGCATATTTCCTGGAAATACGGAGGACAATTTTTTCAGGGGTTTTATCTGGGGAATCCTGAAAATTATCCTGTCGAAAAAACTGTGAAGCAGGAAAAGGTGAGAAAAGATATTCATTCATTTATTGATATGCACCATCGGTCCTTGAATAGGCAGATGGAGTTTCTAGGTGATATGGATCTTAAGGTGCAGGAAACATGGCTGAAAAACACAGAAATCAGTGCCTTCCTGAAAACTCTAGCTTCCCGTATTAAAAAAGAAGCTTTTCGGATGTATATTTGCAACCAGTATGGTTATCAGCTTTCTGATAACTGGATAAAAAAAGAAGACGGGAACTGGCTTCGTGATAAAGGAGCACTTGGGAAAAACTGGAGCTGGAGAGTTTATTTTTTAGACCATGTAGGCGAAATGCAGTTTAATAAAAACGGGATGCTCTCCGATAAGTACAGAGATATCGACACAAATGAAAATATACGCACCTATTCCTATCCACTTTCTTCAGATATGTATATTTTTATTGATATAGATCCTTTGTTCCTCTATGAAAAAAATTGGTTTTCTTCTTAAATTCACAGGATAAAGGAGTCGTTGCAAGTGCCATCGCAATCAGTATGGAAGCTGAAAGGAACGTTATTTTTCTTTCATGCTTCCATGACTATTATGGTCAGTTATTTACCAGTCTATTTTCAATTTTTAGGACTTACCCCGACTGAAATTGGTATACTGCTTGCAGTGGGTCCTGCTGCAGCAATAATTGCCCAGCCATTTTGGGGTTTTATGAGTGATAAGTGGAAAACCGTTAAAAAAGTACTGCTTCTCTGTTTGGCTGGTACACTTGGTATAGGATTTATCTTATTTCAACTAAGTCACTTTTTACTTATAATTCCAGTAATATATATTTTCTTTTCATTTCTTTCTCCTGCCGGCGGTCTGGGGGACAGTCTTGCTCAAAAAGTGTCTATGGAAAAAGGAGTTTCCTTCGGGAGCATCAGAATGTGGGGCTCGCTGGGGTTTGGCTCTGCTTCTCTGGCAGGAGGATATTTACTCAGCTGGATCGGCATACAGCATATTTATGCAGTTTTTGCAGTGTTCATCGTTATGGCATTTATTTTTGCTGCTATGGCACCGGACAGCACTCCTTCCCGTAAGCCTGTAAAGTTAGAAAGTACAAAGCAGTTAATTAAAGATAAACAGCTTGTTCTTTTTTTGATGTTTGTATTCTCAATTAGTCTGACGCACCGGATAAACGATACCTTTATTGGACTCTACATAGTGGATTTAGGAGCAGATGAATCCGTGATAGGGATGGCCTGGTTTATTGGTGTATTTACAGAAGCGTTCGTATTTGCTACCAGCGTTTACTGGATGAGAAAATTTCATCCACTGACTTTGATAGTGATTGCAGCCTCTGTTTATACAATCCGCTGGGGACTGATGTGGTTTGCGCCGAATGCTTCTTTCATCCTCGCAATTCAGGCTACACACGGGATAGCTTTTGGTATATTTTATTTGACAGCGTTTCAATTTGTAACTACCTTGGTACCAAGGGAATTAACCTCTACAGGGCATTTACTGTTTATTTCAGTATTTTTTGGTTTCTCAGGTGTAGTAGGCTCTTCGTTTGGTGGGATTATAGTTGACCTTTTTGATTTAAAAACGCTTTATGGAATAATGGCAGGTTTAGCTGCCTTGGGAGTGGTTGGAGCACTATTATATAGAAAGTATTATATAAACCTTCAGAACAGCAGAATAGCCTCTTAAAATCAGTTTTTATTATCTGGAACGGAGAAAGTGCACCGGCACTGTTCCAGAATCCATTTTGAAGAACTTTCTCTCACCAAAAGAGTCGGAATAAGTTTTAGCGTAATACTCCCTGACCGTGCACGTGCAGCAGCGTTATTACTTTTTTAAACGTAACTTTTATTTTCAGGGCAGCGCAAGCGGCAGGGATTATTATGACTGCTTACAACAATATTTTTTTTATAAATATAACAGCAGCATGCTTTCGTTTTTCTTTGCACGCTTTCAGGGAGGGCCGTTTTCAGCTAAGTTCTTCCCTGCATGGCTCATGCAGCCAAATCAATGGAAAGCCATTGATTTCAAGACCCACGTCTTGCTTCGCACATGCTTTCTTGGTCTTCCTAAAACAAGGAAGACTAATTGAATCTTCTGCTCGACCTGATTCGCCCAGGAGTCGACCGCTGCGGCTGCAGCGGCAGAAAAAATAATATTACGTTAGATAAAAGTCCTGGTATAGCAGCCTTTCTGTTAAAAAACGGCTTTCCTCGGGAGCATCCGGCGTGTGCTGCAGGATTTAAGCGAAGTCTTATGATCATTTTCTCTACCTGCGGACAGGCAAGCGCAGGAGAAAATCTAATAACGAAAAGCGAATAAGCATAAGCTATTTACCACTTTTTCAGCAGCATCGGAATTTTTTGCTGCTGTTTTTTTATTGTTCCGGATTAGTGAATTTCGTCTGTCGAGGATAAATTAATCTTGAAATCAATAAAGTACATTTTTATAAAAACTATGGACATGATTACAGGCAGTTATTTTACGTTCCATCTAAAATAAAGATATAATTATTGAATAAGATAAATTCAGATCAGCTTTTACTTTGTTTAATGTACTTTATGAAAAGCTGAATTTCCGATAATAAGCTTTCTTCATGGAGAATCATCGATATATTAAAAAGATTTCTGCTGCAGAACACCTTGCGCACCTCCCTGCTGACAGCTGATATAAAATTGAAGCTAATTTTTGATTTAAGTTTAATTGAAGAACTTAAATATGTATTTGAGGGGTAGGTTATGAAAAAATGGTTTACTACAATCCTAGCTGCTGCTTTAATTATTTTAATTGTATTTCAATGGGAATTAATTGAAGAATTAAGAAGTGAAAATTTAACATATTTTACTGAAGAATTAATTCCGGAGTATGGAATCTGGCTGCTTCTGCTAACGATCCCCCTGCTGATAGCCCAAAATATTTTTACGGTTTTTCCGGTGATAGTAATTATCATAATCCATATGCTTGCTTTTAACTTTGCACAAGCTTTTTTATTAAGTTTTATCGGGGTGATGGCAGGTTCTACACTTTGTTTTTTATTAGCTAGGTCTTGGAGCGAAAACAAAGTGAAGCAGTTCTGGAATAGGCAGGGAACGAGGTGGGTCAGGCTGGCATCCTTAATTGATAAACATGCTCTTCCAGTGATGGTAGTTTTAAGAAGCATTCCTATTATGCCAAGTAATGTTATTTCAGTCGCGGCAGCCGTTACTCCTATGAATTTTAAGACATACTTTTTTGCTACCGTGCTCGGTAACATTTCAATGGTTTGGGTCTTATCATTATTATCCTTTCCAATATGGAATACACAAGAACAAAGTTTTTTCTTTTTTCTCCTTCTTTATTTTCTATTTTTACTTATAGTTGTGCTGGGATTTTTTTTGAAAGGAAAATTATATCCAGAGGAGGAAGCTTAAATGTATGCGGACCTGGTGGTATTTATGGTAATCATATTGTTCTTAACAGCGCTTTTTGTTTATCTAAAAGTGCTGTCAAATTACAAACAGTCAAATGTTTTATCTCCTCAGTCCCTGAGTCCTGCAGCGGCATATTATTTATTGCAAAGAAGTGTATCCAGCAGCCAGATTACTGGAATGCTTTTATACGAAGTTTACAAAGGCAGTGTGAAAGTAGAAAATAAAAATAATGAATATGTATATAAAATAAGTGATGAATCACAGAAAGGCCTTTTGCATGAATCTTTTTTCTTAAAATGGATCTTCTATAGTATAGGATCATCTGGAAATTTTCGAACTAGTGACATATGGAATTCCACAATAACCAGTGGAGAAAGAGAAAAATTTACAGAATCAATGGAAGAATGGAAAAATTATATTGAAAAAGATTTAATTGAAAAGGGATATCTATATAATATGAATAAAGCTTTTAAAATTATGATGCTTGTTTCCTTAATTTTAATGATTACAGGCTCACTGTTCCTATTTGAAAGCATAATAGTAACAATAATTTCCTGGAGTGGCACAGTTATCATTCTGCTGCTGGCTGTGAGCAGAAAAGGATTGACGGCAGCAGGAAATAAAAAAAAGGAAGAGCTGAATAAATATAAAAAGAATCTGCAGAGCACCAATCAGGTAGATAAATCACCTGATCAGTTGACCCTGGACTATATATTTTCCATCTCATTAAATACAAAAAGTGATTTTACTGATCATTACCGAGTATTGGATGCTTCGGAAGTAAGGATCAGACAGGATGTATTTCCTTTATATATGGCTGGATCCGGAGCAGCTCTTATAATTCAGCAGGAAGATATAGAAGACCTTGATAGTGCTTTTTCTGCCTATTTATACTCTCCATCTGCAGAGAGCCCTGACACTATTTCCGATTTTTTTTCCGGCGAGTAAGCTGAAAGCGCCATGCAGCAAAATGATTCATTACGAGTTTGTGAATTAAAGCCTGGCTGTACACATACAGAAGCCAGGGAACCGCGGGTTTAAAATGAGTGATTGCTGCATAAGTCAGGCCGGGTTTTACACTTGAGCGCACAAACCAAAGCCTGCCTTTCGAATGATTGGATTTTTTAACCAGTAAACCGCCGCTTACGATCCACGAACTAACTGCAGCAGGCATCCTTGCAGAAGTATCTTTAGCCAGTTCAATTAATGGGACCCGCAGCAAAATCAGCTTAACTTTATCATTATTATAAGATACACGGATTACCTTTTTGGTCCATCGGGGCAGAAACCGGAAATAGCTTCTGGCAATATCTTCTGCCGGCGATACTGATTTCTCATGCCAGGCCTGCACGGAAGTAACGTGCCTTCCAGCCTTTTTATCAATGGTTAGTTGTTTATTTTCTTCGAGAATTAGAGTTGTGCGGTGTATTGCTGCCCAATGTCTGAAAAGCTCCAGTATAAATGCCTGCTGAACCTCTGGCTTTCCCTGCTGAAAAGCATCGTTTGTGGAAAGCGGGAGAAGGAGAATTACCGTATCATACATTTCACACACTTTTTTTATTGCGGCAGGTGTTATTCTTAAACAACCGGGCTGCAGGCTGGCGTGCATGCGATAAAAGTCAGTATTTTCTTTTATTTCAGGAATATTATCGTCTATATATATCATTGCTCTGCGATTCATAGTAAACCTCACTTTCTTTTCATGCTACACTTAATTTACACAATCCGCAGGTTAAATAATAAATTATTAAGCTACTTATTTTACTTTATAAACAGGAGTGATTTCATGAAAACGTTCCGTCTTTGTTCTCTGATAATTTTATTCGACGAACCCCCTGCAGAAAATGAATCTGTACGCGGTAAAGAAATCCCTATAAAAGAGGGACTTATCATCAATAAGGAAGAGTCTGAAAAAAACTGGCTGTTAGAAGCAGTTGTCCACAAAGACTGGAAAAATTTCTTTGAAGAGTATATCAGCCGAGACCAGCATGTAATGGCGGAAGTGACTATTACAAAAAGAACGAATGATCCTGCAACCTTATACTGCCAGATTAAAGCAGTCCATGAACTGCAGGAGCATTTGTCTATTCATATTGAAGGACGAATTGTAGCAAAGAAGGAAGACCTCTCTGATATGCTGTTAAGAAACTTGCTTGACGAAGGTTTCAGCGGGGAAGAACTGTACGCTGAATTCCGCCGCCGAAAAAAAGACAGGGGCCGTGCCATTCAGGGTATTCTTTCAAATGCCTATGAACAAGCAAGAGCAAAAGGTTTTGATGAAAAAAAATGAAGATTATAGATACTCATATTCATCTTTCGCATATTGAATCATTCCAGCATACAGCAAAAAACATTTCACAGGTAAATTATACCCACCAGGGCCTGTTGGACGAAATGTATCATAGTGGCGTAATACACAGTATCGGCATGGGCCTGCATGAAATGGAGGGAGGACAAGGTTTTCCTGATAAATCTGCAGTCACTCCCATGGGTTTGGATTTATTAAAAGGAAGCTGCAAACAAATATCTTTATGTGCAGGGATTAATCCGTATCGATTATCTAAAGGAGATCTGCATAAGTTAGAACGTGTGCTGCTGGATGAACGGACTGTAGGAATTAAAATTTATCTGGGTTATTATCCATTTTTTCCTTATGACAAAGTGTATCAGCCTGTATACGAATTAGCACGCAGATATTCACTACCTGTCGTTTTTCATACGGGCGACACCTATTCCAAAAGAGGATTATTAAAATATTCACATCCACTTTCTATAGATGAAGTCGCTGTTTATCACCCGGAAGTTACATTTATTTTAGCTCACCTTGGTGATCCATGGATGCTTGATGCTGCTGAAATCCTGTACAAAAATGATAATGTATACGCGGATCTTTCCGGTCTTATTGTCGGCTCAGAAAAAGAAGTAGAAAGAATCTGTGCAATTCCGCACTACTTTGATCATTTCCGGCATGCACTTGCTTATGGCGATTCATATGATAAGCTTTTATTTGGAAGTGACTGGCCCCTTGTCCCTTTAATACCTTATATTAATTTTATTAAATCAGTTATACCTGCGGAACACTGGGAAGATGTATTTTATAATAACGCTTTAAAGGTTTTTAAAAAATTATAATTTAAGCTGATTATACTTGTATAATTTAGTACATAAGCTTAGAATTACGAAAGAAAGGAGCTGACGAGATGCTACATAAAAAGAAATTTTTAACTGCAGCAGCAGGAATTGCTCTACTGACTGCCTGTGGTGATACTAATAATGAAAATGCAGCTGAGGAAAATCATCAGGAAGAAGCAAACAGCAATGCGGAGGAAACTGAGCAGAACGAACAATCAGAGATTGAAGAGGAAGAAAATGAAAATAATAGCGCCGCTGCCGTGACTGAGGGAGGATTGGAAATGCCTCAGATTTCTGGAGAAACTGAAAGTCTTCCTCAAGCAGTTATTGAAACAAATATGGGAGATATTGAAGTAGTTTTTTATCCGGAGAAAGCTCCTTTAGCGGTCGAAAATTTTCTGACGCTGGCAGAAGAGGATTATTACAATGATGTTATTTTTCATCGGGTAATCGAAGATTTTATGATTCAGGGCGGTGATCCTTCCGGTACAGGTATGGGAGGAGAGAGTGCTTTTGGTGAAGCTTTTGAAGATGAGTTTGATCCATCTCTTGCGCACTTTAATGGAGCACTATCCATGGCCAACAGTGGTCCGGACTCAAACGGAAGTCAATTTTTTATTGTGCAGGCTGGCAGTGAGAATCTGACAGAAGAAATGTTTGAAGAAAGCGGTTTTCCGGAAGAAACTATAGAGCATTATCTTGAAGTAGGTGGTACGCCTCACCTTGATAACCGCCATACTGTTTTCGGCCATGTTATAAGTGGAATGGACGTAGTGGATGAAATTGCTACTGTTGAGACTGAAGGTGCAGATATGCCTGCAGAAGATATTGTAATCGAAGATATCGTTATAACTGAAGATATGGAATAAATTAATGTTTTACTTCCAAGAAAAAAGACCCCGGGTTTCCGGAGTCTTTTTTCTTATGTATACCGATTATTTAGCATTATCACGGAACATATAAAATACAAAGATTGCCAGGATTACAAAAGCTAAAATGGAAAAAATAATTTCAGTAAATCCCATCCCGCCATTGTCAGATCCATTCCCATTTTCCGCTGCAAATACTACAGCTGAAGGAAGAAGCAGGAACAAAGCAGAAAAAATTCCAAAGGGCATTAACTTATTCAGCATACAATTAAACCTCCAATTCTACTCACATATCACGTTTATTATAAAATGAAATACTGCGCAAAGCAAATTTTTTAATAAGTTCATGTAATATATATATAAAAGATATATAGCAGTAAACCATAAGTCATGGTAATCTAGACTTATAAAGGGTTTATTATGAAAGGGGTATTTAATTGAAGACTGATGGAATATTATTAGAAAGCGGAACAAACGAACTGGAAGTGATTGTATTTAAGGTTGGTAACGGTACATTTGGTATTAATGTTATGAAAGTAAGAGAAATAATCCAACCTGTGGAAGTCACGAAGATGCCCCATTCCCCTAAAAATGTGGAGGGTGTTATCCGCCTGCGGGATGAAATTATTCCTTTGATTAACCTATCCGAGGCACTTGGATTTCCCCCGTTGGAAGAGCATTCGGCAGATAAGCTGATAGTCTCTGAACTAAATCAAGTAAAAGTAGCATTTCGTGTTCATGCTGTGTCACGAATTCACCGTATATCCTGGGAACAAATTGAAAAGCCGAATCAACTGAGTCAGGGCCTGGAAGAATTAACTATTGGTGTAGTGAAGATGCAGGATAACATGGTTCTTTTAATAGATTATGAAAAAATCGTATATGATATTATGCCTGAAGCAGGGTTATCTCTAAAAAAACTAGATGGATCTATAAATATTAAACGAGCAGAAAAAAAACTGCTAATCGCAGAGGACTCAAGAATACTGAGACAGCTTTTGGAAGAAACTTTAAAAGAAGCTGGATATTCAAATTTAAACTTTACTTCAGATGGAAAAGAAGCTTGGGAATATTTGAATGACAGTGAGTCGTCTTTCGACGCAATTATAACCGATATTGAAATGCCGGTGATGGATGGGCATCATTTAACTAAAATTATAAAGGAGAATGAAGTTTATAAAAGCATTCCTGTCATAATTTTTTCTTCTTTAATAACTGGAGATCTGTTTCATAAAGGAGAAACAGTTGGCGCAGATGCACAGATAAGCAAACCTGAAATAGGCCAGCTTGTAAGAAAACTTGATGAACTGACTGGCTTGTAGCCGCCTGAGTATTCACTATATTGAACAGCAGGCACATCAAAAGCTTTTACAAAAAGCTGTTTATTAATACAGGAATCATAAATATAATAAATTCATTACCGTATTCTATAACAGAGAATGCGGTTTTTTAAATTTTTTATGATGTTTTACAATGATACTTTTTTTGGATCTGCTAAAGATTGGTGTGGTTAAAAGAAAAGCCTGTGTCCTTTTTCTGCGCTTGGTGCGGAGAAATCCTTCCGCTATCCCTTCGAAATAAGCAGGGTTCCGCGCAGCCAATCCAAGCAAGACAAAAATCGTCTTACTTGGATTCAAGAGCCCGGATGGCTTTCCACCTGCTTTACGAATTCGTCTGCAGTTCGAGACGAATCTTTGATCTTCACGCTTTCTTTTTCCACAGGCGTCTACACCGCTTTGTCTTCACTATTTTAGTAGAAAAGCTTGTAATAGAAACAACCTTTTTCTTTGGTTTCGCCAATGGAAAAACGAAGCGAAAGCCGGCAGACGCCTGTATAGAGAGTGAGCATTGCTCCGCTCGCCCAGCAGTCAGCTTCACTAAGAGTACGAAGATGACTTTAAGATCATTTGGTCGGCTGCACCAATGCTGCCGGCGGTGAAAGTGCACACCTCCTTTGGAAGAATGAGCTAAAAAGAGCCAGAAGTGAAGCGGGGAAGCAGAAGAACTCTTCCACTGCAGATCAGGTTCAGCAAAGTTTCCTCCCTGCAGCATTGACCATTATCAGTTACCTTCATGCAGAAAAACTGCACCATAAAAGATGAAATTATTCTGCTGTGCAACGAAGGAGTATAGTTCATAGGGTAAGGCTTTCAAAAATACATCAGCTTTATTATTTCTTTTTAGCAAACTTTTATTTTCAACGCAGCTAATTCATTGAATGAATATTTAAAAAATTTAAAAATTGTTATAATAAAGGGTTGCGTTTTCCAAACTGTTATAATACAATGAATTTAACAAAAATATTTGGAGGGATTTTAACATGATGATGTCCAGCGTAGAATTTTTCCGGAACCTGCCACCAAAGCAATGCAATAAGTGTGGGAACACTTTAGACGAAATGCATGAATCGTACATTCAGCAGTGTGATGAATGTGAAAAAGATGTAACCGTACTAAAAATGTAATAAAAAACCGGCAGCTTGCATAAAAGAGCTGCCGGTTTTTTTGTGTGTATTAGCACAGGATAGCAAAACAGGCTGCTGAAAAACTAATTTTCTGTATAAGCGTACGATTTTATGCTTTTTTCTCCGAAACGGACTCTCTCAGCTAACCTGCTTCCTTAAAAGAGAAGCATGGCTTCACGCAGCCAAATCACTGGAAAGCGAAGAGTTCTTTCCAGCAGGTAATGCAAATAGATGAAGACCGGTCGGCATGCTTCCGCAGGAAAGCGGAGGAGAACGTTATACATAGCAAATTATAAATACAAGTAATTCCTAATTTTATAAACACGTGGGCAAATAATCTTTTTTTGCAGCTATTTCGAATTGGAAAACAATCAGGCTGCAAATACTTTCATTTAAAAATATGCAGATTTAAAAAGAGTTTCTTTAATCAACCTTGCAATTAAGTTATAATGACTAGACTATTGAGGGAATAATATTTAAAGTGGAGGACACATGTTGAATAAAAGCTTAACGGAAAAAGCAGAAATATTTGCAAAGGATTTCTTTTCATCTGATACTACGGGACACGATTGGTTTCATACTGACAGAGTCAGAAACCAGGCTGTAGCAATAGCTGAGGAAGAAGGAGCATCAATAGAAAAATGCGAAATTGCTGCACTTCTGCATGATATTGCAGATGCTAAGTTTCACGAAAGTGAAAAAGCAGGAAAAGAATATTTAAAGAACTGGTTAGCGCATCAGAAAATGTCTTCTGAGGAAATAAATGATATTTTACTTATAATATCTACTGTTTCCTTTAAAGGCGGGAACAATACCTCTCCAGCAACTTTGGAAGCTGAGATAGTTCACGACGCCGACCGCCTGGACGCGATTGGTGCAATTGGAATTGCGAGATGCTTTATGTTTGCGGGCAATAAAAATCATGACATGCACCGGCCGGGGAGAGCATCCCGTGAGAACATGTCAATCGAAGAGTACCGTGATGATAACAGCAGTGCGGTTGACCACTTTTACGAAAAACTGTTAAAACTCAAAGGGTTAATGCTGACAGCTTCCGGGAAAAAACGGGCAGAACTTAGACATAACCGCTTAGTAAATTTTCTTGACGATTTTTATTCTGAGTGGGAGGGCCATTCATAATTTCTGCTTATTAAAACCGTATCTCGGGTAAGTGCAGAATATAGACTTTATTAGGAGGATGAATAATGCGATTAGAAAATAAAAAAGTACTCACCGTAATTGAAAATGATTTTGAAGATTCCGAGCTGATTTACCCACACTACCGGCTGCAGGAAGAAGGTGCTGTATGCCATATTGCCGGTAAAGAAGCAGAAAAGACGTATTATGGTAAGAATGGTGTACCTGTAGTATCTGATTTTTCGCTGGACCAGATATATATTGAAGAATATGATGCTATTCTGATACCGGGCGGCTGGGCACCTGATAAACTCAGAAGATATGAAGAAGTGATAAAGATGGTGAAATATATGAATGATCAGAAACGGATCATTGGTCAAATATGCCATGCTGGCTGGGTTCTTATATCTGCAGATATTTTACAAGGAGTTAAAGTTACAAGTACCCCCGGTATTAAAGATGACATGACAAATGCAGGAGCAGAGTGGCATAATGAAGAAGTTGTGACAGATGGGCATATCGTTTCCAGCAGGAGACCGCCTGATCTGCCGGCTTATGGCAGAGCACTTGTAGAAGCAATCGAAAAATAAAATCAGCTTTTCCCACCGTATACCCGGTGGGAAAATTTTCTTTCATGGCTTATTAGAGGTTTAAAACTTATTGGAGGAAGCAGTAATGAATGAATTTAGCTGGATTACAGCGTTAAAAGAATCCCAAATGGATTTCAGTATTCGGGATCCTCATTTGAGAAACCAGCCGGTGCAGCAATACTTAGCATTTTATAATTTCGATATTACATTATTTGATTCGTATCAATGCGGCTTTGTCAGTAATGAATATTCTCCTTTATACATACAATATTTTCAGAAAAATAAATCAGCACAGGTGGTATTGTATATTCACGGCTATTTGGATCATACCGGAGGAGCGTCCAAGACGATAAACTTTTTGCTGAAGGAAGGGTACAGTGTTTTAGCTCTTGATCTGCCGGGTCATGGATTGTCTCCGGGAGAGTCGGGCAGTATCGCTTCATTCAATGAGTATGTAGAAGCGGTAGAAACAGCTTATAAAATTGCTGAAGATTTTGCAGCTGGTGCACCGGTCAGCGGGGTAGGACACAGTACTGGAGCTGCTGTATTATTCCATGCAGCATGCAAAAACAATTATTCCTTCAAAAAATTAATTTTAGTTGCACCTTTATATCTTCCTTACAGGTGGAAAAGTACGAAAGGGTTCATAAAGGCAGCAGGAAAAGTTTTTTCCAGACAGAAACGCAGATTTAAAAAGAACTCCAACGACAAATTATATAATCAATTTATTAAAAATGATCCTCTGCAGGGAAAATGGCTGCAGCTGGAGTGGACGAAAGCGCTGGAATTCTGGCAGAAGGATATTTTTAACTGCTCTGTGTATGAGGGAGAAGTAATTATTTTACAGGGTACGAAAGATACTACAGTGGAATGGAAAAAGAACCTGGAGTTTTTCAGAAAGAAAGGGGCAAATGTAGACATTACTGTCTTCCCGGGAGCAAGGCATCAGCTGCTGAATGAAAGCCAGGTCCATAGAGAAAAAGCGGAACAGCTCATCAAAGAATCATTAGGATAGAAATTTATCTGATGAGACAGAAGCAGAATTCTAAAGTAGGAAGAACTTGGGTAAAGCTCTTTATCCGGAAGAATCTTTTCCTGGACGCAAACCTGCTTTATGAGTAGTGGGATATATTATTATATGTTAAAATAACCGGATAGCAGTGAATGGTTACTCTTAATAAATATTAATAAGGAGGTCCCCGCAGTGGATATATCAATGCCTGTATTTGAGCAGGCTTTATTGGACGGTGATCACGGGAGAGCTCTGGCAATTGTGAAAAAGTGGAGACTGGATGCTTCTAGATTTCAAGTGTTCCGCGACCTGCTGACTCCTGCAATGTACAGCATTGGCCTGAAATGGCAGCAGGGAGATATAACTGTCGCGGAGGAACACTTAGCAACCGGAGTATGTGATTTTATATTAAACCAATCGGAATACGAATTACTAAGTAATTCTAAGTCGATAGATGCAACGCCAAAGGCATTCTTTTTTTCTGTGAAGAATGAACAGCATTATCTCGGCCTGAAAATGGTTTCCATATTGTTCAGAGAAAGAAACTGGAATGTAAAATTTCTACAGTCTGATCTTCCGGTAGTAAAAGTGATGGAAGAAGTGGACCGCTGGAGACCGGGTGTTATTGGTTTATCTTTTTCCTTAAGCTATAGAGCGGAAGAACTGGGAGATTATTTAAAAGCACTCGATGAAAGAAAAGACCAGATGGAAGTGCTAGTTGGAGGAAGGTTGATACACAAGTATGATTTCTCTTCGATAGGCTCTTTGAAGACGACATTTATAAAAAATTTAGATGATCTTCATTACTGGTTTACTAATCAAGAAAGAGCTGGGCGGGATAATAAAGATGGAACTACAACTACCTCTTCCATTATATAAATTTAACAAGGAGTATGAAATCTCTTTTCAATCTAAAGAAGCAGAATTATTATTTTCCGTGCAGCAGAGTGTGCTGGATATATTAGACGTAGAAAGCATAGCTAAATTTAAAGGGCTGATTGATCATGCAGGCACAGTTAAAGGTGCAGAAATTAATCTGCTTTCCGTAAATGGAAGTGTGCTGTTATGTACAATGTATGCGGACTGGGAGGATGGAATCTGTGAATGTGCTTTTATCCCCTTATCAAGCAGTTATCACCGGGTTTCTGACAAGCTGACCGGGCTGCAGAACAGGTTGTCCGAAACGAATTTTGAACTATTTGAAAAGTCCGAGGAACTATCTGAAATTCTGAAGCGGTATTATAAGCTGTCAGGTCCTTTTATTGAATTAACTGAGTCTTTGGCCATTGTCCCAATCTTCGGAGACCTGTCCAGGGAGAAACTCCAGGCAATTCAGGCAAACGTTTTTGAAAGAGCATTCCGGGCCCAGCCTGACCGGGTCCTGCTGGACTTTACAAGTGTCGGCTTTATCGAAAAGCAGGATGTTGGTCACCTGAGAGATTTTATAGTTACTTTTAAACAAATGGGAATGGAAACCGTTTTAATCGGAATGCACCCTGCACATGCCAGAATATTAGCCCCTTTTAAAAATGAGCTCGAAATAAATGTTGATCACTCTGCGAAAACAGCGATTAAATTTTGGATGGAAAAAGAGAACTTAAGAGAAAGTAGGTAGGTCTTATGAGTTATCACCCTACTCCGTGAGTAGTTACCGATGAAGTTGAGTTCAACTTCCCGGATAAAGAAGTGATTTCAAAAGGCAGTGCATCAAAACGCCAGGTTTTTTTAACATTTGATGATGGACCGGGAAAATATACAAATAAGATTCTGGATATCCTGGGAGAAGAACAGGTGCCAGCAGTATTTTTTTGGCAGAGCCGGCTTTTTCATTATAAGAGACCCTGGCAGCGGTTATTAAAAGAAGGACATAAATTAGGATTGCACAGTCATTTACATGTAAATCTTGAGAAGATGACTTTTGAAGAGCAGTGCCGGCAGCTGTTGACTAATGCTGAAATCCATAAAACTGTAACAGGCACGATTCCGGAGTTATTCAGACCTCCTTATGGAAGGTATAACCAGGACACGCTCAGGATCGCAGCTGAAATGAATTTGTCTACAGTGCTTTGGAATATTTCTTCTTTCGACTGGATCAACAGAGAGACGCCGGAAAATATTGTCCGAAACGTACGGGATAACGCCTCTCCGGGTGCAATAATTCTTCTGCATGAACTTCCGCAGACAGTGGAGATTCTGGAGGAACTGATAAGAACATTAAAACAGGAGGATTATTCTTTTTCGAATGAATTAGTATAAGGGCCGTTTCAGAAGTTTAAAACTTTTGAAGCGGCCTTCACTCGTCTATGAGACTAAGGACATGATACAACTATTGGAACTATAGTATAATATTGAACAGGGAACGTATATTCGTTACACTCAGAGAAAAAGGAAAGAAAGGAAGTAGGTTTTATGATAAGAAAAAAAGTCCTTTCGGAATTAATTGGAGAATTAAAGCAGGACCCGCAGATTGAACATTGGCATGAAATCCCGGAAATGGAAGCAAAGTCAACTTCTTTTCCTGAAAATCTGGATCCTAAAATTATCAAAGCGCTTCAACATAGAGGCATTAATTCTTTATATACACATCAGCGGTCTGCCTACGAAGCAGTGAAGCGGAAGGAAAACGTGGTGGCGGTGACTCCTACTGCTTCCGGCAAAACGTTGTGTTACAACCTCCCGGTAATAGATAAGTTTTTTCAGAATTCGAATGCAAGGGCACTGTATTTATTTCCTACGAAAGCGCTTGCCCAGGATCAGAAAACGGAACTGAATGACCTGGTTGATGAAATGGAAGCTGATTTAAAGAGCTATACCTACGATGGTGATACTCCGGCAAATATCAGACAGGTGGTAAGAAAGGCGGGACATATCGTGATCACAAATCCGGATATGCTCCATTCCGCCATTCTGCCCCACCATACAAAATGGATATCACTTTTCGAGAATCTGGAAACTGTTGTGATAGATGAACTGCATACTTATCGGGGGGTGTTCGGTTCGCATGTAGCAAATGTCATTAGAAGACTAAAACGTCTCTGTAATTATTATGGGAGCAATCCTGCCTTTATCTGTACTTCTGCGACCATACAAAATCCAAAGGAACTGGCAGAGGACCTTTTAGGGGAAAAAGTTACGCTGATTGACAATAATGGAGCACCCCGCGGAAAAAAACATATTGCGTTTTATAATCCGCCCATCGTGCATCAGCAGTTGAATATAAGAAAAAGTGCTACGAAAGTTGTAAATGAACTGGCATCAAGATTTTTAAGAGAAAAAATTCAGACGATCGTTTTTGCGCGAAGCAGAGTAAGAGTGGAAATAATTTTAAGCCATCTACAGGAACTGATAAAAGATGAATATATAAAACGCTCCATTCGAGGGTATAGAGGCGGATATCTGCCAAATCAGCGCCGGGATATTGAACGCAGTCTGCGAAATGGAGAAACGATAGGAGTGGTAAGCACAAATGCTTTAGAACTTGGTGTGGATATAGGACAGCTCCAGGTATGTGTCATGAGCGGGTATCCCGGGTCTATTGCATCAAGCTGGCAGCAGGCAGGCAGAGCTGGCAGAAGGCAGGATGAATCATTAGTAATTATGGTCGCTTCTTCAACCCCGCTTGACCAATACGTATTCAGCCATCCTGAATTCTTTTTTTCCGGCTCCCCGGAGTCAGCAAGAATCAATAAAGATAATCTGATTATACTATCAGACCATATTAAATGTGCGGCCTATGAGCTTCCTTTTCGGAAAGGAGAGTCCTTTGATGATTTAGGTGCAGAAGAAGTAGAAGAATTGCTTGACTATTTAACTGAAATGCGGGTACTGCATCAGCGTGCAGAAAAATGGTACTGGATGAACGATGCTTTTCCTGCCCACAATATAAGTTTACGTTCAGCTGCACAGGAAAATGTAGTTATTATAGATCAATCGGATGTAGCAAGTCATAAAGTGATTGGAGAAATGAATACTTTCAGTGCATTAACTTTGCTGCATGATGAAGCTATATATCTGCATGAGGGAATACAGCACCAAGTGGAATATCTGGATTGGGATGAAAAGAAAGCCTTTGTGCGGAAAGTGGATGTTGATTATTTTACGGACGCAAATCTCGCAGTAAAATTAACTGTGCTGGAAATCGATAAAGAAAAAGAAGTGAAAGATGCTGTGATTCAATATGGGGATGTGATGGTCACCGCTATGGCCACCATTTTCAAAAAAATAAAGCTGGACAGCTTTGAAAACATCGGCTCTGGGCCCATTCATCTGCCTGAACAGGAACTGCATACAAATGGGATGATGATTGAATTTGCGGATCATATGTTTCAGGAGCTTGGAGAAGACGAGGTGGAACAAGTGCTGCTGGGCCTCGCTCATACTTTGCAGCATGTGGCCTCCGTCCATGTCATGTGTGACAAACAGGATATTCATGCAGTTCCAGAAGTGAAGTCAGTGCATGCGGAGCTTCCTACACTGTATTTATACGATAAATATCCAGGAGGCATAGGTCTGGCGGAAAGGATTTATGCGCAGTCATCTATTGTAATGGAGAAGGCGCTGCATTTTGTCTGGAACTGTCCGTGTGAAGGAGGCTGTCCTTCCTGCACCGGGATTCCGGGATCGGAAGACCGCAAAGAAAAAGCCTGGGTGCTGAAACTTCTCAGTTATTTGACGGAGGAAGAAAATTTATGAGCTTAAAAAAGAAGCTTTTACGGATGAAACCGGGAGTAAAAGAAGAAGAAAAAACAATACCACAGGAACCGGAGGATGTAGATAAGTTTAAAGAATTGGGATTTTACCCTTTTTATCTTGATGGTGATATATCCTACCGCAGAAAAGTCCTTTATCCCTTTACTGAAGAAAATAATTTGAAAGCATCGCTGGAGAAATTGAAGAATATCTGGAAAATGGACGAAGCAGCACATCCGCTTCATTTCTCAAAAGAAGTAGGGAATTTATTGTTTTTTGATACCGAGACGACAGGATTGTCTACAGGTGCCGGTACAATGATATTTTTAATCGGCTACGCGCGGGTGCTGGAGGAAGGTATTGAAGTAACGCAGCACTTTCTCACAGGCCCGGAACAGGAAGCTGCATTTATGGGTGGATTTTTAGATGATTTTTCCGAAGAGGATATTATTGTATCTTATAATGGAAAATCTTTTGACTGGCCCCAGGTTAAATCCAGACATGCATTTTTACGGAGAGAGCTTCCAAAACTTCCGGAAGCAGGACACATCGATCTCCTTCATGCTGCGAGACGGTTTTGGAAAAATGAATTACCTTCCTGCCGGCTGGCAGTTGTGGAAGAACATAAATTATTAATTAAGCGGCATAACGATACACCTGGAAGCCTTGCTCCCCTGCTTTATTTTGACTATGTACATTCTAAAGACCCTTTTCCTTTAAAGGGAATTATCGACCACCATGAGCAGGATGTGATCAGTTTGGTTCGTCTGTACATACTGCTGGCAGAAAAAGCATGTACTTATGCGGAGCATACTTCTGCTGCAGAACATGAAGCAGCTGCTCACTGGTGGGAATCCTTAAAGCAGTGGGAGAGGGCTGAGCATCACTGGCGGCTGGCAGACAAACTTGCCGACAAACCCTCTTCCCAGCGTTTGTATCGTATGGCGCTGAATCTGCGGAAACAGAATAAAGTGGTAAAAGCTATTACGATATTAGAATCTTTACAGGCAGCTAAATATCCTCATGCAGAAGCTATGGAAGAGCTCGCAAAATACTACGAAAACACGGAAAAAAATTTAGATAAAGCGCTGAAGGCAGTTGAAACAGGCCTTACTTCTGCCGCTCCTGAAAAAACAGTTCTAAAGCTGCGAAAACGGCGGGATCGGATACGGACAAAAAAGGAGAAAACCAGATGATTGAATTGGAAAAATATGAAAAAGTTCTTCGTTCTTCTTTCCCTTTTGACTTATTAACAGATATTCAGTTCCAAAGAATGGCAGAGGAATCCACCAGGGCTTCTTTTCAGGCAAATGAATATGTTTTTCAGGAAGAAGATAATGAAGTGGAGCTATTCTTTCTTTTAAAGGGACTTGCGAAAAACGTACTGCACAGGGAAGACGGCCAGCAGATATCTGTCAGATTTTATTACCCTGGTGATTTAATTGGAGCAATGATTCTTCTTGCCAGCGGACAGATGAATTTTTCCGTGCAGGCTCTGGAGGATTGTGAATTAGTTCGATTCCAGAAAAGTACCTTTTTAGATTTAATGACAGAAAATGAAGCGTTCAATGAAGCTGTTTTAACAGGTATCGGAGACAGGATGAAATCATTGTATGATGAAATAAAAAAAGAACGTACCTATGCTGATGCTGAAAATATAGGTCTTTTTAGAACAAGGGTTCAGACGATGATGGATCAGGCGGTTACGATCCGGGATGCTGCTACTCTGGAAGCTGCAGCCGGAAAATTAAATGAACAAAATTCTGCCGGACTTATTATTATTGACAGCAGAGAGCATCTGCGCGGTATTTTAACACAGCAGCGATTAATAAACGGCCTCCTTCATGGCTCAGCAGCAGACCCTGTCAGCCGCTGGATGGACGACAGGCCTCACACTATCCAGGAAAATGCTTTCAGCTATGAAGTCTTAACTTTTTTTAAAGATGACTATATTGATCTGGTCCCGGTCATGCGCGGAGAAATTGTAGTAGGGGTACTGACCGCGGAATCATTTCTTCAGCTCCAGGATTCTAAATATCTTCACCTCTCCTATCGTTTACAGCATGCGAAAACGATCAGGGAAATTGCGAAAGTGGCTCCAAAAAATCATGAAGATTTTCATTATTTTACAGAGGCTTTATTAAATGAACGTACGCACCCTACGGAAGTAAGCGAATTTATATCCAGCTATAACGATCAGCTCCACCGTAAAGTAATTCAGCTTGCGATTCACTCAATGAAGAAAGAGGGGCACGGGCCGCCTCCGGTTAATTACTGTTTTATTGTCATGGGCAGCCAGGGGCGCAAAGAACAGGCTTTCAGTACAGATCAGGATAATGGATTGATCCTGGATAATTACCGGCATCTGACTCACTGGAGAGAAGTTGAAGATTATTTTCACAGATTTGCCGGGAAGGTAAATCAGGGGCTTGCCGATGCAGGTTTTCCTGAGTGTACTGGAGGAATTATGGCCAGGGAACGCAAATGGTGCCGTGGAATTAATGAATGGAGAGAAGAAGTATTCCGCTGGGTAAAAGAAAGTGACGGTCAGGAGATCAGGGATTTCACCATTTTTATTGATTACCGGCCCGTATTCGGGGATTTCTCTCTTGCAGAAACCCTTCGGGAGGAAATAACGGAGCGGATTCAAAACGGCAGGATCCTGCAGGCGTTCCTGATGAAAGATACAATTCGATTCAAAGTTCCCATCAATCCTTTCGGCAGAATCACCATCCGCGGGAAGGAGAAAAAAATTGATCTAAAAAAATCTGCGCTGATGCAGATAGTGAATGGAGTTCGGATTTTTGCCATTAAATATGGAATTAAAGAGCCGGGGACCACGGCACGTTTAGATCAGCTTGAAAAATTGGAAGTATTTCATCCGCGGGATGTGAGAAATGCAAAGCTTGCGATGGATGTGCTTCACTATCATAGAATAAAGCAGAATTTAAAAGACCTGCGGGCAGAAAAACCGCTGAGTAATGAAATTGCTCCGCTTGAGCTCTCGAAAGAAGACCGGAAACAATTTAAAGAAGCTCTCATTATTGCGAAAAGGATGCAGCAGATGAGTGAATTAAGCTTTCAGAAAAATCGGGGGATCTGACTATGTGGAAGCAGCTGTTTACTCAATCCGGCTATGATTTTAACCGCTTCCGGCAGTACAGAAATGAATGGATTGAAAACTACCCGGAAGAATGGGAGCTTACGGAAAAGCTAATACGCGATTTTAATGCAGTAAAGATCGATGATTCACGAAAGATTTCCCAAACTACATTTACAATATTTGATATTGAAACAACCGGGTTTTATGCAGGACTAGGGGATGAAATGATTTCCATCGGCGCTTTATATCTGGAAAATGGAAAAGCTTTTGTAAATAATACTTTTTATTCGTTAGTATACGCTGCAAAACCTGTTCCGGAGGCAGTAACAGAAATTACTGGTCTTACGTCTGCGGAAACCAATATGGGAGAAGATTTCCCGCGTGTATTACGGCAGTTTCTTCAATTCACTAAAAATACTGTCCTTGTGGCGCATCCAGCAAGTTTTGATATCCCCTTTCTGCAGACTTTATGCAGAAGATGGAAACTCCCGATTATCCGGCCGGTGGTGGTGGACTCCTTTTTACTTGCTAAGCTGTTGTATCCCGGAGCAGATAACAGTCTGGACAGTCTGCTGCAGCGATTTCATATGCCGGTTATTGAAAGACATCATGCATTAAATGACGCAGTAATTACTGCAGAACTTTTCCAGAATTTATTAGATGCGGCGCAGGAAAAGAATTATCACTCCCTGAAAGAACTGCTCAAGGAACTAAATGCTGCAGGAAGAAAAAGAAGAAGCAGATAAACATTGCAAAACCGGTCATTATTGACTATGATACTATATGTTACCATATGAATAAGGAGAGAGAGAAAGCATGACAAAAATTTTAGTAGGTATGTTTTTTGCCGTGATCTGCGGTACTGTAGTATTTTTCCAGTAACAGATCTAAGGGAACTGTTTCGTTTTGCAGAGTAATAACGAAACAGTTTTCTTTTGAAGAATTAGATCTCGGAATTGATTTATCGTAAAGGAGGCTGCTATGTACACAGTAATTGCTGTCTCAGGTTATAAACCTCATGAAATCGGTGTTTTTAAAGAGAAGCATGAGCAGCTTCCCTATTTAAAAAAAGCAATTAAACGTAAAATCCATGAAATTATAGAAGCTTATGGAACAGAGTGGATAGTAACAAGCGGCCAGTCCGGAATTGAATTATGGGCAGCTGAAGCAGCGATTGAGCTGAAAGCTGAAGGAGTGGCTGTTAAAGTAGCTACTATTGCTCCTTTTTTTGCGCAGGAAGAAAAATATTCCGAACCTACCAAAGAACTTTATAAACATATATGGGAAGCGAGCGATTTTAAAGATTTTATTACGAAAAGAGCGTATGAAGGACCGGAACAGCTCCGCATGAAAAATGATTTTATCATTCAGAAGACAGATGCACTATTGTTAGTATATGATGAAACTACAGCAGGTACCCCAAAGTTTTATGAAGATGCTGCTTTAAAACGTCAGGAAAATACAAACTATCCTATCTTGTATATGTCTCCTGAAGACATTGAAGATTTAATCCGGGAAGAACTGGATGACTGGAATTGACATTCCCCGTCTTGTTTGAAAAAATGAACATAACAAGTGAATGAGGTGACGTGTATGGAGAGAATGGCTAAATTAACAAAAAATGATATTTATGAAAAAGAATTTAAAACGAGTATGCGCGGTTATAACCAGGACGAAGTGGATCAGTTTTTAGATGATATTATTAAAGATTACGAGGCATTTGAAACACACATCCAAAAGCTTGAAAAGCAGCTGGAAGAAGCAAAGCATGCCAGGCCCGGCCGGGAAGAAATTAAAACAGCTCCTAAACCCCAGCCTGCGGCAGGGAATACGAATTATGATATTTTACGCAGACTCTCCAATTTGGAAAAACATGTGTTCGGGAGCAAATTGAACGAATAATGAGTGAAATGGTTCAAGTTTATATTGATGGAGCAAGTGCAGGAAATCCAGGTCCTTCCGGAGCGGGAATCTTTATAAAATCCAAAGCAGAACAATTACGGGTATCGCATCCGCTTTCTCCAATGACCAATCACGAAGCAGAATTTCACGCATGCCTGCAAGCACTCCGTCTCTGCAGAGAAAAGGGGTATACTCTTATATCCATCCGCTCCGATGCAAAAGTACTGGTAGAAGCTGTGGAAAAAAGATTTGTTAAAAACACTTCGTATAAGAGCTTACTGGACAGTATACTGAAGCAGGTGGATGATCCCTTTTTTGAATATGTATTTTTTAAATGGATTCCCACCAAACAGAATGGGGAAGCAGATAAACTTGCCAAGCAGGCAGTAAGAAATGCTTCCGCTCGTAAGAAATAATTGATTATTACGTGCGAAAAGTGATATAATAGTTTTCGTTGTTTAAACACCCATTTGTGTTCGAGTAATCGCTGTGTGTAACAGCACAGAGGAAAGTCCATGCTCACACAGTCTGAGATGACTGTAGTGTTCGTGCCTGACGAAATCATAAGTCAGGGTAGCCTGTAAGGCTAACGGCAGAAGGAACGCCTAAGTCTGTGAAGATATGGCGGACACTTCTTGAAAGTGCCACAGTGACGGAGCTTTTTTGGAAACAAAAAAGGTGGAACGAGGTAAACCCCGCGAGTGAGAAACCCAAAATTAGGTAGGGGCACTTCTGCAAAGGAAATGAACGGAGCAGAAGGCGGATTATTATCCGCAGACAGATGATTACTGCTTTCGTACGAGGGTGACTCCCGTATGCAGTACGGAGTAACAGAACATGGCTTACGGAGCACAGATGGCGTCTTAAGATATGCAACTGCCTCACGATGTACGGTGTCGTGAGGCTTTTTCATTAGAATGAACGAGAAAGCAGGGATATGAATATGGGTAAGTATACACTCCTGGCAACTGCTACAATGGGGCTCGAAGCTATTGTAGGCAAAGAAGTAAAAGCTCTGGGATTTGAAAATGTACAGGTAGAAAACGGACGAGTAAGATTTGAGGCAGATGAAGCGGGTATTGCGAAAGCGAATTTATGGCTTCGTACTGCTGACAGAATTAAATTATTAGTAGGTGAATTTAAAGCTGTTACATTTGACGAATTATTTGAACAGACGAAAGCACTGCCCTGGTCTGATTTTATAGCGAAAGATGCAGAATTTCCTGTACTTGGCCGCTCAGTAAAATCAGAACTTTTCAGTATTTCAGACTGTCAGGCAATTGCAAAAAAAGCAATTGTAGAGAGTTTAAAGAAAAAACATGATATCTCCTGGTTTGAGGAAACAGGTCCTCTTACGAGAGTTGAGGTGGCGCTTCATAAAGATATTGCGCAGCTCACACTTGATACAAGCGGAGAAGGGTTGAACAGAAGAGGTTACCGCTCTCGGCAGAACCAGGCACCTCTGAAGGAAACCCTTGCTGCTGCTTTAATCCAGCTTGCCAACTGGTATCCGGATATACCGCTGCACGATCCTTTTGCAGGTTCCGGCACTATACCGATTGAAGCTGCAATGATAGCACAGAATGCTGCTCCCGGCATGAACCGGTCTTTTTCATTTTCAGAATGGGGATGGTTCCCGGATAACGTTTACGCAGAAGCACTGGAAGAAGCGGAAGACGTAAGAAAACCGCAGGAAAAGTTTGAGATTGTTGCCTCTGATATTGATCATTCCATGGTAGAACTTGCCCGTTATAATGCGGCAGAAGCAGGGTTTTCAGATCAGATTTATATTAAGCAGATGCAGGTACGTGATTTTTCACCAAAAGCCCAAAAAGGAGTATTGATCGGCAATCCTCCTTACGGTGAGCGGATGGATGAAAAGGAAAATGTGGAATCTCTTTATAAAGATTTAGGTAAACTGATGAGCCGCTATCCCCACTGGAGTGTATATATGTTAACAAGCCATGAGGAATTTGAAACTCTATACGGTAAAAAAGCAACCAAGAAACGAAAGTTGTATAACGGTAATTTAAAAACTCATTTTTATCAGTACTGGGGAGAAAGACTTCCGAGAAACTAACGAATTAGTTGCCCCCTGACTGAAACAGCGCGTATAATGAGGCGTATTAAGGAGGGTATGCTAATGCTGGTCGACCAAAGGAACCGAACACTCCGTGATTTAAGAATATCAGTGACAGATCAGTGTAATCTGCGCTGCAGATACTGTATGCCGAAAGAAATATTTGATAATAATTTTTCATTTTTAGATAAAGAAGAACTGTTAAGCTTCGAGGAAATAGTCTCTGTCGCAAAGGCCTGCCATAAAGTAAGCGGTTTAAAAAAGCTGAGAATTACTGGGGGGGAGCCGCTTCTCCGCAAAGGACTTCCTGCATTGATTGAGCAGCTTTACAATGAAACGCAGATTGAGGACATCGCAATGACAACGAATGGCATTCTGCTACCGAAGCATGCTGCCGCGCTGAAAGAAGCAGGCTTAAAACGTGTAGCGGTCAGCCTGGATTCTCTTTCGGATGACAGATTCCAGGCAATTACCGGGAGAACGATGAAAGTTGAACATGTTCTGAATGGCATTGAAGCAGCTCAGGCTGCCGGATTGGCAGTAAAGGTAAATATGGTAGTGAAAAAAGGAATGAATGAAGAAGACATTCTCCCAATGGCAGAATTTTTCCGTGGGAAAGATGTTACACTACGGTATATTGAATACATGGATGTTGGAAATTCCAACGGCTGGAAATGGGATCATGTAATTTCGAAAAAAGAAATAATCTCTATGATCGGCGCTGAATATCCACTGGTGGAAGTTCCGCCTTCTCATCATGGGGAAACAGCCAGCCGCTATGCTTATGAGGATGGCAGCGGCGAGATTGGGGTTATTTCCTCTGTCTCAGATGCTTTCTGTAACTCCTGCAATCGTGCGAGACTCACTGCAGATGGCCAGCTCCTCACTTGTCTCTTTTCAACAAAAGGGACGGATTTAAAAAAGGTGGTAAGGGATGAGCCTCAAAACTTAGCAGGAGTGGTTTCAAAACTATGGACGCTTCGTGACGACAATTATTCTGAAGAGCGTGTGGCAGCAGATGCTGCAAATAAGAACAAACAGAAGCTTGAAATGCACCGTGTTGGAGGATAATATGAACACCCCGTCGTGAGAAAAGAAACTTTACTCACGACGGGGTGTTTTTGTCAGCCTATTTCATTTCCTTTTACCTCCCGGACTGCGTTTTTTACTCATTTGGGTAGAAAAGGTCGTGTCCGGAAGAGTGGGAAAAAGTAATTTCCTCAATGTCTGTATCATAATCAATTGTTAAACCTTCAAAATACCAGACATCTTCTTCCGTCACATAAATATGCAGCCCCTCTTTTTTGATCAGCACCGCTTCAGTATCCGGTGTTTCTCCTGCTACACCTACCGAAAATCCGCCGGAACCTATGCCGCCTACTCGCACAAACAGCCAAAGAGGATCATTTTCATAAAGATTCATTTCTGACTGGTAAAAGGACACTGCTTTATCTGATATAGACAAGTTCATCGTATCACCTCTTTATTATTGTAGCATGAACTGTTCGAAACGGAAAAACAGGTGTCTCATGAAAAGTGATCTGAAACTGCGTATAATAGATTATGAACCTAATAATAAACTTAAGGAGAGATAATATGAGCAGTGAAGCGATAGTGGAAGAATTTCAGGAATACATACAAAAAATTAGTCATCTTGAGGAAGCAATTGGTTTGATGACCTGGGACCTCCGCACAGGAGCTCCTAAAAAAGGAGCTGCCAGGCGTGGTGAAGTAATCGGCACTCTGTCATCTGAAGTTTTTCAATTATCCACCTCCTCTCATTTGAAAGAGATGATATCTCATTTAAACCAGGAGGAAACATGGATTTCTTTAGACGAAATTACTAAGGGAAGCGTGAAAGAATGTGAGAAAACGATTCGAAAGTTTGAAAATGTGCCTGCGGATGAATTTAAAGCTTTTATAATATTGACTGCTCAGGCTGAGCAGGCGTGGGAAGATGCAAAGGATAAAGGGGATTTCGCCTCATTCCAGCCATACTTAGAAAAAATAGTGGATTATCAACGTAATTATGCAGATTGGAAAGGATTCAAGGGAAACAGGTATAATGCACTTCTGGATGATTTTGAACCAGGTTTGACTACTGACACCATAGACGAAGTGTTTACCCAGCTAAAAGAAGCGATTGTGCCTTTAGTAGAGAAAATTTCTAAGCAGAATGCGCCGGAAACAAACTATCTGTTTAAAAAATTTCCCGTGGAGCAGCAGAAGAGATTCAGCAGAAAAATTCTGGAAAGCATGCAGTACGATTTTCAGGCAGGCAGACTGGATACTACGGTACACCCATTTGCAATAGGACTTAATCCTGGTGATGTCAGAGTAACCACGAAATATGATGAGTTCGACTTTCGAACTGCTGTATTTGGTACGATTCATGAAGGCGGCCACGCGCTGTATGAGCAGAATATTCATCCTTCCCTGGCAGGAACTCCTCTTGCTGGAGGAACGTCGATGGGGATTCACGAATCGCAGTCCCTGTTCTGGGAAAATTTTATCGGCAGACGGTTCGGTTTTTGGGAGAAGCATTTTGATTTACTGAAGGAATTTGCTCCCGGACAGTTTCAGGGAATTTCTTTAGATGAATTTTACAAAGCTGTGAATGTGGCAGGCCCTTCGCTTATCCGCATCGAAGCTGACGAATTAACATACTGCCTGCATATTATTCTCCGCTATGAGCTGGAAAAAGCTCTGATCAATGGGGATATAGAAGTGACAGATCTTCCAGAAAAATGGAATGAAAAAATGGAAGAACTGCTTGGTATAAAACCTTCGCATGATGGTGAGGGTGTACTGCAGGATGTTCACTGGGCAGGGGGAGCATTCGGGTATTTTCCTTCCTACGCCCTGGGGTATGTTTATGCAGCACAGCTGCAGGCAGCAATGCAGAAGGATCTGCCTCAGTTTGAAGAACTGATTTCTTCTGGTAATTTAGCCCCAATAAAGGAATGGCTAACTGAGAACGTACATCAGCACGGAAAATTAAAAGATCCGCTGCAGATTTTACATGACGCAGCCGGAGAAAAAATAGACGCTTCTCATTTAATTCATTATTTAACGGATAAATATGAAGAAGTTTACAATCTGAGAGAGCAATGATGTTATGAGTGTTTTCAATTAGGGTAGTAGAGAGGTAATTGGAACTAAGCAAATAATACTCCTCTGAGAAAGGATGATACTCTCTTGATTGAATTTGATCAGGTAACGAAGCAGTTTCCAGACGGTACAAAAGCAGTAAATAACATTAACTTCCGGGTGAAAGAAGGAGAATTTTTTGTTCTGATTGGTCCCAGCGGATGCGGTAAAACTACAACATTAAAAATGATCAACCGCCTGATTGATGCTTCAGAAGGCACGATAAAGATTAACGATGAAAATATTTTATCGAAAAATCTTCACAAGCTGCGCTGGGAAATAGGATATGTACTTCAGCAGATTGCTTTATTTCCCCATATGACGATTGCAGAGAATATCGCAATTGTACCTGAATTGAAAAAATGGAGTAAATCAGATACGAATGCAAGAATAGATGAGCTGCTGGAAATGGTGGGGCTTCATCCGGGTACATATCGTGACCGGCTGCCCAGCGAATTGTCCGGGGGCCAGCAGCAGCGGATAGGTGTGGTGAGAGCACTTGCCGGAAATCCGGATATTCTCCTGATGGACGAACCTTTCAGCGCTCTGGATCCTCTCAGCAGAGACCAGCTGCAGCAGGATGTAGGTGATCTGCAGAAACAGATAAAGAAGACAATTGTTTTCGTTACACATGACATTAATGAAGCACTTCTTTTAGCAGACAGAATTGCTATTATGCAGGAAGGCAGCATCGTGCAGGTAGATACTCCTGAAAATATTTTGGATCACCCTGCCAATGATTTTGTAAGGTCATTTATAGGAAATAAAACGAATCCATGGAAAGAAACAGTAGAAAAAGTCATGTCTGAAACAGATGCTCCAGGGGCACCGGTCATTCCGCATACCGCTACTCTTACGAAGGCAGTGGACCAGCTGAAGGCATCTGAAAAAGATGTGCTGCGGGTATTAAACCGGAATGAAGCCGTGGGAAGCATTTCTTACAAACAGATTGTTCATTATCTGAGTGACTTTGAGGCTTCTGTGAAAGAAGAGGTGCAGAAATGAAGCTATTCGCTGTACAGACATTTTTCCAGCTTGGAAGAGACAGGTCCGATCTATTAATTAATGCTTTATGGGAACATATTGAAATGTCCCTGATATCCTTGTTAATAGCAGTATTTATCGCAGTTCCTCTCGGTATATTTCTCGCAATGTATAAAAAAGGCGCAGAACCAGTCATTGGCACGACAGCTGTCATTCAGACTATCCCGAGTCTGGCACTTCTCGGATTTCTGATCCCGTTTGTAGGTATTGGAACAATGCCTGCGATTATCGCTTTAAGTGCTTATGCGCTGATGCCTATACTAAGAAACACGTATACCGGTGTTAAAGGGGTGGATCCGGCATTATCAGAAGCTGCCCGCGGAATGGGAATGAATTACGGACAGCAGCTGATGAAAGTAATGCTTCCTTTAGCTATGCCTACAATTATGGCAGGGATCAGAACTGGAATGGTATTAATAGTAGGCACTGCTACACTGGCTGCGCTTGTAGGAGCAGGCGGGCTTGGAGATTTAATCATGACAGGGTTAAACCGGAGCAATAACTACTATATTCTACTGGGCGCAATTCCTGCAGCTCTGCTTGCATTATTTTTTGATGCAGTGCTCAGAATTACTGAAAGAAAATCAAGCGGTTCCTCCATTACACCAATTTTTATCGTGGTACTGGCAGCTGTACTGGTGGTAGCAACGCCGAATGTCCTGCAGGCGCTTAACCTGGCTGAAGATGAACCGGAAGAGATCGTCATTGCAGGAAAAATAGGTGCTGAACCGGAAATCGTTATTAATATGTATAAATTATTAATTGAAGAAGAAACAGATTATGAGGTAATACTTGAACCGGGACTTGGCCAGACAGATATTGTTTTCCAGGCTCTCTTAAATGAAGATATTGACGGCTATTTTGAATTTACAGGAACTGCAATCACCAACCTGCTGAATGAAGAACCTGTCAGCAATGATGAGCAGGAAGCATATGAACAGGCACGGGAAGGAATGCTGGAAGAATTTAATCTCGTTTTCCTCGAGCCGATGGCCTACCAGAATACTTATGCTCTCGCGATTACGGAAGAAATGGCAGAGGAAACAGGTGTAGAAACAATTTCAGATTTAACCGCAATTGAAGATGAATTAACTGCTGCTTTTACATTTGAATTTGCAGATAGAGATAACGATGGATACCCGGGAGTGCAGGAAGTTTATGGATTAGATATTAATGATGTGCAGACGATGGATCCCGGCCTTCGTTCCGAAGCGCTTGTAGCTGGAGATGTAGATTTAATTGATGCTTATTCGACAGACAGTTATATGATTCGTTATAACCTCGTAACACTGGAGGATGATGAGAATTTATTTCCGCCGTTTAATGGTGCACCTTTATTCAGGGAAGATGTACTAATGGAATTTCCGGAAATTGAAAATATTCTTAATCAGCTCGGGGGCAGAATTTCTGAAGAAGAAATGATGGAAATGAACTATCAGGTAGATGTGGAAGATGCGGACGAGGAAGAAGTAGCAAGAAATTATCTTATAGAAGCAGGGTTATTGGAGGAGTGAAGCGAATTTATTAAAGGAGGTAAGAATTTTTCGTTAAGGGGGGAACGTAATGTTCAAAAAAATTCTTTTGGCCGGCGATGGATCCAATCATTCACGGAGAGCCTGTGAAAAGGCAGCTTTTATCGCAGGAAATACAGAAGGTGCTGTAGTAATGCTTGTTCATGTAGTGGATGATTTACCTTCTCGTACAGATGTCATGGATGAAGAAATGAAACCGAGAGAAATTCCTGATCACCGGAAAGAACGTGTCCAGCCATTAATAAAGTATCTTGAAAAAGAAGGAATTCCTGTAGAAGTAAAACATGTATTCGGGGAACCTGGCCCGACGATTGTACGGGAGGCAAATGACAATGAAGTAGACCTGGTTGTTATTGGAAGCCGGGGTTTAAACCAGTTCCAGCAGATGGTACTGGGGAGTGTGAGCCATAAAGTAGTCAAACGGGCTGTATGTCCCGTGATGGTGGTGAAATAAAGGTAAAGGAGCGGAGTATCATGGACAGTAAAGATAAAAAGAAGCTTTTGGAAGAAGCAGAGCATATTGCTATCGTAGGCCTGTCCGATAAACCCTACAGAACTTCTTATCAGATTGGAGAAGCATTAATTCAGGCGGGATACAAAATAACACCTGTCAATCCCCATGTAAAAGAGGTATTTGGTGTTAAATCTGTTGATTCCATCAAAGATTTAGGTGAAGATGTAGATATAATAAATGTCTTCCGCCGAAGTGAATATATATACGAACTTGCAGAGCAGGCGGTGAAAACAAATATCCCGGCTTTCTGGGCTCAGCTCGGAGTATATGATGCGAAAGCGGAACAGCTGTTGAAAGAAAAAGGGAAGCAGGTGGTGATGAACTCCTGCATTAAAGTGGATCATGCACTGCTGGTTGATAAAAATCGTTAAAAGCACTGCTGCCCGTCAGTTGAAACCAGCTGGCGGGATATTTTTATGTATGATTCCTGCCGTAATTCTAAAAAATGCGTACATACGTTTGACAAAAAGGGGCACTTTCCGTTAATAATAGAGAGAGACGATCGTGAAACGAACGAAAAACTGTGGTAGAGTGATACAGGCAGTGAACAGTTGTCGGGATTGAGAAGGGGGACCAAAGGGTGGTAAAACAAACATTTGACTATAATGATGAAGCAATCCAGGTGTTAGAAGGTCTGGAAGCGGTTCGTAAAAGACCCGGAATGTATATAGGAAGTACAGATCATCGTGGGCTGCATCACCTAATATTTGAAATAGTAGATAATTCAGTAGATGAAATTCTCGCAGGGTACGGCGATAAAATAATAGTTACTATTCAAAAAGATAACAGTATTACTGTTGCAGATAATGGCAGAGGGTATCCTGTCGGGATGCATGCTACAGGCAAACCAACACCGGAAGTTATTTTAACTGTGCTGCACGCAGGGGGTAAATTCGGCCAGGGCGGTTATAAAACAAGCGGCGGGCTGCACGGCGTCGGTGCCTCTGTTGTAAATGCACTTTCTTCTGAATTAAAAGTAAAAATTTTTCGTGATGGCTCTGTATACGAACAAAAGTTCGCAGATGGAGGAAAACCTGTTACCACGTTAGAGAAAAAAGGAAATACTGCGAAATCAGGAACAGAACTTACGTTTAAACCAGATGAAAGTGTATTTTCCACTACTGTTTATAATTATGAGACTGTAGCTGAAAGACTTCGGGAAGCAGCTTTTCTGCTGAAAGGCCTGACAATAGAATTAATAGATAAGAGACACGATGAAAGAGAAGTTTTTTATTTTGAAACCGGTCTGGAAGCTTTTGTGGCTTATTTGAACGAAGACAAAGAAACACTTCATCCTGTTGTTTCTGTGGAAGGAAAACACGAAAACATCGAAGTGGATTTTGCATTTCAATATAACGATGCATATACGGAAAATATGCTTTCGTTTGTAAATAATGTACGCACTAAAGACGGTGGTACACATGAACTGGGTGCGAAGACTGCAATTACCCGTACAATCAATGAACATGCACGCAAACTTGGATTATTAAAGGAAAAAGAAAAGAATCTGGACGGCAGTGATATTCGTGAAGGGTTTATCGGTGTTCTTTCTGTACGCGTTCCTGAAGAGATTCTTCAATTTGAGGGACAAACAAAAAGCAAACTGGGAACAGCTTCAGCCAGAGCGGCTGTAGATGCCGTTCTTACAGCGAAACTTTCGTATTACCTGGAGGAAAACCCGGACTTCAGCAATAAGTTAATTAAAAAGGCGATAAGAGCTTCCCAGGCAAGAGAAGCTGCTCGCAAAGCCAGAGAGGAAGCAAGGAGCGGGAAGAAAAACAAAAGAAAAGATGCGATGCTTTCCGGCAAGCTGACTCCTGCGCAGTCAAAAAATGCAGATAAAAATGAACTTTATCTTGTCGAGGGTGATTCTGCAGGCGGATCCGCAAAACAGGGAAGGGACCGTAAATTTCAGGCAGTGCTTCCTTTAAGGGGAAAAGTTATCAATACTGAAAAAGCAAAACTTGCTGATATTATGAAAAATGAAGAAATTCGCACGATTATATATGCAATTGGCGGAGATGTAGGAGCGGATTTTGATGTAACGAATATTAATTACGATAAAGTAGTTATTATGACGGATGCTGACACGGATGGTGCCCATATCCAGGTTCTGCTGCTTACTTTCTTTTACCGTTATATGAAGCCGCTGATTGAATCCGGAAAAATATACATTGCACTGCCGCCGCTTTACAAAGTAAGTAAAGGAACCGGCAAGAAACAGAAAATTGAATATGCGTGGGATGAAAATGGTCTTGCAGAAGCTGCCGCTAAGGTTGGCAAAGGATATACTGTGCAGCGTTATAAAGGTCTTGGAGAAATGGACGCAACACAATTGTGGGAAACTACCATGGATCCTGAAACCCGAACGTTAGTAAGAGTAACGCTAGATGATGTAGCGCGTGCTGAAAAACATATTTCCACTTTAATGGGAGATAAAGTAGAGCCGCGAAGAAGATGGATTGAGAAAAATGTGGAATTTGGATTAAACGAAGAAACAAATATTCTGGAGAACCAGAGTTTACACGTAACAGAGGAGGAATAGGTTTTGGCAGAAAATGAACGTTATCTCGATCTTCCTTTAGAAGAAGTGCTTGGAGATCGTTTTGGCAGATACAGCAAATATATTATACAGGACCGTGCGCTTCCAGATGCGAGAGATGGTCTGAAGCCGGTGCAGAGAAGAATATTATATGCGATGCATATGGATAAAAATACTTCAGATAAACCATTTAGAAAATCTGCAAAAACTGTCGGTAATGTAATTGGTAATTATCATCCCCACGGAGATTCTTCCGTGTATGAAGCAATGATCAGGCAGAGCCAGGACTGGAAAATGCGGATGCCTCTTGTGGAGATGCACGGAAATAACGGATCTGTTGATGGAGATCCGCCTGCCGCAATGCGTTATACAGAAGCAAGACTCGCTAAGCTGTCTGAAGCGATGCTTGAAAATATAACAAAAAATACAGTGGACTTCATGCCCAACTTTGATGATTCACAAAATGAACCGGTAGTGCTGCCTGCATCGTTTCCAAATCTGCTTGTAAATGGCTCCACGGGAATTTCCAGTGGTTATGCAACTGATATACCTCCGCATGCACTTAGCGAAATTATTGATGCTACGGTACATTTAATTGACAATCCTGAAGCAGATATCGCTGCGTTAATGAAGTATGTCAAAGGTCCGGATTTTCCTACCGGGGGCATCATTCAGGGTGTAGAAGGCATACAGAAAGCATATGAAACCGGCAAAGGAAAAGTAGTCGTACGCGGCAGGGCAGAGATTGAATCAATCCGTGGCGGCAAGGAGCAGATAGTTATAACAGAAATTCCTTTTGAAATAAATAAAGCGAATTTAGTGAAAAAGATGGATGAACTCCGCATTGATAAAAAAGTCGAAGGCATCGCTGAAGTAAGAGATGAAACAGATCGTACAGGCATGCGGATAGTTGTGGAATTGAAAAAAGATGCTGATGCAAAAGGAATTTTACATTTTCTTTATAAGAGCACCGATCTGCAGACCCAATTTAACTTTAATATGGTTGCAATTGCTCACAAAACACCGCAGTTAATGAATCTTAAGCAGCTTTTAAGTGCATATATAACGCATCAGAAAGAAGTTATTACAAGACGCACACAGTATGACCTTTTAAAAGCGCAGGAGCGCGCTCATATTGTCGAAGGTCTTATTAAGGCTATATCTATCCTCGATGAAGTAATTGCAGAAATTCGCAGCGCATCGGATAAAAAAGATGCGAAAGAAAAACTGGAACTGAAATTCGGTTTCACTCCGGAACAGTCGGAAGCAATTGTTACTTTACAGCTGTACCGATTAACTAATACGGATGTTACTACGCTGGAAAAAGAAGCTGCAGAACTGCAGAAAAGTATTACGCAGTGGGAAGCATTGCTTGCTTCAGATAAAAAACTGGCTTCCCAGATGAAAAAAGAGTTAAAACAAGTCAGAAAAACGTTTGCTGATGAGAGGAATACATCAGTGGAGGCAGAAATTGAAGAAATTAAAATAGATCTTGAAGTTATGGTCCCTGCAGAAGATGTACGTGTTTCTGTTACAAAAGAAGGCTATATAAAACGTTCGAGCCTCCGCAGCTATGGAGCCTCAAACGGTGAACCTCCTGCAATGAAAGAAACTGACAGGCTGCTCTATTCCAGTGATATCAATACTACAGATACGCTGCTCGTATTTACAAAGCAGGGGTATTATATCTATCTGCCTGTGCATAAGCTTCCAGAAACTAAATGGAAAGACAGCGGGCAGCACATAGCAAATGTAGTAGCAGTAAGTCAGGAAGACAGCATCGTGAATGTCATTCCTGTGAAATCATTTAATCAAGCTGAACAGTACCTTACTTTTGTCACGAAGTATGGAATGGTAAAAAGAACTTTATTAAAGGAATATGAAGCACAACGGTACTCTAAAGCATTAATGGCAGTAAAAGTAAAAAAAGATGATGAGGTAGTTTCTGTACGATTAACAAATGGAAATGACAATCTCTTTTTCTTCACTTATACAGGATATGCTTTATACTATGCTGAAACAGAAGTGACGCCAACAGGACAACGCACTTCAGGTATGAAGGCTGTGAATTTAAAAGAAGAAGACTTCATCACTGCATTCGATGCTGCTTCTCCGGAATCTTCTCCTTATCTGTTTGCCCTTACGCAGAGGGCAGCAGTAAAGCGGATGAAATTAGATAAGATGGAAAAACAGGGCAGGGCAACCAGAGGTATCCGCATCTTAAAAGAATTGAAAAAGGAACCACACAGAGTCGTTGCTGCAGGAACTTTGTATGACAACAGCGTATTGAAAGTACAAACACATGACGGGAAGGTCCACGAGATACCCGCACCATCGATCAGATTAAGTGATAGGTATACGAATGGAAGTTTTGTGATAGATATTGAGAAACATGGCGAAATAACTGATTTCTGGACGGAAGAAATTGAATAATGCTGCGGGCTGCTTTTAGAAAGGCGGCCTGATTGCTTTAACACCAGGTTTTGTTTATAATAATAAACTATACAGTAATATACCACTGTAAATATATTAATTAAATTATAATATTCCAGTAAAAACGAAAAACGTACGTTCCTATTTAATAAGGAGGGGTATCCGTGCCTTTTGGTTACAGCGATTATTTGCGTAAAAATAACTATAAAGAATTAACGATAGATGAACATGTAAGGCAACTGGAGTATTTCTTTATGTTTATAGATGATTTATATAAACGGCAAAAAGAACTTTCTGAAATACTGCCGTCAGATATTAAAAAATATTTAGCTTATAAAAAGAGTCAGGATTTAAAAACAACGACGATAAACAAAATTATTTCTATTTTAAGAAATTTTTTTGATTATGCCTGGACTATCAATGCAGTTGCTGTAGATCCAGCACAAAAAATCCGGTACGAGAATCTTACAGTATCTGATCAGGAAAGAAAGCCGTATGAGGAGTATTTAAAAATACTGGATTCAATACTATCAGCAGACATTCCAATAAAAAGAAAAGTCATTTATATACTCGCTGTAAACGGTTTGAGGCCTGATGAATTTCAAGTGACTTATGATCAGATAATTACTGAAAAATCAAAGGTGCGAATATACATCAGTAAACCTGAACACGAGCGAATCATCATAATAAACGGAAAATCAGCAGAAGTTATAAAAATATATATAAATACACAAATAAGTGATAATACATTCTTACTGAATTCAAAAACCAGGGACGGCAAAGAAAAACCAATTGAAAGAATGACCATCAGTCTTAATTTAAAAAAAATCTCAGAATTCGTTCAGTGGGAAGAAACGATAACTACTAATCTGATAAGACATGCTTACGCAGTTTATTTGTTAGAAACAGAAACATATGAATCTGCTGCAGAAACTCTTGGTATTGATAAACTGAGTTTAATGAAATTAGTAAGTACAAAATAATTTTGTTTTGTCTCATTTCTTAAAGTAATCTTCTTAATTGAGACAATAGATTCTCTTTGGTCTATTGGTTCGTATAATTTATATTATGTAAACTAGAATTATGATTTAAATTAAGAAGACCAGTTTATACCGGCCTTCTCTTTATGTGCAGTTTATTTATAGAATTCCTGCGGTATCCTCCCAAAATTGCGCTGATGATACAACAATGGTGCCGTCTCATTATTATCGGCACCGATTACTTCTCCAATGATCATCGTATGATCGCCTGCATCCACAGTTTTAAAAACTTTACATTCAAGAAGCCCAGTGTATCCATTTATAATCGGCGCGTTATATTGAGAATTTGCCCATTCTATTTTCGAAAAGCGATCTGTACCTTTTGTAGCAAAAAGCATGCATAAATCTCCTTGATCCTCTGCAAGTACATGTACATTAAAATGCTCCTGAGATGCAAATACGTCATGTGTAGAAACATTTTTATCAATTGACCAAGAAATCAGCATTGGATCCATCGATACAGATGTAAATGAATTTACTGTTAAGCCTACTGGTTCCTCCTCTGGTGTGTTAGCAGTTACTACAGTAACACCGGTAGGATAATTTCCCATAATTCCTCTGAAAGTTGTCTGATCTGCCATAAAAAACACTCCATTTCAACATTTTTTACAATTTCCCTTACTACCATATCATTTTAAAATCAAAAACGCGAAAAAGCAGCATTAAAACAAACTTATTTTAATGCATAGCTGTACCATGATAAAAGAGTGTTGATTTCGATTTCTTTGCTGTTATTTTCCGACACCTGAATGTAAGCATTTTCAGCAATTTTTTGTCTCATCTCATAATTATTTATTAACCTTTCTGCAAACATTGCAAATTCCTCTTCGTTCCTATAGAGAAATCCTGAATACTCATGCTTGATTACTCCCCTGTTCCCATCAATGTCTGAAGCTAGTACCGGACGGTACGCAGCCATAGCTTCGAGTAAGGCTGATGATTGTCCTTCACTCAGTGAAGTATTGAGCACAACATCAGCTTTCTTATAAAAATCTGCCATATCAGCAAAAGGTATTTCGCCATGATACGTCAGCCAATCATATTTTTGAAGAAAATGATCAATTTTTTTATATTCATTTTCTTCAATTACTGGTCCTGCCAATTCAAGTGCAATATTATATTTATCGCGCATAATAGCAGCCATTTCAATTGCTGAAGTTATATTTTTTACTTTGCGGATACCGGCAGGCAGCAAAAATATAAAGGGATCCGGGTTCTTATTTAACGGTTTTTTATTCAATTCTACCGATTGAGGCATTACTTTTATCTTTTCCTGGATATCAGGAAGGTAATGTACAACCTTTTCTTTCATTTTACTGTCAAATGCATGAATGATTTGTGCATTTTGCAGACACTGTAAAATAACATCTCTTTTATCCTCTTCTTCAAGATTCTGATTTATATCAGTACCGGTTAATGTAAGAATATAAGGAAGATGTATATTATACTTTTTTTGGAAAATCGCAAATTTATAAGCATGAAAACCGTGAACCAAATCAATATTTTCTGGAATTGGGGCTCCCTCTTCGGTTGAAGAAATAACTGATACTTTATGGGATCTGTTTTCGATTCCCTGCTTTATTCTTTCCGCGGTAATTTTATTTCCCCGCCATTCATTAAAGTGTGGTGATGCAATTAATATGTGCATATATTCCCTCCAGATAATTATGATAGATAATTCTTATAGTATCGTCAACGAAAAAACCTCTGCAGATCTGCAGAGGAAGCCGAAAAACGATATTTAATTAATACTTCGGCCATTCACTATCCGGACGGTCAGCCTTCAGATATCATATACCATCGTACATTAACCTGCCGGCATAATGACCGGTTGCGAATACTAACACTGCGCCAATTACAGATAAAACAGCAAGACCCCAGCGGAGAAATTTATTGTTCATTACCAGATTAATTGCTAGTAAAATTGTGATAATAATATATGTGATAAGTGAATAAAAGGCAAACTGCTGATGCAGCCCAAGAAATTCTCCTACAGAATCTCCATAAAGCTGAATTGCAACACCTACCGCATCAGGTCCTGTTAGGTAGGAAATTATGCCGCCTGCCGTACCTATAGCCACTACCCATAAAGCCGCACGTTCAAAAAACCAGGATCGCCAGACAGATAAAACAATAAAGAGTGTTCCTACAATCCAAAGCGCAATAGGCAAATGAACTATTGCAGGATGGAGGGGTTCAGGAATTAAATACAAATTAACCACCTCTTAAAATATTAGAATTACTTTTGTACATATAATGTATATACCCTGTTACACATTTGTACAAACAGTGCAATTATAAATTTAACAATAAAACAGCTGTCCCAATGAAGAGACAGCCGTCGGCAGGTTAATATAGATTTCTTTTTCAAGTATTTATTTCAGATATACTCCTTCCACTGGTCTTGTGACTCCGTTGAATTTATAAGGGACGGCGCCCACTGAAACCATCTTTCGTATCATGATAATAGCTGATTGTTTCCTCTCCTTCTTTCCAGCAGAGCAGAATTTCTGCGCCGCCTTTAAATGACGGAAAATCAACCAGTGCAGGCTCAATGCCTTTTAATAAAGCTCCGTTTGCCTGAATATTATTCACGTGCTGCTGCGCAAGAATCTCCATAAACTCAAGCTGGCTTTCCAATTTAAAAATTCTTCCTGCATCTGTGGCAACATGATTTCCATCTTTAAGCTGCTGATAGGTTTTCCAAAGCTCATTAAATTCTGCCTGTACATCTTTAAGTGCAGTAATTTCTTCTTTTATCACGGGCAGCAGTTTATTTGCCTGAGTTATTGTAAAATATTTAGCATACATGCCTCTGCCCTCCTTTACAAACATAAAAAGCAAGCGTAGATGGATCCGAATGTAAGAATGTTAGAAGCTTAAATTAATTTAAAATGCCTGAATGCTTCTGCTACTCCGTGTTCCTGGTTCCCGAGAGTTACAAAATCAGCAGCTTCTTTCACGGCCGGCTGGGCATTCCCCATAGCTACTCCTATGCCTGCCTGCTGAATCATAGTCATATCATTTAAACTGTCTCCGCAAGCCAGAACCTGATCAAAGTTTAACTTCTTAAATTCCAAGATTCGGTGTATTGCTTTTGCTTTATGAACTCCTTTTGCATTAACTTCAATATTTAATGGATGAGAATTACTTATTTCCAGCCCGTCATGTTTTTTCAGCTCACTCAAAATATCTTCTCTGACATCTTCATCATCCAGGTCAAACCCGAATTTAAGCCACTCCAGTTCCCCCATATTATCCGGCATTTCCTGTTTCCATACTTTACCGACAGAGGCCGCCCAGTGACGCGCTTTGTATGTGTTCCTGAGCTCCCACATAAGCTCCACCAGCTTCGTATCCAGTACAGTTCTCTCAATTAATTCTGGACCGTTTAAATGCCAGATTTCACTGCCGTTTCCAGTAATAATATAATCATTGAGATTCAATTCTTCCGCATAGTCTTCTACAGCCATCAAAGACCTTCCGGTAGCTATCACTACGGTAATGCCATTTTCCACTGCAAGTTTCACAGCCTCGTTATTTTCCTTTGATATCCGATGATCATTCGATAATACGGTCCCATCCATATCCAGTACTGCCAGCTTAATTTGACTGCTCATTTGCTGCTCCCTTCTGTCATTCCCTTTAAACATAAATAAAGTAAATTACTGTAGCGATAATTGCTGGAATAAATGTGCCTATATAAATATAAGTAAGCAGTTTAAAGTGATTTTTCGACTTTTTCTTATCAGAGTAGTTTTTATCCTCTGGATTCATTCCAATAAATATTGTAGCTGCCAGCGCGATAACACAGATAATCCCTGCAATTATTAAATAAGGTGTCATGTTCATTAAATCACCCGCTTTCTAAAGCGATGCACAGGTCCCATGGCAGCAGGAAGGCTGTATTTATAATCCCGGTACTTGAGCCAGTGGAAGTTATAAAGGATATGCTGCCAGCTCCTGATGAGCCTGTTTTCTCTGCTCGATCACTTCTTTTTGTTCTTCACTCATAAGAGCATCGTATTTTTCAATTTCCCGTTCCAGTGCGTGAATAAATGCAGCTCTTGTTTCTTCCGTGATTTCTCCAACTGCTTCTTCCAAAAAATCTTTAATTTCAAGTTCCTTCCGCTGCAGTAGCAGAGTAACATTTTCCATAGCTTCCTGCACCAGCGCTTCTTTTAATTCTTTACTTTTGTTTCCTTCAAAAAAATCTTTTTTACTTTTTAAATAAGATTTATACTTTTCTTCGTTTTCTACCAACTTTATATCTTCCATTTTAGTACGAATATTCAGTTGAAAAGCTGGCCTGATAATATATAGATCCGGAATTTGTTTCTGCAGATTTTCTTCGTAGGTGTTACTCCAGTTCCTGAATAAACGCTGCACTGCATGATCCAGCCTGATTGAAACTGCTTCCCATTCCTGTTTTAAAAACTGTTCCCCCATCGCTGCCCAGTCAAGTACAGCATGGATGAGATCCATCTGAAGATTTTTTTTATTATCTCCGGATAATACTGAAACATTTACCGCTTCCAAATAATAATCGCTTAGTACATAATTCATTCGTTTACGCAGATGCAGGGACAGCTGCTCCAGTTCCCGCTGCGCATCTCTGACAACATATTGAAAAGACTGCTGTTTTACATCCTTGATTGCTTCTCCTGCACTTTCTTTTAAATTCCCTAAATGCGCAGCTCTCTCTTCCGATGATTCCTGCAGGTATGCAGAGTAATTGTGAAGCTGTTCAGCAACTCTGCTTTCCTGTTCCTTAATAATTTCAATGCCGAGCCGCTTCAGCTCATCCAGAACTGCGGAATAAAAATGATTCTCAAAAATTTCAAAGCTCTTATCTTCAGAACCAGGCTGGAGCGCGAGCTTACTTGAAACGTCATACAATTTAGGAACTGAAAATCCATTTTGCTGCAGCTGCTCTTTCACATGTTTTCTTACCATCTGCAGTTCACTGGCAGAGTCAGCCAGATCACTGGCATTTATAACAAAATACATTTTGTTGGCTGAAAAACTTTCATTTACACTGTTCAGCTGCTGTAGAAAGTATTGATCTGCTTTTGAAAAGGCGTGATTGTAATATGTCAGGTAAAATATAGCATCCGATGTCTCCATCTGCCGAAAAGCGATATTTGTATGTCTTCCATGAATAGAATTAACTCCGGGAGTATCTACAAGAATAATTCCCTGCTCTGTTAAGGGAGAATTATAATACATAGTAACATTCTGTATCAAGCAGGCCATTGTTTCATCAGCTACGTATGGAGAAAGGTTATCCATATTTACTGTTTTCACGGTTCCCAGCAATTCCTTATTGTCCCTGAGAGATGCCTGAAGCATGAGCAGATAATCGACCAGCGTTCTCTGCTGCCTGGTTAATCTTGTTAAAGAGGCTGCACTCCACTTCGCTATCGTGTCAATATCCACTTTCTGCCGGATGGATTTTGCTACAGACTCTATCTCTTCAGATAAAGCTGTTCTGGTTTTAAAGTAAATTACCGCTTCTCCGTGAGAATGTGTTTCATCTGCACAGCGGACCGTATTAATCGTTGCTGTTGTAGGGTGCGGTGACACCGGCATAACCTCTGCACCCAGCAGTGCATTCGCAAAGCTTGATTTCCCGGCACTGAAAGCGCCGAAGAGCGAAATAGTAAAGGTGGACTTTTCATAATTTTCGACCGCTTTCTCTAATTCCTGCACTTCTTCTTTAAATAAAATATGCTTTTTGATAGGTGCTGTCCATGCTGTTAAATCCTGCAGCCATTCCGAAGCTGCTTGCTGATCCAGCTTTGGGGAAGAAGCATTATATATATTCTCTGTCTCTTCCGGAGTTGCCTCAGTATTTTCCTGTTCAAGAGTAATATCCTTCCAGAATGTTTCTTCCTTCACCTGTGTGTCCGGCGAAACTTTTTCGAGCAGATCCTCCAGTGGTTTAATCACCGCGCCGGAAGGCTTGTAAACTTCAGCAGTGTGGAGCATTTCTTTTTCCATTTCACTTATTGCGGCTAACTCTTCATGATATTTTTCCAGATCAGCTAATTTTTCCTGCTTTTTATCCAGCTCCTTGATCTGCGAATCCACATGCTGTTTTAATCCTTCAATATAAAGCAGAAGCAGCTGAGACCCTGCCTGGCGTACATCTCTTACAAGCGCTTCATTCATTTTCTTCGAAAGGGTATACACATATTCACGGTTTGTAGAAGCAGAAGTAATATGTCCATCAATCCAATCACTCGAAACTGCAATATCCAGAGCTTTCATCGCCTGTAAAAATTCCTCCTGATTAGACAGCTTCTGTACCGGAACCTTTCTAAAATAATCTTCTACATAATAAATCAGCTGCGATTTTAAATTATCATTTAACTCCACTGTAAGCTGATTCAGCCTTTTTTCCTGTTCTTCCTTTGTTTTTTTACCGGAGAACAGAACTCCCACTTTAAATGTGCGTTGTTTCGACTCTACATAACGTTCCAGCAGCTCTGTTGTCGTAAATGGAAACAAATGTACATTGTCGTAAAGCCGCTTTAACTGATCGTCATAATCCTGCTCCAAAGCCCTTTCATATCCTTTAAGCTCTGACATCTGTTCCTTAATCGTAGAAATTTCTTCAACTTCCGCTGCAGTAAAACCTGCTTTCCCGGCATTTTCTTTTATTTCTTTACGTTTCTCATTAAACTCTGACTGAATCCTGGCAGTGAGCGCTTCATAATAGCCTTTTTTCAATGCTTCCTGTGCAGGGAGCATGAACTGATTGCTTTGTTTTAATATAGCTTTCATTTTTTGACGAAGCGCTGGAAATTGATTCAGCGGATGATCCTGTTCTTTCATCGTAGTTAAATAAAATCCCGCATAACGGATATGCCATTTCTCAAATATTTCATCTACCTGCGCACGAAAATCTTCCAGGGAAACTTCTTTTTCTTCATGCTTATCAATCTGGTTTATGACAATAAAAATAGGTTTTCCTGCCTGGGAAAGCTGCTTTAAAAAGTGAAGGTTCGTTTCCGATTGTACGTGATTATAATCCATTACATAAACGATCGTATCTGTTGAATAAAGCTGTTCAGCCGTAACTTTTGCATGAGTCGGATCTGTGGAATCGACACCGGGAGTATCTACGATCACTCCATTATCTGATAAAAAAGAAAGGGGGGCCTGGATATGCAGTTCTTTAATCTGCTCTCCTTCTTTGCCCCACTCGTTAATACGGGACCAGGGGAGCTCGCCTTCATACGAATGAATCTTTTTATTTTTCGGACCGATTAACTGCAGTCCAAAATCCCCTTTCGATATTTTTATAATATTCGCGCTCGTAGGGATCGGGCTTGTAGGAAGCACTTCTGCTCCCAGCAGCGCATTTAGCAGAGTGGATTTCCCAGCGGAAAAATGACCGCAGAAAGCGACTTCAAAAATACCGCTGTTCTTTTTATCTTCAATCTTTTCTAAACGGTCCTGTTCCTGCTCTGTTAATGTCAGTATAGTTTCTGTCTCCATCATGTCACGTCCTTTTAATGAACTCATATAATAACTATATCGAAAATTGAAGCGGAAAGAAAACAATCTTCAGTGAATGAAAGGAATTTCCTGCAGACTCCCTGAAAAATTGTCCTGATTTCACCATTTTATTTACAGGAACATTCCTGAACAAAACTGCGGCATTTTTTAAAGTAGTAATATAGCGACAACTGTCCCTACACCGCCGTACAGAAGAGCATAGGGCATATTCATCCAGGTAATCCGGTACGGATTTAAACCTGTATTCATTGCGCTGATATTCACAGTGATGCCGTAAGTTCCTACCGTTGCCGTAGCAAGAGCGCCGCTGACCAATACAATACTAAAGCTGAGAGGATTTGCTGCTGCAAACAGTGGAGTAATTGCTTCAATCAGGACTGCGATCGTTGCGATTGGGTGAATACCTATCATACTCATCAATAAATATGTGAATTGAATCATAAACAAAACTACCCAGGGGGTATCTTCCATTGCAAGAAAGGGAGACTGAATGGTTTCCAGCAGCGGTGTTTGATTTAAGGCCGTGGAAAAAAATGCCAGAGAAACAAAAAGCAGAATGAAATTCTGCATATGATTATTTCTCTCTTTCCAGACAGGAAGCCCAACTGCAAGAAAACTTTTAATACGTCTGACAGATGCAGCCCAGAGAAAGGCGAAAGGAAAAATAACGATTGTAACGGTAAGAATAAAATTAAGTTCAAAAAGATTTCCGATAGCTACAATTGTGAGAAGAAATAAGGAAAGTGCTCCAGTGAGGATGCTGATCGGTTTTAATATTCCTTTGGTACTCACAGTTTTTTCAGGCGCCTTATAAGAAATTGCCCGGTACCTCCACCTGCCGACCACTCCATCCAGTGTTAACGTAAGAAAGGAGACAAGCATCAGCCAGGGAAGCATGGTAAAGTAGCTTACTCCCGTAGCGTCGACACTGATCGCTACAAGGATTTCCATCGGACTCCAGCAAAGTGCCACAGCAAATGCTCTTAACGTCGTCTGTACAATAAACTTCTGCTGCAGTTGAAGCTCATAATTCCGCATATTCTCTTTTAAGACACCCTGCGAAAGACTCAGGGCGGATAAGTTGATAAAAGCCACCAATATGTAACTGGTAACCGAAGCCCGCTGATACAGCCTGCCCAGGTCGCTTACGTTTGCAGACAGAAGTTCATTAATCCTCCGGTCATACCTCCCTGCCCGCACAATACTGTTCATCCAGGGAAGCATAAACAGCAGTGCAAGCAGGGACAAATTTTCATTTACATATAAAATGGTTTCCATACCTGCCATCGGATAAATAAAAAGTAAAGCCAGGCCGATACTGCCAAAAATTCCAGCAAGCAGCCGAAATAAAAAAGAGGCATAAGGAAATGACATAGCAAATAATATAATCGTTGCAAAGGCGAGAAAATAGTGCAGTAGATAATGATTGATAATTAATGAAAGTAAATATAAAGCTACGACACATGTAAAGAATAAATAGTGATGAGACCGAATATTCATACCCGCCTCCTGTTTATTTTGTTTTATAAAGAATTAAAGTCTCCAGAATCTTCCGGGGAAGCAGGACGGTACCTAGTTTCCAGAGTTTTGCTGTTCTGCCGACAGAGAGGAGAAATGGAGGCTTCTCTGCTTTTATAATCTGCTTTACATATGCAAGTATTTCAAACGGGTCACCGGAAGAAGAAGCATTCTGATCTGCATGTTTTTTCAAAGCATTTTCCAGATTTTCATAGTAGGACTGCTGCGAAAATTTTGCCCCATTCGCACTCTTTCCCCAGATATCCGTTTTATAGGAGGAAATTTCAAGCAGCGTTACATAAATCCCCTGCGGCAGCAGCTCATACCTTAAAGATTCACTCCATCCACGAAGTGCAAATTTTGAAGCAGCGTAGGCACCGAGTCCGGGAAGACCGGTTATGCCGCTTACACTTCCCATTTGGATAATTTTTCCTTGATCGGACTTTCTGAGATAAGGCAGCATTCTTCTTGTAATATCTGCTTGGGCCACTACATTTACCTGAAGCTGTGCTGCCCAGTCTTCGTCATCAAGAGCTTCCGTTACGCCCCCCTGGCAGAAACCTGCATTATTAACTAAAACATCAACTGCGGTAAATTGCTTCTTTAATTCTTCACACAGGCGGTCTTTGTCAGCAGTACGAGTAATGTCTGCCTGATAAATAAATTGAATACCTGCTTTTTTAAGTGCGGAAGCATCTGACACTCTGCGAATAACAGCAATTACTGTATGAGTTTTACTCAGCTCTTTGGCAAGTATAAAACCGAATCCGCTTCCTGCTCCTGTAATTAAGATGTTTCTCCGGGTCATAGAGGCCTCCTTCATGATAAAATAGAAACGTCGAGGGGAGGGATTACGCTGAATAAACGTATGGAAACAATACTTGGTATTACTGCTTATGTAACGGCAGTTCTTTTTTTATTAGATACGGTACTCCCCCGGGATATCTCTCCTGTATACGGGTTTCTGGCACTGTTACTGCTGTCCGCAGCATTTTTTTCTATTCAGAGGATAAACAAAATAATTATTTCTATTCTAACTATTACTGCAGTATTTATCGCAGCTGAAGAAAATTTCACGCCTGCAGCAGCTGCAGCTGCTTTTGGAACAAATGTAAACATATTAGCGCTGTTTATACTTATTCCCCTGGTGGGCTCCTATATGAGTTACACAGGATATTTAAATCAGCTGAAACAGTTCATTATATTAAAAAGCAGCGGAAACAAAAACAGGCCTTACCGGCTGAGTTTTACGCTGATGTGCACGGCCGGCTTAATTCTTAATTTTGGTTCCATGGCTATTATAAGACAAATTGCGGATGAAAGCTTCCGTTCCTTCTACCCTAAAAAAATGACGCTTCACATGATGCGTGGTTTTGCCTGCTGTATGCTCTGGTCCCCGTATTTTGTAAACGTCGGTTTAGTGCTCGCTTTATTCGATGTTTCCTGGTTTACTATTTTTGGATACGGCTTGGTACTGGCGGTATTATACGGGGTGCTTTCCGCAATATTCCTATCAGATATAAAGTTTTCAGAAGATACGTTAATTACCAATGAAGGAAAACGCCAGGATGCCTCTGCAGAAATTATCCCGCTTCTCCGGTTCACATTAGTATTTATCGGCTTATCTTTTCTCGTTTATTACGCTGCCGACGCTACCATGATTGAGGTGGTAACTTTTCTGGCAATCCTGATCCCCTATATTTTTGCTGTGTTTAAACGGGAGGTAATAGGGTTCAGCCAGCATATTATGGAACAGATTACGGGGTCTTTTCAAAAAGTGAAAAATGAACTCGCCATTTTCATCGCAGCAGGCTTTTTCGGCACCGCAGTGGCAGCTACTAATTTCGGCACTATTATTTCAGAGCTGCTTATTCAATGGACGCTTGGTTCAGTGTTATTTTTTACTGTGCTTATTATGTTTATTACGCTGCTCCTGGCACTGGTGGGAATTCACCCGATTATTATTATTATTGGGATCGGCAGTTCCATTACCCCTGCCGCGATAGGAATAAGTGCTGAGTATGCAGCACTGCTCCTGCTTGTAAGCTGGACTGTAGCGACACAGCTTTCTCCTTTTTCCGGACAGGTGCTCCTCGCTTCCCGCCTGATGAGTGAAAAACCGGTGGAAGTGAGTAAGAAGAATTCCAAATTTGTACTCGTGGCGTTTGTCGTTCTGAGTACAGCTGTCTACAGTTTTCATTTTGCAGGATTACTGTAATTATAAAAGGTAAAAGGCGCCCTAATAAATATTAGAGCGCCCTGAGCTGATTATTGATCATTCTGCTTTTTCAATCACTTCATATTCAGTGTGACGGAGGACTGTACGAGGCTTCGTACCATCTTCATCACGCTTCTCCATTTCTACTGTGGCCGAGTTTGTATAAGGTGAAATCACTTTCGCCAGTTCTCCCTTATATTCTCCGGCAGTTATAAAAATATGATCCCCCGGCTGAACCAGTATTTCTTCTTGTTCTTCAGACATTGGTCTATCCCCTTTCCACTCTTATCAAGCTTTCAAAGTGATAATACACGCTTCTGTGGATGAGGTCAATCATTTTCCAGTTTACGTTCTGGAACTCGAGATGGTCATCGCGTCAAAATTTAATTTCGCACCTGTTTTCAAAAGAAAATCAAGCCCAATGATGCCATCAATATCAAGTTCCTGCAGCTCTGCCTGAAAATTGCTTACCTTTAAAGGACCAATACTCATCGCATCTAAATCAGAAACAGTTACTTTATGCTTGTTCAACACTGTGTTTGGAAGCGCCGTGTCAATCATTACATAGAAAGTTTCATACTCTCCATCTGTTTTTACTCTCGCCTCTGTAAAAAGTTTTCCGTTTTCCAGCGTTAAATGTTTCATGCTTTCACTCCCTGAAGTATGAATTAATAAGTTAAAACTGTTTATATTACAGAATACTCCCATTATACATCTTACCTGCCAAGAAACAAAACAGCAGCAGTAAGAGATGGAATAATTCAAGCGGAACATGCCTGCTTTATCAAAAGCTTACGGCTGGACGAGTTATCGATTTCCAGCCACTGCTGCACTTGCTTATGTTGTAAAGGCTGTTAATGCCGAATGCCTCCGAAAAAAGAGATGATGATCTCTCCAGAGCAAAAAAATTTAACGTATTCCTGCTTCACAGAGTGCTGCGATTTTCACCCAGTCTTTCCGGAATTTTTTTCAGAAACAGGAGCGCCGGATGTGTTTGAAACAAAAATAATTTTCTTCAGTTTCTGATCCCATTTTAAAACTGCATCAAAGTGGTTGTTCTCTTTTTTAAAACCCTTAATCACTTCGGTTTCCCCCTGCTTAAGCAAAAGTTTCACTTGTTTTAACGGGAGTTTCTTTTCCAGGAGAATCTTGGATAAAGTAAAAGTACATTTATTTTTATTATACCCGGCACATCCATAAAAATTACCTTTATCGAGCACCGCTTCTCCGCAGAGGGGACAATTGCCCGCTTTGGCCGGCTTTCGAGTACTTTTCTTTTTCTGCGGGATTCCCTCCCCGGAGATATCCCACGACCCGGCCTGTGCCTGTGCTTTCTCCACTACAGCAGTTGACAGTTTTTTGACTTGCTCCAAAAACATTCCCGCTCCTTTTTCTCCCGCACCAATTTCCGAGAGCCGCTGCTCCCACTTCGCGGTCATTTCCGGTGAAGCCAGGATCGTTCCTTCCACAGCCTGGTACAATGTTTTTCCTTTTTCTGTAGCATATACTAAATTTTTCGCGACTTGAATATAATCCCTGTCTTTTAACACGGTTATAATACCTGCTCTTGTCGCCTCTGTTCCCAGCCCTTCTGTCTGTTTCAGGACCTGGGCCAGTTCCGGGTCAAGCTCTCTGCCGCAGGTTTTCATCAATTGGATCAAATCACCCTCTGTATAACGTTTCGGCGCTTTCGTTTTTTTCGCTTCCACTTCTGCCTGCGACACAATGGAAGCCAGGCCTTCTCTGAGAGCCGTCAGCCCATGCTCTGTCTTTTGTTCCTTGGAGGAGGGCAAAATTCTTTTCCATCCTTCTTTCATTACTGCACTTGTATTAGATTTGAAAGTTGCCCGTTCGTCCACCAGTGTCTCACAGTGAATGTCCTTTATTTCTGCATCATTTTCATGTGCCGCCAGAAGGCGCAGAATGACAGCTTCATATATTTTCTTTTCGTCTGCGCTCAGTTTTCCCGGATCTTTAATTTCTTCCGTGGGAATAATAGCGTAATGATCCTTTACTTTTTTTGCATCCACATACCTTTTATCCTGAAGTAATGTCTGCTTCGGTAAAGGGAAATGTTTTTCAAAAGCAGCAATTTTTTCAATCTGGTTCAGCATTCGTGGAAACTGCTGGGCTTCTTCTTTTGTTACATGGGATGAATCAGTCCTCGGATAAGTCAGCAGTCCCTTCGTATATAACTTCTGCGCAGTATCGAGTGTTTTTTTCGGTGAGAATTGAAATGCTTTATTCGCATAGGACTGCAGTGTGGATAGAGAAAACAGCAGCGGCGGTTTTATTTTACGGATTTTTTCTTTAAAAGAAGTAATTTGTGCATCTTTTCCTTCAACGAAAGCATGAATTTTTTCCGCCATTTCCAGCGTTTCAATTTTTGACTCCCCTTTTTTGTGCCAGGTTCCTTCATAAACTCCTTTCTCATGCTGAAAGCGGGCTTTCACTTCCCAATAAGGGACAGGAGTAAACGAAGCTATTTCATGCTCCCGCTTAACGATAAGACACAAGGTTGGAGTCTGTACTCTTCCTACCGTAAAAACAGCATTAATTCCTTTTTTCTGCATTAATAATGTATAAAGTCTCGTAGCGTTCAGTCCTATTACCCAGTCTGCATATGCACGGCTTACTGCTTCGTTATGGAGACTTTCTGTTTGGCTGCCATCCTTTAAGGTTTGAAAGCCCTGCAGCACTGCCTGCGGCGTCAGTGAGGAGATCCAAAGCCGCTTGATCGGCTTATGGACCCCGGTTTCTTCAATAATTAATCGGACAATTGCTTCTCCTTCTCTTTCCGCATCCCCGGCATGGATAAATCCCTTAATTTTATTATCTTTCGCAAATTTATAAATTACGTTGAACTCACGTCTTCTTTTTACACGGTAGCGGAAGTCTTCCGGGATCATTGGCAGCGTCTGCAGGTTCCAGCGTTTCCAGTCCGCTCTGTAGGTTTCCGGAGGCACCGGCTCCAAAAGATGCCCCAACGCCCACGTTAAAACGGCACCCTGCGAAAAAGTTTCACACGGTGCAAGAATAATATGGTCTTTATTGGTCTGATGCTGAAAAGGCGCAGCTAATTTTTTTGCCTGATCGGGTTTTTCTGCAATGATTAATTGCATAAAAAATCGACTTCCTCTCTATATAGAACGTTTGTTTCTATTATAGAGGGGAAGTCAGCATTCTGCAATTATTCATTTTTTTCCTGGACTAGATAAGTGCGCCCCGGTTCCTGTTTAACAAGCCCTTCTTTCATCAGCTTGCCTAACGCCCGCTTAAAAGCAGCCTTACTCAGATTAAATGCGGCATCAATTTCTTCTGGGCTGGATTTATCAGTAAAAGGCATTTCACCTCCGCGTTTCTGCAGAAGCTCCAGTACTTTTTCAGCATCTTTTCCCTGGGCAACCACTCTTTCATCCCGCAGGGTTACATTAATTGTGCCGTCTTCTTTTACTTCAATGACTCTTCCTTCTACGAATTGGCCGAGTCTTGGCGTGAAATTCGCCTGGCTTTCGTGGATAAATCCTCTGACTCCATCTTCTGTGATCATTGCAGCTCCACCTTCCTTATGAAGATACACATTCCCCCGGACATTTGCTGAGCGAAGTTCGCTTGTCGCATGGTCCCGCTCTTCATCAATCAGCCACTCGCTGATGGGAACAGCTTTCAGACGCTGCCTGCGGTCATGTGATAGGGTAACAAACAGCTTATCTCCTTTTAACGGCCATAATTTACGATCTTCCGGCAGATCATCTTTTGAAACCAAAATATCCTTTGGCAGACCGATGTCTACGAACACTCCCGGCTCAATACCTCCTACCACGTACACCCAGTCATAGGTATCCGCAGTAACCAGCGGCTGTTTCATAGTGGCACTTAAAGTACCCTCCTTGTCTTCAAAAAGAAATACTTCGACAAAATCTCCGACAGGCCCGGTAATATCCTCCGCTGACATAATAACTTCTTTTCCTTCATATATCAGATTCATCCATTTTCTCGTCTGGGACTTTACCTTTGCCTTCACCATTCTGCCTGTCACTGGTACATCGTTCATAAATTTATTCCTCCTTAAAGTTATCCAGAAAAAAGCCTTATTAATGATAAACAGCTCATCAATAAGGCAGTATCCATTTATCAGATCAACAGATTAAATAAATCTTCATCTTTATTAATCTCTATATAAGCAAACCCTTTTTTCTCCATCCTGTCAATGAGAGAGTGATAATCTTCCCGATGTTTTAATTCAATTCCGCACATCACCGGACCTTTATCACGGTTATTTTTTTTCGTGTACTCAAAACGTGTAATGTCGTCTGTCGGACCAAGTACATCAATTAAAAATTCCCGCAGAGCTCCTGCCCGCTGTGGGAAATTCACGATAAAATAATGTTTCAGCCCCTGATAAATCATAGAACGTTCTTTTACTTCCTGCATACGGTCAATATCGTTATTTCCTCCGCTTACGATGCACACTACCGTTTTCCCCTTAATTTCTTCTTTATAATCGTCTAAAGCTGCTATGGAGAGCGCACCAGCTGGTTCTGCAACAATTGCATTTTCGTTATATAAATTAAGCATGGTGGAACACACTTTTCCTTCGTCGACCGTTTTTATTTCGTCGACAACGTGTTTAGCAATCTCAAAGGTAATCTCCCCCACCTTTTTAACTGCAGCCCCATCTACAAATTTATTAATTTTAGTAAGGGTAGTAACTTCTCCTGCTTCGATGGATATTTTCATTCCCGGGGCTCCTGCAGGTTCTACCCCAATCATTTTTGTTAAAGGGGAAATTTCCTTAAAATAAGAACCAACTCCGGAAATAAGACCACCTCCGCCGATACTCATAAATACATGGGAGACCGGAACATCAATATCCTCTAAAATCTCCATGCCGACGGTGCCCTGACCAGCGATGGTGCGTAAATCATCGAATGGATGAATAAATGTCATTCCTTCTTCGGTACAGGCCGTCATTGCTTCTTTAAAAGCATCGTCAAATGTATCACCGGTTAAGATAACATCCACAAACGGTTCGCCAAAAAATTCAACGCGAGAAACTTTTTGGCGGGGAGTAGTGGAAGGCATGTATATTTTCCCTCTCACTCCCAGGGCTTTACACGAGTAAGCTACACCCTGTGCATGATTACCGGCACTGGCACATACAACACCCTGCTGTAATTCCTGTTCAGAAAGACCCTGCATTAAATTATAGGCACCTCGCAGTTTGAATGAGCGGACTACCTGGAGATCTTCTCTTTTTAAATATACTTCCGCACCGTATTTCTCTGAGAGGATTGCGTCCCGCTGCAGCGGAGTTTTAACTACTACGTCTTTTAAAGCCTGGTGAGCAAGTAAAATGTCTTTTACGTGAACGCTTTGCATTTTAGTCTCTTCCATCCCTATTATCTCCTCTTCGTTCGAATATTATGACTAATCTTATCACAACTATGCGAGTGCTGAAAACAAAGTTTTAAAATCCTTCTTGACTTTTCTTTATGTAAGCGTTCTCTTTCTCGTGCAGCTCACCGCAGCCGTTATAAATCAGAACTCTTAACATATTAAAGCCTGAAAATAAGCGATTGTAATTAAGAATACCCACTCCGGAAAAGTTTACCGGAGAATAAGAAGAGAAATATCCATCTATATTTACAGGCAGATTTTTCAACTAAAAAAAGCCTGATCATCGGTTTGTTGACAGAATAGCTTGTAACAGAAACAATCTTTTACTTTTGTTTACAAAAGAATGGAACGAAAACCGGCGGACGCCTGTTCAGAGAGTGAGTATTGCTCCGCTCGACCAGCAGTCATCATTAGAAAGACCGAGAAGAGGACTTTAAGATCATTTGGCCGGCTGCGGCAATGCTTTCGGTGGTGCAAACGCACACAGTCTCTGAAAGAACGAACTGGGAAGCTCCCGCAGCAAAGTGAGGAAGCAGAGGAGTGCAGTCACGGCCGGTCAATGACAGCGAAGTTTTCTATAATCATTTACAGATCTAAAAAAAGAAACATCCTCTGCTTTTCAAAGGATGTTTTCAGTAGAAAATCAAAAACAGCTGTAAATTATCATATACTATAGCTAACTATTCCTATTGCAGAAAGCAGAATTAATGCCGCTGCTTCGCCAGCTCCGCATATATATCCTTCAGGTTTACGTATCCCTGCTGTTCCAGCAGTCCGACACACTTCAGCCAAAGCTCGCTGGTAATACGTGCATCCGCAAGTGCGTGATGCCTCTCCTCCAGCGCAATGTTCAGAAAATTACAGCAGTCATCCAAAGCCTGCATATGCTGCATGGACGGGATTAACCTGGTTAGAAATGTCGTATCCAGCAGCCGGTAATCGAATCTTGTTCTGAACAGACTCCACAATGAGTGGTTCATAAATGCTTTTTCATGACTCGCATGGTGTGCCACGAGGGTATGCCCTTGAATAAAAGACAGAAAATCAGTCAGAACATTTTCTGCTGCAGGCGCTTCGATCAGTTCCTCCCTTGAAATCCCCGTTAATTCTTTTACTACAAGCGGCGGATCATTCTCAGAATACAGCAGAGAGTAAAATTCTTCTTTTTTTTCTCCGGAAAGCTTCACAGCGCCTATAGAAAGAATGGTATCCCCTTTTCGTGGAGAAAAACCTGTTGTTTCAATATCAAATACTACGACCGGGAGCTGATGAAAGGGAAGTGTCAAATGGTCCCGCTCTTTTTGGGACCGCTGCATCCTTCTTGCATAAGCAACAGCTGCCGCATCCCGGCTGCCTTTCGCATCATAAGCTGCTCTGCCAGTCAAAGCACCGAGCTGCCTCTTCCAGCGATCGACTACATTCATACCTTCTTCTTCCTTTCTTTCTTCAGGTAATAAGACTGAACCTGGTCCAGCATTTCTTTTCCGTCCTTCATCCATCTTTTAATCATATTCTTTTCTTCTGTCGTTAAATCATCTAATTTTAAATGATGTACGTACTCGTAGGAGGTGATATGTTTTGTTTTTTCATGCCTGAATGCTAAAGCTTCTGCAAATGAAGCGTGAAAATGATCCATCTGTGGAAAAACATTGTTCAGCTTTTTCATTCTTTCTTCTGTTTCCGTAATTTGAAGCCCTTCAATCAGTGCAGCGATTCTTGCAGCATTTACATATGGGAAAAGTACTGCAGTTTTAAAATTAATGAAACCCTGTTTGTCTGTTAAAATCTGTCCGAAAATATTCCTCCGACGCTGTCTGAATATTGTATTTTCTACTACTTTTAACCGGATAGATTCGCGAAATCTCGCATAGTTAAACATAACTTCCTTCAAATTTTGATTGCTTTCCTTACTTCCGTATAAGGTTCTGGAATCAAACAGTATCAGGGTATGCCGGATATCTTCCCATTCCGCTTCCTCAAGCCATCCTTTCACCTGCTCTTCCATGGCTGACTTTGATTTACACCATCGTGGTTCCTCCGCCATTACTTTTCCTTCGCAGGGCTCATATCCGCATATTTCCATTCCTTTGACAATTTCCTTTCCCAGTCCACGAAAAATAATGTCATCGTCTGCATTGCCTTCATGCACAATTGCGTGGTCCTGATCACTCCATATTGCCTGCTCTTTTCTTCCGGCGCTTCCCATGATAAAGAAGCTAAACCGAGCAGGAAGATTTCCCTGCTCGGCTTCTATTTGTTGAATCGAGAGCTGTACAATAGAAGACATCAACGCATCATGAAGTTCGTTTAACTCTTTGTAGGAGTTTGCAGCTTCATTCATGTTTTCGCGCCGCCATGCAGCTAGATCCGCAAATGATGTGATATTTTCTATTGTTTTTTCAATCATAATTAAGCACCCGTTTTTTCTGATTTTTTATTTTCTTCCGGCATGTTTTCCGGGTAGCCGTAGCTTCCGTGTTCACTCATATCAAGACCGATAAGCTCTTCTTCTTCAGAAACACGAAGTCCGCCCAGCGCTTTGTCGAGTACTTTCAGAATAATAAATGCTACTAGGAAAGCGTAAATACCGCAGGCTAATACACTGATCAGCTGTACGCCAAGCTGTGAGAATCCACCGCCGTAAAACAGTCCAGCCTGTCCGCCGTTCATTTCCGCAAGTTCAGTGGTTGCAAAGAACCCTGTGGAAAGTGTACCCCATACACCTGCTACACCGTGAACAGATAAAGCGAAAATAGGGTCATCAATTTTGCTTCTTTCAAAGAATACCATACTGAAGTGAACAATAAATCCTGCAACCAGCCCGATAACTACCGCTGCCCATGGAGCAACAAAAGCTGTCGACGCTGTGATTGCTACAAGACCCGCCAGCGCACCGTTCAGCATCGTAGGAATATCATTTTTACCAGTCATAGCAGAAACAATGATCATAGCTGCTACTGCACCGGCGGCTGCTGCAAGCTGCGTAGTCAGAGCAACATACCCGAAAAATGCTCCATCTACTTCCAGTGTAGAACCACCGTTAAAACCGAACCACCCTACCCATAGAAGCAATACCCCTAAAGCAGTGTATACCTGGTTGTGACCAGCGATATCGTTGGAAGTACCGTCTTTATTGAATTTACCAATTCGCGGTTTTAAAATGATAGTAGCTGCCAATGCTGCAGCCGCACCAGTCAAGTGAACTACTGTAGAACCTGCAAAGTCCTGTTTACCAAGGTCGGATAACCATCCGCCCCCCCAGATCCAGTGTGCGATAACCGGATAGATAAATGCTGAGAAAGCTACTGCAAAGATAATATAAACAGATAATTTCGCTCTTTCTGCAAAACCGCCAAAAGCAATTGTAAGTGCAATGGCAGCAAATGCTAATTGAAAGACAAAGCTTGTTGTTCCCATCAGGCCGCCGTCTGTAGAAGTTAGGTCACCGTAGAAGAAATCAGAAAGTCCGATAAAAGCATTTCCTTCTCCGTATATAAAGCCCCATCCTACTGCCCAGAAAACGAGTGATGCGATTCCTACCGTGAAAATTGTTTTACCTGCAATATGTCCTGCGTTTTTCATTCGAGTCGAACCCGCTTCAAGGAGAATGAATCCCCCCTGCATTAATAGCACTAATACAAAAGATATCATAATCCATACATTGTTCATTAAGAACATTTCATCCATCGTGCTTCACGCTCCTTGATTTTTTTTGCTGTCAGCTTATTTGCCAACTGCTATGTCCTTTAGTATACCGGCTGAATTTTCTGACACAATAAAATTGTCAGATTATTTGACACGGTATTTAGTAGAGCGTAAGCCTCAGAAAATCTTCTATCGAAGTGGGGACAGCGATGAAAACGAATTCATTTATTTCCTATTAAAATATTTCTTTTTCTATTATTTATAATAATAAAATCATTTTCTTTCGGCAGTTCTCCTATTAATCGCACGTATTGGTGATGTGAGTCTGAAGGAATGCTCCAATTCAATATATTGTCTTTTACCGGTGGAACAGCGGGACTGCATACCGTGAAGATCTCTTTCTCCGGCAATCAACTATTGCTGCAGTCAGCGGAATTCTTCTATATTAGTAGCTTAATTTAGGAGAAATATAGAATTGCGGTCTTCGAAGCTTTGAAAACAAGTATAGTTTATCCTGTGATTCCCTACTCTCAGCTGGAAATATATGATATGTTTAAGGGTGAAATTTTTCATTTTTAGAAGGGACAGAAGCTTATGATCAAAGAAATATTCATACTCCGGAGCATAGGCTGTCTAAGCATCGTGCTTTTGCACAGCATTCATATAGGAATAGAAACGATGACAATTCGTGAAATGGGAGAACTTGCCGCTATTTTTTTTGATTCTATTCAAATGATCTTATATTACGGAACTCCCATGTTCATATTTATTTCTGAGTTTTTAATTGCCTATTCCTACCGCACCCGGCCTCTGCCAGATTATTTTTTAAAGAAAAGATTAAGATATATTCTTATTCCTTTCTTTGTGATGGGAATCTTATACGCTTTACCTTTCTTTTTCCAGGGGATGGAACAGGGTTTTACAAAAATAGCGCTTAACATTTTTATAGGAGATTATCATGGTTATTTTATTTTAATTATTTTTCAATTTTATTTATTCCATTACTTATTCCATTCTTATTTAAAACGATGGAAACCTCAGCTCGTACTTACTATTGCTTTTATTATCAATGCAGGGTACTTAATGTTCTTTAACTTTACACTCCCGCCGGAAAACCTTCCGTATGGTACCTATATTTGGGAACGTTTTTACTGGGTGCCGATGCTGGGGTGGGTATTTTATTTTGCTGTAGGTTACTATGCCGGTACTTATTATGAGATGTTTTCCAAATTAATTTACAAATACCGCTATATTATAATTATCGGTCCCGTAATCACCAGTATGTTAATGCTTACTTTTTATCATTCAGGTTTCCTAACAGTTCACAGTTCTAAAAGAACAGACATTCTGGTACATACTATTATGTGCAGCTTTTTTCTGTTTTACCTTACTTCCAGATTGAAACACCTTCCTCCCTTTCTTGAGCTGATCAGCAGATACTCGTTTGGGATTTATCTTCTTCACTATATTTATATATTCTTTCTGGATGCAATGTTTCAGTTACAGCCAGTATCAATAGGTTTCATGTACATTATTGTTTTATTCTTTTTCAGTTTGTTTGCGAGCATTGGCACAATAATAATCGTCAATAAGTGGAAATATGGATACCTGATCATCGGGCAGGTAGGTGTTCCTTTTCAGCCGGCAAAAAAACCAGCTTCGCAGAATGTGAAATAATCTGCGAAGCTGGTTTTTAATCTTCTCTTCGTTTTGCATCAATTATCAGCTGGAGCAGCTGAAGCCGCTGCAAGTCATTGACTGAATTTCTATTAAGCTGGAAAGATAATCTGTTGGAATCCACTCTGTGGACAAATACCAGATCCAGTTCCGGGATAATATCAATGGACTGTCCGTATCTCCCCACAGCGGAATACATATTTAACTCACTGTATGGCGGCTCTGTTGCCACCCACCATAAATAACCATAGTCAAATATACTGTTGGAAGGAACTTCTACCTGCGGACTGGTACTCCGCTCCACCCATTCCTCAGGAATAAGCTGCTTTCCTTCCCACTGCCCTTTTTGAAGGTATAACTGGCCAAATCTCGCCATATCTCTTGCAGACATCCGAAAAAGATACGAAGGATGCCGGGATCTCCGGTTTTCATATTTATAATTGGTATTCCCCAACTCGAAATCTTCCATCCCAAGCGGTTCTGCTATTCTGGTTTTAAAATGTGAAAACAAATCTTCCTCAAACTGCTGATTATAAATTGTTCCTAATACATTGAAATCCCAGTTATTATAATAATAGTATTCTCCAGGCAGATAACTTCCCCGGCTCGGCCTTGCCATTCTCATCCCCCAGGACTCTTCCCCTGCCGGAAGATATACTCCTGAAGTAGATGTCATCAGATTAGAAATCGTAGCTTGTTTTTCAATTGTTGTGAGTGGCGTCTGGTCCTCTATTTCATGATCTGCAAGTGAATCAAACATTCGAAAAGTTCCATTATTAAATTCCATCCCGTATAGTGCAGATAGAAAGCTCTTGCGCACTGAATGGGCATTGGTATTTTTTGAAACATCCCCCCAGCTCAGCAGCACCTTCCCTTCAGAAATTACAATTACAGCAGTAGAATTAATTGATTCATAGTAAGTGCGCGCTTGTTCTAATGCTTCCGGGTTAAATCCTGCTTCCTCTGCTGAATTATGCTGTGCCCAGGATGTCTCTTCAGCGGCTTCTAAAGAATAATATATATACATAAATAATCCCACCAGACTTAAGATGACAATTATTAACCCCGCTATCAATTTGTTAAACAAAACCGATCATCCTCTACTGACTCTGCTAAGATAAATATAACAGATGCCTACCCGTGAAGCCAGAGCATTCTCTTGACTAACCAGCAGAAAGCTGATAAATTGTTTTCACAACTGAAAAAGCTGCGATGAAAACTGTGGGGTCACTACAGCGGGAGCATCTTCTGGAGAGACTGCATCTGCAGCGCCGAAGGGTTCACAATCTCAGGCAAATGTACAGAAGGAATAAGACGTCACTGTCTTATTTTTTATGTGTAGAGATTGGTATAGCAGCCAATCTATTTTTTTGTGTTTTTTTAGGATTTACTGCGCTTTTAGTTCTTGATGAAACCTGTTTAAGCACACAATACAATAACAGAGCCATGTTTACAGGTAATTAAATAGGCAGTTAGAGAAGCGCCTTTACCAGCAGTTAGTTTTATAATCTATTTAGGAAAGAAGGAATTAGAATGCCGAATAATCGAGCAGTTTTAAGTGTCGTAGGAAAAGACCAGGTCGGTATAATCGCAAAAGTTACAGCGGTTCTTGCAGATAATAATGTGAACGTTCTTGATATTTCTCAGACAATTCTCCAGGACTTTTTTACAATGATGATGCTTATAGAAATTAAAGATAAAGAATCTCTGGAAGAACTGCACGCCGCACTTGATCCGGTAAGAAATGAAATGGGCTTAAAAATAGATATGCAGCGGGAAGAGATCTTCCAGTCAATGCACCGAATTTAAAGGAGTGACACGGAATATGACAATAGCATTTCAGGAAATTCAGGAAACGATCCGGATGATCCAAATGGAAAAATTAGATATAAGAACTGTTACGATGGGAATCAGCCTCCGGGACTGTATTGACCGCGATCAGGAAAATATGCGATCTCTTGTTTATGAAAAGATCACCTCTTATGGAGCAGCTCTTACTACAACAGCTGATAAAGTAGCAACGGAGTATGGTATTCCGATTGTTAATAAGCGTATCTCTATCACGCCTGTTGCAGAACTTCTGGGAAATTCCACGAAAGAAGATGCTATAGCGCTGGCAAAAACTCTGGATAAAGCTGCAGCTGATATTAATGTAGATTTTATCGGCGGTTTTTCTGCTTTAATTCATAAGGGTGTTACCAAGGGAGACAAAGTACTGCTGGATGCTTTACCTGAAGCACTCAGTCAGACGGAGCGCGTATGCGGATCTGTTTCAGCGGCCACTACAAAAACCGGGATTAACATGGATGGCGTCAAGCAGCTGGGGGAAATTATTAAAAAGGCGTCCGAATTAACGGCTTCCCAAAATGGTATTGCCTGTGCAAAATTCGTAGTATTCTGTAACCCTGCGGAAGATAACCCCTTCATGGCCGGCGCATTTCATGGTGCAGGAGAACAGGAAGTTGTCCTCAATGTCGGAGTCAGCGGACCAGGCGTAGTTCTGCACGCGCTGCGAAGATATCCTGAAGCAGATCTTGGTGAAGTATCGGATATTATCAAACGAACTGCCTTTAAAATTACCCGTGCCGGTGAAGTCGTCGGCCGTGAAGTGGCAGAGAGACTCAAAGTGCCTTTCGGTATTATGGATCTTTCTTTAGCACCAACCAATGCATTAAATGACTCTGTAGCGGAAATTCTGGAAGAAATAGGCCTGGAAAGAGTAGGTACGCACGGAACGATTGCAGCTCTCGCACTTATGAATGACGCTGTAAAAAAAGGCGGTGCAATGGCAAGTTCCTACGTCGGCGGTCTTTCAGGCGCTTTTATTCCTGTATCCGAAGATAATGGAATGATTAAAGGCATAGAAGATAAATCACTGACGCTTTCAAAACTGGAAGCAATGACTTGCGTTTGCTCAGTCGGCCTGGATATGATTGCTATCAATGGGAACAGCTCCGCTGCTTCCATCTCCGGACTTATAGCGGACGAAATGGCGATTGGCATGATTAACAAGAAAACTACTGCAGTAAGAGTCATTCCTGTAGCAGGGAAAAAAGAAGGAGAAATGGTGGAATTCGGTGGACTTCTTGGGAGAGCCCCCGTTATCGATTTAAATCCTTTTTCTTCCGATAAATTCGTCAACAGAGGCGGCAGAATTCCAGCACCGCTTCAGGCATTAATTAACTAGATCTCTTTTAATTAACTGCCTCTGGCTGCGCCGCAGGTATTTTTCAAATTCAACTTTACAGTTTTCTCTTATTAGCACTTGACAATAATCAGATTTTTTTGAATAATAGTTATTAAATTCGCAGATGATTAGTAACTGCCGCTCCCCTGCCAGAGAGTATCCGTCTCAGCTGAAATCGGATATCTGAGGTGATGCTGTGAACCTGCTTCTGCTGCAAGCTGCAGTTGAATAATATTTGAGCCGGGCTTGATTAACGAGTCAATAAAGGTGGTACCGCGGTGAGCACAGCTCTTCGTCCTTTACAAAAGGATGAAGAGCTTTTTTTAATTGAAGGAATGTATTTAAGAAAAGCAGGATGGAAATAACAAATAAGGTAACCAAAAAAATCAATTCATACACATTAATTATGAAGGAGAGGTGAGCATATATGTCTAAAAAAAGAATTGTTATTAAAATTGGAAGCAGCTCCCTTACTTCCATAGACGGGACCCTCTCTCCTCTTAAACTCGCGAAATTCTGTCATGCTTTTGCAGAATTTAAAAAAGCAGGCCACGACTTAATCGTTGTATCTTCAGGCTCGGTTGCCGCAGGTTTTAAAGAAATGGGCTACCCTTCCCGCCCCGTAACGGTGAGAGCAAAACAGGCAGCTGCGGCCGTGGGCCAGACACTTTTAATGCAGCAGTACCGATTCCAGCTGACCCAGTACGGACTGATCCCTGCGCAGGTTCTTTTAACCAGACATGATTTCAGGGATGCAGAACATTACAAAAATGTTTCTTCTTCATTAAGTGAATTATTAAAAAGAGGAATAATTCCCATCATTAACGAAAACGACTCCACCGCCGTAGAGGAACTTACATTTGGAGATAATGATATGCTTTCTGCGCTCATCAGCGGCGTAATGCATGCAGACATGCTTCTGCTGATGACGGATATAGATGGACTTTACAATAAAAATCCCCTTCTTTACCCGGAGGCGAAAAAATATAAAAAAATCACTAATATTGATGAGGAGCTTTTTTCACAGACCGACGGTACTACCACTGCAGTAGGCACTGGAGGTATGCGGGCAAAGTTAAAAGCAGCGCAGGCTGCACAGGAAATGGGAGCATCCGTATACATCAGTACCTTCCGGGAATCAGAATCAATTTTGAAGATAACAGAATTTTCAGGGGAAGGCACTTATATCGTTCCAGATACTTCCAGGCAAATGAAAACGAAAAAGCAGTGGATTGCTTTTCACGCTTCATCCAAAGGGAGCATCGTCCTTGATAAAGGAGCTTCGAATGCGATACTGAATGAAGGAAGCAGTTTGCTCCATGTCGGAGTGACTGATGTTTCCGGTGAATTTTCTACCGGGGACGTGATTGATGCCTATGATGAGCAAGGGAGCCTGATTGGAAAAGGACAGGCACACCTGACGGCAGAAAAACTAAGAAGTGTATTAAAAAATGAGAGTACGGCAAGTTCCATTGTAATACACCGGGACCAATGGGTTCCCATGAAATAAGTACAGAGAGGATGATTTACATGGACGAGGTTATTCAAAAAGCAAAGACAGCGAAAGAAATTTCATATTCCCTATCAGATTTTGATGCAGGCGACAGAAAAAAAGCATTAATAAGTATTGCTGATGCGCTTAGAGAAAATGTGGAAGAGATTTTGGCTGCAAATAAAAAAGATGTGAAAAAATCCAGGGAAAAAGGAGTAAGTTCCGCGTTGATTGACAGACTTCATTTGGACCACTCCCGGCTTGAAGACATTTCACAGGCAGTCATAAATGTAGCAGAATTACCTGATCACCTGGGAGAAGTAAAACAAAAATTCACTCCCCCAAATGAACTTACCATAAGGGAAACGATCGTTCCTCTCGGCGTCGTAAGCGTTATTTATGAAGCTAGGCCGAACGTCACTGTAGACATTACTTCCCTTGCTTTAAAGACAGGTAATGCAGTTCTGCTCCGCGGAAGTTCTTCCACAATCGAATCAAATAAAGTATTAGTTTCAATTATGCAGACAGCACTGGAGAAAACAGGCTTCCCGCGTAACAGTGTTCAACTAATCGAAAGTCCTGACCGAACACTGACAAAATCTCTGTTTACCGCAAAACAATATATAGATGTTTTAATCCCTCGAGGAGGAAAAGACCTCATAGATACAGTGGTACGGGAAGCACAAATCCCAGTAATTGAAACCGGTGCCGGAAACTGCCATATTTACATTGATGAACACGCAGCCCCGGAGCTTGCTAGAAGAATTATTATAGATGCCAAAGTACAGCGCCCTTCTGTATGTAACTCCTGTGAAACAATTCTTCTGCATAAAAAATGGGCAGAAGCTAACTTTGCAGACTTATTAGACGATCTCTCTTTTCACGGCGTGCAGCTGCATGGTGATTCTGAAGCTGCTGCCTACAGCAATATAATTCAGAAAGCTGACGAATCAGATTGGGAAAAAGAGTATTTATCTCTCGATCTTGCAGTTAAAGTGGTTGCTTCTGCAGAGGAAGCGATAGAACATATTCAGCAGTACAGCACGATGCATTCCGAAGCTGTCATCACAGAAGACGCGAAAGTAAAAGATATCTTCTTTAAAAAAGTTGATGCAAGCACTGTATACCATAATGCCTCTACGAGATTTACTGACGGATTTGAATTTGGGTTCGGTGCAGAAGTCGGAATCAGTACACAAAAGCTTCACGCAAGAGGCCCAATGGGACTGCAGGCATTAACTTCAACAAAATATCTTGTCAGCGGAACCGGCCAGACAAAAGGAAATCTTCCACTTTCAGGAAATATCCAGAAGTAAAACGTGCTTTTTCCTTCTACCTGTGCTATAATGGGACAGATGTAATCTAACACAAGACAGGAGCGTTTTAACGAATGAGCGTACGTAACGATATTAGAAATATTGCAATTATTGCCCACGTTGACCATGGTAAAACAACTTTGGTGGATGAATTGCTTAAACAGTCCGGTACTTTTGGAAGCCATGAACAGGTAGCAGAACGCGCAATGGATAACAATGATATTGAAAAAGAAAGAGGTATTACCATCCTTGCGAAAAATACTGCTGTAAAATATGAAGGAAAGCGCATCAACATTCTGGATACCCCCGGCCACGCCGATTTCGGTGGCGAGGTAGAACGTATCCTTAAAATGGTGGATGGAGTACTTCTTGTTGTAGATGCTTTTGAAGGCTGCATGCCGCAGACAAGATTCGTATTGAAAAAAGCGCTGGAACAGAAGCTTACTCCAGTAGTAGTTGTAAATAAAATTGACCGCCCAATGGCGCGTCCTACAGAAGTAATTGACGAAGTTCTTGATTTATTTATTGAACTCGGTGCGGATGAAGATCAATTAGATTTCCCTGTAGTATATGCTTCTGCTATTAACGGAACTTCCAGCCTGGATCCAGAGACTCAAAATGATTCTATGGAAGATGTCTTTAAAACTGTTGTAGAAAGCGTTCCGGCGCCGGAAGATAACACTTCTGAACCATTTCAGTTTCAGGTAACCATGCTTGATTATAATGATTATCTTGGAAGAATCGGTGTAGGCCGGGTTTTCCGGGGGACGATGAAAGTTGGAGACAGCGCAATCCTGATTAAACGGGATGGTACGCAGAAAAACTTTAGAATAACGAAAATGTTCGGCTTTTTCGGTCTGAAGAAAGAAGAAATTAAAGAAGCAAAAGCTGGTGATTTAATCGCACTTTCCGGAATTGAAGATATTATGGTAGGCGATACTATCTGCCCTCCTGAGCATCCGGAACAAATGGAACTTGTGCGAATTGATGAGCCGACTCTTCAAATGACTTTTGTTGTAAACAACAGTCCTTTTGCAGGACGCGAAGGTAAGCACGTAACGAGCAGAAAAATTGAAGCCCGTTTAATGACACAAGTGGAAACGGACGTTAGTTTAAGAGTGGAGCCTACTTCTTCTCCTGACGCATGGACAGTTTCCGGACGCGGTGAACTGCATCTATCTATATTAATTGAAAATCTCCGCCGGGAAGGTTATGAACTCCAGGTATCCAAACCGGAAGTAATCTTAAAAGAGATCGATGGAAAAGTCTGCGAGCCATTTGAAAGTGTACAGGTGGATGTTCCTGAAGAATATACAGGTGCAGTTATGGAATCCCTCGGGGAACGAAAAGGTGAAATGCAGAACATGATTAACAAAGGTGACGGACAGGTCCGCCTGGACTTCCTTCTTCCCTCCCGCGGGCTAATCGGTTATACAACTGAGTTCATGTCCCAGACAAAGGGTTACGGAATTATTAACCATACCTTTGACAGCTACCAGCCAAGAGCTACAGGCCTTGTAGGCGGACGCCGTCAAGGAGTACTTGTTTCCATGGAAACTGCCAAATCCACTGGTTACGGTATGCTTGCACTTGAGGACCGCGGAACACTGTTTGTCGATGTGGGTACTGATATTTATGAAGGCATGATTGTTGGTGAACACAACCGTGAGAACGATTTAACTGTAAACATCACTAAAATCAAAGCTCAGACTAATATCCGTTCTGCTACAAAAGAAGCAACAGTAACGATGAAGCGCCCTCGTATTCTTACACTTGAAGAAGCGCTTGAATATTTAAATGACGATGAGTACTGTGAAGTAACTCCTGAGTCAATCCGTCTGCGTAAAAAGATTCTTGATAAATCAACACGCGAACGGGAAGAAAAAAGAAAAAAACTGGCAACTAAATAATTATCCCCTCCAGGCTTTAAGCGCCTGGAGGATTTTTTATGAAAGGCACCACTCCCTTCTTATAATAGAGATTATCTTTCCGGATGCTCTGTCTCTATACTTTTATTATAAAGGACCGATGTCATTCACAAGTTTATTTAACTCTCCTTCATCCACATCGAATTCAATTTCTCCAGCTTATATCATTCTTTCTTTTTAATACCTGTCTCCTTTCTTTATAAATTAACGTATCGTTATAATTTGCTTATTATTTTTTAGAACCTGCTTTAAAAATTTGTTTACTAATCATAAAAATAATTTTTATCTTCTTTTTATTTTTTACTAAAATTATTCCAAATCATTTATCCAGATTAAGCAATAATAATTGAGCGCACTTGTGTAATAAGCTGTTTGGCTTACCCTGCAGTTGAACATAGGACAAGCAAGACCTCTTCCTATTTGAGCTTTCTGCGGTGGAATCTCTTTTTTATAATTCAGGTATTTTTCTCTTATATGTATCAAATAATAACCAGCTTCGGTACCCTCAGCCCTGTGAGGCGCGCATTCTTTAGAAAAGCCACCACGCGCAGTGTGTTAGGAAGCCTTTAAATGTTTTTCATAGTAAATTCCGATAATCGTTGGAAGGAGATTTTGTCCAGGCAGGATCACCTATAAAATTCGGAAATGCTAATCTTTCTTGATTTACTGATCTGACTCTTCCTGCCACCAAGGAAGTATTATGCGTTACACTGGAAAAGAAGATTCATTTATGAAACTGATTTAAAGGAGTAACTTATATGGCCAGAGCAAATCCTTTATTAACAATTATCACTGCCGCTGCCGGCGGATTGATTTTCCAGCTTCTTTCCCTTCCCCTTGCCTGGATGCTCGGTCCTCTTACTGCCGTCATGCTGGTCCAGCAGCTTGGAAAAGTGACACTTCCCTGGAACCCTGCATTTAAACAGCTGGGCTTGATTATCCTTGGTATATCATTCGGATTATACTTCCACATGAATACTCTGCAGCAGATAAGCACTTATCTTATCCCCTACATACTAATTACGATAGTGCTGGTAGGCTCAAGTGTAATTCTAGCTTTATTCATCGCTAAAAAAACTCTGTTACAGCCCGCCACGACCATTTTTGGTGCAATTCCCGGAGGGTTGACCGAAATGGTGATAGCAAGTGAACAGCTGAAAGCTGAATCTTCCCAGGTTTTAATTTTCCAGACAGTCCGATTATTAATTGTGCTCTTTACGGTCCCTTATGTAATGACATTTCTTTTTAGAGATTCTTATACCAGTACTGCAGTTTTAATGCAGAGCGGTGATGGAATTTCTTTTTTCAGTCTTTCTTCCCTGCTTTTTATATTAATAGGAGGACTTGGATTTAAATTCCGAAACCTTCTGCCCGCCGGAATAATGATTATCCCCCTTCTGTTAACCATTTTGGTAATGGTCAGCCCTGCTGCGCTCCCTGCTGTACCGGATATATTATTTTACGGCGCTCAGCTGGCAGTTGGTGTATCTTTAGGCAGAACCATCTATTTTAAAGACATCAAGCAGGCAGGACTTTACAGCGGTTTGTTTGCAGTGCTTACTGTACTGTTAATTTTGATTTCTGCTGCTCTGGGCACGCTGCTTTACGTATGGACGGATATGAATCTTACAACCGCTTTATTAAGTGCAGCTCCCGGTGGTTTAATTGAGATGGTGCTGACTGCTTCTATCGTTGGAGCAGATCCTGCCGTTGTCACCTCACTGCAGCTTATAAGAATTATTATTATAATTGTTTTTGTACCAGTTTTCCTAAAGAAAGTATTGTTTAGAGACTGAAGTCTTCCAGTCCTGCTTCAATTTCTTCCTGTGAGATCCCTATATATTTCAGGGTGACACTTACAGAAGAATGATTAAATAATTTTTGCAGTATTGCGGCGTCTTCATGTTTAAGATAAAAGTGGTAGCCGAAAGTCTTTCTTAAAGTATGGGTGCCGAATTCCGAAATCCCAGCTTCCTCCGCTGCTTCTTTCAGTATTTTATAAGCTCTGTCTCTGTGAAGAGGCTTCCCCGTTTTTCGGGAAGTAAATAAAAAGTCTGTATCAAGCATCCCGCTGATATAATTATTTATATTTTCACGAGTTTCTTTATTAAGGGGGAAGTATTTTACTTTCCCTGTTTTTCTTTCCAGCCGTTCCACGCTCCGCTTTCCTCTTACGTCTTTCACGCGGAGTTCGAGCAGCTCACTGACCCGCAGTCCACTGTTTAATCCTAAAATAAATAAAAAATAATTTCTTTGAGATGAAGCTGCTAAAACCTTCTTCATCTTTTCGATCTTTTCCTTATTTTTTATAGGCGCTACCGGCCTAGCCCCCATTGCTGAAAGTGCCTGAAAATCAGATTTCATCTGCACAGGTCTTTTATTTGCTTTCTTCAGATTAATCAGCCTCTTCATTCTTATTGTTAATTCTTTTTCACCTAAAAATCTCTCAAGTGACTTATATTGGCGGTCAGTTAAATTAATATATTCTGATTCCGACTTCATTGCTGGATCCTCCTTATGTTGAAAATCGTGCAGATATGAGGATTATTCCCCTGATAGATAAATATTATTATAGCTGCATTAATAATACTATAATATCATTTAGTATTATTAAATCCCAGAATATTATCTCTTAAACATTTTAATCAATAATACTAAATGAGTTATTTGTATTATTAAAAGTTGTTTCATACCCTGAATGCAGCGGGAATATGAAAAAAGAGGTGAATATAATGAGACAAATACTTTTATTTGATGGAGTTTGCAACTTGTGCAATTCTGCAGTTAATTTCATAATGAAGAACGACAATAAAAATCAGTTTAACTTCGCTTCCTTACAAAGTAACAAAGGTGAAGAACTGCTGCGGGAATTTAAGGTGCCCCTTGCTGTGGAGAGCGTGGTACTTATACGCGCTGACGGCAGGGCTTTTGTAAAATCTGATGCAGTGCTCGAAATCTGCTCCCTGCTGGGAGGACCTTTGAAAATATTAAAGATTTTCAAATTTTTTCCCCGTCCGCTGCGTGATGCAATGTATGATCTGATAGCCAAATTCAGGTATCGTTTCTTTGGTAAAAAAGAAACGTGCCGGCTTCCTACAAAAGAAGAAAGGGCACGTTTTTTAAGCTGATCAATTTAACTTTAAAAAGAACCTACAAATACAGAATCTCATCTTCTTTTCGAGTAGGTGCTGGAAATATCTCCGGATGAAGAATATAGGCAGCCTCTGCAAGGCCGATCAGAAGCCTGGGTGATGGCCTGCAGTAAAAAGGCTCATCCAATATATAAAGCTCTTTTTTCAGTACAGCCTCCATCTTTTCAGCACCGGATCTTTTCAGCACCACTTTTGTATTTACCTTTTCTTTCTGCACCCCTACCCAAGCGATAAAAATCACTTCTGGATTTTTATGAATAACAGCTTCCCAATCTGTCTTAACACTTGAAACATCTTCAGATGCAAATACATTTACAGCCCCGGAGAGCTCAGACATTTCGGATAGCCAGTTTGTAGCACCGGGTGTAAATATAGGCTTTGGCCACCACTCCCAATAAACTGTTTTCGGCTCTTTCACTTTTTTACTTAAGTTTCTGTAATGATCTAAAAATTGATTAAATCTCTCCTGCAGTTCTATCCCACGGTCCCTTTTTCCTGCTTCACTGCAGATTGTTTTTAATACTTCCCCGATTTGACCAAGAGATTTAGGATTGTCTACCACTGTATATGGAATACCTCGCTCCGCAAGTTTTTCAATATTCTTTTCCATTCCAGGTACTGATAATGAGGCGTAAACTAAGTCAGGCTGCAAAGCTTCCACTTTATCCATGTCAATTCTTAAGTCAGGTCCAAGTCTTGGAAGCTGGTTTACGGCATCCGGCCAGTCTGAAAAATCATCTACTGCGACCACTTGATCTATTAATCCAGCGTAAGTTAACAGCTCCGTATTACTGGGACAAATCGAAATTATTCTCATCCTAATCCTCCTGTCTATTTAATTAAGCCATGTTCTTTTAAAACATCTGCTCTTCTTTCATCATCTTTTGGAAGTTCAATTGCAGATTCTTTAACCCCGAATACTTCTTCCAAATTTCGTTCGATCGTTACAAGCTCCTTACTGATTAGCACGGACTGCTTTCCTGCTTCTAATTTTTTGGAATACCTTTTAAACAATGGATCAAGCTCTTCCAGCTTTCTGTACAGCTCTTCAATAGATCCATATTGTTTAATCAGCGGGAGGGCAGATTTTTCCCCTACTCCCGGACAGCCGGGAATATTGTCACTGGGATCACCAAGCAGTGCTTTTACATCAATCCACTGTTTCGGAAGGATTTCAAATTCATGTTGAAAATCAGCTGCAGTGTAATGAATTTCCTGTTTCTTTTTCATAAAAATCTGATCTGTCTGTTCTGATAAAAGTTGAAACATATCCCGGTCATTACTGTATATATAGGAATGGCCATCAAATGCAGCATTTGTAAAAGTGCCGATAATATCATCCGCTTCATATCCATGCACCTGCAGCTGATGAATTCCCAGCTGAGGCAGCATTTCTGCAGCTAAATGATACTGGTCTATCAACGGCGCAGGAAGATCCTTACGCTGCGCTTTATAAAACGTATGATCCTGATTCCGTTTCGTATCCGCACGCTTGCCATCCCACGCTATACTCATGTGGGTGGCACCCAGCCCCTGTTCCAGTTGATTCAACTTGGCAAAAAACACTCTTAATGCATTGATAAATCTCCCATTTTCATTTTTAGCAAGCTGCTCTTCTTCTTTTCCGTAAGCAGTCGCAAAATAAGCTCTGCTTAACAGATTAAACCCGTCAATTAATACTAATTTTTTCAAAGATAAAACCCCGCTCTGTAAATTTTTTAAGACTTTTGTTTAGTTAACAGGAAAATTTGCTGTTTTATTGCTGCAGGTAAAAAATGTTATGTAAGTCATATCTTAAATTACATACAGCTGTTTTAAAAGTGCACTTACAGGAAATTCTTACAGGATACCAGACCAGGAAAGTGGTTTTTCTTCCTGTACAGCTTTTGCAAGTGCCTGCAGAATATATCCAATACCTTTTTGATTATAAAGCGGGTATTGGATATCTGCAGTTTCCGGGAATACCGAATAAATAACTGGTATATATTTACGTCCAGTCAAAGCTATAATACTATCAAATTCAGCCAGGCCCTCCTGCTTCACCTGATCTTTTAGTCTTTCTCTGCTTATCTGATATTTCTTTTGATGATTGAAACTTACATCATAGTTTTCATATAATATATCATCTTTTCCAAGAAAACCGTGCTTTGCTGAGAGAATACGGTAGTCAGAGCAGAAAACATCAGCATATGCCTGAGATTTTTTATGAAGATCTCCTACATACGCATGTTGCGCCTGTACAGCTCCAGCTGAAGGGTTTATATCCCAGATTTTCTTTTTTCCGCAAGGTATTATACATAAAGTCTTCATACATTCACTCCCTCACTTATATTATCATACTGCGCTTATTTACAGGCAAAAGCAGAAGCAATTTCAGCGAATATACATAAAAAAATAAGATAACCCGGCAATAGAGCCGGGTTATCTTATACGTAATTTCTAGATATATTACGTTAAATATGAATGTTTACTAAAAGTAAAATTAGCTAATTTATTTTACTAAATTTTAACTGTCCATCCAAATGGATCTTCCTGCTTGCCCGTTTGAATCTGTGTTAAGGTCTGATAAAGTGATTTTGTTACTTCTCCGGTTTTACGCCCATTCACAATCATTGTACTGTCTTTCCAGGTTAATTCGCCTATTGGAGAAATGACAGCAGCTGTACCGGAGCCGAATGCTTCTTCAAGTTCCCCCGATTCATACGCATCAAATATCTCCTGCATAGGAATTTTTCTTTCCGAAACGGGAATATTCCAGTGTTTAAGCAGCTCTATAACAGATTTTCGCGTAACACCCTGAAGGATGCTGTCATTCAGCTGAGGTGTTACAATTTCTCCATTAATTTTAAAGAATACATTCATGCTGCCGACTTCTTCAACATACTTTTTTTCTACCCCATCAAGCCACAACACCTGGGCATGCCCCTCGCTTGCAGCTTTCGCCTGTGCATTATATCCTGCGGAATAGTTCCCTCCTGTTTTTGCTGTGCCGGTACCTCCTCTGGCAGCTCGGGTAAAGTGATCTTCAACCATGATGCTTACAGGATGAATTCCTTCAGGATAATAAGAACCTACGGGAGATAAGATAATAAAAAACTTATAATTGTGTGCCGGCGCTACCTGAAGACTAGGCTCTGTGGCAATAACAAATGGCCGGATATAAAGTGATGTACCTTCCGCAGAAGGAATCCAGTCTTTTTCAAGTTCAATCAGCTGTTTTAAATAATCGAGTGCCAGTTCTTCATTAATTGGAGGAATGCTGAGCCGTTTATTAGAACGATTTAATCGTTTAAAGTTCTCTTCCGGACGGAACAGTACTGCTTCCCCATTCGGATTTTTATAAGCTTTCAGTCCTTCAAATACACTTTGGCTGTAGTGAAAAACCATTGCAGCAGGATCGATTTCAACCGGGGCATACGGTTTGATTTCAGGTTGGATCCATCCTAAATCTGACGTGTAATCCATTGTAAACATGTGATCGGTGAAAGTTTTCCCGAATTTTAAAGTTTCCGGGTCCGGCTTCACCTTTTTTTGCTGTGCTTCTGTAATTGCTACTGTTGCTTCCATTAAAAACCCTCTCTTTCCTAACCTTTTACGGAGAATGTTGATAATTGTACCATGAACTTATAAATAATTGTACAAAGTTATTAGAAAATTCACTAATTATCTGCTCATTTTTGTTTTAGCCTGTTCTAATTGAACAATAACCTGCTTCTGTCCAGTGCCACCATAGCTGTTACGATTTCTTACAACTTCCTCCGGCTTTAACACAGTAAATATATCCTCTTCAAACAATGGATGAAAATCCTTGTATTCTTCTAAAGTTAAATCAAGTAAAAACTTATTATTATTTATTGCATGAAGTACTATTTTTCCGATCACTTCATGAGATTCTCTAAAAGCTACCCCTTTCGTAACTAAATAGTCAGCAATATCTGTAGCATTAGAAAAATCCTGAGAGACCGCCTGCTTCATATTGTCGGTTTTCACTTCCATAGAAGCAATCATAGGAGCGAGCATCTGAAGAGAGGCTTCCAAAGTTTCCACAGTGTCAAACATACCCTCCTTATCTTCCTGCATGTCTTTGTTATAAGCGAGAGGCAGACCCTTCAATACTGTAAGCAGACCAAATAAGTTTCCGTAGACCCTGCCTGTCTTTGCTCTCAGAAGTTCAGGCACATCCGGATTCTTCTTTTGAGGCATTATAGAAGAGCCTGTGCAGAAAGAATCATCCAGCTCTATAAATTGAAATTCCTGGCTGCTCCATATAACCAGCTCTTCAGAAAGCCTGGAAATATGCATCATCATGATAGAAGCAGCTGACATAAACTCCAGTATAAAATCACGGTCGCTTACAGCGTCCATACTGTTTTCATATACTTTATCAAAGCCAAGCTCTTCTGCTACAGTGTGACGATCAATTGGGAAGGTAGTCCCTGCCAGTGCTCCTGCACCTAGCGGAGAAATGTTTGTCCTCTTTAAGCTGTCCTTGAAACGTTCTTTATCCCGATCCAGCATCCAGAAGTATGTGAGCAGATGATGGGCAAATGATACAGGCTGCGCCCGCTGCAGGTGCGTATACCCGGGGATAAGTGTTTCTACATTGCTTTCTGCCTGTGCATACACTGCTTCCTGCACTTTTTCCACTAACTCAATGATCATTTCCGTATGTTCTTTTAAGTAAAGATGCATATCAGTGGCCACCTGATCATTTCTGCTTCTTCCAGTATGCAGCTTCCCCCCGACCGGTCCGATTTCTTCAATCAGAAATTTTTCGATATTCATATGAATATCTTCATTTGCAACTGAATACTCCACTTCCTTATTTACTATTTTTTCCTCCACTTTCTTTAATCCATTAATAATCTGATCCTTCTCCTCTTCCGAAACGATTCCCTGCTTTCCAAGCATCGTCACGTGGGCAATACTTCCTTTTATATCCTGTTCCATCAACTTTTGATCAAATCCGATGGATGCCGTTTCCTCTTCTACCAGTTTATTTGTAGGCTTCGTAAATCTGCCGCCCCATAATTTAGACATGCTATCTTCTTCCTTTCTCTTCTAAGTATGTATCCAGTATAAAAGGATATTTATATATTAAGCAATGTTTATAAAATAATAAGCGGACGCCGATTGACGCCCGCTTTTGTTTATTTATTTAGAGTTGATCAATGTTTTCTTTTTTTGATTCACCTGGGAATACGTTTTTGTAGAAAGACCCCACAGTTTGATAAATCCAAGAGCTGCATTGTGATCGAACGCATCACCCTTAGAATAAGTAGCTAGTTCTTCATTATACAGGCTGTTATCTGAATGTCTTGCTACTACTGTGTGTGTACCCTTCCAAAGCTTCAGCTTTACTTTGCCGTTTACTTTATCCTGTGTTTCACTAATAAACGCGTATAGCGCGTCTTTCAACGGTGAATACCATAGTCCATCATAGATCAGCTGTGTAAACTTCTGCTCTATCGTAGTTTTAAACTGAGAAACTTCTTTTGTCAGTGTTAAAAATTCCAGTTCTTTATGGCCGTTTATAAGAGCAAGAGCTCCAGGATTTTCATAAACTTCTCTCGCTTTAATACCGACAAGTCTGTTTTCAATGTGGTCAATTCTTCCCACTCCGTGCTTGCCGGCAGTAACATTCAGTTCTTTAATGATATCCACAAATGACTTTGATTCACCGTTCAAAGAAACCGGCTTCCCTTTTTCAAAACCAATTTCAACATATTCTGGCTCATCAGGAGCATCCGCAATAGATGCTGTCCATGCAAAAGCTTCTTCTGGAGCTTCTGCCCATGTGTTTTCTAAAACACCTGCCTCGCAGGCTCTTCCCCAGATATTTGCATCAATGGAGTATGGTTTTTCTACGTTTACTGGAACTTTAATTCCTTTTTCTTTTGCATACTCGATTTCTTCTTCTCTGTTCATGCCCCATTCTCTTACCGGAGCAATAACCTGGAGATCCGGATTTAGTGCCTGAATAGAAACTTCAAATCGCACCTGGTCGTTACCTTTTCCTGTACAGCCATGCGCAACTGCAACTGCACCTTCCTGTTCCGCCACCTCTACAAGAAGTTTTGAAATTAAAGGTCTTGAAAGTGCAGATGATAAAGGATACTTCCCTTCATATAAGGAATTTGCCTGCAGTGCCGGCAGTAAATACTCTTCTGCCAGCAGTTCCTTCGCGTCGATAATAACAGCTTTTACAGCACCAACTTCCAGTGCTTTCTGCTGCAGAGATTCAAGATCCTTCCCCTCTCCTATTTCAAGTCCTAATGCAATTACATCATAATCATACTCTTCCTGCAGATATTTAACACAAACGGAAGTATCCAAACCTCCGGAATAAGCTAAGACAACTTTTCCTTTACTCATAATATAAACCTCTCCTCAATTAGTATTTATATAGATAATAACGTATCTTTATGCATAATGCAACAAAAAAATACTTTATCCCATTAATTTTTTAAGGAGAGCCTTCTGCGCATGAAGTCTGTTTTCCGCTTCTTCAAATACGACAGAATGAGGGCCGTCAATAACTTCAGCAGTTACTTCTTCTTCTCTGTGTGCTGGAAGACAGTGCAGAAACAAATAATCCGGTGCTGCATGAGAAGTAAGTTCTTTATTTACCTGATACGGCTGAAAGTGGGTGAATCTCTCTTCAGCTTCTTTTTCCTGTCCCATGCTCGTCCATACATCAGTGACAATTACATCTGCATCTTTCACTGCTTCTGCAGGATCTGCATAAAATTGCAGTATCTGCCCTTTTCTGCCTGCAGCTTCCTCTGCTTCTTTCCAAACGTCTTCCCCAGGTTCAAATCCAGGGGGACTGGAAACTTTCATATTCATTCCCGCAAGTACTGCTCCCTGAATTAATGAATGTGTCATATTATTATTTCCATCACCTACAAACACCATGTTCACACCCTGGAGCTTCTGTTTATATTCATATATTGTCATCAGATCCGCCAGCACCTGAGTTGGATGGTGAGAATCGGTTAAGCCATTAATGACCGGTACAGTAGCTGCAGAAGCAAATTCCTCAATTTTTTCATGCGCAAAAGTACGAATCATAATTCCGTCCACATAACGGGAAAGAACTTTCGCCGTGTCTGCCACGGATTCTCCTCTTCCCAGCTGAAGATCGTTGGAATTAAGAAATAAAGCATGTCCTCCCAGCTGCATCATTCCTACTTCAAAAGAAACACGGGTTCTTGTTGAAGATTTTTCGAATATCATTCCTAATGACTTTCCTGCAAGATGATGATGAGGAATTCCTTCTTTTAACTGCTGCTTTAATATTATTGCTTCATCTATAAGGCCGAATAATTCTTTCTGAGATAAATCATTGATAGTTAACATGTGCTCTATCGTTTTTGTAGTCATACAAGCTGTTCCCTCCCTGTTAATTGAAGATCCTGAATTGCCAAAGGTGTATCTATTTGCTTCGAGTGATTCAGATATAGATCCGCCGTATCTAAGTGTGTATAGCAGGGAATATCGAAACTTGCAGCAAGTTCTCTGAGCTGGAAACCAAAGGACTCAGGATTTCTGCCTTGTTTTGGAATATTAATCACAGCATCTATCATATTATTTTTCATTAATTCCTCAATGCCCGCAAGCGTATCTATACATTCTACTTTCTCACTAAATTGCTTAAGAAATTCAGAAGAACCGCGGGTAGCGTAAATATTACCATCTACATCTTTAATAAGTGGAGTCAGTTCTTCATAATCTCGTGAGGAAACGGATATAAATAAACTGGCATTTTCAGCAGGAGCCGGGAACACTTTATTTAAAGCTTCTGCAAAAGTGTAGGATATCCCTATCATTTCTCCCGTAGATTTCATTTCAGGGCTGAGGGCATGATCCACACCTTTCAGTTTCTTTTCAGAAAAAACTGGAGCTTTAACTGTAATGTGATCCGGTGCCTTCATCAAACCTGTAGTATCTAAAGAATAGCCTAATTGGCATTTTACAGCTTCCTCTACCATTTTAACCCCGGTAACTTTACTCATAATAGGTACTGTGCGGGAAGCGCGTGGATTTACTTCCAGTACATGCACCAGATTATTTTCTATTACAAATTGAATATTCATCATACCGATTACGGGAGTGTTTAATGCAATAGACTCGCTTATTGAAATTATCTTTTGAATATGCTCCTCAGAGAGTGATTGTGGAGGAAAAACAGTAATACTGTCTCCAGAATGCACCCCTGCTTTTTCAATATGTTCGAAAATACCCGGAATAAGAATATTTTTCCCGTCACTGATTACATCAACTTCACATTCAAGCCCCGGAATAAAGGAATCTACCAACAGCGGCCAGCATCTATCGTTGGTCGTAGCCTGAAGTCGTTCCAGGTAGGAATATAGTTCACTTTCCTTGTAGCAGATATACATAGACTGACCGCCGATAACATAAGACGGGCGAACGAGAACTGGATAACCTAGCCCTGCTGCAGCATCTACTAATTCATCAGCAGAATCTGCAATTACTCCGTTAATGTGAGAAATATTCTGCGAATCAAGAAGTGAATAAAACTGCTCTCTGTCCTCCAGTTTGTCAATATCTTCCGGTGTCGTTCCCAATATGGAGACTCCTGCCGCTTCCAGATCTCTGGCAAGGTTAATCGCAGTTTGTCCGCCGAATTGCAACAGCACGCCTGAAACTTTTTCTTTATTAATTACATGCAGTACGTCTTCTGTCGTTATTGGTTCAAAATACAATCGATCGGCTACAGAATAATCAGTACTCACAGTCTCCGGATTATTATTAATAACTACCGCTTCATAACCTAATGTTTTCACTGCTTCTGCTGCATGCACAGAACAGTAATCAAATTCTACACCCTGTCCGATTCTTATGGGACCGGATCCTACGACGAGAATTTTCTTTTTCTCATTTGTCACTTCCACTTCATCCAGGCCCTGCCATGTGGAATAATAATATGGTGTGTCTGCATCAAATTCACCAGCACAGGTATCCACCAGTTTATAGGAAGGCTGCATTCCCAGTTTTGTACGCATTGTTCTGACTTGAACTTCACTTAACTCTGTTAACTCACTGATACGTACATCACTGATATTCATCTTTTTCGCCTCTAAAAGAAGAGTGGAAGTGATAGTTTTTCCTGCTTCAGCAATCTTATTTTCTAAAAGGTAAATAGACTGGATTTTAATTAAGAACCATGGATCTATATCCGTCCATTCATGAAGCTGCGATATGTCGATTCCTCTGCGGAATGATTCCCCTAAAGCAAACAGACGCAAATCATTTGCGGAAGTAAGCAGCTCTTTCAGTGTTTCATCGGAAACACTTTCCATTCCGGATTTGTGCAGGCTGAACACATTCATTTCTAAAGAACGGACTGCTTTCAGCAGCGCAGCTTCGAACGAACGGTCCATTGCCATTACTTCTCCGGTAGCTTTCATCTGCGTTCCTAACGTTCTGTCAGCTTCTGAAAATTTGTCAAAAGGGAACCTCGGCAGTTTTACTACAATATAATCGATTGCGGGTTCGAATGATGCATACGTGTTTCCGGTGATTGGATTTAAAATTTCATCCAGACGATATCCTACGGCGCATTTTGCAGCTATTCTTGCGATCGGATAGCCCGTAGCTTTTGAAGCTAGTGCAGAAGACCGGCTTACCCGTGGGTTAACTTCGATAATGGCATATTCATCTTTTTCCGGATGAATGGCAAATTGAATATTACATCCTCCTACCACATCCAAGGCCCTTATTACTTTTAAGGAAGCCGTGCGGAGCATTTGATATTGAAAATCTGAAAGCGTCTGAGACGGTGCCACCACGATGGAATCCCCAGTGTGAACACCGACTGCATCCATATTTTCCATATTGCATACAATAATGCATGTATCGTTATGATCCCGCATAACTTCATACTCAACTTCTTTCCAGCCTTTTATGCTCTGTTCCACCAGTACCTGATGGATCGGACTCGCCTGCAGCGCGTGGTGAAGCTTTTTTTCAAGTTCCTGCATATTGTAGGCAAATCCTCCTCCTGCACCTCCCAGGGTGTAGGCAGGTCGGAGAATAACGGGGAAACCAGTGTCTTCTACAAATTTCTTTCCCTGATCAATGGTTTCCACGATAGCGGAAGCTGGAATTGGTTCTTTAATATCATGCATCAGCTGGCGGAATTTTTCTCTGTCCTCTCCCATCTGAATCGATTCAACTGAAGTACCGAGTATTTCCACTCCATATTTTTGAAGAATCCCTTCCTCATAAAGTTTAATCGTCAGATTCAGACCCGTCTGCCCACCTAAAGAGCCGATAATTCCATCCGGGGATTCTTTAGCAATAATTTTTTCAATCGAGCTTGTTTCCATTGGCTCTAAATATACTCTGTCTGCCACCTGGTCATCAGTCATTATTGTAGCAGGATTATTGTTCACAAGAATTACTTCCATGCCTTCTTCTTTTAAAGCGAGACAAGCCTGCGTCCCTGCATAGTCAAATTCTGCAGCCTGTCCGATAACAATTGGCCCTGATCCTAGAACTAAAACTTTTTTTATATTTTGACACATTCTTTTACTCCTCCTGCCGACAGCTGCTGAATAAATTCTTCAAAAATAAAATGCGTATCACTTGGGCCCGGATGTGCTTCGGGATGAAACTGCACAGATGATACATTCAAATTTTTATGCTGCATTCCTTCCACAGATTTATCATTTATATTAATGAATAAAGGTTCAAATTCCGTATTTTTTAAACTTTCATCAGTAATTACATAACCATGATTTTGTGAAGTGATATTTACTTTTCCACTTGGGATATGAAGTACCGGATGGTTGCTTCCACGGTGACCGAACAGCATTTTCTCTGACGCTGCCCCATGTGCTAATGCAATCAGCTGATGTCCTAAACATATGCCGAGAGAGGGATATGTTTCTGTGATTTTTTTAATTTCCCCAAAATATTTCTCCAATTCCATTGGATCTCCAGGACCATTACTAAAAAGTACACCATCCGGCTTTTCTGCTTCCACAGACGCAAAACTCGAATGATAAGGCATTGTCGTAACGGCGCAGCCTTCGTCCAGCAGAGCTTGTAAAATAGACTCTTTAAAACCATAATCTAATAACACTACGTGTTTTCCATTACCGGAATAATATTTTTTCTGTTGTACAGAAACACTTTTCACCAGCTCACCTTTTTTCTTTTTAATAAAGGTGTATTTTTCCTCCTGATGATAAGTTTTCGTGATTTTCGCTCGCACCGTAGACGACTTTCTTATGATTTTTACCAGCGCCCTGGTATCTATACCGGCAAGGCCCGGAATATTATGTTCTTTTAAATAAGAATCGAAGCTGTGAATAGACTGAAAGTGGCTTGGTCCAGCACATGATTCATTTACAATAACGCCTTCAACAGCCGGACGCGCACTTTCATCACTAAAACTGTTCAATCCGTAATTCCCTATTATCGGATAGGAAAAGGTAAGGATCTGCCCTTTGTAGGAAGGATCAGTCACCATTTCCTGATAACCTGTCATTGCTGTATTAAAAACCAGCTCGCCTTCTTTTGCTGTGGAAGCGCCTATCCATTCTCCTTCAAAAACTTCTCCTGACTCTAAGATGAGATATCCTGCTGCCATAATTAAACTGCACCCCTTTCCGAAATTACTTCTTTAAATTCCGATAGAAATTTTTCATATTCCATATTTGTAGCTGTCAGCGGTGGGAGAATTCTTACTACGTTTTCTCCCGCTGGAAGAACTAACACACCTCTGTTCCTTAACTGCTCAATTATTTCCTTAACTGGTCCATTAAATTCAATGCCGATTAAACAGCCTTTGCCTCGCACTTCTTTTACTTGGCTGGATTCAATTTTTTGCAGCTGCGACAGAAAGCGTTCGGATTTTTCTTTCACCTCTGATAAAAAGAAAGGTTTTTTTAAAGTTTCCACCGTAGCTTTTACAGCGGTCATTGCCAATGGATTTCCTCCAAAAGTACTTCCGTGTGTGCCTGCAGTAAAGGCAGCTGCGGCTTTATTTACTGCAAGCATTGCCCCTGCAGGGAAACCAGAACCAATTCCCTTAGCTAAAGTAACAACATCGGGCTTTAAGTTATATTGTTCGTATAAATAGAAGGTTCCGGTACGGCCTGCGCCTGTTTGAATTTCATCAATCATGAATAAAATATCCTTCTGCCGGCAGACTTCTGAAAGTTCCTGCACCCATTCGTATTCTGCCGGGCGGACTCCTCCTTCTCCCTGAACCAGCTCCAGCAGCACAGCTGCAGTTTTATCGCCATCTATTTCATATATACTTTTCGGGTCATTAAAAGGAAGATGTTGGAAACCGGGCATCAGCGGAGCAAACCCTTTATGAATTTTTTCCTGGGCAGTAGCCGCCATAGCCCCTCCAGTCCTGCCGTGGAAAGACTGAGAAAACGTGACTATTACATTTTTATCTTTTAAACCTTTATCATGCGTGTATTTTCTGGCAAGCTTCCATGCTGCTTCATTTGCTTCCGCTCCGCTGTTGCAGAAGAAAACCTGATCAAGGTGTGTTCCTTCAGTAAGCGCAGCAGCTGCAGCTTCCTGCTGCGGAATGTGATATAAATTAGAACAGTGCCAGAGAACCTCCATCTGTGCCTGCACTGCTTCTTTTATTCCAGTAGGGACATGGCCAAGATTGCATGTTGCTATACCGGAAGTGAAATCCAGATAAGTATTACCTTCATGATCCCATACATAGCTCCCGGCTCCCTGCTTAATGGAAAGAGGAAACCTCCCATATGTCTGCATTACCGCGTTTTCCGTTGTTTTAAGGATGGACATTCAGTACTTCCTCCTTCATTATTCTTGTACCGCTGAATTCCTTACTTGCATAGGAAATTAAAATATTCTCTTCATATCCGTTTAAAATAACTGCTTCATTCCCTGTATCACCTAAGGAAGCTGCAGCTGATTTCACCTTGGGAATCATTCCACCCGTAATAATATCTGAAGCAATCAGCGAATCTATATCTTTTTCGGTTAAAGTTTCATAAATATAACTTTCTCTACTTTTCGTATTCATTACTCCAGGAATATCGCTGACAAAAATAATATCTGCATGAAGTGCAGCTGCACAGGCACCAGCTGCTTCATCTGCGTTTACATTTAATGTAGTTCCCTGCTTATCAAGACTGATTGGAGAAATAACCGGGATGCTTCCTGACTGTGCAATTAATTTAATGAGCCCGGAATTGACGTCTGCTATATTTCCTACATAACCTATCTCCTCTGACTCTGGAGATAACTCAGCAGTGAAGCATTTCCCGTCCACGCCGCTGAAACCAAATGCATTTCCTCCTGCACCGATAATTTTCTTTACAATAGCTTTGTTTACTTTTCCACTCAGTACTGTTTCTGCTGTTCTGACAACTTCTTTTGAAGAAACTCTTAAACCCTGATTAAAAGAAACGGGAATCTGATTTTTTTCCAGTGCTTCATTTATTTCCGGCCCGCCCCCATGGACGATTATGGGATATATCGAAAAATTTGCCTGCAGTTTTACCAGATCTGTATAAAAACTGTCAGGAAGCTGTTCTGCAATACTGCCTCCTAATTTAAGCACTAAAAAATTCAAATGAATCATCTCCTGTCAGGTACGGTATGAAGCATTTATTTTCACATAATCATACGTTAAGTCACAGCCCCACGCGGTCGCTTCAGCACTGCCTTGCTTTAAATCGATTTTCACGATAATCTGGGAACCTTCCAGATATGCTGTTCCCTCATCTTCACTGAATTCAGACGGCAGGCCGTCTGCAACCACCTGTATATGGCCTAAATAAACATCCACTTTGTCAGGATCAACCGGGACTTCACTGTATCCAACTGCACAGATTACTCTCCCCCAATTAGGATCTGCACCGTAAATTGCAGTCTTCACCAGATTTGATGATATTACCGCTTTTGCAACTTTACCTGCATTTTCCGTAGATGAGGCATTCATTACTTGAACTTCAATCAGCTTTGTTGCTCCCTCCCCATCCTTTGCGATTTTCTTCGCCAATATTTTGGAAACAGCAGCAAATGCGTTTTTAAATTTTTCCCATTCCGGATGATGTTCGGAGAGTGGAGTATTTCCTTTTTTTCCATTTGCCATTGCCAGTACCGTATCATTTGTACTGGAATCGCCATCGACTGTAATCATGTTGTATGTTTTATCAGTAGTCTGAGATAACAGCTGCTGCAGAGCATCCGGCTCCACTGCAGCATCAGTCGTCACATAAGCGAGCATTGTGGCCATATTGGGATGAATCATTCCTGATCCCTTTGCAGCGCCGCCAATTGTAATTGTTTTACCCTCTATTTCCAATTGAACAGCTACGTGTTTAGTAACGGTATCTGTCGTTAAAATTGCTTCCTCAAATTTCTCGGGATCATTCTCCATTTCCACAATTTGTTCTATCGCATGATTTATTTTCTCCATTGGTAACTGGACGCCAATTAAACCGGTGGATGCTACTCCCACTAATTCTTCAGCAATTCCTAACTTTTCAGCAGTCTTTTTACGGGTATGATAAGCATTTTCAAGACCAATATAACCGGTACACGCGTTAGCATTAGCAGAATTTACTACGACAGCCTGCAATGTTTGATTTTTCCCTATGGAATCCTGCGTGACTTTCAATGGCGCTGCCTGAAAACTGTTTTGAGTGTAAACAGCCGCTGCAGCTGCCGGTGTTTCAGAATACAGCCACCCGAAATCCAGTTTTTTCCTGCGCAGTCCGCAGTGAATACCTCCTGCATAAAAACCTTCCGCTGTAGTGATGTGACCCTGTTCCAGTATTTTAATTTCTGATTTTTTTGTAGTTATCATCGTAATTCCTCCTCTTAAGGAAACAGCGGGATTCCTGTTAACCCTGCGGTTTCATCCCAGCCATTCATTAAATTTACATTCTGTAGAGCCTGTCCTGATGCTCCTTTGACCAGGTTGTCAATTACACTTACAATTACCACTTGTTTAGTACGCTTATCAAAATGAAGACCAATATCACAAAAATTACTTCCATAAACTTCTTTCGTCTGCGGCATATTTCCTTCAGGTCGAATTCTTACAAAGGGCTGGTGTTTAAAAAATTCATTAAACAGTTTAAAAACGTCTTCCTCTTTTTTTACTTTTGCATAAATAGTACACATGATCCCCCGTGTCATAGGTATAAGATGAGTCTGTAATGTTATAAAAATTTTATTGCCGGCAAGTTTTGTCAGATGCTGTTCTATCTCCGGGGTGTGCTGATGGGCCCCTGCTTTATATGCTTTAATATTTTCATTCGTTTCCGAAAAGTGAGTCATAAGAGATACTTTTCTTCCCGCGCCTGAAACTCCTGTTTTACCATCAATTATTATAGTTTCAGGGTCAATTATTTCCCTGCTTATTAACGGAGCAAGTCCGAGAATTGCAGCAGTGGCGAAACACCCGGGGTTTGATATAATTTCCGCCTGCCGGATTTCTTCTTTATAAAGTTCAGGAAGACCAAACACTGCAGATTTCTGTAAAGACTGATCCGGCGGGGAGAGCTGGTACCAGGTTTCATATTCTGCTTGATTGTCTATCCGTAAATCTCCGGATAAATCGATATACTGTACTCCAGGCGTTTGAATATCAGGGATGATATTTTTAGCAACGCCAGCCGGAGTAGCAAAAAATACTACATCTATATTATTGAGTGCTTCCTTATTTAACCCGTAAAAGTTTGTATTAATAATCGTTGTGAGATGGGGATACCGTGCTGAAATTTCCAGTCCTTCATCAGAACGGGAGATTACTTTTTCAGTTTGAATGTTTGGGTGATTGTCCAGCAGACGGATAAGTTCCAGTCCACCATAGCCGGTACCGCCGATTATTGCTGCTCGTTTCAAAACGTCTCACACCTTCCGCTGCATAGTTGATTTAATTCATTATTATACTCTTTGTATTATTTTTATGCAATATTAAATATGTAATAAAACTAATTTTTATACATCCATTATATAAAAAGCCACCTATTTATAAAATAGGTGACATAAGTCGGGAAATAGATTCTTTAAAACGTATTGTTTTTGACCTTTTTGCATATTGTTCTATAGTAAGCCTGTCTGACTTAATCATATCCTGTTCAAAATCCAGCGCAAGCTGCTCAGCGGTTTCCTGATTGTATATAAAAGCATTCACTTCAAAATTCAAACGGAAGCTGCGCATATCAATGTTAGCTGTTCCGACAGTGCAGACTTTACGATCCACTACGATAGATTTAGAATGTATAAATCCTTCCTGATAAATATACACACTGACACCGGCCTTAAGCATCTGACCGATATGAGAAAAGGTAGCCCAGTATACAAAAGGGTGATCCGGCATTTTCGGAATCATGATACGTACATCCTTTCCTGACAAAGATGCTACCCGAAGTGCGTCAAGCAGGCTCTGATCAGGAATAAAATAAGGTGTCTGCATATAAATACTTTCCTCAGCTGCTGAAATCATTTTTATATATCCGTTTTTAATTTGCTCCCATTCGGAATCCGGACCGCTTGAAACAATTTGCAAGGCAGCTGTCCCCAAAGATTCTTTCATTGGAAAATATCGTGCCTCATATTCAATCGTATAGCTTTTAGAAGCCTGGTTCCAATCGAGGATAAAACGTGTCTGCATAGGGTCTACTGCATTTCCGCAGATTCTTAAATGAGTATCGCGCCAATAACCGAATTTTGAACTTTTTCCTATATATTCATCTCCTACATTGAACCCTCCAACATAACCGGTTTTTCCATCAATCACTGTTAATTTACGGTGATTCCTATAATTTAAACGAATATTAATTAATGCTATTTTAGAAGGGAAAAACACTCCCACTTCTCCTCCAGCATCTGTAAGAGCTTTAAAATGCTTTCTTCTCAATTTTCTAGAGCCTAATTCATCATATAAAATCCTTACCTGAACACCTTCTTCAGCTTTTTTCGCAAGTATTTGAATTAACTCTTTCCCAAGCTGGTCATTTCGAAAAATATAATACTGCATATGTATATGATCTTCAGCTGCCATTAAATCTTCTTTTAACTGATCAAATTTCAACTTACCATCTGATAACACCTGTATTTGATTATCTTTTGTGAGAATTGCATCATTGTTAATCAAATGCATATAGATCAGATCCCTGTATGGATCGATATTGTCATCATGATAAGAGAATGAAGGGTTTCTAATCTGTTCAATCTGGTGTGTTAAGATATCGTTTATTCCGATTTTTTGAATTCCTTCCCAATCGAATAGTCTTCTCCTCGTTAAATTCTGTCCTAAAAAAATATAAATAATAAATCCTAGAAATGGGATAAAAAATAATATAAGCACCCACGCCCAGGTAGCGGTAGCATCTTTTCTTTCAATAAAAATAATAATTCCTGCAAACATAATGTTAACGATAAATAATAGTGGCAATAGTAAAGATACTATATCCATACTTACTCCTTTCCAAGCACTTCTTATATGTAGTTTACCTTAGTTTTCCATTTTCTGCACAAATCTCTCCACTGTGAAATTCTTTCAATTTTTCAGAAAGGCGTTTTATGCCTCCAGCTTTTTTTATTTTCTGTGAAATAGAACATCCAGCAACCCTTATCTCTATAAAAGTCACCATTTTAGAAATTGATCATTTTAATTCGCTATAATAATATTATTATGGTTTCCCTCCAGGTCCCCTCTCGTTTACCTTAGAATAAACCGAAAAAAGCTTGGTACATTCATATGCACGTCTAATAATAACAAAAGCACAAAAAGCTGAGATGCCTGCGCAGCTTTTTGTGCTGAAAATTTTCGTATCGAGTTTTAAAATTAATTGTTTAATGGTTTTAAAGCGGCTTGTATTTCTTCTCTTTTTGTTTCTAAAAAAGGAGGGAGAGCTAAATTTTTTCCTAACTCTTCAAATGATTCATCACTTTCGAATCCTGGTCCATCGGTAGCAAGTTCATATAAAATTCCATTAGGTTCTCTGAAATACAAAGACTCAAAATAATATCGTTCTACTATACCAGAATTTGCATATCCTTTTTCATTTATTAGAGAATGCCATTTTTTCAACTCCTCAGAATCATCAACGCGGAATGCAACGTGATGCACGCTGCCTCTCCCAGGTCTTTCAGAGGCAGATAAATCTTCCATTACATGCACTTCTGCACCGGTGCCTCCTTCTCCTGTAGAAAAGACCAGGTAGTTTTCCCCATTATCTTCATATGACCCTGTTTCTTGAAATCCCAGCACTTCTTCGAGTACAAATTTAGTTTTATGCGGCTTTTTAACAGACAGGCGGACGGGCCCTAAACCATATATTGCAAAGTGTACCGGTACATTTGAACCGCTCCATGGCCTGCCTCCTGCTACACCGGAATTTGTTTCGTCTGAAATCAGCTGCACACGCTGTCCTTCAAAATCCTCAAAATCCAAAGTAAGGCGACCAAATTTGTTTCTTGGCTGTTCAACCGTTACTTGAAAAGAGGAGAGCCTTTCCTCCCAATAGTAAATTGCTTTGTCGGAAGGTACACGCAAAGAAGTTAAACTGATACTTTGAGAGCCTTTATATGTTTTCGCTGCATGAGGAATTTCAAAAAAAGTAAAATCAGTTCCCGGATTTCCTCTTTCATCCGCATAAAATAAATGGTACATCGAAGGAGAATCCTGATTTACTGTTTTCTTTACCAGACGCATTCCTAATATTTCAGTATAAAAATACAAATTATTCTTCGCACTTGCTGTAAGTGCTGAAACATGATGAATCCCTTTTAAAGGTTTCATAAGCACCACCCTTTCGCTTACTTTAATATAGTATATAACATTATGTAAAATAACTCAATTTTCCAAGACTAATTTTGTAAACCAGCGAAAAGGCAGCAAATCTTTGCCGGGAAGGTGCCCGATAAATACCGCAGTTATTTTTTTATCCGGCTGCACAAATAAAAATTTACCATTTGTACCAGCTGCATAATTGATGACGGAATCATCCGGAGTACTCCACCAGTGAAGACCATAATGCTGATTTCTAATCAAACCTTTAATTAAAGGAGATGTCATTTCGCTAATAAATTCTGAACCTATTATCTGTTTATCCATATAACCGCCCTGATTTAAAACCAGCTCCCCTAATTTCAATAAATCTTCTGCCTTCATTTGCAGCCCATATCCGCCCACAGGTATCCTTTCCGGAGACTTTTCCCAGATGAATTCTTCAATTCCAAGAGGCCGGAACAAACGCTGATAGAAATAATCTAACCAGTCTGTAGATATAACTTTTGATAAAATCAAGCTCAATAAATATGAATCTGCATTGCTGTACCGAGGTTTCAGAGTCCCCGGCATAGTTTCTGCTGCTTTTTGCGCCCATTCCTGATTCTTAATAATGAGATTCCATTGTTTTTCGGAATAACCAGACTGCATCATTAAAAGATCCCTTATTGTCCTGTTTTTCATATGCGGATGAACATCGGTCAGTACTTTACCGACTTTTGTATCCAGAGTAATAAGTTCGTCATCCACAGCGATACCGATTGCTAAAGCTAATACGGATTTACTGACGGAATTTAATACTTGTAAACTGTTTCTATTACCGTCGTGGAAATAAGAGAATGTCCGGTTTCCCTCTTTATTAATAACACAAGCGTACATTTGGTGGAAGTTCATCTTTTCAAGCAGTTTCTGTTCATCCATTCACTTGCGCCTCCTAAGTTAGTCCCAATGCGAGTTAATAAATCCTTCCCGACCGGACTCTACTCTTTCAGCTCGATATTTTTCAGGGTTTTTCTTATAAAATTTCTGGTGTTCTTCTTCTGCTTCATAAAAAACCGCAGCTGGAAGGATCTCTGTAACGATAGGATCACGAAACGGCCCGTTTTCTTCCATATCTCTTTTCGAAGCTGCAGCCAGCTCATATTGTGCTGAGGAATGATAAAAAATTGCAGTGCGATACTGACTCCCCCGGTCAAAAAACTGTCCGCCATCATCCGTCGGGTCTACCTGCTGCCAAAATAAATGAAGTAATGAAGCATAGGTGAAGACATCTGGGTTATACTTAATCTGGACAGCTTCATAATGACCACTTTTCCCAGATTTCACTTCTTCATAAGTAGGATTTTTAATGTCACCCCCGGTATAACCGGAAGTGACATTTATAATTCCAGGCTGTTCATCAAATGGCTTTACCATACACCAGAAACACCCTCCTGCAAATGTTGCAACTTTATAATTGTTCTTCATGACTGATCATCCCTTTATTCATCATCTTCAAATAAATATAGAAAGGATTCGTATCCTTCCTCTTCCATATCTTCTGCGGGTACAAAATTCATTGCAGCAGAGTTCATGCAATATCTCAAACCTTCCGGCTCTGGCCCATCTTCAAACACATGTCCTAAATGTGAATCGCCATAATTGCTTCTCACTTCCATCCGTTTTCCAAATAATGACCATTCCGGCTCCAACACAATATATTCCTCTGCTATAGGCTGCGTAAAACTTGGCCATCCAGTACCTGAATCATACTGATGAGTGGAACTGAAAAGAGGTTCTCCTGATAGAATATCTACATAGATTCCATCTTCATAATGATCCCAGTATTGATTCTGATAAGCTGTTTCTGTACCGTCTTCCTGTGTTACGTAGAACTCTTCATCTGTCAGGCGCTCTTCCAACACTTCTTCAGGTTCCTTTTCATATTGGCGCCAGAATGGTATATCACTTTCTTCCTGTTCCACCTCATACTCTTCTTCTTCCCAGTGTTCTTCTATAAATTCATCCCTGCCGGAGTTCGAACGGTAAAACTCATAGCGGACAGGATTTTCTTTATAAAAATTCTGATGATAATCTTCTGCCTTATAAAAAGTGTCCGCCGCTGTGATTTCAGTTACAATAGGATCTTCAAAACGGCCTGAATTTTCAAGCTGTTTTTTTGATTGCACTGCTTTTGATTTTTGTTCTTCGTCATGATAAAAAATTCCAGTTGTATATTGTTCTCCCCGGTCTACAAATTGTCCCTCATCATCGGTAGGATCAATCTGTCTCCAAAAGATTTCCAGTAAGTCTTCATAGCTTACAAGTTCAGGGTCATAGCTTATCTGTACTGCTTCCACGTGAGATGTTTCTCCGGAAGCCACATCTTCATAAGAAGGATTTTCTTCCTCTCCTCCGATATATCCGGAAACAGCCTGATCTACTCCTTCTACCTCTTCAAAAGGAGGTTCCATGCACCAAAAGCATCCTCCTGCAAAGGTTGCAATTTCCCTGAAGTCTTTTTCGTTTATTTCCACTGGTTCACTTCCATAAGAGCGCTGCGTGAAATAATCATAAATAATAGGAATAAAAATAACTGCAACTATAGAAAATATCAGGGTGAATAACGCAATGATGATTTTTTTCATGCTGTCTCACCTCCTATACTTACTAAATAATTATAACTGATTCATTAGCCTTTCTCATTAAAAATGCTTCGCTGAAAAATTCAGCGAAGCATTTCATCATAATTTATTTACTTGTAACATGCAGGTCTACATCAATATTGCCTCTTGTAGCTTTTGAATATGGGCAGAAATCGTGTGCTTTATGCGCCAGCTCTTCTGCTTCTTCCTGGGAAACACCACTGATATCTACATGCAGTTTTACGCTGATTTTGAACCCGTTGTCCTCAGGATCTTTATTAAGGCTGACTTCTGCTGTGATCTCAGAATCAATTTCTTTTTTTGCTTTTGAAGCCATAAGATTTAATGCTCCATCATAGCAGGCACTGTATCCCGCTGCAAAAAGTTGTTCCGGATTAGAAGCATCATCTGGAATTCCGTTTTTGTCCGGCATTCTCAAATCAACATCTACCACACCATTATCACTTTTTACATGACCTTCTCTTCCGCCTTTTGCTGTAGCTTTTGTAGAAAATACTGTTTCTGCCATGTTAGATCATCCTCCATTTATTGTAAAAATCTTCTCACAGTTACTCCTATTCACTACTTATCCGTAAATTAAACCTCTTTTTGCTGAAAAAATGTACTTTTAAGTTCAGAGTTGTTTCTCAGCCGGTTTTTATACTTTAGGCTGCCTTGAAAATAAAAAGCTTTGCTATAAAGAAAAAGAAACAATAATACTGCTTCACTCTCGGAGAGGCTTACCCAAGAGCTCGACTAATTTTGGCGGAAAGACCGTCCGCCAAAATGGATTCTCGAACGGCGCTGGTGCGTCCTCTCCTTCGTTACACAGCAGTATTAATTTTCACCTTTCATGGTACAGTTTCTTTCTGCATCAGAGTCTTTGTTAAAGCTTGTGTTGATATAAGAAAGTACGCCAGCGGCTCTTTTTTCTTCGCCTGCCGCGGAGAAATCCTTCTAAAAGCTTCAAATTGTTCTGAGATTCCTAGGGATTCAGAGGAAGTTTTTCTGAAGAAAGGTGTTCTCCCCCACTCACATCTTCAATTTTTCCACGCAGTCTTTTTACGATAAACCTGCTGCCAGCCAGCCAATTTTTAAAGGAAATCTGCACTGGTAAGGCGTTGACACCAATTCCTGCTGTCACTTCCAGCGATTTTGAATTATAAACTGCTGTGTGTATTGTTCCAGACCAATTCTTATAATCGGTTTTTGCCACACCGTAGTCTAGCTGATTCAGCATTTTAAATACTTCAAGCGCACCAGGATTACTTTTCTGAAGTTTTTTCAATCGGTGCAGCCTTTCTTTCGATTCCGTAAGCATATGTCTGTTTTCATTCGCTTTCGCTTCACTACGAAAATGATTGGAACATACATTATCGTGTTTTATCAGTTCAATTGTGCTCTTTGCAGAACCCTCAACTACCGCTGCATCACCATAACGGTCAGATAAAGAATAATTGAAAGAATGCCGATGAGGAAGATCTTTCAGTATTTCCACTGCTTCCCTCGTAGTCCTGCAGGAATCAAGCAGAAAGCGTGCAATAGAACAACAGATAAACCCGTCTTCAGGCGATATCCTATTAACGAAGTGATATCCAACAGCCAGACCATGTTCATTCATTCCGTCCATGCGTCCAATAATTCTCTGTGCAAAACCAATATGGGCATATCCGTTTTCCGGCTGCCATAATACAAACCTTCCATCATAGGTTTTTGGGTGATAATCGTAATTTCTTCCATACACTTCATTCGTAATAATCGCACTGCACCCGCTTTTTTTCCAGCTCTGCTGATAGCCGCCATACTCATGTACCACATCGGAAAGGCGCCACTCTAATCCATCTGCAAGTCCCTGCATTTCCTCCCATAGAGAAGGAGATAACTCTTTTATCCAGGATTTCGCTTCCATAAAATCTGTCTGATATCTTTTTATAGATTTTTTCCTTCTATTAGTATGTTTATCGAAAAGCGCTGTTTCTTTCAAAGCTGCTGCCTGTTTTCTGCCAAATTCGTAGGCATTGCCTCTTCCTTCAATCGCTTCAATTCCTATCTGCATATTGTCACCTTCTGCTTTACTTAAGTTAGTAAAAGTATAGCTTTTTAAAATATAAAAAGAAAAGAAACAGGCTTGAAATAAATTAAGTTTTCTAGTAGAATACCAAAATTGTGAGCGTTTTTTGAAAGGAGGCCCTATTGTGCAGACAGCATTTTTAATGGATGCAAAGGAAACAAAAGAAAAAGAAACTATAATCCAGGAATATGAAAATTTAGAGATGCAGCTTCTTCGGCTGCAGAACAATTTAAAAGAAATCGCTAAACATTATAATGTGGTTGGGGTCGAACAGACAAAAGAAGATAGTTTATTAATTTTATATACTTCGGATAATGGAGAAATATGCAGATTTATGGCTCATGAATGCAATAAACCCTTCCAGGGCCACTGGGATTTCTCTATTCATGCAAGCTATAAAGAAGACTGTCTCCATATCGACGATATCCGTGGAGAGGCGGACAAAGGATTCGGTTCTGTATGTATTCAGCATTTAAAGGATTATATAAAAAGCCGGAACGTTCCTTTTCTGACAGGAAATATTTCACCACGGGACTGGGGACACTCTGACAGACTTATTCATTTTTACCAAAAACACAACTTTCATATTCATCTGAACGAATCGGAACAGTCAGGAGAAATTTATTGGGAAAACAAATAACCCGGAAAATTTATTAAAGCTCTTCCGGGTAAAGTTCAGTATTAAGTTCTTTCATTCTTTCCAAAAGCTTGTGCTGGTATTCTCTGCTTAATCCCCGCTGTGCTCCTCTTAAAATTTCTTTTGCATAATGCCATGGAGGAGCTTTAGGTGCTTTACTTTCCAATACGATGAAAGTTAAAGCTGCCATAGAACGGTTTTGTGTTCTTACGTTAATAAATGCAGGACGATAAGCTCCTTTTTTTACTCCTTCGCGTCTGAATAGATATTCCACGGCGCCAGAAGGAACTGTATAAAGAATACCCTCCGCCGGTTCTTTCCCTGCTTCCAGTAAATTCGCCCGCGCACCATCTGCTCTATGCTGGGTGTAATCAACTCTGTGATTTTCTGCTTCAGCCGCTTCCCACTGCTGAAAAGCATCTTCCATGCCTGCAGCTTCAATTCGTTCAGTATCCATACAGGATCCATATGCAAAATAGGCTACTGCTTTTTTCTCTTTCAGCCATTGATATACCTTCCAGTCTTGAAACGGGACTTTCTTATCTAATGAAGCAGTATCATTATATACGTAAACAACAGCTTCTATTTCTTTTTCATCAGTAATTATTTTTTTAGTAATCCTTTCATACAAATTATCTTTTCTGCCCGGTTGATACCCTTCCAGTCTGTCGACAGCCGGAAGAAGGTTTTCCGGAAGAAAGTATATCTCACCAAAGACCTTCTCATTTCCTTCTTCCACATATCCAGGATATCCATACCCTGTATCATATAAATTTCCTGTAGTATATGCCTGCTCCGCAATACAATCTAGTCCCTGAAGCAGTGCATGGTTTGTTTCACCTTTTCTTAATGTACCGTATACAAATAAAAACATTAAATCATTCCTTTTAGTTTACATAATAATAATATAGTTAAGCATTGCGTAAAATATTTACTCTTTCTTCTGATAAACGGATTCTCTGTTTTTTAATATCAGTTCTTTTTTCTTTTAGCAGGTTAACGAATTCACTTACTGCTTCCTGAATAGAAGATATTTTATCAGACACTTCCCTTACTCTGTTATGGATAAGCCAGCTAAGAATAATATCATCGAAAAAGGTATCGGCTTCACTTAAAAAGTCCCCTATATCTAACTGGATATACTCATGCTGTTCAACATCAATTAGCTCATCCTGGAACTGCCTTAATCTCCTTTCAGCACGATGCAGGGAATCTTTCGCATTATCCAGCTGACTGTGCTTCATGTAAGTTGTGACCATCCCTCTATCTATCAAATCCATAACTGACCAATTAGAAGCTTTATCGAGTGCTTTTAATGAATCTTCCAGTGAATAGTAAACATGTTCTCCCGCATCAACCGCTTCTGAGAGTTCCTGTTCCCCTCCTAATAATTCTATTTCTCTGGAAGTAATTTCATAAAGTTTTTCAGACCAGACGGTATTTTCATCTTCAATGAGCTGTTTTTTACGATAAAGTAAATTTTCAGAAGCCTGGTGGACTTCTCCCAGACTATCCCGGTGCTCTTCATACATTTTTTTCTCTTTTTCAAGTTCATTTAAAGCTGTTACTGCTTCCTGATACTTTAATTTTGCTCCGGTTATTTCCTCCTGCTCCTGCGAAAACCCTTCCTGCTCCTTTTTTAGTACAGTAGAAATAAGCTTCAGTACCGACATGGTATGTATATCCTCTAAGCTGTGATTATGTGACTCTATAAGCTTTGATAGTTGACTTGCTTTAATCTGTTTTTTTGCGATCTGCTCAGAAAGTCTTAAAACATGTTCATTCCATTTATTCCATAATCTTTTTTTATCCAGGGTCTCTGCTATTTCTTCGTTTAGACTTTTCACTTTTTCACCTCTTTAAATTTTTATTCCTGTTATTATCTCGTGTATGTTTTCACGCACAAAACCTAAGTTTAAATTGTTAGTTATTGATATTTTACTAACTCCTGCCACACCTTGCAAATTCTATCTAGTTTATATTAAAGCACTTCTGTTGATTAGCTATTATTATCCAAGCAAAAACCTCGTGTCCCCTGTCTATGTTCGAAAGGGCTTATTGAATGGAATGTGTTAGGCACTCTGCTTCCGCTGCACGCTTTCCAGAGAGGCTTTTTTCTCTGGTATGCCCTTGGCAGCCGGATCTTCTAATCGTCCATTTTCCTCCCGGGGGTGTTGTCGCTGCGTGCCGCTCTTTTTATTGAAAAAGGCCGTCTTGGTTTTTTAATTACTTTCAGCAAAGTGCTACTGCAGTTTTATGAAATATGGAGGATATCCAATGGTTTAACAACCTCCTGGGCAGCCTGGATGAAAAGACCTCTTCATAAAGCTTACTTTTGAAGACGCATAACAAAAGTGCATACAATTAAAAAGAACTGCCCTGCTGGACAGTTCTTTTCCTATAATTACTATGATAATGATGCTTTACTGTAAGGAACTTTTTCTCGCCGGTATCCAGCCTGCACTAATATTGCCGTAGAAATAAGGTGCTGCACAAAAACTTCCAGCTGGGAATAATCAACTTTATCAAAATTAATTACTGTCCTGCTCTGCAATCCCCATTTTTCCAGAATAATATTCATTCGCTTCTGATCGTAGTCACTTAATGATTCTGGCAGCTCAATAACATCAATATGAAGTTCTTCTCTCGATTCATTTAAGAAGTCCAAAAGATTTATATCCAGCTGAAAATACTTTTCTGTGAGGTCCAGACTGTTCCCCTTCCTAATTTTGTCGAACCTCACGGAAATTTCTGCATGCCATTTTCCGTTCTTTTTATGAGGATAACACCAGCATAGGTAACCTTCGTAGGAAAGCTTATCTTTATAATATACCTGGAATTTTCGTGATTTTTTTAAATATCCTTCTTCATAAAATGTACTTGATCTGTCTTCAGCTAAGAATGCAAAGTGATGCCAGGCACTGTTAATATCTGCGTGTGACATCATTTCTATAAAATGAATCAGTCTTTCTTCCACGTCAGCATAATCATCCTTTAAGCTAGGTATTTTCTGCATAAACCATCACTCTTTTCAATTTACTTAAACAATCTCTTTATTGAAATAATATCCTAAAAACAACTTTTTTAAACTTCCATTATTTAACTAATATTCATTTTAAAAAATGTACGATGATATAAATAATGATAAAAATTTTACAAAATCACCTATTTTATAGAAATCTTCCTTGAAAATAAAAGGTCTGCTATATAGAAATAATTATGCTGCTTCACATTTGAAAAGTTCTGCCCAAGGGCTTGTGCTACCGTGTTAATCACAATATTTCTCTTCATTTTTCAATTTGCATTATTTAGCATGAATGTCTCTGTTAACGTCTGATATTGATATTAGAAAGCTTCGCCTGTGAATTCCTTTTCTGTATCTGCCCCGGAAAGTTCCTTCAGCTGACTGTCTCCCTATCCTTCGGAATGAACTTCAAGCTTTCTTTTCCGCTGGAGCCTTGAAAATCGTCTTGTCTTCATTTTGTTGATAGAAAAGCTTGTAATAAAAAACAATCTTTTCTTTTATTTCGCAAAGGGAAGAACGGAGGGGAAACCGGCGGACGCCTGTGTAGAGAGTATGCATTGCTCCGCTCGACCAGCAGTCATCTTCATCAAGAGCGTGAAGATGACTTTAAGATCATTTGGTCGGCTGCGCCAATGCTTGCGGCGGTGAAAGTACATACCGCCTTTGGAAAAACGAGCTGGGAAAATCCCACAGCGCAGCGAGGAAGCGGAGGAGCTCGTCCTCGGCAGGCCTGTGGCAGCGAAATTTTCTCCTATCAAGAATGAGCATTAACAGAACTGAATTTTTAAAGATAAACGCATTTAAAAATAACAACAATTAAATCAATAATATATTAATATACTGTTTAAAGCTGGAGCTTGCTTTTTATTAATCTTTCTGAAAACTATTTTCTTTATAAATCATACTGCCTTTCTCATTCACTGCTGTGCCTGCCTCCTAAATCTTAATAACCCTCGTAATAAAGTTGAAAAGGTGTTATAATTGTATGCAGTATGTTTATGAAGAGGATGATATAAATTATGATGCAAGTTTCAGATGTCAGCTTACGCTTTGGCGATCAAAAGCTGTTCGAAGATGTTAATATTAAGTTCACACCGGGGAATTGTTATGGATTAATTGGTGCCAATGGTGCCGGAAAATCCACTTTCCTCAAAATTCTGTCCGGAGAAATTGATGCCCAGTCTGGTCATGTCTCCCTGCCAAAAGATGCGCGTCTGGCAGTTCTTAAGCAGGATCATTATGCTTATGAAAATGAGCAGGTTCTTGAAGTAGTTATGATGGGCCATAAACGTCTGTATGAAGTCAGACAGGAAAAAGATGCTATCTATATGAAAGCAGATTTTTCGGATGAAGATGGTATGAAAGCTGCTGAACTCGAAGGTGAATTTGCCGAGATGAACGGTTATGAAGCTGAATCAAATGCTGCTGTTCTTTTACAGGGCCTTGGCATAGAAGATGCTAAACACTATATGACGCTTTCAGAACTTACTGAAGGAGATAAGGTGAAGGTACTTCTGGCGCAGGCTCTATTCGGTAATCCTGAAGTTCTTCTTTTGGATGAGCCTACGAACGGTCTTGATATTGAAGCAATTCACTGGCTGGAAGATTTCTTAATCAATTTCCAGAACACAGTAATTGTTGTCTCCCACGACCGTCATTTCCTCAATAACGTCTGCACACATATTGCAGATTTAGATTATGGAAAAATACAGGTATACGTCGGAAATTACGACTTCTGGTATGAATCCAGCCAGCTGGCTTTGAAAATGGCACAGGAGCGTAACAAAAAGAAAGAAGAAAAAATAGAAGAACTAAAATCTTTTGTTGCCCGATTTAGTGCGAATGCTTCCAAATCGAAACAGGCTACCTCCCGTAAAAAATCTTTGGAAAAAATTGAACTGGAAGATATCAAACCATCTTCCCGTAAATATCCTTATATTGCTTTTAAACCGGAACGGGAAATGGGTAACGATATGCTGACAGTGGAAAATATTTCCAAGACGATAGATGGCAAGAAATATTTGGATAACGTATCTTTTTCTTTAAACCCCGGCGACAAAGTTGCACTGACCGGACCAAATGAACAAGCAAAAACGATACTCATGCAGATTCTAATGGGAGAAGTAGAGCCTGACAGCGGATCATATAAATGGGGTATTACCACCTCCCAGGCTTATTTTCCAAAAGATAATTCTGAACACTTTCACGGGAATGAAGGAAGCCTGATAGAATGGCTGCGTCAATATTCTCCAGATGATCAATCTGAAACGTTTATCCGTGGTTTCCTAGGAAGAATGTTATTTTCCGGAGAAGAAGCGAAGAAAAGTCCTTCTGTTTTATCCGGAGGAGAGAAAGTACGCTGCATGCTTTCTAAAATGATGCTTTCCGGAGCAAACGTTCTATTGCTCGATGAACCGACAAATCACCTGGACCTTGAGTCGATTACAGCATTGAATAATGGTCTGCTGGAGTTTAAAGGTTCATTAATATTTGCTACACATGACCATCAGTTCAATCAGTCATTAGCGAACAGAATTATAGAGATTAAAGATGATGGCATTTATGATAAAGAGATTTCCTATGATGAATATGTAAAAGAACGTATGACATCAGCAACGATTTAATTTCAATATTAAAAGACTGCACTGACCCATTATATATAAAGAACGCTTCCGGAATTGTCCCGGAAGCGTTCTTTTCTTTCATTAGTTAGAAAATAATTCTTTCAAAATAAAATAACAACCCTCCTTATCCGAGGGTTGTTATTAATAGCTTTTCGTTCACCTTTCATTCATTGCTGGTTTTAATCAGTTTCGATCACATATCCGCCATCGAACATATATAAACATGCGCCACTGACTTTTCGGTTCCATGCTGATTCCAATGCCTGCTTATAGAGCGAAAGTTGAAAAGAGTATTTTTCCTTGAAATAAGCAGTAATTTCCTGATCTGAATGAAAACGTCCAGTAATTCGATCCGTTTTATAGTCCAGAATGTACAACTCTCCATTTTCCGTTTCATATACGCAGTCCATTATCCCTTGCACAAATAAATATTCTTCCTTACTATTCCATTCTGAATAAATAGTAGAAGCCTCTATAGGATAAGTAAATGGCAATTCTCTTTTTATCCGCACTGACCTTCGTAATACATCTCCTATTTGTGAATTCAGAAAAGCAGTTATCCAATGAATATTTATTTGTTCTGCTTCCGTCTTCATCATTTTTTCTTCTATTACCAGCTTGTATATTTCTTTTTCCACTTCTTCCGCTGAAGTTATATTAAAATTAATGAACTGCATTAATTTATGCAGAATTGTTCCGAGTTCTGCAGGGTTGAAAGCTTTTTCCTGCACAAATTTCGGTCTGTCAAATGCTGAAGGGATTTGCACCAAGTTTTCTGCTGCATAAGGATCTTTTTCATATTCTTTTAATTCTGTGACAGACTGCTTTACTCTCGTTCTTACCGCATCATTAAAAGGATATTGCCAATCCAGCGATAAAGACTGTTTTTCTGACTTAGTCTCTACCGGCTCAAGATTCTCTACAGCACGCAGCCTGAAGTCTTTATCTGTCGAAACATCTTCTGTTAATGGCGCTTCTAATTCCCCAGCCTGTAAAACAGTAAATTTCCACCTGGCATTGCTTTCTAAATATTTATATTTTTCAGTGCTGAAATTCTGCAGAAATCTGTTTCCTTCTTTGCTGTTTAAAGCAGCAGGCATTATCCAATCCAGAAAGTTTTTAGCTTGAGAAAGCTGCGATTCCGGAACTTTTTCTCCAGGCATATAAGCAGTCCAGCCCGCCAGTGAATCTTCCAGCTGATCAACAGTCCCTGTAAGAATCAGCTTTTGTTCAGCCCTTGTCATCGCTACATATAGTATACGCATTTCTTCAGCTAACATTTCCTTACGAATTCTTTCCCGTACTACATAATAATAAATTGTAGGATAGGAAATTCTATGCACTGGGTCGATAAACCTGGCGGCAAAACCTAATCTTTTATGCTTAAGATACGATTTATTAACGTCCATCATATTAAATTGTTTATTCATTCCGGCTACGAAGACAACAGGAAATTCAAGACCCTTGCTTTTATGAATGGTCATTAACCTGACCACATCTTCCTGTTCCCCAATTGCCCTCGCCTTGCCGAGATCGTCCCCCCGTTCCTGCATTCGTTCGATAAATCTTAAAAAGCGGAACAATCCTCTGAAAGAGGTAGTTTCGTAAGCACGGGCCCTATCATACAAGGCAGTTAAGTTCGCACGTCGCTGCTTTCCCCCCGGCAGCCCTCCTACATATTCCAGGTAACCGGACTCTTCATATAATTTCCATATTAATTCTGATAACCCGTTGGATCTTGCTGCGTCACGCCATTTTTCCAGCTGCTGCAGAGCTGCTGCTGCTTTTCCTTCCGGTACAGCTTCAGCTTCCATCTTTAACGCAGTAAAATAATAATCTTCAGGGGCACGCAATCTTATTGTTGAAAGCATTTCTTCATCAAGCGAAAAAATAGGAGACCGCAGTACTGAAGCAAGCGGAATATCCTGATATGGATTATCTACGGTATGCAGCAAAGCAAGCATTACCTTTATTTCTATGGCTTCAAAGTATCCAGTACTTAAATCAGCGTAAAGAGGAATATCATAAAGTTGAAATTCTTCCATCATAGTTTCTGCCCAGGGCATGGAACGCATTAAAAGGACAAAATCCTTGTAAGTAACAGGTCTTTCCGTTTTCAGAAATTTATCGTAAATCATAAATTTACTGTCCACCATTTCCCGGATTTTCTCAGCTATTGCTCTTGCCTCAATTTGGGAGGTTTCCAGCTCTTCCAGCTCGCTTGTATTATTTTCTTTTTTTTGTTTGTCTACTATCAAAACTTCTGTACTCATAGTATCATTTTCACTAAATTCAAAATTACCCTGTTTTAATGCAGCCGCTTCATCATATTCAAGTTCGCCAAAATTCTCACTCATAATTTGGCGAAATACAAAATTCGTGGAAGATAAAACTTCTTCCCTGCTCCGGAAATTTTTTGTAAGATCCACTCTTTTCCCTTCACTCAGCTGCTGGTATTGCTTATATTTATTTAGAAAAAGTCCAGGCTCTGCCAGCCGGAAACGATATATGGACTGCTTCACATCTCCTACCATAAACAGTTGGTCGGTACCTGAAAGCTTGGTAAGGATCGTTTCTTGTACAAAATTAGTATCTTGATATTCATCTACAAGGACCTCTTGAAATTCCTGCTGATATTGAATGGCAATATCCGTTGGTGTTTCCTCCTGCTGCAGCAAAGCCAGACAATAATGCTCTAAGTCACTGAAGTCCAGAGAGTTTCTGGAAACTTTTTCCTGCTGAAAGAGCTGAGAAAACCGGTTCACATAAAATATAAGCTGCTTAAGGACAGGAGCCATCTGCTGCATATCTGCAGCTATAAGATCGCTGTCTGCATGGAAAAATGAATTTTCAACTGCCTCAAGGTCTTCACTTACTTTTTTGCGGATGGCCTGCACTTCCTTCTGCAGCTGCGGATCCATATCAGGATGATTTTTTTTAACTACACGCGGCAGAGATTCTAACTTTAGTGATTTAAAACTATTGTTTAAATCTTCCCATCCAGCTGCGTTTAAAAGAAAATTCAGTTGGTGAATATTGTTTTGAAGTGTTTGAACGTACATACCGGGTCCTTCAGGACTTTTTGATTTTTTTACAGCCAGTTCCAGCCTTGAAATACAATAGCTCAGTTTTTCTTTAACGTGCGCTGCTGCTTCCTGTACCCATGGAAGATTATCAAATTCCTCCGTACCAGATGATTCATATACTTTTATAATTTGATTCAGCCAGTTCTCAGGGTCTGGGTGGGAACGTGAAAAATGATATAATTCCAAAAATAAAACTTTCAGCTGGTCATCTGTACGATCCCCGGTAAAGTAATCAACTAGCTTAATAAATTCAGGATCTTCTCTGTATGCCGTTTCAATCATTTCTTCCGCTACTTCCTCTTCCAGCAGCTGAGACTCCGTCTGGTCAAGCATTCTGAACTGTGGATCAATTCCTAACTCATAATAATAAGTTCGGATCACATTCATACAAAAGGAATGAAGAGTCGATATACTCGCCCGCTGAAGTAAGGAAAGCTGCCTTCTGAGATGATTGGAGCCTGGTTCTTTTAATAATTCATTTTCAATAGCTTTACCTATTCTCTGCTTCATTTCTGCAGCTGCTGCGTTTGTAAATGTAACCACCAGCAGTTGATCCAGTGCAATATTATTTCCCGGATCAATAATTTTTCTGACTATGCGTTCTACCAGCACTGCAGTCTTTCCACTCCCTGCCGCGGCGGCAACAAGCATGGGGCGGTGCTCATCTGCGATCGCTTCCCATTGTTCATCTGTCCATTTTGAATCTGCAGGTTTATCCTTCATTTTTTGGCACCCCTCCCTCTTGTTGAATCTTCAGCATAACTTCTTCTTCAGATTTTGACTTTAGGACTCGATATTTATTTGTTTCAAGAGATTGATCAAACTGGCAGAAAGACCGGTAGGAGCAGTAGGTGCACGGCACATGCTGTTTTTTCTTGTAAGGCGTAAGTGAAATATCTCCTTCAGCAATTTTTTCTGCATATTGTTTCATCTGTCTGCGTACAAAATGCCGCAACAGCTCATAATTGTCCGGGCCGAGTACTTTCGACCTTGCTCCATGGGTTCCATCTTTTTTTACGTGAATAGGCGCTATTTCAGAAGAGCCATTGGAAAGTGACGTATCCGTAGCACTTATAACTTCAGGATCTGCAGATAGTAATCCTTTCATTTTAAACTGCTTTAAAATTTCTTTTTCTATCTGATCAAGCGTCAATCTCTTATCTGATTTCAGCATTGGATTATGAACGTGAAAGTAAAGTACACCTGCAGCATCAGTTTCTACATGCAGCCATTCATAAGAATGTGTAAGCACTACATCTAAATACACGAGCATCTGCATGGAGAGGCCATAATAAATATCTTCCAGCTTTATATCTTTATCACTTGATTTATAATCCACAATCCGTAAATAAACCCCAGAAGCTGTCTCGGCTTTATCCACCCGGTCTATTCTTCCAACTACTTCAACCAGGGCACCGTTTGCAAGTTTAAAACTGAGCGGAGGCAGGGTTTCCCCTTTCCCAAAACCAAGCTCCCATCCAGCAGGCACAAATTCACTTCGCTTAGATTGTTCAGCCATCATTACAGCAGCCTGGGATACTACATTTTTTAATTTATGCAGTATATATTTATAACGATCAGAGCTTTGGAAAATTTCCCTTTGGATCTGGGGAGCGAGGGCTTCTACAATATCATCGGAATATCTGATCACTTCAGCTTTAGATAATTCCCTGATATCTCCTCTTTCTTTCATTATTTTCGTAGACACATCTTTCAGCGCATCATGAAATAATAAACCGATATCAGGTGCTTCCAGCTTAAATACAGCTCTTTCTTTTAACTTCAGTCCGTATTTTGCATATTGGGAGAAAGGACAGGCGTTATACTGCTCAAACCTTGAAACACTGGCTTTTAACCGTTTGCCATATATTTTCTCTGCTGTTCCCTTTTTTAAAGTGTCCGGTAAATTCTTATAAAATAAGCTGGATACAAGCACTTCAAATCTTCTGCTTGGATTTTTCTCAGCAAACCAGTTATAAACATCCCACCACAATGGATGGATCGCATACCCATTTTTCCACTGCTGCAGCTGAACGGTAAGGTAAGATAATGATCTGTCTTCATTCGTGACAAACAGCTTCTCATGTTCTGTTTCATGTTCATGAGGGGATTCAAATTTTGTCTCTGCCTGAAGACCTTCAAGCCTTTCTGTAAGAACTCCGGTAAAGAGAGAAGGCTGCAAATTTTTCCCATCGGCATCCTGCAGGGAATAACTTACATAAAGTCTTTCTTCGGGCTGGGTCACTGCACGATAAAATAAGTAATTTTCCCCGAGAAGCTGTGCTTCCGCACCAGGTGCCAGATTCATTCCAGTCCTCTCCATTAAATTTCGTTCTTCCTCTGTAAGAAATCCTTCCTCTTCCGGCTTTCTTGGAAAGACCCCATCATTCATTCCTAAAAGAAATAAAATTTTTATGTTTGATAATCGGGAAGTTTCTGCATCACCAAGGACGACTTGATCAAATGCAGGAGGAATAATAGAAAATTTCATAGATTCCAGCCCGGAATCTATCATGTCACGAAAAATAGAGAGCGTTACTTTTTCTTCACCGCTTACTTCAACAATATCGTCCAGCAGCTGAATTGTCTCTTTCCACATCTGCTCATTTTCTGCTGCTTCTTTTAAATTGTTTTTTTCAATGGCTTCCCTGCTCATTTCTTCAAGCTTTTCCGGAATATCTGCAGCTTCTACAAAATCATAGAGCGCCTGTGCGTATTCTTTCAAATATACAGCTGTTTTTAACTTTTCCTGTAATTTCAGAACCGGCTCTGTTAATTTTTTTCGCATACTTTCTAAATCCTGAATTAGTGTATCTTCCTCTTCATTTTCCGTTTGCTCTGATTTGTTGGAAAACCGGTAGTTCCAGGGCTTTTGATCATACCAGCGTTTCCCTCGTATCCCGTATGCAAGCACATAATTTTCCAGCTGGTCTGCTAATTCTCTTTCTCTCACTCTGTCATTTGAGAACAAAAACTCAGTTTTTATAAGCCTGAACATCGCTTCATAAGGCCAGTTTTTTTCCACTGCTTCCAAACTGGATTTAATAAATTCAGTTAAAGGATGATCTTCAGCTGATCTTTTGCTGTCAGTAAAATACGGAATGTCTTCTAATGGAAAAATAGTTTCAACATAATCTTTATACCTGTTAATGTCCCTGCTTATCACAGCAATATCTTTATATCTGTATTCTTTCTTTTTAATAAGATGGAATATTTCTCTTGCTGTATGTTCCACTTCGGCCCTTGGATGAACTGCTTCCCAGAGGTTCACCTGGTTATTTACGATTTTTCTCGGGGGAAATGAATTAAAATCTTTTTCCAGATGTTCCAATTCCGGTGATATAAATCTTTTCTGTTTATTAAACTGTTTAATATAACATGGTACATCCGCTTCTTCTGCAAGCTGCAAAATTGTCTGTATTGTAGAAACTGGTTCATAAAACAAATCAAGCGGCTGCAGATTTTCTGAAATGGCAGGTATTTTGTCTGCTGTTAGTGCGATATGAAAGTCAGCAGATTGAATCAGTTTGTCAATTACATTCATTTCTATGGGAGTAAAACTATGAAAACCGTCTACATAAAAATCTGTATTTTCCTTAGCGCCATTTTTAATCTTTTCAGCTGCCATGTTCAGCAGATCCTCTTCTTCCACATGGACTCCCTGCAGCGTCTTCTCCATTGCATTCTGGATAATAAGAAAATCATGCAGCTTCGCTTTTAATTTTCTTTCAGAAGCTGATAAATTTTCGCTTTTTAAGAGTTCGTCATATATTTGCTGCATGGTCTCACAGGTCAGGTCATAGCGCTTACATTCAGTAAGCATTCTTTCTAACTGTGTAATGAATCCTCTCGATGTAATCGAATTTCCATATAGCTCCAGATTATCGGCAGCTTCTGCAGCTACTTTTCTAATCAAAGCGTGAATACCAGTTTTTGAAATTTGTTTTTTAGTTATACCGCCTTCTTGCTGAAGAAGCAGATATGCAAGGCGGGTAAAACTGAGCACTCTCACTCGTGTTAGACCTTTACCGGCACGTAAGAGCAGTTCTCTGTCTGTTTGAAAAGTCATCTGATCAGGTACTAGCAGGACGATGGGAGACCCATCGGGGTTATCTGTACAACGCTGAATTATTTCTGTATGCATCTCATAACTTTTTCCAGTTCCAGATCTGCCGGTGTAAATATTAATAGCCAAAAGAACACCTCTTTTCTTTAATACAACCGTATGTTCGTATATCTTTATTTTACCAGAGTTTTTAAAAACGAGGTAGGTAAACCTTAGCGTCTGATATCCTTTATACAGATAAGCTGTTTAAATTTAATTATTACTCATATTAATTAGTTTCCTTCATCTTATATACTATATCTGTCAGGAATATAAATATTATGTTCAACTCCTTAGGAATCTTTCTGCAGCGCTTCTTCTCAAATATTCTTTCACCGCACTACGCTGAAAGAATACAGGCTGTTGAAAAAGCATTTTTCTATATAAGTATTCGCTACTATGATTTTGTCTCCAAAGGGTCGCTTTCCGCAGGGAACTCTCTCAGCTTACCTGCCTTCTTAAAAGAGGAGCACGGCTTCGCTCATGCTTACTATATCTTCCAAGTAAAACACTTGGGAAGATATAAGAGTCGTTCATAATCCTCCAGGAGTTGACCTCCTGCGGCTGCAGCTGAGAAAAAGACGAGCGGGATTTAAGCGCTGTCTGAAGGTCCTTTCTTCTGCCCCAAGGGCAGGAGAAACAGCTAAAGACCAGACCAATCTTCCGCCGGGAAGCGGAGGAGAACCCAATGCATAGAAAGTCATAAATATACAATAACTCTTATTTTATAAACACTCTGTATTATTTCAGAATTTGCTGTTATGACCTTTACCTTCTCCTAAGACTTTATGATGCTGCACTTTTTAAAATATGTATTTACCTGCTTCAGCAACCCTCAGATGCACAGTAAAAATGCCCCGCACAAAGAGTATACTTTTATGAGGGGCATCTAGTTTTGCTTATATTATTTCTTATACCGCCATGGGTAATCATCCGATTCAGAAAATATTGCTTCTTTGCTTCTTTTTTTAAATCTTCTTTTAAGGTACATTGAGGCAGGACCGAAAAACCTGAGTACATCCATAGGAGTATACGTCCACCACCCTACTCCGGAAATATTGAGCATATGTTTATAATGTAAAATTGGATGCCGTTCAAATCTCTTTAACGCAAACATTCTCCCAAACTGGTACCACCTGAAAGACCACGCATAGCCAAGCGCAGAAAAGTGACTGAGCATGGAAATTCTGTCAGATCGTTTTTTGCGCACTCTTTCAAATTTCTTTAAATTTTTTGGATGCAGCTGATTATTTTCATACATCCATGCCAGGAGGTCTCCCAGATTTGCCCCATCCTGTATAGCTAAGTTCATCCCTTCCCCTGCCATCGGATGAACAGCGTGCGCTGCATCGCCAATAATAGCAGCATTCCCCTGGACGTATTCGTGAATATTATGCCTGATAGGAATCATCAGCTGAATTTGCTTCCAGGATGCTATTTGCGTTACGTAATCTTTTAATTCAGGCTCAAATTGAATAAAAGGATCAGTAAATGTATGAAGGCCTTCTTTCTTCATCCTATTATATTCACCAGGCTTTATTAACATCACACACCTTACTTCATTATTTGGGAGTGGAAAAAGTCCAATAAATGATTTGTGAGAGGCATACATTCGTGCCTCGGTATAATTGGCAGGCCTCGGAAAAGTTACTGTGAGAAAGTGATGGTTATACTGTGTAGTAACTAAATGCTGATTCATTGCTTTTCTCATTAGTGAAGCTCTTCCTTCTGCTCCTACAAAAAAGTCCGCTTCTACATCAATTTCCTTTTCCCCGTACTTCACGCTTGCTTTAGAAAACTTTTTCTTCTTTTGATCCATTTTTGTGAACTTCTTAAACACAGCTGGATTCCAATAATGGAAATTCTCAAGCTTCTCAGCTTCTTTAAATATAATTTCTTTAAGCTTTTCGTGGGGAATCATTCTGGCTTCTGGAAAAGCTGTTTCAAGCCGGTCATAATGTAAAGGGATATACATAGAATCGCTGATTGTTCCATTTTTATCTTCCTTCACTTCATAAGTATGAATAGTGGGTAGTGCGAGACTTTCTTTTAAAACATTATCTGCGATGCCCATTTCCTGAAAGTGAAGCAGTGATTTAGGCTGCAGAAGTTCCCCTTTGTATATTTTTCCAGGATTTTTATCTCTTTCTATCACCAGTACTTTTACATTTGATTGAGCAAGCCGAAGTGCAAGAGTTAAACCTCCGACTCCTCCCCCAATAATAACCACTTGAAATTTCTCCAAAATTACACCACCTTCTGCACGGTCACTTCTTATCAGTAATATCTTCTATATCCAGATTTCGTTTACGAAGCAGGTGTCTTACATACACAGGAATTGAAAGGGCAATCGCAAACATTAAAGCTGTTACTGCAATTAAACCAGGGGAAAGGTCTGCTAAAGAAGCTCCCAGTAAATTAAAAGCAATTGTTCCAGGAATTATCCCGATCATCGTTGCAGCAGCGTAAGTTTTAAAACGTACTGTGGATAGTGCAGCTAAGTAACTTACAAGGTCAAAATTAATTACAGGAATGATTCTCAGGGAAACTATATAAAATAACCCATTTTCTTCGATACGTTTTTTTATAAGTTCTCTTTTCGTGCCTTCTCCTTCAGTCTTTTTCTTTCGGACTTTTCTTATAAATAGAAAGGATAATATCCCGCCTGCTAAAGAACCAATATAAGTAACAAGCGGACCGATAAACGGCCCGAATGCCAGCCCCCCTGCAATAGCTAATACTGAAGAAGGAAATAATAGAAAAGGCCTGATGCTAAAAAGCAATATAAATATAACCGGCGCTAAAATTCCAAAAGAAAGTAAAAAATTCTGAAGCTCTTCTGCTTCTAAATTCAAATACGTAGTATTAATATAATATAGAGCAATAAGTATAAATAATATCAGACCTGCTCTTAAAAATACGTGCAGCTGCATGAACGTTACTCCTTCTTCCTCTATATCCGTTTTAATTGTATATTAATCATTGTTCCAAACGCTTACTGCATTATCCACCGAGTAATTATCGGGATTCAACTCTGTTTCACTTTCCAGAGCAAGTGAAGCAAGCTCCCTGCCTAGATAAGGACCTGCAGTTAAGCCGGAAGCTCCCAGTCCATCGCCTATATACCCGTTGACGGTATCCGGTATCCGCCCGAAAATCGGTAAAAACCCAGGTGTGAAAGGTCTCAGCCCCACTCTTGTTTCAATTATTTCGGCGTTTTTCAAACCAGGAGCGAGTTCCAGGCAGGCATTGATAATTTCCTGTTGTCCGCCGACAGAAGCCTGAGTATTATACCCGCTGTTATCTTCTCTAGACGCTCCAAAGACTACATGACCTCCTCCAAAATGAAGAAGATAGTATTCGCTGTGCGGCATTACCACGGGCCAGGAATCATTTTCTTGTTCAATTTTCATATGAAGAATCTGTCCTTTTTGAGGTGTTACAAGGCACTTGTAACCCAGCGGCTCCAATAATTTTTTGGTCCATGCCCCCGTAGTCACAACTGTTTTATCAGCGTAATAAGTATGCTTTTTATTAACTGTTGCACCAATTATTTCCTTCTTTTCTTTAATAAGTTCAGCTTCTCCATGTATTATATTTACACCTAGTTTTACCGAAGCCTGCAGTAAAGCATTTTTAAGTTCTCTGCCGTCTACTCTCGCAGATCCTGTAATGTGAACTGAACGATATCCTTCCCTCAATTGCGGGAAAAAAGCTCTCGTTTCCTTTTCATCCAGCAGCGATATTTCCCCTATTTCTGGAGCTGTTTCTTTTCGTTTCACTGCATGGTTATATTTATGTTCCAGCCTTTCATCTAAATCATGAAGATGAATCGATCCTACTTTTTTATATCCTGTATTTCTTTCATCATATTCAGCAAGACGGCTGATCAGTTCAGGGTAAAATTTTGCGCCTCCCCGCGCCATGTTGTACCAGTCTTTATTTCTCCGCTGCGAGAGCCAGGGACCAATAATTCCTGCCCCGGCATTTGTTGCCTGTCCTTTATAGGAAGAATCAATTAAAGTGACTTCCGCTCCTTTTACAGCTAAATGAAAAGCAGTAGAAGCCCCAAGAATTCCTCCTCCGATTACATTGATTTTTGTCATAATATCCTCCATTATTCCGATTCCTATCCTCCCCATTTTAGCGAAATGAAAGTATATTCTCAAACATTTGCCTGATAAGAAGTAAAGATTGCAAAACTTTATTTTTTCTGGTAGTGTGAAATTACAAATTAACATTACTTCAAACAATTGAAGTGAGTTTAGAGGCGCATTGTTTAAAATTAGGTAAATGGAGGGAATGGGGTCCCTAAGATATTTACTGAAAGGAAACATTGCCGAAGCAGACTGTTTCACCATGAACGGAATGCTGGGGTTGGACTGAATAAGTTCAACACTGTCATATAGTCTTAAAATCGGACTGTATGAAGGGCTATCTCACGCTGGATAAACGAAGTTTACCACAGCAGCTGAGCCTTTCAAGCTGCTGTTTTTTCGTTTTTAAAGCCAATGATTTAGCTCTATTCAAAGCTCTGTCGTTCCGGCAGAAAAATTATTGAATAGAGGGTGGATTTTTATGAATTTTGGAAAAGTTATTACAGCTATGGTGACTCCTTTTGATGAAAATGGAAATATTGATCTTCAGGCACTTCGTGAACTGATTAATCACCTTATTGCAAATGGTTCCGATGCCATTGTAGTAGCAGGAACTACTGGTGAAGCACCTACATTATCTCACGAAGAAAAAGCAGCTTTATTCAAAAATACAGTTGATTTTGCAGCTAATCGGGTACCTGTTATTGCAGGCACGGGCACAAACAGTACCTATGCAGCTGTAGAATTAACTCAGTTAGCAGAACAGGCTGGTGTAGATGCTGTCATGCTTTCTACCCCTTATTATAATAAACCTAATCAGGAGGGAATGTATCTGCATTTTAAAACTGTAGCTGATGCAACTTCTCTGCCTGTAATCCTTTATAACGTTCCCGGGAGAACGGGAGTACATTTAGACGCTTCTACAACGATTGCTTTAGCTGAAAATGTTGATAATATAGTTTCCATTAAAGATGCGAGCGGAGACCTGGATCACATGACGGCTGTAATCTCCGGCACACCGGAAGATTTCACTTTGTACAGTGGAGATGATAGTCTGACACTGCCTTCCGCTGCCGTGGGAGCAGCAGGAATCATTTCTGTAGCGGCGCACATTATTGGTAACGAAATGCAATCGATGCTGTCTTCCTTCCATAATGGTCAGACTGCCTATGCAGCCCAGCAGCACCGCGAACTCGTGCCTGTAATGGACGCGATGTTCAGCGCGCCTAGTCCTTCTCCTGTCAAAGCAGCACTTGAAATGGTTCATGTGAAAGCAGGATCCGTCAGACTGCCGCTGACTCCATTAACTCAGGAGCAGGAGCAGCATATTTATCAAATTTTACAAAGAAAATTATATTCTTCTGCTGTTTAATTAAAAGCATACCAGGTTTTATCCTGGTATGCTTTTTTTGTTTTCAAAGAGATTACCTTTCTTGAAATATAATTTATTTTAAAAAGAGATTTCAAATTGCTGATTCACATTCAATGAGGTGTTGTCTCCGGCTAATTACTCTGCTGCTTTCTTACTCGAAATAAAGTCTGAAAAGGTGATCATTACCTCACCTTCCTCTACAGTTCAGCAGTGCAATTCTATTAAGAAACTACCTTCCTTTTGTTTTTCTATAATGAATCGCATTTATTTCTGCACCTAACAGTAAGATTGCACCTGTAAGGAAGAACCAAAGCATCAATATAATAATTCCTCCCAAGCCTCCGTAAGTAGCAGAAAAATTACCGAAGTTGCTAATGTACAAGGAAAAACCAAATGAAGCTAACATCCAGCTGACTGTAGCAATCAATGCACCAGGAAGGACTTTTTTAAAAGGAATTTTCATATTAGGTGCAACTTTATAAAGAATAGAGAGAATTAGAGTAATAATAATCAAGGCTGCAACCCACCTGCTTATTTGAAAGATGAGTTCTATTTGTTCCGGAAGGTTTATAAAAGATGTCACTAAATCCAGAATAGCCTGTCCGAAGATGGGCAGAGTCAGTGAGACCAAAAAAGAAAAGATAAGCAGCAGCGTCATAAGTATGGACAGTGCCCGGTGCTTAATAAACGTACGCCTGGTTTTAACATTATAGGCAGTATTAATCGCCATGATAAAAGCGTTCATTCCATTAGAGGCCGACCATATAGTTCCTATAATTCCGAAAGTAAGCAACCCCCCATTAGGAGTGGAAACGGTATCTATGATTGTATCTTCCATTACCTCCATCGCTTCAGCCGGTAAAAATTCTTCTCCATACTCTATAATTTGCTCAGGCTGAAACTGGAAATAAGGCAGAATTGAAATTATCAGGATTAACATAGGGACAATCGACAATAAATAATAAAAAGCCTGCGCAGCTGCCAACAACGGAGCCTGGTCTTTACTCCACTCTTTTTTAATTTCTAAAAAGTATTCCTTTAAAAATACATACATGTTTATCCCTCTTTTTATCAGTTTTTTGAATATAGATAGTTTGTAAGATATTTTAAAGTTTAACAGTACGAATCAGCTTTATCACATTAGATTATTGTGTGTTTAAAAAAATTATAAGTTATGTAAATTAGAAACAGATTCAGGCTTAACCTATTTACAGCTTATACTAACAAGCAAAAATCGTTTAAGTTTTAAAATTAAGCAGAACAAAACTGGTGAAGATACATTTAATAGAAGGTACCTTCCCTTCTTAAAACTTTTTTTAAGATGTCTGGAAAATTAGTTGTCTGCTCATAAAAAAAGAAAATTCCCTTAAAGGCTGCAGGAATAAGAAAGTGAGAAATTACATCATCCCACTCTCTTCCACAGCTAAAAGAAATCTTCTTTCTCAGCATCATTTGTTCAAATAAAAAAGGTTTCAAATGTAAAAACACATTGGGGAACCACCTTTTTTATTGAAAATGCCGGTTAAACTGTATAAATATTACCTTAGGTTCGGATACTTTAGTTTTAATAAACGATATACATTCTGTACTATCACTTTAGATACAGCGTAAGCAGGAATGGCAAGTATCAGTCCTATTAACCCTGCCAGGTTTCCAGCCAGTAATAGTAGAAGGATAATAGTTAACGGATGGATATGCAGTTTATGTCCCATTACATTCGGGGATATTAAATTACTTTCAATCTGCTGAATAACCACAATACCTAATATCACCCAAAGCGCTGTAATTGGTGCATCAAAAAACGCTACAAATACTGCTGGAATCGTTCCAATAAAAGGACCTACGAAAGGAATTAGATTTGTCAGCATTGCAACAAGAGCTAATACTAACGCATAATCTAAACCAATAATTAAATATAAGATTAATGAAAGTATACCTACACAAAAACTCACGATAGCCTGTCCCTGAATGTAGGCACTCAAAGTGCCGTCCATTTCACTCATAATTTTTTTACCTTCGTCTTCCTGATCGCTCGGGAGAAAGCCCAGAATACTTTCAGGCAGCTTTTGAGCATCTTTTAAAAGGAAAAATAATACAAAAGGCAGTACAACAATGAGCATGATGATACTGAATATCATTCCTAAAATGCTTGCTATATTCCCTCCAAAGTTAGCAGCTATCTGCGTAAGGTTATCAGTAATTACAGATGGATCGAAATCTTCCAGGAGCTGATCCCCCTGCACCATCTCCATCCATTCACTGGTCATCATGTCGTTAATCCATTGTTCGACAGAGCTGATGATATTAGGTACATTATCGGCAAAGTTCTGAGCCTGCCTCACTATAATAGGACCCACAAAAGTTACTAATGCAGCAATCGCTCCAATAAATGTTAAGAAAATAAGTAAAATCGACACTACAGTCGGCATGTACTTTTCTAGTAAATTTACCAGCGGCCTTAAAATATAATAGAGTACTCCCCCGACGATAATAACTGGGGCAATTGATGACAATGCTACTGTAATCGGCGTAAATATAAACGGTACTTCTACCGCTAAATTAATTGCCAGTAAAAGTAGGACGATGCTGTATAAAAACAAAAACCATTTCGACTTAGGCATACATTACTCCTCTCTGCCAATAAATTCTTTTGAATTTTCCCCCTGTTCCATGGAAAATTTCATAGGGTGGTTATTTAAATCGATTCCATCACCGGAAGAGGGATATTTACTTCTGTCAGGATCATACTGATATACATATACTAATAAAATAAATGTTTCAGCAGCCCCTGTACTGACACTGATGAAATATTACCCTTCTATGACTCTTACCCGCTTTGCCTTAAAAGTATTATTTGATTTGTGAATTCTTTCATATAAGTTTTTTATTTTAATAGTATATTACGAATTATTTTAGAATAAAGTGCTCACAGATTCATTTGTCTGGACGCGTCTGATTCCTTCCGCTAATAATGTTCCCACAGAAAGAACTTTAATTCGTTCGTCTTGTTTCTGAGCAGGTAAAAATACAGAATTAGTTATCACTACTTCTTTTAAATCAGAATCTCTTATTCTGGATACTGCCGGCTCCGACAGTACGCCATGTGTACAGCATGCATAAACTTCCTTCGCACCCAGATCTATTAAAGCTGAGGCCCCGGATGTCACTGTACGTGCTGTATCAATCATATCGTCTATAATTATTGCTGATTTTCCTTTAATGTCTCCAATGATATTTATTCCGTGAACGGAAGTTGTTTCAGCGGTTCTTTGCTTATCGATAAATGCAATCGGTGCATCCAGCTGATCAGCTAAGCGCCTTGCTCTTGCAGTTCCTGCATTTTCAGGAGCTACTACCACGATATCTTTTAACTTCTTTTTCAGAAAATATTCTGATAATAAGCTGTTTGCTCTTAATTCATCCACAGGGATATTAAAAAATCCCTGAACTTGTGCAGCATGAAGATCAAGCGTCAGAATTCTCGTTGCTCCAGCAGATTCCAATAAATTTGCAATCAATTTTGCTGTAATCGGTTCCCTGGAACGAGCCTTTCGATCCTGGCGTGAATAGCCATAATAAGGAATTACAATATTAATGGATCTGGCAGAAGCACGTTTTAATGCGTCAATCATGATTAATAATTCCATTAAATATTCATTACCTGGTTCAGAAGTAGATTGAATCAAATAAGTATCATATCCTCGGACAGTTTCTTCAATATTCATCTGTACTTCCCCATCACTAAAACGTGTAATTGAAGAAACACCCAGGGGCATTTCTAACTTATCTGCAATTTCTTCTGCTAATTTTCTGTTTGAATTTAAAGTAAATAATTTCATATCATTTTGCATAATAATCCCTCCAGCATTATATCAATGTTCTCATATTATCATATGCAGTAAGCTTTGTCGGTACTTTTCCATTTTTCAGATTGATTCCTTCGGAGTTTCTTCTCACTCACAAAGTAAGGTATACTAAAGATTATTACGAAAATAACAGGGAGGGAGAAAAAACTTAGTGATGATAAAACATATACCAAACGGAATAACCTTATCCAATCTGTTATTTGGATTTATGTCTATAGGTGCAACAAGTATTGGAGATTATCAGAATGCTGCGATATTTATATTGATAGGAATGATGCTTGACAGCATGGATGGATGGACTGCAAGAAAATTAGGGGTAGAATCCACTTTTGGAAAGGAACTCGACTCACTTGCAGACATTGTCACCTTTGGGGCCGCTCCTGCTATGCTGATATTCGGTACAACTTTTACAGACCTTGGTTTTATCGGATTACTCATTGCTGGTACGTTCCCAATTTTTGGGGCAATTCGTCTTGCTAGATTTAACATTGATTCCGATACTTCCACTAAAAGCTACTTTACAGGTGTACCGATAACTGCTGCAGGAGGGATCATCGCTTTATTAACTTTATTTAACTATGCACTTCCACAGGCAGCTATCTCTGCAGTATATATGCTTTTATGCATTTTGATGGTCAGTAAAATTCCAGTTCCCAGTTTAAAGAATGTTCCGATTCCTAAGTATACGATAATTATTACGGCTCTTCTTATTTCAATCATAATTGTAACCCGGTACAATGCAATGATTGAATATTCAAATTTAATAATTGTAGCTATTATATTATATATTCTGTTTCTGATAATTTTCCTTTTTTTAAAGAAAAAACGAATAAAAAGAGCAGAGGACTATGGCAACTGACGGTCATAGGTCCTCTGCCTTTTTAATTTTTCTGCAGTCTAACATGCTGGAAAACCAGCAGTAATTTATTTCTTAAATAACAGGCTTCACTAATTGAGAAGGTGCTTGGCACAGTGTCCACTATCTTTACACAAGAAGCTCATAATAGACAAGATTGATTTATCAAGCACTTATTATCTTTATTTATCTTGATCGGAATCTGAAGTGCCATGATCCATCGCGTCATTTAAGTGACCCTGCCGCAGGCGGTCTCTTTGGCCACTCTGCATAGTACTCGTTACTTCTTCCTCCACAGGTCTTCTATTTTCCTGGAGCTGGTCACTGTATTCAACCTTTGTTTTAGCAGTAGGCTGAACCTCCAGACGTTCTTCAGGGATTTCTTCTCCACTCACCTGGCATATTCCATAAGTTCCTTTTTCTATCTGCCTGAGAGACTCCTCTATTTCAAATAACTCGTTTTTCTGATGATTAGTCAGAGCTTGCTCTGTATGCCTGTCCGCTAATTCAGTACCTTGATCTGCCGGATGATTATCATAGTTCGATAGTTCTTCATCATCAAGCGGATCGACTGTGGAATCAGTTTTTAATTCTTTTTTTCTGCTTTCCAATATCTTTTTAAATTTATCCAATTTTTTTTGTTCCATGTGGAATTCCTCCTTGTAGAGTCTCATAGATGTATATTCACCTGATCTTCCACATTTAAACACGAGGTTGATAAATAGATTAAACTGACAAAATTTCTGCTAATCGGATAAGTTCTTTATCGAGTACTTTGTCTTCTTTGAGAGCTTCATCAATTTTCTTTGAAAAAAGTTTATTTTTTCTGACTCCTATCACGTGATTTGAAACCCCATCCTTTAACAATTCAACCGCTTTTACACCCATTCTGCTGGCAAGCAGCCGATCATCAGCTGTAGGATCTCCACCGCGTTGAATAAAACCCAGCACAGTAACTCTCGCATTTTCTCCAGTGGAAGCAAGTAACTCCTCCTGCAGTTTGGAAGCACTTCCTGCTCCTTCTGCGAGCATAAGAATATGGTGAAGTTTTCCTCGTTTTTTTCCTTGATTCAATTTATTAATAATCGTTTCTATAGAAACTGGATCTTCAGGAACTATTATGCTTTCCGCCCCTCCGGTAACACCTGCATACAGTGCCAGATCTCCACAATATCTCCCCATTACTTCGATTATTGTAGTTTTCTCATGAGAAGTGGAAGTATCCCTGATCTTGGTAACTGCATCAATCACTGTGTTTACCGCAGTATCAAAGCCAATAGTATAATCTGTATAAGCGAGGTCATTATCTATAGTAGCTGGGATGCCTATCGTCTTTATTCCTTCTTCCGTTAATTTTTCTGCTCCTCTGAATGAGCCGTCTCCTCCTATTACTATTAATCCTTCAATCCCTATGTCCTTTAAAGCTTCCACTGCTTTTAAACGTCCCTCTCTGGACATAAACTCTACTGAACGGGCAGTTTTTAAAAAGGTTCCGCCCTTATGTATGATATCACCTACGGAAGAAGCATCCAGTTGAAATATGTCCTTATGGATAAGTCCTTCAAAACCTCTTTTTACACCATATATCTCCATATCAAAATAAATGCTCGCTCTTACTACTGCTCTTATTGCAGCATTCATTCCTGGTGCGTCTCCTCCACTTGTTAATACAGCTATTTTTTTCATCTGTTAATCCCTCCACTTGTGAATCTTTGTTAATTCTACAAACTTATCTTACCTTTTCGACTGCTCTGATGCCAGAAAATTTATTCATACGTCTACAGATTCTTTTCCAGCTGGCTATAGAAATATCCACTTTACAGAACATTTTCATTTAAAAAGTATATTATTTTAATAATTTGGACCTACTAACGTCTGTTTTGGTGTTGAAAACCCCTCCTGACGTGGTGACCTTCTTCAGCTGTTCCCTTATTTTTTCCGGTCTTTTTATCCTCAGGCGTATAAACCTTCCTGTTAATATAAGTGTGCACAGCAGAAACAGGCGTTTATTTTATATAGCATAGGTAATAAAAAATGAAAACCGGCAGACACATGTGGAATATCACGGAAGATGGAAGTCTGAGCTGTAGAGGTTCTCCAGAGCCGGACAGCAGAAGCGAAATTTTCTCCTGTCACAATGAAAACTACAGGCAGATTAAACTGCACTATGAAAGAGGAGGCTGTATATGAAAGGAAGGTTGTTCTTTCTATTTCAACTACTTATTAAGGTGAAGAGCCTCTTTTCAGCAAAACTTTTATTTTCAAGGCAGCTTAGGTTTTGAATATGCCTGTATTATCTGAAATATCTTTCGTTAATTGCTCGAGCGTTCCTTCATCATTAACCGCGAAGCTATCAGTTCCCCGGTCAATAACGTGTCCATGTACTAAATATGTTTTCATTCCACAGTTTCCTGCTGCCATATCTTCTTGTTTATCGTTCCCGACCATCACGCAATCATTTGTATTTACTCCTAATTCTTCAGCAATCGACTGGTAATATTCAGTATGAGGTTTTGTGTAATAACTGTTCTCGTAATAGGTTACATGATCAAGCGGTAAATCTTTTAGTCCCGCCCATTCCAACCTGTGCTCAATGGCTACTTTTGGAAAAACAGGGTTCGTGGCTATCGCTACTTTATATCCTTTGGTCAGCGCAGTATTTACAATTTCTCTGGCACTTGAAGTAGGAGAAGTTAAATAAGAAAAAGAAGCAAAATCATAATTGTAAAAGTTATCCAACACAGGCCAAATTTCATCTTTTTCCACCTCAGCAATTGGTAGAAATGCATTCATAAATACTGTTTCATTGGTTTTTGCCGCATCTTTGTTTGACATCATAGCTTCTGTGCCGGTCCACAAAGCTTTAATAAACTGGTCCGGTTCTACAATATGCGCGACTTTTGGTGCTAGTTCTTTTGTGTAATTTTTAATGAATGCTTCCGTATCCATAGGGAGCAGTGTACCATCAAGATCAAATAATATAGCTTTCATATGAATTCGTTTCTCCTTTGCCAGTAAATTATTATGTAAGAAAGGATGTCCCATATATGAGACATCCTTATCAAATTCTTCTTATACTATTCTTTTCCTGCAGAGGCCTTTGCTTTTTTACGGTCTTTCTCCATTTGCTTGCTTCGCAGCTGGCCGCATGCAGCATCAATATCCGATCCCTGCTCATGACGCACACCACATTGAACGCCCTGCTTCATCAGAGTGTCAAAGAAGGTAAGGATATTACTTTTTCTGCTTTGTTCATATTGAATATGCTCATCCACCGGGTTGTAGGGGATAAGATTCACATAGGAAAGCTTTTTCTTGTCTTTAATTAGCTCAGCAAGCTCCAATGCAGTTTCTTTACTGTCATTGACTCCGTCCAGCAGAATATATTCGAAAGTAATTCTGCGGTTCGTTTTTTCTAAATAGTAATCTATCGCTTCCATTAACTTTTCGATCGGCTGTGCTTTATTAATTTTCATTATTCTCGTACGCATTTCATTATTAGGCGCATGGAGAGAAACAGCCAGGTTGACCTGAATATTTTCATTTGCAAAGTCATAAATTCTTTTGATAATCCCACTTGTTGAAACCGTAATATGACGGGCTCCTATTCCAAGGCCGCGGTCACTGTTAACTACCCGTAGAAAGGCCATAAGATTTTCGTAGTTGTCAAACGGCTCTCCAATACCCATAACTACTATATGACTTACGCGTTCTTCTTTCTCTTCTTCATCCATTGCTTTTTGCACATGCATGATCTGCTCAACAATTTCTCCCGCTGTTAAATCTCTGCTCTTCGTCAGCAGTCCGCTTGCGCAGAAACTGCATCCGATATTACATCCTACCTGTGTGGTTACACAGACGGAAGATCCGTAATCGAACCTCATTAAAACTGTTTCAATAAGATTCCCGTCTTTCAGACGGAAAAGAAATTTCATAGTTCCATCCTGTGATACCTGCTTTGAATGAACATCCAGCGTCTGCAGTGTAAATGATTCTTCCAAAACTTCAATAAGTTCCTGTTTCACATTTGTCATTTCAGAAAAACTATCAATTCTTTTTTTATATAACCAGTCCCATACCTGTTTCGCACGGAAAGCTTTATGGCCGCGTTCAACAAACCAATCTTCCAGTGCTGTAAAAGTATAACCGTAAATAGACTCTTTCATGGTAAACCCTCATTTCTTTAATCTCGCGTAGTGCTCCGTTCATTTAAAACCATGTGCCATTATCTCAAGCTATCATAAAAAAAGCAAGTATATTAATTTAACTCTTCGAACCCTTCCAAAATATCCTCCATATCAATAGCAAGACCAACCCGCTGTGATTCTGTATCAAATTGAATATTGGAAGTAGCATAAATTACTCCAGTTACTTCCCCATCCTCATTAATTACAGGACTACCACTGCTGCCCCTGTAAATTGGAGCCTCAAGAGCAATGACATCACTTGGTTTACTGTTTATAGAAACATGCTCCAAAATCATACCTCTATTCGCTATATAATTAAAAAATAAAGGGTTTCCAATTACAACTATATCTTCATTTTCTGTCCAGGCTGTTGACAGTGAGAGTTCAGGGTGGGAAAAGTCATCGCTGTCAACTGTCAGCAGTGCAATATCCAGTTCTTCACTTTCATCTTCTACTTCAGCAAAATAAGAATCACCGTTTTCAAAGTGAACCGTGATTTCTGCACCGTCCCTGATCACATGTTCATTTGTCATTATTCTGCCTTCGTCAAATACAAATCCTGTTCCTTTGGAATCTTCCGTTCTTACTACGACAATTGATTCTTTATAACTTTGAACCTCTTCATTATCTGACAGCTCTCTTGCATTTTCTAAAAATTCTGCAGCTGGAAAGTTAAACAGCTGGGGCCATACTGCAAACACGTTTGCTAACAAAGCTACAGTAACTACTGATGCAATAATAACCTTAAAAAAACGCTTCGTTTTCTTCGGCTTCTGATTTTCGAGTTTTTCTTCTTCAGGAGGATTGAAAAATTCTTCTTTCGTTAAATAGTTCTCCCCATCGAAAAACAACTCTTCTTCAGATTCTTTCTTCTCTTCTAAATCTTCCGGCTTTTTGTCTTTTAAATCCTGATTTTTATCATCGTCCTTGTTATAATCTGACACTTGCTACCCTCCGTTATACATTAAAAAATCCGATCTTTCAAAATGGATCGAGCAACGTGAACTCCAGAACTGGAAGCTCCGATAGACCCTGCTCCGGGGAATACGTTATCCCCACACAGCCATATACCCTGAAGCGGTGTTCTGTGAGAAATGGCTCTTTGCAAAGCGTTCTGAGGTGTCTGGGGAAATCCACCAACCGCTCCCCCTTTTCGCTTTGTATACCTTTCCCAGGCTCTAGGTCCACCACTTAAACCATGCACCACTGATTCAGTAAATCCGGGAAACTTTTTTTCCAATATACTCAATACTGTTTCCTGGATTTGTTCAGATAGTTGATCATATTCTTCTTTTGTATTCCAGTTTAATAAATCAATATGGGTGGATATAGTAATTGACCTGTATCCTTCAGGCGCTCTTTCTATGTCACCCTGTTCCGAAATTGATACAAAAAAATGATTGCCTGCACTGACGGGTCCTTCTGGATTTACCAGAATTTGTTGAAAAAGCGGTGTATCAGCCGGAAATATATCTTTTGTACCTAAATATAATGTAAATGCCCCCCACTGTTCATTTGAAGAATCTTTTCCTTTAAAATGAGGCTTCAGCTGATCATAACAATGCTGCGGAAATAAGTCTTTCGTATTTTTAATTGGCATATTTAAAATTACTTCATCTGCCGGATATTCATTTCCACGATGATCTTTCACCAGCCAGGCTGGTCCGTTGCATATTCCCGGTATGATTTCAGTAACTCTTCGCAATTTTTTTGCAGTTCCTTCGTTTCTTTTCAGAGATTCAATTAATTCTTCAATTACCTTAAAGAAACCACCTTTAATATACCAGACTCCTCTATGATAAACATCCAGAGCGGTACATCCCATTAGCAGTGAGCATGTTTTATAACCTGTCTGCATACTATCGATTAATACACTATCCAGGAATTGAGTAAATGTTGTTTCATCTTCTAGACGATGTTTTTTAACTAATTTATCAAGTGAAGAATGAATGTGAGGCATCAAAAGCAGAGAGTTGATGGTAAACCCTCTGCGGACGGCCATTAATTCGTGCAAACGTTTAGGATACAATACAGGAAAATGTTCCATATAAGTCCTTGTGAGAGAAGCATAAAACCAAACTTCTTTAAAAAAAGCTTCTATTCTTTCTGAAGCTTCAGGAATATGCCTCGACCACATTCTTAAAAACTGTTTTCTATTTTGGTAATAGGGAATGTGCTCATTTCCTAAATGGATATCCATTACTTTATCAAGTTTACTGATATCGACGCTGATATTTAAATATTTATTTATCTGATCATGGACACCGTTCCGTTCAAACCCCATAGCCAGCGTAGCTCCGACAGGAAATCGAAACTTATTTCTCTGGAATTTCCCTGCGCTGCCTCCCCATTCAGCAGCGGCTTCAAGCAGAGTAACTTGCTGTCCCTGCTTCTGAAGAAGTGCCCCTGCCGTTACTCCGGCAAATCCTGAACCTACTATCACAATTTTTTTGCTCACTTTAACTCACCCCTGCCAAAACTAATACTACCAGTATAATTTAAATTGTTTTCCGAGAACAAGAAAACCGCAGTCAGAATATCTGACTGCGGTAAATTAGTTATCCTTCGAGTAATAACTGTTCTGGATCTTCAAGTAGTTCCTTCACTTTTACTAAGAACCGGACTGCGTCACTGCCGTCGATAATACGGTGGTCGTAAGAGAGCGCGATGTACATCATTGGCCGGTTTTCAAATCTTTCATTATCTATTGCGACTGGACGCATCTGCGTTTTATGCATCCCAAGAATACCTACTTGTGGAGTGTTTAAAATCGGAGTGGACCATAGGGACCCGAAAACTCCTCCATTTGTGATTGTAAAGCTTCCACCCTGCAGGTCATCAAGTTTAAGTTTCTTATTTTGAGCTTTTTGAGCCAAAGAACCAATCTGTTTTTCAATCCCAGCAAATCCTAATCGATCTGCATCTCGGACTACCGGTACTAGTAATCCGTCATCGGTGGAAACTGCTACACCAATATCGTAATAATCTTTAAGGATGATTTCATCCCCGTCAATTTCAGCATTAATGTATGGGAATTTTTTTAGAGCCCCGATTACTGCTTTTGTGAAAAATGACATGAAGCCAAGTTTTACGCCATTATCTTCCATGAACTTATCCTTACGGCGGCTTCTTAAATCAAGAAGGTTTGTCATGTCAACTTCATTAAAAGTAGTCAGCATTGCAGCAGTATGCTGCGCTTCAACTAGACGTTTGGCAATGGTCTGTCGTCTGCGCGACATTTTTTCCCTTCGGACAGGCTTTGAAGGGTCATCTTGTTTTTCTGGCTGCTTTTCTGATTTAGGCGCTTCTTTTTTGGAAGAATGTTCATCTATGTCTTCTTTTCTTACACGACCGAGCGGATCACGCGGCTGGATATCATTTAAGTTAATTCCTTTTTCCCTTGCATATTTTCTTGCTGAAGGTGAAGCAATAACTCTTTCATCGCTGCTTTGATCGGAAGAACCGTCAGTAGTCCCGGATTCCTTATTCACCTGTTTTTCTTCCTTCTCAGGTTCTTTTTCCTTCGGTGTTTCTTTTTTAGGTGTTTCTTCCTTTTTATCTTCTGAAGATTCCGCAGAATCCCCCGAAGATGCTTCAGTATCAATCACTGCAATTGTATCTCCTACTTTTACAGTATCTCCTTCTTCTGCTTTTGTTTCTTTTAACACTCCAGCTTCATCTGCAGAAATTTCTACGTTGACTTTATCAGTTTCAAGCTCAACGATGTCTTCCCCTTTTTCCACATAATCCCCCGGCTGTTTCAGCCATTCTGCCACCGTACCTTCTGTTACAGATTCTGCTAATTCTGGTACTTTGATTTCCAACATTTATTCATTACTCCCTTCACCATCTCGTGTCGTCGCTTCATCAATGATTCTGTTCTGTTCCAGTTTGTGAACTTTCGGATCACCTTCAGCAGTACTTGAACGACGTCTGCGCCCAACAAATTCCACTGCAATTTCACTGTTCGTCAAACTTAACAAATGTGGATGTATATAATGCCAGGCGCCCATATTCTGCGGCTCCTCCTGAACCCAGAAGATTTCTTCCAGATTTGTATATTCATCAATAATTTCTTTAATATGAGTCCGTGGGAATGGGTAGAGCTCTTCTACTTTAATGATTTGCAGCCAATCCGGCTTTTCATCAAGAGACGCAAGCCGCTCTTCCATATCAACTGCTACTTTTCCGGAAGCAAATACTACACGCTTCACTTTATCCGGTGTCTCTGCTAATCCATCCACTGGTAATACCGGCTTAAATTCTCCTTCTGCGAGAGAAGTAAGGTCACAGGCAACCAGTTCATTTCGCAATAAGCTTTTAGGTGCCATGAGAACGAGCGGTCTTGATACATCTTCTTTGAGCATTTTCGCCTGTCTTCGAAGAAGATGAAAATATTGATTTGCTCGCGTCAAATTTGTTACGTGCCAGTTATTTTCTGCAGCAAGCGTAAGGAATCTTTCCATTCGTCCACTGGAATGCTCCGGACCCTGCCCTTCGTAGCCGTGCGGAAGCAGAAGAACTAAGCCCGACTTCTGTCCCCACTTTGCCCGGCCACTGGAAATAAACTGGTCAAAGATAACCTGGGCTCCATTGGAGAAATCTCCATACTGTGCTTCCCAAATCGTTAAAGTTTCAGGAGACTGTACATTGTATCCATATTCAAATCCAACTACCGCTACTTCAGAGAGCGGGCTGTTGTGCACAGTAAAAGATGCTTTACCTTCTGATAGCCCGTGAAGCGGATAATACGTGCTGTCGTTTTCGTAATCATGCAGTACAAGGTTTCTTTGAGAGAATGTGCCCCGCTCGGAGTCCTGTCCAGTTAATCGAATAGGAATTCCCTCAGTAATTATGGAAGCAAATGCTAAAGTTTCGGCATGGCCCCAATCTATTTTACCGCCTTCTTCTACAGCTTCTACTCTTCGGTTTAATATTTTACCTAATTTAGGAAAAACGTTAAAATTCTCAGGGAACTGCAAAAGTTCTTCATTTATTTTTTTCAGCGTATCTCTATCTACTGCAGTTTCAATACCTTCCAGTCTGTCTTCCACATATTCAGGCGGATTCATATCCCCGTCAATAGTTTCCCGTTTGTTTCCTTTGATGTTTTCAAAATGATTGGTAAGCTTTTCGTTCAGCTTATCCCGCATAGAATTGAATTCGTCTTCTGAAACGATATTTTCCTGTACTAATTTTTCGCCGTAAATATTGAATACAGTAGGATGCTCTTTCACCTTTTTATAAAGGCTGGGCTGTGTAGTCATCGGCTCGTCCATCTCATTATGACCATAGCGTCTGTAACCAATCAGATCAATTACAATATCTTTATTAAATTCCTGACGGTACGTATAGGCAAGATGCATAGCAGAAACACAAGCTTCCACGTCATCCGCATTAACATGGATGACTGGAATTTCGTATCCTTTTGCCAAGTCACTGGCATAGATAGTAGATCTCGAATCACCGCTTACTGTAGTGAATCCGATAAGGTTATTAGCAATGATGTGGATAGTACCACCAGTAGCATAACCATCCAGCCTGCTCATGTTGAGAGTTTCAGCTACTACACCCTGACCTGGAAATGCTGCATCTCCATGTATTAGAATTGGCAGAGCTTTTGTCATATCCTGCGAAGGTTTTCCAGGCTTGGAACGGTCATCCTGTGCTGCTCTTGCAAGACCTTCCACTACTGGATCAACAAACTCAAGATGACTTGGATTATTTGCTAATGTAATAGTAACATCCGTTTGATCTTCATGAATTTCACGATCTGCACCCAGATGATATTTTACATCTCCGGTCCAGCCGTAATTTATTCCCACAGAACCCTCTGATGGTACAAGGTCTTTATTCGGCGCATCATGAAACTCCGAAAAAATAAGTTCATAAGGCTTTCCTAATACGTGGGCTAAAACATTAAGACGCCCGCGGTGAGCCATGCCGATCATCATTTTTTCAGCACCGTCTTCAACGGATTCACGAACGACTTCATCAAGCATCAGCACCATAGCATCCAGACCTTCAATCGAAAACCTCTTCTGCCCTTTGAAAGTCTTATGTATGAAATGTTCAAAACCTTCTACCTGATTCAGTCTTTCCAAAAACTGCTTACGAATATCGTTCGTCAATTCGGGAAGGTATCTACCTGACTCTACTTGACGAAACAGCCAGCGGCGTTCTTCGATATCATGTACCTGTTTAATTTCAAATGCCATTCTTTTCGTATATGTTTCTTTTAAATGATCCACCGCTTCCAGACCATTATTAAAAGACTCATAATTATGAGGGGAGAGAAGTTCTGGTGGTACAAGTTTTAATTCTTCTCTGGTAAGGTCGAACTCTTCATAATTAAGAATGTCTTTTACTTCATCCAGACGGACAGGAATTATGTCTGCCATCAAATGTCCATTTCTACGAATGGATTCTGCAAGCCTCATAGCATTAATAGCTGTGTAATAATCCTGCTTTCCCCGATTTTCTTCAGTACCTGCAACAGGTGCTGCGGGCTGCTTTTCAGCCGTTTCCTGGTATGCTCCCCACTTTTGAAAAAAAGCGGCGAGATCTTCCTCTACTGATTCCGGATCATCCTGATAATCATCAAACTTTTCGAGCATGTAACCAAGGTTCGGTCCATAAAACTGCGACCAGCCTTCGCTCAACTTAATTGACTCACTTCCCATGTCTGCTACCTCCAGTGAATTTGTAAATATGTAAAAGTTGTCACCGAGTAATGTAAAGCGTTTACACATTTATTCTACCATTATCTAATCCTTTCCTCAAAGATTAGTTTACCATTTCTCCTGATTTTAAGTGAGGTATTTGGAAAAATATCTCTCAAATGTTTTGTAATCATTTAATTAGTCAGTTTAAAACTTTTTTGAAGAAATTTCAGTTATGCTTTTATTAAAATCACTATTGCACTTAATTGTTTAATTCTTTCAGGAAATTATTCTTTTCCAGAATCGCTCCAGCCGTTCCATGGATTCTTCCAGCTGCTCCATGGAGTATGCATAAGATATTCTTATATAACCTTCTCCGTATTCTGAGAAAGCATCTCCGGGGACTACCGCCAGTTTCTCAGTTTCAAGCAGCTGCAGTGCAAAATCAAAAGAACTTAATCCGGAAGCTCGAATATCGGGAAAAAGGTAAAAGGCGCCGCCCGGTTTTACCACCGGGATATTTATTTCCTGCAGTTTACTGAGCATCCAATTTCTTCGTTTCTGATATGTTTCTCTCATTTCTTCGGGGTCATTTTGACCTTCTACCAGAGCAGCCAGGGCCCCTTCCTGTGATATGGAGCTGGCACAGCTGATATTGTATTGATGAACTTTCAGCAAGTGCTGCGTAATTGAAGCATCGGCAAAAAGAAATCCAATTCTCCAACCTGTCATGGAGTGAGATTTGCTGAGTCCATTAATCAGTATAGTTTTTTCTTTCATCCCCGGGTAGGATGCAATTGTCCTGTGTGCATCATCGAAACATAACTCACTGTATATTTCATCAGCAACAATAAATATGTTTTTCTCACGCAGTTCCAAATACAAAGCCTGCATTTCATCAGCACTTAAAACAACTCCTGTAGGATTTGAAGGGTAAGGGATCATTATGGCTTTTGTAGCAGGAGATATATGTTCTCTTATTAATTCCGGCGTTAATTTAAAATCACTTTTTCTCGTATCTGCATACTTAATTATACCCCCGCACTGTTTAATAATAGGAGCATAGGCAGGATATACGGGTGCAGGAACAATAACTTCATCCCCAGGCTCAAGTATCGTGCGCATAGCAACGTCTATAGCCTGAGAAGCACCCGCAGTTACAATGATTTCAGAAAATGGATGATAAGCAAGTTCATATTTATTCTGTATCCATTCACTAGCAGCTTTTCGCAGCTCTATCGTTCCTGCGTTCGCTGTATAGGTGGTTTTATCTTTATCAAGTGCTGTTTTAGCTGCTGTTTTAATATGTTTTGGTGTCGGAAAATCAGGCTGTCCTAAAGTCAGCTGCATTGCTTCAGGATATTCCTGCACGCGATTAAAAAATTGTCTGATTCCGGAAATTTGAATTTCTTTTACGTGTGGATTTATGTTTGGGTTCATGCGAGTAATCACCTTTCTGAAACAACTTAATTAAGAAATATAATTGCTGCATAAAATTGCAGGGCGTAAATTACCAGTGCAGCCGGAAAAATCCTCCAAAATGCGCTGATTCTCAGTCTCTCCAAATATACATTTAAAGCTTCTCTTACGGGCTTCCATAAAAATAAGATGAGAATTGCAAGATAAAGCACAATATAAAATGTTTCTATAGCAAAATTCATGCCGCCTTCCTGGTCTACGATCAATCCAGCCTGGAGCAAAAAAATATTCGCCGCTACTGCAACAATCTTTGAAATAAGTAAATATGTAAAAACAATCATATTCAGCCACCAGCCGGCAGGCTTAAAATAAAATAGGGCTGCAGCTATTGGAAGAAATAATAAAAAAATTCCATCAGAAACTAAAAGGCTCAGTCCTCCCTGACGCAGTCCCCAAGTAAAACTAATGTAAAGATAATATCCAATATACATGAGTGAAAAAAGGAGAATAGCTGCTGCATAAATGCGTATTCCCCAATTAACCTGTTGTCTCACATCATAATTCATAAAAGTTTCCCTCACTCTACTCATTAATAAATATATCAGCTCCTGATCGACCTAATAAATATGCTGCAATAGCAAACGCTTCAGTCTGTTCCCTCACCCGCTCCATTCCCTGTGGGGGCTGTCGTACCTGCAGTTGATATTCATCGGTAAAAACAAGCTGATCCTGATTGGCCTGTTTTATAAATGAAGCCGCTTCATGCATGCCATTCCTTCCACTCTGCATCACCTCATAAAAGGAGATGAATCCATGCATGACTCCCCTATATCTTGAAGTTCTTACAGAAACTCCGTGATCATGCAGTAATTCTGCGTACTGTTCTCCTTCGTCACGAAGCGGATCAAATTCCGCAGTTATAACTAAAGCCGGCGGCAGTCCGCTGAGATCTTCAGAGTGCAGCGGAGAAGTATAGGGATGAGACCACATCCATTCTTCCGGAGTATATGCATCCCGTGCCCGGTACATCACCGAACGTGAAAGCAGATAATAGCCGCTGTCATATATATCCCTGGACGCAAGTGGTACCTCCTGAAACGTAGTCAGGGGATATAAAAGCACTTGAGATAGCAGTTCCGGACCATTTCTGTCCCGGGTCATCTGTGCCACTACGGTCGCTATATTTCCTCCGGCACTGTCCCCCATAACAGTAATTTTCTCAATATCACCATTTAAGCTGTCCGCATTTGAAACAGCCCACTGCAGCGCTGTATAGCTGTCTTCTACTGCGGATGGGAAAATATGTTCCGGAGCAAGGCGATAGGATGGCGCTATAACAATACTGTTTGTTCTTGATGCCACAGACCTGATAATATTATCATGCGTATCCAGATTCCCAAATCCTTCCATAAATGCTCCTCCATGATAATACATTACGATAGGAAAGGGTCCCTCTCCCCTTGGACGGTAAATTCTTGCAGGAATTTGGACATCTCCCTGGACAGGCATAAATATATCTTCTTTAAGTATGGTCGGACTTCCTCCTTTTTCACCGGAAACAATTCTGGGAGGAGTAATATTAATATCCAGATCAACTAAGTTATTATTGATTGCATGCAGCACTACAGCGGTTTTCGCGGGAAGTCTCCCCTCCTCTGTAGTCTGCCATAAAAAAACTGCTGCAGAAATAACTACTAGCATTAAAGCTACAAAGACCGAACTGATTAAAAATATATTTTTAAAAGCAGCCCTTAACCTCATCATTCCCTGGTAACCCCCTGTCAATCAACTAACCTTCTTTGAATGTTTACCGTGTCCCTTCAGCCGGGTATTATTCTGAAGAGTTCCCCCAAATACACGATATATTCTGATTACTATTATACATGATTTTACTTATGAAGATTTAACCAGTTTTAAGAAAAGGAGCTTAAAAATGATAAAATCCCTATCGAATTTAAAAGATAAATTGCTGGAGCTCGATAAAAAAAGCTACAATACCTTAAAATCTGTTCAAGGTACTTATCTTAATGCCAGCAATACTGAAGTGCACTTAGACTATATACAGGGAGATCCTTTTGCTTCCCCTTCCCGACTCCGCATCAGGATTCCCCTGACAAATACTCAAATTACCGGAGAGATGTTTTCTTCTCCCTCACGTAAAATTGCCTTGAAGCATTTTTTCACGAAAGAGTTTGATAATGTCCGTAAGCAGAAACAATCATATATATCCGGCACAGGAAAAAGCGGAATGATTATGATTGACACTCCCGGTCAGGAAGTAATTGACCGCAGTTCTGTTGAGATAAGCTCTTCCTATCTGGAATTTAGAATTTCCTGCGGGATTCCTGCGAAAGGAAGAAAAGTTATGGGAAAGGCAGCGGCAGATCTTCTTTGCAAAACAATTCCATTAATTGCAGAAGAAACTGCATTGTCTTTTGATAAAGAAAAATTAACAAATGCTCTTATTCTTGCTGATGACCAACAGATCATTCGGGAAGAATTAAACAGACTGGATAAAATTGCTTTTATAGGTAATGGAGCTGTCCTCCCGAGAAAAAGTGGAGAAAGCAGCCTTCCTTTATCTCATTCATCCGTCGTGCCTTTTGAAACACCGGAAGAATTCAAACATTCCATTACCCTTTCAAACGGAAAGAAAATTACCGGCATGTTAATTAATAAAGGAGTAACGTTAATTATCGGCGGCGGCTATCATGGGAAAAGTACTCTGCTCCAGGCAATCGAACGCGGAGTTTATAACCACGAACCTTACGATGGAAGAGAATTTGTTATAACCGAAGATTCAGCTGTGAAAATAAGAGCAGAGGATCGACGCAGTGTAAGGGATGTGAATATATCTCCTTTCATAAATGAATTACCTAATAATAAATCTACAGAAAGGTTCAATTCTGCCGACGCAAGTGGCAGTACTTCGCAGGCAGCGAATATAATGGAAGCACTGGAAGCTGGAAGCAGTACTTTGTTAATTGACGAGGATACCAGCGCCACTAATTTTATGATAAGAGATGCACGGATGCAGAAGCTGGTCAGGAAGAATAAAGAACCTATAACTCCATTTGTAGATAGAGTCAGGGATCTCTTCGAGGAACAAAAAACATCAACGATTCTAGTCCTGGGAGGTTCCGGTGATTATTTTGAAGCGGCAGATGCAGTGATAATGATGGATGAATACAAGCCGGTCGATAAAACTGCTGAAGCGAAAGAACTTGTAAAATCATATGTTTCCCACAGAGATAAAGAATATGGTGCCCGCTTCCCTGCTTTCCATGAGCGGCAGTTTCCTTTTAAAGACATTAAAGCGAAGCTGGATAAAAAAGAGAACATTCAAGGACGAGGTATGTCAGAGATTAGTATTGGAAGAAGCAGCTTACAGCTGGACGCAGTTGAACAAATCGTATCTCCAAGCCAAACTGAAGCTATTGCTATGATGATTAAAAAGCTATGGAAGGAAAATGGCACGAGCAAGGATCTGGTGCAAGCGTGCGAGGATCTTTACAGTAAAGTGCAGAACGATAACTTAGACGTGATATCTCCATTTTCCGGAAAGCATCCTGGAAATATAGCACTCCCCCGGAAACAGGAGCTTATCGCTGCCATTAACAGGATCAGACAGTAGTATCTTAAATCAAAAAAATACCCAGGGACCTCTAATGGACCGCTGGGTATTTTTTGATGGACATTTTACACATCTCTCTCAACAAAGATCTCAGCAGGCATTGCTGCTTCCATTAAAATAGCTTTCCGCTTTAAAAGGTTGAAACAAAGTCGCTGTATCCTTCTTCCTCCAGCTTATCCTTCGGTATAAACCGGAGCGAAGCAGAGTTAATACAATATCGCAAACCTGTAGGAGGAGGCCCATCTGGAAAAACATGGCCCAGATGAGAATCTGCTTCCACGCTTCTCACTTCTGTCCGCACCATAAAATGACTTCTGTCTGTTTTTTCTATGACTGCACTTTCCTGCACAGGTTTCTTGAAACTCGGCCATCCGCAATTCGACTCGAATTTATCAGCAGAATGAAAAAGTGGTTCTCCCGATACAATATCTACATAAAGTCCTTCTTCGAAAAAATTCCATAAATCGTTTTTAAAAGGAGGTTCCGTGCCATCTTCCTGGGTGACCTGATATTGAAGAGGTGTTAATTTCTTTTTTATATCTTCTCTCATTATTTACACGCTCCAATGCTTTTTTATAAATGAGGCTCTTCCGCTGCCATGACGGTACATTTTATAATGGAGCGGATTTTTACGGTGATATTTTTGATGATATTCTTCCGCTTTGTAAAAAGCGGAAGCAGGTCTTATTTTAGTAACTACAGGCTTACTGAATTTACCGCTGCTTTCCAGTTTATTTTTTGAAGCTTCCGCCATTTCTTTCTGCTCCTCAGAATGATAAAAAACAGCAGTTGTGTAGGACTCTCCTCTATCGTTAAATTGACCCCCGGGATCAGTTGGATCAATTTGCGCCCAGAAAAGACCGAGGAGTTTCTCATAGGAAAACTTATCTGGATCGTAAGTTATCTGTACAGCTTCCAGATGACCGGTAGTTTCAGAACATACCTCCTGATATGTCGGATTTTCAGTATGACCTCCAGTATACCCGGATATCACTTCCTCAATTCCTTCTTCTTCTTCAAATGGAGAAACCATACACCAAAAGCATCCACCTGCAAACGTAGCTTTTTCTAACATTAATGAATCCCTCCTTTCACTATATTTTATCATTGAAGCTGCATAATTAAAAAAGAAAAGAAATAATTGAATTATCTGAATTGTTTGTATATAATTTAGGGAAGAACGGGAGGTGCAGATATGAAAAAATGTCCAGAATGTGCAGGGAAATTGTATTCCAGCAGATTTAAAACTGTCAGTACGGAAAGGGGTGGTGCATACACCGTGTATTCATACGTTACTTATAAGTGTGCTTTAGACTGCGGGTTTTCAAAAACTGTATCGAATAAAGCAGAGAGAATCGAATTTGTTTAACTTTTACTCACATCCCTGCTCTTCTGTCCCATGACTCTCTTCACATCTTTTCCACCTGGCCTTGTAAACCCTCCATTAAATACTATTGAATTACCCACTACCACCACAGTACTTAATATGTTCCTGCTGCATTTAATTTCCCTGCAAATGCCATCAGCTTATAAAATAAGCTACCTTGCAAATAAAATTTTGCTTAAAATAAGTTATCATACTGCTTCACTTTCCGAGAAGCTTACCCAAGGGCTTGTTCTCGACTAATTTTTACGGAAAGAACGTCCGCAAAATTGGAATTAAAACTGCGCACATGTTTCCTCTCCTTCGTTACACATAAACATTAATTTTCATCTTTCAAGGTGCAGCTTTTTCTATATGAAGTCCTCTGTTTAGGGTTACTGTTTATGGGAGTACACTTCGCTGCCAGTGACCTTCATAGACGAACTCTTTCTCGCTGCAATGCGGGATCTTCCCAGCTCGTTCTTATTGAGGCTATGAGAGCTTTCACCGCCGGAAGCATTTGCGCAGCCGATCAAATAATCTTAAATTCATTTGCACGGCAGAAGAAGAAAAATTATGCCACCCATGTACCTTTTTTACACTAACATCAGCTTTAACGAACTCTTTTAAAAAAGAAGACGAGCTGAAATTCAAAATCCAGCTCGTCTTCTTATATTATGCAGCAATGAATTAAAAAGAATTGCTGCCATTCGGCTTAATTTTCTCAAAAAAGCGATGGGCATTTTTCCAGCAGATCTTTTCAGTAAGTTCGTTACCGAAACGGTCCTGCAATATTTTTACCAGATTTTGATGTTCAGATGCATTCGAGAGTTCAACTACATGTGTTTCTATCCCGTCAAAATCTGAACCTAGGGCCACGGAATTTTCTCCCCCTAATTTAAGCATATAAGCAATATGCTCGATAAATTCAGAGACGGAGGTATCATTGTAGTTATTTCCGATAAAAGGAGGATTAAAAACAACTCCGACCAGTCCTCCAGCTTCAAATAAAGCTTTCAGCTGATTATCATTTAGATTTCTTGGGTGTTCAAATAATCCTCTTGCATTCGAGTGCGTCGCCACAGGATAATCTGCAATTTCCATGACATCCCAAAAACCTTGTAAGGAAAGATGAGATACATCAGTTAAAATCCCCCTGCTGTTATTCAGCAGCACGACTTCTCTGCCTAATCTGCTGAGTCCGGCACCTCTTAACTCTCCCACACCGTCAGCACATAAATTAGCGTTATTCCAGGTTAATCCGAGTGAAATAACTCCGAGGTAATTTAATATTCTCCATTTTCCTAGGTCATTACCGAATGCATCCGCTCCTTCTAAAGAAAGGACTGCTCCAATTTCTCCATCTTTCAGTTCGTTCACTTGCTCCCACTGCGTAATATGCTTTATAAAAGGGTGAGGCTTCACTATTTTTTCATAAAATAAATCTATCTGATCAAGTGCCTGCCCGAACTTTTCATCTGCTGAAACTTCCGGTTCGATAAATACAGCAAAAATCTGCAGCTTTACATTCCCTTTTTTTAATCTTTCTGCATTAACCTCTAAATTACTGCTGTCGGTAAAGTTCAACGAACGGTCTTCCTGCAGTTTCAATAAAGCATCACAGTGTAAATCATAAATATTCATTGAGCCTCCTTACTCGGTAGGTCGTACCATTTTTTCTAAATTAATGTATTCATCAAACTGTTCTTCAGTTAAATATCCCAGTTCTACAGCTGTTTCCTTCAAGGTAGAATTATTTGCAAAAGCAGTTTTCGCAATAGTAGCTGCTTTTTCATATCCTATATGAGGATTCAGCGCCGTAACCAGCATTAAAGAATTTTTCACGTGTTTATTAATGATATCTTCATTTACTTCAATCCCCACAGCACATTTATCATTAAAGGACTCCATTGCATCTGTCAGTAAACGTACAGACTGCAGGAAGTTATATATTATAACCGGCTTAAATACGTTCAGTTCAAAGTTACCTTGACTTGCAGCAATCCCAATAGTTGTATCATTGCCCATCACTTGTGCAGCAACCATGGTAAGTGCTTCAGACTGAGTAGGATTTACTTTCCCCGGCATAATAGAGCTCCCCGGTTCATTTGCAGGGATAGTTATTTCTCCGATCCCTGATCTCGGACCGCTCGCAAGCCATCTTACATCATTCGCGATTTTCATTAAATCTGCAGCCAGCCCCTTTACCGCACCGTGCGCATAAACAATTTCGTCATGGCTTGTAAGAGCGTGAAATTTGTTTTCCGAAGAATAAAATTGCATACCCGTAATCCGGCTTATTTCTTCTGCTGTTTTATCTCCAAAAGAAGGGTGCGCATTAATACCTGTGCCTACAGCTGTTCCACCGATCGCCAGATGGCGGAGCTGCTCTGCTGACTGCTGAATCATCTCCTCGGATTTTTTCAGCATGAAAGCCCAGCCGCTCATTTCCTGGCCAAGCGTCAGCGGCGTAGCATCCTGCAGATGTGTCCGCCCAATTTTGATAATATCATTAAATCTTTCTGACTTCTCTTCAATAGTACTTCTAAGCTTTTGCAATGAAGGAATAAGTTTATTATGAACTTCCTGCAGGGCAGCAATATGCATAGCAGTCGGAAAAGTATCATTCGAGCTTTGTGACCGGTTAACATCATCATTAGGATGTATTCGGATTTCTGCTCCTTCCTGCTCTAAATGCTGATTGCTTCGGTAGGCTACCACTTCATTCATATTCATATTGGACTGGGTGCCGCTTCCTGTCTGCCAGACAACGAGCGGAAAATGATCATAGTTGTTCGATTCGCGTATCTCTTTACAGACCTGCTGAATAATCTCAGACCTTTCACTTTCCATATTCTCCAGTTTCAGGTTGGCTGCTGCACAAGCTTCTTTCAATACTGAAAAAGCATCGGTAATTTCCCTTGGCATAATTTCTTTTCCAATTTTAAAGTTTTCAGTACTTCTCTGAGTTTGTGCCCCCCACCATTTATCTGCGGGTACTTGTATTTCACCAAGTGTATCTTTCTCTGTACGATAGCTCATTTCATTTCCTCCTTAATAATGTCAGATTAAAATTATGTAAGCCCTTACTTATAAAACTTGTATCATCAGTACATCGTTTACGTTACCCATTTTTCCTTAAAAAATCAAGATAAGCTCATTCTTTACAGAAAAATATATATCGATTGAATTTTCAGAATTATATAGTTATGATATTTATAGAAAGATAATCTTACTGGAGGTGTTTTGCGTGGAGACAATACAGCCGCAGGATGGTACATACCAATTAACAGACTACAGTAAAGTCAGGGAAAACTTTGACTGGGAACAGACAAAGGAAGCTTTCACCTGGAATAAAACAGGAAAAGTGAATATTGCTTACGAAACGATTGACAGACATGTAGAAGAAGGAAACGGCGGTAAAACGGCACTTCTTTACTCTGATGCTAAACGGGAAGAATCTTTCACATTTGAAGAGTTAAAATTAAAAACAAATCAGGCTGCGCATATGTTTAAAAATATGGGCATCTCTAAGGGAGAGCGCGTCTTTATATTTATGCCACGCTCTCCTGAACTGTATGTAGCTCTGCTCGGTGCTGTAAAAGCCGGTGCAGTCGTCGGACCACTGTTTGAGGCATTTATGCAGGACGCAGTTCGGGCGAGACTGGAAGATAGTGAAGCAACCGCAATTGTTACTACACCTGATTTGGTATCCCGAATACCACATAACGATCTCCCCTCTCTTAACAAAATAATTATAGCTGGAGAAAGTGATCTTATCGGTTCTGAAGAAAAATTTGTTTCATTTGATGAAAATTTGAAAGAGGCTTCAACTGATGACAGTGCAATTGAATGGGTAGACCTGGAAGATGGTTTTATACTGCATTATACTTCTGGTTCCACCGGGAAACCTAAAGGTGTTTATCATGTTCATCACGCCATGCTGCAGCATTACCAAACTGCTAAATGGGTGCTGGATTTAAAAGAGGACGATATTTACTGGTGTACTGCCGATCCAGGGTGGGTTACGGGTACATCCTACGGTATATTCGGCCCTTGGCTGAACGGCGTAACCAATGTGGTACGCGGCGGCAGATTTTCACCTGACGACTGGTATGGAACTATAGATAAATACAATGTTTCTGTATGGTACAGCGCTCCTACTGCATTCCGGATGTTAATGGCAGCTCCAGCTGAAGTACTTGAGAAACATGACCTAAGCTCCCTCCGTCATATTTTAAGTGTAGGAGAACCTCTCAATCCTGAAGTGGTTAAATGGGGCTGGGAAAAGTTTAACTTACGTATACACGATACGTGGTGGATGACTGAAACAGGAGCCATGCTGATCTGCAACTATCCTTCTGAACCTGTTAAACCTGGATCGATGGGCAAGCCTATTCCTGGAGTGGAAGCAGCAATCATTGATGACCAGGGTAATGAACTGCCTCGCAATGAAATGGGAAACCTTGCTATTAAGGCAGGCTGGCCTGCACAGATGAGAAAAATTTGGAATAACGAAGCAAAATTCAATGAATATTTTGCTATTGAAGGATGGTATGTTTCCGGGGATACAGCTTACCAGGATGAAGACGGATATTTCTGGTTCCAGGGAAGAAATGATGATGTCATTATGACTGCAGGAGAAAGGGTGGGACCATTTGAGATTGAAAGTAAGCTGTTAGAGCATCCTGCGGTCGCTGAAGCAGGAGTAATTGGCAAACCCGATGAAATCAGAGGGCACATTATCAAAGCATTTATTGCGGTAAACAGCGGCTATGAGGAAAACGATGAATTAATTGCTGATATTCAGAAGTTTATTAAAACAGAGCTGGCTGCTCATGCTGTGCCGAAAGAAATTGAATTCAAAGATAACCTGCCTAAAACGCGCAGCGGGAAAATTATGCGAAGAGTTCTGAAGGCTTGGGAGCTGGATGAACCTACAGGTGATTTATCTACCATGGATGATAATTAATCCATTAAGTTTTACTTTCATTTCTATTAAAAACACCTGAAGAAAGCTATTTCTTCAGGTGTTTTAAGCTTTAAAATGAATAATAAGGAGAAATCATTACGTAAACAAGCACTCCTGTAAAACTTACATAAAGCCATAAAGGCATCGTCCAGCGCACCCATTTTCTGTGCACAGGCCTCATATCTTTATAACCTGTAAAAAAGCTCATCAACGCAAGAGGAACTATAATTACAGCTAAAATAATATGTGTAATAAGAATGAAGTAATAAAATACTGCAATAAATCCATCCCCGCCATATGGAGTGGATTCCGCCATAAAGTGAAAAGTGACATAGGAAATCAAAAAGAAAAAAGTAGTCGTAAAAGCTGCATAAATAAATCGCTTATGCAGCGTAATATTGCGCTTCATTATCGCTAACAGTGCACTTAAAAGAAAAAAGAAAGTGAAACTGTTTAATATTGCATTAACCAGCGGAAGCTGCGTGACCCAATAAGGAAGTTCCCCTACATATCCCGGAAGGAAGGATAAAATCATTATAAGAATATTTACTGTTAAAGTAATAATAATGACAGTTTTAATATGATGTTTAACTAATGTATTCCAAAAAGAATTAATTTTCATTTTCTCCCCTCTGTTCTTTGTCCCTAGCTTAGTATACATGAGTTTATTCAGCAGGAAAAGAACTGTTACAGTTTTGTAGGCTTAGTGTCATTTACTTTTTCGTTACGGTTATTCTGCTCTAATTTATTTATTAATTCTTTCAAAGAGGCAGACCTCTCCCTACTGAGAAACTTTTTTCTCTTTTCCTTTTTCAGCAGTTTAAGAATTAAATTTTTTTCTTTTGATGTTAAAAGCATACATATTTCTTCCTTTCTGAAAATTTCTTTTTGTTCGATAGACAATATAAAATATAACTGCCATTAACGTTAGCAGAATAGTTGATGAATAAAAAACAGAAGCAATACTGAAAGATCCGGCTATGAACCCGCCGGCTACAGGACCAGTCACATTCCCCAGGAAGCGAAAACTTTGATTATACCCGAGTACTTCTCCTTGTACCTCTATTGGAACTGTCTGCCTGATATAAGCAGTCGCACAAGGAATAATTCCTCCCAGGGCAAGCCCAAACAGAAATCTTAGTATTACCAGCTGCCAGATAGAAGTGACAAAAGCCTGAGGCAGAAAAGCTGCCGCTGACAGTATAAGACATATTAATATTATCTTATCGTGTCCCATTTTGTCTCCTCTTATTCCCCAAAAACGTGTGGCTGCTAAATTTCCGAGACCGGTAGCTGAAAAAGCCATTCCTGCTAAAAATGCCACATTTTCTGCCTGCGTCAATTCTCCTACATAAAGTGCAAGCTGCGGCTGAATGCTGAAATTTGCTGTTTGAACTACTAAGGACAGGACCATCACCATAAGAAGCATTCTGTTCCTTAACATCAGGATAACTACTTCTTTCATAGAACGTTTATACTTTTCAGTATTCACATCAGCTGGTTTTACTTCTTTAATACCCAGAGCCACGAAGCTGGTAGCAAGTGCTATTACAACAAAAGTAATAAGAAAAGTATATGTAAATCCTATGCTGTCAGCAAGAATTCCACCGAGCAGAGGTCCAAATAGCCCGCCGGAAACTGTGCCCATCTGTAATGTACCTAATACTTTACCCGCTTCTTCTTTATTTGTCTGTGCAGATATAAGCGCCATAGAAGTAGGAATAAATCCAGTAACCACTCCCATAAACATACGCAGTAAAAAGAGTTCCCAAACTGTGGAAACAAAGCTCATAAGAAGGATTGAAACGGCTATACCATACCCTGTGAGCAATAAAATTTTCTTTCTTCCAAATTTGTCACCAAATCTTCCCCATAGCGGGGCAACAATAAATGCTACTAAAAAGGTAACGCCAAATATTATACCAGACCAGCGCTGTACATAATCCGCTGGGTAGTCTCCAAATGTTTCGATATATACTGATAAAAACGGCAGGATCATTGTCGCACTCGCAGCTACAAAAAAATTCGCAATCCACATTACCGTTAGATTTTTATTAGTCATTACTACCATCGCCTCTTGCCGCTATTTATTTCGCATTCCGTAATATTATATCAAAAAAAAAACGGCAGATAGCCGTTTTTGCTGAAGGAATTTATGATTTTAAAAATGCAAGCAGCTCTTCTTCCCTTTCTTTCATCATTTCATACCCGTGCTGATAAAGTTTTTCCAGTTTCCATGCTTTTCTTTCTGTTCTTCCGACATCAAACAGACTTTCCGGTCTTAACACGAAAGCTTTCCCTTCCTGCTCAAGTTTTTTCACTTGCAATAAAGCTTCATTATAAATTTCATATCGTTCCTGCACTATTTTGACTAATCCGGGACAATCTTTATATTTCCTGCGGAAATACCACATTCCCCTTTTGGCAGGTGTTTTTTGATAGCCGCTTTGCTGCGTTAAAATTATTACGTGTTTTTTATTACCGTCTGTTATGGATCTTTTAATAGGAATTGGGTCACTTATTCCTCCATCCAGCAGCCTGCGCCCTTTGTAATCAACAAAAGGAGCTACCATGGGAAGCGAGGAAGAAGCACGCAGTATCATATTAAAATCTTTACGTAATTCTGATTTTTCGTAGTATAACGTTTCTCCTGTATAACAGTCTGTGACTCCGACATAAAATTCCTGGCTTGAAGAGAAAAACTGCTCATAATTAAAAGGATTCTCATTGTTGGGAATGCGATCGAAAATTAAATCCATATTAAAAAGTTCCCCATACCTTAACAGCCGCTTTAACGAAATATAATCCGGGTGCCCTGCGTATCCAACCGTTACCGCTTTATTCCTTCCTGCCTGTCTGGATACATAGGAAGCGGCATTGCAGGCTCCCGCAGAAACTCCAATAATATATGGAAGCTGAATATCTTTTTCCAGGAGAAGTTCTAAAGCCCCGCTTGTAAAGACTCCTCTCATTCCTCCCCCTTCTAACACTAATCCTGCTTTTTCCAATGTGTCCACCTCTCTTACATTATCTAATATTATCTTAACGAAAAGTGGAGCGGCAGGCAAATCCTGTCATTCGGAAAATTTATTACTCTGCATAATACATTAATGCTAAAGCACCCGGACCCGTGTGAGTGCTGATAATAGGTGTTGTAGACACTATAGGAAACTCTTCGGGTTTATGAATCGAAACTAAATTATCTCTTAATTTTTCAGCCAGGTGCATAGCTTCCACCTGCGCGATCCCTATTTTTTTAATCACTTTTCCTTTTGTTTCTTCCTCAAATCTGGCCGTCAGATTTTTGACCATCTGCGCATGTGTCCGTACTTTGCTTACGGGGGTATAAAGACCATCCTGCAGTGAAGCAATAGGTTTAATTTTCATGAGCGAACCTACCAGGGCTTTTCCACGGCCAATTCTCCCGCCCTTTACTAAGTATTCCAGGGTATCCACCATTATATAAAGGGAAGTTGCTTCTTTAATTTCATGTAACCTTTTAATAATTTGTGCGACACTTTTTCCTTCTGAAGCGAGTTTTGCAGCTTCCTGCACCTGAAAACCTAAAGCAAGGGAAATAAATTTTGAATCCACTACCGTTACTTCTACATCCGTCATTTCAGACGCTGTTAGTGCACTTTGGAAAGTGCCGCTCATACCGGAAGTCATATGAATGGAAATAACTTTACTGCCATCCGCTCCAAGTTTTTCATACGTTTCTGCAAACACCCCCGCAGAGGGCTGTGAACTCTTTGGTATTTCTTTTGATGATACAAGTCTTGATACAAATTCACTATTCGTAATATCTATACCATCCAAGTAGGATTCCCCTTCTATTGTTACTGTAAGCGGAACAACCGTTACACCCATTTTTGCTAACTGTTCTTTAGGAAGGTCTACTGTAGAATCAGTGACGATTTTTACCTGTTCAGCCAAATTTTTCACTCCTTCAAACTAATAATGTACTCCACTAAAGCATACTATAACTATCTTCTTATGTTAAGACTTACTCTGCTGAAGAAAAAGACCGGCTGTCACAAGGAAAAGCAGTTAATCTTGAATGCCGTTTTTGTCTTTTCACTTTAAAGTGAACAGAATTGAATTAAGCCATGAAACCTGCTTAACTGCGTTATCTTTCTCTTCTTTATTTAATCTAAAAATCCACCCATAATGCAGCTTCTATGATAAAATAAAAAATGCTGATTTTTGTAAGATATCGAGATTGTAATTACATGAATCTCTTACTGATAAGCGTCAGGTTTAAATGAACCAAAGGAGGAATCGTCTTGACTAAACAATTTGATGCTCCATTTATTGCCGTAGAAGGACCCATTGGGGTTGGAAAAACTTCCTTAGCAATCAAATTAAGCAAGTATTATAATTTTCATCTTTTAAAGGAAATTGTCGATGAAAATCCTTTTTTATCTAAATTTTATGAAGATATAGATGAGTGGAGTTTTCAAACTGAAATGTTTTTTCTCTGCAATCGGTTTAAGCAGCTGGAAGACCTTTACAAAAATCATTTGCACGCCGGTTACCCGGTGGTAAGTGATTATCATGTTTTTAAGAATCATCTTTTTGCGAAGCAGACACTTACAGATGAGCATATGGAAAAATACGAAAGAATCTATCATATTCTTACAGATGATCTCCCACGCCCTAATGTAATCATTTTTTTAAATGCAAGTCTGGAAACTCTTTTGAGCAGAATAAAATTACGCGGAAGAGAAATCGAAAAAGGTATCGATCCAGATTATCTTCAGCAGTTATCCTCTGACTACGAACAGTTTATGCGGGACCACAAACATGTATATCCTGAAATTCCAATCGTTACTATAAATGGGGATAATCTTGATTTTGTTGAAAAAGAACATGATTTTCAACGAATTGTTGACCAAGTGGATGAAGCAATGCGGCGTAAAAGAACTCTGCTGTAACTATTATTGACTAATTTAAAATTTGAAGGAGCGGATATTATGACCCCTATTGCTCATAAACTAAAACCAGACTCTTTAATAACTTTAGCCGGTACTGTCGGTGTAGGAAAGTCAACTTTAACAAAAACTCTTGCAGAGACATTGGGCTTTAAAGCTGCTTTTGAAAAAGTAGATGGGAATCCATACTTGGAGGATTACTATCATGATTTTAAAAAGTGGTCTTTCCATTTACAAATGTATTTTTTAGCTGAAAGATTTAAACAACAAAAGCAAATGCATGAAGAGGGCCTTGGATATGTACAGGATCGAAGTATTTATGAAGACGTAGGAATTTTTGCAAAACTGCAGTATGATCAGGGAAATATGACTTCCAGAGATTTCAATACATATCATTCTTTGTTTGAGGCGATGGTAATGAATCCATATTTTCCAAAACCAGATGTTTTGATTTACATTAATGGATCTTTTGAGAGTATCATGGACCGTATCCATAGTCGTGGACGGCAGATGGAAATTGATACTCCTCCAGAATTCTGGAAAGATTTATATAACCGTTACCAGCAATGGATTGAAAATTTTCAGGAGTGTCCGGTATTGCATTTAGATATTGATAACTATGATTGCAACGATCTGGATTCCATGAGAGAGATTATTCGTGCAGTTGAAGCTCTGCAGGCCAGCCCTTCTTCCAAACACGTTATTTATAGATAGGCACAGGAAGGTGGTGCCCGCTTTCACTTATATTAGTAAATAAATATTATATTCTTGTTTTACTTGAGGTATTTTGATCAGTAGTTAGTCATCATCTCTTTCCAGACTGCTATAAAAATGAAAGAAAACCGTTTCAATCTGTTTATGTATACAAAACGGATTGAGGCGGTTTTTTATGACTTCTGCAGTTACAGCAGCGAATGCTATTGCCTGCGCTTCCGGAGAAAACTTCCCAGCATTATAAATGAATTAATACTCCACCTATGTTGCTTATCCAATTGATATCTCTTGTTTCTTTCTAAAAACAAAAAAGAAGCTTCTTATCTGGAATGCGGTAAGAGACAGTGCTCCCACCGGATGCTTTCCGGAGGGAACTTTCTCCTCAAGACGCCTGCGGAATAGAAAGCGTGAAGATTGATGGTTCGTCTCTAACTGCAGACGAACTTTAAAAGCAGGAAGGAAGCCTGCCAAAGTCTTGCATCCAGGAAGATGGTCTTTCTTTGTCTTTCTTTGTCTTACTTGGATTGCTTGGATTAGCTGCATGGCCCTCTGCTTATTTTCAAGGGACAACTGAAGGATTTCTCTGCAGGAAGCGAATAAAAAAGAGCCGCAGGCGTACCTTTCTTATATCAACACCAGCTTTAACAGAGACACTCATGCAGAAAGAAACTGCATCATGAAAGGTGAAAACTAATACTGCTGCGTAACGAAGGAGAGGACACCCAAAGGATCAGCGCCGTTCGAGAATCCATTTTGGTGGACGGTCTTTCCGCCAAAATTAGTCGAGAATAAGCCCTTGGGTAAGCCTCTCCGAAAGTGAAGCAGCAGTATTACTTCTTTTTAGCGAAACTTTTATTTCAAGGCAGCCTAAAGTAAAGCGTAAAAAAAGAACCCTTCTCATAAGAAAGGCTCTTTAATAATTTATCAATATTTTTCATTTTCAAGTCTTTTCAATCGCTTTTTGTATACAACTTTAGAAAGACTGATACTCACTTCATATAAGAAAATTAGTGGTATTATTACGAGTATGTCAGATAAAAAATCCGGTGGAGAAACAAGTACACTTACAATTACAATTACAAAGTAAGCGTATTTTCTGTTTTTATGCATCCCCTGAGGAGTAATGGCTCCAATGGAAGTTAAAAACATTACTACCAGAGGCATTTCAAACAGTACACTAAAAGGTACTGTCATTCTTAAAATAAACTGAAAATATCGATCTGCTGTAAACACTGTTTCAAACGTTCCTGCTCCCAAGTTTAAAAGAAAATCTAATACGAGCGGCAGCACGATGAAATAACCAAATGCCAGCCCTCCTGCAAACAAAATAAAAGAAGCAGGTATATAAAGGCTTGAAGCCCTTTGTTCTTCAGGCGTAAGTCCCGGCTTAACAAAAAGCCAGAGTTGAAAGATAATAACTGGTACCGTTAATGCAAGCGCAGCTACCGCTGCGATACTAAAATAAATTAATATGATATCCAGGGGGCCAAGCACTGCCAGTGCCGTATCTAAATCTCTCGTCAGCCAGGAATAAATATCCTGTACAAATACAAAGGCCAGTATGAACGAAAGTATAAATGTACCAATAATTATTATAAGTCTTTTTCTTAATTCATCTAAATGTTCTACAATTTCCATATTATTTCCTGCAGCCATGAAACCTTCTCCCTCAATCTATTTTATGAGCACAAAAGAGAAGCCAGCTCAAGCTTTTACTTGAGCAAGCTTCCCTTAAATGTTTTGCTTACTGCTGCTTTTTATTGTCTTTCTCGTCGTCCTGAGTCAAGTCCTTCGTAGAATTCCTGAATTCCTTGAGCGTTTCTCCCATCGCTTTCCCAATCTCCGGAAGCTTTTTAGGGCCAAAAATAACTAGCGCAATAACGAGAATTAATATTAAACCTGGAATACCAATACCGCCTAACATAACTTTAACCTCCTTGATCCTGCAAATGGATCGATAACTGGGTACATCATAACACAATTAACGTAATGGTACTAGGAGTAAAAAGTTACAGAACCATGAATTTTCGAATGCTAATAAACATATGCACTTTCAAAAATAACCGTTCCTCAGAGTGGAGACAAATTCGAATACAAAGTATGTAAATATTGTAATGTGAATAGTGTTCTCCATCGCATTCAGGCGGTAACCTGAATGCTTGTTTTCAGCTTCTTCCGGTGACTCTTTTCCTGCTGCAGGCACGCCACATCAGAGCCAAATAAAAATACTTTTCAACACTCTGGTTAGTATTATTTATCCGGCTTAATTTGGAGCTGGAATTGATAGCAGACTTCTTTTTCCTGCGGCCGAAACGACCTTTCTATAAATGTTGCTACTCCATCATTATTTACGAGTATAACAGTGGAACATCTTGTACCGTAATCTTCCATTTCAATAAAAGCAGGAGAAAGTGACCGTTCCAGTTCTAACCCTACCCCCGTATCCGGGAGAACTTTATCAGGCCATTTTTCTTTTTTATACAATGCTGAAAAAAGTGCTTCAATTAATTGATTTTTCGGCAGATCCATAAACGACTCGAAATCTTTTTTCAATTGTGCTGTCTTAGGCCACTCTGTTGATAAATCTGCATTGGAAATTGTATGAATGCCTGTTTCTAACTTAATAAACTTATTCGTTTTGTTTGAAACATAATATAAATCTTTAATTGTGCCATAAAACATATTAAATCCACCAAACTTAAATTTCTTTTCCAGCAGAGAAGTTATCTCTCCTTCTTTCAGCCATAATGGAATCAGCATTCCTCGTGAATATTCTGCCAATCCGTCTTCTTCGGGGGCTCTCACGTTTGTTAACGCACCGATTTTCCCATCCTGTGCAAGACCAAGCCAAGTTCCCCCCTGGGATAAATCCTTTCCTGCTACAAAATTCCCATTCCACCAGTGTGCTGAGGAGGCAGGTCTTTGAATAAACTCATCTCTGTTAGCAGCTAGTATAAACGGAAATGATTCATGAACCTGGAGAGCCGTACCAATAATACACACATGATTCATCTCCCTTTTTAGAATTGGTTTTCTATCACCTTAGATTATTAATTTTTACTTTATTAGAAATTTGAGAAACCGATATTTTTGTAGAATACAAAGCATCATTAACACAGCTGTAGCCATTATTCATCTACGCTGACAAGTATATCAAGAACAGCAGGTAGATGTTTAATAATTTGCTTCATCCTTACAGTTAGTTATTAACAATTAATTGTTAAGTTCATTCTTTCAAAGCTGTGAAAAATTCAACGCCGAGCGATACAATACAATCTCTGAAAAAGACGTGGGCCAATTTCTGTTTTGTTCTTCCTTCTGTAAAGCCAAAGCAGATATAGGCTTCCCATTCGAATCCTTTAACACCAAAAGCGCTGACGAGGTGATTTTAAAAACCCCTACGGAAAAAGAAAGCTTGAAGATCAAAGATTCATTCAGGCCCTTAAACGAACCTTTGAGCTGGAGTATAGCCTGCCATGCTCATGCTCGTAAGCTGGCGGTATATGGTTTGCTCGACGGTCCCTTTTTTAAAAAGTAAAGACTGCTAAAGGGGTTCTCCACGGCAGGTGGATAAAAAGGAGCTGCAAGCGTACTATCCTCCTAACCACTCACGATTTTAACAGAGACACTCATGCAAAATTATTGCACCATGAAATATGAAAATTAATACTACTCTCTAACGAAGGAGAGGATACCCAATAGATGTGCGAAGTTAGAGAATCGATGTTTGCGGACATTCTTTTCACCAAAATTAGTCGAACACAAACCTTTGGGTAAGCCTCTCTGAAAATGAAGAAGTACTATTATTTCTTTTTAGCAAAACTTTTATTAAGGCAGCTTTTTTTATATACCCCCTGACTGCCTGATGTTATAAAATCTTTTAGTTTAAGTCGATTTCAATGAAAAATTTTTGCAAGGTCTGCAGTGTCCTGGACACTAACCGGGTCTTCCTTTGCCTAAGTCTCAGGACGTATCTATATACACCCTAATTATGCAGGACGCTGTGACAATTGTATGGCGGTTAATGAGAGAGTATAATGGGAATGAAACTTATATAAGATAGCAGCGTATATAGAGTATTAATAGAAGAGAATTGGGAGGGGTATATATATGTCTGAACAAAATAACGAGTTTAATAACCCGCAGGAGCAGAACCCTATAAATGAAGACAATAACAATGAAAAACACCAGCCTGTTAACAGTGAAGCGGAAGCTATCGTTTCGGGATTGCGTGATACTTCCAATATTGATAAGATCCTCGATTCCATCGGATCTTTAGGCACAAAAGAACAGGAAAAAGCTGGTGAGTCGCTGGAAGCACTCAAAAGACCAGTGAGTGATATGATGAATGATCCTAATCACAGCCTGCCCGATCAATTGAGCAAACTGAAAGAAGTAGTAGCTGAGCTTGAACCGAACTATTTACAACAGGGAAAGTTCAAACAGTTTTTATCAAAGGTAGCGCGCAAAAGTCCGATAGAAAAATATGCAAGAAAATATCAGTCTGTAGAGTCTGAAGTGGATACGATTATTGAAGCACTGCTTCATGGAAAAGACAAACTGCAGGAAGACACTGTCATGCTTCACCAGTTAAAAGGCGTGGCGCGGGAAAGGATCAGCGGATTAACAGAGCAGATTGAAGTGGGAAAACAATTAAATTCAATGCTGGAAGAAGAACTGAAGAAGCCTGAATGGAAAGATGACCCATCTCCAGTGCAGAAAGGCCAGCAGAAAGTTCTTTCCAGAGTGAAAAACATGCAGCAGGCCGTGCTTGTACTGCAACAGTCTCTTGCTTCGGTAGATATAATAGTAGAAAACAACGATAAGCTTGAAGAGGCAATATTCAACTCTATTACTATGACAAAAAATATAATTACTGTTACTGCTTCCATTCAACTTTCATTAAGTAATCAGCGTCAGGTAATTGATGCAGTACAGAATGTCAATAAATCAACTGAACAAATGCTTTTAAGTAACGCTGAAATGCTGAAAACAAATACAGAACAAACTTTAAAAACTCTGGAAGAGCCAGCTATTGCCCTGGAAACTTTCCGGAAAGCATATGAAGATGTTTATTCTGCAATTGAAATGACAGAGCAGTCCAATGAGCGTATTATTACTTCCAGCAAGAAATTCATTACTGAAATGGATGAACTAAACCAGCAGATGGAGAAAAAACTGCTTGAATAGGAGGGTGAACTGTGGCGGTGATGAATTGGCGGGATAAATTAACTGAACAAAGCTGGCTGCTTCCGTTTCTGCCTAGTTATATGAAACCTCTGGATGAACCCGGCTTAATGAATGAGCATACAAGGGAATTTGTATACGAAGCAGAAGAATTTATATCTGACCTGGCAGCTTTATCCGAGCTGCCCCGGGTAAACAAAACATTTAAACGGAGCATACAGGGATTCACCTACAAAATTAAAATAAAACAGAGAAAAATTCACGTGGAAATGATCGACACGCAAAAATCTGCTTCTGCGATGAAAAAACGCGTATTCATCACAATGTTCAGAAGCCATATTAAACAAGAGTCAGGGACAGGCAAATTAATAGATTCCACTATTTATTTTCAAAAAGATGGGAAAACTCAGGTAAGAAGCGTAAGAAAACATCCTCTGTTTCAGTCTATTTTTTATCACGTGCACAGACTCGACCTGTCAATCGCTGGAGAGCCTCTTCCTAAAGAGCTTCCACAATCTGAGCCCGTCGCGCAAAGTACAAATATGACCATTGCGCAGGAAGCAGCTTCTTTGGTGGATGCTTTGTCAGATGCACAAAAAAGATTCAAGCACCTGGATCATCCACTATTACTGCAACTAGATAAAATGTATGGTTCTATGCAAAAGACTTCTGAAGAATATTCTTTACTCGATGTGGAAGAAAAACATCATCTTAAAAGGATGATTCTGCACGATATTCCCAATCTTCTGCAGACGTACGATTCACTTTCCAATGAACAAAAAAAAGAATCTTATCCCAGAGTGCAGCAGTCTCTTTTAAACATGTTTCAATTTATAGACAAGCAGGCAAACGATCTGCAGGCTACTAGAATGGAGCGGATGGAACATCTATTGCAATTAAATGATTTGCGATATGACCCAAACCTGCCGCGGGAAAATGAAAAGACCTCTACCATGATGCGCAGGCATCAAAAACAGATCGATAACGATTAAGAAAAAGGCTGGACATTCAATTTAAAATGTTCCAGCTCTTTTTAGATCTGCCGCCCGCATTGAAATAATTTTTCTTTTCCCTCCTTTCCACGAACACTCAGTTAATCTCATTTGTTGTCTCCCCTCTTCCCATGATAAGATATGGTAAACAGCCTCTGCAGGCTTATATGGATAGAAAATGAGGGATTTTCATGGATAGAGAAACTGCAAAACAATATGTGAATAAATTCGTAGTAATTAATAAAGGACTATATGGAAAATATGTTGGTGTGCTAAACGAGATTATCAGTGAACCAAAAAAACCATGGTCTGGCAAGATTACAATAAAAGGTATATTATCAACCCCTTTATTAGATAAGACGGAACAAAGTATGCTTCCACTTGCATACGAAAAAGATGAATCCGTCACTGTGAATGGAAGTAAGATAGATATTTATTCCGGTGATTTCAAATTATCCTATCGCGAATCCTTTGCGCAGGCGCTTAAGCGAGAATGGGATCAGGAAAGAGATATTCTTGAGCAGAAGGAAAATCACCTTCTTCTTATTCAGCAGGAACTTAAAAAATGGCAGATGGAACACGTACTGGATCAAGCTTCCTATGTATATTATAAAGTAACTAAAAAAGGAAAAGATCTTTATATTTATGATGAGTTAAAAGAAGATTCACTGCTATTGGATGGTTGTCCATTTGAATTTGAGATCCAAATAGATGCTGAATGGGTATCCGCCTGGTATGATTACGACCTGTTTTTCAGAACGGAAGAAGGAAATCAGCTTAAAGTAGCTGATGGGACAATGCTCCGGTTAAACAAAGAGCAGTTTGATCCTTATAAAATGCTCACAAATGAACTGGAACCTGCTTCTCTACAGGCACTTGAAAAAGGTTTAAAGCAGCTGAATATAGGTCATGAAAACTGTGTTCACTGCCATAACTCACTTTTAATTCAATTACTTGCTCCTCCTGAAGAAAAACAATTTAGCGGGGTTAACTTTATCTCCTATTCTACAGGATCAAATCAAATACTCGTACAGCATCACTACGAAAGAATCATCAAAGAAAAAGCGACGGATTATATTTTTGACCGCTTTGAGTTTACTTCGGATAAAGGCAGCCGCTCGATTGCCAGTTACACGACAGAAGTATCCCAGGATTAATCCAGACTTAAATTATTATAAATGCTTTGAAAAGACCTCGTTCAATGAACGAGGTCTTCTTTATGGAATGGTAAACTGCTTTATGAAAATTAAGATTCAAAGAATCCTTACTAAATATTTTCTTCCGGAAGCAAAGTTTCTGTACTTTCTTCATAAGAATACCATTCCATGTAATTCTCTTTCTGCTGAGAAGAAATATGTTTCAGAGAGAATACTTTCCCTACCACTGTAGTCAGCACTGAAACTTCAATTGTAAAAAGCTGATCTAACCGCTGTAAAGGATTTTGGGAATGCACCATATCCTGGATTCTTCTTTTAGGTAAAAATACTTCTGTCTTGGAAAGCTGTCTCGAACGAATGCATAAATACTCTTTAAAAGATTCAATTCCTGCCGTTTTATACTGAATATACCCTAATGTTCCTCCTGCAATTGGAAAAATGAAAGCAAGCCATCCATAGCTGAAAAAGTAGGTAATTATCCCGGCAGCAATAAACAACGGTACAAATAATTTAATCATGTACCTTCGCATACTTTCTTTCGGCAGAGACTCATAACTTACTTCAAAAGCATATTCCGGTACTAATTCTTCAAGCAGATTCATTACTTCATTTCTTTTACATAGGGGCAGGAGGATCGTCGATAAATCTTCCTCTTTCGTCCCACCTCCAGCACTTTCCACATATACTGCACAGTAGCCAAAAGGCTGCCGCAGTACATTCTGAACAATCCTTACTGCATTTATTCTATTTTCATATAAAGTTAACTGTCTCTGTTCAAGAACACCACGGGAGATATGAATATCTTTTCCCCGCTTTGTAACAGAAAACATTCCGTATTTTAAGACTGTAGAAATTATGGTGAAAATCCATGCAGATATAAGTACTGTTACTAAAAACATTCCTACATAAACAATGCTTGACTGCACAATCCAGCCAATTGCAATATTGATCAGCCAATCAGGGAGAAACTGAGGTACCTGGGAAATAACAGCTGCCATAAAAGTGGCTGCAATCCCTACTCCACTGGATGTAATAGCAGCAATAATCAACCGTTTTGGAGTAAGATCCCATGTAAAAGCTTTGCTGCTCTCTTGTTCCTTTGTCTCTGCTTCCTTATAATCTGATAAAGAAAGACTCTGCGCCATTCCTTCACTTATTTCTCCTAAATATCCTTCTTTTTCCTGAGAAGCCGATTTTCCTTCCAGGAGTTCTTTTTTTATTAATTCAGCATCGTCTCTTTTTAAAGCAATCAGTCTGAATTCAGGTTCACTTCCCCCGCCGGCCGTTTCTATTTTTAACTCGACAAGCCCGAAGATTCTCTGGATCACCTTTGCATTAATGTCGATACTCTGCACTCTGTCTCGGCGGATAAATCTATTTTTCCTGAAAATCAATCCCTGCTTCACCTGTAGTTCGTCTTCTTTTAAGTAGTATTGAAACTTCCACCAGCCGATAAAGCCGCTGATAAGAGATCCGAATAAAATTAAAAGAAAAAAACTGATGAAAAAGATGGAAGACATCCCCTGGGATGTTTGCCCGAAAATAAATACAAGTACCAGAGTTACTATTAACTGTTTTAAGCTGTTTAAAAAAGATATAAAAATTGCGGCGGGATGCTGTCGCTGCCAGTTATTCATCAGGATCAGCTTCTCTCGCAAGTTGTGCAATCTGATCTCTTAATTCATCTGCTACTTCCATTTGCAGACCTGGAATTTCATGCACAGTTGCCGCAGTTGAAATTGTAACACTTGCAAGTTTATAATGGCGCAGAATAGGGCCCTGCCTCGTGTCAACGTGCTGCACCCTGATCATCGGGATAATAACACGTTCTACAATAAAAACTCCCCTCATTAATTCCACTTCATTTTCGTAAACTTTATATTTCCATCGATTCCACTTAAGCGTCTGGATAATAAAGATATCTAAAACAGCAATTACTGCCGCAAACGCAATTAAAGCATATAAAATCCAAAGTGGAAGTTCCCAGATCTGCATAGTACCCCAATAGGCCAGTGGAATTAAAAACAAAAAAACAGATTCAATTACAGCGCTGATTTTCCAAACTGACAATGCTTTTGGGGCAAGTGATTTATCAGGTAAAGACCGCATGCTTACCGCCCCGTTTCTTATTCATCCTCTTCATTAACGTAAATAATTTCAACACCCTGCTCTTTTAAATAAGAAAGCAGTGCATCATTTAATTCTTCGTCCCGCAGCAGTCCGATGGAAGGAGCCAGTTCAAGTTCTTCGAGACCGCCTTTCTCCGCATCAGTCAACAGTTCCAATGCTTCTGACATATTGTTATCTTCCAGACGTCTTACTAATTCATCTCTTGTCATATTTATATCTCCTTATTCATTTTTATCGAAAGCTTCAGACATTTGTTTCCATACTGATCCTTTTGCTTCCTCTCCTTTTTCAATCCTGGCAGAGGCAAGCTTTGCCTGGAGGCTTACTTCAAACTCTGTATCTCCTTCAGCTTGTTTCAGTGCCGGGAGTGCACGCTCATCCCCAAGTTCATATAAAAACATTGCTGCACGCCAGCGGACCAGCTTACTTTTATCTTCTAATGCTTTAATCATTGCATCAATACCTGCTTTACTACCTAAATCCGAAAATGCATCTCCTGCGGTGCGTCTTACTGTGACTGATTTATCTTCCATAGCTTTTTCAAGATAAGGGATTGCCTCATCACTTTCCAGCATACCAAGATACACTACTGCAAGCCGTCTTATAGAAGGTTTTACATCCTTTAATGCTTTTTCCAGAACAGGAAGGTCTTCTAATTTTGGATCCATCTGCTCTAAAAGGGCAAAGCGCTTTTTCCAATCTTCCACATCAAGCATTTCTTCCGTTACCTTCAACCATTTACGAGTTGTCTTCTGCTCCTCCGGAGGCAGTGCAGCTGAAGCAACAAGCTGATCCAGCCTCTCCATGGAATAAGTTGCTTCCAGTTCTTCTGCAACTTCTTTCGCAACATCTGTAAGATCTCCGTATCTGGGCATCTGAGCCACCCATTTTCGCTGCATAACTACATTGTCTTCTGGTTTCGTCGCTGAAGTTACTGCATCTACAAACTTCGGAGATAACGCTTCTCTATGTTCTTCTTCTCCATCAGTAACTTTTACTTGCATTGGAATATCCTTAAACATCTGGACCTGAACTTGAATTTCTCCGAAATGCTCATCTATACTAGCTGTTTCCAGTTCTTCAGACTCTTCGCCGAATACACTCTTCACTTCTGGGAGAATCGTCTGCCAGTCAGCTTTCGGATGACGGTCTACAGCGATAAAATCAGCAACATGATACAGTCCTTTCACTCCTTCAATCGCAAAAATATCTTTTACAAAATCGGGTGCATCGCTTAAATTATCCTGATTATAGTTATTTGCTTTTCCCTGCGGTAAAGCTTCACTTAAAGTAAATTTCATTGTATTTGGACTGGGAGTCGGTTCCACAGCAATAATTTTCATAGTTATTACCCCTTTCTTATGTAACGTTCTCATCGTATCATACTCTTAATAGCGCTTCAAAAGCGCAAAACCTTTTTAACGAAGAAAAGTTTTGTTAAGCTTAATCCATATCTTACTCAAAGCACTGTTGAATCATTGTTTGTAAACGCAGTTTATTTTTGATGCAAGGAACGCAAATTCAAAGTGACACATTACATCAGCAGCGCTTAATTATTAAGGAGGCAATATAATGAAACTTGCAGTTTTTTCAGATGTTCATGGGAATGAAGCAGCACTTCAGGCAGTACTTGAAGATATGGAAGCACAAAATGTCACCGACGTTCTTATGCTGGGAGATATTTCCTACAGAGGACCAAAGCCTAAAGAGTGTCTGGATTTAGTCCGCAGCCGGGCGGATAAAATTGTAAAAGGTAATGCCGACGCGTGGGCAGTCCGCGGAATTAAAGAAGGTGAAGTCCCTCCCGCCGCACTGGAAATGATGCAGGCAGAGCAGATTTTTACCTCTTCTTTACTCAGCACGGAAGATCTGCGTTTTCTGGATGAACTGCCTGCTACTTTAGAAATTCCTTTAACTAACAAACGTCAGTTATTTGCTTGTCATGCGACCCCCTCAAGCTTATTTGATGTAATAACTGATGAAAGCAAAAATGAGGAATTCTCAACTTTTATTGATGCAGATCCTCGAGCTGAATTTTTTACTTACGGACACATCCATTTAAGTCATTTCAGGCATATTGATGGAAGAAAAATATTTAATCCAGGCAGTGTAGGGCTCCCTTTTGATGGTGATCCGAGGGCTTCATATACTATTTTAACGAGAGAAAATGATATTCATATGCAGTTCAGAAGAGTTGCTTATGATACTGAAAGAGCGGTAAGAGACCTGCACGAGACTGGGTATCCTGAAGCTGCTGTTTCACTGCTGACACACATTTACCGTTATGGGAAAAGACCTTAATTTGTCATAACATTGGCAATGGCAGGCATCATTTCCTGAATTGAAGCTTTATCGTGAAATTTCGCTTCCAGTTCTCCATTTTTATTCAGCACGACTGTAGTTGGTACAGTCATACATTGATATTTATCATATGTTTTCTGCCCGTCATCCTGTAAAGAAAGGAACGGGTATTCTTTTTCTTCATAGTGCTTTAAACCCGCATCCTTCTCTGCTTCTCTTCCAGGAACGTTTATCATTACTACTTCCAGTGCACTTGTGTTCATAGCATCATATAATGCTCTTTTGGCTTCAAGGTCCCTATTACAGTCGGGGCACCAAGAAACCCAGAAAGTTAATAGTATTGGTTTACCTTTAAAATCTTCCAGTGTATAAGTTTTTTCACCATGAATATCCTGTAATTTAAAATCGGGAGCTGCCATTATTCATCACCTCTTAAGAATTTATAAACTTTCGTAACGTTTTCAAATGCATATAATTTATTTGTTATAACCCCGTTTTCCAGTTTTATTAAACAAGGTACACTTTCAATTCTCCACTTTTCAGCTGCTTCAGGCAAATAATTAATATCCTGCTCTAATACTTCCGGCATTTCAGGTACTTCTTTTAACACTGTCAGATAGGACTTTGCCAGCGCACATGTTCCACAGGCAGGAGTATAAAAATATATTGCAGCCTGCGCCTTTCCAGCTGTAAAGTTATCAATCTCTTCCATCAGCTTCTCACTCCATTTCCCTTATCACCGCTCTTACTGGAGACCCATCTGCGCCTTTAATCGGAAGAGGCAGCGCCATAAATTCGTATAACCCCGGGTTCACATGTTGAAGACGTAGTCCTTCCAGAATATATATGTGATGGGTATTAAAGGCATGATGTGCCGGCAGATCTTTACTTGTTAAAGGGTCTACTGAAGGGCCATCTGTGCCGATCATTTGAATGCCATTCTTTGAGAGCAGCTCTGCAGCCTCTTTTGTAAAAGAGGGATAAGAATCATAATCATGCTCCTGCTCAGTTGTTTTAAAAATAAGTATCGTAGTTTCAAAAGGCAGCAATCCAGCAACTGTATGATAATCTATTTGTTTTACCCCTTCTAAATTAACAATTTCTGCAATACCTGACAAGCGGTTTATATCCATTTTCTCTATAGAGATCCCGTTATCATCATAGTGGAAGGGGGCATCTATATGCGTTCCTGTGTGAGAACTCATTGTGATTTTTCCAGTATTCACAGAGTCTCCTTCTGAAATTTTTAATGTTTTATGATACTGAAACTCTACATCTCCAGGCCAAACATTCATTCCGATTTTTAATTCCTGTGAAATATCAATCCACATAACTGCCCTCCTGAAAAGTATTAAGAATCAAGAAAAGATGCCTACCAGTAATGCGGAGGCATCTAAAACTTTTAATCGTTCAAATTACGCTGGCGTGCATCCTGCTCTTCAGACCAGTCAAATAAAATTCTTGCCATTTCATCTACGTCTGTAGGTAATTTATAACCTATCAGAAACTCTTTTCTCTCATTTTCATTCATTCTTAAATACATATTTTTCAATTCCTGACTGGCATGAGATACTTCTACTAATTTCTTTCTGCTTGATTGTAAATCCATAGTTTATCCCTCCTGTAGAAACTTACCCTGCATAATACAATTTTAACCGTCATTTTTTCCTGTTACTTCTGCTCCGAGCGTGTCTTTAAAATGGTTAAGCGCCCATTCATGCCCCTCAGGATTAAAGCTTTCTACGGCATCTCTGTGAACAACGATCTGAAAACCTTTATTATAAGCATCAACAGCAGTATGAAGTATACATATATCTGTACAGACTCCGATCAAATGCAGTTTCGTAATGTTGCGTTCTCTCAGTTTCAGCTCAAGGTTTGTACCGGCAAATGCACTGTATCTGGTTTTATCCATCCACACATACGGTTCATCTCTTAAATTATCAATATAATCTCCCAGTACGCCATACAGCTTTCTTCCTTTAGTGCCTAAAAGATTATGCGGAGGAAATAATTTTGATTCCGGATGGTAGTTATCCCCTTCTTCGTGTGCATCAATTGCGAAAACAATATATTGTTTTTTATCAATAAATTCTTTTGTTATTTCTGTCACTCTTTCCTGAATAGACTGTCCACGTTCACCACAGGTTAATTTCCCATTCTCGGCAACAAAATCATTTGTATAATCTATGACCAGCAAGGCTTCCATATTCATGAATCCCCCTTTAAATTGTTAAATTAAGTATAGCATATACAAAGATCAATTTTTCCTTTCTTACCCTCCCCCGATACTTCCGCCATATTCCCGGGTTAACATGGCATACGTTTCCAAAGTTTGTCTCAGCATGTTTTTAGTATATAATCAGAAGGAAAGTACTCGATAATGAAAGGAATGATCTCATGCAGATTAAGTACAATATTATTCCAAAACACAAAGTTACCGTTTGTAGAGAATCCAATACCCTTGCTGAATCTTTAGCAATATTAGAACAGAGCGGCTACCGGTGTGTTCCGATTCTTTCAGATGATGAAAAAGTTTTTAAAGGAAATATTTATGCCCAGGTAGTTTACAGGGCCCTATGGAAAAATGATGCAGCAGAAAGCGATAATATTATGAAACTTGCAGAAGACAGTGATGTTTCAATAGAAGAAACTGCTTCATTTTTCAGGATTTTTTCAAGTATTAAAAAATATCCCTACCTCCCCGTTCAGGATGAAGACGGATTATTTTCCGGTATTCTGACACACGCAAATGTTATGGCCATTCTCGAAGATTCCTGGGGTGTGGCACAAGGCAATTACACTCTTACAGTTTCCACACACGAATACCAGGGGGCACTCAGCTCTATTATGACCAGCATAAAAAGGTTTACACCTATACATAGTATGATGACTCTGGATAATGACAGTACTTTTTTTAGAAGGGTTATTATTACTCTTCCGAAAGAGATACAGGCGGAAACTTTAAAAAAGATGATTGCTCAGCTTGAAGGAGACGGCTTTCGGGTTTTCGATGTAGAAAAAATTTAAGGTTCATACGCATTTCAACACCTGTTATGCTTTTTTCTTCCCGGTCTCAGCGGATGTTTGCGATACGAGTTGAGCTTTGCCGTGCTCTTCCAGCGTTTGGATGCAGCTTTACAGGGGCAGAAAGTGATAGTTTAAATGCAAAGATGCTCAAGATTTTTCACAATAAGACACTGCAGGCCCGCTTAAAGTTTTAAGCGGGCCTGCAGTGTCTTATTATTCAGATTGATTTTCCCTGCCTATTGCATCTATCTTCCATTCGTCGTTTTTTCTCATTAAATAATAATATCTTGTCTGTTCTTCTTCTACACTCTCCCCTCCAGCAGTGGTGGAAAAAACCCCTTCTAATCGTACACGTTCTTCCCCAAACTCATTTTCTTCCGGATAAATAGAGTGCAGTTCTTCCAGGGCTTCTACACTTCTGCTTGATACAAGCTGCTGGTGCTGACGCCTTTCTGTATGATACCCGTGAGTATTTAAAACATAATATGGTTCAAGTACGGAAAAACTCTGTACTTCCAAGCTTTCTTCCCACGCTGAAATGTACTCTAGAATGAATTCTTCCTCTTCTTCTGCTCCTGCCCTATCAACTTCTTCCCACACACCTTCTTCTCCACAAGCTGTCAATACGAAAGCAGCGATCAGAAGTATTAACGCTTTACGCATGAATCCTCTTCCCTTCATTCCTGTTTATTTTCCTCTTCGATAGCCTGCAGTACCATGGAGAGCGTATATTCTATTGATTTATATTGTTCATTGAATCTCTTTTTTTTCGTATCTTTTTGAAAACAAGTTACTGATACCATTTCGAAATTTTCCGCCAGCTGGTCTATCTGCTGAGGATGGACATACGCAGGTTTTGCTCTTTCCAAAAAACGCAGAATATGAGAAACAGTTTCTTCTAACTTTTCTCTTACGCAGTCTGCAAATGGTTTTACATCTTCATAAAAATCAGCTTCATCCTCTCCAAGTCTGTATTTATGAAAATTATGATAAGCCTCTTCATTTAAAGCTCTCAGTTCATTAATCTGTCTCTTTAACTGCACGATTTGAATTGCCATATCTTCACCCCACGCAGTATTGTATCAGATTCCTTCTCCTTTCGCGAATAAGACGGGTGCCCTATTTCCGTTTTGCACAGTTATGATATGATAGATTGATGATTCCTGCAGATAGGAGGGAAAATATGCCGATACGTTATCCTAACGGAAAAAAATTTATTCAAAAGCGTATCCCGGACAAGAAAAAAAGCGACTATAAAAAAGATGATAGTTTCAGTAACCGCGGAATGAGTTTTGAGGATGATATTCAGGAGTCTAATGAATATTACCGGGTTCACGAAAAAGCAGTGATTCATAAAAAGCCCACCCCTCTGCAGATAGTGAATGTCCACTATCCCCACCGCAGTGCTGCAGTGGTTACAGAAGCTTATTTTCAAAAGCCTTCTACTACGGACTTCAACGGGGTGTATAAAGGACTTTATATAGATTTCGAAGCGAAAGAAACTAGGAATAAAACAAGTTTTCCTTTAAAAAATTTCCATGCACACCAGATTGAACATATGAAATCTGTATTGAGTCAGCAGGGAATAGTGTTTGTGCTGCTTCATTTTCGAATACATCAGGAAATATACCTTGTGCCCGGATCCTGTTTTATAGAATGGTTTGATAACAAAGATCAGGCAAGAAAGTCGATTCCAAAAAAAGAGATTGAAAAAAATGGTATCCCGGTTTCCACCGGTTATTTACCGAAAATTGATTATTTAGCCGCTTTAGATAAATGGCTGCATAATCAATAAGTATACAGGGGGAGAAAGGAAGATGAACTATGGCAGATCATCTGTCACGTCAAGCAAGGAAAAGCAGTAAGAAGCCGGCACCAAAGAAAAAGAATACTTCAGCCAAAGGAAGCGGCTGGATTAAGAAAACTTTTATGATATTACTTATTTTACTCTTTGCAGGCATTGTTGCAGGGGGCATTACGGCATTCGCTATTATTCGGGACGCACCTGAGTTAGATCACGATATGCTGACCCTTTCGCAGAATCCGGAGATCCTGGACATGAATGATGAGGTTGTCACTACTCTTGAATCAATTGAAAATAGAAGATCGACGAATATTGATGACGTACCTGAAGTAATGGTAGATGCGGTCCTCTCTATTGAGGATGCCCGATTTTATGATCATTTTGGGATAGATATCAGAAGACTCGGGGGTGCAATAGTAGCAAATGTCAGAAGCGGTTTTGGCAGTGAAGGAGCAAGCACAATTACACAGCAGGTAGTTAAAAACCTGTTCTTTGACTTTGATAAAACTATTACAAGAAAACTGCAGGAACAGTACTTAGCGGTTCAGCTGGAGCAGAATTACACGAAAAATCAAATACTTGAAATGTATTTAAATGCAATTTACTTTTCAGATGGACGTTATGGAATTGTAGAAGCTTCAAATTATTACTTCAGTAAAGATTTGTCAGAACTTGAAATAGAAGACGCTGCGTTACTGGCAGGTATCCCCCAGCGTCCAAATGCACACAATCCTTACAATAATCCAGACCTTGCAGAAAACAGAAGAAATACGGTAATTGATAGAATGGTTCATTATGGAAAAATAACTGCAGAAGAGGGCGAACAGGCAAAGAGTGTTCCAGTAGAAGATCAGCTGCAGAGATCAGAGCGCGAAACAAATGCCTATCAGTCTTATATTGATCAGGTTCTTAGTGAAGTAGAAGAAATCGACGGTATCGAGTCAAGTGACATTTATACCGGCGGCTTAAAGATATATACAAATCTTGATCAAAACCTGCAGGAGCATGTGGAAAGTGTAATGCAGACGGATGAATACATTCAATTTCCTGATGAGTTTATGCAGGCAGGGATAACTTTAATGGATACAGACTCTGGGCAGGTCCGGGCCATCGGCGGGATGAGAGAAGCAGCGGAAGGCGTCCGGATGTGGAACTGGGCGACAAACCCTTCCCGTCAGGCAGGCTCTACCAGCAAACCTATTTTTGCCTACGGTCCGGCAATTGACAATGAACAATGGTCCACAGGGCATCTCCTTACTGATGAAGAATACACGTATAACGATGAGGATCAGACACCGGTAAGAAATTTTTCCCGTGATTTCCGCGGGGATATAACGATCAGAGAAGCATTAAGAGATTCTCTTAACGTCCCTGCTGTTAAAGCAATTCACGAAGTTGGAGTGGATACTGCAGGAGATTTCGCTCGAGGACTTGGCATACCAGTTGATACACCGCAGGAGTCATTTGCTCTTGGGGCAAATGAGGTTTCATCCTATGAAATGGCAGGTGCTTACGGGGCTTTCGGTAATAACGGTTTGTACAATGAACCGCATACTGTAAGAAAAGTAGAATTCCCGGATGGACAGGTAATTGATTTGACGCCGGAAGAAACGCAGGCAATGAATGATTACACTGCATTTATGGTATCCGACATTCTGAAAGATGTTATCACAAATGGCACTGCTGCAAGACTGCAGATGGGGAATTTCGAAGTAGCCGGGAAGACCGGATCTACAAATTTTCAGCCGGAAGACCGGGAAACATTTGGTATTCCTGCGGACGCAGATGCAATACCTGATGCCTGGTTTGTAGGTTATTCTACTGAACTTACTGCTTCTATCTGGACCGGATATCCATCGGCAAATGAAGGATATATTGATAGAAACAACAATGAACATCATATATCACAGGATATTTTCCAGGAAGTAATGAACTATGCGCACGAAGGTTTAAGCGCTTCTCCCTTCCTCCAGCCTGATTCGGTAGTTGAAGTCGCAATAGAAGAGTCGACCGGACTGCTCCCAAGTTCAAATACTCCTCAAAGTGAAATTATCACGGAGTATTTTGTCAGAGGCACGGAGCCAGGCACTGTGTCAGAGGAATTTGAAATTGAAGAAGCTTCTGAAATCTCCAATCTTTCTGCTTCTTATGATGAAAATTCAGATTCAATTAATGCTTCCTGGAGCTTTCCTGAAGAAGAATTAAGTGCTTACAGCTTCCAAATTGATGTAGCTGAAGGAAGCGGTGCCGAATTTTCCACGGTTTCCACCTCAAAAGAAATGTCATACAGCATTTCAAGCCCAGCGGCAGGTGAAACCTATACGTTCAGAGTAACTCCAGTGGCAGATAACAGTGATGAATCTGGAGAGGCAGCTACAGTAAGCGTAACTGTTCCTGAAGAAGAAGAAGAAATTGAAGAAAATGAAAATGAAATAAATGAAGAAGAAAACAATGAATTAAATGAAAATGATGAAGCACTTAACGAAAATGAAGAAACAGATAATAATGAAGAGAACAGTAATGAAAATCTGGAAGAAACAAATGAATCCGAAGAAAATACTGAAGCACCTGCCGAGGAGAATACAGAACAGCCTGAAGAAAATGATACAGAGAATAACCAGCCTGCTGATACTCCTCAAAATGAACCAGCGGAGGAACCAGTGAATAATAACGAAGGACCTGAAGGAGCAGAAAATACGAACAACTCCGGAGATAACAACGAAGTAGAAACCAGCAGTATAAACGAGTCTAATGGTTCTCAAAACAACAGTGATTAAAAAATGAATTATGAGCTCCCTTAATTATGTTAAGGGAGCTCGGGCTATTAGAAAAGAACCTATGGAGAAGTTACGCTTCTATGTTTATCGTTGAAGAAGCGCATTTCCTAGGGAACTTCTCCTCGCAGAGTTAGCCTTCTGCGACTGAAGCAAAAGAGAAAATTTCTTCTTTTAAAAAAACTTATTCCTTTAACATACGACAGACACTCCCGGAACTCAGCTGAAGTAAATTCTATTGTAACGTAAACAGCAGCCCTGCTATTTTAGCAGGGCTGCTTTACTCTTTTGAAGATATATACCTTTTTATTCTATACTGCGATTCTTCAATTAATTTAATAATTTCTATTTGCCTGGTAAAATGCCCGGGGTTTTCCATAATAAAAGCAATTCTTTCTTCCACGTTCCATGGTGAAGACTTATGGTAATTCAAAAAGAGGAGTCCCTGCGTAATACTTTGTACATGTCTGCCCTCTATATAATGGAATAACTGAATAAACCTCGCGAGCCAGCATACCACAAGCCCTCTGCTGTTCCCGGACTTTATGAGGTTTTTTTCCTTATCCCAGGTTGAAAAGAATAATACCCATGTATCTTCAGGCGCTGGTAATTGAATTTTACATATATCTTCGATAAAAGGGACGTCCGTTTCCCAGAGCTTAGAAGTCGTATTTATTGAGGTCCCTGGCGTATGAAAAGGTAATTTTATAAATGATTCCGGTATGATACATTCACGCACTTGCCGTCTTCCTCATTCTTTTCTTTCCTTCCCGGCATAATTCTAAAAGCGGGCACTCAGGACAATTGGGTCTCTGGGATTTACAATGATATCTTCCGAAAAAAATCATTCGATGATGAGTGTCGGACCATTCATTTTCTGGAATCTTTTTCATTAAAGTTTTTTCCACCTCAAGCACTGAATCTTTCCAGCGGCAGAATCCTAGTCTTTTGCTCACTCTTTCCACATGCGTATCAACTGCAATTGCAGGTTCCCCAAAAGCAACAGAAGTTACCACATTGGCAGTTTTTCTGCCGACTCCTGCTAATTTCACCAGCTCATCTCTTTCTTGAGGAACAATTCCATTATGATTATCTATTAAAGAACGGCACAGCTTCTGAATATTTTTTGCTTTACTTCGAAACAGGCCGATCCGCCGGATATCCTGCTCCAATTCTTCAAGAGGAACATTAATATAATCTTCCGGCTTTTTATATTTTTCAAATAAACCTGGAGTCACCTTATTAACTAAAGCATCTGTAGCCTGAGCGGATAATACAACTGCAATTGTTAATTCGAAAGCATTCTTATGGGTTAATTCGCATTCCGCTTCAGGAAACATTTCTGCCATAGTATCCAGTACATATCTGATTTCTTGTTTTTTCAGCATTAACTTCTTCCCTCCAGCCAATTATAACCGGGATGAGGTTTGGATACTTTTAATTGAAGCGGTGCTGCAGTATGGTGTTTCCGCACTTCTTCTCCATGCTTTTTCGCCTGCTCCACAGACTTTACACCGCTTTTTTTCCAGTCATGCAAAATACGGTCAATATACCGGAAATTCAGCTTTGAAGAAATGACTGATTCCTTTAAGGCTGCTTCTATCAGCGTGGGCTCATGCAGATCTTCATCCAGCCACATGGAAATCATTTCCATTTCCATAGGAGTCAGCGGTCTCGCAAACTCATTTTCAAATGTTTCAAATAAAGTGCCTTCAATTTTCTTTATAGTCTCCTGGTCCTCTTCCATAGATTCCTCAGACGTAAACTCATAGAATTTTTCAAATAAAGGCTCCAGCGAGATTTCTTCTTCAATTACCTGACCGGTTTCTACAGCCACTTCTTTAATTTCAATAAAGCGTGCACTGAGGAGTTCATGCAGGAGTTTTGAACATTCGTATTCATTCACACTCATACGCTGAGATATCTGCCCCGGTGTCGGCAGACTGTGCCCTTCTTCCCTTAATTGATGCAGCTGAAGGATTACAAGGAACTGCATATCACTTAATCCAAGCAGTTTATAATTTTTAAAAAGTGACGCAGGAAACACGAATGGTTTTTCCTGCATCCATGCAATTGCTTTATGTTTATTCATCAGGTGTCCCCTTTCTTTCAAAAAAGAAACTGTCCCGCAGATCAAAAACAGGACAGTCGTCGGCATTAAGGATATAAACGGTTTAACAATCGAGGGAAAGGAATTGTTTCACGAACATGTTCAATACCTGAAATCCATGCTACTGTACGTTCCAATCCGAGACCAAAACCTGAATGCGGAACTGATCCATATTTTCTCAGATCCAGATACCACTGGTAAGCATCTGCAGAAAGACTGTGCTCATCAAACCGCTGTTTCAGCAATTCTTCATCATCTATCCGCTGGCTTCCCCCAATAATTTCTCCATAGCCTTCCGGAGCTATTAAATCAGCACATAAAACTACATCTTCCCGTTCGGGGTGTGGTTTCATATAAAATGCTTTAATATCTTTAGGATAATTAGTAATAAAAACCGGCATATCATGTGATTCTGCTATTGCAGTTTCATGAGGCGCCCCAAAATCTTCCCCCCAAGTAATTTCATACCCTTCCTTCTGTAAAAAAGTGATGGCATCATCATAGGAAATCCGGGGAAAAGGCGCTTTGATTTTTTCGAGCTGTGCAGTATCCCTTTCTAAAGCCTGCAGCTCCTGTTTACAGTTTTTTAAAGCTGACTGAATAACATAACTCACGTAATTTTCCTGAAGCTCCAGACTTTCCTCATGGTCTGTAAAAGCCATCTCAGGCTCTATCATCCAGAATTCAATCAAATGACGCCTGGTTTTAGATTTTTCTGCTCTGAAAGTAGGGCCGAAAGAAAATACTTTCCCAAGCGCCATCGCTGCCGCTTCCATATAAAGCTGTCCGCTCTGGGAAAGGTAGGCATCTTCATCAAAGTATTTTGTATGGAATAAGTTCGTTGTACCTTCCGCCGAACTGCCCGTCAGAATCGGAGGATCTACTTTTACAAAACCTTCTTCATTGAAAAATTCATAAGTAGCTCTGATAATTTCATTTCGTATTCTCATAATAGCATGCTGCTTTTTAGAGCGGAGCCATAAATGCCTATGATCCATTAAAAATTCAGTACCGTGTTCTTTCGGTGTAATCGGATAATCCTCTGCCTGGTGAATAATTTCAATGTCATTCACCGTAAGTTCAAATCCAGAAGGAGCCCGGTCATCTGCTTTAACGACGCCGGTTACATACAGAGAGCTTTCCTGCGTAAGATCTTTCACCTGCTGAAATTTTTCCTCTCCCACTTCTGCTTTAACTACTACTCCCTGAATGAAGCCCGTACCATCCCGCAGCTGTAAAAAAGCAATCTTACCACTTGAACGTTTGTTAGCAAGCCACGCTCCGAGCTTCACTTCTTTATCTACAAATTTACCAATCTGCTTAATTGTTGTTTTCACACAAAAACCTCCACCAATATGTTTTACTGTTTGCTTACAAATTTTTCAATCCGGTCCAGCGCTTCTTCAAATTGCTCCAGGCTGGTAGCATAACTCAGCCGGATATTGTCAGGAGCTCCAAATCCATCTCCAGGTACAACGGCCACTTTCGCTTCTTCCAGGAGTCCCTTTACCCAATCTTCTGTATTGCTGTAAGAACTTTTTTCAACCGCTTCTTTTACGTTCGGAAAAAGATAAAAAGCTCCCTGAGGTTTTTGGCAGGTAAATCCAGGCACTTCATTCACACGGTCAATTACCTTTGAAAGTCTTTCTTCAAAAGCTTTTCTCATGTTTTCCACCGACCCATCATCCTCTGTATAAGCTGCAATTGCACCGAACTGTGCCATCACTGCCGGGTTGGAAGTTGTGTGGCTGGCAAGATTGGCCATCTTTTTAATAACATCTTTTCTCCCTGCTGTATATCCAATTCTCCAGCCTGTCATGGAATGTGATTTCGAAACGCCGTTGACAACAAGCGTCTGTTCTTTCAATTCATCAGACAGCTGTGCAATAGATACGTGCTCTGCCCCATCGTAAAGAAGTTTCTCATAAATTTCATCGGAAATAATCAGTATATCTTTTTCCAGACATAGATTTCCGATATCCAGCAGTTCATCTTTAGAATAGGTCATGCCTGTAGGGTTGCTGGGTGAGTTAATTATTATTGCTTTTGTTTTATCCGTAACTGCTGCTGCAATCTGATCCTTCGCAGCTTTAAACTGATTTTCTTCTTTCCCTTCTACATATACTGGAATTCCACCAGCAATTTTCACCTGTTCCGGATAGCTGACCCAGTAAGGAGTCAGAATAATCACTTCATCATCATCCTCTAAAATTGTCTGGAATATAGATGATAAAGCATGCTTTGCTCCTGTAGAGACAATGATCTGATCAGGTGTATATTCCAGGTTATTGTCCTGCTTAAACTTATCACAGATCGCCTGCTTTAATTTTGGCAGCCCTGCCGCAGGTGTATATTTCGTATGGCCTTCCAGCATAGACTTATAGCTCGCTTCAATTATATAATTGGGTGTATTAAAATCCGGTTCTCCGGCCCCTAGGCCGATAACGTCATGTCCCTGTTCTTTCAATTCTTTCGCTTTTGCGGTAATAGCCAGTGTAGATGATGGAGTAATTGATTCTACCTTTGCAGAAAATTTCATAAGTATCTCTCCTCATTGAAATAGATTATGGGGCCAGTTCATATCTTCTTAAATACTGGCCATCTTCAAAAGCTACATAGTAATAACCGAAACGGCCATCACTGTCTCTGTAGTTTACTTCATATACAGGGGAAGCACCGATAATTCCCAGCTGGACAGACCGCAGGCTTGCTACGTCTGCATCATTTTCAGCAATTTCCAATGCTTCTGCTGCGGAAATCCCTTCAGAATGAAGCCGGATAACGGGCTCCATTACTTCCTCTTCACCTTCCGCTTCTTCCTCTTCTTGTACTTCCATATCCAAGGAAGGTTCTTCTATGTGTTCCGGTACCCAGGCAAAAACATCTTCACCAGCGTCGTTTACGCCATCCACTACCTGATAGGAATGGGTTCCATGAAAAAAGGTAACTTCCCTCACAGCATTAAAATCAAGTGATTCTCTTGCAAAAACATCAGCCTCCCGCTGTCTCTCCTCCATAGGATCAGTAGCTGACGCATAAAGCAAGTACAGTGATGCAGTGACAGCAGCTGCAACCATTAAGGATATTGATACTATCCACGCTTTCATTCAGCTTTTCCTTTTGTATCATAAATAGTAAATACCATTTTATCTTTATCTGCCTCATCTAAAGCAATCCCGAACATCAAATCTCTGTCTTTTAAAGTTCTGTTCAGTGAATCGACCAGTTTGTAAGCATCTTTGCATTTGTCGAGTTTTACTGAGCTGAGCAGCTGAACCTGGTCTTTATCCATGCAAAATCCTCCCTGTAATTTGAACCCATTTCATGAAAATGAAATTAATGCCGCTGATATATTGTCTGCAATTGAACTTCGTGAAAAATGATCGTTATTTTTTTCATATTCGGACTCATATAAATGAAATAAAATATCTTTCTATCACTAGTCTTGCAGACTGCAAATTATAAAACAGGCTCTAATAAATGATCGATCTTATTTTATCATATTTTTCGTCAGGCTGTTTTATATTATCTTAATTTTTGTGCCTGAATATTCGCCTCATAAATTATTTTCTCTTCATCCAATGTTGTTAATTCCCTGTTTTTCAATAATTGCTTTCCATGAATCCAAACGCTTTGAATATCTGATGATTTCATGGCGTACAAAATGTGGGATTTAATTTTTTCCAGGCTCTGCGGCTGCAGGTGAAGTCCTTTCGGATCAATAAGAATCATATCTGCGAACCAACCGGGTTTCAGCATTCCAGTTTTGTTTAAATGAAGAGCTCTGGCTCCTCCGACAGTTGCTGCAGAAAAGCTTTGATCTGCATTGGTCACTGTAGGATCTTCCTGCCGTCCTTTTGGCAGCAGCGCTGCCATTCTCATTTCTTCTACCATATCCAGAGAATTATTACTTGCAGTAGAATCCGTTCCTATACTTACATTCACTTTTCTTTTTATCATCTCAGCTACAGGTGCAATTCCGGAACCTAGTTTTAAGTTGGACATCGGATTATGAGAAATCGAGACCTTATGTGCAGCGAATAAATCAATGTGTGCTTCCGTAACATGTACTGCATGCGCAAGAAGAGATTTCCCGGAGTAGGCTCCCAGTTTATGAAGATGATCTACCGGATGAATTCCGTAGGTGGAATAATGCTCCTCCACTTCTTTTTTTGTTTCTGCACAGTGCGTATGAAATAGTACATTCTTATCTAATGCTAATTCAACAGCTTTCAACATAAATTCCGGCGGACAAGTATAGGGGGCATGTGGGGTCACGGCAATATGCAGCCGGCCGTCCGCGCTTCCATGAAATTGCTGAATTAAATGTTTCGAAGCTTCTAATCTACTCTGCTTCTCTTCTTCAGTTCCAAAAGCAATCATTCCTCTGCCTAATACAGCTTTTAAACCAGTATCAGCGATTCTTTCCGCGAATTGGTCTACAAATAGATGATACATATCCAAAAATGTTGTAGTGCCCGATTTTATCATCTCTGCCATTGCAAGATTTGTGGCTGCCTTTACAGTTTCTTCGGTGAATTTGCTTTCATTCGGCCACATAACAGTTTTCAGCCATGTGTCAAGAGCCATATCATCTCCTGCACCCCGCAGGATGGAGCTCCCGGCATGTCCATGCGTATTTACCAAACCCGGAAGAAGCCATCCACCACAACCATCCTCTTCCGGAATTCCCTGAGATTTCGGATCCCCGGGAGAAACAGAAATAAATTTATCTTTTTCGATTGTTACAAAACCTTTATAAGGTTTTTCACCAGGATTGACGATAACAACATTTTTTAATATTTTCACGAAGATGAGCCCCCGCTTTCCGGAATTTCATACAGCCATTCATGAATATCTTTTTCAATTTCATGGATTGATTTTTCTCTCAAAGGTATGTCAGGCAGGGATTTAATAAACTGCTTCCCATATTTAGCTGTAACAATTCTTCGGTCCAGCACCAGGACTACTCCCCGGTCAGTTTCCCTTCGGATCAGCCGTCCGAACCCCTGTTTGAACCGAAGGACTGCCTGTGGCAGGGCAAGTTTCATAAATGGTGAAGCTCCTTTATCCTTTAACTTGGCAGATTTCGCTTGAAAAACAGGATCATTCGGTGGTGAAAATGGGAGTCTCGCCATAACAATAATACTTAAATCATCACCGGGGATGTCTACCCCTTCCCAAAAGCTGCTCGTACCGAAAAGGATGGTTTGATCAAATTGCTGAAACATTTTTACTAGTTTCGTTCTGCTTTTTGATTGTATTCCCTGTCCGATAAGAAGAAAGGATTCATCCAGCATAGGCTGGAGCAGATTATGTGCTTTTTTCAACATATCGTAGGATGTAAATAATACGAGCATTTTCCCTTTGGATACCTGCGAAACCTGATAGACCGCATGCACTAAGGAATAAATATAAGCTTCTTCCCCGTCACTTTGGATGAGCGGCATATCTTCAGGAACCATAAATGCAACTTGATTTTCCCAGTGAAAGGGAGATTCTACCTGTTCTACAGCAATTTCAAAATCTTCCAGTCCAAGCTGTCTGATAATATAATCAAATGAACGGTTTACTGTTAACGTTGCGCTCGTCAGCAGAGCACGCTTTTTTTTCTGGAAAAATCTATCTGCCAGTAAATTAGACACATCCGTTGGACTTCGGTAGATAGAAATAGATTGTTTTGGTCCTCTGGCCGATCGTTCCATCCAATATACGTGATTATCGTCATGCTGAAGAATAAGCTGTTCAAACTGCCGGTTCATTTCTTCCAGCTCGTTTAAATATTTTGTAATCGCTGCTCTTTCCCGCTGGTACTCTCCAGCCGTGTCCCATTTATCATCTGCTTGCTGTTGAATAGTAAAAAGATCCGCAAGAGATTTTTTTATGTGAAAGCTGAATCTCGAAGCAGCCTCCGTAACAACCTCCCAGTCTTTATTATATTCAATTATCTTGGAAAGATCTCCCGTATCGATTCTTCCTGAATTCTTATTTGCATAATCAAAAATCGTAAGAAATAAGTCATTCCATTCCATACGTGTTTCTGCAAGCTGCTCCCTGCAGGAATTCCATAACTCTCCAAAGTTTAAATCCAGCCAGCTTTCCAGTGTAAAGCTGCTGTCTTTTGAACTCCATTCGTTTAACAGCTGTGCCATATCTGCATAGTTTAAATTTAATCCAAACTGCCTGGTAGCAGCTTCTTCCAGATGATGTGCTTCATCAATTATTACGCTGTCGTATCCGGGAAGCACCTGGCTGTCATGAACAATATCTGTTAAAAGCAGTGCGTGGTTCGTGATAATGATGTCTGCGTGTCTCGCAGATTTTTTAGCTCTTTGGTAAAAACACCTGCTGAACCAGGGACACTCAGGCCCTCTGCACGAATCTGGATCACTCGTTATCTCTCTCAGGAAGCGATCTGAAGCTGCTGCCAGGTTCAACTCCTCTATATCACCTGTTGCTGTTTCTGTCAGCCAGACGAGAATCTGTGCTTTTGCTAAAGTTCTTTCATAAACATCCTGAAAACTTGTATCCAGGAGCGTTTCCACTTTCTGCAGACAGATATAATGACTGCGCCCTTTTAACAACGCTGTCCGAACAGGAAAAGGCAGGAACTTATCAATTAAAGGAACTTCTCTTTTTAACAGCTGTTCCTGCAGCTGAATCGTTTCTGTGCTGATAACAACTCTCTCTCCCCTGCTCACTGAAAAACAAGCTGCCGGAAGAAGATAAGCAAGCGTTTTTCCTGTACCAGTACCAGCTTCAGCTAGCCCAATTTGATCATTTGATAATACCTTATGTACAAAATGCATCATTTTTTCCTGACCTTCCCTGCGGATAAAATCAGGCATAATTTCTGACATTTTATCTGGATTTTGAAAAAGAGAGAAAAGATCTTCAAAGGAGGTAGTTTCAGATTCATATTCAGCTTTTGTATTATTTTCTTTTTTCAAAGCAATCCCCCGGTATTCTTCTATACCTGACAGATCATCGGAAGATTCCTCAAAAAATTCTTCTAAAATTGGCCTTATGTCACTTTTTAACCCATTCTGCAGACCCAACAGATGTTTTAAGACAGCCTTTGGAAGGCTTTTCAGCATAGATAAGTTCTTCAGCAGCAGTTCAGCTGTGGCCATCGCATCACTATCAGCTCGATGCGGAGCCTCGTGCAATACGTCCAGCGTTTCGGAAAGCTCTGATAATTTATAGCTGTCCTCAGTTGGAAAAGTGATTCTGCTTAATTCTACCGTATCGAGTACAGGTCCTTCAAAAGCATCATAACCCGCGTCTTCCAGTGATTCATTTAAAAAGTACAAATCAAAATCTACATTGTGAGCTACAAAATAGGCATTATTCAAATCTCGAAGCAGCTCCGGTGCAACTTCGCTGAATGCAGGAGCATTCTTTATTTTTTCCCGGTCAATCTGCGTTAATTGCTGCACGAAAGGCGGGATATCCTGATCTGTATGAATATAACTGTTATATGTTTTGATAATTTTATTATTTTCAATAATACTGTAAGCCAGTTGAATAATCCGGTCCCCTGCAGTATATGAAACTCCGGTTGTTTCCAGGTCCAGTACGACAAAACGTAGCATTTAAGTCCCTTCTTTCAAGTTAACTTTGCTACGTCATTGTAACATGTTTTGATAAGTGTTTACGACTGACGAATAGAAAGACCGGCTGTTGCGCAGCCGGTCTTGTTTAAAAATATGGCTGCCTTGAAAATAAAAGTTCCGCTAAAAATAAGTAATACTGCTGCTTCACTTTCGGAGAGGCTTACCCAAAGGCTTGTTCTCGACTTATTTTGACGGAAAGAACGTCCGCCAAAATAAATTCTCCAACTGCGCTGATCCTTTGGGTGTCCTCTCCTTCGTTACACAACAGCTTTAATTTTCATACTTCATGGTGCAAATATTTTGCTGAGTGTCTCTGTTCAAGTCTGATACTTATATAAAAAAAGTACGCCTAAGGCTCCTTTATCTGCGCTTTCTGCAGAGAAATCCTTCCGCTATCCCTCTAAATAAGCAGGATTCGGCACAGCCAATCCAAGCATGACAAAGACCGTCTTTTATGGATTCGAGATATTGGCTGTCTTCACCTGCTTTACGAGTTCGTCTTCAGTCCGAGATGAACTTTCGCTCTTCACGCATTCTTTTTCCGCAGGTGTCTACCCCGACTTGTCTTCGTTTTGTTGATAGAAAAGCTTGCAATAGAAACAATCTCTTTCATTTGTTTCGCCATTAGAAGAAAGAAGTGGATTTTAGAGAGGAGGGAAGACTCCGCAGCACAAGCTTGCCCTCGGCAGGCTAGTTGCAGCGAATTTTCCTCTTATCAATAATGAGCATTCACTGAGCTAAAAATATACAACCCTTTAAAAATATTGCTTAAAAATAAGTGGGTGAAAAATTTCACCCTGTCAGCTGAGACTGAAATTTTCAGCGGACAGTAGCAGGAGTTTCCGTGCCCATCTTTTCAACGATATTATTTTCTTCATCAAGAATTGCCACTTTTGGTACATGAGTTCTTACTTCCTGCTCTTCCAGATATTTATAGGAGATAATTATCACCTTATCTCCCGGCTGCACAAGCCTTGCAGCAGCTCCATTCAAACAAATAGTTCTGGAACCTCTTTTTCCGGCAATTATATAAGTTTCCAGTCTTTCTCCATTATTGTTATTTACCACCTGAACTTTTTCGTTTTCCAGCATATCAACTTCATCCAGCAAATCTTCATCAATAGTAATACTGCCTATATAATTTAAGTTCGCTTCAGTTACCGTTGCCCGGTGAAGCTTTCCGTTCATCATTTCTCTAAACATTCTGTTCATCCTTTCCGCTTTCCCAAATAATATTATCGATCAGTCTTGCCTGAGAATATTGCACTGCAGCTGCTGCCAGCAGCTTTCCCTTATATGAGGGGGCCGGCGGAAGGAGATCCGGAAATGTCAATATTTCCACATAATCTATTTTCCCGTGCAGATGATCCTGAAAATATGCTTTCGCTTCTGCAGAAGAAACTGAAGTTTTATTTTTCTCTGTCATCTTCACAATATCTTTCAACAGCTGATAAATCTGTGGGGCTTCCTGACGCTCTACTGCTGTTAATCGTATATTTCTTGAGCTCATGGCTAGCCCATCTTTTTCCCGTACGACCGGCACTGTATGAATATGAATATTCATGTTGAAATCTCTTACCATGTTTTTAATGACAGCCACCTGCTGGGCGTCTTTCTGCCCGAAAAAAGCGCCGTCAGGTTCCACCATATGAAAAAGCTTCATCACTACTGTAGCAACTCCGTCGAAATGGCCGGGTCTGCTTTTCCCACAAAGAATATCAGCACCCTCGTTTACCTTTAATGAAATGGTCATTTTCTGAGGATACATTTCTTCCATTTCCGGAATAAAAAGAACATCAATTCCTGCATTTTGAGCAAGTCTGCTGTCTCTCTGTTCATCCCGGGGGTACGTTTCAAAATCCTCCCCTGCTCCAAACTGCAGCGGGTTTACAAAGATGGACATCACAACACAGTCATACTTATTCACAGCTTGTGCTGCAAGCTGCAGGTGCCCCTCATGCAGATATCCCATCGTGGGGACAAACCCTATAGTTTTGCCTGCCTGTTTTTCGGAGCTTAGATATTCATTTAATTCCTGCAAAGTTCTGATCTGCTTCATTATTTGTCACCATATAATTTAACGTGTTTATCCAGCGGCTGAAAAACATGTTCTTCTGCAGGAAAAATACCTGCTTTTACTTCCTGTTTGAATTCCTTTAAAGCTCGTTGCACCGGCTCGCTGATATTCGTATACTGCTTTACAAATTTTGCAGTATGGCCTGCATAATACCCGGTGATATCGTGGTAAACGAGCACCTGCCCGTCTGTATACCTTCCTGCTCCAATACCAATGACTGGTATTGAGATGCTTGCCTGTACTTTTTTTGCTGCTTCTTCAGGCACACATTCCAGTACCAGCATAAACGCACCAGCTTTTTCAGCCTGCTTTGCATCTTTTAAAAGCTGCTCCTGTTCTGCAGCACTTTTTCCTTTTACTTTATACCCGCCGTCTACACCCACAGTCTGGGGGGTCAAACCAAGATGGCTTACGACAGGAACACCAGCATCCACCAGTGCTTTAGTGTGTACAAATACTTCCCCACTCCCCTCAAGCTTCAAGGCATCTGCACCGCTTTCCTGCATCAGTCTGCGGGCCCCTGCCATTGTTTCCTGTAGAGAAGCATGATACGTCATAAATGGCATGTCGGTTACGATAAAAGTATTCCTTGCTCCTCTTTTCACCGCTTTCGTATGGTGAACCATGTCATCTATGGTCACCGGAACAGTCGACTCGTACCCTAATACCACCATCCCTAAAGAATCTCCCACGAGAATAGTATCTACTTCCGCTTCCTCGCATAACGAGGCACCAGGTGCATCGTAGGAAGTTACCATAACGATTGGCTCCCTGCTGCTTTTCATTTTCTGGAAATCTGAAGTTGTTTTCACCATGATTTACACTCCTTCTGTCCCTGTCCAGATTGGATCAAGGCAGTTTCGATTTTAAAAAATTTTATAGAGGTACAGTTCTTATGACAGATACTGTCCAGTACATATTATATCAAATGCTTTCCTTCTGTGTCGAAATCAATGAATTTCAATGTCTCCAGAGTAGATATTATGCTCCTTACCGCTTTCATCTACTATTTTCAAAACACCTTCGTTGCTTATAGAAACAGCCTGACCATATATCATTTGATTGTTATGTAATACTGAGACATTCCGATTCAATGTTGCAGAATACTCTTCCCACCGGCTTTTAAAAGCTGAAAAAGACTTTTGTAAAAATAATTGATAGTCAGTTTCAAATTCATTTAATAGTCCTGCAGCAATGTCAGTACGGCTGAGTTCTTCTTTATTGATTAAACTCAGTGAAACTGCAGAATTCCTAATAGCCTCCGGAAATTCCTGTTCGTTGACATTCAGTCCAATTCCCAGAATAATCGTTTGAATTCTGTCCGGATCTGCCTGCATTTCAGTTAAAATACCACAGACCTTCCGGTTATCAATTAAAATATCATTCGGCCATTTTATTTTCGCATCAAATCCTATTTTTCTTAACACTTTTATAATACTCACCGCAGCGACTAAAGTAATTTGCGGCGCTTGATGTATAGGAATATCGGGCTTTAATAAAAGACTCATCGCTAACCCGGTGCCCCTTGCAGTAGACCAGGCACGCCCAAGTCTCCCTCGCCCTCCCGTCTGCTGGTCAGCTATGACGACCGTGCCCTCTTCCGCGCCATCCGTTGCGAGACGGAGTGCTTTTGTCTGCGTTGAAGGAAGCGAGGATGAAAAAATTATCTGATAGGGTAATATCCGGCAATTTAATTTCGCTTTTACCGCATGTCCTGAAAAAGGTACAGAAGAATGTGCAAGCAGATACCCTTTATTTCTTACTGCCTTTATTTCATACCCTTCTTCTTTCAGCTGCGCGATCTGCTTCCACACTGCTGTCCTGGAACAGTTTAATTTTTCACAGATTGCCTGGCCAGAAATATAATTGGGGGCAGCCTCCATTAACAGCGTTAACAATTCACTCTTCAAAAAATTCACCTCTTCTTAAAAAAGCTAATAGTTGAGCTCGATCATTCTCTACCTGATGACGAAGAACTGCTTGTTCACACGCACGCAGAAGGCTGCCCCTTAATTTCGCCGGAAAAAAAAGCAGATCCTTTCCTCCTATTTCCAGATCACTGCGATGCTGGATAGGCAGCGATAAAAATTGTTTTTCAACCTCGTCTTGAATATCTGCACCAAAGCATTTTTTTAAAAATACAGCTGTATTGATAACTTCGATTCCGTAATCGTAAAGCTTAATATTGTCCCATGGATATTCGCTCAAAGCATTTTCAGCTTTCTTCCGGTGTCTTTTAATATTTGAAGGAATATAAGGAAACAGCTCATGATTATCAATTCCATACAGCAGTAAAGTCCACCATGTTTTTTGGGACACGAAACCTGAGTAATGTAAAAGGTAGTACTGGATCTTTTCATTTTGAAGTAAAGAGAGCGGAAGTTTGCTTAAATAAAAAATAAACCTCTCCCAGTCACTTTGATCTTCAACCCATGTTCTTATTTTATCCAGTTCATTGAAAATACGTTCTCCAGCTGCATTGTGTATTAAATTGCCATTGACTATAAATGCTTTGAAAAGAAGATCTTCTACCAGAAAGTTTTCTGAAATTGAAAATCGGATGAGTCTTAAAAGGCGTACTGGATCATTTTGAAACATTCTGTATGGATCACCTGCTGCTTTCAGCAGTCCAGAGCTTATATCTTTTATTCCATTTAGTGGATCGATTAAGTCTGCTTCTTTGTTTAATGCTAAAGCATTGCAGGTGAAATCTCTTTTCTGTAGATCTTCCTCAATGTTGTTTCCCTTAAATTTTGTAATCTCAAAATGATATTCAGATTGATATACGAGAAAGGTCTGACCGTTTCTTCCAATCGGTATTACTTTTGAGAATACCTGCTTCAGCTTTTCCGCAGGTATATTCGAAGCTATATCTATGTCCTTTACTTCTTTTTGTAGAATTCGGTCTCGAACGGCTCCTCCTACTATGTACGCTTCATAGCCATAATTGTTTATTTCTTCCAGTATGAGAAATGCTTCTTCCCAGAAGTAGTTATTCATTCTTCAACGACTCTTTCATATATCGCTTCATATTGTTTTACAATATCTTCTTTCCTGAAATCTTCGGCAGCCCTCCGCATTGCTTCTGCAGCCATAGCTTTTTGCTTTTCTGGATTCTGCAATAATTCCAATACTCTTTGTGCTGCAGCTTCAGGATTTTTCACCGGAGTAATATAACCGCTCTTTCCATGCTGAATCACTTCTGGAATTCCACCAACATCAGCTCCTATTACAGGTACGCCGCAGGCCATTGCCTCTAAAATTACAAGACCGAAGCTTTCTTTAGAGGACAGCAGCAGTTTCACATCACTGATCGAAAGCAGTTCTGCTACACGCTTCTGACTGCCGGTTATATGGACTTTCCCGTTTAATCCCAGCTGATCCACCAACTCTCTGATCACTGGAAGTTCCGGACCATCGCCGATCAAAAGTAGTTTTGCATCTATCTCCTGAAGTACTTTATGGAAAGTAAGGACTACATCTTCTACTCTTTTCACTTTCCTGAAATTTGAGACATGGACAATAACTTTCGTGTTTTCTTCGATCCCTAGTTCGCGTTTAAGACCTGCAGCTTCTCTGGGATAATAAATTTTGTTATCAATAAAATTATAAATAGTATCGATTCTGCTGTTCGTCCGCAGTAAATTTTTGGTTTGGGCTGCCAGGTCATCTGATACAGCAGTCACTGCGTCAGAACGCTCTATTCCAAAGCGGATCATTTCACTTAGGGAAGGATCATACCCGAGTACTGTTATATCGGTCCCGTGTAATGTAGTGACAATTTTCACTTTCCTCTCAACCATTTCTTTGGCTAAAAAAGCGCTTACTGCATGAGGCACAGCATAGTGGACATGAAGAATATCAAGTTTCTCCTGTTTGATAACGTCTGCCATCTTACTAGCGAGAGCAAGGTCATAAGGCGGATATTGAAAAACTGCATAAGAACTTACAGCTACTTCGTGAAAATAAATATTCGACTCACCCTCCTCTAACCTATATGGGATACTGGAAGTAATAAAATGTACCTGGTGGCCCTTCTGTGCAAGTGCTTTACCTAGTTCTGTTGCTACGACTCCTGATCCCCCTACCGTAGGGTAACAGGTGATTCCAATTTTCATTCTTTATTCTCCTTTTCAGGAAAAGGATAAAGCAAAAGTCTCTCAGAAACGAAACCTTCAGCAGACGAAACGCCAGTTTCTCTTCCGAGCAGACGGTCTCTCGCTCTTAAATCATCCAGGTAGCCGTTTGTTAGAGGAGTTTCTACTTTATTCTTTCCAGATTGAAACTGTGAAGCAAAACACGCTAATGCCTCGTATTTTTGATTCATAAAAGCACTGATATCTATTGCAAAGTCCGGTTTTATCAAACCGTTTATCTGATAATAATATAACGCTTCCGGTTTGAAGGATTCACCTTCACCATACTTTTTTATCCCCGCTGAAAAAAAGGCTTCTTTTACAATTTCTCCACAATGACCGTGATCCGGGTGCCGGTCTTCATGGTAAGGTGCAAATATATGTACCGGCTTTACTTCCCGGATTAATTTAACCAGCGCAGCTATCGCTTCCTTCCTCTCATTTAACAGTCCGCGGTCTGAGAATGAGTAAGATAGAGGTTTTTCAGCTCCCAGCACCTTGGCAGCTGCTGCAGATTCTTTCAGTCTTTCTTCCACTGAACCATTGGAAGACAGCTCTGCTTTTGTAAGATGTGCCATGACTACAGTTTTTCCATTTGCAGCAGCTTTCGCAATTGTACCGCCCATGCCAATTTCTATGTCATCGGGATGGGCCCCAACTGCGAGAATATCAGCTTTCATCTTCTATTAACCTCTTCTCTCCATTGACAAGCTCACGCCAATTTAAATCACCTCTGCTTAAACCATGAATCAGAACTTCAGCAGTCGCCATATTAGTGGCAATTGGTACGCTGTACACATCGCAAAGCCGGCTGAGTGCATTAATATCCGGTTCGTGGGGCTGGGCTGATAAAGGATCCTTAAAAAAAAGCACGAGATCCATTTTATTTTCCGCTATCATGGCACCAATCTGCTGATCGCCGCCAAGAGGTCCGGAACGAAACAAATGCGGATTAAGGCCGGTAGCTTCTTTTATCCGGGTCCCGGTAGTACCCGTAGCAAATAGTGAGTGCCCCGTTAAAACTGATTCATACGCCATCATAAACTGTACCAAATCTTTCTTCTTTTCATCGTGAGCAATACAAGCAATATTCATACTATTGTGCCTCCTCGATTAATCTATTAACTCATCCAATCCGTATATTAAACCGGTAGATTCCATCACATGTTCCACTGCCAGTTTTACTCCGGGCATAAAAGAAGTTCTATTCATGGAATCATGCCGCAGCGTAAGAACCTGTCCTTCCCCGCCAAATATTACCTCCTGATGAGCAACTCTTCCGGGCAGACGGACGCTGTGAATCCTCATGCCTTCATATTCTGCACCCCTCGCATGCGGCCATGCCTCAGTTTCTTCAGGATGCCCCTGTTGTTTTTCCTCGCGGATCTCAGAGATTAACTGCGCTGTTTTCATCGCTGTTCCTGATGGCGCATCAAGTTTTTTATCGTGGTGCTGCTCTATAATTTCCACATCACTCATATATTTTGCAGCAGCCCGCGAAAATTTCATCAACAGTATAGCACCGATCGCAAAGTTAGGCGCTATAATTGCTCCAAGCTGCTTTTCCTCCGCCAGATTACTTAATGATTTAATGTCTTCATCAGTAAAACCTGTAGTTCCAATAACAGGTCTGACCCCTTTTTCCAGCGCAGTACGAAGGTGTTTTTTTCCGGTTTCCGGGTTAGTAAGGTCGATCAGTACATCCGGATTCTCTTTGGCGATACATGTTTTCAGATCTGAATATACAGGGATCTTCAGAGATTCCATGCCTTCTGCATCTTTCATCTGAATATTATCATATTTATAATCTACGACAGCACACAAATTAAATTCATGCTGCTTCTCAACCATTTTTACAGCTTCTTTTCCCATATTTCCTCTTGGACCCGCAATTATAATATTTATCATATGTTATCCTCCTCAGAATCTATCCTCGTCCAGCGGTCTTTATCTCTGGTATTAAATTTATGCATTACTTCCTCAAAAGATGTTTCCAGATTAATATCGAGTGAGTTTGCAAGACATATTAACACAAATAATATGTCCCCCATTTCCTGTTCCATTGAATTATCATCTTCTGTGGATTTTTTCGGCTTCTCTCCATATGTGTGATTTATCTCGCGTGCGAGTTCGCCCATTTCTTCTGTAAGTCTTGCCATCATGGACAGTGGACTAAAATAACCCTCTTTAAACTGACCTATGTATTTGTCTACTTCAAGCTGCATGTCCTTAATCGATTTGTCGCTCACTTTATCACTCCCTCACCAAATTAAACCCAAGATTATCGTAGCGAATTTAACTCCGTATTACAAATTTTTACCCTGTAGATAAGAATTTTTTTTATCAAGATTCCCCAGCATATAAATGCTTCGTTTTATGAATTCAGGACTTCCTGTAACTTAGCTGAAAAACAAGTCCACCTGCAACCCCTTGCCTGAATATAACATCTGAAAATAATATGTTTTTTTATAAAGTATTTTTTTAGTAGCCGGAAACAATCCATCCGGTCATCGGTCATCTGCCACGGCAGACATCTCCTAAGGTTTTTAAAATAGCTCTGTCAATGTTCAGATAATAATAGAAGACTTTGCTGCAACTGGCCTGCGATCCTGGTTCTTCAAGACAGCATGGGGGTTTCTGCCCTGCTGGCTGTGGATCGATGGAAGCCATTCCCTGTGAGAAAAATTAGTCGAGAACAGCCCTAAGGTAAGCCTCTCCGAAAGTGCAGCAGAGGTATTACTTCTTTTAAACAAAACTATTATTTTCAAGGTAGCCTGAAAAATAAACAATGCAGCGGCAAATACTAGTGATTTTTATCTGCCAAATACACTTCGCAGTGAAAATCCTTATGTATGGGTGATATTAAGAATTGCCATTGCAGGAACTATGGGCTTGGATTATAATGAAGCAGGCTGAAAGGAGGCATTTACTTGATTAATCGGGTGCATGTTAAAAACATATTCTTTATTTTAATCGGTACAGCAATTCTCTCGTTTGGACTTGTTTATTTTAACATGGAAAACAACTTAGCTGACGGGGGCTTTACTGGAATTACACTAATTCTGTTTTTTATCTTTGATTTAAATCCAGCTTATTCTAACCTATGGCTGAATATCCCTTTATTTATTTTAGGATGGAAAGTGCTGGGGAGAAATGCATTCATTTATACGCTGATTGGCACAGTGGCTGTATCAGTTTTTCTTTGGATATTTCAAGCTTATCCTGTTATTTCTATACCCCTGCGGGACGATATGACTTTGGCCGCACTTTTTGCCGGTGTATTTATTGGAGTTGGCCTTGGTATCGTTTTTCGTTTTGGAGGCACGACAGGAGGGGTGGATATTATAGCAAAGCTGGGATTTAAGTATTATGGATGGAGTATGGGCAGAACGATGTTTGTGTTTGATGCCTGTGTTATTACTGCCTCATTATTTTACTTGAATTACAGGGAGGCTATGTATACACTGCTGGCAGTATTTGTAGCTGCCAAAGTAATAGACTTTATGCAGCAGGGAGCTTATTCCGGCAAAGCAGCAATGATTGTTTCTGAAAAAGCTCCGCAGCTTGCAGCAGTAATTCTGCAGGAGATGGATCGGGGAGCAACATTACTTCAGGGCAGAGGATCATTTACCGGCTCAGAACGCGAAGTTTTATATTGCGTAGTAGGCAGAAATGAAATGGTACGATTAAAAAACTTAATCTCACGAGTAGATCCACATGCATTCGTTACTTTACAGGATGTGCAGGACGTGATGGGAGAAGGTTTTACACTTGATGATCAAAAAAGACCAATTGAATAAAAAAACAGACCATTGGAAATTGGAAATCCGATGGTCTGTTTTTTTTAATCATCATTCATCATAAAGTACATCATTATGAATCGCACTAATTCAATTACGGCTACCAGCGCGGAAGCTACGTAAGTCAGAGCTGCAGCATTAAGAACTTTTTTCGTTTCCCGCTCTTCATCATTGCGGATAACCCCGGTGGAAACCACCTGCTCCATTGCTCTTGAAGATGCATTAAATTCCACGGGAAGCGTTACAAACTGGAACAATACTGCGAAAGACATTAATACTATACCTGCCAGGAGCAGGCCGGAAGCAGAAAGCAGGATTCCCCCGATGATCAAAAAGATAGATATATTCGACCCGAAGCTCGCTACGGGTACCAGCGCGGAACGAAACCGGAGAAAGCTGTATGCTTCTGCATCTTGTATTGCATGCCCGACTTCGTGCGCAGCTACAGCGGCACCTGCTATGGAGTTGCCGTAATAATTACTTTCAGATAATCTAACAACTTTCTGACGGGGATCGTAGTGATCCGTTAACTGTCCTTTGACAGGTTCCACAGTTACGTCAAATAAGCCATTATCATTCAGGATTTTCCTCGCTACCTCCGCCCCGGACATTCCGGAAGAAGATGCTACCTGGGAATATTTTTTGTACGTATTTTTAACTCTTGCATTTGCCCATAAGGGAACGATTAAAAGTACCGCGAAATACAAAAGAAAAAAGCCCATATTACCAAACATTCAAGCACTCCCCCTTAAATTTTTATATCTCTTAAGGTCAATTTTAGTCAGAATTTTTGTCAGCGTCAATTGAAATGCCTGCAGAAAAAATGTCAGCCTGATACTTCTTGTTCATATAATAAACCGCTGCAATAGAAGCTATGCTCAGCCAAAAGGTAAAATAACCAATTTCACTGATATAAGGAGTTAATGACCTTGAAACCCATGGGTGCATACCGTAAATATAATCTATAAAGTCGTTATGGACAGTCCATAATGCTACGGCTGCTAAGTGCCAATTTTTAATCCTAAAATATGGGAGATATAATACTGCCTGCAGCGCCATTCCTGCATGAGAAAAAACGAGCATCCAATGAAGAATGTTTAACGGTGTGCCTGCAGCTCCAGCTGCAAGATTCATTATCACTGCCCATATACCATATTTTATCAGCGTAACCGCTGCAAGGGCTTCCATCAGAGGAAATCTTTTTCCTGCTAAGAAACATCCAAGTACTATCGTAAAAAACAGACTGGCAGTTGGGCTGTCCGGTACAAATATCAAAAAGTACCAAGGAGTCTGCAGCAGCTGAGCATCATACCATATATAACCATAAACCGTCCCGAGAAAGTTTACAATGAATAAAGCCCATAAAAATCCCCGGGAGCGCAGTATACCTAATATGTACTCCTTCATATATGAAATTCCTCCAGACAAATGAAATATATAAAATAATCCATTAAAAGAGCCGGCGACACACACATCAGCCGGCTCTTCCCTGTAATTCTATTCGTTTTCTTCTTCACCTTCAGCTTCTTCTTCATTGCCTTCAGTGTTTTCTTCTTCGTTGCCTTCGGCATCTTCATCTCCGCCGCCCTCACCATTTTCCGGATCTTGTCCATCATTGGCAATAAAGGCTGCGAGTGTTTCCAGTTCTTCATCAGAACCGTCAAACTGGCCAGCCGGCATTTCTCCGATACCATTTTGAATGATATCAATTACTTCATCTGTATCATAATCACTTTGGAAGATGTTTGGACCAGCAGCGCCGCCCTGCATATCCCCACCGTGACAACCGATACAAGAATCCTGCGTCTGATAAATTTCATAACCTGCCGCAGATTCATCGACTTCTACCTCATCTTCAATTGCTCCCTGCTGAGCAGCTGCTTCCCAGTCATGCTGGTCTACAGATTCCCAAGTAAGGAAGATGATTGAAATAACACCCAGAAGCATTAAAGCACTTCCAATTGGTCTCTTATAAGGACGTCGTTCCCGTCCGCCATCAAGCCATGGGGCTAGCAGCAGTGCTCCAAAAGCGATACCTGGGAGAACTACCGCACCAATAACTGTATAAGGACCAGAAGCAAATTCATATTTTAACAACTGGTATAAAAATAAGAAATACCAGTCAGGCAGTGGAATATATCCTGTTTCCGTAGGGTCGGCAATTGATTCCAGCGGAGCTGGGTGTGCAACTGTCAACACGAGGAAACCGATTAAAAACACCGCCCCTACCATCCATTCCCGAAGCAGAAAGTTCGGCCAAAATGCTTCGGTTTTACCTGGATATTCGGAATAGTCTTTTGGTATATTCGGCTCTTTTTCGGCAGGAACACGTGAGTCCCCGACGAACTTCATGCCTTTTCCGCGATGCATATTTTCCCCTCCTTCTCTACTTTTTACAACGGCCCGGAAATACCCTGCTTACGGATCATGAAGAAGTGCGCTCCGAGTAATCCAAGCAGTGCACCTGGCAGGAAGAATACGTGAATCGCAAAGAATCGGGCCAGTGTCTGTGCGCCGATGATGTCACCGCCGGCTAATAGAACTCTGGCAAAGTCTCCAACTACCGGAGCAGCTTCTGCGATTTCCAGTCCAACTACCGTTGCAAAGTATGCTTTCATGTCCCAAGGCAGGAGATATCCTGTAAAACCAAGACCTAAAATTACAAAGAATAATAGAACACCTACAACCCAGTTTAATTCTCTCGGTTTTTTATAGGAACCGGTAAAGAAAACCCGTAATGTATGTAAAAACATCATTACGATAACCAGACTGGCACCCCAATGGTGCATTCCCCGCACAATCATCCCGTGCGTCACTTCATTCTGTAAGTAATAAACTGATTCATATGCATGAATGATATCCGGTACATAATACATTGTTAAAAACATACCCGATAAAATCTGAATGACAACAACAAAAAATGTCATTCCTCCAAAACAATAAACAAATGCTGAAAAATGGTGGGCCGGATTAACGTGCTCAGGTACCTCGTGGTCTGCAATATCTCGCCATAGAGGGGTTATATCGAGCCGTTCATCAACCCAGTCGTACACTTTTTGTAACATTTTCTGGCCCCCTTAATTAACCACGCTGATTAATTTGTCCTAAATAAATCATTCCGTCCCGAACTTCAACCTCGTAGACATCCAACGGCCGCGTTGGCGGCGTACCAGGAATATTTGTTCCGTCACGTTCAAATCTGCCGAAATGGCACGGACAGAAAAACTCTTCTGGATTTTCTTCATTGGTACCCCAGTTTACAGTACAACCAAGATGGGTACATATAGGTGATAGTGCCAGAATTTCATTTCCTTCTCGCAATACCCAGGCCGAGCGGCTTTGCTCTGATGAATACCAGCCATCATCCAGCTCTATACTGAAATCTACTCGCTGCGGTTCTTCAGAAACTTCGTCTTCACTTAATCCAACGGAAACAAATTCAGAGTCTCCTGCAGCTTCAAGCGCTGGATCTAAAGCCATTCTTACCATGGGAGCGAGCATTCCTGCTGCCATAAACCCGCCTACACCTGTTAATGTATAGGTCAAGAACTGGCGTCTTGAAACTCGGTGGTTTTTCTCGCTCACGACCTTCCCTCCTCACTTACTTTCTACACACTTTTATAAAATATCATACTAAGACATTTACATCATAGCCTATCAAACAGGACCATGTCAATAAAATAAGGCTAATCATTTTATAAGAATAGTATTCTCTAAAAGCGCTTTCTAACTCCATTTTTCAGTCATTAATGGAATGATCTGCTGCGCCTGCTGTTCTATAGACTGCTGTCTTTTGTTCGTATCCATTTCCGCTAATGAAAAAGCAGGTATCCATACTAATTCTCCTAAATCCCTTGCGTCTGCCTGTCTCCAACGGGAATCAGAAGTAACATAAAGAAAATGTGAGAATCCCTGATTCTTAAAATGTTCTGTCCAAGTCTTTAATCTTTCCAGCCTATCCTCGGTAGATTCTTCTTTCAGATAAGTGAAAGGAGGCAAAAGGTAAACTCTTCCAGTATATTGTCTTTCAAGAAAATCTGTTAAATAGGAAGTGAATTCTCCCATACGCACCGCTTCTTCCTGCTCTTTCCCTCCAGCAACCGGCAGTAGAGGGATAATTGCTGTATCTACATATTCTTTTGCGCTTTGGTACGTTTTTGCATCATTTTCATTCCATCTCATAAAAATACCCCTATCTTCAAGTAATTTGTTAATAGAAAAGCTGCCTTAAAAAATAAAGTTCCATTTATAAAGAAGTAATAACGCTGTTACACTTTCGAAAGGGCTTGCCTATTGGCTTGTTCCCGGCTAATTTCGGCGAAAAGACATTTTGCCATTATGAATGTTCAGGCGGTGCTTGTGCAGGTTTTTCAGCACTGCCTATCCAAAAAAAAGAGCCCTAGGAATCGAGGGCTTTCAATTCTGAATATCTTTTAGAAAGAGTATTAAATGCATCACGGTTCTTATTCTCCAGTGCAGCATCAATCTGTTCCTCCAGCGTTTTAAGCTGCTGTTTTCGCACTGCCTCGTCAAGGACAAGCTCTGCTAAAAGACCATTTACTGTCTCTTCTTCTACATTTACCGGTAAATAAGGATTTTCTTCCAGTACTGCAGCATACTGAGGCAGTGTGTGTTTCTCTCTAAAGTTAAGCTGAATAAAAATATCTTCGTTGCGATTAAGTCGAATATCATGAAAAGATTTTTCAGCATCCATGGTAACATGCTGATTTTTGTGAAATGCAAAAGGTACCTGGTCCACGTCGTTAGCTGAAATCATCAAAGCTTTCGGGCAGTGTTCCGCCTGCTCAACAAAATGCACGCGTTCCATTAATATATCGTCACTCATCAAGAAATTTAGCAGCCATGCACATTCTCTTCTTTTAAGCTGGTATTTTTCCAGGAACCACTTAAGAAAATCCCGCTTTTCCATTACTGGAATTGCACTGTTCATTACGTTTCCCTCCCTTTCACTATTCGCTCGCAGCAAGATATATTCTGCTATAGTATCTATTCTACGCCTGCAGATAAAATCCTGCAAAGAAAAACTATTACATTATATTTCTTTTAACTCTTCTATTCTGAACCGTATATCTTCCCTGTCCGGATCATGAGATAAAACTTCTTCCAGCAGGGGCAGTGCTTTATTTTTCTGGCGGTTGGCTAGATATACCATCGCTGCATCTTCCAGCAGTCTCTCATCTCTGTCAGAGCTGGATAAAGCAACGTCCATAGCCTGTGCTGCGCCCTGGATATCATCTTCCTCAAATAATGCTTTCGCACGGAACCTTTCATACATAGGGTCAAATTCATGGTAGTCATCCAGGAAGCGGATTAATTCCAGCATTTCCTTATAATCCTCCACATCGTCATAATAAAATAATGCCTCCTGCACCGCAGATACATTTGAAGGGTTCATTGCAATCACTCTTTTTAAAAATTCTCTCCCATCCTCTGTTTCCCCTTGGGAAAGCTGTAATTTAGCCATTTCAAGATAGAGCTCTTCGTTAAATTCATCTCTGCTGATTCCTTCTTTAAGTGCTTCTCTTGCTTCATCCCAATTTTTCATTGCCATATGCGCTTTTGCTAGTGCTCCATACGCGGATGTATAATCAGGATCCTGTTCCAGCAGTTTATTAAATGCATCGACTGCGGTGATATAATCTTCCAGCTGCAGTGAGGTATAACCCAGGCCAAATAAACCATCTGCCGTTGGTTCTTTCTTTAAACCTTCTTTATAATGTTCAATCGCTTCCTCAAACTGTCCGCTTGCACTGTATGCTTCTGCAAGTCTTACCTGAGGGTCTACTGGCAGATCATCCGGCAGATTCCCCTGGTAAACAGCTTGTTTGTAATAGGAGATAGCCTGTTGATAGTCACCTCTGTTTAAATAAAATTCCGCCAGGCCTAACTGAAGTACACTTTCGTTCGGCATATGCTTCAGTGCTTCCAGTAATTTTTTCTCGGCAACTTCCTCCAGGCCCTGGCTTTCATATAAATCAGCTAAAAGAAGCTGTGCCTGAAGAAACGCAGGATCCTTTTCATTGATTTCATTGAGCATGTCCAAGGCTTCTTCTTCTTTACCAAGCTCTATATAGCATTCAGAAGCAAATGCAAATAACTCTCCATGATCAGGATATTTAAACATCAGATCTTCTGCTAATATTAATGCCTTATCTACAAGCCCCAGCTCGTAATACAGCTCAGCGATCGTCCGCTTAGTTTCATCATCCGCACCCTCAATGATATTTTCAACTTTTGTAAGTCCTTCTTCATGGTACCCATCTTCAATTAGTTTAATAGCTTCCTGCAGTTTCTCATTCATAAAGTTAAGTTCTCCCTTCTTTCTGCTTCTTCTATTTTGTCAACTGAAAAGAAGATTGTCCACCATTAATGCCTCCGGCTTCCATGAGCTCCTTTTGTCAGTAAAAAACTTCGATACAACTTCAAAATTTTGTTTTAAGCCTTCTGCTTAAGATGTAAAGGTTCTCCACGGCAAGCGGAGAAATAAAAACCGCAGACACTGCATTCCAGCATCCTATAGGCAATCATTTTCATTTAAATGGATAATCAATAGACGTGACATTACAAAGCAAAAGAGAACGTATATGTACAGTCCCATACGTCCTCTAAATAGAAAAACATTTTAATTTAACAAGCCTTTTAAATCCTCAAAGAAATCCGGGTAAGATACTGCAATTGCTTCTGTATCTTTTACTTTTACTTCTCCTTCAGAAATGAGGCCTGCCAGTGCCATTGTCATGCCGATACGATGGTCGTGAAAACTTTCTACTTCTGCTCCCTTTAAAGGGGTAGGTCCGTGAATAATCATACCGTCTTCCGTAGCTTCGCAGGAAGCTCCCAGTTTGTTCAGCTGATTTACTACAGTATCAATTCTATTCGTTTCTTTTACTTTTAATTCAGCAGCATCCTTAATCACTGTAGTCCCCTCTGCCTGGGTAGCAAGCAGCGCTAATACGGGAATTTCATCTATTAACCGCGGAATATCTGCTCCAGCTATCTCTACGGCTTTTAGGGAAGAAGCTTTTATTCTAATATCAGCTACTGGTTCTCCCCCGAGCATACGCTCGTTTTCCAGAGTAACATCTGCCCCTGCTCTTTTCATTACATCGATAATGCCGGCTCTTGTAGGATTAATTCCTACTACATCCAGTTTGATTTCACTCTCAGGAACAATTGCGCCTGCCACCAGCATAAATGCAGCAGAAGAAATATCTCCCGGTACTTCCACTTTTGTCGCCTGCAGCTTCTGTCCGCCTCTGATTGTCGCTGACAGATCTTCAGTTTCTACTTCCACGCCGAAGGTTCTCAGCATTCTTTCAGTATGATCTCTTGAAAGGAACGGCTCCGTTACTGTCGTTTGTCCATTTGCGTACAATCCTGCCAAAAGAACAGCCGATTTCACCTGTGCACTTGCTACTGGAGAAAAGTAGTGAATTCCCTGCAGATTTCCGCCGCGTATCGTTAAAGGGGTGTAATTCCCAAAATCCCTGCCATCTATAGAAGCATTCATCATTTTTAAAGGTCCTGTTACACGCCGCATTGGCCGTTTCGCAATTGAATCGTCTCCGGCCAATACATTATAAAATTCCTGACCTGCCAATATACCGGATAACAGACGTATCGTTGTACCGGAGTTTCCTACATCCAACAGTTTATCAGGTTCAGCCAATCCTGAAGACCCTTTTCCTTCTACAGTAATCACATCATCAGTTTCGGTTATTTCAACCCCAAGTTCCCTCATGCAGCTGATTGTACTTAAGCAATCCTGTCCTCTTAAAAATCCATGGATAGTGGAGGTTCCTTCTGCAATAGATGCAAATAATACAGCTCTATGACTGATAGATTTATCTCCGGGTATTTTCACAGTCCCTTTCAGAGGGCCTTTCGCTTTCTGTATCACTTTTATCATTTCATTGCCTCCCTGAATGTTATGGAGCGTCGTAGGTTTCATACATATGTTCCTCTAATAATGTTTTCGCAGTAATCAGATCACTTTCTGAACGGAAACTCAATCTTAAAGCCCCCATTATTCCTTCGCGGGCTTCGATAATTCGGATGTTAGTAATACTGATATTCTGTTTAGCTAGTAATCCCGTTACATCAGAAATTACCCCTGGATGGTCCGGGATATCGACAAATAAGTCATAGAACGGGAGCATCGCACCTTTTTTCTTTGAAGGTAAATTATCTCTGGCAGCTTTGGCATCAGCAAAAAAGTCATAAATCATCTCTGCATTTTCACTTTCAATCATCTCTTCGATACGTGTCATCTGCTCTTTCCATTCTCCAATCATTGGGAGAAGAGTTGATCGATTGTGGATTAATATATCGCGCCACATCGTTGGTGAAGCAGAGGCAATGCGAGTAATATCTCTGAAACCGCCGGCTGCCAACTGCTGTACCAGTGGATCCTCTTCCCCTGCTTTTTTCACCTGATGAACGAGAGAAGAAGCAATAATGTGCGGCAGATGGCTCACCAAACCGGCAAACCTGTCGTGGGAGACCGCATCTAGCTGAATAAACTTAGCTCTGGTCCCTTTTAAAAGGTTCTGCAGCTGAATTAATTTTGAATCAGGTGTTTCTTCACTGGGAGTCAGTATGTAAAAAGCATTTTCAAACAGCCTTTCCCGTGCTGCTTCCACTCCCGTTTTGTGAGAACCGGCCATCGGATGACCGCCGATAAAAGTAACTCCTTTCCCATTCAGACGGTTTCCTGCTTCCATTACTGACTGCTTGGTACTTCCTACATCGGTAACGATCGCACCCTCTTTCAGCGGCAGAGAAGAAAGCTCATCCAGAATTTTTATAGAGCTTTCTACTGGAGAAGCAATAATAATCACATCTGCATCCTTGACTATTTCTCCAAGGTTATCCCCGTCTTCCTGAATAATTTGAAGACTTCTTGCCAGTTTCACTGCCTGCTTGTTTACATCAAAACCTTTGATTACCGATTGAGGATAGCTGCTTTTAATTGCAAGAGCCAGAGATCCTCCAATGAGCCCTAAACCTATAATAACAACATTTTTCTTCAAAAAAGAATCCTCCTATTTAAGCCAGCTTAACAGCTCAGCCCTTATCTTATCATTTTGAGCCGGGGTGCCCAGAGTGATCCTTACATATTCAGGAAAGCCGAGTGCTTCTCCGTTTCTTACAATAAAGCCTGCGTGCAGGAGCTTATCAAAAACTTCACCGCCTGGCCTGTTTACACTCATTAAAATAAAATTTGCTTCAGAAGGAAAGTAGGGAAAGTTGTTTTCTTTACAGAAGTGTTCAAACTTTATCATTTCCTCAGCATTCTGCTGTACACATCCGTTTAAGAATTCAGTATCATCTATTGCAGCTATCGCTGCTGCCTGCGCTACACTATTTGTATTAAATGGCTCTCTCCCGGGCTCTACAGCTTGAATAAATTCTTCATGCCCAATACCGTACCCTACCCGAAGCGAAGCAAGTCCGTATGCTTTAGAAAAAGTTCTTAAAATCATTAAATTTTTATATTTATCCAGTAACGGGATAGTTGACGGATAATCTTCTGCCCGCACATACTCAAAGTAAGCTTCATCACTTACTACCAGGACATCTTCTGGAACTTTTTCCATAAAAGCAGTAAATGCCTGCTCGTTGACGTAAGTACCTGAGGGGTTATTTGGATTACATACAAACACAATTTTCGTGCGCTCGTCTATTTCAGCATACATAGCTTCCAAGTCATGTACACCGTCTGCCAGCGGAACTTCTTTTACTTCCGTTCCTTCTATTACTGCATTGTGTTTGTATTGTGGAAACGTAGGAACGGCTGTGACAATATTGTCGCCAGCACTTAAAATTGCTCTGCATAGTATTAAGATTACTTCGTCAGAACCGTTCCCAAATATAAGCTGTTCTTCTTTCACATTCTGCTGTTCTGCAACTTTTTGGCGCAGCAGCCGGGCATAGCCATCGGGATATACAGCTACTTGCGCAATTGCTTCATTAACAGCCTTTGCTACTTCAGGAGACGCACCATAAGGATTTTCGTTGGAAGCAAGTTTAATAACTTCATCCAGTCCGAGTTCCCTTTTCACTTCATCCATAGGCTTCCCTGGCTGATAAGGGTGAAGTCCTATCATAGATTGTTTAACTTTCATTGTTTTTCCTCCTAAACTTTATGCAGTTAAATCTTTAATAAATAAAGCGATCTCTTCTAAAGCTTTTGGTTTTTCATCCGGATTATTAAGGTGTTCTGCTCTCTCGGAAATAAATCGGACAAGTGCACTTCCGACAATCACACCGTCAGCAATTTTTTGAAAAAACTGCACATGCTCCTGTTTGGATATGCCAAATCCTGCAAGTACTGGAACTTTAGAGAATGACTTTAATTCTGCAATCGTTTCTTCCAGTTCATCTGCAAAATTTTCTCTGGTCCCTGTGACTCCAAGGGAAGTAACATAATAAATAAACCCCTCACCTAAACTGCTTATTTTCTGCATTCTGTTTCGCGAGCTGGGAGCTACGAGAGAAATCAGGGAAATTCCAGCTTCATTACAAATAGCTCTTAGTTCATCACTTTCTTCATGCGGAAGGTCCGGTATCAGTATCCCATCCATATCGGCTTCCTTCATTAAGTTAATGACTTCCTGAAAACCAACTGACAGTACTGGATTCACATAAGTAAATAATACAAGAGGTACAGTTAATCCTCTGTCTCTTGCTTCTTTAGCTCCCTGTACAGCTTTTTTTAAACTTCCACCAGCTGCTCTTGCCTGATCTCCCGCTTCCTGGATAACCGGCCCATCTGCAAGAGGGTCACTGAAAGGGACCCCCCATTCAATAGCACTGACACCGGCTTTTTGCAGAGTTAACGCAATATCGATAGAAGCTTCGTACGAAGGGTGACTGCTCATAATATAAGGGACAAACCGATTTTTCTCTTCCTGAAATTCTTTCGCAGTTAAACGATTCATTCCTCATTCCCCTCCAACGTCTGCTGTATTGTATTTACGTCTTTATCTCCACGACCAGAGAGACAAACAAGAATTACTTCCTCTTTATCCATTTCGGGCGCATGTTTCTCTACAAATGCTAACGCATGCGCAGTTTCAATTGCAGGAAGTATTCCTTCGAGTTCACAAAGGTCCTTCAGCGCTTTCATTGCTTCCTCGTCAGTTGCCGGAACATAGTTTACTCTTTCAATATCCCTGAGATGTGCATGCTCCGGTCCAATGCCCGGGTAATCCAGACCTGCCGAAATAGAATAAGGCTCCGTGATATTTCCGTGCTCATCCTGCAGCAGATAAGATAAGGAACCATGAAGTACTCCTTTTCTCCCTTTAGATAACGTGGCTGCATGTTCTGTTGTGTCTATTCCTTTTCCTGCAGCTTCGACTCCAGTTAATTTAACTTCGCTGTCATTTATAAATGGATGGAACATTCCGATCGCATTACTGCCGCCACCGACGCAGGCTACCACATGATCCGGCAGTTTTCCGATTCTTTCTTTTAACTGACTTTTGCTTTCCGTACCGATAACACTTTGAAAATCCCTGACCATCATCGGGTAAGGATGAGGGCCTACAGCACTTCCGATTAGATAAAAAGTATCTTCTACATTTGCTACCCAGTGCCTGATTGCTTCATTCGTAGCATCTTTTAACGTTTTCCCGCCTGAAGTTACTTCAATTACTTCTGCTCCCAGCAGCCTCATTCGAAAAACATTTAACTCCTGTCTTTTAATGTCTTCGGCACCCATAAACACTTTGCAGGTTAAACCAAACCTTGCTGCTACCGTAGCTGATGCTACACCGTGCTGTCCGGCACCGGTTTCAGCGATAATCTGCTTTTTCCCCATTCTAATCGCGAGAAGCGCCTGTGCAAGAGCATTGTTAATTTTATGTGCACCTGTATGGTTTAAATCTTCCCGTTTTAAATAAATTTTTGCTCCGCCATAGTGCTCCGTAAGCCGTTCTGCATAAGTTAAAGCTGTAGGCCGACCGGAATACTCCTTCATTTCTTTCCACAATGCTTCCTGATACGCCGGATCATCTTTCGCATCCCGGTAAGCATTCTCCAGTTCTTCCAGTGCATACATCAGCGTTTCCGGCACATATTTTCCACCAAACGGGCCGAATCTTCCTAACGCATCAGGCGCCTGATAAATATTTTTCAGTGAATCAGTCATCTGCTTCATCTTCCTTTCGTCTTTCGTTTCCTTACTTTCAATTCCTGAAGAAACATCAATGCCATCAGGTTGATATAAAAGAAGTTCTTTTATATTATCCGGGGTTACTCCGCCTGCGATAAAGCAGCTGACCCCCTGCCTCTTTGCTTCCTTCTGATAAGAAGGTACAGCTCCCCAGTCAAATTTATTTCCCGTGCCACCCCAGTGTCCGGGCGATTTTGTATCCACTACAAAACCGTCCACTACATTTTCAAATTGCTTCATCATTTCGATCCCATGCGTATCATGGTGAATTGTTTTAAAGATTTCTCCCTGGTATTCTGTCCGCAGATTTTCTACGTATTCAGGCGATTCCGTTCCGTGAAGCTGAAGCACATCAAGCTTAGCTTCTTTTGCAGTACTTACAACTTTTTCGATTGCTTCGTTTACAAATACTCCAACAAGCTTTTTTGTACCTTTATGATTATTCTGCTGCCATTTTGCAACATCCTCAGGAAAAACTTGACGCTTGCTTTTCACAAAAATAAAACCTATATAATCAACATCTGTCTGAATGATTTTTTTGTAGTCTTCCTCAGTGCGGGTACCGCAGAATTTGAGCAAACTCATGACAAATCACTAAAGAGAGAATGAATGAACTCTTTTTTGTTTACTGCTTTCATGAATCCCTCTCCAATCAATAGCCCATCTGCTCCAATTGATGCAAGGTACTGGGCATCCCTGCTGTTGTGCACACCACTTTCACTGATGAATAAAATATCTTCAGGAATCAAAGGCTGCAGTCTTGCCGAGGTGGCTAAATCCGTTTCAAACGTATTAAGATTACGATTGTTTACACCAATAATTTCGGGTTTGCTCCAGGTTAGGACTTTTTCCAGCTCTTCTTCATTATGAACCTCTACGAGCACTTCCATTCCAAGTTCCTCTGCCTGCAGATACAATTCCTGCAGCTGTTTCCCTTCCAGAATAGCAGCGATAAGAAGGATCGCATCCGCTCCAATTCTTTCTGCTTCCGTAACCTGCCTGTGGTCAATTAAAAAATCTTTTCTTAATAATGGAAGATTTACTTCATTTTTTATATCTGTTAAATATTGTGCGTGGCCCTGAAAAAAATCTCTGTCGGTTAACACAGAAATTCCAGAGGCATTCACACTTTCATATTCTTTCGCGATAGCGACAGGGTGAAAGTCCTCCAGAAGCACTCCTTTCGATGGAGAAGCTTTTTTAACTTCAGCAATTATTCCCAGTGGATAGCTGCTATTTCTTAAGGCATCTGCTAAAGAAAGCTTCGGTGCTTCAGTCAACCTTTCTGCAGGAAGCTGCAGACTGGTTAACTCTTCTTTTTTTCTGTTTGTAATCGTTTGAAGTATTGTCATAAACTCCCTGCTCCTTTCTGCTGCAGATTATTCAGGTGAGCCTGTACAGAATCACCCAATGCTTCTCTTGCAGCCTCCACTCCTGATTTAATCGAAGGAGAATGATCTGCAATATAAAGTGCTGCTCCTGCATTTATCAGCAGCAGGTCAGTGGCTGCAGCAGAAGCTCTCTTATTGAAAATATCCTGTATCATCCGGGCACTCTGCTCGGGTGTATAAACTAAGGTTTCAGATAAGGAGCCTGTGGTCAGTCCCACATCCTCCGGCGTGATCGTATACTCTCTTATTTCACCATTCCGCAGTTCGATAATATGTGTTTTTCCCTGTACAGTTATTTCATCCAGTCCATCTTCCCCGGTAACAAATAAGGCCTGTGAGATCGGGAGAGAAAGAGAAGCTTCGGCCATTTTTCTCGCGGTTTCCAGGTTGTAAACTCCTATAATCCGACGGGAAGCCTTAGCAGGATTAGTAAGCGGTCCAAGGATATTAAAAATCGTTCTCTGTTTCAGAGCTTTCCTCACTGGAGCAACAAACTTCATCGCTTCGTGATACATGGGAGCAAAAAAGAAGCTCAGAGAATGATCTTTTAATGCAGTTTCTGCTTCATAAATATTCGCCTGAAAGGGGATATTCATTATTTCCAGAACATCAGCACTGCCTGTTTTTGAGGAGACACTTCTATTTCCGTGCTTTGCAACTTTCACACCCATAGAGCTGAGAAGAATCGCAGAAGCCGTGGAAACATTATAAGTATGTGAACTGTCTCCTCCGGTTCCGCATGTATCTAATAGTTCATAAGGCAGCGAGATATTTGTCGCTTTATCGATCATCCCCTGTGCAAATCCGCTGATTTCTTCCGGAGACTCCCCCCGGTATGCCAGAATCGCAAGAATTGCTGCCATTTCTTCGTTTGAATATTTTCCTTCCATCATATCCGTAACTATTTTTCTCGACTCTGCTCTGCTGAGCGGCTTATCTTTCATGACTGTTTGCAATGTCATGACTCATAACCTCCTCTTTTGCTGTTCTCTGCTCTGCTATTTTCACTGCGTAAATTAAAGCTTTGGCTTTGTTCCTTGTTTCTTCCCATTCTAATTCAGGTACTGAGTCCTGCACAACTCCTGCGCCTGCCTGAACATATGCTGTGCCATTTTTTAATATCATGGTTCTGATTGCAATACAGGAATCAATCGCACGATTAAACCCGTAATAAGCAATAGCTCCGGCGTAAACCCCGCGGTGAGACTGCTCCAACTCCTGAATGATTTCCACTGCACGGACTTTCGGTGCTCCTGAAACTGTTCCTGCCGGATGAGTTGAAAACAAAGTTTCAAAGGGATGTACATCAGGTTTCCTCAGTCCGGTTACTTTTGTCGTAAGATGCATCACGTGGGAAAAATACGATACGTCCATCAAATCATGTACTTCTACACTCCCATATTCACTTACTCTTCCGATATCATTTCTGGCTAAATCAACGAGCATCAGGTGTTCCGCACGTTCTTTTTCATCCGCCAGAAGATCCGCAGCAAGAGCATCATCTTCTGCTTTACTGGAGCCCCGCTTTCGTGTGCCTGCAATAGGGTGTATTTCCAGCTTTCTCGTGTCATCAGCTTTAACCAGTCTTTCAGGGGAGCTCCCTATTATCTCCTGGTCTTTAAATCTGATGTAATATAAGTAGGGGCTTGGATTCACTTTACGAAGGACACGGTATAATGATAAACCATCTGACTTAACTGGAATTTCAAAGCGCTGTGAAAGAACTGTTTGAAACACATCACCCTGTGCTATATAGTCTTTAATTTTATTTACATCTGCTTCAAATGAAGCTTTTGTGTAATTAGAGGTTACGCCTTCAAAAATATCTTCCTCTTTTAATTTTTCATCTGCTGGAAGGAGCGGAAACTTCACACTGGCCCCTTTTTCAATAGCCTCTGTAATATTTGTTAATTTCTTTTTAGCTGCTTCATAAGAGGCTTCCGGACCGGCGGAAGTCTCTTGAAAGTGCACGAGGGTAAGGATTTCCTCTTTATGATGAAATGCAAGAATTGTTTCACAGAACATGAAATTAGCATCATGAATGCCTTCCGCTTCTCCGCCAATTCTCGGCTCATAAAAGCGAAAACCTTCAAACCCAAGATAGCCTACCGCTCCGCCGGGAAATGGGAGATCCGGGAGATCCGGAGAAATTTGAAATCCATTCATTACTCGTTCCCAGGCGGTCTGGAGGTTTTGTTCCTGCCATAATAAATTATCTTTCGCATCCCGCAGAACAAATTGCTTTTCTTCATCCCGGAGATATAATGTAGGGTTTAATCCTATAAAAGAGTAATTTGACCAAGGGGACACAGGATCTTTACTCTCCAAAAGGAAAGCTGCCTGCTTGTCAAATAATTGAAAAAGCTGGATAGGGGTTTTAGTATCAGCTATAACTGTTGTAGATAAAGCTACTGTTTTGTATTGGGCAGCTTGATCAATGAATTGCTGTTTGGAAAATGAATGCATGTAAATCACCTCATCTTGGATTCAGATGAAGTCAGCGGGGAACTGCTTGAAGGAGAATAGCTTTAAATATGCTTTGTGTATATTTCACAAAACATTGGCTGAACTATTCTATTAATACGCGGGTAACATTGCCTCTACTCTGCTCTTCAATCCTCTGCTAAACTTCTCTCTGCTCTTCTCTTTACTCTGCTATTAGCGACAATCCTACGTGATCACCGCTCTTTTGTCAAGGACAAGTCCGGCCGCAGCTTCTCTGCTTTATTCAGGTAAATATGATTAATTTCTTCCTGGTTTTTTTCTGTAGCAGCTGTGACCATCAGCCTGATACAGCTTTTCATACTTCCGGGAACGGGAATTTCCTGTGCACACATTACTGGTACAAACTGATAACCGGGGAGATCTCTCAAAGCTCTGGCTGGAAAGGTGGCTGTTAATTCTTCTGTAACAGTAATGATGACATGAGAAATATCCTGTGGCTTCAAATTATTTTGTTCTTCAATCTGCTTCATAAGCTCTTCCGTAGCACGATGAATTAAACCAGCGTCATTCTTTTCGACTGTAGTGGCACCTCTTATTCCACGAATCATTATTTTCCCTCCTCCACTAATAAATTATGTACTATGCTTTCATCTACTTCTTCCAGACTCGGTTCTCCAACATTTTTTAAAAGAACAAAATTTAATTTTCCGCCCTGCGCTTTCTTATCCCGTTTCATTTTTTCAAGCAGCCTGTCTGCTTTCAATCCATCCGGAACAGCAAGACTGTATCCATTTTTTTCGAAATATGCAGCAGTTTCTTTTACAGGAAGTTTAATTTGAAAGTGCTTTTCACTCAGCTTCAAAGCAAAAATAATTCCAATTGCTACTGCTTCTCCATGAGTAATTATTCCGTACCCTGCCTCTGCTTCGATAGCATGCCCCAGAGTGTGCCCTAAATTAAGGTATGCTCTTTTACCTCTTTCGAATTCATCCTCTTCCACAATATCTACTTTTACCTGGATAGAGCGCCGGAGTAATTCATGCAATATCTCCCCTTCCATTTTCTTTAAGGAAGGAGCTTCTGACTTCAGCCATTGAAGAAAGCCTGTGTTCTTTTCGATTAATCCGTGTTTTACTACTTCCGCAAAGCCAGAACGCCATTCTTTTTCAGGCAGAGTTTTCATCATGTCAGCATCATAAATAACTCCATGCGGTGCATGAAAGGCACCGATAAGATTTTTTCCAAGGGGATGGTTAATACCGGTTTTCCCGCCAACGCTGCTGTCGTGGGCAAGCAGTGTGGTTGGCATTTGGATAAAACGGATGCCTCTCATATAACATGCTGCTGCAAACCCAGCTAAATCACCAGTCACTCCGCCTCCGAGGGCAATAATCACGGATTTTCTGTCGAGCCCAGCTTCTAATGATTTCGTCAAAAGGATATGGAGCTGATCCATTGATTTTGACTGTTCTCCTGAAGGTATTACAGTCACTGCAGGTCTGGTATTAAAAGAGGAAAGCACGTCCTCTAAATACAGCGAGGATACGTGCTCATCGGCAACAATCATACAAGTAGACATATCTGGAACAGCTTTTTGTACGTATTCTGCAGTTTGGAACCGTAGATTATCTCCTATCCAGATAGAATAACGGTGATCTTTACTTTTTACGGAAAGCTGCTCTCCCATTAAAAATTCCTCGCTTCCTCCTGATACTGTTCGTAAGCTTTATGAATATCTTCCATCGTATCTGAACCGAATTTATCTAAAAATGCATCTGCAAGTTCCCATGCAACAGCTGCTTCACAAACTACAGCAGCAGCAGGTACAGCACAGCTGTCGGATCGTTCAATAGAAGCTGTGAATGGTTCTTTTGAATCTATATCGACACTCTTCAGCGGTTTATATAAAGTTGGGATAGGTTTCATCGCCCCATGAACAACAACCGGCATTCCATTTGTCATTCCGCCTTCAAATCCACCCAGTCGATTGGAGCTTCTGTAAAATCCACGGTTTTCTTCATAAGCGATTTCATCGTGTACTTTACTGCCCTTCATTCGAGCTGCTTCAAAGCCCAGACCAATTTCTACTCCCTTAAACGCGTTTATACTTAGCACTGCCTGACCAATTTTTCCATCGAGCTTTCTATCATAATGTACAAAGCTTCCAAGTCCAATAGGAACATTTTCAGCAATTACTTCTACAATTCCACCAATAGAATCTCCATTTTCTTTAGCATCATCTATTGCCGCTTTCATTTTTTCGCCTGCAGCTTCATCCATGCAGCGTACTTCTGAAGATTCAGTTATCTCTTTTAATGCGTCGACTGTTGTGAAGGGCTGCTGCTCAGCTTTAACATCTCCTATTTCAAGTACATGTCCAGCCAGCTTAATGCCAAACTGTCTTAGAATAACCTGTGCCAGCGCACCGACTGCTACTCTCACTGTAGTTTCTCTCGCACTGGAGCGTTCCAGTACGTTACGCATATCACGGTGTCTATATTTAATCGCGCCGTTTAAATCAGCGTGTCCGGGTCTAGGGCGTGTGATTTTCCGCTTTACTTCCTTCTCTTCTTCTTCGGTTAATGGTTCAGCACCCATTATTTTAGTCCAATGGGTCCAATCTTTATTTTCAACTACCAATGTTATGGGCGCACCGGTCGTTTTACCATGGCGCACTCCACTCAAAATCTGCACCTGGTCTTTTTCAATCTGCATTCTTCTGCCGCGTCCGTAACCTTTCTGCCTTCTTGCCAAATGCTCATTAATATCTTCTGCTGTTAATGGAAGCTGTGAAGGAACTCCTTCAATAATGGTTGTAAGTTGAGGGCCGTGTGATTCGCCCGCTGTTAAAAATCGCATTTTACCTACCTCTGCTTTCTTTATCGCTTTTATGCGTTAAAATGTCATACTCCTATTGTTTACGATTTTCGGTCATTTTTCAAGGGGATAGAGCTGATTTTTACAAATCATTTTTAAATAGCGATTATAGGAAGCTTTCATAAACATTATAATAATAGGAATTTCCGGATGATTTTGCGGGATTGGAATCGTATTTCAGAAAATGTTATTTTCCTCTGAATTTCAAGCAGATTTCATACGTAATGATCTTTTGAAGTTTTTACCCTCAGCTTCTTTCTCGTTTCATTTACTGTCTTACACTTTGGTAAAACATCTGTACTGAAATACGTGAAACTCCACATTAAACACCATTCATTATTATTTCTTTTTGTAGAAAAAAGTATCTTCCGTTTCAAGGCCATATTTTCCAGGGTTAAATATCTGCTCTGTGCTGCCGACAAACAGCACTCCGCCTTTATTTAAAGCGTCACTGAATTTCTGATACATAATGTTTTTTGCTTCCTCAGTAAAGTAAATCATCACGTTTCTGCATACTATCAAATCGTAACCCGAACCATAGCTGTCATCTAAGAGATTATGCTTTTTAAATGTGATTTGTTTTTTTAATTCATCTTTTACTACATAGCCTAAGCTCTCCGCGGTAAAATATTTATTGATGTGATCTGTCGTTACTTCTTTTAAAGATCGTTCAGGGTAAAAGCCTTTTTTAGCTCTTTCAAGAATGGAATTATCAAGATCTGTAGCTGTAATGCTGAATTGGGAAGGCTCCACTAAATTTTTCATTAATATAGAAAGTGAATAAGGTTCTTCCCCAGTGGAACATGCAGCACTCCAAATTTTTATTTTTGTTTTATCCTTGAGAATTCTGGGCATTATTTTCTTTTCCAGCACGTCCCATCTGCTTCTGTTCCTGAAAAATTCTGAAACATTAATTGTCATTCTCTGCAGGAATTCTTCAAACAACTCCTGATCTTTTGTGAGAGCTGAATAATAGGCATCAAAATTACTGTAGCCTCTTTTTTCACGAAGAGAAGTTAACCGTCGCTTCATCTGGGCTTCCTTATATAAAGCAAGATTTATCCCTGTGCGGGTATGTATTTTAGCGGTGAATTGTTGATAATCTTCCATATTGTATCTCCTTTAAGTTCACTTTAGATAAAAACTATCTCTTTAGTCATACCATAAAAATCTCCCGCACTCCATATTAGATGATAAATAAAAGCTGAAAATTATAAAAAGCCTCGATGTTTATCAAGGCTTTTCACTCTAAACGTTTTGAGCTGCTTTATTTCCTATTAACTCATCCTCATTAAAATATAAAGAGATTTCCCGTACTGCGCTCTCTGGAGAATCAGATCCATGAATCACATTCTCAGATTTTTTAATTGCTAAATCCCCTCGGATAGACCCTGGGACTGCTTCTTTTGGATCCGTAGCACCAATCATTTTCCGAGCTTCAGCTATAACCCCTTCTCCTTCAAGTACCATTGCAAAAACAGGACCTGAAGTGATAAATGCCACAAGCGTATTGAAAAAAGGCCGTTCTTTATGTTCTTCGTAATGCGTTTGAGCAAGGTCTTCTGACATCTGAAGCAGTTTAGCACCTACTAAAGAATATCCCTTTTTCTCGAAACGACTTAAGATCTCGCTTGTTAATCCTCTGCTTACACCGTCAGGCTTTACCATTACAAAAGTTCTTTCCATCTTTACCCACTCCTAAATGCAAAATATGTAATTCTATCTTACTATAACAAAACAAAAATCACATGACAACGCTTTCAAATGTTATTTTAAAAATGGCTGTGCTTTTCCAAAGCCGCAGGCGGGAACCATATGTAAGTTTTGAACACCGTCTGATGAGAATGCCTATTTAAAGTCTATGCATATTATCTCAAAACATGCAGAAATCATTCTGGATATTTTTTCTTCTGAGCGCAGAAACTTCATATGAAGTGAATACTGCCATCAGCGAAAAATCAGCGTCCCTGTTTTCACAGCAAGATTTTCACTTTAAGAGTATTATTGCGATTTAAAAATATGCAACCTTTAGGCTCCTCACCAAAAAGTATAGTTGACTAATGAATTTATTTATATTATCTAAAATAGAGAAGCAATGTTACGGGAAGAAAAGTGCTGATAGACTAGTCTTTCTGCTGAGAAACCAGGAGACTTTACCAGAGTGTCCGACGGGGACGCCTGTGGGTTTTAAGCGAAGTCTTAAGATCATTTCCCTTGCCTGCAGACAGGGGAAACAGCAGAAGACGGGCCGGCAAGCTTCCTCCGGTAAGCGCAGGAGAAATCCCTACCACAAAGGTAAATAATAATACGCTTTTTCCCACTTCATCAGCAGCCTCTGCGCTGATACATTGAAGGTGATTATTTTCTCTTCAGTTTTCTTTCTTTATTATTGTCCACTATATGTTATGGTGAAGAACCAATCTTTTCAATTAATACTTGCGGTTTCCAATATATTGAGCAATTTTCTCTAAAGATGCTGCAGGTTCTTTCTCTTCGATACTATATAACATTTTATTCGCCTTGTTTACATATTTATTGGCCAGATCCTTGGAAGCTTCTACAGCACCAGAGTTTTTAATAGATTGAATTGCATCATCTACCTGCAGTGGATAACGTGAAGGTTCGGCTGCAAATTCCTGCATCTTTTGATAAAACTCTCTGTCTTTAGACATAGCATAGATGGCCGGATAAGTGACATTTCCTTGTGCAAGATCACTTCCTGCCGGCTTCCCCAGCTCCCGCTCAGAACCCACGAAATCCAAAATATCATCCGTTATTTGAAATGCCATTCCTACATAATATCCATACATTTTTAAAGCATGCTGTGTTTTTGCTGATGTGCCGCTGACAAGCGCTCCTAACTCACAGCTGACAGAAATAAGTAATGCAGTTTTTCTGCGGATGCGGCGTAAATACTGTTTCACATGCTGATCAAGCTGATATTGATCCTGGATCTGCTCTATTTCACCTATACACATTTCCTGCATCGCTTTCGCTAGAATTGAATGCACTTGCGGATATTTGCTTTTCGTAGCTATCTCCGTCGCTTTTGCAAAAATATAATCTCCCGTGTACATCGCTACGCGGTTATCCCATTTGGATTTGATCGTTTTTTTCCCCCGCCGAAGATCTGCATTGTCTATCACATCATCATGCACAAGAGAAGCCATGTGAATCAATTCCAAAGGGACTGCAACCTTTTTGATTTCATTTAAATCATAATCTCCATATTGAGCGCTCAATAATACGAAAATCGGCCGGATTCTTTTCCCGCCAGCTTTTAGTATATGAGTGGAAGCTTCCCGAAGCTGAGGATGTTCCGCCTGCACCTGCAGCTCAATCTCTTTTTCTATTTGTAGTATATCCGGCCGCAGGTGCCTGTAAATTTCCGCTAACTTCATGTTATATCCACCCTATTACTAAAATCAGTCTTGATTGGCGCCCATAATTTAATATTTTCAGCAGAATTAATATATTTATCTTTTGCCAGTAGATCAAAAAAATTGTTTAGCCCAGTAATATGTTCATTTGTCAGGCCGAAATGGAGCTGTTGAAAGTACTCTATCCAGAACTTCTCTTCCCCACCAATGTTATGTTTTATATGCTGCGTCAATTCATCAAAAGATCTTTCCATATTTAACAGTTTGCTTCGGTGAAATTCTTCGAATAAATATTGAAGGCTCTCCGGGTAAGCTTCAGCTGCTTTTTTTCTCACTGCAAAAAGTGCATAAGTCATCGGAACCTGCATCCATTCATACCATAACTTTCCCAGATCATATTTATAAAGGGTCTCATCCATCTTCCATGAAGCTCTGATTGCATCATCTCCAATAAGCAGGCATGCGTCATGAGACTCAAGCATTTTTTCCAGCGATGGTGTTTCTGTGGTATACGATGGTTTCACTTTAAAGTAGTGGCTCATAATCAGCTTAAGCAGGTGAACGGATGTGGCTGAACTTGAAGTTAATGCAATAGAGCTGTTGTTCAGTTCTGATGCTTCTTTTTTTGAAAACATGAATATAGAACCTACACTGCCTATAGAAGATACTGATAATTCCGGGAGTATCATATATTCATCAGGATTACGTGCATACTCAAAGGAACTTATACCTCCTACATCTACCAGTCCTGCAGACATTTTATTATTTAACTCAGAAGGTGTTGCCTGTTCAAAAATAAAGCCTCTATTTACTAACTCTGTACGATTGAGATAAAAAAACATTGGCATAATATTTGTGTAATTAATTTCACCAATTTTCAAAGACATTGACCAGCCTCTTTTCTCTCTAAGATATCAACAGCAGGTCTCCAATTGTAAAACTTAACATTACCAGAGAAATAATACCATTCATAGTAAAGAAAGCTACATTGACTCTCGACAGATCGTTGGGAGAGACTAATGAATGCTCATAAACCATGATAGCTCCTACAATGAGTGTACCTGCTAAAAAGATCCAGCTTAAAGGAGTAATCAATACCAGGGTCACCATTGCTGCAAAACTCACCATATGAAATCCTCTTGCGAAAGTTAATGCACGTGGTATTCCGAAATGACTTGGAATCGAATGCAATTTCACGTTTTTATCATATTCTGCATCCTGTGTGGCATAGATTACATCAAAACCTGCAGTCCATAACGCTACTGCAGCGAACAACACAAAGGCTTCCCAGCTGAGCGTTCCTGCAGCTGCAACCCAGCCGCCAAGTGGAGCAAGCCCTATAGTAATCCCCAGAAAAACATGACAAAACCAGGTAAACCGCTTGGTATAGGAATAAAAAACTAAAAAGAAAACAGCTAACGGCAGCAAATAGACCGCCAGCATATTTAATTGAAACGCAGAAAAGATAAGCACAAAAAAAGACACTGCTATAAAAGCAAGCGTTTCAGAAACCGACAGAAGACCAGCTGGAATAGCTCTATTGGCAGTCCGTGGATTATCTTTATCGATCTTAGCATCAATCACACGATTTAAAGACATAGCCGCACTTCTCGCTCCAACCATTGCAAGAGTAATCCACAGCCAGTCTGCTGCAGCCGGCCAGGAACCAGTTACCAGCACACTTCCCAGGATCGCTCCTAAAAAAGCAAAGGGAAGCGCAAATATTGTATGTTCAAATTTTATCATTTCCAAAATTATTTTTAATTTTCTCATATAAGCTTCCTGCCCTCTTCTTTAGATGCAAAATGAGAAGCTGCAGCACCAGCTGAATAGGATTTTATTTCTACGGTCTTAAATCCTGCTTCCAGAAACAGCTGCTTCAATTTCACTTTATCAGGAAACTCTTTCGTGGATTCCTGAAGCCAGGAGTACTGTTCGTAACTGCCTGCAAAAAGCTTTCCGAATACCGGCATCACATAAGTGAAATAAAGCCAGTAAAACTGTTTAAAAACTGGAAGTGTCGGCTGGGATGTTTCAAGACAAACTACTAATCCGTCATTTTTAACTACTCTTTTCATTTCCTTGAGGACTGTTAGATAATCAGGAACATTTCTCAATCCAAAACCAATTGTCACATAATCAAAGTAGTTATCTTCAAAGGGTAGTTCCATAGCATTCCCGTGAATCAGTTCGACTTGGGGGAGGTCTGCAGTTTTCTCTTCACCTATTTGCAGCATATTTTTACTGAAATCAAGTCCTTTTACTTCCCCTTCAGCTCCTGCAGCTTCTGCCAGCTGCCTGGTCCAGTCCGCAGTTCCACAACAGAGATCTAAAGCAGCAGCGCCTTTTTTCACTTTCATTCTTTTCATTGTATCTTTACGCCAGGAAACATGCAGCTGAAAGCTTATTATCGCATTCATTCGGTCATATCTGGTCGATATAGATTCAAATACCTCATGTACCCGCTTTTCTTTCGACTGATTCATTTCATTCACCTCTAGAAAGAAGCAGATGCTCTTTTTACTGCTTCTTCAAAAATAATACGCTGAATTCTATTACTGGAGTTCTCATTTCGTTGAATATGCTCCAGAGATTCCTTGATTTTCCTCTTGCTTTGAATCAAGTGGATATTTATAGGAAATTTATTCGCTGACAATTCGTCAGTTTCTGTCAGTATTTGAATAAGAAAAAGCTGTCTTAAAGAATCTGCTGCATCATGGAATCCTAAATACTCAGCAATATGAGTGGTCAAAGCACTCTTAACAGTAACTAAATGAAATAGGGAAGTTTCTATATCTGATGCTTGTAAAATTCTCATTTTGGCATCGTTAATTGTTTCAACAGCATTTGACATCACTTTTATATAAGTTTCTTCTCCTCTGCCTGCAAGTATACTGTAATATAAACTGCTGTAATAGTCACCTGCAAGCACAGTCAGCTGCCGCTGCTTTCTTTCAATCTCTGAGGAAACTTCAAGCGTGCCTATACGGTCGTGAGTATCCATGGCTGCCTGTACCAGAAGGGCAGCAAGAGTGATCGAATGCTGGGAGGGACTGCTTATTTCTGCGTCTTCCAGCATAATCAGCAGGAGTTTTGCCTGCATAGGATTCATAATAGGTTCAGGGATGAACCTTTGCACATAAGGAAGCCTTACCTGCTGGTAAAACTCAGTTGTTAATTTATGTAGTATGTGGACGTGATCATACGTAGCAGTCATTCCATAATCCTCCAGACAGCTTTCTTTCTCTGTATTAAAATATTTAGTCCAAAACCCGCTAGTTCAGTATAGCATAATTAATTTACGACGAGAAAGGATCGAACCAAAGTTTTATTGCAATAATATATCTCCTGCAAAAAACGTGTCGCTGTATAGCGGCACGTTTATGAAAAGTTATTCATTGCTATCTTCGTTTGATACAGTCCCATGCGCTGTGTGAAGCGTAGCTTTTCCGCGTATTTTAATAGCGGAAGTATGCTCAGTAAACTGAGCAATCATCATTTCATTTTTGTCTAGCTTTTCAGAATGATGAAAACGGGTGTCTGTCCCTCTGGTAAGTCCGATTACGTTCACACCGTTCTCCTTCGCTTTAATCACAATGTAATCATTAGATTCTGCCAATCTTAGTCCTCCTTTAGAAAACTATTTTATGAACGATAATACTTCCGCTCTAGCGGCATCGTTTTCAACAAATGTACCACGAACTGCAGAAGTAACTGTCTTGGACCCCGGCTTCTTAACCCCACGCATCGTCATGCACATATGCTCTGCTTCCACCACGACCATAACACCACCTGGCTGAAGTGTTTCCACCATTGATTCAGCAATCGTGGAAGTAATTCGCTCCTGAAGCTGAGGACGTCTGGTTACAGCTTCCACTGCTCTGGCCAGTTTGCTCAATCCAGTGACTTTTCCACCTTTAGGTATATATGCTATATGCACGTTACCAAAGAAAGGCACTAAGTGATGCTCGCACATAGAATAAAAGGGAATATCTTTAACCAGAACCAGTTCCTCATGGTCTTCCCCAAATACAGTTTTAAAGTGTTCTTTCGGATCTTCATTCAGTCCCTGAAAAACTTCTTCATACATTCTTGCTACTCTTTTAGGCGTATCCTCCAGTCCTTCGCGAGTTGGGTCTTCCCCAATTGCTTCGAGAATCATGGTTACTGCCTGCTGGATTTTTTGGTGATCTACCTGGCTCATTCAAAAGTGCCCCCTATTCAAATCTAATAAAACAAATTAATTGCAGTGTTTAGATAATATCACAGCGTAAATTATTAGGACAAGAAATGAGACTTTCATATTGCGCAGCTCTAACATTTACTGAGATGCTCATGTTGGATCAAACTGTATGTATCCCAAGCGGCGGTTTCCTCAGAAATTATATGCTTTCAAGTTTTCGACCCTGGATATTTCATAAGTCATATCTTAAATAAGGTTTTTACCGGCTGCCGGATTTCAGAGGTATGTTAAAGGTCAATATATTGCACCAGATTCCTAAGAAAAAAATTAAATATCATTGCTCAAAAGCTTATGGATTTTAATTAAAAGGCGGTTATTATTAATGTAAATGATGGAGAATTATTTCAACAAATTTCCCTATTAAGAAGCTATAAAAATCTTTGAAAACAGTCCTGACCTTCACCTGTCTTTCCAAAAAAAAGACTTCAGAGCATACTCGCTTCGTTCTAACCTATATGATTTTAAAAGGGATCGCTTTTATTTAAAAAATTTATATCAATAAGCTACCTTGAAAATAAAAGTCCGCTAAAAAAGAAGTAATAATGCTGCTCCACTTTCGGAGAGGCTTACCCAAGGGCTTGTTCTCGACTAATTTTGACGGAAAGAACATCCGCCAAAATGGATTCTCGAACGGCGCTCATCCATTGGGTGTCCTCTCCTTCGTTACACAGCATTATTAATTTTCATACTTCATGGTGCAAAAATTTTGCATGAGTGCCTCTGTTAATGCTCATTGATGATAATAGAAAACTTCGCTGCCACTGCCCTTCCGGGGACGAGCTCTTCCGCTTTCTCGCTTTGCTGCGGGATCTTCCCGGCAGGCAAAAAATATCCTGAGAACCGCCTTCCTTAGCACAGCATCAGCAAGCCTAAAATAAAAGAAAGCCCGATAAGCAAAAGCTTAACGGGTTCCTTTTATTACATAAGTAGACTTATGTAATTACTTTACTGCATCTTTTAATGCCTTACCAGGCTTAAATGCAGGAACGTTGCTTGCTGGAATTTCGATTTCTTCACCAGTCTGCGGGTTACGGCCTTTACGGGCAGCACGCTCGCGAACTTCAAAGTTACCAAATCCGATCAGCTGTACTTTTTCCTGCTTTTCAAGAGAGCTTGTGATGATATCAAAGACAGCATCAACAGCACCTGTTGCATCCTTTTTAGAAAGGTCTGTTTTTTCAGCAACCGCATTGATCAGTTCTGTTTTATTCACATTATTCACCTCCCTGCAAGGTATACTTCTTTTGCATTGTTGTAACCTTTGAAATGCTATACCCGTGCAAACACGGGATAACAAGGCTTATGTTAAACGAAAAACCCTGTTAATTCAACAATTTTTACGCATTTCTTTGAAAAATTATAATTATATTAGAAAAAAAGGAAATAAATAGGTATATTGTCCATTAATTCCCCTAAACTTCCTCTCCATCAAAGGTTTACCCTAAATCTCCTTCTATAAACACTATTTCATCATTTTCCAATGTCTGCGGCTTAGAATATGCAGGAACAAATGGCGACTCTTCAGCGAGCAGCCAGCGGAGATCATCTCCTTCTTCAAAGCTGCCCATTCCGAATTCATCTATATAATGCTGAATGTCCAAAGAAAAATCAATAATAACATCTCCCTGAGTAGTCAATAAAAGAGGAAGCAGATGATCTGGATGAAATGGGCTTTCCACCGTAGGCTGCTCATCATATCCCAGTTCCTCATAATCAGGACGAATTATTTCGCCCTTAATAATCTCATCTACTGGGGCATACTGATTTTCGCGTCTGTAAGCATTCAGTCTCGCTTCAAACTCCTGAATTCTTCTCGCTGTTCTTAGATCAATAAGTTTTACAGTAGGCTGTTCTTCCACATCGATAAGAACATAGTGAAAACTGCCACCGTTCTCAAAAGCATTCGCCGGACGCTCACTCATGTATCCTGGAACAATTTGACTAAACTGGACCGGATACCTGCGGAATATTGGGGTGTCCGCGTCTCGTGTGGCTATAGGGAGCACCCCTGTAGTTTCTTGAAACTGTGCTACAGCAGCCTGTACTCTTTCCAGCTGCTCCTGATTAGGCCCCTGCTGACTGCTTCTCTGATCCTGAGGATAAAGACAGCCGCTTAACAATGCAACTATTAATGACAGCAGAATAACCTTCAAAATTTTCATACTATACCTGCTTTCTTTTTGTAAAATCAGTCTGGGACAGGTCCGCTGAAAGTCACAAGGAAAACGATTAATCCAGAAACCATAATGCATGCAAAACTGATTGTAAGTAATGTATATCTAAGAAAACCTGTCAGTTTTTCTTTCGTTAAAATTGTGATAACAACGGAGAGAAACATTAAACCCATAGCAATAAAGGATATCCACATTTTTAATAATGGATCTTCAAACATTATATTTTTCCTCCCCTCAATCTCTTGAATTCTGCATTATTATAGCATAATACCATCAACAGTGCATGAGACTGCACTTTAATTCGTTACTGGATGTTCAGCGAGTTTATTTACTCGCGTTTCCTAAGCCTGAAGTTGAAATTAATACTGCGGTAACAGGTTTTTAAAACTAATCTCAGAGCTAATAGCCCCGAAATAAAGCATAAGCTTTTTACGGGACTGATAAATAAAAATGACTCTTTTAAAGTTTGGAGTTGTTACAAAAAAGGCACTCCGCCGGCTACTTTTTTCTGCGCCTGCTGCGGAGAAATCTTTCCCCTGTTCCTGCAGGGTTCCGAACAGGCGATCCATGTAAACGGAGGAGCGCACTCATGGAAAGTTAGTGGCAGCGAAGTTTTCTCCAATTACCAATGAACTTCAGCAGAGCTGAAAATATTAAAATCAGGCTTCGGGTGATTTTTATTTTAAGGCTCAAAATGATCTAAAGGATCATTGTTGTTCATTTTATCAAAACCGCTCATCAAGCCTTCAACTTCTTTCTTTTTCACTCTTCCCATTAGGGCATTAACCGCTTTTTCCACATCTTTATCTTCAAATAAAACTTCAAACAATTCTTTGGTTATCGGCATATCTACACCAAGCTTTTTAGAGAGCTGGAATGCCGCTTTGGTAGTTCTGACCCCTTCCACTACCATACCCATTTCAGCTTCCACCTGGCTGACAGACATACCTTTACCGATCATATTTCCTGCTCTCCAGTTACGGCTGTGGAAAGAAGTGCAGGTCACAATCAGGTCTCCTAATCCTGACAAACCTGAAAAAGTTAAGGGGTTTGCCCCAAGTTTCACTCCCAGTCTGGAAATCTCGGCCAGCCCTCTTGTCATCAGAGCTGCACGTGCATTATCTCCAAATCCAAGTCCGCTTGTCATTCCTGAACCGATGGCGATAATATTTTTTAAAGATCCCCCGATCTCCACACCTATTAAATCAGGATTGGTATATACCCGGAAAGATTGATTCATAAATAAATCCTGTACCTGTTCTGCAATTTCTGTATGTATGGAAGAACTCGTTATTGTAGTAGGCTGCCTTTTACAGACTTCTTCTGCATGACTCGGACCACTGATACAGGCTACAGGCCGATCTCCCACTTCTTCCGCAATAATCTCTGAGATTCTCAAATGAGTTTCCGGCTCAATCCCTTTGCTGGCATGCACGATTACCGCATCTTTCTCTAAAAAGTCTTTTAACATAGGTAAAACTTCGCGCATTGCTTTTGTCGGAACTACTACTATTACAAATTCACTCCCGCTGACCGCTTCCTGTATAGAGGAAGTAGCTTGAATGGAAGAAGGCAGTTCAACTCCGGAGAGGTAACGCAGATTTTTCCCGGTTTGCTGGATCGATTCTGCATGCTCTTGAGATCTGGTCCATAATTTTACTTCATGCCCATTATCCGCTAATACCATTGATAGTGCTGTCCCCCAGCTCCCGGCACCTATTACAGCTGCTTTTTTCATAGTACATCCTCCTCTTTAAGTTGCTTTTACCTTCTGCCCTAATTTACTTTCTGTTCCTTTCATTAACCTTTTTACATTTTCGTTATGTCTCCATACTGACAGAATGGTTAAGCCGGCAAGAAAATAAATGTATTCAAAAGGATAATTAAATACATTATATAAAGCGGCAGTCAAAACAGTAGTTCCTATGACAAAAAGTAATGAACCTAACGAAACATACCGCGTAAATACAATAGAGAGGATAGCTATAGTACCAGCGATCAGCGCAGGCCAAAATACTAATGTAGCCAGTACACCAATCGTAGTAGCGACACCTTTCCCTCCTCTAAATCCAAAAAATACCGGCCAGTTATGTCCTATAACAGCAGCAACTCCAGCTCCGGCTGAGATTACTGGATCGCCGCCGCTCATCAAGTACCCCAGCCACACAGCAAGGATACCTTTACCACAATCCAAAAGCAGCACTGCAATAGCCGGACCGATTCCGAGCACCCGCAGCGTATTAGTAGCTCCTGCATTCCCGCTGCCGTGATCTCTTATATCTAATTTTTTTAATAGCTGTCCTGTTAAATAGCTGAAACTGACAGCTCCAATCAAATAAGACAGTACAATAGAAAGAATCCCCATATTAGCCCCCTTTTACTAATCTGCGGTTAATCACTTTTTTTACGTGCTAAAATCCGAATTGGTGTTCCAATAAAACCAAAGGCCCTGCGAATATTATTTTCAAGATATCTGCGGTAGGAAAAATGCATTAGTTCAGGATCATTTACGAAAAGCACAAAAGTAGGAGGAGCAACAGCCACCTGCGTAGCGTAATTGATCCTTAACCTTTTTCCACCATGATCTGTAGGTGTAGGATTTGTTGTTACGGCATCAATGATTACATCATTAAGAACATTGGTCTTAATACGCAGATTGTGCGATTCACTTACCTGATTTACTACAGGAAGCAGATTCTGGAGCTTCTGTTTTGTAAGCGCCGAAAGAAAAACTATCGGTGCATAATCAAGATATTGAAACTCCTGTCGAACATTTTCTTCAAATTTCTGCATCGTTTTCCCGTCTTTTTCCACAGCATCCCACTTGTTGATTACAATAACGATCGCTCTTCCTGCTTCATGTGCATATCCGGCTATCTTTTTATCCTGTTCGATAATACCCTCTTCGCCGTCGATAACCACAAGCACTACATCTGAACGTTCTATCGCTTTTAATGCACGCAGCACACTGTACTTTTCGGTGGTTTCATAAACTTTACCGCGCTTCCTCATGCCTGCTGTATCTATAACTACATAATCCTGTTCATCTTTTGTGAAGGGAGTATCAATGGCATCTCTTGTAGTTCCGGGAATATTACTTACAATCACTCTTTCTTCCCCAAGAATAGCGTTTACTAAAGATGACTTCCCTACATTTGGACGCCCGATTAGGCTCATACGGATCGTATCATCTTCATAGTCAGCTTCATTGTCCTTAGGGAAATATTCAGCTGCCGCATCTAACAGATCCCCAAGACCAAGACCGTGAGAACCTGAAACTGGGTAAGGATCTCCGATTCCAAGACTGTAAAATTCGTAAAGCTTCTCGTGCAGCGTCGGGTCATCCATTTTATTCACCGCGATAACTACAGGCTTTTTAGATCTCAGCAATAGCTGCGCAACTTCTTCGTCAGCTCCTGTAATTCCTTCTCTTCCATTTACGACAAAACAGATTACATCTGCTTCGTCTATCGCAAGCTCCGCCTGAATTCTCATCTGCTCCATTAATGGCTCATCTGTAATTTCAATGCCGCCTGTATCAATAATAAAAAATTGATGGTGCAGCCATTCTGCTGAGCTGTAAATTCTATCTCTGGTCACTCCTGGTTTATCTTCTACAATTGCTAATCTTTCTCCAATCAGGCGATTGAAGATTGTAGATTTACCAACATTCGGTCTCCCTACAATTGCTAATACTGGTTTAGACACTCTATTTCCCCGCTTTCAGTTCCATTATCTTTCTTTAAAACAATGCTAATTATAGCATACTCCCTTATTAATACTTGTATCTTCATACTAGCACCTGAAAATAATAAAAAAAAGGTATTATTTTATTGTCCTGCCTGCAAAATGCTTTGTTGAGTTTCCACGTTCCTGCAGCCAGTGATAGGTATCGCCAGAAATTATTAATGGCACACGCTGCAGTTCGCTGATATTCTTTGCCCCAAGAGCAGTCATGATAATTTTAAGTTCAGATAATACATTTTCTAAATTTTCGTGTGCCGCCTGTTGTCCTGACTGCTGGAGCCACTTTAACACCTGACCAGCCATTCCGCACATGTCTCCACCAAGAGCTATAGCTTTTGCTATATCTTCCGAAGTTTTAATTCCCCCGGAAGCTGCAATATGCGGTACACCAGCTGCTTTGACTTCCACAAGACTGGCTGCAGTACTGATTCCCCATTCATCAAAAAAAGGCAGCTGTTTTTCTCTTCTGGCATTTTCGATCAACGAAAAATTAGTTCCCCCTTTTCCTCCTGTATCCAGGCACTCTACACCATTCTCCAGAAGTTTTTCTGCTGTTTCCCTGCTCATGCCGAACCCGACTTCTTTTACAATTACAGGTATGTGAAGCTTTTCGACAATTTTTCCAATATGAGAAAGTGCTCCTTTAAAATCTCTGTCACCCTCCGGCATCACCAGCTCCTGAATTGTATTCATATGGATTTGAAGTGCATCTGCTTCAAGCATCTCCACACATGCCAATGCCTCATCAATCGTAGCTTCACTTCCAACATTTGCGAAAACTAACCCGCGAGGATTATTTTTTCGTACGATTTCATATGAAGCTCTCTGCGAATTATCTTTTAAAGCAGCCATTTGAGAACCAACGGCGATAGGAATATGCAGAGAATTTGCTATTTCAGCCAACTGGGCATTAATTCCTTCCGTAGCCTTGCCTCCCCCACCGGTCATGGCATTTATAAACAGTGGAGCGCCGAGCTTCAAAATATTATATTCACTCTCAATCGATATACTATTTAATGACGTTTCAGGAAAACTTTGATGAACAAAAGTAATATCTTCTAATCCATTCGTATTTACTATTTTACTGCTGAGGGCGTGGTTTATATGGTCTAATTTTCTCTTTGTTCTGCTCAAGTTTAATCTCCTTTCTAAAAACAGCATTTTTCCACTGCTGAGTAATTGGCTCGGTCTGATGCATACTTACACACTAACTTTAAACAAAACGAATCAATTATTTTAGTACTTGAAACTTTTCTAATGAGTCAAGTTAATTAAGCATTTAAACAAAAATATAGCAACGGAACAAAGGCCTGATCAAAAAACATCAGAACCTCCTGCACCGTTGCTGTTTTGTCACACTATTAAGAAAGGTATTAGTTTTTATATTTCTTTAACTGGTCACCAATCATATCCCCAAGAGAAAATCCGCCTTCATCATCTTTTTTATACTCCTGCTTAGCGGCACTTTCTTCTTTTTCAACTTTATCCTCTTCTAATACACGGATACTTAAAGAGATACGTTTTTCACCAATATTCACATCCAGAACTTTTGCTTTTACAGTTTCACCTTCTGTGAGAACTTCACCCGGAGTAGCAATGTGCCGGTTGGCAATTTGAGAAATGTGCACTAACCCTTCCACACCAGGTGCCACTTCAATAAAAGCTCCAAATGAAACAAGGCGCTTCACAGTACCTTCAAGCACATCGTCCTGCTTAATTTCTGTCGCAATGGCTTCCCAGGGACCGGGCAGTGTATCTTTAATCGAAAGCGAAATACGTTCATTATCAGGATCCACTGAAAGAACCTTTACATTGACTTCATCTCCTTCAGATACCACATCCGATGGCTTTTCCACATGCTGATGCGCCATTTGTGAGATATGAACCAATCCGTCTACTCCCCCGACATCTACAAAGGCTCCAAAGTCAGTAAGACGCTGTACGGTTCCAGCGATAATATCGCCCTCTTTAATCTGCTCAAGAGTATCTTTTTTGCGCTCGCTTGCTTCTTCATCAAGCACTGCCCGCTGGGATAAAATAAGCTTATTGCGTTCACGGTCCATTTCAACTGCTTTTAGTCGCAGTGTTTTACCTTTATAGGAAGAAAAATCTTCTACATAATGACGCTCCACCAAAGAAGCAGGAATAAAACCTCTTACTCCCACATCCACTACAAGACCGCCTTTAACGACATCCGCTACTTCCGCCTCAAACACTTCTCCACTTTCCAGACGGCGTTCCATTTCTTCCCAGGCTTTTTCAGCTACGACTGCTTTTTTTGAAAGAACAAGTTCATCTTCTGAAAGTTTAGTTACTTTGAACTCGTACTCTTCACCTTCCTGCAGTACATCGCTTACTTTTTCCACATGAAGGCTCGACAGTTCACTAATAGGTAATACCCCATCCATTTTGTAGCCGACATTTACATAAGCCTGCTTATCTTCCACCTTTGCAACCGTACCTTTGACGAGATCTCCGACAGATAGTGAACGGAAATCCGTCATTTCATTATTCATTTCTTCTACCATTGACAATTACCTCCCTATGCCCCGTCAAATTTCCGGGCCTAAAACTTCTACATTTTATATAATTCTCTGCTGAAACAGCGAATTCCTGCTTATTTTTGATATTTATCTAAAAGTTTTTGTATGGAAGACATAATTTCTTCTGTTGCTGCTTCCGGTGAAGCTTTTTCTTTTCGTAATTTTTCCATATCCACAGGCGGACCATATACCAGTAAAATTTTTGATAAAGGCTTATAGGAACCTACTATAGCACAGGGGATGACATCCGCATCAGACCTTAATGCAAAAAAACCTACCCCGGCCAGACCCTTCCCAAGTTTTCCATTTTTACTGCGGGTTCCTTCAGGAAATACTCCTACCACTTCACCATCCCTTAAAAGCTTTAAACCGGATCTCATCGCCTGTCTGTCACTGGATCCTCTCTTTATAGGAAAAGCACCAAGCTTTGGGAGAAGCTGCTTTAATACAGGAAGTTCAAATAATTCTGCCTTTGCCATGTACCTGGTCTGCCTTTTAAGAAAAGCACCAAGAAATGGAGGATCTAAATTATTAATATGATTACTGCAGAGCAACACGCCCTTATTATCAGGAATATTTTCTTTTCCAATTATTTTTGGGCGGAAAAAAAGCCTTAAATAAACTCTGCATACGAATTGTCCTACAGAATAAAGCTTACTCATGGACATCAGCCTGCTTCCTTACTTGATCATACAAATAATTTACTACTTCTTCAATACTCATGCTTGTTGTATCTACTTCCATAGCGTCCGGTGCTTTCTTGAGTGGTGCAAACTCTCTTTCTGAATCCAGTTTATCCCTAAGAGAGATTTCTTCCTTTAATAATTTTAAATCAGATTCCATCCCTTTTACTAACTGTTCCTGGTGTCGCCTTGAAGCTCTTTCATCAACTGTCGCGTTCAGGAAAAACTTTACTGCAGCATCAGGCAATACAGCTGTGCCGATGTCTCTTCCATCCATGACAGTTCCTCCACCTGCAGCAAGTTCCTGCTGTTTCGCTACCATCTGTTTACGTATAGCCTCATGCTTCGCTACATAGGAAACTTCATTGGTAACCGAAGGCTCCCTCACTTCACTCGTAATATCTTCTGCATCAACTGAAATATTCGTACCGGCAGAACTGTTGGATAACTTAAGATCCATCCTTCTCAGCAATTCTGCAAGTTTCTCTTCATCATTATAATTTACTTTTTCTCTCTGCGCCTTCCAGGTCAACGCTCTGTACATTGCTCCGGTATCGATATAGACGTAGGAAAGCTTATCTGCAAGCTTCTTTGCTACAGTACTTTTACCGGCTCCGGCCGGTCCATCGATTGCTATATTTACTTTTGACTTCATGCAGCATACCTCACTGTAATTTAAATAGTTTGTGATCTTATTTTAACATAATGGATAAGGATGGTCGAACTACGATTGTCTAAGTTAGTGAAGGCCTTTTTCGCTTTCTTCATGCTGTTTCTCAAAGGTAAAGCGAATAATCTTTTCCCTCACTCCCTCATCGACGTTCCTGAACTTAAAAGAAGCTCTGGGCCATTCTCTCTCCAGCCTGATGCGGATGACCTGAGCTTTTACAGACAGATATTGAATCTCTCCACTTCGATAAGGCAGGGAAAGCCAGGCAGTAATCACATCATTTTTATGCAGTTTGTGATTTTTAGGGAGAGTAGCCGACATTCCTCCTCCGCTGATATCATTCGTAATAGTGGTAAAAGGCTGAAATTTTTCTTCCTCACTGTATAAAGCAAGGTCTATAGAAGTATCTATTCTTACATATTCTCTTCTTTGGATACGAGAATAATTCTCTTTACCCGGATCCCGGAGTACCAGCATAGGAATATTTTTTTTGACTCTTCCGGTTACTTCTGTTTTAAAAGAATATACTGCTTCATCTTTTCCTATGAAGGAAACCTGGAATTCCGTTCCTTCCAAAAAAAACTTTTGTCGATCAGATTCTTCTGAGATGGGATAATCTATATAAAACTTTGAGTTATGATAATCTAAAATTTTACTCCTTAATCTATGTTTCCCTTTTTCAGCATCTTCAAGTTCCAAATTAATAGTGCTTCCCAGTTTTACAAGCACGTAAGCTCCCCCACCCTTAGCAATGACTTTTAAATAATCCTATATTCTATTATAGACAGATTACCACAAAAGGGAATCCTGTTTTGTAATAATTATAAGAGTTCTTCCACCTGATTCATATACGGCAGAAACTTACTGCAAGTCTTTCTTCCGAATCATTTGAGTGGAGCGCAGCTGCACTTAAATAAATACTTGACCTTTGAATTTTAAAGTATTTTCCTTTAGAGGTGCAGTAGTTTCTGCTTGGTTAGGCAATGTAAATAAAAAAGATACAGCGGAAAATCCGCTATATCTATTATCGGTCATTAAACGATTTTATTCAGGTGAAATATCCGTATCGAACAAGTGCTCATTTCCGCATACACATCTTTTAAATCCCGTATCGAATCCACCATTCTCGTTAGGCCTTCCCCGAAGGATGTATTTTTCCCCGCAAGCTTGACAACGAATCGTAACCTTGTAGCGCTGTTTAGTTTCAGGCAAAAAACTCACTTCCCTTCTTCTTTGTAAAGATAATCATGCATTCACTATACAATGAATCACACTTTTCATTCAAGAAAAGCGCCATTCATCTGCAGCCTGTGCTTTATTAGCAGACTTTACTTTCTTCATTGCAAATATCCACATAAAGATCATGAAGGTAACTAGCAGATATGCCCAGGAACCCGGTGCCAGCAGGATCACATTATAGACACTGTGCAGCAGCAGAGGCACCAGAAAAGAAATTAAAAGAAAAGTTTTGCGCTTTGCTGAAAATTTAGCCAGCCCAAAGTAATATCCCATGACTACTCCAAAAAGCGCATGGCTGGTTACTGGAAAAACAGCTCTGAGAAAAGCAGTATCCAGGCCATTTTCAATAAGGTAAAATATATTTTCTACAGAAGCAAAACCGAGACCCACTGCACATGCATATACTATGCCATCGTACCGCTGGTTGAAATGCATATGAAAATACACAGTAAACATTACAGTAAACCATTTTAAAAATTCCTCGGTAAAAGGAGCTAAAATAACTGACAGCAGAAACGAAGAAGAAATTCCGGTTTCAGTAATTACCGCGTACTGAATGAACATAACAGGAAAAACTAAAAGGCCTCCAAAAACATAAGATCTTATTACCATATGAAAAGGTTCTAATTCAAATTGATCCTTTAAATAAAAGTAAAGTAAAAGTGCAATAGCGGGAGCGCATGCTGCAGTCAGGATGCCAATCAAATCTACACCTTCTCTCTGCAAATCACATTTAAATTATAAATATTAAATTTTTTAGTCAATTCTCTTCAGTCCTGCAGGCGCGTTTAATTCCTAAAAAGGTCCTGACCGTACCTGTCAGTAATTAAATGCACTGTAAATTTCTTTTTCAGCTCTCAAGCAGGCAATCAGCTTAATTCTCGCTTTTTTCGCATCATAGTCTCTTCCCATTATCACGCCTTTTTTAAAAAGGTCATAGGCACTTCCAACATAATCATATGTTGTATATACATGCCCTTCTTCTGATGCAGTAGTAATTACTACCGGGATCCCTTGCTGTATGGCCTCTTCAATTTTTTCCATCATAGAAGGATGAACTTGTCCGCGCCCCAGTCCTTCTAATATTATTCCATCCACAGCAGCTTCAATGCTTGCTCTGATAAATAGATCAGTCGAGTCCATATGACACTTAATCAAAACTACATGAGCAGGTTTATTTTCGTTAATGTCATAAAATTCTCTTCGTACCGGCTTTTGGTATAAATGAATTTTGTCGTTATCAATTATTCCTAAGTATCCAAAACCAAAAGCATTAAAACCCTGAATATTTGACGCATGTTCCTTCTTCACATACTGTGCGGAAAAAATCCGTTCATTAAATACTACAGTTACTCCAGTATCTTTCATACTTTGGCTGCTTGCTGTATAAATAGCATGACGCAGATTAATATACGCATCACTTCCGAGAGCATCCGGGGACCTCTGCGAACCAGTTACTACTATTGGCAGGCTGTAATTTGTAATTAAATCCAGGTAGTAGGCAGACTCTTCCAGAGTATCTGTTCCATGAGTAATTACTATTCCATCATAATAATTTTGTTTCTCTTCAATTACTTTTTTTATATTATCTAAATCCTGAATCGAAATATGTACACTCGGCTTTTGAAGTGCTGACAATATATCCACTTCTATATCTTCAGGGATACCGAGTTTTGCTGCAAGTTCATCCCCGGAATATTTTCCTGCTTCCAGTTTACCCTCTGCATTTTCTGTACTGGCAATTGTGCCGCCTGTACTTATTATTAGTACTTTTTTCATTTTTTCCTCCTAAATTCATTTATTTAAACACAGTACCTGATCTCCTGGTTTTGAAAACAAACATTTAATAAGGATTCCTATGATGACAACATGTGGCTTTTTCGTATAAATCACTTTTCTCCAGTCCGTCCTTCGGTAACATATGTAGAAGGAAGTGTAGTCTGGTGAGCTTTTTTCACAGGCGTCTACACCGCCTTGTCTCCGTTTTGTTAATAGAAAATCTTGTAATAGAAACAATCTTTTTCTTTTGTTTCGCAAAGGGAAAACGAATCGAAAACCGTCGGACGCCTTTTTTAGAGGGAGCATTGCTCCGCTAGACCTACAGTCATCTTCACAAAGAGCGTTAAGATGACTGTAAGATCATTTGGCCGGCTGCGCCAGTGCGCGGTGAAAGTGCTCACCGCCTCCGGAAGAACGAGCTGGGAAGATCCCGCAGGAAGGAAGCTGAGGAGCTCGTCCACGGCAGGCCGGGTTGCAGCGAAGTTTTCTCTTATCAACAATGAGTATTAACAGAGCTTAAATATAAAATCCTCTGCTGTAAATTATTTTTCCACAGGAGACGACATTTTTTCCTTCATTAAAATATCTTCTGCAATATCCACTCCATGCCATCGGCCATTTTCGATAAATATTTCGTTCGCATTATTACCTGCTGCAATTACCCCTGCAATATATATATTAGGAACATTGGTTTCCATATTTTCTTTAAATTCAGGCCTTCCTGACAAGTGATCTATGCTTACACCCATGCTCTGAATAAAAGTATGGTCTGGATGATATCCGACCATTGCAAAAACGAAATCCGCTGTTTCTTTATAGGATTTGCCGTCCACTTCATAAGTCAGCGTATCTGTACCAATATTTGTAATATCAGCATTAAATATTAAGTTAATGTAACCATTTTTTGCCAGGCTTTGAAATTCCGGAAGTATCCAGGGTTTGATACTTTTAGAATATTCTTCACCCCTGTAGAATACGGAAACTTCTGCTCCTGCTTTTTCCAACTCTAAAGCTGCATCTACTGCAGAGTTTTTCCCTCCTATAATCGCTACCTTTTGTCCGTAATAAGGGTGTGCTTCATGAAAATAGTGAAAAACGTGCGGCTGGCTTTCCCCAGGTACCCCAAGAGTATTGGGAGAATCATAATACCCGGTAGCCACTACAATATAGTCTGCTTCATATATATTTGTTTCTCCCCGTTTTACTGTTTCCACAAGAAATTTTTCATTTTTCGTGACACTCTTAACTTCTTCATAAGAATTGATACGCAGTTTTTTTTCTTCAGCGACTTTTCTGTAATAAACAAGCGCTTCGTTCCGTTTCGGTTTTCTTTCCGTGCTGTAAAAAGGAATGCCGCCTATCGATAGTTTTTCACTCGTACTGAAAAACTGCTGATGCGTAGGGTAACGGTAAATAGAATGAACTATATTGCCCCGCTCTAATATAAGTGGATCAAATCCCCGTTCCTGTAATTCAATTGCCGCTGACATCCCACAGGGTCCTCCCCCAATAACGATTACTTTTTCCTTTCTCACGATAAATCTCCTTTCAAAACTAATCTCTGTATCCAAATATAATTTAATGCTGCTAATTTATTCTGATTAATAGGCAGTAAACTTTTGTGAGCTGAGACTTACTCTTTACTTATCATACTCAAATTTGCTAGATCCAGTAAATCAGCACCTCTTACTTATATATGTTTATTTTAAATTATATAACTTTCACATACAAAGAGGATGTCTCAGTTTGAATCGAGACATCCTCTATACAAGTTAAAAATATTTATTAAATCCATCCTCTGAACTGGCTTGCTTCCGCCATCTTTCTCACACCTACCATATAAGCAGCCAATCGCATGTCTACATTCCTCATTTGGGCCACTCTATACACGTTATCAAAAGCTTGAACCATCACTTTTTCTAACTTCTCTTCTACTTCTTCTTCTTCCCAGTAAAAACCTTGATTGTTCTGTACCCATTCAAAATAGGAAACTGTCACACCACCGGAGCTGGCAAGTACATCAGGCACTAATAAAATACCCCGGTCATAAAGTATTTCCGTAGCTTTCATTGTAGTCGGGCCATTTGCAGCCTCCACTACAATATTAGCTTTAATTTTATGTGCATTTCTTTCTGTAATTTGATTTTCAATAGCTGCCGGTACAAGTATATCGCATTCCTGCTCTAATAACTCTTCATTTGTTATTGTGTTTTTAAAAAGGTTGGATACTGTTCCGAAGCTGTCTCTCCGGTCCAGCAGATAATCAATGTCCAGCCCATCTGGATCATATAAGGCACCCTGGACATCTGATATTCCTACAACATTAGCTCCAGCGTCATGCATAAATTTAGCTAAAAAACTTCCTGCATTGCCAAATCCCTGAATAACAATTTTTGCTCCCGCCAAAGAGATTCCTTTTCGCTTGGCAGCTTCTTTAATTGAAATCGTCACACCTTTCGCAGTGGCAGACTCCCGGCCATGCGAACCTCCCAGTACGAGAGGTTTCCCAGTGATAAACCCCGGAGAATCAAACTCTTTCATTCTGCTGTATTCATCCATCATCCAGGCCATAATCTGAGAATTCGTCTGTACATCTGGGGCAGGAATATCTTTTGTCGGGCCGACTATTTGACTGATAGCGCGAACATACCCTCTACTTAGACGCTCGACTTCAGGAAATGACATATTCCTTGGATCACATACAATTCCACCTTTCCCTCCGCCGTAGGGAAGGTTTACAATTCCTGCTTTTAAACTCATCCATATAGAAAGCGCTTTTACTTCTGTTTCAGTTACATGAGGGTGAAACCGCACTCCTCCCTTTGTAGGACCGACTGCATCATTATGCTGGGCTCTAAATCCGGTAAATATCTTAGTGGATCCATCGTCCATTTTCACAGGGATCCTTACTGTCATCATACGAAGGGGTTCTTTCAGTAATTCATACACTTGTTCGGAATAGCCTAGCTTGCCTAATGCTTTATGGATAACTTTTTGCGTGGATTCCAGCACATTTCTTTCCTGTTTATCCAAGGCAGCTTGCTTTTCAGTGTTAGTATTTTCATCCATACGATTCACCTCTATGAGTTTTCCGATTTTATAAGTACCGCTGAAAATATTGTCTTCTACTATCTACTATAAAGAAGAAGAGAAGGTTTTTCCACAATCTTTTTGATTTCGTGGTACCAAAAAGGTTTCTCTGGTTGCTATTAACCATTTTTACAGCTTTTTCTCCATGAATCTCGACTCTATCATCTTATTTCTGGATAGTGAAAAATCTTAGTATAATAAGTCACTTTGAACTGTTGATGTTCATTTATATATATTTCAAAGTAAAAGGTGATGACGTATGAAGGATTGATGTGCAGTCTGAAGGGCTGGGTTTTCAAGGCGACTGGCATCCTGCTGAAACTCAGGGAGTATATTTCATCTAATTTGATTCGCTGCGTTTGTATTACAAAAGTAATTCAGTTAAATGAACCATAAAAAAAGAGCAGCATTTATCTGCTACTCTTTCAGCCATTCCCGCCACTCAGCTTCTGTACTGCCGACCAGCATATCCCTGCATCGTTTCTTTTCCTGATCACTCAGCATATTTAAAGCATTTCCGCCAAGCCCTACTTTTAAATCTCTGCCGCTATCTTTTAAGGCGCAAGCAAGCTGAACTGCTTTAGATCTATGGGTAGGGATAGTAGATGAAATTATTACAAGTTTTGCATCGATTTCTTCCACTATTTGTTCTACTTCTTCAGCTGGGATGCCGGTACCTAGATAGACTGTTTCGTATCCACGGCGTTTTAAGAAATAAGTGAAAATCAGCAGCCCTATTTCATGCTGATCTTCCGGACCGCATACACAAAGTGCTTTAGGAAGAAACCCGTTTACGGGCAAAGAATTAAACACCATCCCTATTCTCGTGCGAAGCAAAGAAGTTACAAAATGTTCATGCGCAGTTAGTATTTCTCCTTTTTCCCATTTTAATCCCACTTGAGTAAGTATGCCTCCCATAATACGGATCAATACTTTCTCAGTTGAAAAAAGACTAAATGCTCTATCAATGAGTTCATTTGATTTTGATTCATTAAACTTCAACAATTCGTGCAGCAGCTGTTCTTTTAATACATCCATTTGATTAGCTATCCGCGGGTCATGCTCTATAAAAGCTGGTTCATCCTGTTTGTGTAATAACTCTACCGCCTGTCCTATGGTAAATCCATTTTCGACTTTATTTACTATCCATTTTAAAATCCTTATATGTTCATCTGTATAAAGTCTGTGACCGGCTTCATTTCTTACAGGTTCAATCATTTTATAGCGTCTTTCCCAAGCACGAAGAGTTCCCGCATGTATACCTAAAAGGTTCGATACTGCTTTAATGTTATATTTCCCTTGCGGTTCACCCATGTGTTTGTCACCTGCTTCTTCCCTAACTTTTTTTACCTTATAAGAATATAGTACATTCGAAGTTATATCAAGTAAGACTATCGATGATGCAGGAGGTGAACAATATGAAGTTCAGGTCTGGCTCCAAACCGGAGCGGTAAACCGGTAGTGCCGTAGCCATTTGATAAAAGAAGAAGAACTTTATTTCTTTCCTTTAATCCTCCTAATTCATCAATCCCCCAGGGCCCCAGCCTAATCTGACCACCATGAGTATGACCTGATAACACAAGTTTTACATTGTGTATCAAGGGCAGCTTCCATACTGCTTCAGGGTTATGACTCAGCAGTAAAACCGGTCCTCTCGAACCAGCGAGTGAAAGAGCTGTATCATCACGCAGTAATTTAATATCTTCCACTCCTGCTAATGTCCAGCCTTTGGCTTCAAAGAAAATATTATCATTATTCAGTTCAATTACACCATACTTCTTAAAAAGCTCCTGAAGCACCTCTTTTTTCTCATAATCATTATTTCCCCAGACAAAATAAATGGGAGCCATCGCTGAGAGAATTTGCAAGTTATGTTCTATAGTTTTGTTTCTAGTGGACTTTTCGGCTAAATCTCCGCCCAGACAAATTAACTCTATTTCACCTGCATTTGCAAAGTCCCGATAATTTATTCGGCGCTTATGCAAATCGGCGATAAATAAAAGCTTTACAGAGGCACTGTTTGTAAAGAACGGAATATGGTGCGTCTTAAAAGAAGTATTTCCTGCTTGACGAAGCATTAAGATAAAAACTGAAACGCAGGCAGTAAATATTCCTAAAATAACTTTTTTCATTGTCGTCCTCCACAAGTATCTGAATATCTTATCAGCATACCACAATTCAGGACTTCTGCTGTTATAAAAGCTCATATACTTATTCGACTAAAACGACTTTTAATCAGCTTAAAATAGACCTACAGCTTTTCCCTCACTTGAAACATCCATATCAAGTGCTCCCGGATGTTTCGGAAGGCCAGGCATGGTCATTACGTTGCCGGTTAAGGCCACGATAAACCCGGCTCCTGCAGAGACCTTAAGTTCTCTGACAGTTATACGAAAATTAGAAGGCCGGCCTACTTTTACAGGGTCATCACTTAAAGAGTATTGTGTTTTAGCCATACATACCGGCAGACTGCTCCAACCATGCTTTTTTAACTGTTCCAGCTGTTTGGCAGCCTGCGCAGAAAAGTCTACACCCTGTGCCCCGTAAATATTTTTTGCGATGGTATTAATTTTCTCCTCCGGGGCAGTTTCAAGATCGTATAGATGTCTAAAATTGTTTTGTTCTTCTTCAATGACATTAACTACTTTATCTGCCAGCTGTTTCCCGCCAGCTCCGCCTTTTTCCCAAACCTCTGCCAGTTCCACATTAATACCTTTGGAATTACAAAAATCGGTTAATGTAGCAATTTCTGCTTCTGTATCGTGAACAAACTTATTTATTGCTACTACATGCGGCAGACCAAACGTTTTAATAGATTCAATATGTTTTTCAAGATTTGCCAGCCCTTTTTTCATTGCATCGATATTTTCTTCTTTTAATTCATCTTTGGGCACACCACCGTGCATTTTTAACGCACGTATTGTAGCAACTACGACTACGAGACTAGGCTTTATTTTTCCAGCACGAGTTTTGATATTGAGAAACTTTTCGGCTCCAAGATCCGCTCCGAACCCAGCTTCAGTAACAACATAATCTCCAAGCTTTGCAGCCATTTTAGTAGCAAGTACACTATTACACCCATGAGCAATATTTGCGAATGGGCCTCCGTGTATTAATGCCGGGGTATTTTCAAGTGTCTGTACTAAGTTTGGTTTTAATGCATCTTTCAGAAGCAGAGTAAGTGCCCCTTCCACTTTTAGGTCAGCCACTGTGACTGGATGATCAGAGAAATCATACCCGATAACTATTTTCTTCAGTCTTTTACGCAGGTCATCAATACTGTCAGATAAGCATAGAATTGCCATAATTTCAGAAGCAACAGTAATATCAAATCCTGATTCGTGCGGCACTCCCTGGAGCGGGCCTCCCAGTCCTGCTACAATATGACGAAGTGAGCGGTCGTTCATATCCATTACACGCTTCCAGGTCAATTTTCTCACATCAAGGTTAAGCTCATTTCCGCGATGGATATGGTTATCAATTAGTGCAGTCAGTGCATTATGAGCTGTTGTTATTGCATGTATATCTCCAGTGAAATGCAAATTAATGTCTTCCATTGGCACAACTTGTGAAAACCCCCCGCCGCACGCTCCGCCTTTCATACCCATAGTCGGTCCGAGAGAAGGCTCCCTCAGTGCAACAACAGCTTTTCTTCCAGTGTAATTTAATGCCTGTCCAAGTCCAACGGTAACTGTAGATTTCCCTTCACCTGCAGGAGTAGGATTAATAGCGGTTACAAGAATAATTTTTCCATCTTTATCTCGTTCTTTTTTTTCAAGAATATCCAGGGACAATTTTGCCTTATAATGACCATATGGCTCGATATCTGCCTCTTCTATACCTAAATCTTCAGCTATTTCCAAAGCTTTTTTCATTTTCGCTTCCTGTGCTATTTCAATATCAGATGGCACGTGGGACATATGTATCTCTCCTCATTCCGTAATGTGATAGAACCATATTTATCATATACAATCTTACTTCACTGTGCAAGATATTATGAAAACGCTTTCTTTTAATATTTTTAATTAATCTTAACGGACTTTTTAAATAATAACTTGAATGAGAATTTGTAACATCAGAACAAATTTGTATGTCTGCCCGTGTTTATCTTTTTTCAGTCCCAATGGGTTTTTGAAACTGAAAAAGAGCGCCGCTGGGGCGCTCCTTTCTTCTATGGTAATGCATCAATCCAAACTGGATAAGTAAACATTGCTGTAACTATGGAAAAAAACAACAAAAGACAAATTCTCATTAAAGGAAATTCAATTGTATTTTTCTTTTTTTTCCTCCGCTTCCTGGATGACCTGCGTTTTGTCTGTCTAAGCTCTTTTCTGGATGGTAAAGAGGATACTTCTTCCTCTTTTGTTTCAGGGTAATCTGCCAATTCTCTCTCCAAAAGCATCCACCTCCTCCAACTGCTTATTGTGATCAAATGGTTCAGAAATAGTTTATAATAATTACTTAAATCTATTATAGCGGATAAGTATCCCTAATACGAGATCAATTATTATGTGGGCTGTGATCGATGTCCAAAGATTTCCTGTCCACCAGTATAGAGCACCCAAGGAAAAGCTGATTATTACCACGAAACTAAATAAGAACACGTTTCCAAGATACCGGATATGAATAAGTGCAAAAATTAATGAAGCAATAACAATTCCAAATTCAGTCTGTATTACACCTCGGAATAGAAGCTCTTCTGAAAAACCTACAATTATGCTGAAAAAAACAATTTGTAACGGGTGCATATTTTTAAATATACGTTCATTAATTCCTCCGTCATCAAACCATTTTTCAGGAAGCAGTTTCATACAGATAATTTCAATTACGATAACAATAAAAGCAAACACTGCTCCTATTAAAGTTGCTTTTAACGAAATCGTGATTTGCTGAAAAGGCACTAAAATAGATCCCTGGAAAAAGTATGCTCCAATGACAGCTGTAAACAGCATAAAACATTGAGTAAGGTATAAATTCAGATACAATTCTTTGTCGGATAAGGTATGCAGAATTTCTTTTTGGCTTCTCACTGATTTACCTCGGCGACCGGATGAAGAATATTATTCAGACGCTCCTGCCAGGATCTGTTTGAAATTGAAATTGATTTTTTCTCATCCTTCCAATAAAATTCCGGATGACAGGTGGAACAGCACGGACTGCCTTGCTGCATCTGCGAAAATTCTTCAAAATAATCAAGCAATTTCCTTCTGTAACAGCCTTGGGAAGAAGCGAAATATTCCACGCTTCTAAACTGCTCTATTTTTTTCGATTTTCTTTTCTTATATCTTTCTTCCAGCAATTCAAGAATTTCTAAAGTGTTACTTCTGTGAACAAAATTATCATCTTTTATAAGAGAATATTCTTTTAAATGAGATAATATCATCCGCCAGATGCCCTCAGAAACCTCCAGTTTAACCTGTGTATCTGTAACATTGCATTCATGACGAATCTCCGGATAAAGCTTCTCCTCCAACCATTTTTCCGCAGGGAATTCCATACTGATAAAATGAAATGGCAGCATATTATCCCCTTTTGCACTCAAAAGAATCGCTGCACTTTGCTGCCCATCTCTTCCGGCTCTTCCGATCTCCTGTGTATACTGTTCCAAAGAAGCTGGCATATGCGTATGAATTACAGTGCGGATATCCGGCTTGTTTATTCCCATTCCAAATGCATTTGTAGCTACAAGTATATCGATCTCGCTGTAGAGAAACTGTGCCTGCACGAGCGTCCTGTCCTCTCCAGTCATCCCCCCGTGGTAGAAGGCTGTTTTGTACTTTCCCAGAACAGCAGCTATCTCTTCTGTATCTTTTCTCGTACCCGCATATATGATGCAGGGTTTCGGGACATTTGAGATATTTTCTTCTAATATTTCATTTTTATGCTGAGCAGACTCAGCTTTTATAACTGATAAGTAAATATTTTCTCTGTTTACTGAGGTTTTAAATACAGCGGGCTCCTTCATTCCTAATTGCTGTTTGATATCTTCTTCCACTTCCCTGGTGGCTGTAGCAGTTAATGCAAGAAGAGGAGGGTGCCCAAGCAATTCAGCAAAATTTCCCAGCCGCTGATATTCCGGTCTGAATTCGTGTCCCCACTGAGAAATACAATGCGCTTCGTCCACTACAAATAAATCCACCGACACCCTCTTCAGCTGTTCTTGAATTCTAGGCAGGGAAAGCATTTCCGGTGAGACAAAAAGCATATCCCAATAAAAAATATTGCGTAAAATATCTTTTTTTTCAGCCGAAGACTGATGACTCGTTAATAGATTTACTTTTTTTTCTCCTTGTGCACGCATCTGGGTAACCTGATCTGACATTAATGAAACGAGTGGAGACACAATAAGTACAAGTCCCGGTAAAATTTTTGCCGGCAAATGATAACACAAGGTTTTCCCGCTGCCTGTAGGAAGCATTGCGAAGGTATCTTTCGCTTGCATAACTGAGTTAATGATCTCTTTCTGGCCGGGACGGAACGATTGGTAACCCATTTCATTCAGTGTTTTTTGCAGCATAGTCTCCCTCCTTCCAATTATACTTAAGTGCCATCGCAAGTCTGATTTCAAAATAATCTATTTCTCTGTTTAATTTTTCACGGATTTGTTTTAATCCATCCACTTTATCGTATGCATTGATCATCTTTAAAATTCTATCTAAAACATTCGCTTCAATATACGCCTGATAAGGAAAATTGTTATCGTACATAGCTAATTCAACCAAATGATCTTCAATCGTGCTAGTTTTTAAGCTCCGGACTGCTGCAATCTCCTCTTTCGCATATCCCTTGTTGACCAAAAATCTAGTTTCAATTGCAGTTTTCGTTAATGCTTTGTCTTTTGACTGCAGAGGAAAGAGCTGATGGAAGATCCCGGGCGCCTGATGTTGATTTTCCAGGAAAAAGTGAAGCATACTGCGGAATTTTAAATAAACAGCAAGTTCTCCACCTTCTTTAGCGGCAAGTTGTTTTAAAGTAGCACCATGATAATTGTACCCACTTAGTCTGTCGACAAAAATATGTGCATCCTTCTCGTCATATTGATTCAATATATGATACAGCCAGGGTTCCAGTTCTGAAACGATCTGCTCTGCCGAATGAGAACGCAGTAATTGTTTAACAATATTTTTGTCCTGGTATTCAGAAAGTACAGGTATGAATTGATATTGCCCTGCTTTTACATAACTGACAGTTTGAATGAGCAGAGATAATCTTCTCCAAAAATTTTCAGCTTCATTATTCCATTCATATTTTCTTCCCTGAAAATTAATATTATCCAGCAGCGGAGCTGCTTTATTTATAATTTCTTTCCCCTTATTTGTAACTAATGTTTGCTTTCCTTGGTCAACGATTAATTCTCTGTTATAAAGGTGTACGCCGATTTTATTAATATCTGTGTAACTATGCAACTTCAATGCAGCGGCCCATTTTTCAAGGTTATATAAAGAAATATCCTGGATCGTCTGTGCGGAACGTTTCCCTTTTAATATATGAATTGCTCCACTTAATGATCGTTCTCCTCTTAAAAGGTTCAGTACATTTAATATTAGAATGTCCATTTTACGCCCACCCCGGTTTATACGTTTTCAACATGTATAATATCATATTCTCTGTACAGGTTATCCACTAATCTTTGTTCTGTAATCAATTGACAGTTGAAAAGTCAGATAAGAACCTTTACAATTGATTAGCGTAGATCATCTGCCAGTAGTATATTATTTCCGCAGACTCTTAAGCCTTGTCTGCTCTTATGCTCAATTTCATTCCAAGGAGGTTTAAATATGGCTAAATTTACTATCGTAGATAAAGATACTTGCATTGCCTGCGGTGCCTGCGGTGCAGCAGCTCCAGATATATATGATTATGACGATGAAGGTATCGCTTATGTTATTCTGGACGATAACGCAGGAACAGAAGCTGTTCCGGAGGACCTGTATGAAGATCTGGAAGATGCTTTCGACGGCTGTCCAACTGATTCTATTAAAATAGCAGAAGAACCATTTGATGGTGATGCTTTAAAATTCGAATAAGTTGAGAAACTCCCTTAAATTAAGTTTTAAGGGAGTTTTTTTATAGTTTTCCAATGTAAGCGTTTTAATATTCAGATTTTTAAGTTCTTCACTAAAAAACTTTTGTTTTTTCCTCAAGGACGACCAAATTTTCAGAATTTCATGTTAGTATTATGAAATCAACAATTAAAAGTAAAGGTGGAGATTAGCAAATGACACAGGTTCAACAGGCAGTAAAGCTTGAAAAAGGAATTTACAACGTTCTCGTTTCAGATAATATGAGCGAAGATGGGTTGAAGCCTATATTAGAAAGTGCAACAGTGAACGTAGTTCGTGAGAATATCTACGAAACCAGCCTTCCTCTTGATGAAGTAGATGCGCTTTTAATAAGAAGTGCCACTACTGTTACATCTGAACTTTTAGATCAAATGCCAAATTTAAGAATCATCGGACGTGCAGGAGTCGGTGTAGACAATGTAGACCTTGAAGCAGCTACTTCTCATGGTGTTGTAGTAATTAACGCTCCTGATGGAAATACAATTTCTACAGCAGAACACACTTTTGCAATGCTTGCCTCTCTCGTGCGAAATATTCCACAGGCGAATCAATCTATGCAGGAAGGCCGCTGGGACCGCAAAAAATATCAAGGGGCAGAATTATACGGAAAGACATTGGGTATCATTGGATTCGGACGAATTGGTGCTGAAATCGCTCAGCGAGCAAGAGCATTCCGTATGAATGTACTTGCCTTTGATCCATTCTTAACTCAATCCAGAGCAGAAAAAAATCATGTAACAGCTGTTACTCTTGATGAGATCCTTGCGCAGAGTGACATGCTTACGGTTCATACTCCTCTTACGAAAGAAACAAAAGGTTTATTGAATGAGAAAACATTGAAGCAGACAAAGCCTGGTGTTTTCATTTTGAACTGTGCACGCGGCGGTATTATTGATGAAGAAGCTCTTTATCATGCTGTTAAATCAGGTCATGTGCGGGGAGCAGCAATTGACGTTTTTGAAGAAGAGCCAGCGAAAAACCATCCGCTTTCTTCACTGCCGGAAGTAATTACTACTCCGCATATTGCTGCATCTACTTCAGAAGCTCAGCAGAATGTGGCAGAATCTGTTTCTCACGAAGTGCTTGGTTATTTAAACGGCAAGCCTGCACCTCATGCTTTAAATCTACCTTACCTTGACCAGGATGTATTTGAAAAGTTTTCTCCCTTTACAAAATTAACACGAACTTTAGGTGATACAGCTTCACAACTGTTTAGAGAACCAGTAAAAGAAATTGAAATCAGTTATGCAGGTGAAATATCTCACCAGGAAACAGGCCTTTTTAACCGCAGCTTCCTTGCAGGTTTCTTTAAACACCGCATCGATGACTATGTAAATGAGGTAAATGCTTCATGGATTGCAAAAGAAAGAGATGTACAGGTTTCGGAAAAACATGAGAGTGAATCTCAGGGCTATGCCAATTTCGTAAAAGCATTTATTCGCGGAGAGCATAGTACCATTCATATTCATGGCACTTACAGTCAGGAGATTGGAGCGCGAATTGTACAAATCAATGACTTTAAATTAGACTTCCAGCCTGCAAAACACACTCTTTACGTGCGTCATAATGACCGCCCCGGTGTTATTGGAAAGGTTGGCCAGCTCCTGGGTGTTCATGATGTAAACATCGCCACAATGCAGGTCGGCAGAAAAGAAGAAGGCGGAGACGCCATTATGCTATTATCCACCGATAAAGAATGTAATGAAAAAGTTATCCAGGCATTTGAGGAAATTGAAGAAATAATTTCTGTTTCTGCAATCGAACTGTAAATTACTGCTTCCAGTATCTTTTTTCTTTCGAATATACCTTTACGCCCCTGCTGTTCAAACAGCAGGGGTTTTTTACCTTTCGCCTTTATTGATTTCTTTCAATGAGTTTCATCAGCTTAACCAGCCCGGTTCTTTTCTCACTGGAACCTGCATAATTTCAAAAAGACGCGCACACTCCGTCTCTCTCAACGAACTTTATAATGATTTTACAAATATTAAAATTTAGTCCTTGAAAAGCTATTAATTAAATATGAATATTAACAGAACTTAACATAAGTCGGCACTGTGGTCTTTTTAAAATTATTTATTTGAATTTTCAGATCATCTGTTATATTCTTCTATAATGTCTGTTATAATATATTGGTGACTTTAGCCCCACACTTTTATAGAATTAGAAAATTGATAACACATCTTCTTTTATGATACAGTTATATGCATAAAGGGACACATACTAGAAAGGTTGATACAAGAATGAAAAAAACAGTACGGAACGGTTTGTTAACTCTATCACTATCTACAGTGATGGTAGTGGCAGCATGTGGAAATAACAATGAAGATAATGCTACAAACGATAACGAAAATACGAACACAGAAGAAACGAATGTGGAAGTAAATGAAGATCAGGAAAACAACGAAGAAGCAGCTGTCAACGAAAACAATGCTGCAGATAATACGGAAGAAAATGATGCTGATGAAGAAACCAACGATGGAATGAATGAAACAGCAGCACCTGAATCCGGAACATCTGTAATGGATCAGGATCCTGAAGAGCCAATTGCGATAGTAAATGGTGAAGAAATTCAAAGTGGCGAACTCCAGGGGCAGCTTGCACAATTTGAAGCTATGTTTGCACAACAGGATATGGATGAAGAGGAAGGCGCAATGATGATGATGCAGTTCCAGCAGCAGTTCCTGGACCAGCTGATCAACCAGCGCGTATTAGCTCAAGAGGCTGAATCAGAAGGCATTGAAGCTGATGAAGATGAGGTCGAATCACAAATGGAAGAAATCCGCAGCCAGTTCGATTCGGAAGATGATTTCCAGGAAGCATTAGAAATGCAAGGTTACACCGAGGAAGACTTAATGCAGGAAATTCGTGAGCTTACACTGGTAGAAGAACTTCTTACTATGGACCATGTAGACGAAGATCAGTATGAAGTAAGTGAAGAAGAAGTAAGAGAATATTATGAACTTGCTTCAACGAATGATCCTGAGATCGCAGATCAGGAGTTTGAAGATGTACAGGAAGACCTTGAAGAACAGCTTCTTCAAAATCAATATGTAGAAGATCTTCGCGAAAGTGCTGAAATAGAAATTTTACTATAATAAGATTAGAAACAAAAACTGCTCCCTTTATTCAGGAGCAGTTTTTTTGTGCTTTCCAGTTCTCAATAAAATATTTATAAAAACGATATTCCATTAATCCTGGTGGTATCCGCTTCACAGCCTCTATTTGAATACATCTTTACTTCTTGCATATAATATATCTTCTTTCCCTGCCCGGGAATTAACAGCTCTTGCTGCTGCAAAGAAAAAGTCTGAAAGTCTGTTTAAATATGGGAGCGCTGATGCAGAAACTTCATGTTCATCTGCAATTGCTGAAGCTAATCTCTCTGCTCTTCTTGCTACTGTACGGCATACATGAAGATGAGCTGCTGCAGGTTCTCCTCCCGGAAGAATAAATTTTCGTAATTCCGGAGCCTCTGCCCAGTATTCATCAATGCGAGATTCCAATCTTTCTACAGATTCCATCGAAAGGCTCCATTCTTTCTTTGCGGTGACGTTTGCAAGATCACCACCCAGATCAAACAGCTCATGCTGAATAGTTAGAAGTTCCTGCCGCATATCTGCGACTTTTTCACTTTCCAGCGCGTTTATTGTTACTCCGATAAAGCTGTTTAATTCATCTACAGTTCCATAAGCTTCTACTCTTTGATTTGTTTTAGCTACTCTTTTCCCAATAAGCTGAGTTTGTCCTTTATCTCCTTTTTTAGTATAAATCTTCAAATTAACCCCTGCTTTCTTTAATGTAATCCCGCATGCAGCGAGTCAGCCCAAGCGCCTGCCTTCTTCAGCCCGAAGTATCGTAAGGTAGAAATACAGAAAAAGTAGTGCCTTCATTAATTTTACTATGAACTGAAACTTTTCCTTCATGGCCTTCTGTAATATTTTTTACAATTGCAAGACCCAGCCCGGTTCCGGCCCTTCCTCTCGTACGTGCTTTATCTGCTTTGTAAAACCTCTCAAATACAAAAGGCAGGTCATCTTCCGGAATTCCGGCTCCTGTGTCTTCGACTTCAATACGAACTCCAGTCTCTGCATCTGAAATTCTAAATATCACTTGTCCATGCTCCATCGTATGACGCATTGCGTTATCAATTAAATTCGTCATTACCTGCTCCAGCCGGTCAACGTCTGCTGATAATGTTTTAGTCAGTGGAGAAAATTCTCCTATTAATTCTATCTGCTGCTCTTTTGCTACAACTTGAAATTTCCGCAGAATTTTGTCAGCAAAAATTTTCATGTCAATTTCTTCTTTTCTTAAGTTCAGATACCCCGCTTCCATTCTCGCGATATCCAGCAATTCATTTACAAGACGCCCTATTCGAAGCGATTCATCGTAGATAATACTGGCCATTTCTTTTTTCTCTTCCTGTGTTTCAGCTATATCATCAACAATTGCTTCACTGTATCCCTGAAGCATAGAAATAGGTGTCCGCAACTCATGAGAAACGTTAGCGATAAAATCTTTCCGCAGCTTATCATGCTGCCTCTCTTCTGTCATGTCCCGAAGAACAGCTACGGCGCCGCGGATATTTTCTTCATCGTAAAGTGGCGTCATTAAAATCACCCACGTTCTTCCTTGAATTGTAACTTCATCTACGACTTCTGTCTCTTCAGAGACTACTTTATCAAACAGACGATTTAAATGGAGGGGTTCTTCATCTTCTGAAAGTTGTTTTTCATATCTCCAGGCAGCCATGCAGGCTGAGGCAGGCGGGTTCATAATCATTACGTGTCCCTGTCTGTTCAATGTCATTACACCGTCAGCCATGGAACTCAGTATGCGTGAAAGCTGTTCTTTTTCTTGATTTAAAGCATGCAGGTTGGTGTTTAAAGCACGCCCCATTCTATTAAAAGCCATAGCCAGAAGACCAATCTCATCCTTAGTTTGTATAGGAATTTTTGTTTCAAAGTTTCCTTTTGCTACTTCCAAAGATGCAGTGCGCATTTGACGTAAAGGTGCCGTAATTCTGGAAGATAGAAAAAACGCAAATACTGTTGTAAGTATGATAGCAAATCCAGCTGATAAAAATATGATCTGCTTCGTCTGCGCTGAAGCTTCTTCCACGACTGCTAAAGACTGGTATAGAAAAAGAGAGCCTTCTTCCCCATCTGCAAATGTAACCGGCATCCCTACTATCATGATCTCTCCTCCCCAGTTCTCCTGATTAGCAAGCGCATAATCACCCTGAGTCACAATAGTTTCGTCAGCTTCAATTACCTCTGATAGTACCGGATCTTCATAAAAATAAGAAATAGGTATACCATCGGAATCTTCGTTGGCTGTATACCAGTAATTATCTTCTCCTATAAGAACAGCCCGGGAAGCATAAGATTCAGAAATTATCTGGCTCATATCCAGCGCTGCACCATCAGTTGTTTCCGTTTCCAAAAATGAAACTAAAAGATTTGCATGGTTAAAAAGTTCCCCTTCGGCCTGTTCCGTATGAAATTGTTCGAAAAAGCCTAAAAGCAATACTGTGAGTACAAGAAGCACGACGGACACTAAAAGCAGAATAGTAAACCATAGTTTTCCAACTACGCTTCTCCAGAACATCATCCGTTTTCCGTGACCTCAAATTTATAACCGACTCCCCATACTGTTTTAATCATATCTGCTGCTTTCGGCTGCACCTGGCTTAATTTTTCTCTCAGTCTCTTTACATGTGTATCTACTGTACGTAAATCTCCAAAAAACTCGTAATTCCATACGTCTTTCAGCAGCTGTTCCCGAGCAAATACTTTATCAGGCGCCTGAGCTAAATAGAGGAGCAGCTCATATTCCTTAGGAGTAAGGCTGATATGCTCATTTTCTACCGTTACTCTATGCGCATCATTATCTATTAACAAATATGGAAATTCAAAAACCTCTTTTGTTTTCGTTTCAGTTTGCAGAAATTTAGTAGAAGAAGAACGTCGCAGCAGAGCCTTAACTCTGAGTACTACTTCTCTCGGGCTGAATGGTTTAACTATATAATCATCAGTTCCAGCTTCAAATCCCTGCACTCTGTTAACTTCTTCGCCTTTAGCTGTAAGCATAATAATAGGTGTAGCTTTCTGCTTTCTGATTTCTTCACAGACTTCTATTCCATCCATACCCGGCATCATTAAGTCAAGAATAATTAAATCGTAGTCATTATTTAAAGCAAATTCGAGCGCTGATTCTCCATTTTCAGCGTCTTCTACATGATAATTTTCTTTCTCTAAATACATTCTCAGAAGCCGGCGGATTCGTTCTTCATCATCTACCACTAATATATTTGTACTGTTGTTTTCCATATATACCCCTCCAACTAAAAGGCTGTCTTATAATAACAAGACAGCCTCATTTCATAATTCTATTGTAGCCGACTTAAGCATAAGAGTGAAGTCCGGCGATAATGAGATTCACAAAAATCAAATTAAACATTATCAGGGCAAACCCAATTACGCAGAGCCAAGCACTTTTTTCTCCCTGCCATCCTCTGGATAACCGAAGATGCAGATAAGCAGCATAAAATAAAAATGTTATAAGGGCCCAGACTTCTTTAGGATCCCATCCCCAGAACCTCGTCCAGGCAATCTGCGCCCAGATCATTGCAAAAATCAATCCTCCCAGGGTAAACACAGGAAATCCTATCGCAATTGCCCGGTAGCTTATTTCATCTACTGTCTGGGGATTTACGTTTCTGACTAAAGGCTGCAGCAGCCCTGCAACCGGCTTTCTAAAACCAAAGCGCAGGCCTCCATATAAAACTAACCCGCCAATAATCGACCATAACACCGTATTAACATCATTACTTCTTATATACTCCGGTGTGTTAACAACTGGTGAAAATCCTTGTTCAGAAGCCAGTTCACCTTCATTTGGCCCCACAAGTGGCGGAAGGTGATAATCCATCTGCGCTTCCTCACCAAATTCGTTGACATAATTAAACGTTGCAGTATATCCCGAAGCCTCGAACCCCATACCGATTGCCACGTATGCGATAGTTGCCAGCAGGGTAAACATGATAAATTCAATGCCTTTAACTTTCTTTGAAGCCTTTGTAAAATCTATCATTCGCACGAGATAAAGCACTCCGGCCGCAAAACCTATCGCAAGAATACCCTGGCCGATCGCCGTAGTTATTACGTGAATAAAAAGCCAATTGGACTGAAGCGCTGGAATAAGCGGCTGCGCTTCTCCAGGGAACATAGAAGCATACGCAATTATTAACATTACCACCGGCATTGTAAATAATCCCAGATAATTACTTTTATAAATAGGGTAAAGGATAACAAAAGCCAATGACATAGCTATCCCAAGCGCCGTAGTATATTCGAACATATTACTCACAGGAGCATGACCAGTGGCCATCCACCTTATAATAAAATAAGAAATTGCAGTAATAAGAGCCAGTAAAGCACTTATATAACCAAATAAACCAGCCTTATTATTTTCATTGCCGCTTCTGTCCCTAAACTTTTTCCCTGTGATTGAAACAGCAAAAAACACCGTGGCCGCTAAATAAAGTACAAAGGCTATATATAAAAGCGTACTACTGAGTTCAAACATTTTTATCCCTGCCCCCTTCATTTACCTGATCTTTCTCTTTCACTTCTTCATCAGCCTGATCCACTGTCTCCGGCAGATCATGTTTTTCTCTGAGATATTCAATATCTCTTTTTAAAGCATGCCAATTTTTATTGGCATGTCCAGCTACGTAAAGCTGGCCATCTTTCTGCTGGATCCAGATTCTTCTGTGGAACCAGTAAGAACCCTGCGTAAGACCGATCATAAAAATAATTCCGCCCGCAATAATGATGGGAAGCGTATGATCTCTGCGGATAGTCAGTCCCGTAACATCTACGAATTCAACATCCAGCATTCGTAAAGTATGATCATGATCTTCGTTCAGCGGTTCATTTACTTGTACTCCAATAAGACTTATCTCACCAGTATCTTCTTCAGGATCTGCATCTGGAGGATACAGTTCAAAAATAATTCTCGGATTATCCGGAACTCTGTTTAACGTTGTCGGTTCTCCACTTTCATCAATATTAAAGTTTGGAAAATATTCTATTATCTCAATTTGATAGCCATTATCAAATTCATAATACATCTGGGGGTCATTTAGATCTACTTCAAATACTACTTCTTCAAGCGCCTGCACTTCCCCATCTTCTTCTATTTCTACACCAAATGTAAATGTAGAAAGCTCATTTAAGCGGTAATCCACCTGGTAAAGGGAAATACCCTCGAAAGTTAACGGCTCATTCACGCGAATACTGTGATCTTTTACTTTTTCCAGTTCTGTTTCGCTTCCGATACTTCCTTCTGTAGAACGCTTAAAAAGCGTTGCATCAGTTTGATAGTTGGATACGACCGGCGATCCTTCTCTCATCAGCGCTTCCTGAAAAATTTCGTTATCTTCTTCGTCATAAAGCTCTACTAAAAATTGGTTATTCTGAACAAAATATTCGCCTTCTGTTCCGCTGATTACTTCCGTTTCTCCTTCCCTTATCCATACATAATCGTCTAAATACATTCCCGGGAAAAAGCGGAGCATCCCTCCGATTAGAAATATTATCAGCCCAATGTGATTCACATAGGGACCCCATCTTGCAAACCTGCCTTTTTCAGCAAGCAGATTACCATCTTCTTCCCGTACATTATATTTTCTTTCTTTTAAGGAAGTACTCAGCGCCTTGATATCCAACGCTTCACTGTTCTCTTTCATTCCATACACTCTTTGTTTTTTCATAAAAGCAGTATGTCTGGTAACTCTTTGATTTTTAAGTGCTCGGTAGAGAGGAACAAAGCGATCAAGGCTTGCAATGACTAAGGATATTCCAAGAGCTGCTATTAACAGCATGTACCACCAGGAGGAGTATAAATTGTGAAATCCTAAATCATAATATAATTGTCCCAGAATTCCATATTCCTGTGCATAATATAAAGAAGGATCTTCTCCAGGCGGTATATACATCTCCTGCGGAAACAAAGTTCCTAAGGAAGAAGTAACTAACAACAGTACGATAATCCAAATGCCCACTTTCACGGAAGAAAAGAAGTTCCAAATTTTGTCGACAATGGATTTCTGATACGTCTGTGAACGCCGCGCAACCCCTTCATACCGCATATTTGCAAGCTTACCTTCATCTTTTAAAGGTTTCCCGCAAGATTCACATAAGTACGTCCCGTATGGATTCTTATGTCCACATTCGCATGTTACTTTATTCATGACGAACCCCCAATTAGCTTTCAGGTACCAGCTCATCCAGAGCAGCTACGACTTGCTCTTCCGTTTTGCCGCCAATCTGCCTTTCAATGACTGAACCATTTTCATTGATCAGAAAAACGGAAGGTAATACTCCGACTCCATATGCATTACTTACGAGCATATTACGATCAATATAAAGATTATAATTTATGTCATATCTTTGCTGGTGTCTTTCCACCTGTAAAGTAGTTTCATCCACATTCACAGAAAGTATACGGACACCCTTTTCCGCATATTCTTCATGGTAATCTTTTAAATATTCCATTTTTTGACGGCAGTAAGTGCAGTAAGTCGCCCAAAAATTCAAATATACACCCTGACCTCTCAGTTCAGAAAGCTCCACCCGCTCTCCATCCATATCTTCCAGCACGAAATTAGGAGCTTCGTCCCCAGCGTCCACTAAGCCGCGCTCTTCAGAAAAATGGTTATAGAAAGTATAAGCGATAGCTGCCACCATCACGAGAAGAATAGCGGAACGCATCCACAGCCTCTTCTTTTTTCTCATGCCGCATCCATCCTTCTGTCTTGTTTTATCTCTAGTACATCTTATCATTTATTAAAAAAGACTACATAGCGCAAAGTACCGCAAGAATTTGAAAGTTATGTGACAGCCGACTCTCTTAGTTTTTTCACTTCATGTGGTTTTAATTCTCTGTATTCACCTGCATTCAGGCCTTTTAAGTCCAGTATGCCATACCGCTCTCTTTTTAATTTCAATACTGGATACCCCAACGCTTCAAACATGCGCCTTACCTGCCTGTTGCGCCCTTCATGTATCGTCAGTTCCACAATTGCAGTCCCTTTTTTCGCATCGCTTTTTCTGACTTTTGCAAACGCAGGAGCAGTTTTAAAATCTTCCAGCTGCACACCTCTGCTGATTTTTTGGATTGCTTCTCTGGTAGGAATACCTTCTACTTTTGCAAAATAAGTTTTTTCTACTTTATATTTTGGATGCATTAATTTATTGGCAAAATCTCCATCATTCGTCATAATAAGAACCCCTGCAGTATCATAATCCAGTCTTCCTACAGGATAAATTCGTTTATCAGCCGGAAGAAAATCTGTAACTACTTTCCGGTCACTCTCATCCTTTACGCTCGAAATAACTCCTGCCGGCTTATAAAGCAAGTAATACACAGGCTCTTCTTTTTCAATCGGCACACCTTCCACGACAATTTCATCATTATATATGTCAGCTTTTGCTCCTAATTCCTTTACAACATTTCCGTTGACCGTAACTTTACCTTCTTCTATTAATTTTTCAGCTTTGCGCCTGGAAGTAATTCCTGCATTTGCTATTACTTTTTGAAGTCTCTCCATATAAATCTCTCCTTCTTGTTATCATCGCGACAACGTTAATATGATACAATTTCAGCACCAGTATTATATTGTAACTCTAAATGGGAAGATGCGCAAAGCAGAGAAAGGGGTTTTAACTAAAGATGGTTGGAATGTATATTTCTTTTACGGTAATTGGGCTGCTTCAGGCTTTAACTATTTTTTTAATATGGAAGTCTAAAAGCAAAATGCCAGTTAAACAGGCTGAAAATCCAGTGGAAGAAACTGTGGGAGAAACAGAGTGGCTTAAAGAGGTTATTCGCACGCTGGAATTTCAATGCCTGCGTATAAGAAACGCAGTAGATAAACAAACAGATAAAATACATTACACGGAAATGAAGCTCGCTCCAAAGCACTATTTGGGCGGGGATGAACGGCTGCTTAACGCATTATCTGAAGAGCAAAAAGCTCTTGTAGAGGAGTTCTACAGACTTTATCAAACCTACTTACAACAGCATTGGTTTACTAAAAAAGGCACATTAAAAACCGTATTTTCAGGGAATGACAGTCTTCCAGACAGCGATGCAGCCCAATTAAAATATGCCTCCAAAGAATTGGTGGAGAAAATGGATGCCTGGTTTATTGCCTGGAGAAAATATTTATAAGATTAATACTTCTCCATGCGATCTGTGTCATTATGCTTCAGTAATATGAAATTGCTTCAATAATATCGGGAAATTATGAAAAATAAAGGAATTAAACATACTCCCTCCTTTTTCAGGGTACTATTCTTCCATAGTTTGGTTAAGGTGAGGAGAGAAAATTTTGAAGATATTAGGTACAGCTTTCATTATTATTATACTGCTCTATGGTTTTCAGGCATGGACGGTGCTTGCGAACCAGGAAGAGCTTCTGTTTGAAGGGGCGCAATTAAGTGAAGATAGGTTACAAGAAGTAAATAACATCCCGGAAACTGAAGAGGTGTTAATAGATACTGAGGATGGAGAAACACTCCATGGCTGGATAAAACAATCGAATGAAGAGCTTTCTCCGCTGCTTATCTATTTTGGAGGAAATGGAGAAGAAGCCTCTCAAGCGATGGAGTCACACAGTCTTCCTGAAAACTGGGCAGGACTATATATCAATTACAGAGATTATGGTAAAAGCAGTGGAACTCCAAGTGAACAAAAATTGTTCGAGGACAGCAGGGAGATTTTTGACTATGCAGCCAGCAGAAAAGATATTGATTCTTCCCGAATTGTAGTAATGGGCCGCAGCATGGGAACTGCTTCCGCTGCACATTTAAGTTTAACGGAACAGACAGCCGGTACGATACTTGTTTCTCCTTATGATACGAGAACCAGGCTCCAGCAGGAAAGGTTTCCTTATCTTCCCCACGGCACTTTTATCCGCCACCCATTTGAAGTAAGCGAAATGGCTGAAGAGATCAATTCACCACTACTTGGTATTACAGGCACAGATGACGAAGTAATACCGCCATCACATTCGTATGAAACATTCAGCAAGTGGAGTGGTCCTGTCACGACTATAGAACTTGCAGGTTACCATCATAATAATTTGCAGCAGTCCCCTTTATTTTGGGAAGGAATCCATTCTTTTTTAAGTGATATTTCTTCAAATTCCTAAAGAGCCGGATCAGGCTCTTTTTTTCTTGTCCCCAGCCATTTAACAAACATCAATATATGCATATACAGCCATCCGCCCCCTATACCGTATAGCAAGAGGACCCATGTAACTGCCGCAGGACCATATACGAACAATGAATAGTAAAAAAAATAATTTATTAATCCACCTATTCCTGCATATATTAAAAGCTGGCTCCAATAAGGAGACCAGGAAATCTTCCCTGAAATATGTTCAGCTATTATTCCTGCGAAAATGCCTAATACAATAATAAAAGGAGTGAAAAGAAAAATGAAAAGTGTAAAAAGAGGAAGAAATTCAAAATAACTTCCTTCACTGCTTCTTTCCACCTGTGGCACATAAAGAAGACTTGTTATACTAAATGAAAATATAACAGACCACAGGATCGAAGCGAGCATTTTCGGTATAAGATTCAATTTCAACACTCCTTCCAGTGCAATTATGCGTAATAAGCTATTCACTTTAAATCAGTCAATCAATAGACAGTAATTTAATTATGTAAACTAAAGAAGTGGAACTCCCACTTAATTTCTATTATATCTTTTAAACTTAAATGTAATGAATTAATTTATAAATTTCCTATAGGAGACTTGCAATACAGCTGAATTTTTTAATTAGGTTTACTTACATTTTTTGAAAAAGAAGTGTTTATATTACTGCTCTGCTTTTTCCAAAAGCTTCCCCGTTGTTTTATTTCGACCTATTATTTTTAAAACACTCATCAATAGTTATTACATAAATAAATTGTTAATAAATTCATTGTACCTAAGCCACAGTGTATCGCTTTCTCGACCATTTCTTCCTGGTAATTCTGGAATTATTTTGCAACATGACATGAAACTCCTTAAAATCACCAAGATTAACTGCAGTCACCTTGCGTATGAATTCCTCATGCCTGCACTATCTCCTTTCTATCAAAATCTGGCAGGTTATCCACAGAGAAAGTTACTTATAATTTTCTGGACAAAGAAAAGCCGGCCGCTGCCGGCCGGCTTTCTTTCTTTATTCTTGACCTTTTTTAACCCATGTGGCAACGTCTACAGTTCTTTTTGCCTGATGCTTCACCGCATCCTCTACATTTTCCTGCATTACTCCATCTTGTCCAACGGTTACACTTACTCCGTAAGGGTTTCCACCTGCTGCGAATTGTACGGGATCAGAATACCCAGGGGATGCAATAATTGCGCCCCAATGGTGCATTGTATTATAAAGAGCTAAAATTGTTGCTTCCTGTCCACCGTGAGCATTACTCGCAGAAGACATTCCACTGACAACCTTATTCACAAGTTTACCATTTGCCCATAAACCACCAGTTGTATCTAGAAACTGCTTCATTTGAGAAGGTAGATTACCGAAACGAGTTGGCATACTGAAAATAACTGCGTCAGCCCACTCTAAATCATCCATTGAAGCTTCCTGCACATCTTTTGTAGCCTCATAATGTTCTTTCCATGCTGGATTCGATTCAATCGCACCCATGGGAGCAAGTTCCTGCACTTTTAAAAGTTTCGCATTTGCTCCAGCTGCTTCTGCTCCTTCTTTCGCCCACTTAGCAAGCTGATAGTTAGATCCTGTAGAACTATAGTAGATAACTGCTACATTTAATTCACTCATTGAAAATCTCTCCTCTTTGTTGTTATTCTCTTCCTTTTTACCAAATAGCTTACTGAAAATACTCATTTTCATGCTCCCTCCGACTTATCATGCGGGAAATTATAAATAACACATTCCTCGGATTAATTTATTATTAATTCGAGATATTTCTTAAATTAAATATATCATACTGTTTGATTCTTTACAAATGAAAATTACTATAAATTTGTTAGTTCCTAAATTATTTCTCTGCATGGTATCCCATTTTCTTCAAAAGTGTAAGCATCTGTTTCTTCTCATCTTTACTCAAGGGCTCCATTAGACCATTAATAAAAGCACGGTGTTTTGGGAAGATTTCATCCATAAACTCTCTGCCTTTATTCGTAATATCCGCGAGTGTAATTCTTCTGTCATATTTAGAAGCTTTTCGTACTAGATATTCTTTTCCTTCTAATTTATCAACCACATATGTGATGCTTGAAGAGGCTATTAAAACTTTTTCTCCAATTTTTTGAATTGGCTGTTCTCCTTTATGATAAATAAGTTCCAGGACAGCAAATTCCGTTGGATTCAAACCATAGCTTTTCATGTCTTTTTCTGCTTCTTTATGCACTGCAGCGTAAGCTCTTGAAAACACTACAAACAGCTTCAGAGATTCCTGCTCTTCTTTATTCATATATTTTCCTCCTCATTAAAAACAAACTTCAGATAATAATACAGAGTCCAATTAATGCTGTGCCCGTTAAACTGTAAGTTTAAAATGAATACTCTGATCTTAATAATGAACATTAACAGAGATTATTAATAAAAAACATTAATTTAAACTTGAGTTTTCAATATAACAAAGCCCTTTGAAATTTTAACTTAATTAATTCTCTTTTCCATCAATTAAAGTAATCTTGCAATACTTGTTATTCACATTATTTAATCAGGATCGATTAAATAATTACATTTTTGCAGAGGTAAATAAACGAGCCTTCCATGCTTTAATATGTGAGAGCTCCTGCTAATGACACCTGCATGAATCGACTGCTGCGGAAAGCCTATGAGAGATTTGTTAAAGATCTCACTCAGCTGAAGGAAAGCAGAATACGTTTCCAGTTAATAAGGAGACTTTTTCCTCAGTTATTTTCCATTATGCCATTCATTCTTTGAAATTACTTTTTAAGTCTTTTATCCGGGAGAGAAAGTTTTTCAAAGAGGCGATTAGGGAACATTAAAAATATGTAAATAAAGGAGGAATAACGAATGAGCTTTTATTCAAACAGCGCTTTTACCAACGAGCATATCTTAATCACAGGGGCCACAGGCGGCATAGGCTATGTGACATCCCTCGCACTTCTTAAAGCCGGTGCCTGCGTTACTGTAACAGGAAGAAATGATGAAAAATTGTCCAGAATCAAACAGGAAGCTCACTATCATGCTGATGCCTCGCGCATGCACGTGGTCAGTGGAGATATTACGGTTCCTAATGACAGGCATCGTATTGTTAAAGAAGCGAATGATTCGTTTGGTCCTATTACGGGACTGGTAAATTCCGCTGGCATATCTGGCGGAGACGTTGTAGAAAATATTCAGGAAGAAGAAATTAATGAGATCATGGAGTTAAATTTCACTGCGCAAGTTATGTTAAGCCAGCTCGTCTTTAAGCAGATGAAGGAATTGCAGCGAGGAAATATTGTAAATGTATCATCTCTCTCAGGGTTAAGAGGCACTTATGGTAACACAGCTTATGCAGGCTCCAAATTTGCACTGATCGGCTTTACACAATCTTTCGCTTTAGAAGCTATTGATTATGGAGTAAGGGTGAATGCTGTTTGTCCTGGGTTTGTAGATACATCTATGGCACAGCATATTCTTGAAAAGAAAGCAGCAAAAGCCGGCATAAGCTATGAGGAGCAGCGGAATCGTACTGAAGAAGCACTTCCTTCCAAAAAAATAACTACTCCTGAAGAAGTAGCAGATACAATTTTATTCCTTCTTACAGGCGCTTCTAAAAATATCATCGGGGAATCCATTAAAATTTCCGGAGGCAGTGTAATGCGTTAATTTTCCGTTTTCACTGCATCCTGAAACTTTTCAAAAAATAAATCAAATTCTTCCTCCGGATCGTCTTCTTTTGCTTCAGGAAGTGGAGGAAGATCATTAATAGACTGAAGTCCAAACTGTTCTAAAAATTGTTTTGTTGTGCCATATAATATTGCCCGTCCTGCACCCTCCTGGCGTCCGACTTCTTTAATTAATCCTTTAGACTGAAGGGTCCTTAACGGTCTTTCAGTTTTTACACCACGGATGTCTTCAATTTCCATACGGGCAACCGGCTGACGATAGGCAATTACTGCAAGCGACTCCAGAGAAGCTTGCGATAATGTGCCGGAAGATGGCGACTGCAGCAATTTTTTATAGTAAGGTGCATGAATTTCCTTTGTAGTAAGCTGGTAACCTCCTGCAAGACTGTTCAGCTGCATCCCCCTCCCCGGGGAATCGTACTCTTTTTTCATCGCTTCAATATACTCATGGAGCTCCTGCTGATTAATTTCAAGGACATCCAGAAGCTGTTTTTCCTCCATCCCTTCTTCTCCCGCTACAAAAAGAAGTCCTTCTATGACAGCTTTTATTTCTTCATTCATATCGTGATGTAAGCTCCTTTCTTTATAATATGAATATCCTGATAATTTCCACTCTGACTGCATTCAATTTCTTTTACTTTCATCAGTTCCAATATTGCTAAAAAAGTTACAACGAGCGCACTGTCTTCTGTTTCCTCAAATAAATCATTAAACGTTGCAGCGCCATTATTAAGATCAAGATAAGAAACTACATCTTTCATTCTGGCTTCAATGGGAATTTCTTCGCGGGCTACTTTTGTTGTTTGCTTGGTACTTTTCTTTTTTCTTTTTTTCATATTTTGGAAAGCTTTCATCATATCGTAAACAGAGACATCTATTGTAGCATTTTTATCTTCTTTTTCTTCCGCCAAATAATTAGTTAAATCTGTCATTGGTTTTGAAAAAAGTTCGCTTCGGGCCAGTTCCCTTTCTTTCAAACCTGAAGCTGCTTCTTTATACCTTTTGTATTCAGCCAGGCGGTCGATTAAGTCTTCTTTTGTCCAATCCTCTTCCTCAGTTAAGCCGTCTTCCCAGTTTGTATCTTCGATCGGGAGAAGCAATTGGCTTTTCATCTGCAGAAGAGTAGAAGCCATAACAAGATATTCACTCGCTATATTTAATTCCATTACCTGCATCGCCTGGATATAGTTCATATACTGCTCAGTAATTTCTTTCACTGGTATATCGTATAAATCCAGATCATTTTTATTTATTAAATGAAGGAGCAGGTCCAACGGCCCTTCAAACCCTTGCAGCTTTACACTGTAGCTCACTTTAAACACTTCCTTTTCCATGCGTTATTATATCATATGCAAAACAGAAATCAGTCTCATTTCTTCACTTATTTGCTGCTCTCCTATATAATATAAACCAGAACCTGTATTTACAAAGGAGAGTTATTTTTGACGACCACTACGAAATATAATTACCCTGCAGAATATAAGCTTTTCCTGGCCCATTTTCATGGTACTCGTGATTTTTTCGAATGTCATGAAATTCTGGAAGAGTACTGGCTCGAACAAAATAAAGAAACCCGCTGGCTTGCCTTAATACAGCTTGCAGTAGCAGTTTATCATGAACGGCAGGGAAACCTGCGTGGAAGCTACAAACTTTATAATAAAGTACAGCATCATATGCTGCATGATAAAAGATTATTTGAAGAATTAAGTATCGATGCAGAACAGCTTGCGTTTCTTATTTCAAAAAGGATAAAAGGCCTGGAAGAGAATCAGCCCTATCAACCTTTAAACCTGCCGCTTATAGATGAAGACCTTCTTGTAGAATGCCGCAATATAGCTGCTTCCTGGAATGCTGACTGGAAAAATGATGATCAAAATACTCCTGCAGATTTACGCTTTAAGCATAGAATGCGTGACCGGAGTGAAGTGATTGCCGCAAGGAAAGCATCACTTGTAACAAAGTCAGCAGCCCGTTATTAATGAATTACAATCATTATAAAAAACGAACAGGGATTTTTTAATCCCTGTTCGTTTTTTATAATACTTCTTAAGAAAACTGCTTATTTAAATTAGCCATTTCAATAGCAGCAACAGCGGAATCCCAGCCTTTATTTCCTGCTTTCGTACCCGCTCGCTCAATTGCCTGTTCAATCGTGTTGGTAGTTACCACTCCGAAAATAACAGGAATACCGGTGGACAGTCCTGCCTGGGAAACTCCTTTAGCTGCTTCTCCACATACATAGTCAAAGTGAGGAGTTGCTCCCCTTATAACGGTACCAAGCGTTACAACAGCATCATACTCTCCAGTTTCAGCCATTTTTTTAGCTATAAAAGGTATTTCATAAGCTCCAGGAACCCATGCAATATCCACGTTTTCATCACTTACGCCGTGACGGCGGCAGGCATCTTCAGCTCCCGCTAATAATTTACTCGTAATAAAATCGTTAAATCTTCCTACTACAATTCCTATTTTTAAATCCGTACCTGACAAAATTCCTTCAAAAGTTTTCCCCATTGAATAACAGCTCCTTCTTAATTTACAAGTGCAACATGTGTCCCAGCTTGTCTTTTTTAGTTTTCAAATATTTTTCGTTGTTCATAGAATGCGGCAACTGGATTGGCAGTCTTTCTACCACTTCGAGATCATACCCTTTTAATCCTGTAATTTTGCGAGGGTTATTTGTTAATAACCTCATTTTACGAATTCCAAGATCCCTCAAAATTTGCGCTCCGATCCCATAATCTCTTAAATCAGGACCAAATCCTAATTTTTCATTTGCTTCTACAGTATCAAGGCCTTCCTCCTGCAGCTTATATGCCCGCATTTTATTTAAAAGACCAATTCCTCTGCCTTCCTGCCTCATGTAAAGTATAACCCCGGAACCATGCTGTTCGATCTGCGCAAGGGCTGCATGCAGCTGAGGGCCACAGTCACAGCGTCTTGAGCCAAACACATCCCCAGTCAGACATTCAGAATGCACACGCACCATAGTAGGTTTGTTGCCCCCGATTTCTCCTTTAACAATAGCGATGTGTTCTTTTCCATCCACTACATTTGAATACCCAATTGCTTTAAATTCTCCATAATCCGTAGGCAGCTTGATCTCAATTTCCCGCTGGACCAGTTTATCTTTACGGTTACGGTATTGAATCAAGTCTTTAATAGTTACCATTTTCAGCTCATGCCTGTCTGCTATTTTCCGCAGTTCAGGAACCCTTGCCATCGTACCGTCTTCATTCATAATTTCACAAATTACTCCAGCCGGGGATGCCCCCGCCATTTTTGCCAGATCTACAGCAGCTTCCGTATGGCCCGCCCGGCGCAGGACTCCTCCATCTTTTGCTACAAGCGGGAAAATATGACCCGGCCGCTGAAAATCTGCAGGTTTTGTATTTTCATTAATCAGCGCTTCTACAGTAAGCGCTCTTTCCGGAGCAGAAATACCAGTAGTAGTATGTTTATGATCTACACTTACAGTAAAAGCTGTACCGTGGGGATCGGAGTTTCTGTCCACCATAGGTACTAAATTTAATTTAGCAGCCCTTTCTTCAGTAATAGGCGCACAGATCAGTCCTCTTCCGTGGGTAGCCATAAAATTTATCACTTCAGGTGTAGTCTTTTCTGCCAGAGAAATAAAGTCTCCTTCATTTTCCCTGTCTTCATCATCACATACGATCACAACTTCTCCTTGTGCCAATGCATATATAGCATCTTCAATCGGGTCAAATAAACTCATATCTGCCTGCCTCCCCTTTCTCTACTCCTTCTAAAAGCCGTGATTCTTCAAAAATTCTTCTGACATTGTTTCAGGTGAATTTTCTGACTGAAATCTCTGCAGAAGCAATTCTTCCACGTATTTAGCGAGCATATCACATTCCACATTCACTATATCTCCTGCTTCTTTTTGTCCTATCACCGTCTCTTCAAGTGTATGGGGGATAATAGAAATAGTAAAAGAGTTATCTGTCAAACCAAACACCGTTAAGCTTGTGCCATCTACTGATACGCTGCCTTTCATCGTAAAATATTTACGCAGTTCCAAAGGTATTTCAATAGTATAATAAACTGCATTATGATCAGATTCCTTAGACCGTATCTTGCCCACTCCATCTACATGGCCGCTTACAAAATGTCCGCCAAATCTACCGCCTGCAGCCATCGCTCTCTCCAGATTGACTTGAGAACCTTCCTTAATATTTCTCAGACTCGTTCCTCTGACTGTTTCCGGCATCAAATCGACTGTAAAATATTCTGCTGTATAAGACGTAACGGTCAAGCACACCCCGTTTACAGAAATACTATCGCCAAGCTTTACATCTTTTAAAATAGTCGGAGCTTCTACTGACAAAACAATTGCTTCTCCCGTTTGTTGCATAGAGAGAACCTTTCCTTTTTCTTCAATAATACCTGTAAACATATGCTTCATTCCTTTCGATAATACACGTGCTTCATGTCATCTCCCAAAATTTCGGTCGCTGCAAGATTATATCTCGGAACTTCAGCCAACCTGGAAAGTCCCTGCCCGCTCACAGCTTGAGGAGCACTATTTCCTCCTATTAGCAACGGTGCAGAATAATGGACAATTTCATTCAGTATTCCAGCACGCAGAAAGCTGTCATGGATCGTTCCCCCGCCTTCTACTAATAAAGAAGTTATTTCTGCTTCACCAAGCTTTATAAGAACTTCTTCTACCGGGACCCTGAATCCAGGTACTACAGTCAACTTCACACCCGCAGCCCTAATTTCCTCTACTTTTTCCGTATCAGCCTGCTCTGTAGTAAAGATCCATGTTTCTCCCCCATCTTTAATAACAGTAGCTTCTTTAGAAACTCTCAGTCTCGAATCCAGCACAATTCTCAGAGGGTTTTTACCTCCCTGAGGAAGTCTCGTTGTTAACGAAGGGTTATCGGCCAGTACAGTTTCAATACCGACAAGTATTGCATCATGAAGATGTCTCAGTTTGTGCCCGTCTAATCTGGCTGCTGTTCCTGTAATCCACTGACTTTCTCCATCTACTGTAGCGATTTTACCATCAATGCTTGTAGCCATCTTTAAAGTAACATATGGTTTTTTGTTCACAGCATAATGAAAGAAGATGCGATTTAAGCTGTCCGCTTCTTCCTTCATTACACCAGTAACAACTTCAATCCCTGCATTCTGCAGCTTTTGGATTCCCTTTCCTGCAACACGCGAGTCAGGATCAACTGAACCAATATATACTTTTTTTATTCCTGCTTCCACCACTGCATCTGCACATGGCGGAGTTCTGCCTGTATGAGAACATGGCTCCAGCGTCACATACATTTCCGCACCTGCGGCTTTTTCGCCTGCCATAGCCAATGCGTGCCGTTCTGCATGCTTTTCACCTGCTTTTAGGTGCGCCCCCATGCCAATAACTTCACCTTGTTTTACAATCACACACCCGACCAGAGGATTCGGAGAGGTCTGTCCAGCTGCAGCACCTGCTAATTCAATAGCTAATTTCATATAGGTCTCATTCATATTCTTCGATCCCCCACGTTTAAAATACAAAAAGCCCTGAATGAATATCAATCCATTCAGGGCATAAGTACAGAATTTTGTACTTCAAATTAAGCGGAGTGATTCAGGAAAAAAAAGACATACCTCTAGACTTCCCGAATTTCCGCTTAAAAATTCCTTCTCCCATCCAGACTTTAACTGTCGGCTTTGGAGTTTCACCAAATCCACCGTCTATTAAAAATAGCCGGGTCACGGACTAAAAAGAGTTTCCTCTTTATCACCGCCGGTTAGGAATTTCACCTGACCCCGAAGGAACCGCACCATCTTAACAAAATGCTGCGTTTTATTTAGTTTTATTGAGATTCTTACAAACTACTATACCACTAACAAAATGAAAGAGGCAAGAATTTACGCTTTTATGAGAATTATACCTCGTAAACTTTTACTTCCTGCATCGTATCATTCGGCTTAATACGCTCCAGTGTATCCAGACCTTCAGTAATTTGACCGAATACTGTATGAACTCCATCTAAATGGGGTTGAGCTTCAAGCACAAGGAAAAATTGGCTGCCGCCTGTATCTTTGCCGGCATGCGCCATAGAAAGACTTCCTTTCTGGTGCTTGTGTGGATTATTATCTGTTTCACATTTAATTGTATATCCTGGGCCACCTGTGCCTGTTCCGTTTGGGCATCCTCCCTGAGCAACAAATCCTGGAATGACACGGTGAAAAGTCAGTCCGTTATAAAAACCGTCATTTGCAAGTTTTTCAAAATTTTCTACTGTTCCAGGTGCGTCTTCCTGGAAAAACTCAATTTCGATTACTTCGCCGTTCTCAAATTTAATTTCGCCTTTTTTCATATGTAAAACCTCCAAAAGTTTAATTTATTTGTAACATATTCATTCTAGCAGAACCCGCTTCCTCATGCCATATATAATACTTGAACTAAACTATAGTTATTTTTGAAGATGTAATTTAAGGTCTTCCAAATAATCATGCCGCTTGCCCACCCATAATTAAAAGGCACGGATGAAAGCAAAAAGCTTATCATCCGTGCCTTATTAAATAACAAATTAGTCTTCAATTATAAACTGTTTAAAGGAATGTATTTTACTTTAAAGTTAAATCGGATCAACTGCACGAATTTGTGAATAGCTCTTTTCCCTGCGTGTCAAATCAGAGAGTACTTCCCTTTCAATAACACATTCATGTCTGCCATTCTCTACAAATACAACTGCAGGTCTTAAAATACGATTATAATTATTCGCCATGGAGTATCCATACGCTCCTGTAGAAAAAACTGCAAGTATATCCCCCTGAGTTACTTTCGGGAGCAATAAATCCCATATAAGCATGTCTCCGCTCTCACAGCATTTACCCGCTACAGAAACGGTCTCTTCCAGTGCCTCTGCTGCACGATTGGCAAGTACAGCAGTATATTCTGCCTGATAAAGCGCCGGCCGGATATTATCAGTCATACCCCCATCCACAGAAATATATGTTCTGACATCGGGAATGTCCTTTCTGGAGCCTATACTGTAAAGTGTAGTACCCGCTTCTCCTACAAGTGCTCTTCCCGGCTCAATCCAGACTTCCGGCACTGGACGATTCATGTTTTCTGCTTCATCTTTAGCAGCTTCCACCATTCTGTCTATATACACATGAAGAGGAAGCGGTTCATCACCTGCTGCATAGCGAATTCCAAAGCCGCCGCCGACATTTAAAACTTTTGGATAATAATTAAACTCTGTATCCCATTTTTTGATAGAGCGGTAAATTTCTTTTACTGCCTCTTCAAAGCCCTCTGCTCTGAAGATCTGGGAACCTATATGAGAATGCACTCCCTGCAGTTTTAAATAGTCATGCGCGAGAATTGTTTTAATTGCTTTATCCGCCTGACCGCTGTTTAAATCAAAACCAAATTTAGAGTCCTCCTGGCCTGTAGAAATATATTCATGAGTGTGCGCCTCCACCCCGGGAGTGATACGGATTAAAACTTCCATTTCCGTTTTTTCCGTTTCGGTAAGGGCCATCAGCCAGCTCAGTTCAGTAAAGTTATCCACTACTATACAGCCGATTTTTTCTTTTACTGCCATTTCAAGTTCCTGCGGTGTTTTGTTATTACCATGAAAATGAATTCTTTCTGCAGGAAAACCAGCTTCCAGAGCTGTAAATAATTCTCCGTCAGAACACACATCAAGACTTAAGCCTAATTCGTCTGCAAGTTCCATCATTGCAATACAGCTGAATGCTTTCGATGCATAGGCAATTTGGTAATTCACCTGCTGCGCCCGGAAAGCTTCATGAAACTGCTCTGCGCGATCACGAATATCCTTTACATCATATACGAATAAAGGTGTGCCGTATTTTTCAGCAAGGGTGATAGTATCCACCCCTCCTATTTCCAGGTGGCCTTGTTCATTTATTATCTGTGTACCATACATACTCATATTAAAAACACTCCTTCTGTAAAAATCCCCAACAAAAAAGGAAATGAATGATGACAACCATTCATTTCCCGATTCATTTCCGAGTCGAAAAAAGATAGTTCTCCACAGTTACCCGTGACAGTGACACAATTATTCATTGTGCCCCCAGGAAAATAACTCAGGCAAGAAATTCTCCTTCGGCAGAACTACCTTTTTACTCCGATCTATACGCACCTGACGTTCCCGGAATATACTTATTAGTTCTGCACCTCTATCTCATATTCAATTAATTTGCTCAACCATAGCACATAGCAGATAATAAATCAAGCAGTACAAATTCACATGAAAAATTATTTAACGAATGACTTTATAAATCAATGGCAGATCATCAGGCTTTCCTGACGAAATTTCATAGGCCTGTAAAGCTTTTTCTGTGGAATCCTTCGGCTCTTCCTCTTCAGAATGCAGGACCAGAAGTGTCTCCCCTGCTTTTACATGATCTCCTATTTTTTTCTTTAAGGAGATTCCGACCCCGTGATTGATTTCGCTTTCTTTCGTAGCTCTGCCTGCCCCAAGATACATGGCTGCAACTCCGATAGAGGCTGCATCTATTGCATTCACATATCCTTCTTCCTGTGCCTTTACTTCAACAGCGTAAGGAGCTGAAGGAAGCAGAGATAAATCGTCTATCATAGCAACGTCTCCGCCCTGCGCAGCAACGAATGTTCTAAAAGCTTCAAACGCTTTTCCGTTATCAATATTCTCCTCGATTTGTTTATATGCTGCATCATAATCCGGGAATACTTTTGCAAGAACAGCCATATGGGCGGATAATTCTAAGGAAAGTTCTCGTAAATCATTCACTTTTGCCCCTTGTAATACTTCCACAGCTTCTCTGATTTCATTGGCATTTCCTACTTCATAACCAAGCGGCTGATTCATATCACTGATTACTGCAATTGTGTTTCTTCCCAGGTTTTTTCCGATAGCAACCATTTCCCGGGCCAGCGCTTCAGAATCTTCCAGTGTTTTCATGAAAGCACCTGATCCTGTTTTCACATCGAGCACGATACTGTCTGCGCCAGAAGCAATTTTTTTACTCATAATGGAGCCCGCGATTAATGGTATAGAATCAACAGTAGCAGTTACATCTCTGAGTGCATAAAGTTTTTTATCAGCCGGTGCTAAATTTCCTGTCTGGCCGGCTACAGCTAATTTATTTTTATTTACATTTGCAATAAATTCATCTTTGGTGATTTCAACATTAAACCCCGAAATGGACTCCAGTTTATCTATCGTTCCGCCTGTATGGCCCAGCCCGCGTCCGCTCATCTTTGCGACAGGAACTCCTACAGAAGCTACCATCGGCCCAACCAGGAAGCTTATTTTATCTCCTACACCGCCAGTAGAATGTTTATCCACCTTATGCCCCTGTATCGAAGACAGATCAATGGTTTCTCCTGAGTCTACCATAGCCTGCGTCAAAACTGCAGTTTCCTTATCTGACATACCCTGAAAATAAACTGCCATCATTAGAGCAGAAACCTGGTAGTCAGGTATGTCCCCTGTCGTATATCCATCAACAAAGTAACGAATCTCTTCTTCAGTTAAAGCATTCCCGTTTCTTTTCTTTTCTATAACATCCACCATGCGCATTTTTACGTCCTCCTATTTTACCAGTGCATTCCAGTCCCCTGCTGCCAGGACACTGCGCACGAGCTTTTTAAAAGCAGGTTTCGCTTTCGCGGCTACTTCCATTACTTCTTCATGGGTGATTCCATCAATTTCTTCTCCGACTGCCATGTCAGTAATACAGGAAATACCAAGGACCTGCATATCCATATGACGCGCAACGATTGTTTCAGGAACTGTAGACATACCCACTACATCAGCCCCGCACAAACGAAGCATTTTTAATTCCGCACCGGCCATATAAGTGGGTCCACTTACAGCTGTATATATTCCCTTCCGGACATTAAGGTTGATATCCGATGCGGAAGTTTCCGCAAGATGAATCAACTCCCTGCTGTAAGCCTGACTCATATCAGGAAACCTCTCACCTAAAGCATTATTATTTTCTCCAATAAGAGGATTTCCTCCAGTATTATTAATATGATCTGTAATAAGCATTAAATCTCCTGGAGCAAATTCTTTGTTCATACTTCCGCATGCATTCGTGACAATCAGACTCGTACATCCTGCTGCCTGCATTACGCGAACGGGAAAAGTAACTTCCGCCATAGAATATCCTTCGTAATAATGAAATCTTCCCTGCATCGCAAGGACAGGGACTCCCTCTAAAAACCCTGCCACGAGCTGTCCCTTATGGCCTTCGACCGTTGATACTGGAAAATGCGGGAGGCTCTCGTAAGGAAAAACTACTGGATTATCTATATCATCAGCCAATTCTCCTAACCCGGAGCCTAAAATAAGTGCTGCTGCAGGCTGGAAATCCAGCTTACTCGTGATCGCTTCAGCAGCTTCTTTAATAAATGATTGCTGCATCAAAATATCCTCCTATAGTTTTTTAATGATTGATTTTACCAGCGTCAGAAAATCCTGCTTCACCAGTTCCGTAGTTTCCATGACTTCATCATGAGTTAATGGCTGATCTAAAATACCGGCTGCCATATTGGAGATGCAGGAGATTCCAAGTACTTCAATTTCACTGTGGCGTGCTACAATTACTTCAGGTACTGTAGACATTCCAACCGCGTCTCCTCCCATTTTTCTAAGCATACGGACTTCTGCCGGAGTTTCGTACGAAGGTCCAGTTGTCCCTACATAGACTCCCTTCTGCACAGTTACATTTTGCTCCTCAGCTGCACTCTCAGCCAGGTCTAATAATTCCCTGCTGTATGCATTCGACATATCTGGAAAACGCACTCCCTGAGAATCATCATTTTTTCCAATCAACGGATTTGTTCCAAATTGATTAATATGATCTTTTATCAGCATCAGGTTTCCCGCCTCAAAATTTTCATTAATTCCACCGGCTGCGTTTGTGACAATCAATTTTTCTACCCCAATTGCCTTCATTACCCGTACCGGCAATGTTACAAGAGACATGTCATAACCTTCGTAAAAATGAAACCTTCCCTGCATGGCAACTACAGTTTTTCCTTCTAATTCACCTATGACAAGCTGGCCTTTATGTCCAGCTACTGTGGATGACGGAAATCCTGGTATATCCTGGTATTTAATTACAGTGGGAGAAGTAATCTCCTCAGCGAGAACGCCCAACCCTGATCCTAAAATAAGACCTATCGTTGGTTTAGCTCCATTTAACTTAGATTCAATCGTATTTTTTGCTTCAATTAAAGAATTCATTTTATCGGCTCCTTTTGTGATTATTTTAAGTCTGCTAAAAAACTGGTACCATGCTGCGGAATTTTCACATTAAAGTTTTCTGCAATAGTAGCGCCAACGTCTGCAAAAGTTGCTCTAGTGTTTAATGAAGCTGGCTTCTGCAGTTTTTTGCTGTATGCTAGCAGGGGTACAAATTCCCTCGTGTGATCCGTTCCGTGATGGACCGGGTCATTTCCATGGTCGGCAGTGATAATTAGTAAATCATCTTCTCTTAACATTTCCATCACCTTTGGAAGACGGGCATCATATTCTTCTAAAGCTTTTCCATACCCAATAGGATCTCTGCGGTGTCCAAACTTCGCATCAAAGTCTACGAGATTCAGGAAGCTCAGCCCGGTGAAATCCATTTCCAGCGTTTCTTCCAGTTTGTCCATTCCGTCCATATTTGATTCAGTTCTCAGTGATTCAGTTACACCTTCCCCGTCAAAAATGTCGGAAATTTTTCCGATGGAAATGGAATCGAAACCACTGTCAGCGAGTTCATTCATCACGGTTCTCCCGAAAGGTTTTAATGCATAATCATGACGATTAGGAGTTCTTTCCCAATTGTTAGGCGTGCCTATAAAAGGCCGTGCAATAACACGTCCAATCATATAAGGATCTTCTAACGTCATTTCTCTTGCCATTTCACAGATTTCCCAAAGTTCTTTTGGAGGGATAACTTCTTCATGAGCTGCAATTTGCAGCACAGAGTCTGCAGATGTATATATAATCAGATCTCCTGTCTTTACATGTTCTTCTCCCAATTCATCTAAAATTTCCGTACCGGAAGCTGCTTTATTACCAAGCACTTTCCTTCCCGTTTTTTCTTCAATTTCATTGATAAGCGCTGGAGGAAAACCATCTGGAAAAGTTCGGAAAGGTTTGTCAATGTGAAGCCCCATGATCTCCCAGTGACCTGTCATTGTATCTTTTCCTGCGGACAGCTCGGCCATTTTCCCGAAATATGCCAATGGAGATATTGTTTCCTGTCCCCCCATATATTCCTTCACTTTTGTGAGACCCAGCTTATCCATATTAGGCATATGGAGTCCTTTCATTTTTTCAGCTATGTGACCGAGTGTGTCTGCCCCGTTGTCATTAAATTCAGCCGCATCAGGTGCTTCTCCTATTCCTACAGAATCCATTACGATAAGAAAAATTCTTTTAAAATTATGTGATGTCATTTTATTACCCCTCCGATAATTAGAATTTCTAGTATATTTCCCTCTCTAATGCTAACACTAACATGCATCGTTGTCTGAAGTCAGACTTCTTTTTATCCCCTTTTTAAGCACGGGGGTGAAATTTAGTGTAGACATCCTTCATACGCATTTTTGTTACATGTGTATAAATTTGAGTGGTGGAAATATCTGCATGCCCCAGCATTTCCTGTACAGCTCTCAGATCAGCACCATTTTCCAGTAAGTGTGTAGCAAATGAATGTCTGAGCATATGTGGCGTAAGTTCTTTTTCGATTTCAGCATCGTCAGCAAGCTTTTTAAGAATCTTCCAAAAACCCTGTCTCGATAAAGATCGACCATGATGGTTGACGAAAACAAATTCATGCTCCTTTTTAACAAGCTGAGATCTGCTTTCGTTTAAATATTTTTCCATAGCTTCCACTGCATGGTTGCCTAAAGGAATAATTCTTTCTTTATTTCCTTTCCCGAGACATTGCACAAAACCCATAGAAAGATGTAGGTCTGAAAGTTTAATGCTGCACAGCTCCGTAACCCTCATTCCAGTTGCATAAAGCAGTTCAAGCATTGCTTTATTTCTTCGGTCAAGCGGTGAATTGGAAGCCGGAAGCTCCAAAAGAGTATCCACTTCTTTCATGGACAGCACTTTAGGCAGCCTTCTTTCCAGTCTGGGTCTGTCAACATGAAGGGTTGGGTCTGCAGAAGTGAATTTTTCCCTCACTAAAAACTGGTGAAAAGAACGCACAGAGGACAGCATTCTGGATACTGAAGTCGAAGCACGCCCCAGATCATGAAGATAATGAAGAAACGCAAGCACATGCGCTTTGTTTACCTGCTCCCAATTTTTTAATAGCTCTACTTTCTGAAGATAATCCTGATACTTTTTCAAATCCCGGCGATATGCCTTGGATGAGTTTACTGCCAAGCCTTTTTCTACTACAAGAAAGTTCATATATTCTTCAATCTCGTTATTCAGCTGAACTCACCTCATTTTCCGGATTTCACGCTTTCAGCATACCATAATATGCACTAACGTGCATTAGCATTTGAAAAAATGTAATTTCATTAACTGATGGTAATATTGTCTTCACGTTAACAAAAATCGTTGTTATTATTAGTTTTTTTCTTAGGAGGAGAAGGTTAATTTTTTGCTTCGCGGATTCAATAGGGAGACTTCAAATGAATATGATGATAATTTCAAATCCTGTTATTAAATTCGAACTATTTTTAATTCACTGAACCAAATTTATTATCAGGTTTTCTGAAAATACAGAAAGTGCATTAAATAAATTCTACATAATGTCTGTTATATATTAGAAGGAACGAAAAGAAAGGAATAATGAATTCGAATCTTGCTATTAATTCCCACTAAAAAAAGGAGCTTTAAATAACCAGCTCCTTTCACAAACTATTTTATTTGCACCTGTGACATATCCCATGAAAAGTTAACCGATGATCTTTTATTTCAAAATTCCATCTTGTTTCAACTTCTTTTTCTACATCGTCCAGTAAATCTTCTTGAATTTCATCCACAGACCCACATTCCAGGCAGACTAGATGATGATGAAAATGTGCAGCTCCTTCTTGCCGTAAATCATACCGGGAAACACCGTCTCCAAAATTTATTTTATCAACTACTTTTAATTCAGTCAGTAATTCAAGTGTCCTATAGACGGTAGCCAGCCCAATTTCCGGATACTTTTCTTTTACGAGCATATATACATCCTCAGCACTTAAATGATCGTCCTCATGCTCAAGCAGCACTCTTACGGTTGCTTCACGCTGCGGTGTTAACTTGTAACTCTGGGAATGCAGCTGCTTTTTAATTCGATCTATACGTTGCTCCATAATATGTTTATCCCCCAATCGATGTATCACAAAGATACATTCATATGAAACAGGGAAAGCCCCTCTTCTTATTGTATTATAAGCTTGTTTAAAAATCACTGTCAAATGATAATGATTATCATGATAATTTAATAATTATTATAATTAAGCTTTGTTATACTGCTTCAATTCCCAATACTGAATGGCATAAATTGTTTTTGCGTCGTGAATCTCGCCGCTTCTAATTAATTTTTTTGCTTCCGTCAAAGTTACATCCATACGTTCTACAAACTCATCTTCGTCTGTATGCACTTCGCCCTGCCTTAAATTTTCAGCTTCATATACATACACAAGCTCATTGGCAAATCCCGGGCTGGTATAAAACGAATCACACTCTTTCAGTATCCCTGCAATAATTCCCGTTTCCTCTTCCAATTCCCTTTTCGCACAATCTTCAGGTTTTTCTCCTGCATCCAGTTTTCCGGCAGGGATTTCAATGATGGATTTCTTAAGTGCTTTTCTATATTGACGTACCATAACCATTTTATTCTCTCCAGTAATACAAATAACTGCGACTGCTCCGGGATGATTTACTATTTCTCTTTTGCTGTGTGAGCCGTTTGGCAGCACTACCTCCTGCAGTTCAAGGTCAATTATCTTCCCTTTATAAATTGATTCAGTTTTAATTGTTTCTTCATACAGTTTTTTCATTCCATCCACTCCTCATTTTATCTCTTTTCCAAGAATAGGCTATTCCTTGCGTTCCCGCAATCGTTTACGTAAAGTTGAATTTATATTGACGATTAGGAGGCGGTAAATATGCGTAAAAATCAGCTTGGATCTTCTGAACTTCAAGTTTCTGAAGTAGGATTTGGATGTATGTCACTTTCAGATGACCATCATGCAAATGAAGAAATTCTTCACCAGGCAGTCGATGGTGGAATTAATTATTTTGATACTGCAGATCTTTATCAGTTTGGCTTTAATGAAGAATCGGTCGGCAGAGCTTTAAAGGAAAAACGGAAAGATATCTATATTGCTACGAAAGGCGGTAATGAATGGGGAGAGGGTATTGACGGCTGGCGCTGGAACCCTTCTAAAAAATATATTAAAAACGCCTGTAAAAATTCTTTGGATCGTCTGCAGACTGATTATATAGATCTCTATCAGCTGCACGGAGGAACAATAGATGATCCGTTGGACGAAACAATTGAAGCACTGGAAGAGTTGAAAAAAGAAGGGCTAATCCGCTATTACGGAACTTCTTCCATCCGGCCGAATGTGATCAAACGATTTTCTTCCTCTTCTGAAATAGTCAGCAATATGATGCAGTTCAGTATTCTTGACCGGCGACCGGAAGAATGGCTGTCACTTCTGGAAAATGCAGATATATCTGTAATAGCAAGGGGACCGGTTGCGAAAGGCCTTTTAACAGACAGCTATCAGAAAAAAATAACCAGCGAAGGCTATCTTGACTATACTGAGGATGAATTGAAACAAACGATTCATACGTTAAAAACTATTGCCTCAGACGCCGGCATGAAACTCAGTACACTGGCACTCAGGTACGTGCTGGATCAAAAAACTACAGCTACTGCTGTGCAGGGGGCTAGAACAAAAGAACAGCTTCAATTAAATCTGGAGGCATCTGAAGTACCGTCTCTTTCTTCAGATATTATAGATGCTGTGAAGCAGGCTGCAAAGGCTTCAATTTACGAAAATCACCGAGAGTAGTTTTATGTAATTTCTGCAAAACGATCCCCTGATTAAATAAGGGTTCATCAGCGGTTCATATCATTTGAACCGCTGAATTTTTACCCAAAAAAGTTTTTATGTTCCTGCTTCATAGTTTTCTCTTATCTCCAGATAATTCTCTTCTAAAATGTCATAGCTTATATATCCCGGCCGATTCATAACTACTCTGCCTTCCGGATCTATAATATAAGTGGACGGCATAACATAAACGTCATATAAATTTTCCATAATTCCTTCCTCGTCCAGCAAGGTGTAAAAGGGAATATCAAAATCTTCTACAAATTGGGATACAACCTCCGTATTCCGCTCTGTAGCGGTCATATTAACACCGATCATCTCTAAATTATCGTCTTCATAATCATTATAAAATTTTACAAAATCCGGCATTTCATCTCTGCAGGGCGGACACCAAGTTGCCCACATATTTACTATCACGAAATTCCCTCTTAAATCTTTTAACGCTATTTCCTCATCCTTGTGCAAGTCAGGCAGCTGAAACTCGCGAGCCATCATACCAGGCGTCACCCCAGTTTCATCGATTTGCTCAAAACTTATCATTTCATTTTCTTCAGGCTGAGCCCTTTCAATTCCCTGCTGGTTCATATAAGCATTCAGGGCTTCACTGTTTTCTGCAGTATCACCCTGCTGCTCTTGATATATTACAAACACCCCTGCTGCGATTGCAGTTACTAGAAGCAGGATAGAAACAATTTTTTTCAATAGAATCACCTCTTTACTATCTAAAACAAACTAAAATAAAACACATTAGTAAATTATACTTTAAATTGCAGTTTAACAATACACCAGAAGTGAATATGTAACAAAAATAACATATCAATCTTTTTAATATCCTGCTACAATAAAACACGTATGAATTTTAAGGAGGAAAGGACGAATTTCATGTCACTGATTGAAGCAATAATATTTGGTATTGTCCAAGGTATTACGGAGTTTCTGCCTATTTCAAGTACTGCACATATCGTTATCACCCAGCTTGTATTCGGTTATTCGTTTCCAGGACTGTCTTTTGAAATATTTTTACATATAGCATCTGTATTAGCAGTTACTATTTATTTTTGGAAGGATCTCCAAAAAGTATTTGTTGGATTTTTTCGTTTTATTTCCAGGAGGTCCTCCTCTGATAAGCCAATGTTCTTTTTCGGTATCTACATTTTAACAGCTACTTTCATTACAGGAATACTAGGATTTTTCCTCTCAGATTTTATGGGAGATGCAATTAAAACACCTGGCATTATTGCAGCTGCTTTAACACTGACAGGATTTGCTCTCATTTTTATTGAGAGATTTCATCGGACCGGGCCGAAAACCGAAGCTACTATGACAGCAAAAGATTCTGTAATTATTGGTTTAGGACAGACGCTTGCAGTCTTTCCTGGTATCTCTCGTTCTGGAGCTACATTGGTTGTTTCTCTGTTGTGCGGCTTAAACCGTGAAACTGCAGTACGTTACTCTTTTCTTCTTGCGATCCCTGTTATTTTAGGGTCGACAGTTCTTGGAGTCAGAGATTTCACTCCTGAAATGGTTGAATACATTGGAGTACTTAATTTAATAGTTTCCTTTATTATTACTTTTATATTTTCAATTTTGGGGATTATCTGGCTGATTGACTTCTTGAAAAAAAGTAAGCTTATCTATTTTGCCATTTACTGCTTTGCGTTGGCTGCTTTTGTGTTATTTTATATTGATCCGAATACTGTCATGGATATTTAAAAAAAAGCCCTTTTCTCACTAAGAGAAAAGGGCTTTTTTATGCAAGTTTACTGTTTCGTAGTAATTGTTAAAATTGTGGTTTCACCTGCAGTTACCTGCTGGCCTTCGACTTTATCTATGGTAGAAACTATATCGCCATTTGTTACAATTACCGGGGTAATCGTACTTTCGGCTTTTTCATTTACCATATCCATATCAAACTCAATCAGCTTATCCCCAACAGCTACTCTGTCTCCTTCTTTCACGAAAGCTTTAAAACCTTCTCCCTGCATATTTACCGTTTCTATGCCGATATGAAGAAGGATCTCCACCCCGTTGACCGTTTTAATTCCAACAGCATGCTTTGTAGGAAATAACTGCATTACTTCTCCTGTAATAGGTGCAACAATTGTGCCGGAAGTAGGTTTCACTGCCACTCCATCCCCCATCATCTTTTCGGCAAATGTAGGATCCGGAACCTCTGAAAGAGGTACAACCTCTCCATTTACAGGACTCACTAATATATCTTTTCCATCAGCTTCAGGCATTTCTACATCTTGTTTTTTTTCCTTGCCAAATAATTTTTTAAACATAATAATCTCCTTTCTCTTACTGCGTTATAAAATACATTATACTTTTAAATTTTTGTGGATTTTCAGCATGGCAGGCTGCACTCTTAGTCGTGCTAGGAATACTTTTCCCTTGAAAAAAATTTATAAACTTTTCTTTTCAGGAACGAGGACCTTCTCGATTACTTTTGCCACGCCAGATTCGTTATTGCTGCTTGTAAGACTTCCTGCCGCTTCTTTTACGCTTTCCACTGCGTTTTCCATTGCTGCAGAAAAAGCAGCTTCCTGAAACATTGATAAATCATTTTCATTATCTCCAATTGCCAAAGTATAGGCAATATCAATATTATAATGATCTGCCAATGTCCGGAGTCCCCTTCCTTTTGTCGCTTTTTCATAATTAATTTCCAAGTTTTCCATTGCAGAAGAAGTGATAATTAATGGCAGATCAGCGAGCTCGTATCTAACTTTGTTTCTTACAGTCAATTCTGCTGAAAAAGCTAGTATTTTGAGAATTCTTGTTCTTTCTTCAAGGAGCGCCTGAAAACTATCAATAACTTTAATTGCTCCTTCTTCAAAACGCTGTTCTGCTAAATAATGGGCTTCTTCTAAAGTATATTGCGACCCTTTCCCTGTTAAAACATCTATCACAAGATTTAAACCTTGCTGTTTATTAACTGTAAATGCTCCTTTATTCGTATACACTTCATAATAAACATTCTGATTTTCCAACTCTTCAGTAATAGTCCTGAATAAAGTTTCTTCAATCCCTTTTTCGGCCAGCAGTTCCCCATCCTCCAGATAGACTTCAGCCCCGTTGGTACCGATAATAGGCAAGCTTAATCCGGCTTTCTTTAGTGGATGTGAAGCTTCTGCATAATCTCTTCCTGTCGCAGCACACACAATGATTCCCGCTCGCTGTGCCGCTTTAATCATTTGAATATTTTCTTCAGAAATTTCTCTTCTGCTGTTTAACAAAGTGCCGTCCATATCAGTTGCAATTAATTTTACTGAGTTCATTAATTTCTCCTTCAGTCATACCTCATATTTTTTGTCATCCCGCCATCTAATTGAATATCTTCACCATTTAAAAAAGCATTTTCTTTTTGCGCTATAAACATACATAACGAAGCTACATCTTCCGGTCTGCCAACTCTTTTCGACCAGTGCATATCATGATAATAATCATCTAATGGCTCTTCTGTTGTATGGATCCACCCGGGGCTTATTGCATTTACCGTGATCTTCTTTGCAGCAAGACTTGCAGCCAGCGCATGCGTTAGTGCTGTGATACCGCCTTTGGAAGCTGCGTATGCTTCACTTCCCGGTTCTGACATTGCTGCTCTTGTGGAAGCTATATTAATTATAGCCCCATTATTCATTATTTTAGAGGCATATTTACTCATAAGCATCACGCTTCTCAGGTTTGAGTTAATCACGTGATCCCACTCTTCGATCGTAAGTTCATCAAAATTTCTAAATGCTGAAATTCCTGCGTTATTAATTAACACATCAATTTGAGAAGCATGTTCAGAAATGTCAGAAAAAGTACGGTTGATTTGTTCAGGTACTGCGAGGTCCGCCTGAATAAAAAAAGCATTAGTTCCTAATGCAGCAGCAGTTTTTTCTCCTGCTGCATCTTTATCTACAAGAAAAACTCTATCTTCGTTTTCCACAAATCTTCTTGCTATACTTTTTCCTATTCCATTCGCCGCTCCCGTTACAATAACATTTCTCATTATTAACCTCCTGCTTTCCACACTTAATAAAGCACGCTTCACTCGCTTTAAAAAATTCTGTTAGGTATAATTAATTCAAGATCCATAAAAAGATTCTTATTAAAATCTAATGATGGCAAACTCTAATAAGTTTATCAAGTAAATTGAACAGCCCCAAACATAAATTGCTCAGCAGCGTGGCTGGAAAAAAGAATACTGCTGAAACTGTATGACAAAAAACCTTCATAGGGAAATTAATCTATTTCATTTAATATTTTACTTTAGAAGAGGGATACATTATGCCAGCGAAATTCGACCTTTATATTTACAGATTTTTTCTTGTATGGTATGCAATAGGCGTAGTCCTGTTGACATTTGACCTTGTACCACCGTGGCTGGAATGGGCAAATGTAGTTTTCCTGGTCACATCCGGTTTTCTTGGAATGATTTATTTTTACCGCAGCCAGTCCCGCATTCTCGGTATAATGGTTGTTATTTTCATTTTTGTGCTCTCTATTGCTATCGAAAGTTTCGGGGTACATACAGGATTATTTTTTGGAGAGTACAGTTATCAGGCTGATTTCGGTCCAAAAGTGATAGGGGTCCCGGTTACTATTGGGTTTGCCTGGGTTATGGTGATCGCCACTTCCCACGTACTTGCTGCTCCTTTAGTTAATATTGTCCACCATTTCAGCAGGATTATTTATTCTGTTTATGGAGCTTTCATTGCTGTTTCCCTGGATTTGATCCTTGACCCGGTAGCGTTTGAAGTAAAACAGTACTGGGTTTGGCACGAAGGTGGATTTTATTATGATATTCCATTCAGTAATTTCTTAGGCTGGTTTATTCTTTCTTTTGTCCTGCACTTTATTATTTCACTTGTATTTTTCCGCAGAGGAGAATGGAGAAATTTACAGCACTCTTTCTGGAAAGAAAAAATGTTATATCTGTACGGAATGATGGTAGTCATGTTTGTGATTATTGCAGCAGTAAATGGTCTTATACTCGCTCCTGTAATCGTAATATTTCTAACTGCTGTATTTTATGTTATTTATAATAAATTACAAAGGAAGTATAGATAATGATACAGGCTTCAGATAATGAAACTTTTAAACTTATTTTCCATAATTATAATAAGCATCTGATCCGCCGTAATTTTCACGGAATTTATTTAACAAAGAACTCTAATCCCCTTCCTGCCAAGGGGTCCATAGTCCTTATAAATCACAGCTCGTGGTGGGATCCATTAATTTTATTCTATTTAAATCAAAGTATCTGGAAAAAAAATGCGCTTGCGATGATGAGTGAAGATGGATTGGCCAGATTTCCTTTTTTTAAAAAAATAGGGGCGTTTTCCATTAATCCCAATTCTCCCCGCTCTATAGTAGAATCACTTGATTACGCCGCAGCACAGCTTCGGGCAGGAAAGCATATTTTTCTTTTTCCGCAGGGCAATGAATTTCCTCTTGATAAAAGACCCTTGCAATTTTTTTCCGGGGCGGGCCATTTGAAATACCAGGTGCCTACTGCCCCTGTAATACCAATCTCCTTTTATCACGGACTTTTTCATCATTCCAAACCTGAATGGTTCATTCATATTGGAGCCCCGGTTTCCGGAGCCCCTTCATGGAACCGAAAAAAATGGACGAAACAAATGGAAGATTATCATACGCAGGAGTTAAATTATCTTCGTGAGGATATAATTCAAGAAAATGATAATTTCGTTCCACTTCTTTCCGGATATCAGGATATCAGTACTCATTGGGAAAGGTTAAAAAGAAAGGCAGGCATATTGAAATGACTTTCTACCTCACCTTATTAGCTCTGCTTTTCGTGTGGACAATTTTTAATACCATCTCTCTGCCAGGTATGAAAAATCAGTTTATGCCTCAAACAGATGCGCCCCTGGTATCTGTACTCATTCCTTTAAGAGACGAAGAAAGAAATATTCCTGCTTTAATAAATTCCTTAAAAAATTTAAGTTATAACAATGTTGAATTTATATTTTTAAATGATAATTCCACTGATAATACTGATGCCTTACTAAAAGAATATATTGACGGCGATGCACGGATGAAAATAATTTCCGGGAAGAAACTGCCTGAGGGATGGGTTGGAAAAGTACACGCATGTTATCAGCTGGCTCAGTATGGCAGAGGGGAGTTTTTCCTGTTTTTAGATGCTGATGTAAGAGTAGATCCGATGGTAATTCAACGTTCTCTGGCCCTTTTCAAGAAAGGGACGGGGCTTATTACTGGTTTTCCTCACATTCCCTTAAAAAGCTTTCTCGGTCACCTGCTGGTTCCTATGCAGCACTTTTTTGTTTATGTCCATCTTCCTGTACTGCTCGCAAATAAAACGCTCTGGTCTAAAGCAACAGCTGCACATGGAGCATTTATGATGTTCCGTGCAGAAGCATATCACGCTATTGACGGACACAAGTCAGTAAAAAACTCACTCACTGAGGATATACATATTGCGAAAGAACTTAAGAAACACGGCTGGTACGTAAGTCTTGTAAATAATACAAACTTTGTTTCCTGCTATATGTATGAAACAAATAAAGAAGTATGGCACGGTTTTGCTAAAAATTTCTTCCCTGGACTGGGAAGAAGTCTTACAGCAGCCTTTGGTTTAACTGTAGTTTATATGGGGCTGTTTATTCTGCCGGCATTGATTGCTTTTATGGGTATCCTTTCTTTGAATCTTGTTTATTTTCTGCCCCTTCTGTTAACTTTCTCCATAAAACTAACGGTAGATGTGTTCTCAAATCAGAAACTTTACTTATTTCTGCTGTTTCCTCTTTCAGCTGCTGCAATGCTTGCAATGCTCGCTTATTCTGCCTATTTAGGTATTTCGAGAAAAGGTTTCGACTGGAAAGGAAGGAAGTATCAATGAATATTAAGCGTGCAGTAATAATTGGTGCAGGACTAGGAGGGCTCGCTGCGGCTATTACCCTTCAAAATAAAGGCTTTCAAACCACACTGATCGAAAAAAATAATCACACTGGAGGCAAACTGCATGAAGTTTGTTTAGGGTCTGCAAGCTTTGACTTTGGTCCGAATACAATTACAATGCCTCAAGTATTTAATGAGGTGGTAAGGCAGACCGGGGAAGAACCTGAAAATTTTTTCCAATTTCAAAAATTAACGAATCATACTACAAACTCTTTTAAAGACGGCTCTTCTTTTATGTTTTCATCTGATAACGAAAGAATGAAAGAAGAATTATTGTCTTTAGATGGGTATGCAGCGGATCACTTCTCCTCCTATTTAAAAGAAGTGAAAAAGCTTCATGACCTGGCACAGAATTACTTTCTGCGCAGAACTTTTAAAAGCTGGAAAGATTACTTATCCCTTCCCTTAACAAAAGGTCTTATTTCTTCCCGCCCACTGGAAACTCTGGATCATTTTCACCGGCGTTATTTTAAGGATGAACGTGTCATTTCTGCTTTTAACAGATACGCGACATACATCGGTTCCTCTCCTTATTCATCCCCTGCGACCTTCGGATTAATTGGTTATCTGGAACTGGGGCAAGGAGTGTTTTACACGAAAGGAGGAAACCATAAAATTGCTGAGGGACTTGAAAAGCTGGCTTTAAAAATAGGCGTAGATATCAGAACTGCTGAAGAAGCACAAGAAATAGCTGTATCCAAAAAAACAGCAACACTTGTAGTTACTGATAAAAGCAGCTATGAAGCAGATGTTGTGGTTTTAAACGGAGATCTGCTTACTCAATATCCGCGGCTCATAAAAGAAACAGACCGTCCTTCTTTATCGGACAAAAAAATCGATCATTTTGAGCCATCTGTGTCTGCTTCAGTAATGCTCGCAGCCACTAATAAAAGCTTTCCGCTGAACCATCATCATGTTTTTTTCGGAGAAGATCCGCGCAAAGAATTCACGAATATATTTGAAAAGGGCTTATTCTCTGATGATCCAACGATTTATATATGTACATCAGCAAAAACAGAGCCTGCACGTTCCCCTGAAGGAGATAATTTATTTATACTTGTGAATGCTCCTCCTCTTCATAAGAAAGATGCTTCTCCTTCGTTAAAAGAAGAAATTATATTCAATGTCTTAAAAAAGCATAAAATAGATATCTCCCCTTATCTCGAAGCAAAAAAAATGATACATCCAGAAGATATAAAAAATAAATTTCATGCTTTTCGCGGAGCGCTTTACGGTCTTTCTTCCAATGACCGTAAAAACACATTCCTCCGTCCGTATAACCGTTCAGCAGATATTAATAATTTATATTTTACAGGAGGAAGCACTCACCCGGGAGGCGGCTCTCCAATGGTTACTTTAAGCGGATTGAATGTTGGGAACCTTATCAGTAAAATCCACGGTTAAATGTGCAACATAAAAAAATAATACAGGAAGGATTTTGTTGTTTGGGGGCTCCACTGCTTATCAGCTTGTGTTCCCGAGGTGAGCGTAAGAGTTTTTATCCTATTAAAACCCCTATAAAAAGGGCGGCGAATGATCTGTTAGATCATTCGCCGCCCTTTTTGCAAGATAAAGAGTTCCCTCCGCGTTTCAAACTTACGCCACTATCATTGCAGCGTTTCTTTTTTACGCAGGCTTTCTGAACATCGCCCAGTCTTTATTTTGTTAATAAAAAAGCTTGTAATAGAAACAATTTTTTTCTTTTGATTTACACAGGGAAGAACGAATCGGAAACCAGCGGACGCCTGCGGAAAAGAGTAACTGCCATTAAGATTTGATATTTATTTTATCATTGCTAATCCATTTAAAATCGTTTTCTTTTCTTCTAACGAAACAAAAGCACGCTGCTGAAATACATCGTAATTATTCGCTCTGGCTGAATGCAGAATACGTTCATAGAAGTGTGCTGCTGCCTGCACTGGTACTCTGGATGGCAGAGGATATAAATGCATATCCTTTAGTGCCTCTCGGTAAAACCCTTCAGCACAGCCTGCCAGATCCTCCCAAAGATGAATAAATGCTTGATTTACTATTCCTGCCGACAGCATAGATTCTGTATAGCCATGCTTTTTCATTAATTCTTCAGGCAGATACCTCCTGCCTTTTTCATAATCTTCTCCGATGTCCCGGAGTATATTCGTAATCTGCATTGCGTAACCAAGTTTCACCGCGCTTTCCCGGAGTTCCTTTGTTTTATCGGGCGCTAAAATCGGCAGGAGCATAAGACCAACTGTACTGGCTACATGATAGGAATAATCTAATACTTCACTTAACGTTTTGTACTTAGAATGATTTAAATCCATTTTTTGTCCTTGAAGCATTTCATAAAAAGGCTGCAAGTCCATTGGATATTTCTTGAAAGTATCTTTTAAGGCAATCCATAAAGGATCCTCAGTAATAAGTTCCCCATCTGCAAATTGATTAAGCTGCGTTTGAAAGTCTTCCAGTGATATATTTTCACTCGACTCCTCATCCACAATATCATCAGCCTGCCTGCAAAAAGCATAAACGGCCCATACGGCCTGCCGCTTATGTTTCGGGAGATGGTGAAAAGCTTTTGCGAAAGTTTTTGAATTAGTTTCAATTATTCCCTTACAGTACTCATAAGCCTGCTGTACATGCATTGGCGTAACTCCTTTCTTCGGTTCGCCGCAAGATTTCAGTTTAAAAAAATAAAATACTTAACAAAATTTTACCATCAGTTCAGCTTAGTTGATAGTTACTTGCTCATCTTCTTTACGAAGCAGTTCAGAAAGTATTTTTGCTCCCTGCATAACTATGGGAATCCCTCCGCCAGGGTGCACTGATGCCCCTACAGCATAAACATTTTTATATGAAAAAGGCTTTATTTGAGGACGGAACACACCAGATTGCAATAAACTTGGCGCTATTCCGAAACTGCCGCCTTCAAACAAGTAATCAGCTTTAGCTTCATGAGGTGTCCTTATATGTTCCCATACAATTTTGTCCTGTAAATTATGATCTGTTCTTTGAATCAGCAGCTTTTTTATTTTTTCTGAATAAATTAAATAATCCTCTCTGGTAATATGCTCCGCAGCAGGTACCGGTACCAGGACGTAAGCAACCCCATGTCCTTGCGGCGCTAAAGTATCATCAATTAAAGATGGATTAAACACATAAAAAGCTGGGTCCTCATCCAATTTATTTTTTTTAAACAAATTCTCCATGTGGGTATCCAGACTCTCTCCCATAAAAAAATTATGAACGTGCTTTGTATTTATTTTATCGCTTAACCCGAAAAACATTAACAGACATCCTGAGGAAGGTTGAAAAGTTTTCTTCTGCTGGCCGGGCATAAGGTCTTTCATAAAGGGAAATTCTCCATTTAAGATGATTCGGTCTGCAGGAATATACTTATTTCGGGATACTATACCTGTGGCTTTATCTTTCTCCGTTTTTACTTCAGTTACAAAAGCATGTGTATTTACTTTAATATTGCGTTCTTCTAAAGCTTCAGCAATGACTTCTGCAAGCTTTCCATATCCACCTTTTACATACCAAATTCCATGTGCATGCTCACTGAAAGGCACCAGGGAATATATTGCAGATGTCTGCAAGGGCGAACCACCGATATAAAGCGTTTGGAGCGAAAAAGCTTCCTGCAGCTTTATTGATTTAAAATATTTTTTTGCCTGCTTCCGCACACTCTGATATGCTTTCAGCTTCATTAAAATACTAATATTGGATTTTGTAAAAAAAGAACTTTTTTGTAAAAAAGCACGATCAAGAAAAGCAGGTTTTCCAGCCTCAAACCTTTGCTCCATATCTTTCATATATTTATGAAATGAATCTGACTCTCCCGGAAAAATTCTTTCGATTTCTGCAGCCTGCTTCTTCCTGTCGCTCCATTTTAAAAGTGTTTCCCCACCTGGAAAATGAAGTGGATATAGCGGATCAATACGCAGCATCTCAATTCTATTTTCCAGATTGAGATCTTTTAAGATGTCATTAATCATTTGAGGAAGAAGCACTACAGTAGGTCCTTCATCAATTTTGTAAGGGCCTCTGTTATGAAATGCAAGTCTGCCGCCGAGTTTCGGTTTAGCTTCATAAATTTCCACATCATGGCCTGCCTGTTTTTCATAAAGTGCTGTAATCATGCCGCCGATTCCGCCGCCTACAATTATTGTTTTCATGATGTCACTTTCCTTTTACCTGCTTTATGAATTAATTTAGCTGTTATTCGTGCTGACTCAAATATCGTAGGCAGTCCGCTCCCAGGATGCGTCCCGCCGCCCGTAAGCCAGAGACCTTTAATATCATCGAACTGGTTATGAGGACGAAAATACATCATTTGACCAAGGTTATGAGCCAGACTGAAGGTGGCTCCCTCATAAATGAACTTGTCTATTTCCCAGCCCTTTGGTGTAAGAATCCTCTCAAATTCAATTCTTTCTTCCAAATCAGGAATACCTGCTTTTTCAGCTACTAATTTCATAACCAAATTCCGAAACTCTATCTGTTTATTTTCCCAGTCAATCCCACTCATATTATTCGGCACTGGTGCCAGTATATAAAGAGCAGAGTTATTTTCCGGCGCCAGGGAGTCATCTGTTACAGAAGCATTATGAACGTAAATAGACGGATCCGTAGATAAATGTCCAAGTTTCATTATTTCTTCAACGTTTTTCTTATAATCATCTGCAAAGAAAACTGTATGATGATCCAAGTTTATTTTTCCTTTTACTCCTGCATAAATCATAAAAGTGGAACATGAATATTTTTTTTGAGAAAGCTTTTCATCTTTGTATTTTTTTCTGTGATCATCATCTATCAAGTGCTGCATACTGTGCGCAAAGTCAGAATTCATAATAATATGATCTGCTTCAATTTCTTCTCCGCTATCCAGCCGCAGCCCTGAAGCTTTACCATTCTCAATATGAATTTTGGAAACTCCTGTATTCAGGTGAATGGAAGTATTATGCTCTTCCGCAACTTTTGCCATAGCTTTAGTAATTTGATTCATTCCTCCCCTGGGGTGGTAAACTCCGTATTCATGCTCCATAAAGGAGAGAATGCTGAAAGCGCCCGGACAGTCCCAAGGAGACATTCCTAAGTATTTGGATTGAAACGTAAATGAAAGCTTTAATCGTTCATCTGAAAAATATTTAGATAATACATCATATAAAGATTTTCCGATTTCAAGCTCAGGAAGTGCTTTCAGACTTCTTAAGCGGATATAATCAAACAAGGAAGCATGCTCCTGCTGCAGAATTGGAGAAAGTACTGCTAATTTTTTTCTTGTGTCCTTCATGAATTTTTTATATTCTGGACCGCTCCCCGGAAAATGTCTTTCTATTTCATTAAACATTGTAACTTCATCGCTGCTTGCATTTATTTCTAAATCCTTGAATTTAAGAGTATACATAGGGTCAAGCCTGATGAGGTCAAGGTAATCACCCATTTTTCTTCCGCTTTGTTCAAAAACTTCTTCGAGAATGTGGGGCATACTAAAAAAAGTCGGGCCTAGGTCAAACGTATAACCGTTTTCTGAGAAGGAAGAAGTTCTTCCGCCTATATATGATTGCTTTTCGTAAATTGAAACTTTGTATCCCTGCGAGGATAAAATCATTGCAGCTGCCAGTCCGCCTGGGCCTGCGCCGATAACTGCCACTTGTGTCATTTTTAAGCACCTTCTTTCTTGATTACAGGCTCCATCAATACATAATATATTCAAATTTAGTTAAACAATAATTGTATAACTCTTGTATGAGTTTTATCGTACCATAAAACCCTTTTATTTTCCGCATAAAATGCCCGGCCATTTTTGGCCGGGCTTGATTTAATTAACCTTCTTCAGCGTCACCAGATACCATCCGCCTTCTCTGATTAAAGGTTTCATTTCTTTCACTGAAAATCCTGCAGCATCTGCATCCTTCTCTAATTCTTCTGGAGAAGGAAGCGGATAAAGATTTGCATGTGCTGTCATAAATGTATTGAATGCTGTGGTGAAGGCAGCACCATATTTTGCTTTAACCAGCGGAGATATAATCGTAACAGAGCCTTTACTGGATAAAGCATTATTAAACTTTTTAAATAAACCAACTCTATCTTCCGGCTTAAAATAATACAGCAGATTATGAGCCATAAGCATATCGGTCTTCCCTTCAAACTTATTAAGGAATTCTACTATATCGCCTTGAATAATGTTTATTTGATCGCCATGTTTTTCCTTTGCATTCTTAACTACTTCTTCGCTTAATTCCACTCCAGTAAGTTCGATCCTTGGAAATTTATTATTGATGGACTTTAAATAACCGCCTAGTCCACTTCCTAAATCTATAATACTGGAAGGTTTTTCCTTCTTCACCCATTTTAATATAGGATTGACAGCTGCTTTTTCAAGCAGCGTTGAAGTCTCTGCTACTATTTGGGCAAACTTGTCTGACATATATGTAATTCTTTCATCAGACACCAATATTTCCGGATATTCCAACAGTGTAGGTATATGAAGTTCCATCATTTCGCTCAGTAAAATACCAACTGACTCGGAACTGTTTTTAGAAGCATACTTAACCAGCCTTCTTTTCGATTTATATTGGTTCTTTTTTGTTTCTTTTAAGTGACCGACTACTACTCCGACATCTACCCACCGCTGCAGGAGATCAGGTGATAGCTGTCTTGTTTCTGCTACACTTTTTACTTCTGCAGATTTTTTAAAGCTGTCAAATAGGTCCATTTTATAGCCTACGTGCGCATGCCAAGTTTGTAAAAAATTTTCATTTGTTTTCATCCAATTGCGCGCCTGCAGAACACGTTGTAATTCGCTCAAACTGCTCACCTTCCCATTTCATAAAATGTTAATCAATGTAATCTACATTCCCTGGAAAAGGATTTTTAAACTGTTCAGTTATGTCAAATGATGTTTTTGCTGTATATATTTTAATAATGCTGTGCAGCCTTTTTGTATAAGTTCATAAGTTTCATTGAAATCGCCAGTAAAATACGGATCAGGTATATCTATTATTTCGGTATCCGTCACAAAATCGAGCAGACGGAAGATTTCTGGAGATGCGTCTGGCTTCCTCATTTGATGCAAAAAACCTATATTAGCTGCATCCATGCCAATTAAGTAGTCAGCTTCATAATCTTGAATTGTAATCTGTCTCGCAGTAAGACCCTCGGGGCTTAATTTATTATTCAAAAGAATTTTTACAGTTTCTTCATGAGGAGGAAGGCCAGTATGCCAGTCCCCGGTTCCTGCTGAATCCACAGTTATATGTTTATCCAAACCGTTCGTTTCTATTAATTCATTCATAATTACTTCTGCCATTGGAGAACGGCATATATTTCCCAGGCAAACGAAAAGTACTTTAATCATTCTGCACCTTCTTTCCCAGATAATCTTCCGTATCTATTTATTTTTTTCTGAACTGACTTCCTGCTGCCCACTCTACTATTTTAGGTGCTGTCTGGTATGCGATGGCAGCAATCCCCATCCACACAGGTAAATTTATTTCTCGTTTCGGTTTGTAAAGCAGATTAATAGTTTTTGCTGCTACTTTTTCTGACTGCATCATAATTTTTGATACGCTTTTTTTATAAGTACCTTCTTTATCAGCTCTGTCAAAAAAACTTGTTTCTATCGGACCGGGGTTTACCGTACTAACTTTAATTCCCTGCTGAGCTACTTCCATTCTCAAAGCGTTTGCAAATCCTATAACAGCGTGCTTGGAAGCGGAATAGCCACTTGATTTTGGTGTTGCCATTTTACCAGCAATAGAACCAATAAAAATAATATGACCTTGTTGATTTTTCAGCATTCCGGGAAGTACAGCTTTCACCGCAGCTATTCCACCAATTACATTTACTTTCATCATTTCTTCAATATCCTGGATTGATGCATTATTCACGTAATCGAAAATTCCAAATCCTGCATTATTAATAAGAACATCGATTTTTCCCATATGCGTCTCGATCTCTTGAAAAACATCATATACATTTTCAAAATCACTTATATCAATCGGATAACAGGGGGCATAAATTGAGGTTTCCTCCTGGATTCTGGCAGATAAAGCTTTTAATTTATTTTCTCGCCGCGCCAGAAGTACTGGGATTCCGCCCCTGTGAGCAGTCTCTAAAGCCATTTCTTCACCGAGACCGCTTGAAGCTCCAGTAATTACTACAATTTTTTCACTGAGATTTTTTTTCATTCTGCACCTTCTTCTAAAATAAATAATTAATTTTGTTAACGCTAAAAAGAAAAATTATTAAGATAGTACCTCTAATTGAAACGTTTTCTGAATTAAGTTGACATAAGCAGCCGTAACACAGATAATAGATTTAATTTTCATTTCCAGCTGGCTCTTATTTAGATATTATGGTTTTGATAGCCTGTTTTGTTTTAAAAAATAACAAGCCTGTTGATTATCTATTCATTTGAAATAATCTGGGTATAAAATGCTTTATTGCGATGTCTGAGATTTCTATTTCTTCGCCTGGCGTAGAGAAAGCTTTCGGTTAGAAGTGTCCTTCTTATGAATGGTTTCCTTTCGTCATTCGTGACTCACCTATTAAATTTATAAGAGCTGAAGACGAACTGGTATCAAATGAGGCAATCAAAATCTTCTGCATTATAAATTATTATATAACTCTGCTGTATCTACTAACAAGGCAAAAGAGAAAGGAACGGATAAAATGAAAATAACTATGATCGGCGCCGGCTCTATGGCTGAAGCTTTAATTGCAGGATGGGTAAAAGAAGGTTCGCTCAACCCTGCGGAGATATTTGTAACAAATCGAGAGGATAACAGCAGATTAAACCAATTAAAAGATCACTACCGAGTAAGTATTTCACGGGATATTTTAGAGCTTACTGATAAAACAGATATAGTTATCCTCTCCTGTAAGCCTAAAGACTGGGAATCTGCTTTAAAACCACTTATTCCTCATCTAAATGAAAAAACTATGATTGCTTCTGTAATGGCCGGGGTCACTATTACTTCAATAGAAGAATTGGTACCTGTTTCTCCAGTCATTCGTACGATGCCAAATACTTCGGCAGCTGTACTTGCTTCCATGACATCCATCTCATACGGAGCTCAGGTAAGTTCCTCTCAAAAAGCAGCTGTAGAATCTTTATTTAGTTATATTGGAGAAACTGCAGTTCTCGAAGAAACAATGATGGATGCGGTAACTGCTCTCACTGGAACTGGGCCGGCTTATATATATTATTTAATGGAGTCCATGGAAAAGGCTGCAGCCAACATTGGTGTCCCAGCCCATATAGGGCGTGACCTGGTGGCCCAGACACTAATAGGAGCGAGCAGAAGAGTTCAGGAAGAAGAATCTACGCCAGCAGAACTTTATAAGCAGATAATGAGTCCTGGAGGAACTACGGAAGCAGGATTTGATGTTTTGAAAGAAAGACAGGTACAGGAAGCTATAATCGACTGCATAGGAAGTGCTTATGAGAGGTCTCAGCAACTTGGAAAAGGAAAAACTTCTCTTAAGCAGAGATAGCAAGTTTCATTTATATTATTGAACGGCGGCAGTTAATTATTGCTGCCGTTATTTATTAGGAGCAATCAAATGATTTGGTATAAAATCTCAGCCCGGACATATATATAGTATATTTCCTGCGTAAAGAGATTAATTCCTAAAGCTTTTTCTTTCTCCATCCATCTATTTTTAGTAGAATGGATAAAGCATGAGAATACTGATATCCAGAAAGGTCAGGTACGAATACATATGGCAAGTTTAACTTCGAAATGGAGAAAGAAAATAGTCACTCTTGTTGACCATAATATATTTATGTATACCATATTGACTTTGATATTATTTAATGCCGTTATAGTAGGAATTGAAACATACCCGGGAGTTTACGAAAACAATCAGATGTTATTTTTTACTCTTGATAGAATACTCTTGTGGATATTTACAGTGGAAATTGCACTACGAATGCTGGCTTCAAATTCTATTAAACACTTTTTTTCCAACGGCTGGAACTGGTTTGATTTTCTTATCGTTGCAGCAAGCCACATTTTTGTAGGCGGGCAATTTGTTACTGTGCTCCGAATTTTAAGGGTTTTAAGAGTTTTCCGAACCATTTCTATCGTCCCCAGCCTGCGCAGGCTGGTGGATGCACTGCTGATGACGATTCCTGCGCTGGGTAACATCATGCTTCTGATGAGTATTATCTTTTACATTTTTGCTGTAATAGGAACAATGCTGTTTCAGAACATTGCCCCTGAATATTTTGGAAACCTTCAGCTCTCTCTGCTGACGCTGTTTCAGGTGGTTACCCTGGAGTCCTGGGCTTCTCAGGTGATGAGACCAATTTTTGAGCAGGTATGGTGGTCGTGGATTTATTTTGTTGGCTTTGTGCTTGTTGGTACATTCGTTGTTTTCAACCTTTTTATCGGGGTTATTGTTAATAATGTTGAAAAAGCTGAAAATGAGGAAAAAGAAAAAGAGGCAGCAGCAAAAGAAGCTGAAACAAAAGATCAAATCCTCAAACTGCGTGAAGAAATTGGAGAGTTAAAAGATATGATGAGAGAAAAAAACTAACCTCCAGTAATTATGTTAGATTATCTAACAATTTATCCCGCCTTATAATCCTATCGTGGTATAGTATAAAAAACGCCATTGCATTGGGAAGGACGGGGATTTCTTTGTCAGAAACAGCATCCTATAAAGATAAAAAAGTGATTGGTATTGGAATCGCCAGCGAACTCACTGGATTATCTGAAAGGCAGATTAGATATTATGAAGAAAGGAAGCTTATTTTTCCAGACCGAAGTAAAGGGGGTACACGGAAATACTCCTTTGGAGATGTGGAAAGATTAGTAGATATTGCAAATAAAATGGAAGATGGCATGCAGACTTTTGAAATTCGAAAAGAGGAAATGAAAAAATCAGACGTACGGAGCAAAATGTTACGTGGACAGCTTAATGCCGCATTTAAAATGCGCAAATAACGAGAAGAATCACCAGATCTCCTTTTACCTTCAAATGGAAATACTGGTGATTTTTCTCCTTGTCTGTCCTCTTCGCTGCATTGACTTTTTTCTTCTTTCCATCTAATATTAGCTTTGAGAGGCTCTTTTACCTCTAATCCCACAAGAGAAAGTGTGCATCATAATGCCAAACATTCAGGAAATGGATCTCCTCAGCGGCAGCATCCATTTGTTCGTTGTGCCTGCAGAAGAAGTAGCACATGTTCAGCCGGACAACTCTTTAGAGCACGCACTACTGGTTCTTGTAAAGTCCGGTTATACTGCTATTCCTGTGCTCGGAATGAATAATAAACTAAAAGGAATTATCAGTAAAGCGAAAATTTTGGATTCGATATTAGGAATCGAACGAATAGAACCCGAAAAACTGAGCAATTGGCTCGTAGAGGACGTAATGGAAAGAGACTTCGTATCTGTGCAGGAAGATGCTCCTTTTGAGCGGGTGATGACTCAGTCTATCCAACATCCCTTCGTATGTGTAGAAGATCCTCAAAAGCAATTCATCGGTATTATTCCCCGGAGTAAAATACTCGCACATCTTAATGGGTATCTGCATGACTTAAGAAAAACATTTCATCAGAATGAAAATTAAATTATTATTAAAGCGCCTTTCTGATTTAAACAAATCGGGGCGTTTTTTTATTTTGCTGTCACCGTGAAGCGCTGTTTTCGAAATTAACAGTTCCTCAGAGTCCCGCTTTTGCTTTGATTATCTGTATCCTCTGGTGCTACCTCACTTTCCCCAGCACACCGTTAAGCTGTCTTTTTCTATCTTTGAACATACCTGTAAGCATTAAGTTAATAAATGGGGCGGGAAGATAACTTTCAAACTCCACCCTGTCATACATGATTGTCGTTTCAGCATCTTTTTCTTTAAAAGCGTGGACGTGCTTCCATGATTTAAAAGGAAACGGAAGTTTTTTTCCTTCATCTATAAAATATGAATGGTCTGCAACCTCAGTAATTTCCCCCTGCCAGTGTAATTTCATAAATATAAAATTCATCTTTAACTGAATATCAGCCCCTTCAAATACCTCCTTGTCTCCAAGAAGAGAAATTTTAGGAAATCCAGTGATTGCAACTAAATTTTCATTAGATTGAAAAAAATTCCAAACCTGTTCCAGCGGCTTATCAATTTCTGTTTTGAAATGAAACGTACCTGTAAACATATTATGCCTCCCAGTAAAATAATGTTTGTTAATTTGAAGCTGTAAAAGTGAATGGTTTAATTTAAAACCGCAGCCAGTTCTTTGATAAAAAAAGATACTGGATGTATTACAGTATCTTGAAAGTTACGCATATATATTTACAAGCAGTCCTTGAATTTCCCCTGTCATTTTTAATACATCCAGCCCTTTTTTCTGTTCATTCAGTACAGCATCTGTAAGCTGCATTAATTTTGTATCTACTTCTCTAACAATTTTGTAGACTTTTGTCCGCCCACGGCGGTTGAAACCTTTCCGTTCTTCCAAATTCAGACCTAACTTCACAGCATCGTCCAAAAATTCTTTCACAAGCTGTTTATACTTTCTTAATTCATCTACTGTACGGGATTCTGAAAGAGTTTTTCCCTGATCTTCAATTTTAAGAAGCAGCTCTCCGAGTTTTTCATACTGCGCACTGTTTCTTCCCTGCTGCATAATTTCCTGAAAAGAAATTTTTGCCTGCGTACCGGAAGAAGTCTTGGATTCTGCTTTTTGCAGTCCAGGCCTTCCCACTCTATTTACATCCATAATTTCCCTTCCTTTCCTTCCCCTTCATCTCTTCAGTATAACGGATGGATCGAATAGTGAAAAGAATGATCATAAAAAATATAATAAAGCCTTAGAAGTGCAGTAAAAAAACACTTCTAAGGCTTTATATAATAACGTTTGACTGTCGCATAGTTATATTATTACTACTGAAGCAGCTGTAACACTCCCTGTGGAAGCTGGTTGGCCTGCGCCAGCATCGCAGTAGCAGATTGATTAAGAATATTGTTACGCGTAAATTCAGTCATTTCCAGCGCCATATCAGCGTCCCGGATCCTGGATTCAGAACTTGTAAGATTTTCATGCGTCACCTGCAGATTGTTGATCGTATGTTCCATACGATTCTGTACCGCTCCAAGCTTTGCTCTTGCATCAGATAACTTGCTTATGGCCTGATCCAGTTCAAAGATTGCCTGGTTCGCTCCGGTATTGGAAGATACATTAATATTAGTAATACCCAGAGTTACTACATCCATACGAGGAATATCAATCATTACATCCTGATTCGTATTCGGCCCGATCTGGAAAGCAAGTGAATTATTTGTCAGATTAAAAGTTTCCTCTCCATCTGCAATATTTCCATTATAGCTGTATTCAATACCTTCATACTTAAAATTGCCGTTTACAGAAGTCAGTGTTTTCGGCGCTCTGATTCTTTCAGCTGCCTCATCCTGCACCTGGAATAATGTAAGCTGTGCCTTAACTTCAATGCTTGCTTTTACTGTTCCGTTGCCGCTGATTTTTCCTACGTCGATGCTCAGGCCGCCGATCGTATCCCGGGCTGCATCACCTTCTCCATTGGTGTCAACCACTTTAATTCCCTTGCTTAATCCGTCCGGATCCAGAACTTCCACCCGCGCCGTATTAGTTTCACTATTATAATCGCGGATTAGCACTGAGTACTCACCAAATTTTGCACCTTCAGCTTCATCTGTCCCGAATCCAGCTAAAGTAACGTCAGCAGCATTGTTAATGCCTGCAGAGGTCTGAGTGATATTGACACTCTGCTCGGATGCTCCTAAATCTAAGCGGTAAGTTCCAGTAGGATAGTTTGCATTCTGGACCTGTGGAAAGTTCGTCATATTCGTAGCTGAGTTATTGTCCGGGAAGCTCGTCAGCACTGCACTGCTGCCATCGAGAAGTTTTCTTGTATTAAATTCCGTTTTCTCGGAAATACTGTCAATTTCTTCTTTCAGCTGATCAATTTCTTTTTGAAGCTGGTCACGGTCTTCATCCGTGTTTGTATCATTTGCAGCCTGCACTGCGAGTTCTCTCATTCTTTGCAGCATCGAATGAACTTCCTGCAGTGCCCCTTCAGAAGTCTGCATTAAAGATATGCCGTCCATGGCGTTGCGCTCTGCCATTTTTAACCCGCGGATCTGAGAACGCATTTTTTCCGAAATCGCTAACCCTGCTGCATCATCCGCTGCTCTGTTAATACGAAGACCGGAAGATAATTTCTCCAGATTTTTGGACGTGGACTGCTGATTTTGATATAAATTTCTATAAGCATTTAATGCCTGGATATTGTTGTTAATTTTCAATTTAAAACACTCCCTTTAACATTCTATTCGAAGACTGTATTTTTTTCGTACGCACTTACTCGCTGCTTCATCATTTTAGGCTGGCTGTCTTTCTGCGTTTTCATTGCTTCCCGCCAGGCCGCCATAATCGATTGAATTAATTTTATAACTTCTTCAAGCATTTTTATATCCTTTTTATAATTCACTTGAACTAATTGATCACTCAGGTAGTTATATAGAGTATCCAGCTGATCTGCAATGATTCCTGCTTCATAATTTATCCCGGCGCCGAGCCGTGTCAGTATGTCATTTGCTTTCTGGAATTTTTCGTTAGCCTTCCACATATCCCCGGCCTGCATTGCTTCCCCTGCTTCTTCCAGACGTTCAAGAAGCGCTTCATAAAGAAGACTGGTGAGTTCCTGTGGAGATTTTTTATGCAGTGCTTCATTTGTAATCATTTACTTGACCTCCGTTAAATACATCCTGTCTTCATACTTTGTTGGAAATATGTTTCTATTTTCAATATCGGTTTTTAAATCTATATTCTTAATAGCTTCTTTCTAATTCTTCGATTAATAATAGAATTTCTGCAATTACTGCATAAAGCTGGGGAGGTACATTTTCTCCCAAGTCTAAATCGAGCAGATTTTCCAGCAGAGAAGCATCTTCTTCCATATGAATATTATTTTCTTCCGCCATTTTTAAGATTTTCTCTGCTACATACCCCTTGCCGGAAGCGATAACTCTTGGTTCATTGCCTTCAGCTTCATCGTAGCTGATAACTACAGCTGACGGACCATTGATCTGTCTCCGATTGACCTGATTAAAATGTTTTTGGACTATCATACTTTATAATCAAATCCTTTCTCCGTCATAATTGGAGGGTGACTCACAGGTTTACTTTCTTTTTTTATATTTTCAGGAGAATTTAACCCCTGGGTTTTAACTTTTTGCACTTGAAATCCTATCTCTTCAAAATTATCCATATATTTTTGAGTGAGTGGAAGAACTTTTTCTTCAAAATTATGCGAATCATTTTTTAAAACAATGGACAGCTGTCTGTTAGCTACGTTTAGAGATATTCCAAGCGGTCCAAGTTTTTTCGTTTCAATATGAAAATATAAATTCATATTTTCCCAGTCAACTTCTTCTCCTCCATTATTATCATTCACAAAAATCTTTAATTCTTCCACTTCTTCCTTCAACTGGACAGGCAGATGAAATAGATGCATTAATTGAGTGGAATCATGCCGATTTAAAAGCTGCTGCCCATTTATATGGGAAACCGCCTGCTGTGCCTGTCTGCTTCCTTCCTCAGTTGTATTTTTCGCCATCTGCAATAGAACTGATTTTAAATCCCGCTGCTGCTGGTCCGTTGGGGTTTTCCCCTGTATAAGTGTCTGTGACAATTCTGTCTCTCTGTTTAGTCCAAGCGTGCGCATTCCTTCGAATATCTGTCTGGGAGAATGGTCGTTATAGGTAAGTGTTCTTGCAGCATGTTCAAACTGCTTTGAAGCTTGCTCTCCGGAAGTCGGCATTCTTTCAAACCTCATAGTGTCTGTAACATGATGCTGTAATCTTTGGTGAGACGGCTTAAATTGTATTTGTTCCAAAACTTGTCTCACTTCTCTAACGTGCTGTGCTGCTTCCTGCACCTGACCTTTTGCTAAAAGATTTTTTGCTTCCGCCAGCTGACTGCTAGCCCCTAAAAGTTTTCTCTCCTGCTTCATATCAGCGTAGAGAAGCCAGTCGCTTTTGGTAATTGCACGGTCAAGCTGTTTTATTACATTTTCCAGCATTGGTTTTACAATGGGAGCTGCCTGTAATTTTACCTGCTGTATAACCTGCTCAATTTTATGTAGATGATTCCTGCTATCCCGCTGAAACGCTTTAAATTCATCGGTAGCCTTTGCAAGTCTTTCCGTAATTTCGGTAACAAGAACCGCTTTTGCTTCTACATTGGCCGGAGCGAGTACTTCATTACGAACAAAGTGTTCGAGTTCTTTTAATGCCGGCGACTGGGTTGTAATTTCTGCAGTTGCTTGAGGCAGCTGCTTAAATGCATCTATAAGTGTCGATCTTGCCTTTAATTCCCTGCCTTCTGTTAATAACTGCTGTGCACTGTCAATTTTCTGCAGAAGAGACTTAATTACAGGTTTCTCAAATCCGGAAGAATGCAACTGCTGAGTTATTTCTTTCAATACCGGCCGTATATCTGTCGCCTGCTCTAATTTGTGCTGCCATTGCGCGGGGGTACTCTGAACGGCCGAAGTGTTACCTGGAATATTTTGGGTACCAGTACTCCCTAAAAATTCTGTAAGAACGGAAACTGCTGCAGTTTTCCCACTTTGTGCCTGGACCGTCAGCATATTGCGTAACAGCTGGTTTACGTTATGTACTTGTACATTTTCTCCTGTATTTTTTGCAGCCTGCTGCAAATTCTCTATAGACTGGCGGAGCCCCTTACCGTCCTGCAGGCTCGCACGCACTTGATCTACAGCACGCATTAATTCTGTCGGAGTGCCAGCCCCCAGTTTTTTTCCTGAGTGCTGTGCAGAAATTTGTTGTGTCTCTTGCTGTGTAAAGCGGGATTCTGAAGTTGAATGAGCATTTAACTGCCTCATTTGATCCTGCATTTTTGGACCATGCAGTGTTTCATGAACACTTTTTATCTGGGCTGCTCCAGGTTCAATTCTCTTCTGGGCGAGCATATGAACTGTCTGCATTCGTTCCCTGGGGGTTCCAGGACCTTTCTCTATGTATTGGTTGAGATCCCTTGCAGATTCTTTATTCAGCTCGATGCCCCTATTTATCAACTGCTGGGCAGCCCGCTGCAGCTCTCGGGAGGGCTCTTTTATTCCCAGTTCTTTAAGCACCTGCCTTGCATCTCCATTTCCTTTAGAAACCTCATTTTTCTGCTCTCTGGGATGTTTTTCTTCTATCGCCTGTACTCTAATTCCATCAGCGGTAATCTGCTTTATTTCTGCGTTTATTTTTTCTCCTGAAGGTATTTTTCCTTCAAAAACTGCACGCACTTCATTTCCTCGTATTTTTACCATTGCTTCCTTATCAGAAATTCGTTCAGTTACCTGCAGACGAACAGTTTCTCCAGTTTTCATATTCCCTGCTTTGTCCCCACTTAAGGTCTGGGCCCCGGCTTGTGATTGAATTTCCATTATTTCCCGCTCCTTTGAACTTTCAGCTGACTTTTATATCGGCGGTATTTCTATGTTCTTTAGGTAATTAAAATAACTTCTTAATATATTTTAAGATACATCTCAAATTCTTCATTCATTTGAGTCAATTATTACAACTTTTAGAGAATTTATATAAAAGGGAAATAAGATCATTTACAAAATTGATCGTTAAAGAAAGGGATCAGCGATGGTGTCCGTTTTCTCTTTCGTTACAAAGCGATGTTTATTTCCCTCTTTTTAGATGCAGATTTTTTGCACAAAAAAAATTGTAATTGTTTTATATTGTAATCATGAGAAACCCCGCTCCCAGCCGAAAAAGCAGCAGTTGATTAACACAGAACCGTACATTGGAAGAGTCAGGCTGCTGCTTCTGCTGATCGGCGAAGCCTAAAAATCCATCCAGAAGTCGATTCTGGATGGATTAATTAGGCGACTATGCATAGCGTGAAAAAAGGCAGGGAGGCGTGAATAATAAAAACGGCAAGGCTTATAAAATTTTTTAATTAAGAGGAGGCTGATTAAAACCGCGCCTGACTTTTCCTTCGCCGAATTTTTTATTTAAATTCTCTAAAAGCTCTTCTCTTTCCCAGCTTTTTTTATCTGACTGGTAAGAAAATAAATCCAGCTGTTTATTCGCCTGGCCCTTTGGGACCAAATCTATTCCGGTAACCCCTACTAAACGTACAGGCTTACCGTTCCAGCTGTTTTCCCAGATTTTAATTGCTGTAGAAAGAATTATACTGCCATCATCCAGAGGAGCAGGAAGCCTGGCTGATCTCTGCACGGTTTCCCAGTCAGCGTATCGTATCGTAAGCTGAATTCCACTCGCATAAACATGCTTTTTTTTAAGTCGTTCACTTACAGAATCACTCATAAGAGTTAATGCTGGATAAACATCTTTAGTGTCTACAGCATCCTCCTCCAAAGTACGGGAATGTCCGATACTTTTAAATTGCTTCGCCTCTTCCGGATCTACCGGTCTGTTATCTATACCATAAGCTCTTTCATACATTCTTCTGCCTCCCGCGCCAAAAATCCGCGAAAGCTTTTCAGGGTCCTCTCCTGCAATGTCTCCTATTGTTTTTATACCGTGATGTTCGAGTTTTTTTGCAGTTTTTTCACCGATTCCATGCATTTCCACGGCAGCCATCGGCCATAACTTTGTAGATACCTCTCTTTTTCTAAGCACAGTAATTCCCATAGGTTTTTTCATATCACTTGCTGTTTTTGCAAGAAATTTATTAGGGGCAATGCCTATACTGCTTGGGAGCCCTAATTCTTTTAAAAGCCTCTGCTGGATTGTTTCTGCCATGTGAATCGCCGAATTACGGCTGGTTGTATGTGTGACATCCATATATCCTTCATCAATAGATACTGGCTGTACTAGTTCTGAATATTCCATTAAGATCTGAAACATTTGTTTAGACTTTTCCCTATAACGTTCAAATCTGGGTTCTTTTACAATGAGGTCCCTGCACAATTTCTTTGCTTCCCAAAGGGGCACAGGCGGTTTGATGCCTTTCGCTCTTGCCTCATAACTGGCAGTGACGACGATCCCCTTCCTTTTTTTTGCATTTCCTGCTATCGCGAGGGGTTTTCCCAACAGTGATGGGTCATCTGCCACTTCAACAGATGCATAAAAGCTGTTCATATCTACGTGGAAAACTACACGGGCTGTCACCGAATCATCCCCTTGTGAAACGTACGTTCTATTTATCTATATATTAACACATTCCCTTAATATAGTTGTAATGCAGGTGTATTAATTTGGATAAATACACATACTATTATAGCTTAACCCCTTAAATTAAGATGGCAAAGTATGTTACAATACTTACAAGAAAGGTGGTCGATAATTATGACAGGCTTGTCTTCTTTTACTTCTTCTTACCATTCTGTACTTCATCTTGTACTGGAAGCGGTAAGTGACCATGCAGTCCAAAACAGACCATCACCTACGATCAAACAGATTTCTATGCAAATAGGACATTCTGAAGAAACCATATTAGAATCGCTCGAATACGGCATGTTAGAACAAGTTTCAATTTTACAGTAAAATGAGTTTTTAAAAAGGGATCTCCCGGCTTTGAAAATGGTCGACGCCGGGAGATCCCTTTTTCATTTATTACCTGAAACTGCTACTTCGTTGATTGATGAATAATTTCCATTACCAGCTGCGTTAATTTATTTAATTCTGCAATTGCTATTTTTTCATCAGTAGTGTGGATATCTTCATAGCCCACTCCTAAATTAATAGTAGGAATGCCGTGTCCTGCTATGATATTTGCATCACTTCCGCCGCCGCTCTGTTTGATATTAGGTTCCCGCCCAATTCTGTTCACAGCCTGCTTAGCAATAGCAACTACTTTATCATCTTCTGCCTGCTTGTACCCTGGATACACAATATGCACATCTACTTCGGCTTCCGCACCCATTTCATTAGCTGCATTTTCAAAAGCTGCTTTCATCTTATCTGTTTGCTGCACCATTTTTTCTTTCACCAATGAGCGAGCCTCGGCTTTAATTTCTACCCTATCGCATACCACATTTGTCTGCGTTCCGCCTTCAAATCTTCCTATATTTGCAGTAGTTTCCTCATCAATTCTTCCAAGCGGCATAGCAGCGATTGCTTTAGAAGCTACAGCAATCGCAGAAACTCCTTTTTCCGGTGCAACGCCGGCATGAGCTTTTTTTCCATGAATCGTGGCAAATATTTTTGATTGATTAGGCGCTGCGGTAACAATGTCTCCGACCGGTCCGTCACTGTCGAGTGCATAGCCGAACTCAGCTTTAATTTTACTCATATCCAGGTGTCTTGCTCCCAGCAGACCTGATTCTTCTCCTACAGTAATCACAAACTGAACTGTGCCATGTGTTGCTCCACTTTCCTGTATTGACCGAACAGCCTCGATCATGGCCGCAATTCCAGCTTTATCATCAGCTCCGAGTACCGTCGTTCCATCCGAATAAACATAACCTTCTTTTACAATCGGATTAACATTTAATCCTGGTACTACTGTATCCATATGCGAAGTGAAATAAATAGCTGGTGCTGATATGCTGCCTTCCAAGGTGCAGATAAGATTTCCTGCCCCGTGGCCGGTATGTTTCATTGAATCGTCTTCCTCCACCTTCATTCCAAGCTCCTGAAATTTTTTAATCAATACGTCTGCAATTTCTCTTTCATATTTTGTTTCCGAATCAATTTTTACTAATTCTAAAAATTCATTTAACAGTCGTTCTTCATTCATTTAAAACATCCTCCTAAAACAATATGTACGAACCCGATTGTATCATAAAGCTTCTAAAGAGGAATGTTTCCATGCTTTTTGGTTGGACGATACTCGGTTTTGTTTTCCAGCATTGTCAGGCTTTCCATCAATTTTTGTCTCGTTTCCCGGGGATCAATAACATCATCGACCATCCCATTCGCTGCAGCAATGTATGGATTTGCAAATTTTTCGCGGTAGAGCTCAATTTTTTCTTCCCGTGTACTATCAGGATTGTCACTTTCTCTTATTTCTTTTGCAAAGATAATATTAGCGGCTCCATGGGGGCCCATTACTGCTATTTCGGCATTGGGCCATGCATAGACCATATCCGCACCAATTGATTTACTATTAAGCGCTACATACGCACCTCCATAGGCTTTACGGGTAATTACGGTAATTTTAGGAACTGTGGCTTCCGAATATGCATATAAAATTTTTGCTCCGTGCCTGATAATTCCTCCATGTTCCTGCTGAACACCTGGAAGGAAGCCAGTAACATCTTCAAAAGTAATAATAGGAATATTAAAGCTGTCGCAAAAACGGATAAACCTTGCAATTTTATCAGAGGAATTGATATCCAGCCCCCCCGCCATCACTTTTGGCTGATTAGCAATAATTCCGGCAGGTTTACCTCCCAATCTCACAAAACCAACCACTGCATTTCTCGCAAAATTTTGCTGCACCTCAAAAAATGATTCACTGTCTGCTATCTGCATAATCATTTTTCTTACATCATATGGCTTTGCAGGGTCGAACGGAATGTAATCCAAAAGATCATATAAGAACTCGTCTTTGTTTACATATTCCACCACGGGAGCACTTTCTCCCTGATGCTGCGGAAGATAGGAAAGTAACTTACGTACCTGGCTTAACGCTGCCTCTTCCGTTTCAGAAGAAAAATGTGCATTTCCACTTATAGAGTTATGCACATCTGCTCCGCCTAACTCTTCAGCTGAGATTTTTTCACCTGTAACTGTTTCAATTACTTTAGGACCTGTAATAAACATTTGACTGGTCTTTTCCACCATAAAAACAAAATCCGTAATCGCAGGGGAATAAACTGCTCCACCTGCGCAGGGCCCCATAATTACAGAAATCTGCGGAATTACACCCGAATAAATTGAATTCCGGTAAAACACCTGCCCGTATCCATCGAGAGAAAGAACACCTTCCTGTATTCTGGCACCGCCGGAATCATTTAATCCGATAAAGGGGGCTTTATTTTTTACAGCAAGGTCCATGACATTGGCGATTTTTTTGGCATGCATCTCTCCCAGTGCACCGCCATAGACAGTGAAATCCTGTGAAAAAAGAAAGACTTTCCTGCCTTCTATTTGTCCATAGCCTGTAACGACACCTTCTCCTGGTGCAGAGCCCTTTTCCATTCCAGGTTCGTTAAAACGGTGTTCAATAAAAGGCTGCAGCTCTACAAACGTCCCCTCGTCCAGAAGAATATCTATACGTTCCCGGGCAGTGAGCTTTCCTTTTTCATGCTGTTTTTTTCTTCGTTCGTCACCCCCGCCTAATTCTACTTTTCTTCTTTTATCATATAGTTCATTCAGTTTGTCATACATATCCATCAGCTGCTTCCTCCTTTTTCTCCAGCAGTTCAATTAATGTACCATCCGCTGCTTTAGGATGAATAAAAGCTATTGGATCACCTTTCGCTCCTTTTTTAGGAACTTCATCTATTAATGGTATGCCTGATTTCTTCATTTGATTCAGCCTCTCATCAATACTGCTTACAGCGACGGCAATATGATGCAGTCCTCCTCCTCTTTGATCAATAAATTTCTGGATGGGGCTGTTTTCTCCCATCGGTTCTAATAGTTCCAGCGTAACCGAAGCTAATGGAAGAAATGCAACACGTACTCCCTGTTCAGGTACTTCCACTACATTATCTATTTCTAATTGAAAATGGGTAGTGTAGAAAGCTGCAGTCTCTTCAATTGAATTCACCGCAATTCCTATGTGATCAATACCGATTGGTTTCGTAAAAAACATAGACTCTTCCCCGTGTTTTTTTCTTACAGCATCTTCTATATAAGCGGCAATTAATGAAGTCGGTGTGCCGGGTGTGAATATTTTATCAATACCTTGTTTTTCCAGGGCAATAACATCATTTATCGGAATGACTCCTCCCCCGATCACCATGATATCTTCTGCAGATTCTTCCTGAAGCTGCTTAATTACTGCAGGAAAAAGGACATTATGTGCTCCGGAAAGGCTGGAAAGTCCTATGACATCTACATCCTCCTGCACAGCCGCTCGTACTATCTGGGCGGGAGACTGGCGCAATCCAGTATATATAACTTCCATTCCTGCGTCCCGCAGTGCCTGTGAAATAACAAGCGCTCCCCTGTCATGACCATCGAGTCCGGGTTTTGCAATAAGTACTCGTATTTTTTTCATATGCTCCTCCCCCTTATACAGAATATTCACCAAATACACCGCGCAGCGTATGACATATTTCTCCAACTGTCGCATATGCTTTCACTGCTTCCAAAATATCGTACATTAAGTTCCCTTCTCCTGAGGCTGTGTCTTTAAGCTGCTGTAGTGAAAGTCTCACACGTTCGTTATCTCTTTCCTTTCGCAGCTCTTTTAGCCGGTTCAGCTGATTTTCTACAAATGTTTCATCTACCGTCATTACGTCCGGAGCCTGCTCTTCCCCACTCTGAAATTTGTTTACTCCTACAACGATATCTTCTTCTTTTTCCAGCCTTTTTTGTGCATCATAGGCTGCTCGGTGAATTTCCCTTTGCATATACTGTTTTTCGACCGCACTCACTGCGCCTCCAAGCTTTTCAATATGATCAATATAGCGGAATGCTTCCTCTTCGAGCTGGTCGGTAAGTGCTTCCACATAATAAGAGCCGCCTAATGGATCTATAGTATTCGCAATTCCAGTTTCATGCGCGAGAATCTGCTGCGTTCTGAGTGCAATTCGTGCACTTTCTTCTGTCGGAAGAGAAAGCGCCTCGTCTTTTGAATTTGTATGAAGGCTCTGGGTTCCCCCAAGTACTGCTGCCATTGCCTGCAGGGCCACTCGTATGACATTGTTTTCCGGCTGCTGTGCAGTCAGCGTAGAGCCTGCAACCTGTGTGTGAAAACGCATCTGTTCACTTTTTTGTTTTTTAGCCCCAAAGCGCTCTCTCATCAGCTTTGCCCACATTCTTCTCGCTGCACGAAATTTTGCAGTTTCCTCAAAAAAATCATTATGCCCATTAAAGAAAAAAGCAAGTCTTGGAGCAAAATCATCTATATCCAAGCCTGCTGCAAGCGCAGCTTCTACATAAGCAATTGCATTTGCCATCGTGAACGCAAGTTCCTGCACTGCAGTCGATCCTGCTTCCCGTATGTGATAACCACTGATACTGATTGTGTTAAACGACGGGGCATTGTCTGCACAGTATGCGAAAATATCAGTAATTAGACGCATGGAAGGCTTCGGCGGAAATATATAAGTCCCTCTTGCAATGTATTCTTTTAAAATGTCATTTTGAATTGTTCCTCTTACCTGACTTGCCTGTACCCCCTGCTTTTCCGCTACAGCTATATACATGGCAAGCAGGACTGCAGCCGGAGCATTAATGGTCATAGACGTACTTACATCTTTTAAAGAAATCTGATCGAATAACAATTCCATATCTTCCAGAGAATCTATGGCGACTCCTACTTTTCCTACTTCTCCAAGAGACATAGGATCATCTGAGTCATAGCCGATTTGTGTAGGGAGATCGAAAGCTACTGACAGGCCGGTCTGCCCTTGTTCCAGCAGATATCTGAAACGACTATTTGTTTCTTTGGCAGAACCAAACCCCGCATACTGCCTCATCGTCCACAGCTGTCCACGGTACATTGTATGACGAATTCCCCTGGTGTAAGGATACTGCCCTGGAAAACCAAGTTTATCTATGTAAGCGCTGTCAAAATTGTTCGGAAAATAAGCTCTCTTCACTTCCAGCTGAGAGCCGGTAGTAAATTCATCTTTTCTTTCCGGCCGCCTGGAAAGATTCTTTTTTACTTCGTGCTGCCACTTCTCATAAGCAATTTTATACTCTTCCATAATATCCTCCTTAAGCTGGTGAATATGTATTCATTATAACATATCTTTCCTTTTGCCACCTCTACTCTTGAAAACGATTGCTATTAAAGATAAAATAAAAGCAGAACAAGTCAATGAGGAGGGAAAAGGTATGCCTCGAAAGTTTCGCAAAGCGATTGTGTATATGATGATTATTGTAATGTTTTTAGGAACAGCACTTATGGGAGTGTCCTACTTCTAAAGAGAATAAAACCAATTTAAATTACCCTGCTGCAGCAAAGCTGCAGCAGGGTAATTTTGTATGCAGTGAAATATCGTGCGTGCCAGCACCAATCTGACTATTTATCTGACTCGAACACACCATATTTTTTTGTAACTTTAAACTGCTGTTTAATCCATAAATACTGATCCAGCTCTCTGACAAGATGAGCTAAAGCAGAGCGCGCTTCAAATTCATCTCTTGTATCAGGCAACGGCATTTCTTTAAAGGAGTTCTGTAATTTTTCCAATTTTTCTATATACAGGTGTGCTGTATTTGCCGGATGAACTCCTTCTGCAAGATCATCCATAAAAGCAGCAAGCATGTCAGCCTGTTCCACATGATAATCTATAGATGTCAGCAGCGGCATCATTCTCTCTATAATATCCAGCTGTTTCTCTCTCATCTTAAAATAGTGGTAATAGCTGTCTTCGTACCTGAATATATGGTTTTCAAGATTCTGCATGGCTAAATTTTTTGCATTTATTAACAGTTCTGATGCTTCTGTTATTTCTTTGCCGTTCCACTTGTTGTCTCCATTTTTTATATAAGCAGCAAATTCATGAAAAATCTTTGCATAAAGACTTTCAAGTTCCTCCTGGTAAGAATCCAACACGGATTCGTTACTTGGAATGTAAATATTCATCAGCAGTGCTATGCCTACACCTATGGAAATAAGCGCAAGTTCATTTAACATCAGTTCTGCAGTAAGAGCTCCAGCTGTATAAACGTGAAACATAATTACTGCGCTCGTAACAATGCCTGAAGTAATTTTAAGCTGTACAGTGATAGGAATAAAAATAAGGAGCAGAAGAGCTACACTTATAAAATGATATCCGATCAATTCAAAAATAAGACCTGCAGCTGCAAGTCCCAGGAAACAAGCAAGCATTCTCTCCCAGGCACTTTGAAACGACTTTTTTCTTGTTTTTTGAATACATAAAATTGTTAAAATTCCCGCTGAAGCAAAAAATTCCAACTGCAGCATCTGGGCAATTAAAATCGCGACAGATGCTCCTACCGCTGTTTTTAAAGTACGATATCCGATACCAAACATAATTTTATCGCTTCTTTCTTTTTACGATTCCAAGCAATTTCAAGTGTAAACTATTTGCTTTGTAATAACAAAAAACCTCCAGCAGACTGGAGGTTAACATTATTAAATGGCGCGCCCGCCAGGATTCGAACCCGGAACGCGAGAGCCGAAATCTCGTATGATATCCATTTCACTACGGGCGCCTAAAGTGTCGCAGCTTTTCACCGACACTAGATAATTATAGCAGTATAACTTAATAATAGCAAGCACTATTCATTCTTAAATTTTTCATAATCCTCGAACATCTTTTCAAATCGGGCATTCATTTGTTCCTCATTATAGCCTTTACGAGCGAGTCTTGCTGCAAAATTTTGTGCCCAGAGTGTAAGACGCTTAGACATACGCGCATACTTTTTAGTTTCTTTTTGATTCGTAACTTCCTTTGCACGTCCATCTGCATTTGACATTACATTTTCCGAAATAAATAATGCTTTCCAGATGTGATCCTCATCAAATTCGTCTGCATGATCATTAAAATACTTCATCACTCTTTTGTAGTAATCATCAAACTGTTTAAATGGAATTTCCTCTTCCTGATTTAAATACATATGTATCTCTTTATACAGTTCTTGCATTAATCCACCACTCCTAAAAATAGTTTCGGACGATTGTGCTGACGATTTAAGATTATAGCATACTACTTGTTTATTGCATAGCCCCAGTGAGAGGCCCCCTTAACTTTAAAGGGAAAAGAGCTGCTCCCTATTTTGTCAGAACAGCTCTTAACAGAAATTACTTTTTAAAATGAGCATCGAAATGAGACTCAAGTTTATTTACTACCTCGATAGGCTCATGTCCTTCAATTTCATGGCGTTCCACCATTGCCTTAATTTCTCCATCTTTAATAAGCGCAAAAGACGGGGAAGATGGAGGGTATCCAGTGAAATAAGATCGGGCCTTTTCTGTAGCTTCCTTATCCTGACCTGCGAATACCGTTACAAAACGGTCAGGCTGCACCTCATAATTCTTCATGTAGGCAGCAGATGGCCGGGCAATACCTCCAGCACACCCACAGACAGAGTTAACAACTACAAATGTAGTACCCTCCTGTGAAAGAGTCTGCTCTACTTCTTCTGCCGAAGTCAGCTGCTGATAACCAGCCTGGTCCATATCTTGACGAGCGGATTGAACCACATCGTTCATAAACATTTGGAATTCCATGTAATATCACCCTTTCCTTATAGTTTCTATTTCTATTTTACACGTTATACTGAATAATTTCCAAAGATAGTTCTTATCCAATTTATAATTGGATAAGCTGCTGAACTGAAATTCAATCCAATCGGATTTTGTATTCAGTAACGCTTCAGAAAATCGGGTGGTGTTAATAAATTGTTGTATTTGATTCATTAATGCTTTCTAAGCTTGTTTTAATATCATTCATAAACTTTCCGCATATTAACCCATCAAGTACCCGGTGATCGAGGGACATACATAAATTCACCATATGTCTTACTGCTATTGCATCGTTTTCCATGATAACAGGACGCTTCACGATGGATTCTACAGATAAAATTGCTGCCTGAGGGGCGTTGATAATAGGCTGCGACTGAATAGAACCAAACGACCCTGTATTATTTAAAGTGAAAGTACCTCCCTGCATATCCTGGGAAGTTAATGAGCCGGTACGAACTTTCCCTGCTATATCATTTAAAGCACGAGCCAGGCCTGTAATATTTTTTTCGTCAGCATTTTTTATGACCGGAACATATAATTCTTCATCTGCAGCTACTGCCATGGATAAATGAACATCTTTATAACGGATGATTTTATCTTCTGCCCACTTCGCATTTACCTGTGGATATTTTTTAAGAGCATCTACGACAGCTTTCATAAAGAATGGAAGATACGTCAGTTTAAAGCCTTCCTGCGAAGCAAACTCGTTTTTCTTTTGCTCCCTGAGCTTGACCAGGTTTGTTACATCTACTTCCACCATCATCCAGGCATGCGGCGCATTATGTTTAGACTGCACCATATTTTGTGCTATGGCTTTTCTTACCCCGCTTACAGGAATTTCTTCGGTCCTTCCCTGTCCGCCTGCTGGGGCAGAGAGACTTGGAGACGTCGCTGCATGAGAAGGAGATGAAAATTCTGATTTTACGGGAGCAGCTTCCTGCTCTTTTCCGGACTCCTGACCGTTTTCAATAAGCGCCTGAATATCCTTTCGAGTAATCCTTCCCCCTCTTCCGCTCCCATCGACTTTAGACAAATCAATGTCGTTTTCCTGTGCCAGCCTCATAACTGCTGGAGAATATCTATTTTTAGAGGAATTATCACTTTCTGCTTTAGGTGATTCTTCCGCGGGTGAAGTGGATGTTTCCTGATCCGGCTGCTCTTTAGATGTTTCCGGAGTTTTTTCCGGCTGGCCCTCCACATTCATTGTACAGATTACTTCTCCAACAGCAATCGTCTGATCTTCTTCTGCAATTAATTTTTCAATTGTTCCGCTGAAGGAAGACGGGACTTCTGCATTCACCTTATCTGTCATTACTTCAGCAAGGGGATCATATTTATTTACTTTGTCTCCCGGGGAGACGAGCCATTTTGTGATAGTCCCCTCAGTAACACTTTCACCTAATTGGGGCATTGTAATTTCAGTCGCCATTTTCTCTCCTCCTTTAACTCAATTAAAATTCAGCTAAATCACGAATTGCTTTTTGAATCTTATCCGTATTCACCATAAATGCTTTTTCCAACGGCGGTGTATATGGCATCGCCGGCACATCAGGCCCTGCCAGCCGCTCTACAGGGGCATCGAGTTCGAAGAGGCAATATTCTGCAATTATTGCGGCTACTTCGCTCATAATACTTCCTTCTTTATTATCCTCGGTAACGAGCAGCACCTTCCCGGTTTTTGTCACTGCTTCCTTGATTGCTTCTTTATCCAGAGGATAAACTGTACGCAGATCCAGTATGTGTGTTTCGACGCCGTCTTCGGCCACTTCTTCTGCCGCCTGTTTGGTAAAGTGTGTACATAACCCGTAGGTGATAACAGTTACGTCAGATCCTTCTCTCGCAACAGCTGCTTTTCCAATCGGTACTGTGTAATCCTCTTCAGGTACTTCTTCTTTTAACAAGCGGTAAGCCCGCTTATGTTCAAAGAATAGAACTGGGTCATTTGATCTTATTGCCGACTTCAATAACCCTTTTGCATCATATGGATTTGAAGGGATGACAATTTTCAGGCCTGGAGTGTTTGCAAAAAGGGCTTCCACTGATTGGGAATGATAAAGCGCTCCGTGCACTCCCCCTCCAAAAGGTGCACGTATTGTAATAGGACAAGTCCAGTCATTATTGGAACGATAACGGATTTTAGCAGCTTCAGATACTATCTGGTTCACCGCAGGCATAATAAAATCTGCAAACTGCATCTCTGCCACAGGCCGCATGCCGAACATTGCTGCACCAATTCCTACACCTGCTATCGCAGATTCAGCTAGAGGGGTATCTATTACTCTTTCTTCACCAAAAGCCTCATATAACCCATCGGTGGCACGAAAAACTCCGCCTCTTTTTCCAACATCTTCTCCTAGCACAAAAACATTTTCATCACGTTCCATTTCTTCATGCATCGCTTTTGTAATTGCTTCGATATATGTCATCACAGGCATAAGATTATTCCTCCTCGTAGACATACTGCATCAGCGTATCTGCTGAAGCGTAATCTGCATTTTCCGCATAGTCAGTAGCCTCATCAATTTCTCTGCGCAGCTTGGATTTAATTTCTTCCTCAACTTCTTCTGTAAGTATATTCAATTCACGTAAATATTCGCTGAAAGTGTGAATAGAATCAATTTTCTTCGCAGCGTTGACTTCTTCCCGGGAGCGGTATGTGCTGTCATCATCATCACTTGAGTGAGGAGTAAGACGATAGGAAACTGTTTCTATCAGAGAAGGGCCTTCTCCCTTTACGGCACGTTCCCTCGCATTTTTAATAGCTTCGTATACTGCGAGTGGATCGTTCCCATCTACAGATTCCCCGTAAATTCCATATCCGGCAGCCCTGTCGGACACGTGTTCAATATTCAGCTGTTTATCCAGTGGCACTGAAATTGCGTATTTATTGTTTTCACACATAAAAATTACAGGAAGATCATGTACACTTGCAAAATTAATCCCCTCATGAAAATCTCCCTGATTGGAAGATCCTTCGCCAAAAGTAGTAAATGCTACAAAATTCTGTTTTTTCATTTTTGCAGCGAGTCCGAAGCCAACTGCATGCGGTACCTGCGTCGTTACAGGAGAAGAACCGGTAACAATACGTTTTGCTTTATAGCCAAAATGTCCGGGCATCTGACGCCCCCCTGAGTTTGGATCTTCTGCTTTCGCAAAAGCAGATAACATCAGATCTTTGGCTGACATCCCAAAATGAAGCACTACTCCCATGTCCCGGTAATACGGAAGTGCAAAATCCACCTCAGTATCCAGTGCCATAGATGCTCCTACCTGAGCTGCTTCCTGTCCTTGACAAGAAATTACAAAAGGTACTTTCCCAGCTCTGTTCAACAGCCACATTCTTTCGTCAATCATTCTTGCTTCAAGCATCGTCTTATACATCGTCAAAACCTGATCGTCTGATAAACCAAGCGCGTGATGTCGATTTTCTGTCATTATTAAAACCTCCTTTAAACGATTAGCCGTGAATTTGCTTTCCTTCCACTGCTAGTGCAGCTTCTCCTATTACTTCTGATAAACTCGGATGCGGATGAATGGACTCTCCTATTTCCCAGGCAGTAGCATCCAGGAATTTAGCAAGGGCAGCTTCCGAAATCATATCGGTTACGTGAGGGCCAATCATATGAACACCCAGCAGATCATCACTCTTTTTATCAGAGATTAATTTTACGAACCCGTCAGCATCTCCATATACCAGTGCCTTGCCTACACCCTGGAAAGGAAATTTACCGACTTTAATTTCATATCCCTGTTCCAATGCCTGTTCTTCCGTCAGCCCTACACTCGCGACCTCCGGGGAAGAATATGTACAGCGGGCTACAAGAGAGGGGTCTACGGGATGCGGCTGAAGTCTTGCCAGGTGCTCCACTGCTGCAATACCTTCGTGAGATGCTACGTGGGCAAGCTGCATTCCTCCGATCACATCACCAATCGCATAGATATGAGTTTCTTTTGTCTGGTAATGTTTATTAACCTTTATTACACTATTTTCTACTTCAATATCTGTATTTTCGAGACCTATATTTTTTACATTGGCTTCTCTTCCAACAGAAATAAGTACTTTTTCAGTAGTGGCAGTTTCGCTTGCTCCTTCTCTTTCATAAGGAATAATTACATTTTTATCAGCAGCTTTAATATTGGCAGCATCCACTTTTGTATTTGTAAATATTGAGATTCCCTTTTTTTTCAGAGATTTTTCCATTTCTTTAGAAATTTCTTTATCCTCGGTTGGCAGCAGGCGTTCTGTATATTCAAAAATAGTTACATCTACCCCGAAGTCAGCAAACATGGAAGCCCACTCTACACCGATTACCCCGCCTCCGATAATAGAAAGCGATTCAGGCAGTTCTTCCAGCATTAAGGCTCCATTGGATGAAAGGATTTTTTCTTCATCTATTTCCAATCCAGGCAGTGATCTCGGACGGCTTCCTGTAGCAACGATGACATTCGAAGGTATCAGCATATCGTTTTCTTTATCTTCTTCTTCGTACTCCACAGAAATAGTACCTGGAGTAGGCGAAAAAATAGAAGGTCCTAAAATACGGCCAAATCCGTGGTATACATCTATTTTCCCTTTTTTCATTAGGTTTTGTACACCTTTATGAAGCTGATTGACAATCGACTGCTTCCGCTCCATAACTTTCGAAAAATTTAATGACGGTGCTTCTGCAGATACTCCAAAATTTTCCGATTCTTTTACTGTTTTAAATACTTCGGCACTTCTTAAAAGAGCTTTACTGGGAATACATCCTTGATGCAGACAAGTGCCCCCTAGCTTTGACTTTTCTACTACTGCGACACTCAAATTCAACTGAGCAGCTCGTATTGCGGCTACGTACCCGCCTGTACCAGCTCCTAATATGACCAGATCATATTTTTCAGCCATAGGTATCTCTCCTTTTCAATGAATTTCTCTACGAAATACTGTATTCTTTTGATTTTTCCTGCCCTCTTAACACGCGCAATGTCCCGGCAGTCAGTGCTTGAAGTTCATTTTCTCCTGGATGTATAACTACTCTTGATATCCATTTTACACGAGAAGCAATTTTCTGCACAAATTCTTTTCCATAAGCTAGTCCTCCGGTTAAAATGATCGCATCCACTTTTCCTTCCAGCACCGCTGCATTTGCGGCTATTTCTTTGGCAATTTGATAAGCCATGGAGTTATAAACAAGTTCTGCTTTTTCATCCCCCTGAGAAATACGCTTTTCCACTTCCACCGCATCATTCGTTCCCAGATAGCCTACAAGCCCACCCTGACCGACAATTTTTTTCATAATTTCATCGGAATAAAAATCTCCCGAATAGCACATGGAAACTAAATCACCTGCAGGTACAGTTCCTGCTCTTTCAGGTGAAAAAGGCCCTTCCCCATGCAAACCATTGTTTACATCGATAACACGTCCATATCGATGCGCACCTACGGTAATACCACCGCCCATGTGTGTAACTATCAGCCGCAAATCTTCATAGGAACGGTCCAGCTGCTCTGCTACTTTTCTCGCTACTGCTTTTTGATTCAGCGCATGAAATATACTTTTTCTTTCAAAATCAGCAAAACCTGAAACTCTCGCTACATCTTCAAGTTCATCCACAACCACTGGATCTACTATAAAAGATTCAATGTTTAACTGGGAAGCTATTTCATAAGCGAGTATACCTCCCAGATTTGAAGCGTGCTGCCCTGCATATCCAAGCTTCAAGTCATGCAGCATATCCTCATTAACTTTGTATGTGCCGCCTTCGATTGGCCGCAGCAACCCTCCGCGGCCCACTACCGCTGAAAGCTTCGATAAATTGATCCCGGCCTGGTCGAGCGTCTGCAATATCATATCTTTACGAAATGAATATTGATCAATAATTGTATGATAAGTATCAATTGTATCTCTGTCATGTCTAATTGTTTGTTCCAATATTTCCTGTTCGTTATCAAATACACCAATCTTAGTTGAAGTTGAACCTGGATTAATGGCTAATATACGAAAATGTTCCACTTCGGTCCCTCCTGTTAACGTCCGCGGGATAGTATATTCATCCCATTCTGTAAAAATTGACGACGTGACTTTCTCATAGTTTCAATTCTTTCTTCTGCAAGACGATTTGCGGCTACATATGTCGGTACTTGATCCCGTCTGGAAATATCCATTATTTTAGCAATACTGTCGTAAATTGTTTCGACTTTTTTCATTGCTCTTTCCCGGTTGTACCCGAGCAGCTCATCTGCAACATTTATTACTCCGCCTGAGTTAATTACATAATCCGGCGCATAGACAATTCCTTTATCCTGTATAATATCACCATGTCTGTTTTCAAGCAGCTGATTATTTGCAGCACCTGCGATTACTTTCGCTTTCAATCTGGGAATTGTCTCATCATTCACTGTAGCGCCTAAAGCACATGGAGAATAAATATCACAGTCTACATCATAAATATCATCAATATCGACTGCTCTTGCACCAAATTCTTCTACAGCTTTTTTTACTGAATCTTTATTAATATCAGTAACAACGAGCTTTGCTCCTTCTTCGTGTAAATAGCGGCACATATTATAAGCAACATTCCCGACGCCCTGCACTGCCACTGTTTTACCTTCTAACGAATCTGTTCCAAAAGCTTCTTTCGCTGCAGCTTTCATCCCGACGTATACGCCGTAGGCTGTTACAGGAGAAGGATTGCCTGAAGATCCGAATGCCGGAGAAACCCCTGTTACATAATCTGTCTCTGAATAAACAAGATCCATATCTTCCACTGTCGTTCCTACATCTTCCGCAGTAATATAACGACCGTTAAGCCCCTGAATAAACCTGCCAAATGCGCGGAACATTGCTTCGTTTTTATCCTTTTTAGGATCGCCTATGATTACAGTTTTACCACCGCCGAGATTCAGTCCTGCAGCGGCATTCTTGTATGTCATCCCCTTAGCGAGACGAAGTGCATCTTCAAACGCAGCTTCCTCCGTTTCATAAGTCCACATTCTCGTGCCGCCCAGAGCCGGGCCCAGCGTTGTATCATGAATTGCTATGATAGCTTTTAAGCCTGACTCTTTATCCTGGCACACTACCACTTGCTCATAATCGTATTCTTCCATATAAGTGAAAAGTTCCATTGCGTATTCCCCCTAAAATTAGTAACAATGTTAATTGAGTTTATATAATTTATTTTGTCCTTTTCTGCTTCGAGCTTTAGGATGAAAGAAAAGGTTTAACATCAGTAAATGCTGGTTTCATGTAGTACTTACTGCCATGGCCAATGAAAATAATTTACTTTCTTCCGAATCACTTCTCGAAGTCAGAATGATTGGAGCTTTAGCTCCAACGATCATTCCTCCGACTACAGCTCCACCAATATAAGTAAAGGATTTGTAAAGTGAATTTCCAGTTTCTATTTGTGGAGCAACCAGTATGTCAGCACTTCCTGCCACTGGAGATTCTATTTTCTTTTGAACTGCGGCTTCGGCTGAAATCGCATTATCAAAGCCTAAAGGGCCGTCAATAAGACAATGTTTTATCTGGTTTCTGCGGTTCATCTGAGTTATTGCAGCCGCATCGAGCGTAGCCTGCATCGCAGGGTTTACTGTTTCAACTGCAGCAAGCATTGCTACTTTCGGCTGTTCGATTCCCATCTGCCGGACAGCTTTTACAGCATTTTCAACTATTTGAACTTTCTCCTCCAGCTCTGGAGCAATATTCATCGCTGCATCTGTTAAAAATAAAATTTTCTCTCTGCTGTTAATCTGGAACCCAGCAATGTGAGAAAGAATACCGCCAGTTCTTAACCCGTATTCTTTATTTAGTACGGCTTTTAACAAAGTAGAGGTAGCAATCATCCCCTTCATCAGCACCGTTGCTTTCCCCTCAGAAACAAGTCTGACAGCAACTTCTGCTGCTTCCTGGTCTGTGCTGCAGTCTATAAATGAATGGTATTGATCATCTGGTGTAAAAGAAGCTTCTTCCATTGCATCAGTAACCTCCTGAAGCGGTCCTGTAAAAACGAACTTGGCAAGTCCATCCTCTTTTGCTGCCTGTGCAGCTAAAAATATAGAAGGATCTGTCGCATTCGCCACTGCAATAACAGCTTTTTTTTCTCTTTGGCTGATTTTTAATTTCAATTCGGCAATATTCATTTTTACCTCCTCTAATTTTCAGTATTATAATATGCAATAATGATGCCAAAACAGCTCCGCTTTTGAAACTGACTTGCCAAAAAGCTGATTTCCTCTTTTCTGCACAAGATTTTTCATTATGAGTAATACAGTGATTTTTTCATACTTTATGGTGCACTTTTTGCTGAAAGTTCTCTAATCAAATATGATGTTGCTATAAGATAAGGACACCTCCGGAGTCAAGGTTCCGTCCAGCCCATCCAAGAAAGCCAAAAACCGTATCACTTGGATGCAGGGCAATAACTTGCTTCACTCCTGCTAAGAGATTCGTTCAAAGACCTGAACAAATCTATGATCTTCACGCTTTCTTTTTCCCCAGGCGTCTAAACCTCCTTGCCCTCTATATTCTTTAAAAAAGAAAGAGTAATTTATAAAAGCTGTCTTCCTGCTGTTTATCAAATGTAAGACGAAGCGAAAACCGGCGGGCGCCTTTTTAGAGAGAGCATTGCTCCGCTCGTCCAGTAGCCATCTTCACAAAGATCGTGAAGATAGCCTCGAGAACATTTAATCGGATGCGCCTATGCTTTTGGCTGTGAAAGTTCTCACAGCCTTAAGAAGAACAAGCTGGGAAGATCCCGCAGCGAAGGTTTCTCATATCAGCTTTGAGCAGTGACAGAACTAATGAAAAAGGAATACCTTTTTACCAATTTATTATATTTTGTTCCAATATAGTTAATAGTCCTCCCGAGAAAAATAAAACATTAATATTCTTTAAATTAAATATATTTTATTCTTTTATCATCGTGAACTATTATTTTAGAACATGCAAATTATTGCACACCGCGCAAATTATTGCATGCATTATTTTGCGCGGTTTCTAGAGACTGAATTTTTCCATTTTATAATATAAATTCCGCAGACTGATATTTAATTTTTTAGCAGTTTGTGTTTTATTTCCATCATTTTTGATCAGCTGCTGTTGTATTAGATTTTTCTCAAACCAATTTAACTGCTCTTCCAAAGTGCGGCTGTCAAAAGTTTCACTGTTTTGAAAAGCGGGTTTCGTTTCCTCTGCAATCGTAATATGTGAGGCATGAATTTTCTGGGCAGTCTGCGGCATATGAATTACCGCTCTGCCTAAAACATTTTCCAATTCTCTTACATTCCCGGGCCAGTGATATGATTGCAGTTTCAACGCAGCTTCCTCAGTTAAACCATTCACGTATCTACCATAATCCTGATTTAATCTTCTCAGAAGGTGCATTGCAAGAATAGGAATATCCTGCTTTCTTTCTCTTAATGACGGTATAAAAATAGGGACCCGGTTCAGCCGGAAAAACAAATCTGCTCTAAACTGGGATTCTTCGATCTTTTTTTCTATATTAATATTCGTCGCAGCTATTAATCTTACATCTACATTAATAGCTGCAGTACCGCCCACGCGGACGATTTCATGTTCCTGAAGCACCCGGAGTAATTTTGCCTGCATTTTTGGGGAAAGCTCCCCGATTTCATCTAAAAATATACTTCCTTTATCAGCTTCTTCAAACAGCCCCTTTTTTCCTCCTCTTTTGGCACCGGAAAACGCTCCCTCTTCATAGCCAAAAAGTTCACTTTCCAGCAGCGTTTCTGTAAGTGAGGCACAATTAACTCTGATAAATTTATTGAACTTTCTTTTACTCTCGTTATGTACTGCATGTGCGAATAGTTCTTTTCCTGTTCCTGACTCTCCACGGAGCAATATAGCTGCTGGCGTTTTAGCGGCTACTTTTGCTTGTTCAACAGCCATTTTGATTTCTGTCGAGTTCCCGATGATGTCAGCGAATTCATATTTAGCTTCCAGCGTTCTAATAATACTTTTCGCCTGCTCCAGCTCCAATGCCAGGGATTCCATTTCTGAAACGTCATGAACTACTCCGACACTCCCTTTTATTTTTCCATCGACTATTACCGGGGCAGCATTCACTACAACATCTCTTCTTAAAGGGCCTACCTTCATCCGGGCTCCTCTTATAGGTTTTTTTGTCTGCAGTACCCGCATATGAATACTTTCTCCTTCAGAGATATCCGTAGCTGCAGGCTTTCCTACTACTTCCTTTTCCGATAATCCTGTCAGACGGGTATATGCAGGGTTAATCAGTAAGCCGATGCCTTTTTCATTTACAACCGAAATAGCATCATCGGAAGAATTAATGATAGATTCCAGCATTGTTCTTATACTTTTTAAATTGGTTACTTCTTCTGCCATTTTTACTATTTCAGTAACATCCCTGAAGACTGCCAGTGCTCCAATAATATTACCCTCTTCATACATAGGAACTCTGGTAGTAATAATACTTCGATCATTTCCAATTATTTGTTTTTTATTATATTCTGTAATATTTGTATTTAATACCCGGGGCAGTCTGCTCGTAGGCATTACTTCTTCTATATTTCTGCCCAGCGAGTTTTCCACTGACAGTTCCGTCATTTCTGCTGCTCGTTTATTAATTAGCACTAAGCGGCTTTTTTCATCAATTGCTATCATTCCGTCATGAGTCGCATTAATAATTTTCATTAACTTCTCGTTATTTTTTTTATATTCTTTATATGTTTGTTCTTTTGAAATCATTAAAGTGAACAGTAATTCTGCTCCCTCATAATTTATATTTTTATAATTTTCTTCTAAATGGTGATTTGTCACAAGTAGAATGTTATCTTTATTAAAATCAACCTGCTCCAATGAATGATAAACAGGAAGCGGATGATTAAGTACTCTCTCCTCTCCTGTAAGCACAGCTCCTTCAATACTTACCTCCGAAGGCACCGGTGTTTTGTTCAGAAAGTTATTTATTTCTTCTGACCTTCCATAGAAAAATAAATTTAACATTTTCAGCCTCCTGTCTTCCCTTCCTGTCTATCATACTAAAATAACAGGAGGATATGCCACTCGACTTTTTTTAAAATATTAGATAGAATGATAATGACTTAATGAATAAAGAGAGGTACTATTATGACAATTATGCGATTTATTGCATTGATTATTTTATTAATTCCTATACTTACAGCTGGTTATGGAATTAAATTAATGAGAGATACGCTGTTTCAAATTTTAAATGTTCCTTTCCCATCTCTATACCTTCAATTTTTAGCTGGGATGATTGCATTCGCAGCCGGCATCTGGATAATCGGCGGATTTATCCTGCATAGAGATCGCAAAAACAATAAAGTAGCCCCTAAATTTCAAAAAAAACCAGCTCGAACATAAAAAAGCTGCGAACCTAATGGGTTCGCAGCTTTTTCAGGCTGTTGAAAAAGTATTTTTTCTGTATAAGTATGCGCTTTTGTGCTTTGCCTTTGAAGGTACGCTTTCCGGAGGGAACTCTCTCAGCTAACCTGCCTCTGGCAGGTGGATTCCTCCCGGAGTCGACCTTCTGCGACTGCAACTGACCTGCCGTGGAGGAGATCTCCGGGTAGACTAACGTCTTCCGGGATCTTGAATCCCAACAAGACGGTTTTTGTCTTGCTTGGATTGGCTGCGCGGCACCCTGCTGGTTTCGAAGGGAGAGCTGAAGGATTTCTCCGCGGCAAGCGAAAAAAAGAGCCGCAGGCCTGCCTTTCTTATATCAATACCGGCCTTTAACAGAGACACTCATGTAAAATTTTTGCCCCATGAATTATGAAAATTAATATTGCTGTGTAACGAAGGAGAGGACGCCCAAAGGATGAGCGCAGTTGGAGAATCCATTTTGGCGGTCGTTCTTTCCGTCAAAATTAGTCGAGAACAAGCCCTTGGGCAAGACTATCCGAATGTGAAGCAGCAGTATTACTTCTTTTTAGCCGTACTTTTATTTTCAAGGTAGCCTTTGTTAAAGAAAATCTAATATGAAGAAACATTATCCTATACAGCCATATTTGCCTGCTAATTTTTTCGATGTTCCACCCGAAGCTTGTCAGCTACCATGGCAATAAACTCCGAATTCGTAGGTTTTGATTTAGAAACATTTACCGTATACCCGAACATTTTTGAAATAGATTCAATATTACCCCGGCCCCACGCAACTTCTATGGCGTGCCGAATTGCACGTTCCACTCGGCTCGGTGTTGTATTGAACCTTTTCGCTATGTCTGGATAAAGTACTTTTGTTACTGTCCCCAATAGTTCAATATCATGATAGACAAGAGTAATTGCCTCTCTTAAATACATATAACCTTTAATATGTGCCGGAACTCCAATTTCATGAATAATACTTGTGATACTTGCATCCAGATTCATTGGAGTATTATCATGGCGCATTTGGTTGGCATCCATAGATTTTGCGTTAACTCCACTTCCAATTTTTGCAACATCCCTGATTTTATTCACTAAAATATCCATATCAAAAGGTTTCAGCAGATAATAAGAAGCACCCAGATCCACCGCTTTTTTTGTTACATCTTCCTGACCAAATGCTGTCAGCATAATAATGTTTGGTTTTTTTGAAAGGTTTAAGCTCCCGATCTTTTCTAATACAGCAAGACCGTCCAGGTGAGGCATTATAATATCCAATATCAGCACATCAGGAGTATTATTTTCAATAATACTCAAACATTCCTGCCCATTATAGGCTCTGCCGATTACCTCTATGTCACTTTCATTATTAATATATTCTTCCAGCAAATGAACTAACTCCCGATTATCATCTGCCACGCAAACTGTAATATTACTCAATGAGAGATTCCCCCTAACGATAAGTTACTCAATACAAACTTTATTTAATTTCGTGCTTGTCTGACACTTGAGAAAATAAATCTTCACAATATATGGTGAAATTCCCCTCTGCTGCGTAAAAAAGAAAGGCCTCCGAATGGATTAATTCAGTCTGAGAATCCACTGGATGTGCAGCGGCAGAGAAACAGCCGCAGACCATCTCTTCAGCAAGCATTTACCGAAAGTGAAGCTTTTTCAAACAAAAAGAAATTTTGCTGACATAGTAGAGATTAGTATAACATAACCTTTACCTGCAATAATAGTCACTACTTTATGCAGGAAAATCGTCTATCGCTTTTTTGCTTTTGCCTGCCCTATCAGCTCTCTCGCATGCTCTCTTGTTAATTCAGTGACCTCTACACCAGAAATCATCCTGCCGACTTCCTCAGTCTGCTCTTCTGCCTTTAAAGGTGCCACGCTGGTAATAGTTCTACCCTGCTTTTCTTTTTTCGATATAAATAAGTGCGTATCCGCCATTGCCGCTACCTGAGGCAGGTGTGTGATGCATAATACCTGCGACCCCTGCGCAATGCCATGAATTTTTTCTGCAATTGACTGGGCAACTCTGCCGCTTACCCCGGTATCGACCTCATCAAAAATTAATGAAGTTACTCCTTCATGTTTAGCAAGGATAGATTTTAGTGCCAGAATCATTCTTGAAATTTCCCCGCCTGAGGCGACTTTTGCAAGTGATTTTAGTGGTTCACCCTTATTTGTAGCAACTTGAAATTCAATAGTGTCAATACCATCAGCATGAAAAGGATGGGTGCTTACTAACTCTTCAGCGTGCAATTGTTCATTGGAAGTGCTATTCACAAATGCTTCAAAGACAGTATCATTCATATATAAATCCTTTAATTGCTGCTGAATCGCTTCTTTAAGTTCTACAGCTGCTTTTTTCCTTATTTTGCTGATATTAGCTCCTTCTACAAAAAGATCCTGTGCAGTAGATTCAAGTTCTTTCTGCCACTCCCCCAGCCGCTGCTCTCTATTAGTCAACGTATCCAGTTCCTCTTCCAGACCTTGGGCATATTCTAGAATTTCAGTGACAGAACTTCCGTATTTTCTCTTAAGCTGACTGATTTCGCTTAACCTGGCTTCAATTGTATTCAGTCTTTCCGGATCAAATTCGATGGATTCATAATAATCTCTTAATGAAAACGATGCTTCCTCCAGCATATAATAATTATTTGTAATACTTTCTTTTAAATTCAACAGGTTCTGGTCTAATTCAGCAGCTTCTTCTATCTGGTTCATAGCAGCCATTACCCATTCAAGTCCCTTACCTTCCCCATACAAAGAATCATAGGCTCCATGTACCGTGGAATAAAGGCCTTCACTATTATTTAATTTATTTCTTTCATCCGTTAATTCAATATCTTCCTCCGGCTGCAGCTGGGCTTTTTCAATTTCCTCATATTGATATTGGATTAGGTCCAGCCTCTGCGCTACCTGCTGTTCACCTTCCGTCAGCTGCTTAAGCTGCTGTCTTTTTTTCATGAATTGTTTATAAAGTACCTTATACTCTTTTAATGCATCACGAAGATCCTCTTCAGCAAATCTGTCCAAAAACATTCCGTGTTTATCTGTCTGCAAAAGCTGTTGATGTTCATGCTGTCCATGAATGTCAACAAGCTGCTGTCCGGCCTGGCGGAGGATTGCAAGTGTTATCAATTTACCGTTGATTCTGCAGACACTTTTCCCCTGCTTTGTAATTTCCCGTTTTAAAACTAGCGTTTCTTCTTCATCAAAATTAATCCCAATGTCTTCAAAAAGATTTGTTAACTCCTCAGTTACCGGCTGATCGATAGTAAAAAGCCCTTCGATTTCAGCACGTTTGCTTCCATGCCTTACAAAATCAACAGAGCCTCTTCCGCCTATCAAGAGTCCTATAGCATCTATTATAATGGATTTTCCAGCTCCAGTTTCCCCTGTTAACACGGTTAGCCCTTCATCAAACGAAACTGTTAATTCATCAATTATCGCAAAATTTCTTATTGATAACTCCATCAGCATTTGAATCAACCTTTCTTTATTCGCTATTATCTCTGCTTAAATATTCAGAGCAAAAACTGCATTGCGTTGGCTGTATAAATAACGACGGTTATGAATTCAACGCAAAACAGCTGAAGTAATTTTCTATTTCATCTCCGAATATTATTTACGGATTTTAATTTAAATGAACACTTTTGCACACTTGTCATAAAGCTCCTGAAATGCTCTTGCGGGCTCAATCTTAAAAGCTGGCAGGAGTATTTTCCGTTCTGAACAGCTGAAGGCCAGAATGGAAAGCAACCCTCCAAAAAGCTGGACACTCGCATGTACTCGTTTTTAGACGTTTAGATTTTAATATCAATTAACTTAGTTATATGTTGTATCTTTCTGTTACTGCAGCTTTCCGGCAAGTTACATTATACCTATAAACATTTCAATAGTATAATTTTACCTTTCTTAATTATGTAATTAATTATAATATCTCCACCGCATTTTAAAATTTTTAAGCCGGCATACTTTCTTTAAAAAGTCTGCTGTTTAATTATGAATTTACAGCATAGCTCCTACTGTTCTTTTTAAATGCTGAAAAAAGAGCTGTATCCTGTTAATTGGACCAGCCCTTTTCTATAAAGAATAAATTCCCAAAATTGATATCTAAGCGTTGAACACCTGCATATTTCACTGGAGGGCCCGCGGGGCTTAGCTTCCGCAGTTCACATAAGGCTCACCTATACATTCCAAAGCGATGATTATCGAAAAAATCACCTTGATCTATAGAATGATCAATAAGAATAGTTATGAACATTGAACGTATTAAAGCATTTCTAAAAATTTCTCTGTAAGGAGCGCTGGATCTTCTTCGGACCTGCAGATAATTAGTATCGTATCATCTCCACAGATTGTACCCATAATTTCCTGCCAGTCTAAATTATCAATTAAAGCCCCCACTGCATTTGCATTTCCTGGAAGTGTTTTTATCACTATCATATTTGCAGTCTGGTCGATGGAAACAAAGCTGTCCACCAAAGCTCTTTTCAGTTTCTGCAGCGGATTAAACCTTTGATCTGAGGGAAGACTGTATTTATAACGGCCATCAATCATCGGAACTTTGACTAGATGCAGTTCTTTAATATCACGGCTCACTGTAGCTTGTGTCACATTAAAACCAGCGGATCTCAGCCGGTGCACAAGGTCATCCTGAGTTTCTATATCATTATTTCCAATTAAATCTCTGATCTTAATATGGCGCTGCCCTTTGTTCATTCGTATTTTCCTCCAAGCGTCAGGGAATGACAATTCAACCCGCTAGATTTTTGGTGAAGCATGTGCTGTATTTACGAGTGATTTTATGTGCTCAATAGAGAAGTTTGACTTCCCCTTTCTTTGAAGATGCATCAGGAATTCAATATTACCTTCACCGCCTCTTATTGGGGAAGGTATTATATTTTGTACAGTAAAACCAAGCAGTTCTGAAAATGTAATCATTTCCTCAATAACACTTTCATGAACTTTACGATCACGCACTATTCCTTTTTTTCCAACCTGTTCTCGTCCTGCTTCAAATTGCGGCTTTATTAATGCAGATACCTCTCCATCTGCAGTTAATATATCCTTGAGCACAGGCAGAATTAATTTCAAAGATATAAAAGAGACATCAATTGTGGCAAACTCCGGCCGCCCTTGCGGAAAATCTTCCAGTGTACAATAGCGGAAATTCGTCCGCTCCATGACCACCACTTGTTCATGCTGCCGCAGCTTCCACGCAAGCTGATTATAGCCTACGTCAAGCGCATAAACCAGTTTTGCACCATTTTGCAGAGCGCAGTCAGTAAATCCACCTGTCGATGCTCCAATATCAAGAACAATTTTTTCTTCCAGTGACAGTTTAAATTCCTTCACTGCGCGCTCCAGCTTTAAGCCACCTCTGCTTACATAGGGGATCGCATTTCCTTTAATTGTTAATTCGGCTTCTATCGCTACTTTTGCACCTGCTTTATCAACCCGTTCTCCATCTGCAAGCACCAGGCCCGCCATCACAGATCTCTTTGCTTTCTCCCGTGATTCAAAAAATCCCTGCTCTACTAAGAGCACATCTATTCTTTCTTTTTTCATAAGTTATGCACGCTGCTTCTTTCTGGGAATTAACTTCTGGACTTTTTCAGCTGCACCAGACGCGGTAAGACCGATCTCTTCCAGCAGTTCAGGTACACTGCCGTGCTCGATATACCAGTCTGGTATACCCATACGCTCTACAACGATAGAATGGATTCCTGCTGAATGATAATATTCCAGCACCGCACTTCCAAAACCTCCCTGAAGAGCGTGTTCTTCGAGTGTTAAAATAGGTTTGCCTGATTCCGAAATCTCACTGAGTTTCTCCTCATCCAGTGGTTTAATCGACCGGGCATTGATAACTTCTACTTCAATTCCTTTCGCAGCAAGAAGTTCTGCAGCAGCTTCCGCTACCGGCATCATTGTGCCAAATGCAAGAATTGCAGCATCCTTCCCTGTTCTTACTGATTCCCATTTTCCAATTGGCAGTTCCTTCAACTCTTCATCCATCGGTACTCCCAGTCCACTGCCGCGAGGATAGCGTACTGCAATCGGTCCATCCTCATGATTTACAGCCGTATAGAGCATGTGCTGAAACTCATTCTCATCTTTTGGCGCCAGCAGGGTAATATTCGGCAGGTGTCTCATATAGGAAATATCGAAAACACCCTGATGTGTTTCACCATCTGCCCCTACCAGACCTGCTCTGTCGATTGCAAAAACAACGTTTAAATTCTGGCGGCAAACGTCATGGACCAGCTGATCATATCCACGCTGTAAAAACGTGGAGTAAATTGCCAGCACCGGTTTCATTCCCTGAGCAGCCAGGCCTGCGGACATAGTAGTCGCATGCTGTTCTGCAATACCTACATCAAACATTCTTTCTGGAAACTCTTTCGCAAATTTATCCAGTCCGCTTCCGTTCGGCATTGCAGGAGTAACTGCAACTAAACGATCATCTGAACGCGCAATTGTTTTTAACGTTTCTGCAAAAACACCGCTGTAGCTTGGAGGACCCGGTTTTTTCACTACTTCCCCTGACTCAATTTTGTAAGGACCAAGCCCATGCCAGGTTCCTTTTGCATCATTTTCAGCAGGAGCATAGCCTTTTCCTTTTTTAGTGACTACATGAATTATTATAGGTCCTTTTGTCTTCTTGGCGTAAGAAATATTAGCTTTTAAATCATGGAGATCATGTCCGTCTACAGGTCCTAGATAAGTAAATCCAAGCTCTTCAAAAAACATACCCGAAACAAGTAAATACTTCAGACTGTCCTTCACTCTTTCTGCTGTGGAAGCAAGGCGCCCTCCAAAAGCAGGAACTTTTTTAATAAGAAGTTCTAAATCTTCTTTTGCCTTATTGTATTTATTAGCTGTTCTCATTCTGCCGAGCATGTTGTGAAGCGCACCTACATTGGGGGCGATAGACATTTCATTATCATTGAGAATCACTGTCATATCTCGCTGTTCATGCCCGATATGGTTAAGCGCTTCCAAAGCCATACCTCCGGTCAATGCGCCATCGCCAATGATAGGAATAATGTGTTCATCTGTTCCCTTTAAATCTCTGGCGAGCGTCATTCCCATAGCTCCAGACAAAGAAGTGGAACTATGTCCAGTCTCCCAGCAGTCATGAATAGATTCGGACCGTTTCGGAAAGCCGCATAAGCCTTTATGCTGTCTTAACGTATCGAACTGACCTGCCCGGCCTGTTAATATCTTATGCACATAAGCCTGGTGACCAACGTCAAACAAAAATTTATCTTTCGGACTGTCATACAGCTGATGAAGTACCAAAGTGAGTTCTACTACGCCTAAGTTTGGTCCTAAATGTCCGCCCGTTACTGATAGTTTATCAATTAGAAACGCCCGTATATCCGCAGCTACCTCGCTCAGCTCTTTTTCACTAAGCTGTTTCAGGAATGCAGGATCCTTCATATCAAGTACATTCAAGAGAAACCCTCGCTTTCTATCTTTTAGATTTCTTCCGGTGTTTTTTATCTTTAAAAATTGTTATCTTCAATTTTACCTCTATCAAATAAAATAATCTACCCACACGGTAGATGATCTCAGTAGAATACATGATTGCAATTGTTTTACCGACTGATTTTCCTCCCACAGTCAGGGCTGCAACCACGCTGGTAAAAATTACTGAAACGACTATCTGTACATTAGAGCCTTCCCCATGACCCAGTTGAGTTACAAGCTGGATGACGACAAAAGCAGAAGCTGTACCACTGATAACACCCGCTATATCTCCAATTACATCATTTGTAAAATTAGAAAATTTATCTGCGTTCCGTGTAATTTGAACAGCCTGCCTGGCCCCCGGAAGTTTTTCTGCAGCCATTGCATGAAAGGGTTTTTCTCTCGCTGCAGTCGCAGCTACCCCTATAGTATCTGATATTACCCCTAACAGCACAATCAAAAACACTATTATCATGCCCACTGCCCATGTTACCCCGCTTAAAATAGCGGTGGAAATCACAGAAAAAATAGCCGCTAGCACGAGTGTGATAACGGCAATCATCCAGCTCCAATGAAGAGATTTTTTTATCGAGGCTTTCATAAGTTATTCCCGGCTTTCCTTTGCTGGTTGCATAATATGTATAAGAGTGGTCATTAAAAGAGTAAAAACTGCGCCATAGGTCCAGTAGGTTTTCCCAGCCGGGTACCTCGGCGTCGCCGCCGTGACGGTTTCCCTTTAAACCCGACTTGACGCTGTTGCCAAACGTCAGACTGGATTGCCACTTAGAACGCACTATAATCCTCTTTTAATGTCCATCGGAACAGCCTAGGAGTTTTCCTCAACAGTTCAACAGCACTCTCTATCCTCTTTTGCAGAGTCGATTTCATATGGTTGGCTTACCATAATCCCCTCAATCTCCACTCAAGGCAGGCTACGCTGCCCACAAGTTCCCTAACTTGCGTGGCAGGTTCATACCCATAAGCATAGCGTCGATGGGAACGACGCCACACTTACGGGCCTCCGCGGTTGCAGGGTCATCGCCCACATGCCATTGTGGATCGCCCTACAGCCTTTACTCCCAGTCAAGACCCAAGGCTGGGCGCCTCAAGCCAAGACTAGGAACTTCATCGATGTGCCCTTTAGCGGATTTTTAGGCCCGCTTTCGAAAGTGTAGAACCGACTAGGATACTGCACCACTCATATACTTCATTGTAACATGAATTTAAAGGTACGGACAAGCGTTCGCTACTGAGATCTCTCCCCAATATATTGCGCCAGGGCTTTCAGTATTCCTGTATCTGCCGATATACCGCTTAACTCATCCATAGCCAGTTGCGTGTGCCATGCCAGCTTTTCTTTCGCACCATTCAGCCCCAGCAGCTTTACATAAGTATTTTTCTCATTATCTTCATCGCTGCCGACAGGTTTCCCAATAATTTCCTGGTCTCCTTCTACATCCAGTAAATCATCTTTGATCTGAAAAGAGAGCCCTATATTTTTCCCGAACTGATAAAGATGATCTTGTTCTTTTGGAGAAGCTCCGGCAATCGCGGCTCCGATCTGCAGTGCAACTGCTAATAAATCTCCCGTTTTATGCGTATGTATTTTTTCAAGAGAATCGACGTCAATAGACTTTCCTTCCGCTTCCATATCTGCCGTCTGTCCGCCAACCATACCGTTTGCCCCTGAAGCAAATGACAGAAGTTTAATTATCTCAATTTTCACTTCTGTGGAAAGGCGGTCATCTGAAGCAATCAAATAAAAGCTGTGAGTAAGAAGAGCATCTCCAGCTAAAATAGCCGTAGCTTCCCCAAAAACTTTATGATTGGTCGGTTTTCCTCTCCGCAGGTCGTCGTCATCCATTGCGGGAAGATCATCGTGAATCAAAGAGTAAGTATGAATCATCTCGAGCGCAGCCGCAGCGTTGTCTCCCAAACTCTTATCTATTTTATAACTGTCCAGTACTGCATAAAGAAGCATCGGTCTTACTCTTTTTCCGCCTGCCTGCAGTGAATAGAGCATAGATTTTTTAAGAGGAGATGAACAGTGCAGCGACTCGATAATTTCAGGGAATAAATTTTCCACCCGCTCTTTATGAACCTCAATAAAATTCTGCAGGTTTGTCATTAAAGATCGCCCTCCGGCAGCTCAGATAAAGTGCCGTCTTCTGAAAGCACCTCTGTCATCTGCTTTTCTACTTTATGTAGTCTGTCATGACAATCCTTTGAGAGTTTCATTCCTTCCTGGAACATGTCTATTGCTTCTTCCAGAGGAACATCTCCCTGTTCAAGCTTCTGAACAATTTCTTCAAGTTCCCGCATGGAAGTTTCAAAAGAAGTCTGCTTTTTATCTTCTGTCATTTATTTTTCCTCCTCTGTCATCCTTGTAATATCTTTTACTTCACAGTCGAGCATTCCGTCTTTTACTCTTAGTTTTATCTGCGCCCCTTCATGAATTTGTTCTGTTGATTTGATAAGGCTGTTTTCGCTGGTATAAGCAAGTGAATAGCCTTTTTTCATGAGATTCATGGGACTTAAGAGATCCAGTTTGGACATCTGCATTTCCAGCTTTTGCTGATTTCGCTGCAGAAGCTGCGCCATCGACTTCTCCAATCCCTTTTTGTATTGCAGCAGATTTTCCTCTGCTTTTATTATTTTTGTCTGCGGATGGACATTCTTTAACCGGTCATCCCACATTTTCAGGGTATTCGACTTTTCTTTCGTGCTTATTTCAAGACTCCGCTTTAAACGATCATGCATCATATCCAGCTGCTGTTCTTTTTCTTCAATTAATTTTTGAGGGTACTTGAAAGCGTAAGAGTTTTCCAGGCGGTGCAGTCTTTCCTTTGCCTGACTGGCATGCTGGCTCATCACTCTTAACAGCCGTGCGTGCCTTTCACTGACAAACGCCCGCATTTCCTGGATGTCTGGAACAGCTAACTCTGCTGCAGCCGTAGGAGTGGCAGCTCTGACATCTGCAGTGAAATCACTGATGGTAATATCAGTTTCATGTCCTACTGCTGATATAATTGGAATATGAGATTTATATATTGCAGTAGCTACGATTTCCTCATTAAACGCCCATAATTCCTCCAGAGATCCTCCTCCTCTTCCTACTATGAGGGTGTCGAGGCTGGTTATCCCATTGGCCTGATAAATTGCTTTTGAAACTGATGCAGCTGCCTGAGGACCCTGCACAAGAACTGGAAATAAAGTCACTTTTGCCAATGGGTATCTTCTTCTTATTGTAGTAATAATATCTCTTACTGCAGCTCCAGTAGGAGAAGTAACCACCCCTATATGTGACGGCACTCTCGGAATTTTTTTCTTAATCGAATCTTCAAAGTACCCTGCCATGCTGAGCTTTTTCTTCAGCTGTTCAAAGGCCATATACAAATGGCCAATACCGTCAGGCTGCATCTCTTTTACGTAAAACTGATACTGGCCGAATGGTTCGTAAACAGAGATATCTCCTCTTACCAGCACACTCATTCCATTTTCAGGCTGAAATTTTAGAGATTTATTACTTCCAGCAAACATTACTGACTGGAGTCGGGAGTTGTCGTCTTTTAAGGTGAAATACATGTGGCCGCGGGAATGCCTTTTGAAATTTGAAATTTCCGCCTGAATCCACACATTTTGCAGACGTGCTGAAGTTTCAAGCAGCTTTTTTATTTGCTGGGTAACATCTGTGACGCTTAGAAATTGCTGACTCACTTTACCCCCTGCTCTCTTTCAACGAACCGCTGTGCAGAAAGCACTGTATTATACATGAGCATAGTAATCGTCATCGGTCCTACACCGCCGGGAACTGGAGTAAGATATGAAGCAGACTCTTTTATTTCATCAAATACTACATCCCCCACTAATTTACCTTCACTGTTCCGGTTTACCCCTACATCGATGACAACCGCTCCTTCTTTTACATAGGAACTGTCTACGAACCCTTCTTTACCAACAGCAACAACAAGGATATCTGCCTGTCTGGTGATCTCTTTCATATTTGCTGTACGGGAATGACAGTAAGTAACTGTCGCATGTTCATTTAAAAGAAGCTGACCGACAGGTTTTCCGACAATATTACTTCTTCCAATTATCACAGCATGCCTGCCGGATATTTCAATATTTTTTGATTTGAGCATATGTATGATGCCAAATGGTGTACAAGGGAGAAAAGTATCCTTGCCAATCATCATTTTTCCGATATTGATTGGATGAAAACCATCTACATCTTTTTGCGGATCAATCGCTTCAATTACTTTATCTTCAGAAATATGATCAGGCAGAGGCAGCTGGACAAGTATTCCATGAATCTCATCTGCATTATTTAATGTTTCAATTTTTTCGAGAAGTTCTGTTTCTGAAATAGTTGAGGGAACACGGTCTACCTGAGAATAAATGCCGGTTTCTGCGCATGCTTTTTCTTTCCCTTTTACATAAGAAGAGGACGCAGGATCGTCCCCTACCAATATTACTGCAAGTCCAGGAGTTACTCCCTGGGAAATCAGTTTATTAGTTTCTTCCTTCAGCTCTGCTCTTGTTTTTAGAGCAAGTTCCTTGCCTGAAATTATTTCTGCAGCCATGATATTATCACTCCCTGGAATTTATAGTTCTTCACTGATAATTGAAGCAATTTTAGAAGTTACACCATTAACGAATTTGCCGGATTCTTCTTCTGCATTGAAGCCTTTTGCTAAATCCACGGCTTCATTGATACTTACATTTACAGGAACATCTTCTATATATTTCATTTCATAGACGCACTGTCTTAAAATGGCCCGGTCTATTCTCGAGAGTCTTAATAGCGTCCAATGTTCCAGGGCTCCTTCCAGGAGCCCGTCAATTTCTTCCTGGTTGTCAAGCGTCCCTTCCACCAGCTGTGTTAAAAACCCATCACTGGTTTCTCCCTCTTCCAGTACGGTTTCAATCGCTGTCTGAGGCTCTACTCCTGTCATTTCTACTTGATAAAGCGCTTGGACCGATTTGATCCTGGCTACTCTTCGATTCATTATATCTTGCTCCTTTTTTATCTATCACAGATCATTTCAACACTTACTCATAATAGCATAAATTGAGCAGCTGGTGCACGGGAGGATTTCCCGAATTAATTTAATTAAAATTTTAATCGCCAATCTTTCACTTTACATTTAAGAGCGGCAGTGGATATACCACTGCCGCTTCCAGGCTGTTGAAAAAGTACTTTTTTTGTATAAGTATACGATTCTATGCTTTTGTCTCCGAAGGGTCGCTTTCGGGAGGGAACTCTCTCAGCTAACCTGCCTTTTTAAAAGAGGAGTATCGCTTCACGCAGCCAAATCACTGGAAAGCAAAGAGCTCTTTCCAGTGATTTCAAGATCATTGGCTGGTTTCGCGCATGCTTACTATATCTTCCCGGAAAGAACGCCTGGGAAGATATAAGAATCGTTCAAATCCTCCAGGAGTCGACTCTTCTGCGCCTGCAGCATCATTAAGGGAGACATTGGTTTTTATACGAAACCGTAAAGATACGAACACTTTTTCTCCGGCAATAACTTTTCTCTATAGCGCCCGGCGGTGACAGCGGGAGTAAAGCGCAGTCTGAAGATCCTTTGTAATGTCGGCAGGCATTGCAAATAGCTGAAGACCGGTCGGCAAGCTTCCGCCGGAAAGTTGAGGAGAACCTATACACAGCAAATCATAAATGTACAAAATTTCTTACTTTATAAACACTTTGAAAGCGGCAGTGGATATACCACTGCCGCTTCATTAATTACAAGTGATCTGAATCTTTTTTACGAGGCTCAGGCTCAATTTTAGTTTCAAACTGTACTCCCGTAACATGGATATTTACATGCAGGACATTGATTGCCGTCATTGTTTTTAACGTCTGTACAATATTTTCCTGTACTTTCTTTCCTACTTCAGGAATAGAGTAGCCGTATTTCGTAACAATAAAAACATCCAGAGTAATACTGTCTTCAGCCTGTTCTACTTTTACACCTTTACTGTGAGTGCTTTTTCTCCCCAGTCTTTCAGCAACTCCAGATGCAAAGTTACCGCGTAAATGGTCTACCCCTTCGATTTCGATTGCAGCAAGACCGGTAATAACTTCTATAACTTCTGGAGAAATTTCTACTTTTCCCAGCTCATTTTTATCCTCTGAAAGTTTTACTAAATGGTTATCTACCATCTTCATCCTCCTCTTCCGGTCGAATAGGATAAGTTTCAAGAAACTTCGTATTGAAGTCGCCTTTTCTGAAAACTTCGTGCTGGAACAGCCGGATATGAAATGGAATCGTAGTTTTCACCCCATCAACCATAAATTCACCTAAAGCTCTTTCCATTTTCGCTACAGCTTCCTCTCTGTCTGCACCATGAACAATCAGCTTTGCAACCATTGAATCATAATAAGGCGGAATTGCATAGCCTGTAAAAGCAGCACTGTCAATTCTTACACCAGGACCGCCGGGGGGGAGGTAAAAGTTTATTTTACCTGGAGAAGGCATAAAGTTTTTATACGGATCCTCTGCGTTGATCCGGCACTCTATGGCCCAGCCATTAAACGTTATTTCCTCCTGCGAAAGCGAAAGCTTTTCTCCGGAAGCAACCCGAATCTGCTCTTTAATAAGATCCACTCCCGTTACCATCTCCGTCACCGGATGCTCCACTTGAATACGTGTATTCATTTCCATAAAATAAAATTTATCATCATTATGATCGAAAATAAATTCTATCGTACCAGCTCCACAGTAATTTACAGCTTCAGCTGCACGTACTGCCGCTTTTCCCATTTCTGCCCTGACTTTTTCAGAAACAGCAGGAGAAGGAGTTTCTTCCACCAGCTTCTGCAGACGCCGCTGAATAGTACAGTCCCGCTCTCCCAAGTGTATCGTATTCCCGAAAGAGTCTGCCATTACTTGAATTTCCACGTGCCTGAAATCCTCAATATATTTTTCAAGGTATACCCCTTCGTTACCAAAGTTAGCTTTTGCTTCTTTTTGAGTTACTGAAATACCTTTGATAAGCTCTTCTTCCGTCTTGGCAACCCGGATACCCTTACCGCCGCCTCCAGCTGTTGCTTTAATAATGACAGGATAGCCGATTTGTTCAGCGATTTTCACTCCTTTTTCCGGAGATTCAATAAGCCCGTCGGATCCTGGAACCACAGGCACCCCAGCTTTTTCCATCGTTTTTCTGGCAACATCCTTTGTACCCATCTGGCTGATGGCATGAGGACTTGGCCCAATAAATGTAATATTACATGCATCACAAATTTCTGCAAAGTCAGGGTTTTCGGATAAAAAGCCGTAACCGGGATGAATTCCATCCGACTCTGTAAGTGTTGCTATGCTCATAATATTGGTGAAGTTTAAATAGCTGTCTGTACTGGAAGCTGGACCGATACAATAAGCTTCATCAGCCAATTTCACGTGCAGTGCCTCTTTATCAGCAACAGAATAAACTGCTACCGTTTCTATGCCTAATTCTTTACAGGCTCTAATAATTCGAACTGCAATTTCTCCACGATTTGCCACTAAAATCTTTTTGAGCATTTTCATCCCTCTATTCCGGCTTGACGAGGAACAGATCCTGACCATACTCAACCAGCTGTCCATTCTCGACAAGAATATCTACTACTTCACCTTTAACTTCTGCTTCAATTTCGTTCATAAGTTTCATCGCTTCTACAATACAGACGACACTGTCTTTTGAAACTTTATCTCCTTTTTGAATATACGGATCTGACTCCGGAGAAGGGGAAGAATAAAATGTGCCCACCATTGGGGAAGTTATTGTAAAATGACCTTCCTTTGGTGAATCAGTCTCAGGCTCAGCTTCCGGGGATGTCTGCTGCGGAGCAGGCGCAGCTGTCTCCTGGGGCGCCTCCGGCTGTGCTGCCTGTACGGCAGGCTGCTGCTTCTGCGGAACAGAGATTGTTTCTCCCCCATTATTTTTCTTTAAAGAAACTTTCGCTCCATTTTGTTCATATTTGAATTCGTCAATACTTGAATCATCAATCAATTTAATGAGTTCTCTTATTTCCTGGATTTTTAACATGTTTCTTCACTCCTATCGAATTTAAATCATCTATATATGTAGATTATCAGGTCTTAGTGCCTGATGCTCATTATTTTTATGCTACCTTAAAAATCAATAATTGAAAACCTTTTTCCCGCGAAAAGAATTTGACAGCGCTTACACTGGAAAAAGAAAAATCGGAGATGTCTTTTAGACATCTCCTTTTTCATTAGGACTCTTCAGGCTTGGGTGCTGTTTTGTATTCACGGAATATTGGAAAATCAGATAAGTTATCCGGGATTTTTCCATCTTCCAGAAGAATAATTTTAACAATATTTTTATTGCGTGCCATATGGTAATGTTCTCCATATTCATTTTCTTTAGTAAAGCGTTTTAAGCTCTGGTAATCTTCTTCCTGAATTGAAACAGGAGGATTTCCCTCGGCTTCTTCCTCTGTCTGTTCAAAACCTACTTCAAATTCTACAATTTGAATTTTATCGCTTTTAATGTTGCGTGTCTGCTCCAGTACCGCCTTGGCACCTTCAGTTAATTCTGACCAATCCATGCTTTTGCCTCCTAAATTAATTCAGCTTCAATGTGAGCGTTATGCTCTTGAAACGTATTTTCCTTCTCTTGTATCAATTATTAGTATATCTCCCTGATTCACAAAGAAAGGAACCTGCACTGTCAACCCGGTTTCGAGTGTAGCCGGCTTCGTACCACCGGACGCTGTATCTCCTTTAATGCCAGGTTCTGTCTCTGTAACTTCCAGCTTTACAGACTGCGGAAGTTCTACTCCCAAAATTTCGTGGCCATACTGAAGTACACTTACTTCCATATTCTCTTTTAAGAACTTAAGCTGCCTTTCGATCTGAGCAGTCTGCAGTTCAATCTGCTCATAGGAGGAAGTATCCATAAATGAATGAGTATCCCCGCTGGAAAATAAATACGTCATTTTTGAGTTGTCTATATGTGCTTTTTCTACTTTTTCTCCCCCACGGAAAGTTTTTTCCTGTATATTTCCTGAACGCAGACTGCGCAGTTTTGATCGAACGAAAGCAGCTCCCTTTCCAGGCTTCACATGCTGAAATTCCAATACCTGCCAAATGTCGTTATCAGTCTCAATCGTCAAACCAGTTTTAAAATCATTTACAGAAATCATTATTAAAATCCTCCTTTTAAATTCACTATCCCAATATGATAAGTTCTTTTGGTGACCGGGACAGAATTCTGCACCCGTCTTCAGTTATTACTACATCATCTTCAATTCGCGTGCCGCCGACACCAGCAACATAAATTCCCGGCTCCACGGTGACAACCATCCCAGGCTCCAGTTTTTGATCTGTGCGGAATGAAAGTCCTGGACCTTCATGAACTTCCAGTCCCATTCCATGACCGGTCGAGTGTCCAAAGTAGGACCCATACCCTTTTTCATTAATATAATCTCTTGTAAGAGCGTCTGCCTCTTTACCAGTAATACCCGGTTTCAATCCGGCAACCCCCCTTTTCTGTGCTTCCAAAACAGTTTCGTAGATTTCTCGAAGTTCCTGACTTGGTTCACCAACAGCCACTGTCCGAGTAATATCTGAACAATATCCCTGATAATAGGCACCGAAATCCAAAGTTACCAAATCTCCATCCTCAATGATTTTGTCACTTGCAACACCGTGAGGAAGTGCTGAGCGGTAGCCTGATGCTACTATTATATCAAAAGAAGAGGAGACTGCTCCCTGTTTTCTCATAAAGAACTCCAGCTCATTAGAAATATCAATTTCTCTTGCACCGGGTTTTATATAGCTTTGGATATGCGCAAAAGCTGCATCAGCAATATCGACAGCCTTTTGGATTATTTCCAGCTCTGCCGGTGATTTAATTAATCGCTGCTTTTCAATCAAACCGCTTACTGGTACGAGCTCTGCCTGAATTTTCTCTTTATAGCTCTCGTATTCTGCATATGAAAGATGTGCTTTTTCAAACCCAAGCCGTTTAATGTTAAGTTTTTCAACCTGAGTGCTTATTTCTTCTATCAGTGTTTTCTTATGTTCGATTACTTCAAATTCTTCAGCTTGCTTTTTTGCCTGCTCTGTATAACGAAAGTCAGTAAGAAAAATTGCATCCTCCTTTGAAATCAAAGCAGCTCCAGCTGTCCCCGTAAAACCTGAAATGTACCTGCGATTATATGTACTTGTTACTACAAGAGCATCGATATTGTTGTCTGCCAGCTGTTTTCTAAGTGCACTAATATTATTCATTCGTGAGCCTCCTCGCAAAATAATACAATCCTGCTGTATAACTTTCAAATCCCAAGCCGCTTATCTGCCCTGCACACACAGGTGCGGTAACAGAGGTAGAACGAAACTCTTCTCTTGCGTGAACATTGGAAATATGAACCTCCAGCACAGGAATGTGAATACTTGCTATAGCATCCCTGATCGCATAGCTGTAATGGGTGAAAGCTCCAGGGTTAATAATCACCGCTGCTGCATCTGATTCTGCCTGGTGCAGCCGGTCTATAATTGCTCCTTCCACATTCGCTTGAAAAAAATCCAGTTCCATATCGAATCCTGAAGCTTCATTTCTTAACATTTCTTCCAGATCATTCAGGCTTGATGACCCATATAAATCCGGTTCCCTTTTGCCCAGTCTGTTTAAATTAGGCCCATTTATAATTAGGATTTTTTTCGACAAAAATAAACACCTCAGTTCTGAATTGAATTCTCTCCCCCGCATATTTTATCATACGCCAGTGAACTTGAATAGTTGCGTTCATCATCACGTAAATAGAGGTGTAAATTGCTTGCAAAAAGGGAAAAGAAAATAAAGAACGTAGAGGAATTTACTCTACTGGTGTAGAATAGATATATTATATTCAATGTTCTCGGCCCCTCGTTCCACTAAAAATTCCTAGGAGGTGTGAGCATATGTCCAAAGTTAAATCCCATCTACTGCTTTTAGTAATAATAGGGCTTGCAGTCCTTGGAATAGGAACCAGTTTATTTCAAGATCCTACTGGTTTTATTACCAGCATATTTGTCACCATTGGGATACTCACTTTATTCATTTTAGTTTTCCGGCGTTTTATCCAGCCGAAATTAATGCAGCGTCAATCCGGATTTCAGGTTCCTGTTAAAAACGGCAGGCCGGTTACTTCCACCCAGGCGAAAACGAAGCCTAAACCGAAAACCCGCCGCAGCACTACTCAGCTGAAGACTGTAAAACAGGAAAAAAGCAGAGCAAAACCGTTGGTTAAACGTCAATCTGATGTAAAACTAACGGTGATTGAAGGAAAGAAGAACACAAAGAAGAAGAGCCGGGCTTTGTTTTAACTGCTTGGCTCTTTTCTTTTAAGCAGCAGTGCTTTTTTTCTGTCCACCTATTAAAACTGCATCTAAATTCTATTATTTGAACCAGTATTCTCCTTAAACTTCACAATAAATTTGATGGAAATCAGCTTTTAAATGCAGGAGGTTTTACTATGACGGCTCCTTCTTTTTTTGTAAGTATATACTCACAGCTACTTTTTGTCGGCTGGCTGATTACTGCCGGCGGCATCTATTGGGGGCTGGATAAACGTGCCGGCTTTCAGCTATTATATTTAACCATTTTATCATTATCTTTAGGATATATTATTGTAATATACTTTCCGTTTATTTATTTAAGTAACGAAAATGTACTGGTTACCCATCCGCATATTCAGGCTTCAGTAACTTTATTCGCTTTTTTACTTCCTTTATGTAAGCGTCGCAGGGAGCTTGTGATATGTATTGCTGCTCCATTGATTATCAGCCTATTATATCTGCTTATGCAGGGGATACCAGCTTTCACTGTAAGCGGGGGAATACTTATAGGAGGATTTGTAAGTTATTCATTTTATCGAAGTCTGGAGTGGCTAGGTGCTATGCCGGATTTCTACTTATTTACATTCGCTATTATTCTTCCTTTTTTTATCTCTGCTTTAATTTATCCAGAAGCTTATTTTCTGTTATTTCCTGGATTACTGCTTGGGATTGGCATCGGTGCTTCCCTGGAACAGTACAAAATAAGAATGAATATAGAAGCAACTGCAAGAAAAGCAAAAATAATTGCTTTTCTTGTAGGTTCTGGTGGCATCGTATTTAGTCATGCTGCTGTAAGACCAGTATTCAGTATCTTTCCTGCAGGAGAATTAATTTCCGGTGTTTTTACCGGTCTGTGGATAACGCTGATGCTTCCGTTTATTATGCTGGCAGCCAATTTATATGAAAAGCATGGAAAATCTGAACAAATAGTATAACCTCCTGGACGAAGAATGCAAGATCCTCAGAAGCCAGTATTATCCTGTACCGAAAAGAATTAATAAAAAAACTACCTGGGTTGCTCAGGTAGTTTTTCATCTGCTTAAAAAGCTTTTTCAAAGCCTTATTCTTCTTTCATGTTTTTTTCATTTTTTTCCTGAACATTTCTCAATTCAAGCAGACGATCATTATCTTCTTCAAAGTATTGTACAAGATCACCGATTCTATCAATCGCTTCCCAGCTTAAGTGGTGCTCGATACCTTCCACATCTTTAAATATATATTTTTGGTCCACTCCGATAATCCTCATAAATTCCTCTAAAAGTTCGTGCCTGAAAACAAGTCGCTTGCCAATTTTTTTCCTTTTGCAGTCAATATCAAACCACGATATTTTTCATATACCAGGTATTCATTCGCATCTAATTTCTGTACCATTTTAGTAACAGAAGATGGATGTACTTCTAAAGCATCCGCGATATCTGAAACTCTTGCATATCCTTTTTCATCGATTAGTTGATAGATTCTTTCTAAATAGTCTTCCATACTGGGTGTCGGCATGCAGCGATCCTCCAAACATTTAAACCTCGCAGATAAAAATACATTCTATACAATTCATTTTAGCATAACATAAAATGCTTTACTATGGAGTTTTCAGTCTTTCTAAAGCCACAGAATGCGAATAGAAATTTCACAAAAAAACATGCCGTCAGTAGACTGACAGCATGTTTTTATTTATTAACCCGTTTTAAATAAGCTTTTTATAGTCCGCATTTTAATTGCGCACTGCAGTTTGTGCATGTATTACAACCACCGATATCCTCAATTGTTCCTTTACGACATACGGGACATGTATCTCCAACTTCACTTCCGTAAGTTACAGAAGTTGATCGCAGATCATTAATTGTGTCAACAAGCACTACCGGTTTGTTAGTTTCGTTCTTCTCTTCACCACCAGTTAAGTCAACTGCATAATTATCATTTTCTTCAGCTTTTAGGGTCAGCACCTGGGAATCACGGCTGCCATCAACATAAACCGTACCGCCTTTTGCTCCCCCTTTATACAATCTTTCGTAAACAGATTTCACCTGATCTACAGTGTATCCTTTAGGTGCATTTACTGTTTTACTTAATGAGCTGTCCACCCATTTCTGAATGACACATTGAACGTCCGCGTGTGCTTCCGGCGCTAATTCCATGCTGGATATAAACCATTCAGGCAGTTCGTTCGGATCCTGTTCCGGATGAGCTTCAAGATAACGCTGCAGAATCTCAGCTTTCACTTCAATAAACTTCCCTAATCTTCCGCTTCGGAAATAAGAGAAAGAGAAGTAAGGTTCAAGCCCCGTAGAAACGCCAACCATCGTTCCAGTAGAGCCTGTTGGAGCAACTGTCAGCAGATGAGAGTTGCGGATTCCATTTGTTTTAACTCCCTCTAAGATATCTGCAGGCATCTTTTTCATATATCCAGTGCTTATAAACTTATCACGAAGATGTTCTGTTTCTTTTTCATTTTCGCCTATGAGATATGGAAAGCTTCCTTTTTCTCCCGCAATTTCAATGGAAGTACGGTAAGCCGTTGTTGCAATTGTTTCGAAAATTTTATCAACCAGTTCATTCCCTGCTGCTGAGCCGTAAGTTGTTTCTGTTTCAATCAGCAGATCATGAAGCCCCATTACGCCGAGACCCACTCGTCTTTCCCCAAGTGCCTGCTTCGTGTTGTCTTCAAGGAAATATGGAGTGGCATCGATAACATTATCCTGCATCCTTACTCCTGTCGCTACAGTTTTAGCAAGCTTATCAAAGTCCACTTCTTTTTTATCCAGATCAGCCATTTCTGCCAGATTTACTGCAGCAAGGTTACATACTGAATATGGAGCAAGCGGCTGTTCCCCACATGGATTAGTAGCAACTACTTTCTGGCCATATGCACTTGCATTTGTCATTTCGTTCGCATTATCAATAAAGAAAATGCCAGGTTCTGCAGAATAGGTGGCGCAGATATTAATTAAATTCCACAGCTCCTGTGCCTGAATTTTTCTGTAAGTCCGAATTCCAAAACCTAGTTTTTCCCACTCACGCACATCACCATATTCCTGCCATTCCCGGTTATAAGCTTCCATTTCAGCTTCTGAATAGTTTTCCACATCAGGAAAACGAAGCTCGTATTCAGCATTCTCTTCCACCGCTTTCATGAAATCATGCGTAATACATACCGAAATATTCGCACCGGTCAGAAATTCAGGATTATTCACCTGATAAGTACCGCCGTCACGAAGTTTAGACTCTGCTTCACGTATAACTTTGGGGTCAAATCCACCCTGGCCTTCCAGGTGCTTATAATTTACAATGCTTTGGTACATTGCTTCTTCCAATTCACTTAACGGAGTGAATTTCAGTTTTTCTTTAATAAGAAGTTTAATTTGCTCGTCTGAAATCTGCTCCAATAAGTAGCGGAGAATTCTTGGATTCTGCATTTTAGAAATGATAAATTCTAAAATGTCAGGATGCCAGTCAGCAAGCATAATCATCTGCGCACCACGTCTGGAGCCGCCCTGTTCCACTAAATGAGTAAGTTTCGCGATATCATCAAGCCAGGAAACAGAACCTGAAGATTTTCCATTAACTCCTCTTGCAAGAGCATTACGAGGTCGAAGCGTAGAACCATTTGTTCCTACACCGCCGCCGCGGCTCATTATTTCCATAACCTGTTTCCTGTGGTCAGAAATTCCTTCGCGGGAATCTGCTACGAACGGCATTACATAGCAGTTGAAATAAGTTACATCTGTTTCCGCTCCTGCTCCGTAAAGCACTCTTCCTGCCGGAACAAAGTTCATATTGACCAGTTCTGCATAAAACTTTTCGAACCATTCCTGTTGTTTTTCTTCTGTAGTTTCAACAGAAGATAAGCCTCTCGCATTTCTCTTTGCGATCTGCTCATAATAAATTTCAAGAGGTTTATCAATTGTAGCCAATGGACGTTCCACAATGCCAGTTTTCTTTTCTTCAGGATGATCCAGAACTCCAACAAATTCTTCATCAACTGCGATCTTTGCAGTCCCGTCATTCCAGTTTACTTCTGTCACAAACCCATAGCCTCGAGCCGGAAATTTAGGATCTGATTTTACAGTAAGGACAACGAAATCTCCTGTTTTCAACGTTTTCTTCTCCGTATCTTTGAATGTATATCGGTCAAGCATTACGAGTCTTGAAACTCCACTTTGTTTTTTATTCATTTCTGGTGTAATTGGGAATACCTGAGGAAATTGTTCAATATCTTTGTTCAGCTGCTCCACGTCAATACGTTTCTCTGACATATAAGTAGTCACAGGCCTCGCTCCTTTTTCTTCTTAAATTGTGCCGGCACAAAAATAAATGAAGCCTGAAGTCAGGCTTCTAAAGTTGGCGCCTACACCTTCACACGCTATATATTGTGCCTGTATCGAACACAATATCAACATATAGGGTATCTTCTTCATATTCTATACCCTGCGCTTTAGGTTGTAAACTTATTATTTTGTACCGGAAAATGTAAATAATATTGAAAGCTTACTGCTTTAGGCTTTCTGAGAAATAAATATATAAAAATAAATTGTAAGCTGGAAATTTTCCTCCTGCAGCTAATAGAACGATAAAAATCCTCGTTAATTCAAACTGCCTGATATGGGAGTTCTCATCTTTCACTTCAGATACACGAACATTTGGATAGTTATTTCAGATAGTATTCATTAATTTTCTATAAAATAAAATTTTGAAATTGGTTCCTGGACTAATATTTAAAATTCCAGCTGTCCTGTGCATATTTTGAAGCTGCAAGAGATCTGACTTCCTGCAGCTGTTTTTCAGAAAGATCCAATGGCTGAAGATTAATATTTAGTGCTTTTTCAAATCCTTTTTTAAAGATGCGTTTCATTTCTTCCAGCGATAGCAGCGGATTCAGCAGGTCTTCAATCGGGGTAGCTTTTTTCTTGAATCCCTGCTGCATTCGCTGCCGTACTCTTTCATTGGGGAATTTAAACATATCAAACAGCTGATCTTCATTAAGCGTCCTGATAATTGAGCCGTGCTGCAGAATAACCTCCCGCTGCCTTGTCTGCGCACTTCCCGCAATTTTGCGGTTATTGACAACCATTTCATACCAGGAAGGTGCATCAAAACAAACTGCAGACCGGGGATTTCTCAGCTCTTCTTTTTCCCGCTCTGTTTTTGGCACTGAAAAATCCGCATCCAGGCCCATCTCGCGGAACCCTTCCAGCAGCCCCTGTGAAATCACGCGGTACGCTTCTGTTACAGAAGCAGGCATGAGAGGGTGGTCTTCTCTCACGATGACACTGTAAGTCAGTTCATCATCATGCAATACTGCCCTTCCGCCCGTGGCCCTTCGCACCAAACCAATTTTGTGCGCTTTAACCTGCGCTAAATCTATATCTTTCTCTATTCTTTGAAAATATCCCAAGGAGAGTGTTGGCGGGTCCCATTCATAAAATCGAATAGTTGGAGGAACAGCCCCCGTCCGGTGCCAGTCCATCAGTTTTTCATCCATTGCCATATTAAAGGCAGGATTCTGTTTTTTTGAATCTATGTATGACCAAGTTTCCAAGAGAATTCCTCCTATCTATTTTATCATACCTAATTTAAAGAATTTGTACAAAAAGAAAATCCAAAGATTGCACAAATCATTATTAAGGTATATCATTTATGAAGAAACATGTAAATCAACAAAGGAGTGCTAGAATGACTTGGTGGATGATCCTCATACTTATTTTGTTATTAATCGCTTTTATACTTTTTCGTCTCCGAAAACCCAGTTACCTCACAACACTGGATCAGGAGGAATTTACAAAAAATTACCGTAAAGCTCAGTTGATTGATGTTCGGGAAGAACGCGAATTTAAAACAGGCCATATTCTTGGGGCACGTAATATTCCTCTCTCTCAGTTAAGAATGAGGAACGCGGAAATCCGCCCCGATAAACCTGTTTACCTTTATGATCAGAATGGTTCCCGTTCTATCCAGGCAGCAAAAATCCTCAAGAAAAAACGGAATGCAGAAGATATTTCCATGTTAAAAGGCGGATTTAAAAAATGGTCCGGAAAAATCAAAAAATAACTTTTTTCCTCTTGAAAATATAGTGTAATAAAGAAAGAGCGTTATGGTAACCACACCATAACGCTCTTTTTAATTACTTAACTGAAGCGTACTCTTCCGGAGTGTAACGAAGTACAGGTTTTCTTGCAGCTGTAGTTTCGTCCATGCGTCCTACGACCGTCGTATGCGGTGCTTCCTGGACAATTTCCGGATTTTCTTCAGCTTCCTTCGCAATCTGGATCATCGCATCGCAGAATTCATCCAAAGTTTCTTTCGATTCTGTTTCCGTAGGTTCTATCATCAAACACTCTTCTACATTCAGCGGGAAGTAAATTGTCGGCGGATGATAACCAAAGTCCAACAGCCTTTTAGCCATATCCAGTGTACGTACACCAAGTTTCTTCTGGCGCTTTCCAGAAAGCACAAATTCATGTTTGCAGTGCTGTTCATAAGGAGTATCGAAGTGAGGCTGCAATTTTCGCAGCATATAATTTGCATTCAGCACTGCCTGTCTTGACACCTGTCTTAATCCTTCTGGACCCATGGTGCGAATATACGTGTATGCACGTACATTTATTCCGAAATTTCCATAATACGGCTTTACTCTGCCGATAGTATCCGGGAAGTCATAAGAAAAGCGGTAGGAATCCCCTTCTTTCATTACGATCGGAGCAGGGAGGTAAGGTACCAGATCCTGCTTCACCCCCACCGGCCCTGAGCCAGGCCCGCCGCCGCCGTGCGGGGTTGTAAAAGTTTTATGCAGATTTAAATGAACTACGTCAAAGCCCATATCTCCTGGACGTGTAATACCTAAAATTGCATTGGAGTTTGCTCCATCATAATAAAGCTTGCCACCTGCTTCGTGGATAATTGAAGCCATTTCAACAATTTGTCTTTCAAAAAGCCCCAGTGTATTTGGGTTCGTCAGCATAAGTGCAGCAGTGTCATCTCCTGCAAGCTCACGGAGATGATCCAGATCAACCAGACCTTCTTCATTGGAACGAACAGTTACTGCCTCAAATCCGGCGACAACAGCTGATGAAGGATTTGTGCCATGTGCAGAGTCCGGAACGATTACTTTTGTACGCTGTGTATCGCCATTTGCTTCGTGGTATGCTCTGATAAGCATCAGGCCAGTCCATTCGCCATGAGCACCGGCCGCTGGCTGTAAAGTAACCTGATCCATTCCAGTAATAGCCTCCAGTGAATACTGGAGTTCATACATCATCTCCAGTGCTCCCTGAATCTGTGCTTCCGGCTGATAAGGGTGCAGATGCGCAAATCCAGGATAACGTGCAACATCCTCATTAATTTTCGGGTTATATTTCATCGTACAGGAGCCCAGCGGATAAAAGCCTGTATCCACTCCATGATTCCTTCTTGATAAAGCAGTATAATGCCGTACCAGCTGCAATTCAGACACCTGCGGCAGCTCTGCAGGTTCTTCACGTACAAATTCGCCTGAAAGCATTTCTTCTAACGGAATTTCTTCAACATCCAATACAGGCAGACTATGCCCGATTCTTCCTTCTTTGCTCATCTCAAATATAAGTGCTTGATTTTTATTCGTCATTTCAACCCCTCCAATGCAGAAACAAGCGCATCAATTTCTTCTTTTGTACGCAGCTCAGTGACAGCAATCAGCATCTGCTTTTCTTTTCCCGGATAAAATCGTCCGAGATCGAGCCCTCCTATTACTCCTTCAGCAAACAATTTTTCGTTTATTTCTTTTACTTCTTTATCAAATTCAACTACAAACTCATTAAAGAATGAGCCCTGCGTCACGACTTTAAATCCGGCAGCAGCTAACTGTCTGCTTGCATAATGCGCTTTCTGCATATTCTGGTAAGCCATTTCTTTCAGCCCGTATTTACCTATGGCACTCATAGCGATAGAAGCCCCCAGTGCATTCAGCGCCTGATTGGAACAAATATTACTCGTAGCCTTATCACGGCGGATGTGCTGTTCTCTGGCCTGCAGGGTAAGGACGAAACCGCGTTCCCCATTTTCATCAACCGTCTGGCCGACAAGTCTTCCAGGAACTTTACGCATTAATTTCTTATTTACTGCAAAATATCCACAGTGGGGTCCTCCAAGCTGCGTAGGAATACCAAACGGCTGGGCATCTCCCACTACTACGTCTGCACCAAAAGCGCCAGGTGCCTTCAGCATGCCCAGGCTGAGAGGATTAGAAGAAACAATCATTAAGCCTTTTTCAGCGTGAGCAATCTTTTCGATTGAAGCTAAATCTTCTATTTCACCGAAGAAATTTGGGTACTGCACAATAACACAAGCGGTGTTATCAGAATACTTGCTTTCCAGGTCTTTCATATCTGTTTGTCCATTTAGGTCCTCTACTTCAATAACCGTTAAATTCTGGCCAACAGCATTTGTTTTTAATACTTCAATAGCTTCAGGATGTACGGTCTTTGATACCAGAATTTCTTTTTTCTTCATCTGTCCGCAGCTCATCATCGCAGCTTCGGTGAGTGCCGTGGGACCATCATACATTGATGAATTGGCAAGGTCCATCTGGGTGAGTTCACAAATCATTGTCTGAAATTCGAAAATACCCTGGAGTTCTCCCTGCGAAATCTCGGGCTGATATGGTGTATATGCTGTAAAAAATTCCGAGCGCAGCAGCATATGATTTACTACCGAAGGAATGTAATGTTCGTATACACCTGCTCCTAAAAAGGAAGGATAGTCTTTAATATTTGTGTTTTTTCCAGCAAGGCGCTGCATTTCTTTTATCAGCGCAGTCTCATGGAGAGCAGGCTTTACATCAAGTTCTCCTTTAAATTTCACTTCTTCCGGTACATCATCAAACAGGTCCTCCAGCTGACTTATTCCAATTGTATCCAGCATTTCCTGCTGATCCTGTTCCGTCATCGGCAGATATCGGTATTCACTCATACTATATTCATCCTCTCTTACTCTTTATTACGTACATAAAATGGTGTTTTTACTACTTTGGCTTTTAAAGTTCGTTTTCTTACTTGCACGAAAACTTCAGTTCCCAACTCTGTGTATTCTTTGTCCACTATTGCAAGTCCCACATTTTTCCCCAATGTTGGAGACTGTGTACCAGTAGTGACAAAACCAATTTCTTTGTCGTTTGTCAGCACTTTATAATCTGTTCTGGGGATCCCTTTATCGATCATTTCGAGACCGATCAACTTCCGTTCAGGGCCTTCTTCTTTTTGCTTCTTTAAAGTATCGTATCCAATACACTTAATGTCTTTGTCCGGTTTTACAGCGAACCCGATACCGGCTTCAATTGGCGTAATATCTTTTGACAATTCCTGCCCGTACAGCGCTAATTTCGCTTCAAATCGAAGCGTATCCCTCGCTCCCAGACCAATTGGTGAAACTCCTTCAGCTATTACTTTATCCCAGATGTCAGCTGCAGCTTCCGGCCGGCAGTAAATTTCAAACCCGTCTTCTCCGGTATAACCAGTTCTGGAAATTAAAACTGCATGCCCCGCTAACCTCACATCATTCTGAAAACGAAAAAATCTAATGTTATTTAAATCTGTATCCGTAAATGTTTGCAAAATGTTTTCTGCTTCAGGACCCTGCACAGCAAGCTGGGCGAATTTTTCTGACTCATTATCTACATTTACCTCTTCTGTTCTGTGCTCAAGCAGCCACTCATAATCTTTTTGTATGTTTGCTGCGTTCACAATAAGAAGGACTTCCTGGTCAGAAAATTTATAAAGAACAAGATCATCAACTGTACCGCCATTTTCATAACACATAGCCGTATATTGACACTGACCGTCTTTCACTTTGCTTATGTCGTTTGTGAGCATCTTCTGCAGGTATTTAATGGTATCTTTACCTGTTACGCGGATTTCACCCATATGAGAAACATCAAACACACCTGATTTGTTTCTCACTTGATGATGCTCTTCTTTAATAGAAGAAAACTGTACAGGCAAATCCCATCCTCCAAAATCAATCGTCTTTCCTCCGTATTTTGCATAACTGTCATAAAGCGGTGTTTTATTTCCCAATAACAGCACCTCCAAATAATATGTATATACTCACGACTTACACAAAAAAGGACAGGGGCATACTGAATAAATCAGTACGCCTCTGTCCTTTTGACCTGAGAGTTTTCCTTTTTTTAAAGAAAGGTTTCCCCATGGGTGCCCATATAACGGGACTTTCCAGAGATGCGTCCAACAGGAGTCTGCTTTGCCTGAGAGATTCACGCTGATGCGCTTGCTCCTTCGGCGACGGCGTAGCCGTTCTCTCCCCCTGCTGTCATTCGCTTATATTATATTCGCTTGCTGCGTGAATGCATGTTAATAGTACCACTATTCTCTTTTTTCAATCAAGTTTTTCTTTTATCTGCTAAAGAAGTTTTAATATCATTTACAACCTGCTCTGGAGTCTTATTTTCAGTGTTCAACACAATATCTGCCTTTTCGTATAAAGTTATGCGTTGTGTGAAGCGCTCTTCCAATGCTTCTTTACCAACAGCAGTCAACGGTCTTGTCTTATCACCTTTTATTCTCTCATACAATATTGGAAAAGAAGCTTGCAGATAAATAACATATCCTTTTTCCTTCATAGATTTCACTGCTTCAGGACTCTCTATAATACCGCCCCCTGTTGCGACTACAGCATCTCTGCCAGTCCATTCCGCAGCCGCTTCCGCCTCCATTCCCCGAAAAGCTGCTTCCCCATTTTCCAGAAAAATATCTTTGATTTCTTTTTTTTCTTTCGCAGTTATATACTCATCCAAATCTATAAATTCTATGTTTAAAGATTCTGCAAGTATTCTGCCGATAGTTGTTTTTCCTACTCCCATAAATCCAGTTAAAAAGATAGATCTTCTTCTCACAATTATGCATTCCCCTCTCTCCAGCTTATTATTTCCTTTATCTCCTCATTATAAATAAAAAAAATTTGTTTTGTATATCCATCTCTTACAAGATTAAGTGATACCTCCCACTCTTTTTCATTTTTCGATATTTCTCTGTGCACGTAGCCAAAGGCTGTATTTTCATAAGAAACTTCGTAATCCTGCGTGTCGGGAAACTGACGGATTATATTTTTAACTTCAGTGAATATCAACTGGTTTACCTGTATTTTCTCCAGCTCAAATGTTAATAGCTTTCTATCCATTTCATAATCATAAATAATATAAAATGCTAATCCGCTGAGGCATAGTACAAGCAGCATTGAATAGAGCAGTATAAATCCGGACTGACGGTGTTTCATATGACTCTCCCCTGTTTCCGGCTTAAATATCTTTCGACCATTTTCTTGGGTGTATAAGCAGGTTCGTATGCTCTTTATTTTTTTCGGTTCTAATAATAAGAATCCCTGCAGGATGATATTCAAATCTGTACTGACCAGCATGCTGCAATGTTATTTCATGGCCAGTCCCATTTACTACTCTCCTGATACTGGTCTGGTAAGGTTCATATCTTACAATATCTTTATTATTATTAAAACTTACAGCGCGCTGGTTATGAGAAATTGAAAATTGCTCACTTTGACGAAACTCAAGTTCCAGCTGGGAAAGAAACACCTGATATTCATAGGAAGCAAACTCATTTACTTCAGGCTTCGATTGCAGCCAGAACTTCAGACCAAAAGTCAGTAAAGAAATTAACACCATTAATACAAGAAAACCTGCCAGGACAGAAATAAGTGTAAAGCCCTTCTGGTTATGACGCATATGCTGGAAGGCAGACTTCCACTTTTCTATTTCTATCACTCTGTGAAGTAAGACAAGACATACGGCTGTCCTGAGTATAAATAGTTTTTCCCTGATATTCCCCAAATTGTCCTGTATATTTTCCGCTTACAGTATCATGTTCCTGAAGCTGGCGGAACAGCAAATTATTTGCTTCTCTTTCCATATTCATATGCTGGGACTCAAGATGAATGGTATGGGAGATAAGTACAAACGCACTGATGATTGTTCCCATTATTAACAGCGAAGCCATTGTTTCAATAAATACAAAACCTTGATTACAGTTCTGCAAAATAAAATCTTCCCCTCCCTATTTGAAATACCAGCCGATACGCTTTTCCGGCAGCCTGTACTCTTATTTGACCGAAATTTCTCAGGTTTCCGTTAGGCCTGAACACTACCTGATGTAAATGCAGTGATAATTCCTGAAAACGTACAGGGTAATCAAATTCTTTTTGGAGAATCACTTTCCCTTCTGAAGCTGCAGTATACGTTCCTCCCGGGTAAAATCGAAAACTCACTTCTTTTCCAGTCTTCATTGCATGCAGCTGCATTTGATGAAGATCCTGCTGAATTTCTTTTATTACATACTCTGCCTGCATTTGCGCAGCTAAACTTTGTACCGGCAGAATGGCCATCGTGGAAATAATGCCTATTAAGACAAGGGCTGTCATTACTTCCAGCAGACTTGCTCCTTTACTGCCCAACGGAATCAGCTTTTAATCCGTTAATCGTAATAGCTTCACCATTTGGACAAGTTTCGCTGTCTACATATCCTGCTTCTTTCATTACGTTAATAGAAGCTGGCAGTTTGCCGGTTTCTACCTGGTAGGCCATGATCTGTGCTTCTACGAGCTCCAGCGTAGCACTGCAGCTCTTTTCATTTGCTACACTATGGTTCTTCGTTAAATTTGGTATAAACACGAGAAGGAGGATGGAAATGATCACGAGGACCACCATTACTTCTATTAATGTGAAACCTTTTTGAGCTTTAAAAAACTTCATTATTTTTTTCATAAATTTGCTCCTCTTATTTGGATTTAATGTTTTCATCTGCTGTTTAAAAGTCTTCATTTAGGAAAAAACACAAGTAAACTAAACTTAGTTAAAAGTATCGATTATTGAAAATACCGGCAGCATCATCGAAAAAAACAAAATAAGCACTACTCCGCCGATCAAGCAGAAGACAACAGGCTGGATTAATCTGATTGCTTTTGCGGAATAATCATACATCTGCTGAAATAAGTAAGCTGCAAAGGTTTCTAATTCCTGTGCAGTCTGTCCCTTTGTTTCACCAAAAGACCAGACAACAGAAAGCTGCGGGATGAAATGAGGCCTTAAATAAAGTACTTCAGAAAATTTTTCGCCTTCCTCCAGCTGTTTCAGAAAAAATTCCGCTTCCAGCTGAAAGAATAAAATCATGGATTCCTTTTCCATCGTCAGCAGCGCCTGCTGTAAAGAAAGCCCGCCCTTCAGCATGGGAGCGAGTTGTGCAGTGAAATAATATGTTATCAGCTGGCGTACATATAGATGTATCAATGGAATTTTTAAAAGTAAATTCACTTGTTCCGAGACAGGTTTTCTTCTCACCCAGAGAAATAAAGCTGCGAATATGAAAATACCTGCTAAGAATAATGGGAGCCTTACCCATTCAGTAAAAAACAGCATGAATTTCGTAATCCCTGGAAGCTCATGCTGCATAGAAGTGAAAAATTGCTCAAACTGCGGCAGAATTCCTTCCAATAAAACAATTCCAAGCAGGAAAACCCCTGCCAGCAGAATCAGTGGATAATGAAGCACAGTCTGAAGCTGCTTTTTTAATTCATGCCGTTTTAATAACAAATAGCCAGACTGATCTAAAGCTTTTTGAAATGAACCGTACAGCTCCATCATTCTGATAAAACTGATAGTTTCATTCGAAAAACCGGCTTCCTTCAGCTGGTCAGCAAACATTTCTCCTTGTTCCATTTCCTCATAAGCCTGCAGCAGCCATGCTCTTCTTTCCCCTGTTAAAAATGTGGAATACAGTTCAATAGCTTCATCAATATGATATCCATCCTGAAGAAGCGAAGATAATTCAACAAGAAGTTTGCCGCGTTCATAATCATTTTTAAAAAGACGGATTTTCACACATAGGCCCCTTTTCCGAGTCGCATCCATTCTTTTTCACTTATAAAACCTAAAGCGATCCCTCTGCGTAACTGCTTGCGCAGATTATTGACAGGGTAGGCCGAAGCATGAGGTGTATCGAGATAATGAAAGACCTGCTGCAGTTCTTCTTCCATTAAAATCTCATATAAAGCTTTTCTTCTGGTGTTTCTTCTTTTTTTACAATGGATAGAACATTTTCCTGTGCAGAAGCTGCACTTCAGATCAATCAGTCTTTGGGCTACTACACCGTGAAGCACTTCCTGTAAATCAGCTGCATCCACTCCTAAATCCAGCATTCTTCGGACTGCGCCTGAAGTGGAGCTGCTGTGAAGGCTTGAAATAACCAAATGGCCGCTCATTGCTGCTTTTACCGCGATCTCTGCAGTTTCTTCATCTCTTATTTCTCCTATTACAATCAAATCGGGATCGTGCCTTAATAAACTACGCAGTCCAGCTGCATAGGTCACTCCTGCTTTTTCATTAATTTCCATCTGTAAAAGTCCTGTTTCTCTTCTTTCTACAGGATCTTCTAAAGTCATGATGTTCTCTTTCGTATGCTGCATTCTATCTTTAAGAAGGGAGTAAAGGGTAGTAGTTTTTCCGGCCCCGGTCGGACCGCAAATAAGTATTAAACCATGGGGGCTATGTATAAGTTTCTGAAGATATTCTACCTGCGAGGGAAAAAGTGCTAATTCCAAAAGGTTGTCTGATTTTGAGTATGGGAATATTCTTAATACCAATGTTTCAATCAGTGCAGAAGGAAAAGTAGACAATCGTATAAAAATCGTAATATCATCGACCTGCAGCTCTATACGCTTGTTTTGAGGTCTTCTTCTTTCTCCAATATCCATTCCAGCAATAAACTTCATGTGGGAAATTAATTTTCTTCCCAGTTGGTGGGTAAGAACTTCTACATCTATTAATTGACCATCCAGCCGGTATCGGACAATAACACCTCTTTCTTCGGGGATTAAGTGCACATCGGATGCTCTTAACAATGCTGCTTCTCTAACTAATTGTTTTAACTTCCAGGCTGCTTCCATTCATCACGCTCCTTTACTATTATTTTACTGCACAGAACATACATTCGACATTAAACACAAAATTCCTGCTAAAAAAACAAAAAAATCTCCGCAGAACGGAGATTTTTCTAAAAGTTATTTTTGTTCTTCATTTTTTAAATCTTCCTGTTTTAATTCTTCCACATCTGCTCGTAATCGCTCTTTTGTTTCTTCAATCTCATCGACAACCTGCTGTGCCAGTTTTTTACCTTCAGACTTTTCACTGTCCATAATACTCTTGACATCTTTTGCAAGCTCATCACCCATGTTGGACGCTTTATTTGCTACTCCGCTCGCTCTTTCAGTGACCCGTTCGAACTGCTCTTTAGCGGCACTTGTAAGAGCATTGGACTTTTCTTTAGCTACCTGTGAATATTCAGCGCTTTTCTCTTTTGCTGTTTTAGTCCAGGCATCTGATTTTTCTTTTGCAGTCTGCGTATAATCTGCACCTCTTTCTTTTGCAGTATTCGACCATTCTACTGTTTTGTCTTTCGCAGTAGAGGCCTTTTGATTAATATCAGTACGCAGTTCCTGACCTGACTTTGGTGCGTAAAGCATTGCGGCAGCAGCTCCGACAACGCTGCCAACTACAGCTCCGATAATAAAATCCTTCGTATCCATTTTACCCATTCATAACATCCTCCTTTAATTCCGATATGTATTAAGTTCTACATAAAGTGTTATATACCTTCTTTTATTTAAAAATAAACATTAACATCCATTAAATCAACACCTTTTTGAAGATTTAGCTCTGTAAATCTTCATTGTGGATAGGAAAAAAATTCTGCTGAAACTGCCCTTCCGTGGATGAGCTCCTCCGCTTCCTCACTGCAGTGCAAGATCTTTTACAGAGCCTGTTGTTATTAAATCAGATCAAATAAGGAGCAGTACCTGTTGAAAATAACTGCAGCTCTTTTTAAAACTATATAGATGCAATAGTTTACAAAAGGCGTGGAAACGATTTATAATAAAGTGAACTTACTTACGTTCATATAATAAGTATCAGCTACATAAAAAGGAGGGCAAGTCATGGAGCGCATGTATCGGGTTCTGGGATTCTGGACGGGTATTTTTGCCGTATTATTTCTTGTGGGCGACATGCTGGAAGCATCGATTTTATTCTTCGCACAAACAGGTGTGTTTGTTGCACTTAGTTATTTAAGACTTTCTGAACGTGCATATGTTTATATTTTCGGTGCCTATTTAACAGTATTTTTCGTCGGCTTTACTTATTACACTACGTTTATTATGGTACCTGGTGTCGGTCACTAAAACACTATTCATAAAAAAACTGCCTCTATCTTAAAGAGAGCAGTTTTTTTATATGAAAATTGTTAACATCTGACCAGTTCTGCAACTAAATCTTTTATCAAATGAAAAATTAATTCTTATTCAGTTTTGTTACTTCTTTTTCAAACAGTTTTTACTCATATCTACCACCCAAAACCATTAATAAAAGGATTTGTTTCTTTTTCAGCCATAATTGTAGTTTCGGGACCATGGCCATTTAAAATGAGAGTTTCCTCAGGAAGTTCAAGCAGCTTCTCATGAATGGAAGTTAACAGCACATCATGATTGCCCCCGGGCAAATCTGTTCTGCCCACTCCGCCTCTGAATAAAACATCTCCAGAGAAAGCGGTTTTCTCTTCTGAAAAATAATAAGTGACACTTCCGGGAGAATGTCCGGGTGTCTCCAGCAGTTCAAATTGAAAGCTTCCTATCTGCTTTACTCCTTCCTTTTCCCAATGATAATCAGCTGGGCTGCAGGATACTTTTTCTATACCAGGGAACAGACCTGACCCATTCAGTTTTTCATCTCCAAGCCAATCCTTCTCTTCCTCATGCAGATATACTGGACAGTTCCATCGCTTACGGACTTTCTCCAAAGCTCCTATATGATCAAAATGTGCATGCGTTAGAAGAATTGCTTCAACTTCCACTTGAAGCTCCTCCAGCCTTGCTGCTAATTTTTCTGCTTCCCCTGCAGGATCAATTACTATCGCTTTTTGATCTTTCCATAAAATAAAACTGTTTGTCTGCAGTGCACCTAATGGCATACGTTCGTAATTCATATGTAAATTCCCCTCTCTTTATTTGCTTATTGTTCACAAAATATCCTTTATTTTTTTATTTCTCAGAAACTCCCACTCGACAATTTATCAGAAAAAAAGTAAAATATGAAGTGATAGTAGCTGTCATCCTTTAGGATATTGAGATTTGCTACATAATTATTATACTTTTTTATTTTGACAGAAGGAGGTTCACACAACATGTTTCTTGGTCTTATAACTTTAGCTGTTGCTATTTTATCATTTTTTGGTCTGATTAAAGAGATGAAACGGAAAAACATATTCGGAGCAGGATTTGCTTTTGTTTCTTTTGCTGTATTTGGATGGTTTTCTGTGCGGACAATCATAGCTGTAATCTTTACGGACGGCGGAGGCGTAGTAGCCTTTATATCTACTTTATAATCAAAGAAAATCCGGTGAGTTTATTCACCGGATTTTTTTTCGTTTTCAAATCTTTTCAGATTTTCATATGCTGTAATCGCTGTCTGTACATGTATGCGCTGTGGAATGGAGGTCGTTACTTTTCTCTGCAGCCAATAAGAAATTTTTCTTGCTTTTTTTATAAGATACTTATCTGATTTAAACCACTTTCCCAATGCTGCAAATGATAATACAGCAGCAATGTAAGTACTTGCGGCTAAAGCCTCGCCCGCCGGCAAAAAAACATTTCCTAATAGGAATAACAAAAATAAACTTATAAAGAAAAGGACGATAACATTGGTAGAACAGTTGCGATTTATAACGGAACTCTTACTAATCAGAGAAAGGTTGTCCCCCCGAATCTCCCCCCTGCAGGAAAACACCTGGTGCTCAGCAGCATGAAATTTTTTCATTTCTTTCGGGAACCAAAAATGAAAGCTGAACAAGAAAATCAGATAATAATGAAAAGAAATAGGAGGAACAGCATCAAAAAAATATGTTGAAATTAAAATCGCTGCGCTTCCAAGAATAATTATAATAAACCTGGCTGGAAGCATGAAAAACGCTCGTATGCACTCAAAGAGCACTCCTTTTTTTGAATAAGCGTTTACCTGATGGTGTATTTGGCCATGAACATTCCAAGCGTGAGAAATGCACGCCGGACTGAAAAACATAATACCTTTTGCATGTGAGATTCCCCGTATCATTCATGCCCTCCAATTAAACCGGCTCTTCTACCACCCAAAATTGATCAGGAATTCTCTCTTCGAGCAGTTCCTGTATTGATTCCGAGGAGGAAACATTAATTTCTGCAGCAGCCCAGGTATGATAATATCTTACAGCATCTATATCTGCAGAAGCATCCAACAGCAATTCACCTAATGCTCCAATAATTTGCTCACCATCTGCATAAGTAGGAAATTCTACCGCTATTCCATCCGGGGTTTCTTCCCACTCAGAAGTTTCATATAATATTTCTCCTGCCTGCTGAAGCCGCAGTTCCACTTCCTCCACTGCATCAGCATCAATTACCAGTTCAATATAGTCAGTTCCTGCAATCCCATCCTCAGGAAAACTTCCCCACTGCCATTCTATATATTGATTTTCTTCTCTTTCATAAGCGATAAAAATATTTTCTTCCAGATCTGTATTTGTGAAACCTCCCGTCTGGGTTAACGAGTAATATCCAATTGCAAATAACCCAAGCATTACTAAAAGGGGGAGAAATATAAGGATTTTATTACCTTGCACCTGCATCAAGCCCCTTTTGAGAAATTAATTCTTTTGCAATCCAGGCCGCTCCAATAACTCCGGCATCGTTGCCTAACGTAGCAATATTAATTTTAGTTTCCTGCGCAATTTTAGGAATTGCATACATTTTGAAAAAGTAAGAAAGCTTTTCGAGCAGGAAGTCTCCAGCTTTGGACACTCCTCCGCCTATCACAATGATTTCCGGATTCAGTGAATTACTTAAATTAGCTAAAGCAAATCCTAAATGCTCCATTGACTCATCTAAAACTTTTCCAGCCAGTACATCTCCTTGTTTTGCTCCGTCCAGGACATCTTTTGCCGTGACGCTGCCGTCCTTAAGGAATACCTTCTGTAAATAACCGGCTTTCTCCCGTTGAACAGCTTCCAACCCTAAACGGGCAATTCCTGTAGCTGAAGAAACAGTTTCCAAGCAGCCGCTTTTCCCGCAATTACAGCGCGCTCCGCCTGATTTCACAGAGGATATGTGACCAATTTCTCCTGCCATGCCGCTTTCTCCATGAATAATCTCGCCGCCGGCAATAATTCCGCCCCCTACTCCGGTACCGAGTGTTACAGCTATAATGTTCCGGGCATTTTCTCCGGCACCTTTCCACTTTTCGCCGCCGGCAGCCAGATTTGCATCATTATCCACTATCACAGGAAGACCTAAGAGTGCTTCCATTTCATTTTGCAGAGAGTAATTTTTCCACCCTAAATTTACAGCTTCATAAATAAATCCATTATCTACATCAATAAAGCCAGGTGCACCTACCCCGGCCGCAAGCAATTCCTCATTCAGCTCTTTACGCTCCTTAATAATAGAAGCAGCTATTTCTTCTACTATGTAAGCGCCGTTATCTTTTTGGTTCGTTGTAATTTCCCATTTTTTTAGAATCTCTCCTGACAGAGCTATAAAAGCAATTTTTACAGTAGTGCCGCCAACATCTATTCCTACGACAGCTTTTTTGTCCATTTCCCTTCACCTCATTTTAAAAATCATTTATCCATTGTAACATGCAGCATTCATGATTGCTTTTTCAATTTAGAACGCTCTGCTGCAACAGCTGTTAAAGCCTGATGCAAAAAAAATTTATCTACAATACCAAGCTGATACTGCTCTTTTATTTCTTCTGTTATCAGGTCTAAATCAGCTTCTTTATCCCCTGTATAAACAAACACATGATACACTCTTAAATGTTGAAGAAGTTCTAAGTAAGTCAACGATTTTCCTCCCGCATTTTATCCAGGGTCCTAATAAAAATTGGTTACCTTGAAAATAAAAGTTTTGTTTTAAAAAAGTAATACCGCTGCTGCACTTTCGGAGAGGCTTGTCCACGGCAGACCTGTGGCAGCGAAGTTTTCTCATGGCAACCATGAACTTTAACAGAGCTAACAAATTAAAATAATTGCTCGGCTAGAATTTATCACAATAACCAAATCTCTACTATTATAACAGGTAGACTATATACTTTGCGTCAATTATATAATTATATTTGAGAAGTGTCGGTTGTGATTGAGAAGAAGTGATAAACATGATAAAATAAAATTGTTCACAAATTCACAATCACGCTTACAGAAATGAGGGACCACTGATGCATCAGGATAAACTTGAACAGATTATACAGGAAGGTATTTACGGAAAACCCGAGATCAGGCCGGAAGAAAAACATTTGTTTTTAGGAACGTACGCGGAACGAGTCAGGTTAGCATTGACAAACGGCCAGGTTTACAAGAAAGGAATGTACGAGGAAGCACTCCAGCTGATGAGCAGACATAATGATATGCGTATGCTTATTAATGGCAACCTCCCTTATACTTCTTATAACAATTATGTCAAAGCAGCAAATGAAAAAAATGTTCCCTTTACTGTGCATAATGATTTTCAGGCAACACCGCTCGGCATAGTTTTCACGACAGATTATGCTATCCATCAGGAAGATAATATTTTTATTAAGGACAGCATATTTGAAGAGGAAATGGGGAAAAATTAATGCGCCGGCAATTAGGAATTGTCAGGCGCATTTTCTATTATTTCATTTCTTAAATCTTCATAATCACTTTCTCCCGTTATTTCCAGAGCACTGTTTATTGCTTCCAGTGCTTCTTCGTAATTCCCTCTCTCATACTGAAGTATTGCCAGATTATAATAGGCTTCGTGAAAATCCGTGCGGAGCTCAATTGCAGTGGAGAGATTTTCTTCAGCTTCCTCATATCTCTCTCTTTGCAGCTGAGCATAGGAAAGCAAAAAGTACGAGTTGGCCTGAATTTCTTCATCAGATACAGGGCCGCTTTCATCACCCTCTATATCTACCGCTCTTACCAGATAACTTTCCGCGTCTTCATAATCGTTCTCTTCGATTGATTCTCTTCCCAGCTCATAATAAATTGTCTGCAGCTGAGAACTTTCTACATTTTGTGTAAAGCCTGCTAGTAAAAGAATCAGCGCGGCTAAAACAGCTCCAATACCAGCAAGCGGCTGCGATTTCAAATATTTTCTCTCAGGTAAGCCTATAATAGCTGAGGCAGCGAACCCTCCTATCAGCCCGCCGATGTGCGCCCCATTATCAACCATGGGTACCAGAAATCCAAAAGCGAGGTTAATTCCAAGAATAATCACTACACTGCTTCCAAAGGTTCTGAAAAACAATTTTTTATTTCTTGCACCAAAATACAGCAGGGCCCCAAATAATCCGAAAATAGCACCACTGGCACCTGCAGAAATATTGTCATTAAACACAAAACTGGAAATTGAGCCAAAAAATCCTGCGGTGAAATAAATAAAAACAAATCTGGCTGAACCAAATATTCTTTCTACAGCACTGCCCAGATAAAAAAGCGCGAGAGAATTCATAAATAAATGAAGAAAACCTATATGAAGAAACATAGCACTGAAGAAACGCCACCATTCTCCTTCTATGATTAAAGGATCAAATTTTGCTCCCAGCGATACTAATGTTCTCGTACTGGTGGAAGATCCTACTTGTTCCATAAAAAAATAGATCGAAAAAATTACAATAAGCAGCGCCAAGGTAAAAGTTGGCTTTCCATACATAAAAATGTTTCGCTCTTCTTCTCTTCTTTTATGATAACTTCTTTCCACCATGTGTTTTAAAGTCCTGCACAGTTGTTCACTCTGTTCTTCATCCTCCAGCTGATACTCAGGCACATAGGATGGCATATCATGCAGCTTCCACTCAGTGGCCAACGGAAAAAAATTTTCATAGAGGTTTTCCATTGGAATAATAATGGACCTCATTTGCCTTTTTCCTCCTGCAGTAAATGGTAAAGGCTGGGAAACTTCGTCTTCATAGCTGTCCACAGGGGTAAAAGGAGCAAAAATTACATTCGTCACATTTGCATCACGCATTTTCATTTTTTTTCTGATCGATTTCGCCGATTCATGCGCCCGGTTTATATCATTGCGCAATTGGCTGCTCCAGTCATAGCTTCTTAAATGGAGACGAATCAGATTACTGTTTTTAAATCTGTCGTCTTCGAGCCAGACTATTTTACCTTCTTCATTTATGTGTATCACTTTCATATCTTCTTTTTTTATTAAATGATGAAGTGTTTCCCAAAATCGTATTTCTGCCTTTAAATGATCCAAACTGCTCCTCCTCCCTGAAAATACTGATTTCATTAATACTTTGTCGGCTTAAAAAGGATTTCAGTGTGCTTCCAGATAAAATTTCTCTGTTCCGATCTCCCAGCAGTCTGATTCTTCCCCTTACAATCACTTCTTTGGCCGGGATTCTACGTACAGAATATTTTACTCAATTGTTTAAAAACAAACTAAAGCCGATCCTGCAACAGCTCAGCTTACTGCATCCACTGCTGACAAGATAAGCAGCTCAGCCGAAAAATAATGTTTTAATGAGCTTATCTACAAAAAAGATGCTTCTACACTATTCCTTAATATAGGAACAGGTAAACGAAGCACCTTCAATTACTAGCCTTTATATATTATACTTCAAAGACAGGTTTCATCGCTTCTTTTAAGACTTTTGCAGAATGTTCCAGCTGCTGTTTCTCAAGATCATTTAAATCAATTTCAATGATTCTTTCTACTCCCCGCCTGCTTACAACAGCCGGCACACCTATATATAAGTTATCCAAGCCATATTCTCCTCTTACAAGAGTCGAAACTGTTAAAATTGACTGCTCGTTCCGGAGTATAGCTTTCGTGAGGCGTGCAAGCCCCATAGCGATTGCATAATGGGTAGCCCCTTTTCGTTCAATGATATGATATGCAGCATCTCTCACATTAATGAAGATATTTTCAAGTTCTTCCATCGTTCCTTCAGGTTTATACTTCTCCATGAAACGATGGATATGCTCTGAGCCAATTCTAGTCTGACTCCAGACAGGAAGCTCGGTGTCACCGTGTTCCCCCATAATATACCCATGAATATTTCTCACATCTAAATCAAAATATTCTCCCAGCATAAATCTGAATCTTGCCGTATCAAGAATCGTACCTGAACCAATAACACGTTCCATCGGCAGACCCGAATATTTCCAGGTTGCATAAGATAGAACATCGACTGGATTTGTGGCAATAATAAAAATACCATCAAAGTTTGCCTTCATGACATTTTCTACTATGGATTTAAATATGCGTGCATTCTTTTCAATTAAGTCCAGGCGGGTTTCTCCCGGCTGCTGATTTGCTCCTGCTGTGATTACGACAAGATCTGCATTTTCACAATCCTCATAATCTCCAGCTTTCACTTTGGTTGGCGCTCCAAAAGGCACCCCATGGTTTAAATCCATTACATCGCCTTCTGTTTTATCCTTATTCAAATCTATTAATACCAACTCATCTGTAATATTTTGATTAATTAAAGAAAATGCATAACTTGACCCTACGTAGCCTGTGCCGATTACAACAACTTTATTGGGCTTTTTATCAAATGCCATCAAATATCAAGCTCCTTTAAAATAATATAATTGTGATTACATTCACATTCATTGTAACGCATCCAAATCCTTATGTCACAAACCAATAAGAGTAAATTATGACTTTCACGTGAATAACATCGTAATAATTCCTCCGAGGACCGCCGCTAAAAATACAGTTACCAAATTCACTATATCATTTGAAATAAAAGTTTTCCCTTTAATAAGTACTGGCTTTTCGCCACAGTGTTGCGTTTTTTCAGTAACAGCACAGCACACATTGCATTGGTAAAGCGACTGCCAGCGGTCCCCCATCCAGGCATCTCCAATTTGTCCGGAAAAACCGACTACTACAAAAGTCGTAAGAAGCCAAAGACTGAGCCCTGTGTCATGTGTTATGTAGGCAGCCAGTACCGTGATGCCGCTCCCTGCAAATGCAGCAGCATGTCCAGCAGTAGTTACTCCACCTGAAATTCCTTTGGCTGCAGACTGAGAAGTAAAAATTCTTTTAGGTTGTTTTTTTGACCGTTTACCAATAGTAGAAGCCCAGGTATCCGCAGCTGCTGCGGCAAAACCTGTAATGAAACCACCCAAAAAAGCGGGGTGTGGATAGAGGAGAAATAACATCGCAGCCAATCCTGAAGGACCACCATTTGCAAGTACCTGCAATGCATCTCTTTTTGAACCTTTTTCCTCTACCTTATCATTTACTTTCAAAAATTTTTCTAACAATACAGCCGGTATAAAAAAAGCGCCAAGTACAAGTAAGCCGGTCCAATGAAATGCTGCAGCAGATAAAGTACCTACAATAAGGGCTGCTCCCGCTCCAGAAGAAGTTAATGAATTCGCTTTCCAGGCTGTAAAGGCAGCTGCCCCTACTATTCCATATAATATTAAATCCATGTTAAACATCCTCCGTTACGGGGTCAGAATTTCATTTACAGGCTGATCGAATGTTTCGACTGGTATATGTTCCACTAATTGAAAATCAAAACATAAACTAATGGAATATCCAGATGTTCTTGAAAGAAGCTTATCGTAATATCCCCCGCCGTATCCAATGCGATAGCCTTCCTTATTGAAAGCCAGACCGGGAGTTATAATTAATTCAAGCATATCAGCTGCACAAAAGCCTGTTTTTGAAGGATCGGGCTCTATCAGGCCGAATGATGCTTTCCTGCATTCAGAAAAGTCGGTAAAGCTGTAAAAATCTAATTGACGTGTATTTTTATTAACAACAGGAGCTGCTACTGTTTTACCTTCTTTCCAGGCTTTCTGTATGATGGGATATGTATCAAGTTCATCTCCGACAGAAATAGTTACTGCAATTACGTCAGCATGTTTCCATGCCTCGTGCTCAAAGAGCTGCTTATATAATAACTGTTCCTGGTCTTTTTTATCATAGATCTCTGTATTTTTTCGGTATGAAAGCATTTTCTGCCTGATTTGTGTTTTCATTTTCCCCAAAACCTCCTAACACTTACTCACAGATAAATTTACTTGCACCAATCCGCAGAAAGATAAACTGCAGTTTAAACGTTCCCTCATTTTACCGTAAAGAATTTCATAAGTCATTTTTTAAAAATATAACTAACGGAGAAAACAACTTCTATTATAAAAGCTGTCTTGAAAATAAAAAGTTCGTTTTAAAAAAGTAATAACGCTGCTTTACTTTCGGAAATGATAATCCAAAGACTTGTTCTGTGCTAATCCCTGGAAAAACGAATTCGTTTTCACTCAGTCATTCATAATACAACAATGCATTTATAATGTACCTGCGAGTAATTATTAAAAATAACTGCGTATGCTTATAGTAACCTCTATATAAAATTATTATTATTCTCCTAAAATATAAAAAGCATCCGTATAGGATGCTTTAACTTAATGTAGGTTTTCGTACATTATAGTTGTAAGGGCCAACTCCCTCTTTCTCTTCAGCAGAAACTTTCTTTTCAGATTCTACTTTCTGCACACTGTCAGGACTTTTTGGCATCTTTTTTACTTCTTTTAAATCCATCAGTGAATCCCCCTCTATGATTGAAATATTAACCTCTTTTGTAGATGGAACCAACAGCCGTTTTCACATGCTGTTAGTTCTATTATACTTATAAGTTTATTATCGGCAAGAAAACTGACTTATATTAGAAAGTTTCAAAAAATAATTAATCTATTTTTGGGAGTGATGATTTTTAAACGGATTTATTTAAATAATTAAGAAATTAAGTTTTGTAATATAATTTACAATCACTTCTGTTGATTAGCGGATATTATCTAAATGATATTTCGTGTTTCCTATCCAAAAAGGATAGACGGTGCTTCATTTCAAGAATGTGCTACGGCGCTTTGTTTCCACCGGAGGATTTCCACAAGAGACTTTCTCCGCTGGTCTGTCTTCGGCAGCCGGATGTTCGAATCGTCCAATTTTCCTCCAAGAGTCGCCGGCTGTGCGCCGCTTTTTTTTCACGTTTAGGAAAAGCGATACTGTAGTTTTACGAAATGACGAGATACCCCCTACATCTTCTACGTAAATAAAAGATTCTTTGCAGGGGCAGGGTGTTATTTCGATACTGCGGAAAAAGAAAGTTAGAAGATCACTGGACACCCTGCCGTTTGGTCGGACCTTCGCATGATTGTAGCCATCCAAGGATTTGAAATTTCAGGAAGGCGGTCTCCTTTCTTGAGATTGGCTGCGTGTAGCCTTTTTTAAGTAAGCCCTAAGTTTTCTTATGTCTGCATCATCCTTAAACAGAACCAAAAAATAAAAGCCCGTCTCCCTTTATTAAAGGAAAACAGGCTTTTATCTCTTGCTTACTTCGTTTCGCGGTGTGTCGTGTGACGACCCAGACGCGGGCTGTACTTTTTCAGTTCAATACGATCTGGATTCGTACGTTTATTCTTTGTTGTGATATAGTTACGATCACCAGTTTCAGTGCAAGCTAAAGTTACTTGTACACGCATGATAATACCCCTCCAAACTCTGTTTTACTCATACCTTAAAATAATAGCAGAGAAACATAATTTATTCAAGTATGTCTGTAAAGGAATTTTCCTTTAGTTCAATTTAATACATCATTTATGAAGTTTCAAGTGCCTCAAAATAAAATAAATAATCTGCGTTTAAGTCCTATCGCTTTTATTTCCCGGGTTTGATAAAATAAATGAATATTCATGAAAGCAAGGTGAAGTAAACAAAATGGCTGAATGGTTAATTGGAGGTTTGTTTTTAATCTCTATTTTATTATTTATAGTTTCTTATTTGAAAAAAGATTCTTACCAGAAGCTTGAAAAACAGATGGAAGAGAATTCTATTCAAATGATGCAGGAAATGTACTTTTTAAAGAAAAAAATTCAGCAGCTGGAAGATGAATTCAGGGAAACCACTAACCCTTCCCCACCTGAACTGAGTCGTAATGACATTCTGGAACTTCAGGAAGAAGGTTATGATGTAGCGGAAATTGCAAGAATAACCGGGTACACTGTTGTGCAAGTGGAAGAACTGCTGTATGGATAATATGAAAGGAATAGAGGAGAGCCTGAATGAATAGTGATTTTTTACGAGGTGCTGCTGCTCTGAGTTTTATTCTTGGAGTTATTTCAGCCGTTTATTATTACGTTTTCAGCGAAGAAAATACAGTCGAAGAAAATTTTTCCTCTAACCAGGTTCAGGAAGTTGAGGAAAACGAATCTGAGGAATTGACAGAAGAGATTCAGCGTTTAGAAGAGACGATTCTCTCCATGCAGGAAGAAATTAATTCTGGATCGCCAGATAATTCGTCGGATCAGGATGACATTCATAGAGTAGCCATACTAGAAATTAATTCCGGAATGAATTTGGAAGAGATTTCAGAGCGGCTCGTTCAACTGCAAATGATTGAGGAATCTCAGGATTTAAAAGATGCCGTGCGTGCAAATGACCTGGCACAGAATATTCAAATCGGAACTTATGAAATTAATGATACGATGAGTCCGGAAGAAATAGCGCATTTGATTGCCGATGAATGAAAAAAAGCTGATCCAGTCATCTGGATCAGCTTTTTTATAATTTAATTTTCAGTTTCCTCTTCAGGATCAATAATTTCTGCTCCATCCTCGGGCTGCTGTGGACCTTCCCGCTCTTCCTTCAGCTCAAAGTAGGCTTCAGCTGCACGTTCTGCAATCGTATTGGCGATACCTGCTGCATCAGAATCTGTATCCACTCCTGGAGCAACAACAGAAAAAGCTACCTCAGGATCCTCATACGGTCCAAAACCGACGAACGTTTGATTATGCGCTTCTTCTCCATTAACGGTTACCTGCGCAGTTCCTGTTTTTCCAGCCATTTCTACATCGAGATTGTTAAAGTAGGCACGCGCAGTACCTTGATTTCCATTGATAACTCTATGAAACCCAGTTTTTATTCTATCAAAGTAGGTTTGATCTACATCAATAATATTCAATACTTCCGGTTCGAACTGATGAGAAATAGTTCCCCATTCCTCAGACTGCGGATCCGGATCGATAATTTCGCTTACTACCCGCGGTGCTATTCTTACCCCATCGTTGGCTATTGTAGATACATACTGCGCAAGCTGCATAGGCGTATACGTATCAAACTGGCCAAAAGAAAGGAAGAGCATGCTTCCTGGATCTATTATCCCACCATTAATACCAGCGAACTCACTTGGAAGATCAATTCCTGTTTCTACTCCCAGGCCAAACTGCTGATAATAAGAACGAAGAATATCGTATCCACGAGTATAATTCCCCCAATTACGTCCGGAAACGCCCGGCACGTAATCTACCAGCCGCATAGCAACTTCCACCATATAAATATTGGAAGAACGCTCCAAAGCCGTTAAATCATCAACATAGCCTAATTGATTTACCGATCTTATCGGCTGGGAGCCCGGCAGATTAATCGGTCTGTCATATATGCCGGATCCAGGCGGCAGAACTCCCGTATCATATCCAGCGAGCACAGTTGCTCCCTTCATTGATGATCCGACTACGTAGCCCTGGGTAAACGTACCAAGGTCACTGCTTCCTCCAGCCATGGAGAGCACTTCCCCTGTATCAGGTTCCATCATTACTACATAAGCATCAGGGTCTGCAATAAAATCGCTGCTGCGGTCTTCGAGCACCTCATCAATAATTTCGCTGACCCGCTGCTGCAACTCCATATCAAACGTAAGCATTAAATCATTGCCCCTGCTCCCAGGTTCTTCTTCTGGACTGCGAATGATATTCCCGCTTTGATCTGTGTAGTTTTCCAAACTTCCATTCCGGCCTCTCAGCACGTTTTCATATTGCGCTTCCAGATAACTATTACCCACTTCATCATTTCTCTGGTAGCCTTTCGCTAGAAATCCACTTAAATCATCTCTAGGAATTGAACCTACCCGTCCAAATATAGAACTCATATGATCACCGTAAACATATCTCCGAGTGGAATCACGAATAATATCTACCCCTGGTAAATATTCCATATGCTCCATTATCTGCGCAGCTTCTTCATATTCCACTCCACGCAGCACTTTATGTGGCACATCGTTATAACCGCTGTTGAATTCACGCCAAATCATAAACACTTCCAGTTCTTCTTCAGAAAAAGAACCCAGCTCTTCCTGCGTAATAGCTTCTATTCGCTGAGTATGAGCTTCTCCATCACTAAGCTCCTGCTGATTCTGCTGTTCTAAGGTTAATTTTTCCTCAAACTCTTCAGGATTCAGCAGCGCCCAGTATTCTCTTCGGTCTCTCTCGTATCTGGATTCTATGCCCTCAGTATCCAGCGTAATAAACTCATTTAAATCAGCCGCTGTCGCTAACAGTTCTTCCTGAGGACGGTTTCGATTTGTATAAGTAACTGTTAACTGAAGTTTATTATCTACCAGCAGGTTGCCGTACCTATCATACATAAGACCTCTCGGGGCTTCTACTTCCTGACTGACACTCACTTCATTTTCCAATTGATTCTGGAACTCTTCTCCCTGCACAATCTGCACTACTCCGAGACGCAGGATTAATGCAGAAAACAATAAAAAGACTACAAAAAATAATATATTCAGGCGAATGGACAAATGTGATTTATGTATTTTTTTCTCACTCATAATTACACCCTCTATTTACATTGCTGCATTCCGCAGTAACTTAAAATTTTTAAAAGGGTGTCCCAAAGTGAAACTTTCAGGACACCCTCAAGAAACTATTGCCCGCATGTGCGGTTATCTTCAAGATTTCACGAACCCGCCCTAGGCAGGTGGGTGCCCGCAAAACTGGCTTCAACTTCCTGAAAAAATCAGGCGTGTTGTCGACAGTTTAATATAAGGCTCCCGAAGTGAATTGGTGTTCGGTTCGAATTAAACTGGAAGTTCACCAACACCGCAGGCAGTTATTAATCTAAAACAAGTATACAACACTATTTACCTTTTAATCAATATTACTGAAATGTCTTTTATATGAAAGTTTTTTCAAGAGAAGATTTGCCGGAAAATAAAAGACGGCCTTTTATAAAAAGGCCGCCTCATTAATTATTTTGCGTCAGCGTAGCGCTTTGCTACTTCATCCCAATTAACTACATTGAAAAATGCATCTACATAATCAGGGCGCTTGTTTTGATACTTGAGATAATAAGCATGCTCCCAAACGTCTACACCAAGTAATGGAGTTTTACCTTCACTAATAGGTGTATCCTGGTTTGGAGTAGTCATTACTTCAAGCTGGCCGTTATTAACTACAAGCCAGGACCAGCCGGAACCAAAGCGAGTTAACGCACCATTTTTAAATTCTTCTTTAAATTTGTCAAAACTTCCAAAAGCTTTGTCGATAGCTTCTGCTAATTCTCCGTCTGGAGTACCGCCGCCATCCGGGGACATCATTTTCCAGAAAATTGTGTGGTTGTAATGACCGCCGCCGTTATTTCGGACAGGACCTTTCACGCTATCTGGAAGCGAGTTTAAGTCTGTTAGGAGCTCTTCAATGCTTTTGTTTTGAAGATCGGAGTGACCTTCTAACGCATCATTCAGCTTCGTGACATACGTGTTGTGGTGCTTACCGTGGTGAATTTTCATAGTTTCCTCATCAATGTGAGGTTCTAGAGCGTTGTGTGCATAAGGTAAATCTGGTAGTGTAAATGCCATTCATATCTCCTCCTTAAAATTTATGATCCAATGCAGTCAGAAAACCAATCTTTTGAAATGTTTCCTGCATTACTTACAATATCAAACATTCCACAACCTTTCAAATATTAAACCTTCTCTGCTGATCGGACTTTCATCCGCGGGTTTAACATTTGCGCAGGCGATGAAAGTTGGAACGCACCTGCTTTTTCATTGTAATCTATTTTCATATTTTCCTCATAAATCCAGTCTACTCTGGAATCAAGCGCAGCCAGAAAGGAGTCTGCGTTCGTTTCAATAAAAGAAATACTTTGCGGCAGCTGAGATTCTGATGTTAAAACCAGATCACTCACTCCGTTGACAACACAACCTGTGCCCGCCGTCTCATGACTAATGAATAATACATTCAGCTCTTCAGGAAAATTCATTTCGCTCAACTTTTCCAGTGCGGCATTTGTAATTTCTACTTTCACTTTGAACCTCTCCTTTCCACTCCAATATATACATTTCCCTTTAAAATCGATTTACAAACTAATTATGATTATTATAAATTATAAAGATTCATATAAATCTAAGAAAACACAGCACTTCTGCGCACCTATCTATAACACCAACCAGCTTAATCAGAGCCTTTTAATTATAGCTGTAAAAATGTACAAATAAAAAACGAGAAGCATCAGCTTCTCGTTGAATACATTATGGAGGAGGAAGAGGGATTCGAACCCCCGCGGGCTTTGACACCCCTGTTGGTTTTCAAGACCAATCCCTTCAGCCAGACTTGGGTATTCCTCCTCAGGAAAATAATGGTGGACCCTGCAGGACTCGAACCTGCGACCGGACGGTTATGAGCCGTCAGCTCTAACCAACTGAGCTAAGGGTCCAATCATATGTAAAAGGTTGGTAGCGGCGGAGGGGATCGAACCCCCGACCTCACGGGTATGAACCGTACGCTCTAGCCAGCTGAGCTACACCGCCATTTCTGCAAAGACAAGTAATATCTTAGCATGCACCTTTTAAATTAGTCAACGTTTTTTAAAAAATATTTTTTTAAGATAATCTTCTTGGTTAAATACTGCGTTTATTCTCCCTCTTCAGCTACTGCTTCTGCAATATTTACAGAGTGGTCTCCAATTCTTTCCAGGTTGCTGATCATGTCTACAAATACGATACCTGCTGAACCTTCACAAAGACCTTCATTCAAACGCATAATATGTTTCTTTCGAAGCTGACGTTCCATTTTATCTATCTCTTCTTCTTTTAAGATTGCAGAGCGCGCCATTTCTACATTATCATTGTCCAAAGCTTCAAAAGCTTCTTTCAACGTGGCAATCGTTAATGTAAACATTTCTTCCAGGTCCTCCATCGCGGACTGTGAAAGTTTCACCTTATTTGCCACCTGATATTCTTTTAATTCTATAATGTTTTCCATATGATCGCCGACACGTTCAATATCCCGGACTGTATCCATCAGCATTGAATGATATCTGGAATCAGCCGCTGTGAGGGAATTTGTTGAAATTCTGGTTAAATAATCGGTGATTTTTCTATCCAGATTATTAATAGCATCTTCAAACTGATACGTAAGTTCTGCGTGACGTTTGTTATTTGTTTTAACAAATTCTGCTGCTTCCTGCAGCCCCTGGGAAGATAATTCTCCCATACGGAGCGTTTCCTTTTTCGCCTGTGATAAGGCGATAGAAGATGATTGTGAAATGATGCTTGGATCAAGATGCTGCGCTTTATATTCAATTATCATATCATTACCCGGAATTATCTTTGTTACTGCGAGTGCAAGCAGCGCCACAAAAGGCAGCTGTATTAATACATTTGACACGTTAAATATACCGTGCGCAAAAGCAATCGTCATCTCAGGATTTAAATTTAATGATTCCTGAAAATATGCGACCATCGAGATATACGGCCGAATAATAATTAAGACGAGAATAGTACCTACTACATTAAAGATAACATGTGTAAGCGCAGCGCGTTTCGCAGCAATCGAGGCCCCGAGAGATGCTAATACAGCTGTAATTGTTGTCCCAATATTATCTCCAAACAATACAGGAAGTGCGGCATCCAAATCAAGAGCCCCCTGAGCAAAAAGCTGCTGAAGCAAACCAATTGCAGCGGAAGAACTTTGAACACTTACCGTAAAAATAGTACCAATCAAAACTCCGAGCAGCGGATTCGCACTCATATTTACTGTAAGTTCTGCAAAAGCTTCCAGTTCCCTTAACGGCCGCAGTCCGTCCCCCATTAGATTCAGTCCATAAAACAATGCACCAAACCCAAAGAAAACCTGTCCGTAGTTATTTGCCTTTTTATTTTTAAAGAAAAATATAAGAAATGTTCCTACCGCAACAATAGGCAGCGCATAATCTGAAATATTCAGCCCGATAATAAATGCTGTAACTGTTGTTCCTATGTTTGCACCCATGATCACACCGATCGACTGCCGCAGTGTCATAAATCCTGCGTTAACAAGACCAATTGCAAGTACAGTGGTACCTGTACTTGTCTGCAGTAATATTGTCACTACAATCCCAGCAAGAACACCCATAATTGGATTACTCGTAAATTTATCTAATATATCCCGCAGTTTGTCTCCAGCTACTTTTTGTAATCCATCCCCCATATATTTAATTCCAAAAAGAAAAATAGCAAGGCCTCCGACAAACATAAATATTAAATCTCTTAATTCCATATCCAAAACGATGTCCCCCTGATTTCAATATGTATCGTTCGTTGACCCGTGTTCATCCTACGTGAAGTTTGTAAATTATATGTTAAGGTTTTGTAAAGATTTTATTAAGTTTGTAAATAACTGATTTTGTTGTATTAAATTAATTCAAACTGTAAAATAGTTCATGCAGTTCATATACATAAGAAGGAGAGTAAAAATGAATATCTTCCAACAATTTATTAAAAGTTTGTATTCCCCTGAGACAATAGCGAAGTTTAGAATGGCGAAAATTGGAAGAACAATTTTATATGTATTCCTTTTAATGCTGATTGCATCAATCCCTATGTTTATTTCTCTAACTATATCATTATCCGCATTATTTGCAGCGGGAGATCAGTATATGCAAGAAATACCTGATTTCGATATTGAGAATGGAGTGCTTCAGGCTGATCAGGAAGAACCATACGTGAACGATGAAGATGATATGACGTTAGTATTTGATTCTACGGGTGACATGTCCGGAGGAGACCTTGAAGAATACGGAAATGTGATTGCATTTTTGGAAAGAGAAATAATATTTGTAACGGGGGGAGTAGCAGAACGGATCGCCTATCAGGAATTTGGTATTGATGTTTCCAAGCAGGAGCTTGAGAATTTTTACACTACGCTGAGCGATTTGTCTATTTTAATTATTACCATTGTTCTTGCAGGTTTTTATCTATTTAATACTGCACTAAAATTTCTTGGTATTTTTACTTTGTCGGTAATTGCTCTTGCAATGAAAAAGAATACAGCAGACCACCTGCGTTACAGACATTGCTGGATACTTGCTGCTTATACTGTAACCCTTCCAACCATTCTGTTTGCAGTCCTCGAAGGCCTTGGGTTATTAATTCCATTTTCGTTTGTGATCTATTGGATTATTGCAGCAGTAATGATGAATTTGGTTTTAAAACAGGTTCCGGCTCCTAAAACACGACCTGCCGAAGAAAATACCTTAAACTGAAATTATTAATTATACTCCTTGATTGTTTATTGTTTAAATCAAGTGCTATAATTCAGAGGAAAGATATTTTAAAATAAACTTGTTATTAGTTTCGAAAGAAAATGTTTTAAGGTATATTATAAATAGCAGGATTCATTGACGGAGGTGATTTTGCGTAATGATCGGATCCAGAGTGAGACAATACAGAAATGCTAAAGGATTAACTATGAGTGAACTCGCCGAACGCGCAGGAGTAGCAAAATCCTATTTGAGTGCAATTGAAAGAGACATCCAGACAAACCCTTCGATACAGTTTCTAGATAAAATCGCATCGGTACTAGATGTAGATATAAATGTTTTGCTAAAAGATGTAACAAGCTCTACTTATGAAGAAGCTGCAGCTCTTGATGAAGAGTGGCAGTCACTCATTGCAGAAGCAATGAATTCCGGAGTTTCCAAAGAAGAATTTAGAGACTTCCTGGAATACAATAAGTGGAAAATAAAGCAAAAGTAGCTCTAATTCACTATAATCAAAATTTTTGATGCCCTGCAGGAGAGACCATTCTCCTGCAGTTTTTTGTGTTTTTCTTTTTATCTAGGACTTGTTCTTTATTTAGGATATTTATGAGCATTTTAATTTACTTTTTAAAGACCGTGCGTTATAATGAACAAAACAGCGAAGAGAGGTGGATATAAAATGAGTATTGGGGACTTAATCAGATATGAAAGAAAAAGAAAAGGATGGACACTCTCTCAGCTTTCCAGACGCACCGGTGTTTCTAAATCATATTTAAGCTATCTGGAAAGAAATCAAAAGAAAAACCCTTCTATTACTATAGTCAAGAGACTATTTATCGTTCTGGATATACCGCTTGAAAAGATTATGGAATCTGATAATACAAAAGAAAATCATTTTGGATAAATAAAAAATCTCCCCTCGGCACTGAGCCAAGGAGAGATTTTTTTATGATTCTTTTTCTTTCTCTTTAACCGGCGTGATAAGAATTCTTGTCCCATCCGCAGAAAGTACCTTTATATCGGTTTCTTCCTGCAGCCAAAAATTATCAGTGGTTGCGCTGTAAAGCTTCCCTTCAATTTCTACAGTACCTGTAGGACGAAAAGGAGTTTTCGTAATTCCTTCTTTTCCTACAAGTTCTTTGTAGGAATTGTTCATAGAGTTATAACCTTCTTCTTCCGTCATTCTGTCTTTCAGCAGAACTTTATCCCACATTGCTCTTGCAGTAAATACTTTTGTAAAGAGATAAGAAGTTGGCGCAGCGAATACAAATGCCATAGAAACTAATACGCCATAGGTGAAAGTCGGTGCCGGCAGTGCCAGCCCTAAGATCATCAGTATAATACCAACACCGGCAATGGAGCCATCCGAAGTTACTTTGCCGTCAAAAATAATAAGCGCCAGGCCAATAACGTATAACAGTACTACCCACATGCTGTCTGCCGCAGTTAAATGGTAAGAGAAATATACCGACATGATTACAATTCCTATCACCGCAAACAAGCCCTTAGCCTTTACCATTACTTCCCCAAAAAGGAATAAAGTTGCGAGAAAGACCACGAAAAAACCTAACACGGCCATATCTAAAAATTCCATATATCGTCACTCCCTCTTTCCTCGCTTACAATTTTATTTTACCAGATATTTATCCTTAATATCACGTACGAACGTTCAGAGAAAAAGTTTCATAATTGAAGAAAAGAATTATAAACACCGAAGAGAGGAAAATCAAAAAAATTTATTTTTCTATCAGTATGTGAAAAAGGAGATATCCCATATGCAGGGATACCTCCTATTAAGAAAATGTTTTTAATTAGATGATGATTCTGTACTGAACCACCCTTGAATCATGTCCAGCAGAGAATGGAAGAAATCTATAATTGACTGCAGGATTCCCTGTCCTTCTTCACTTTGCACAAAGTCTCCGATATTACCACGGATACTGTCAATCTGAGTTCTTACCTGATCCCAGTCTATATTCAGCCCGCGGATTCTTTCAAATAAAGAAACCAGGCCGTCCAGCTCACTTTCTGACAAATTCATTCCCAATTCTTCAGCAATCCTTTGAATCAGCGCCCGAAGGTCTTCTTCAGTTTCTACATCCTCTTCTGCCAGTGCTTCTTTAATACGCGCCATAAGCTCCGTCGCTTCTTCCACACCATACTCTTCTCCGAGTTCAGCTGTTTTAACTAGTTCTTCATTTGCCGCCTGCTTCTGCTCTTCCGGAATATCTTCTTCCATTGATTCTTCATACGCTTTAATTAATCCTGTAAGCGCTCCTGTACCGGAAACTTCAAAAGGCGCTGTAACATATATCTCCGCATCTTCCACTCCAGCTGTAATTAACGCATTTGCATACATACCTTCAGATACCCAGGTAATTCGATTCGTCTCAACATCAATACCAGCGCCTTCTTCCAGCAGTGTTATTTTAGAGGAAGAAAGTGCTCTTGTTCCAATAACAGATGCATCAATATAATCTCCTAAATATTGGTGTTCTTCTTCATTGGTCACCTCAATAATCATCACTTCATTTTCTGAAACTTCCATCTCACTTAAAAGATTTTCTCTTTGCTGTGGGTTTAAGTCTTCTCCCAGTGTAACTAATTCATCTCCAGTGGCAGCATCTGCAAATACTATTGAAGAAAATGCAAACCATGTAAGAAATAAGATCAGTCCCGTTTTTAACCATTGATTCATTTCAATCCCCCGCTTTATTTTGTATAAGTACATTATTTGAGTCGTTCTTCCCTATGAAAAAGTTTCACTTTTAATGAAACATACAGTGAGAATTTATAAATTTACTTAATATTTACACAGTCCCAACCCTTTCTCGCTTGTAGTTTCTTGACCACGTTGTTACAATATACGTTGAACGCGCGAAGACTATAAAGGGGCGATGGTGAATAATGACCCAATTTACTCACAGAAAAAATACACGTAAAGTGAAAGTTGGACCACTGACAATCGGAGGCTCTGACGAAGTAATTATGCAAAGCATGACGATGTCAAAGACACACGATGTTGAAGCTACTGTAGCTGAAATCCTACGCTTGGAAGAAGCTGGCTGCCAGATTGTTCGTGTAGCTTGTCCAAAAATGGAAGATGCGGAAGCAATTCCCGAAATAAAAAAACGTATTAATATTCCACTTGTTGTAGATATTCATTTTGATTATAAAATGGCATTAAAAGCTATTGAAGGCGGCGCAGATAAAATCCGGATCAACCCCGGAAACATCGGACGCCGTGAAAAAGTAGAAGCAGTAGTAAACGCTGCAAAAGCAAAAGGAATTCCAATCCGCATTGGTGTAAATGCAGGTTCGCTTGAAAAGAGAATTCTTGACAAATACGGTTATCCTACTGCAGAAGGCATGGTTGAAAGCGCACTGCATCACATTAAGATTTTAGAAGATCTAGACTTTCATGACATTATTGTCTCTATGAAAGCATCTGACGTAGATCTTGCCATTGAGGCTTATGAAAAAGCTGCAGAAGCATTTGATTATCCTCTGCACTTAGGGATTACAGAGTCCGGTACTCTTTTTGCAGGAACAGTAAAAAGTGCTGCAGGCCTGGGTGTACTTCTGCATAAAGGAATCGGTAATACGATGAGAATTTCCTTAAGTGCGGATCCTGTAGAGGAAATTAAAGTACAAAAGGAACTTTTAAAAAGCTTTGGACTGGCTGCGAATGCTGCTACGCTGGTTTCCTGCCCAACATGCGGCAGAATTGAAATTGATCTTATCAGCATTGCCAACGAAGTAGAAGAATACCTCCAGGGAGTGCATGCACCAATTAAGGTATCTGTGCTCGGCTGTGCAGTAAACGGCCCGGGCGAAGCAAAAGAAGCAGATATTGGGATTGCCGGAGCACGAGGAGAAGGCCTATTGTTTATGAAAGGCAAGACCATCCGGAAAGTACCGGAGGAGACAATGGTGGAAGAATTAAAGAAAGAAATCGATAAGCTCGCTGAAGCACATTATGAAAAACAGCGTCTTGAAAAAGAAGCTGTGGAAAAAGCATAGATTCAGTTGTAAAACTGCCTCCAGCAATTGAGAGGCAGTTTTTTACTAACTTCCGCTTTTTATTCCTTCCCAGACCGTGAAACTAAAAGCAAAGTATGAGATAATGCTCTTTAATGCGTATTACCAACAAATGAGGTGATGTAAGAATGTCAAATCAGCCCTACCGCTTTGGGATAGATATAGATGGTACTGTTACAGATCCGGCAACATTTATCCCCCACCTGAACAAACACTTTAATAAGCAGCTGACGCTCGCTGATATCGTAGATTATGATTTAACAAAAGCACTGGATGTGACAGAAGAGCAGTTTTGGAAGTGGATGCAGAAACATGAATCCATGCTTTATCAAAAATCAATTATCGCTGATAATGCGAAAGAAATTTTAACTGCGTGGAAAAGCGATTTTGAATTGTTTTATATCAGTGCCCGGCCAAACCATTTATATGATATTACAGAAGAATGGTTCCACCGTCTCGAAGTGCCTTATGACCATATTGAGCTGCTGGGGCAGCACGATAAACTTGATGCTGTCAGAGAACATAAAGTAGATACCTTCTTTGAAGACAAGCACGATAATGCGGTAAATATTGCAGAAGAATTCCAAATTCCGGTGATCCTAATGGAAACACCTTATAATCAGATGAGCGTTCCTGATAATGTGCATCGTGCAAAAAACTGGCATCATGCAAAAGAAATTGTAGACCGTTTATTTATGACATCGAAGTAAATACTCCTGGCTGGATGTGAAATGCTTTACATGAAACCCCTCTCTTTCTAATGAAAGGGAGGGGTTTCATGCTGTTGAAAAAGTACTTTTTTGTATAAGTATACGATTTTATGCTTTTGTCCCAGCTTCTCACATTGGCCCTCGCCACTTTTCCACCTTTCTTCTTTTTCCTTTTATTAATAGAGAAAATACAGTGGACTTATTCAAAAAAGCGCTCAAACATTAAGTTTGAGCGCTGCACTGTTCGCAATATCCATAGATCTCGAACTTATGGCCGACTACCTCAAAGCCAGAAGCTTTCACCGGCTCATTATCCATCGGACAATGATGGATATGCTTTGTTTTGCCGCAGTCCAGACAAATCACATGGTGGTGATGATCTTCGACTGCACAGGAAAAGCGGAATCGCTTTTCCCCCTCTAATTCCGTTGCTTCTAAAATTCCCAGTTCTGTAAATAAAGATAAGTTTCGATAAATTGTATCGAAGCTCATTCCTCCGTATGTCGGGTGTAAATACTCCAGTACGTCTTTTGCCGCCAGGTATCTTCCTTCATCAGAAAAAAGCTGAAGCATATCTTTTCTTTTATCTGTATATTTATATCCTTCTTTTTTTAACAGTTCAATTGCGTCCTGTACATTCATGACAGCTGCTCCTTTCTTACTCTTTTCGCAGACAGATCCATTAGTTTCCTCACAAAGGCTGCGCTTACTAAAATAAATATACCTGCAGCGACAATCATTCCACCTGTAGCTACATTAAAATAATAAGAGGAAATAACTCCGCCTAATACAGCAGCCTCTCCAAACAGGATACCAAGAATTAACACATGTCGAAAGCTTTTCGCAAATAAGATGGCGGCAGCAACAGGAAGGGTGATCAATGCTCCTACCAATAAAATGCCCACCACCTTCATAGACATAGAAATAACTAATGCAATCAGTACCGAAAAAATAAAATTAATTCTTTTAACTGAAATACCCGAAGTGACTGCAAACTCCTGATCAAAAGAAATAGAAAGTAATTCTTTATAAAACAATCCGACTATAATCATCGCTGCTATTCCGGTAACGAAAATAAATATTAAATCATTTAAGGTAACTGTGATTATACTTCCAAACAGGTAGCTGTACCACTCAGTATAACTAGACTGAGTCATACTTATCAGTACGGCACTCAATCCTACTCCTGCTGAAAGTATAATCGGAATAGCAAGCTCCTGGAAGTGCTGGTAAACCTGACGGAGCTTTTCAATTAATAATGACCCGGCCAGAGAGAACAGCAGACCCATATAAAGCGGATTAACTCCAGCAAATAGAACCGTTGTCTGCGTCATCAGCACGCCGGCAGTAATTCCAGTTAAGGTTACATGCGAGAGTCCTTCAGATATGATTGTCATTCTTCTAACAAGCAGGAAAGCTCCGATAAGAGGACTAATAAATCCTATTAAAAGTCCCGCAGCAATTCCTCTTTCCAAAAACGTTAACTGCTGTAGCAATTCCAAAATATCACCCGAGTCTTTTTCTTATTTTTTGCTGCCTTGAAAAAAGATTCTTCAAAAGAAAGTAATACTGCTGCTGTATTTTCGGAGAGGCTTACCTAATGGCTTGTTCTCTCCTTCGTTACACACCAGTATTAATTTTTATCTTTCATGGTACAGTTTTCTGCATAAAGGTGCTGTTAATGTTCTCGGCTCTTACGTGAAAAAAGTGAATTTATTTTTGTAGTTATTAATTTCCAGTTGTTCTTATGTTCAAAAAGCCGTGAGTAAAGGTTTGGATAACTGAAGTTATTGGTTAAAGTCAGAAAATTCGTTAAACAAACGGTTCATCACCACGAAGTGTAGTTGATAAGAAAAAATCGAAAAAGATTTTACCCCAAAATAACACTGCTTCTGCAGCCCAAGTGGAAATGGGGCGACTCCGAGGCGAAATTGGCCGAGTCGAAGATCCATTCCGCCCGACGAGCCGGAGGAAGGAATTAGCTGAGACCGGGCCGCCCGGAAAGCGTCCCCATGGACACAAAGGCTGCAATCATCAAGGTAAAAAATACCTATCTGTATTTCAACTATATGTTATGGTGAAGAACCAAACAAATCTTACTTTCACTAAGTTTGCGTAAGAGCCCCAGGCTTTAACAGAGCCTATTTTTTCGAGGTAAAGGCCAGTACGAATAACAGGATTACCACATTTATTACAACGATCATTCCTCCAGGAGCCAGATCCATGTGAAACGCTGTGAATAGTCCTGAAAGAACGGATACTTCCCCAATGATGACAGCATACAAAAACATTTGCTTAAATGATCCTGCCAGTCTCATAGCCGCGGCTACCGGCAGCGTCATTAAAGCAGAAACGAGAAGTATCCCTACTATCTGCATCGAAAGTCCAATCACGACAGCTACAATAACGATAAACATCAAATGAAGAGATCTTCTTGGGATTCCTGAAATTACTGCCTGTTCCTCATCAAAGCTCAGGAAAAAAAGTTCCTTATAAAATAGAAACAATAAAATAGCTACAACACTTGTTAAAAGTAATACTACAATAAAATCTGTCCGGGATATTGCTACTACACTTCCAAATAGATAACTGAATAAATCAGTGGTAAACCCATCTGCCAAAGAAATAAATACAACCCCAATTCCTATGCCTGCTGATAGAATAATGGGTATGGCAAGCTCCTTATAAAACCGATAAGTGTGGCGGAGCTTTTCAATCATTACTGATCCGGAAACGGCGAAGATCATTCCCATATATACAGGGTTCATGCCTGCAAAAAAGTTAATATGCCTGCCGAGCAGTAGACTGAAAGCTATTCCGGTGAGTGTTATGTGAGACAGCGCATCTGCCATAAGAGATAGCCTGCGAACCACAATAAAAACTCCGATTAACGGAGCCAGTAAACCTATTAACAGACCTGTAAATAATGAATATCTTAAAAAATCATATTGAAAGAAAACTTCAATCATGAACGAGTACCTGCCAGATCATCGTGGTCATGTGAATGGTCATGGTGATCATGTGCATGGTTGTGTTCAATCACACTGACATCATGCCCATACATGGCGGTCATCATTTCTTCGCGGTTCGCCTCAAATGTTTCTTTGTTGCCATGAAAATGTATGCACTTGTTTAAACATGCTACATCTGTGACATAGTCACTCATAGCTCCAATATCATGGGTAACCAGAATAAGTGTTATACCTTTATGAACGTTCAGCTCTTTCAGCATTTCGTAGAAGTTTGTGACAGACTGGGCATCCACCCCTACAGTCGGCTCGTCGAGGATAAGCAGATCCGGTTCACTTACGAGAGCTCTCGCGATGAAAACACGCTGCTGCTGGCCCCCCGAAAGCTTCCCAATATTTTGATACATATATTCTTCCATTCCTACCTGGGCAATTGCTTCTCTTACCTTCTGCTTATGATGTTTTTTTAAAAAGCGGAACAACCCTACTTTTCCATACATTCCCATTGATACTACTTCAAATACAGTTGCAGGAAAACCACTGTTAAAACTGTTTGCCTTCTGTGAAACAAAGCCCACCTTACTCCATTGTTTAAACGATTTTACAGGCTCTCCGAATAATTTAACATCTCCCCGGTCAGCAGTAAGCAGACCGAGCAGAAGTTTCATTAATGTGGACTTTCCTGAACCATTTGGCCCTACCAGTCCTAGAAAAGATCCAGGAGAAACTTTCATATTAATATCCTCTAATACTGGCTGATGCGCGTAACTGAAATGGACGTTATCCATTTCTAATATATGAGACGGGTTATTCGTTTGCATGTTACATACTCCTTTTAGATAAACAGTAACTACCTTGAAAACATTAGTGCTTCCGGCAAAAAAACTTTTCATTGCCATAAACTTGATCAAGAGATTGTTTTTCGCCTTGGTCAGGTTCACGGCAGCAGCAGTTTTTATTTTCTTATTGAGCTTGCTTAATTATGAACGACTCTTATGATAGTAACTATTACGATTTATGATGTTTGTAGTATAACTTATCCGTGTGTTATTTGTAAATGCAGAGGTATTTTCTGAAAACTTTTCCCCTCTTTCTTTACAGAGGTTATAATAGACTGAGACGAACAAAGGAGGCAGATAAAATGACTATACAGCAAATCGGAATTATTGATATGGGATCAAACTCCGTAAGATTCGTCATTTATGAGGTGGATGAACAGGCATGTTTCAGAGAAATTCAAAATCTTAAAATTACTGCCCGTCTCAGCACATACATTGACGATGAAGGATTTATGAATAAGGAAGGAATATCTCTTGTACTGGACACCCTTGATAAGTTTGCTTCTATCGCGGAAAGTTATCAGTTAACTGCGGTAAGGGGAGTCGCCACTGCAGCAATCCGCAACGCATCCAACCGCGATGAAATTATGGAAGCAATAAGAACAGAATCCGAATTCCCTTTTGAAGTTCTGACAGAAGAGCAGGAAGCATACTATGGCTACCTGGCTGTAACAAATTCAACAGATTTTGATGAAGCCGTGACTATTGATATCGGCGGTGGAAGTACGGAAATAACGTATTTTAAGAACCGGGAACTGCAGCAGTCTTTCAGCTTTCCTTTCGGGGCGATTACATTAAAAAAACAGTTTATATCCGGAGATACACCAAATGATGATGAATGGGAAAAGCTCTGTGAATTTATTAAGCATTCCTATCATACGCTGGACTGGATCGCTGACAAAAATGTTCCGGTGATTGGTATCGGCGGATCTGCCAGAAACCTGGCACTTGTGCATCAGGATGATATCTCCTATCCTCTCTCCGGACTGCACCAATATACAATGACGCTGGATGATATCTCAAATACCGCAGAGGATCTTCTGGACATGTCTATGAAAAAAAGAGAAAAACTTGATGGGCTTTCAAAAGACCGGGCCGACATTATTCTACCGGCAATTGCAGCGATGCAGGTACTTCTTGAGGAAGTTGGGACAGAACAGTTTGTTGTCAGTAACAGAGGACTAAGAGATGGTTTATTTTTCGAAAAAATGCTTGCTTCTATTGAAGTAACACATTTTCCTAATGTTAAAGAAGAAAGTTTTTATCAGCTGAGCAACTATTACCGCTTAAACGCCCAGCATCAAAAACGGATCTCCGTACTCTCTACTTATTTGGCAAATGAACTCGGAAGACACGATTTAATTAATTTAACTGCCGAGCAGTCCCACCTGCTTCGTCTCGGAGCAAATGTATTTTATATCGGAAGATCCATTCATGCGGAGTCAGAAAGTGAACATACATTTTATCTATTAACCAATCAGTCTATTGATGGATTATCGCATATGGACAGACTGGCTGTGGCCTTTATTTCTTCCTTTAAATCTAAATCGCAGCTGAAACAATTTGCAAAGCCTTTTAAAAAATGGGTGGAAAAGGATACCCTGCAGACATATGAATTATTAGGTGCACTGAATAGATTCTGCCATGCATTAAATATTTCGGAACAAAGTGTTATTAACAAGCTGGAAATTACGAAAGTATCTAAACGCGGCATTACTTTCGAAATATATTATTCGGGAGACTGTTTTTTCGAGGAAGAACAAGCAAATAAATATAAAAAGCATTTAGAAAGGCCTTTAAACAGAAGCATTGACCTTAAATTTATAGAGGACAAATAGAATACAGCTGTACTATTAAAATTTCACCGTTCGCTAATAACTAATTGCTTACTTCCTGCATGCGGGGAATTCATTTGGAATAAAGCACGGAACAGAGACCTGCGCCTGCGCTAAAATTCTCAAACCGCTTGGGAAAAAGACGATTATCCACGTCAGGTCCGGGCTGGAGCGGAGTTTCTGCTGATACTACAACTACAGATAACAGCGCCTGATTTTTTGAATAACCTGCTGCATGCAGTAAAGGTAATTAATGAAGATTTTAAAAGAAGGTGATTCAGGATGAAAACAGAAGATAAATATCAGGTTTTTCAAAACCCGCAGTATTATCATAATAGAGAACTTAGCTGGCTTCGCTTTAACGAGAGAGTTTTGGAAGAGGCGATGGATACAAACAATCCTCTGCTGGAAAGGCTGAAATTTCTAGCAATATTCAGTTCAAACCTGGATGAATTTTTTATGGTGCGGGTAGCTGGTTTAAAGGACCAGGTACGTGCAGGATATAATAAACCGGAAAACAAAACTTCTCTTACGCCCAAGCAGCAGCTGGAGCGAATTTCACTTCAGAATCACGAACTGGTGGAGCGTCAGTATGAACACTTTAAAAAACCGCTGATACCAGCACTTGATAAAGCTGGTATCACCTTTAAAAGCATAAAAGATCTCAGCAAAAAAGAATACAAAAGACTGAATGAACATTTTAAAAACTATATTCTTCCGGTATTAACCCCTATGGCAATAGATGCTTCAAGACCCTTTCCGAAACTTTCTAACAAAAGCTTAAATCTTGCCGTTGTCCTAAAGTATGAAATCCAGCGAAAACTGGCTATTGTTCAGGTTCCAGCTGTTCTCTCCCGGACTGTTGCTGTTGACAAAGGCCACGTATATGTATTATTGGAAGAAGTAATTACAGAGTTTATTTCTCATTTATTTTCAGGTAGCGAAGTTGGGTCTGTTTCTCCTTTTCGAATTACGCGCAATGCAGACCTGACGATCCACGAAGAGGGAGCCCGAGATTTACTTGTGGAAATTGAGAAGGAATTAAAACGAAGAAAATGGGGTGCTGCTGTCCGCTTTGAAATAGTAAAAGATAAAATGGACAGCAACGTTCTATCATTATTAATGGAAGTATTGGAATTAAAAGAAGAAGATATATATGAGTTAGACGGACCGCTTGATTTATCTTTTCTTTTTTCGTTTTACGAAGAACTTGCTCCGTATCATGAATCCCTTATTTATGAAACAGCTATTCCCCAGCCGCCGAAGGACCTTATTCATGAAGAGAATATTATTGAAGCAGTTCTTAAAAAAGATATTTTCCTGCACCATCCCTTTGAGTCATTTCAGCCTATTATAGATTTGATGATGCAGGCAGCAGAAGATGAAAATGTACTGGCAATCAAGCAGACTTTGTACAGAGTCAGTGGTGATTCTCCTATCATCGCAGCCCTGGCCAGAGCTGCTGAATTAGGAAAACAGGTAACTGTGCTTGTGGAGCTGAAGGCGAGATTTGATGAAGAAAAAAATATCCAGTGGGCAAAAAAACTTGAAAAAGCAGGCTGTCATGTAATTTATGGGATTACCGGGTTAAAAACGCATAGTAAAATTACTTTAATTGTCCGTCATGAGAAAAACAGTATTCAGCGGATTGTGCACCTGGGTACCGGAAATTACAATGATTCTACTGCAAAACTATACACCGATATGGGAGTGCTTACTTCCGGCACAAGCTTCGGGATCGATGCAACGAATTTCTTTAATTATTTAAGCGGCTACAGCAGCAAACCTGAGTGGAAAGAAATAGCAACTGTACCTTTTGAAATTAGAGATTCCTTTATGAAACGAATTGATGAGGAAATTAAATCTCATAAGGTTCACGGGAACGGATATATTATTGGGAAAATGAATTCCTTAACTGATAAGCCACTGATCATGAAGCTGTATGAAGCAAGCTGCGCAGGAGTAAAAATCGATCTAATAATCCGCGGGATCTGCTGTTTAAAACCTGGTGTTCCGGACGTTAGTGAAAACATAAGAGTCCGTTCAATTATAGGACAGTTTCTGGAGCACAGCCGGATTTTTTATTTCTACAAAAATGGGAAAGAAGCTATTTTTCTTTCATCAGCAGACTGGATGACCCGCAATATGGAAAAGCGTATTGAAGTGGTATTCCCCGTTTATGCATCTCATGTAAAAGACAGAGTAAAAGAAGTGCTCTTCGTTTCTCTGGAAGACAACCAAAAAGCAAGAGAGTTAAAAAGTGACGGGTCCTACAGATATGTAAAGACAAAATCTTCCGCTCCACTTAACAGCCAGGAAATTTTTCAAAGTAAAGCAAAAACTGTTTCTGAAGATAATTAGACGGGTCATGATAATGCTTCAATCCATGAAACCATCGATATAAAAGGCCGCAGGAACATTTCCTGCGGCCTTTTATAATCTATAATATTATTGTTCAGCGCTGACAATCAGTCGCTGAAAGCGGTAGCTGTGGATTCAGCATTTTCAATAATCTCTACAGCATACCAGCTTTTCGCATCTCCGTTATCTGCGATATACTCCTGCAGACCAGTCATACCGCGATGATACGCTGTGAGCGCGTGATTCCAGTCGTCATACTTATCATACAAGTACTCTAAATAAGTTACAGACAGCTGAATGGAATAGTGTGGATCAAATAACATTTCCTGTTCATAAGGGAGTCCTGCCATTTCTGCAACCCACGGACCGGTATTCTCCATAAACTGAGCAAGCCCATAAGCTTTTCCATACTTCGTTTCCGGACCTATCAGTTCCGGATCAAAAGTATCGCCCGTTTCCACTCGTAAAAGTTCATATACAACCATCGGGTCAATATTTCTTTTCTCTGATTCCAAGGCAAGCAGCAGGCCCCAGTCTTTCGGGAAAAGTCCCTCACTGTCTTCATAAAGTAGGGAAGCCAGCTGACTGGCGCTCTGCCAGTTTGCTGCACCAGCTACCTCATAACCTCCCGGAAGTTTTTCAACTTCATCAAGCAGTTCCACAAAAGTTTCGTCCACTTTACTGCGATTATGTTCCTGTACACTTAATTGATATTGCTCAAGTTCTTCAATCTGCTCCTGCGTTTCAAGATAGCTAGTACCGAGCACCAGAGAAACGGAACCCAATAGAACTATTGCAGTAAGCATCGTAAGGAAAGACAACCTCATCCCTCATCCTCCTAAAAGTAGTTAAGTCTATTAAAATAAATACAAGTAGTTATATTAACGGAACTTTAAGCAGGATGCAAATAAAATACCTTCTAAAGACTCAGGTGTCTCTCCCTGACATTAAGCTGCTTTTTCTCTGCCGGCAGGTTTGCGCAACAGCTTCATAAAATACCCCTGTTTCGGAGCGAAGAAGAACGCAATAACAAAAAAGGAAGAAGCCGCCAGTACAATAGAGGCACCTGAGGCAACATCATAAACCACTGAAAAAAACAGGCCGATGACTGCTGATGAAACCCCGAAAGCAGCGGATAAACCCAGCATCACTGGAAAACGATCCGTTAATAAGTAAGCAGTAGCTCCTGGTGTAATCAGCATAGCCACTACTAAAATAATTCCTACTGTCTGCAATGAAGCTACTGTTACTAATGATAAAAGCAGCATAAACAAATAGTGAATTCTTTTGACAGGAAGCCCTGCAGCCTGGGCCATCGTTTCATCAAAAGTGCTCAGCAGCAGCGGCCGATAAAATAATACCACTGAGATTAATACAACTCCGCCAATAATTAATGTAATAATAAAATTAGTAAATGATACTGCAAGTACATTTCCGAACAAGTAGTGCATTAAATCTACAGACGTCCCCCGCAAAGACGTCATTACTACTATTCCCAAAGCGAACATGGCGGTAAACATGATTCCGATTGCCGAATCATCTTTTATTCTGCTGTTACGGGAGATAAAGCCGATAGCAAGCGCGGTCAGGACACCTGTAATAAAGGCACCGATAAACATACTTGCACCGACCATATAAGAAAAAACTACTCCAGGGAGCACCGCATGAGAAATAGCATCTCCCATAAGAGCCATTCCTCTTAAAATAATAAAACATCCGATAACCCCGCAGATCAGGCCTACAAGAACAGCTGTAATCAGAGCATTTTGCAGATATGAATAATTCATCAACTGTTGAATGAAATTTTGTATTTCTCCAATCATGGTCCTACTACCACCATTTCTTTATCGGAAGAAATTACTGCTGCATTCCCTCCATACGCTTGTTTTAAAATTTGCGGATTAAATATTTCCTTCACAGGGCCTGCTCCGATCAGACGCTGATTCAGCATGAGCAGCTCATCAAAATAGGTTTCTACTTTGCTTAAATCATGGTGAATAACAAAAATTGTTTTCCCCTGTTCTCTGAGCTGTTTGAGTAAATTAACAATAATTTCTTCAGAATTAACATCAATCCCTACAAACGGCTCATCCAGGAAAAATAAATCGGCATCCTGTGCTAAGGCACGGGCTATAAACACTCTCTGCTGCTGCCCGCCCGAAAGCTCCCCTATCTGCTTTTTCCGAAATGACTCCATCCCTACTTGTTCCAAGGCTTTTTCCGCTTTCTCTCGATCCTTTTTAGCTGTTTTCTTATACCAGGGAATGTGCATATACCTCCCCATCAATACAGCATCTTCTACCAAAATCGGAAAATCCCAATCTATTGTTGATCTCTGGGGAACATAAGCAATGTTTTTACGAAGTTCGTTCACACGTTGACCGAAAATAGAAACTTCGCCATCAAATTTTACAAGACCAAGCAGAGCTTTCATCAAAGTTGATTTACCTGCACCGTTTGGCCCAACGACTCCTATAATATTTCCTTCATTCATAGAAAACGATACATTTTCCAATGCAATATCTCCGTAATAATGCACTGAAAGATTTTTTACTTCTATAGTTTTTTTCATATTTAATGCGCCTCCCCTCATAAAAAGTTGTAGTCTATTTAAAAAGTTGCACTAAGGAAACTTTTTCTGATAATTCTATTATAATAGACGAATTCTTATTTTGCAAACTGCATAACATCAGGCAGAATAAGTGACAGCTGAATACTTCCCATTACATTTTCAGCAGTTGATAATAATTCTATTTTTTATTAAATACGCTGCCTTCAAAAAAAAGTTTTGCTGAAAAGAAGTGATCATACTGGTTCACTTTCGGAGAGTCTTTACTAAAGGCCAGTTTTCAAATAATCTCTTTTTACAGGGCACGGCTTCCATTGATCCACAGACATCTGGGCAGAGACCACGCTGCCTTAATAACCAGAATCGGTTCCGCTCGTGCTGCGTGACCAGGCCACTTGGATTATTAAGCTGCGCTGGTGCGTCCAATCCTTCGTTACACAGCAATATTAATTTTCATAATTCATGGTGCAAAAATTTTGCATGAGTGTCTCTGTTAATGTTCATTGATGATATTTAGAAATCTTCGTGCAGCTGACCTGTCATGGGCGTCCGCAGGTGATTGCTTCGTTCTTCCCTTGGCGTAACGAAAGAAAAAGTTTGTTTCACCCACAAACAACAAAACGAAGACAACGTGCGGAAAAAGAAAGTGTGAATTGAACTGTAGACGAACTCGAAAAGCAGGCGTGAATCCAACCGCTACCCTGAATCTAAAAGAGGCCTTCCAATAATAATCGGAAGGCCTCTCAAGCTGAACTTATTCTTTTGGAGATATCAGTTTTGCAAAGGTGTAAGGAACGTACATTTTAATTGATTTTATTGAATTATAACCAGCGGAAAGACAATTAAAAATTCTATTGTATGAGTTTTGCGTTGGCTTTCCCGTTGGAGCTAGTTCATTAATTCTTCTTTTAATTTCTCGTTAAACTTTTTATTTTTGATCATAGCTATTTCCATTTCATATGGAGGCTTTTTGTTTTTCTTATCTTCGCCTACATAAGGAGTTTCCAGAATTTTTGGGATATCTTTAAACTGATTATGATAAATAATTTTTTCCAGCGCATCATAACCGATGTGACCGAAGCCGATATTTTCATGACGGTCTTTCCCGGCACCCCGTTCATTTTTGCTGTCATTTACGTGTACTACTTTTATTCTGTCGAGCCCGACGATCTCGTCGAACTCTTTTAAAGTTCCATCCAGATCGTGAATCAGGTCGTACCCGGCATCATGCACGTGGCAAGTATCAAAACATACTGATAGCTGTTGATTATGAGTAACCCCATCAATTATTTTAGCCAGCTCATCAAAGGTGCGGCCGCATTCAGATCCTTTACCGGCCATTGTTTCCAGAGCTATCTGCACATCCTGATCAGGATCGATAACCTCATTCAATCCTTCGATGATTTTTGCAATTCCTTTATCAGGACCAGCCCCTACGTGAGCACCGGGGTGCAGTACGATCTGTTTCGCCCCCAGAGCTTCTGTACGGTCAATTTCGCTTTTCAGAAAATCTACTCCAAGCTGAAATGTTTCCGGCTTATTTGTATTACCGATATTAATAATATACGGAGCGTGCACTACAATATTTGATATTCCATTATCGTTCATGTGTGCAGTGCCGTTTTCAATATTTAATTCTTCAATTGCTTTGCGGCGGGTATTCTGCGGTGCCCCTGTATAAATCATAAATGTTCCGGCCCCATAGGAAGCAGCTTCTTCACTTGCTCCCAGCAGCATTTTTTTCCCATTCATTGAAACATGTGAACCTAAAAGCATCTTACTCCCACCCCTATTTTTTATTATCTCTGCGACGATTCAATCTTCTTTCTCTCTTTTGGTCTCTTTCAGCCTTTTCACGTGCCTTTTTCTTATAGGCAGGCTTTACTTTTGCATTTTTCTTTTTTGCAGGCATAGAAGTTACTTGCTGCTGCGGCCGGTTGTCTGAGCGCTTTTCCACTGTTGCCCACTCATCATTTTTCCATTCTTTGTAAACAAAATGGATGCCGCGTTTCTTTAATTTAGCAATTGCTGCTTCGTCAGATCGCCCATAAATCGTCAGGGCTTTTCCTGTCCATCCTGCTCGCGCTGTTCGTCCTACACGGTGAATATAGTAGTCAAGCTCATGAGGAATTTCTGCATTGATAATATGGCTTACGCCGGTAATATCAATTCCACGCGCGATTAGATCTGTTGCTACTAGATACTGTACATCTGCATCCTGCAGTTTTTTCAGGACTTTCTTTCTTTTTCTAGGAGCTACTCCTCCATGAAGAAGATCTACGTTCAGCCCTTCATTCTGCAGCGTGCTGTAAACAGCATCTGCCATTTCTTTAGTGTTGCAGAACACTATAGCAAGGAAAGGATTTACTTTTCTAATAACACTCAGCAGTGCTTCGTGACGTTCTTTATCACGATCCGAAATTAGCCAGTGCTCCATCTCTTTCGGAGAAATAGTTTTCGGCTGTACTTCCACCTGCTTCGGCTGTTTCATATATCGTTTTAAGAAAGGCATAAGGCTTTCTGGAATCGTTGCGGAAAATACGAGCAGCTGTGTATCTTCATCAAGCGCTGAAGCAATTGCATTCACTTCTTCCAGAAATCCCAAATCAAGCATCTGGTCTGCTTCATCTACTACGAAACCTTTCACTGTGCCAGGATGGATTGCGTGTTCTTTCATCATATCAAGTACGCGTCCCGGTGTCCCTATCACTACGTGCGGCTTGTTGCTTACTTTTTCCACCATTCTGTTTCTATCAGTTCCGCCTACTACAAGACTTGTCGTAATACTTTTACCTGCATATCTGGTAAATACATCGTACAGCTGAGAAGCAAGTTCTCTTGTCGGGGCGGTTACTATATATTGTGTTTCCACTACATCCGCGTTCACATTTTGAAGCATCGGCAGTAAGAAAGCCAAAGTTTTCCCTGTGCCGGTCTGTGATTTCCCAATGACGTCCACTCCACGTTTAATCGATGGGATTAACCGCTCCTGTATTTCAGTTGGGTGTTCTATTCCATCATTACGAAGAGCATTTATGAGTTCCTCATTTAAGTCATACCGTTCAAAATTGTGTTTTTCCATTATTATCATCCTTTTCTATTCCAATACACGTTCAAATCTCCAACAGTTTATTTTAGCATGAATCCTACTGCTTTGACTATAATAACAATTCGTATCGGTGTGCTTTTTTCAACAGATATGGTAAGATAGTAAGAGAATTGATTAGAATGGAGGAGTGCGCATGTTTGAAGTAGGAGATCATGTCGTATATCCCGGCCATGGTGCAGGGAAAATACAGGAAGTAATGCAGAAAACAATATTAAACGAAGAACAACTATATTTTGTTGTTTATTTTCCACTCCAGCGTATCACTCTAAGCTTACCAGAAAAGAAAATTCTTGATTCTGGACTAAGACAGACAACGGATAAAGAAGAGCTGATGGATTTACTGGCATCCTACGGGACGAAAGATATCCAGGAGGAATTTCAAAAACCGTCCCGACGTCAGGATGAAAGATTAAATTCCGGAAAAATTGAAGATTGTATCGATGTTTACTTTGAATTAACATGCAAGAAATCCCATAGTCCGCAGAAGCTCCATATAGAAGAAAAGAAAAGCCTCGACTTAGCAAGAAAACTATTAATAAGTGAACTGATGCTGGTCCATGATGCTGAAGAAGCTGATGCAGTAAGAATTTTAGAAGATAAAATTAATACTCCTTTAAAAGAAGCCTGAGTTAAAATCTAAGCTTTATTTGTCACGTGCCCTCCGCACATATTATAATAGAGCGCAGAACGATAATAACAGAGGAGGATTTACGTTAATGGAAGTTATGAAAATATCCCCCCGCGGTTACTGCTACGGTGTAGTAGATGCGATGGTAATGGCAAAAGAAGCAGCGGCAAATCCGGATCTGCCAAGGCCTATTTATATTCTTGGCATGATTGTTCATAATAAACATGTTACGGACGCATTTGAAGAAGACGGTGTTATCACGCTTGATGGAGAAAACCGGCTGGAAATACTGAAAAAAGTTGAAAAAGGGACAGTAATATATACTGCTCACGGTGTTTCTCCTGAAGTGAGGAAGCTTGCTGATGAAAAGGGCCTCACTGCTATTGATGCAACATGCCCTGATGTAACAGTTACTCATGATCTGATTAAAGGAAAAATGAATGCAGGTTACGAGTTTATCTATATTGGGAAAAAAGGACATCCGGAACCTGAAGGTGCAATCGGAGTCGCTCCGGAGATCGTTCATCTTGTTGAAAACCTGGACGATGTCGCCGCCTTAAACATTCAGTCTGAAAAGATTATCATTACGAATCAGACAACAATGAGCCAATGGGATGTTCGCCACTTAATTCAGGCTGCGGCAGATAAATATCCACACGCAGAAATTCATAACGAAATTTGTAATGCCACGCAGGTGCGGCAGGAAGCTGTTGCACAGCAGGCGGGAGAAGCAGATCTGCTTCTTGTAGTCGGTGATCCAAAAAGTAATAACTCCAACCGCCTGGCACAGGTTTCCAAAGAAATTGCTGGAACTCCTTCTTACCGGATCAGCAACGTAAATGATATAAACTTAGAATGGCTGAAAGGAATCAATAAAGTAGCGGTTACGGCTGGAGCCAGTACCCCTACGCTGATTACAAAAGAAGTTATTAAATTTATTGAGCAATTCGATGAAGATGACCCGCACACATGGGACACTACGAGCACAGTGAAGCTCGCAAAAATTCTTCCGAAAATCCGCAAAAAAAGAAATCATACAGCTAAAAGTCCTGTGCAGTAATCAGATATTTTATAAAAAATGAGCTGGAGATTCGTTCTCCAGCTCATTTTTTTACTTTTTTATTTGAATCTGAATGGATCTGTCTGCACCTTGGATACCATCACTGCAGTATCATATTGGTTCTTTGATAAGAATTCCCGCAGTCTGTCAGCTACTGCCTGCTTCATTATTTTCTCTACATGATGCCCGGGGTCTATCATCATTAATCCCTCCATCCAGGCATCGTGCGCCACATGGAAATATAAATCCCCTGTAACATATACATCTGCGCCTTTATGAAGAGCAGTCATCGTATATTTGTTGCCATCTCCTCCGAGTACTGCAACTTTCTTAACAGTTCGTGAGCCGTCTCCTACAACCCGGAGTCCTTCCACCTGGAAAGCCTCTTTCACTTTTTCAGCAAATTCGTCGAGTGTCGTTTCGCTATTTAATTTCCCTATTCTTCCAAGACCCTGCTTTCTTCCTCCAGCCGCTGATTCAAATATATCATAAGCTGTTTCTTCATAAGGATGTGCTTTAAACATTGCTTTTAAAACTTTCTGCTTGTCGGATTCATAGAAGACAGTTTCAATTTTCTCTTCTTCCGGCCGTTCCAGTTTTCCCTGTTCCCCGATATAAGGATCTGCACCTGACTCAGGCCGGAAAGCACCTCTTCCCTGGGAAGTGAAAGCGCAATGACTATAGTCTCCTATTTTTCCAGCTCCTGCATCACCTAAAGCTTCCCGCACTTTATCTGCATGGGAGACAGGAACAAACACAATTAATTTAAACAGTTTATCTTCGTGAGTAGGCACCAGTACTTCCGTATCCTGCAGTTCAAGTGCATCGGCCATTAAATCATTGACTCCGCCTTCAGCAACATCAAGATTCGTATGAGCGGCATACACAGTTATATCATGTTTAATTAATTTTTCTACGGTTCTTCCATAAGCGGTATCTACATCAAGCTTTTTGATCGGACGGAATAAGAGCGGATGATGTGCAATGATCAGGTCTACTCCCTCTTCCACCGCTTCATCCACTACCGGCTCCAGGACATCCAGAGTAATCATTACTTTGGAAATTTTCTTTTGGAGAGATCCGACCTGCAGGCCAATTTTGTCTCCTTCTACTGCAAGGTGTTTCGGTGAGTACTGCTCAAACTCCTGAATGATTGTTTGTGCGTGTGCCTGTTTCAAGATAAAACCTCCTCTAACCAATTCATTTTCATATTCATTTCTTCAATTCTCCGCTGCGCATGCGTGTTTTTCGCAAGCTGCAGCTGGGATTTTATCCGCTTTAACTGATCATATTCTTTTCTCCATTTTGCATGGAAAGGCGGTTCTTTGCTTTCCATCAGGTAGGGGCCCAGCCAGAGCTGCTTTTCTACTGTTTCTTCTTTGTAAGGATCTACTCCTGACCTGTCAGCTACTAAAATTTCATAAATATGGCCGTCCTCTTCCACAATTGCTTCGTCGATCAGAGACCAGCCATTCTTCTTCAGCCATCTTCTTACATGCTCCGCTGCTACATTCGGCTGAAGCACCAGCCGCTTCACATCCGGCAGATGCTTCTGGCCTTCCTGAAGAATATTAGCTATTAATGGCCCCCCCATGCCTGCGATTACTACTGTATCAGCTTTTCGGCCTTCCAGCACTGATAACCCGCTGCCAAGTCTTGCTTCCACTTTATCTGATAAATGATTTGCTTTAATTTTTTCAATCGCTGAATTTAATGGTCCTTCATTTAATTCTCCTGCTATTGCATACTCGCATAAACTGTTTCCTACTAAATAAACAGGCAGATATGCGTGATCTGAACCGATATCCGCTACCGTTCCTTCTTCCAACACATAATCGGCCACTTTTTCCAGTCGTTTTGATAAATGCTGTTCGTTCACTTCAACCACCTGGTTTCTTAAAAATTTAATATGATTATATCTTATCAACAAAGAGGGTGTCTTAAAAGGAAACTCCCTTTAAAACACCCCCGTTGATTATTCATTTTCAGCTAATATAAACTCTGCTACAGCTTCTGCTTCTTCTCCATCGACAAGACCGGCAGGCATGCTTCCAGGACCTTCTTCGATCGCTGCGATAATGTCCTCTGCAGAGTGGTCTCCGCCGTCAAGAGCTGGACCTGCACCACCACTAAGGTCACCACCATGACAAGATGCACAGTTTCCTTCATATACACTCTCGCCTAACTCAATTGGATCATCGAATTCCTGCTCTTCTGCGTTATTATTTCCTTCTCCATTTTCACCAGCCATGTCGCCTCCGACATTAAGACCAACGAGAGAAAGTAGGAATACGAGCAGAAGCCCAAGAAATGCAGTTGCTGCAAATGGGATTAAAGGTGCTCCCTTCATCTGTATGTACCTCCCTTATATATCTGTGAATCTAAAGGCTAAAAAATGCCCGTATCATTGCTCTATTATATTGTATATGAAAAAATTAAGAATGAAAAGTATTTTCAATATAACTTTATAAGTGCAGCACATTAAGAGTTCACAAAACGATCAAATTTCAATTCCGCCATCTGTTCGGGATCATCTGTAATGATTCCGGATACTCCAGCACGGAGACAGCGAAGATAATCCTGTTTCCGTTTTACATTATAGGCTCTGACAGTTAATCCCTGTCTTCTCCAGGGACCATAATACATAGAAGCCTGCACACCGTGACGAATATGAATGCCGTCAGCTGCAACTTTGTTTGCGTATTTTTTCCCCCTCCGAAAAGGAGTTTTTGTTAAAAGGGCAGTCTGCAGCAGAGGCTCCTGCCTTTTAATTTCTCTAATATAACTGTGATAAAAAGTAGAAATAATAGTTCTTCTAATTAAAGAGTGCTCCCGCAGAAGGCTGATACAGCTCAGTACAAAGTTAGAGTTATCTGTATGCAGCTGCTCTTTTAATTCAAGATGCAGAGTAAGATTGTTTTCCTGGAGCCACTGTGCGAGCTCCCGCAGTGACGGGATTTTTTCGCCTTTGAACTTTTTATCGAAATAACTTCCCGCATCCAGCAGCTGCAATTCTTCCCAGGTATGATCAGCAACCCGACCTCTGCCATTCGTTGTCCTCTCTAATTCTGCATCATGAATTATCACTGGAACTTCATCCTTTGTCCAGTGCACATCACATTCAATCCCATCGATCGAAAAAGCAGACGCCGCTTTAAATCCCACCATCGTATTTTCAGGGTATAATCGTTTAAATCCCCTGTGTCCAATAATATCCATGCCGAATAGCCTCCTTACAACATCCTTTCCCATAATAACAGTCCTGCAAGAAACAATAACCCTGTTCCTCCGGATATGAGCAGGTAGGCGATACGGAATTTCCATCCTGCTGCCAGCCAGGTACTGCACAACAATGCAACTCCTGCTCCCAGCGCATACCGTGCACCGTCAAAAAACAACTCTACTGCTGTCATCGTAAATATAAAGGAAATAAAAGCTGCTAAAATGATATAAATATGGGCTGCCGGGGATTTATTCTTTATGTAAAACCCGGCAATGCCCAGACATACAATTAAAATGATTCCCAGCCCGGCTATTTGCCCTGTTTCCGGGAGCAGAGCAAATATAATCGCGGAAATAATTACCGTACATAACAGTAAAAAAGCTCCAAGCAAAAAAATTGTTTTCTTTTTATTGAACCATTTTCTCTTTTTTAAAACAGCAGGATCTGCTGTTGCTTCTTTATCTCCTTCCAGGTAAAGACTTAATAAAAATTCACAATATGTCTCTGGAAGAAGCCTGCTTTCTTTCCATTTGTTTATTTCCTGCACAATTATTTTACTTCTTTCATCCAAGCACATCACCTATTTCCTTCACACTCTCTTACTTATTATAACGCAGGATTTACAGAGTATACAGGTTTCCGGGGAAAATAGGCGGAATCAAAAATGTCCCTCATCAATTAGATAAGGGACATTTTGAAATTTGGGTTTTATTCAAGCAATTTTACTCAAGAAAATCCTTAAGTCTTTTACTGCGGCTTGGGTGACGAAGCTTCCGCAGCGCTTTCGCTTCAATTTGGCGGATCCGCTCACGCGTTACACCAAATACTTTACCAACTTCTTCCAGAGTTCTCGTTCTGCCATCATCCAGACCAAAACGGAGGCGCAGCACATTTTCTTCACGGTCTGTAAGTGTATCAAGAACATCTTCAAGCTGTTCTTTTAATAATTCATAAGCTGCTGCATCTGAAGGTGCCAATGCTTCCTGATCCTCTATAAAGTCACCTAAATGAGAATCATCTTCTTCCCCTATAGGAGTTTCCAGAGAAACCGGTTCCTGCGCTATTTTTAAAATTTCTCTAACTTTATCCGGTGTCAGATCCATTTCTTTTGAAACTTCTTCAGGTGTAGGCTCTCTGCCCAGATCCTGCAGCAGCTGCCGCTGTACGCGGATCAACTTATTAATTGTTTCCACCATATGCACCGGAATACGGATCGTACGCGCCTGGTCAGCAATCGCTCGAGTGATTGCCTGACGGATCCACCATGTTGCATACGTACTGAATTTATACCCTTTGTTATAATCGAATTTCTCTACCGCTTTAATCAGACCCATATTTCCTTCCTGGATCAAATCAAGGAACAGCATTCCCCGGCCGACATAGCGTTTTGCAATACTTACAACTAGACGAAGATTCGCTTCTGCCAGACGGCGTTTTGCTTCTTCATCGCCATCTTCAATTTTCTTTGCCAGCTCTATTTCTTCAGCTGCAGACAACAAAGGAACGCGGCCGATCTCTTTTAAATACATCCGGACCGGGTCATTAATCTTAATACCTGGAGGGACACTTAAATCATTTAAATCAATCGCTTCTTCTTTTTGGACCTGTTGAATACTCGGAACTGTTTCACTTTCATTAATAATTTCAATTCCCTGTTCCCCTACATATTCAAAAAATTCATCCATCTGCTCGGAGTCTTGATCAAACGCCCCTAAGCGCTCGGTAATCTCAGCATATGTTAATGAACCCCGTTTTTTACCGGATTCCAGTAATTGCTCTTTCACTTGATCGATGGTTAAATCTCCTTCCGCCATTGGACGGATTGGTTTCTCAGCCATGCGACCCCTCCTTTCTCATAATCAAGAAACAATAGAAGTAAAACATCTATTGCAGCTTTGATTTCAATTCCACCAGCTGATTCACGTATTTTGTTAACTCTTCTCTATCTGAAGTCTGTTTCATCAACTGCTGGAGATGCTCTATCTGACGCTTCACAGGTGCACGGTAAAGAATCTGGTTTACGTAATCATCCATCACTTGCTCAGTCAAATCCAAATGAATCTGCTTCATTGCAAGAGCCGCAGCCTGCTGCTTTAAATCATTGTCCTGTACAGACTCAATAAATCTTGCAGGGTCGCTGTTATGACCGGAGGCATAGTAACTGTAAAGAAGAGCTGCCAACGCCTGGTTCGTCTCATTTTGAAAAGCTGAGCCAATCCGTTCTTCCACCCTCTCTGCAGCCTCCTCAGAATGCAGCATCAGTGTAATTAAATCCTGCTCTGCTTTTTCCTCCGCTGTCTGCATCTTCTTAGCTCTGGCTGCAGTTTCTTTACGCTGAACCTGTCTGACTTCTTTAGTACGTGCCTTTACATTATTCTGCACGTGCTCCTTCATTTCCTGCTTTAATACTTCATAAGATAAAGAAAATTCTTCTTCCAGCTGTTTTAAATAATGATCCCGCTCCAATGCTTTCGGCAGCTTCCCTATTTCAATAAGCATTTCTTCTGCATAACGGAGCTGGTCCGCTTCCAGGCTCATATCTTTATCTCTGCGCAGAAAACCTGATTTGAATTCCATCAGCGTCTTCGGCCTGCCGATAATGTTGTCTGCAAATCGTTCTGTTCCGTACTGCTGGATATAGTCATCCGGGTCCTGGCCATCAGGGAGGACAGAAATATAAACTTCCAAGCCGGCATTCATTAATATTTCTGCATTTTTCCAGGAAGCTGTCTGTCCGGCATTATCCCCATCATAACAAAGGATAACTTTATCAGCATTCCTCCGAAGCATTCTTGCCTGTTCATCAGAAAGTGCTGTACCAAGCGCTCCTACTCCATGTTCTATACCCGCACGATACGCAGATATAACGTCTACATAGCCTTCAAACAATACGGCTTCATTTTTACGTTTCATGGACGGCCTTGCCCCATGAAAATGATAAAGCAGACTTCCTTTGTTAAATACTTCTGATTCGGGACTGTTTAAATATTTTGGTTTATTTTCCGGATCCAGCACCCTTCCTCCAAAGGCAATTACGTTTCCCCGCTTATCCCATATAGGAAACATAATTCTGTCACGAAAACGGTCAAACTGCTTTCCGTCACTTTCTCTGGCAGCCAGCAGCCCGCACGTACTCATTTCTTTAGGATCCAAGCCCCTCTTAGTGAGAAAATCTGTAAGGAAGTTCCAGGAATCAGGTGCATACCCAATTTGAAACCGGTCAATCACTTCTTTTGTGAAACCCCGACCGCGTAAATATTCCCTCGCTTTTTTTCCTTCCGGTGAAGACACAAGAAGATGATGATACATCTTCATCGCCAGTTCGTGCCCTTTATACCAGGATTTTTCCTCCTGTTTCGGAGCCTCCTGTGCTGCTTCATCTATTTCAGGTAAAGCAACAGAGGTTTTTTTACCGAGCTTCTGAATAGCTTCCAAAAAGCTGAGACCTTCATATTCCATCACAAAGGTAAACACATTCCCTCCTGCTCCGCATCCAAAACAATGATATAACTGTTTATCCTGCGACACAGAAAAAGAAGGTGTTTTTTCCCCGTGAAAGGGGCACAATCCAGTAAAATTGCGCCCTTGTTTTTTCAACTGAATATATTCACTTATTACATCTACTACGTCCAGCTCTCTGCGGACAGCATTCACAACTTCTTCCGGTATCCGCTGGGTCACACTTTGTCACCAACCTTATCTCAGGACTGAGTACTTAAGTACTCAGCTTTACGAGCTCTCTGAGTTTTTCCAGAAATTGCTCCTCATCTTCCTGCTTTCGCTTCTTTGGTCCCTTTACCCGTTTTCCGCTTCTTCTCTCCTTCTGAGCAGCGTGACGAACCTCAAGGAGGCTGTCCATTTCCATTTGAGAAATGATTTTTCCATGCGCATTAATAACGTGCACGCCTTTTGCCAGCAGAATACTTGATAGGCCTAAATCTTCCGTAACGGCGATATCTCCGCTTTTTGCTCTCCGGATTATTTCGTAATCCGCTGCATCAGGACCTGCTTCCACTATTACTGTCTGGACATCTGCAGGCAGTTCTTTATTACGAATGTGCGCTCTGGAATGGATAAGAATCACAGAAACATTTAATTCTTCTCTAAGGTGTATTACCCCATTTACAACGGGGCTGGCATCTGCATCAATAAAAATAGAAATATTATTTTTCTTCATAAATTACTCTTTCTTCATCAATTCCAAATAATCCTGCTGAATTTATTTTTTTCTAAAATCATTATAATCACAATAGTTAATTATAATTCAATTCAGTCCCAATAGCCAGTGATAATGTTTAATTGAATCAATATCATGACTAAAGAATTCTCTAATTTATTTTGAATAGTGAGAGATGATTTTCGCTCCAGGAGGAGACGTTCTGCTAAACTTGTCTGCTGCTGTTCTGAAGGCAGCTATAGCCTGCAGAAAAACCTGTACCGCAGATTATTTCTAACCAGTAGCGAACTTTGAATATCTGCAATTATTTTCAGGAGTGATTAGAGTGCACAATTTGGTATATAATATTTGCTGTTTCTTCTACAGCTTTCGTAGAAACATCTATTACCTGGCAGTTTAATCTTTCCATCATGGCTTCAGAATAACGAAGCTCTTCCTCAATGCGCTGCAGAGTAGCATAATTCGCCTCTGCTTTGAGACCAAGTGCTTTTAACCGTTCTGTTCGAATACCATTCAGCTTTTCAGGACTGATTTTTAAACCAATGATTTTTTCCGGTTTAATTTTAAATAGCTCTTCCGGCGGTTCTACTTCGGGAACCAGGGGCACATTTGCGACTTTAAGCCGTTTATGTGCAAGATACTGGGACAATGGGGTTTTCGAAGTTCTTGAAACTCCCACAAGTACGACATCTGCACGCAGAACGCCGCGTGGATCACGGCCATCATCATATTTTACCGCAAATTCTATCGCTTCGACTTTACGGAAGTAATCTTCATCCAAAGTATGAATAAGGCCAGATTCATACTTTGGAGCTTCCTCGAGTCTGTCTTCCATCATGGTTAACAGCGGACTTAAAATATCATACACAGGGAGCCCTTCTTCTTTTGCCCTGCGAAGAATATATTGCCGGATCTCCTGAATTACTACGGTAAAAGCCAGCAGCCCCTTATTTTCTTTTGCTTCAGCAATCACTTCATCAACCGTACCTATATCTTCAACATATGGAATTCGCCTGATGCTTGTTTTTGCTTCATCAAATTGGCTGATCGCTGCTTTTACAACAAGTTCTGCAGTCTCTCCTACAGAATCAGAAATAATATAAACAGTTACATGCTCTTGTTTTTTCCCCATGCAGACTCTCCTCTCAGCTCTGTTCCTCTACACCTATATAAGCAAAAGCTTTTGTAATATTGGTCTTAGTCATGCGGCCGATTACATCATAGCCGCCGTCCCCGTCACTTTTTACTACAGGCAGCCCATCAATTTGCTTGCTGATCAGCTTATTGGCAACTTCCAGCATAGAATCCTCCGGCGAACAAACAGTAATATTCGGCATCCTTGTCATGATAATACTAACAGGGAGTGATTCCAGATCCTGCTTTCCCATACTGGCCCGGAGGAGATCTTTGCGGGAAACAATTCCAATCAGTTTCCCATTATTATTTACTACAAATAGAGTCCCGACGTCTTCAAGAAACATTGTGCAGATACCATCATATACCGAGGCATTCTCAGGAATTACTACAGGAATCGACTGGAAGTCTTTCACCTTTAGTTTTAAAAGCCTTTCCTGAAACAGCTGCCCGCCCGTCTTACCGGTGTAATAATAACCTACGCGCGGTCTTGCATCCAGATATCCCGACATTGTCAGCACGGTTAAATCAGGACGGAGTGTAGCTCTGGTCAGCTCTAAAATCTCAGCAATATTTTCTCCAGTTATCGGCCCTTTTTCTTTTACAATCTCCACAATACGATGCTGCCTTTTGGATAATTCCATGCTTTCACCGCCTTCATACAACTCTCTTTAATTCTGAGAGTGAAATACTATTTTTTGGAAATCAGCAAAGGAACGTATAAGCGTGGAAGTCCGCTGCATCTGTGCCAGCCGGTTCTGTTTTATTTCCTCTTCTTCTGCCATTACCATAATATTGTCAAAATATTCGTGAATAACAGGAACCAGTTTCTTTAGGGTCTCATAAGCTGAAGCAACATTTCCTGATTGTTCCGCTTCTAATATTTCTTCTTGTGCTGAAACGGTTGCTTCATACAAGTTATTTTCTTCCTGCTGTTGAAATTGTTCAGGAGCAATTACGGTATGCTCATCTGCTTTCTGTGCAATGTTAGTAACGCGGCTGAAGGCTTCCACTTCCTTTTTAAACACTGGATCTTCCAGCTGATTCATAAGAAAGCTGCTCTTATTCATTACGACATGCGGATAAGAAACTCCTGCATTCATTACTGACTCTGCTACATCGTATCTTACGCCCGTATCCTTCAGCAGGTTTTTATAGCGAAGCTCAAAAAATTCATGCAGATCTGACATAATTTCTTTTACAGTTCGTTTTAAGATTCCTTCTTTTTCAATAATAGAAAGAACTTCCTCCATGAAAGCAAACAAATCAAATTTCCAGCCGGCTGCCAGATAAATCTGAAGAATACCAGCTGTCTGCCTTCTTAACCCGTGCGGGTCCTGAGAGCCTGTAGGAATATTTCCTATACCAAAACTTGTAAGAAGAGTATCCAACTTTTCTGAAGCTCCCACCAGGCTGCCAGCTTCAGATGCCGGCGGCAGATCTCCAGATTGTTTCGGCATGTAATGTTCACGAATCGCCTGAGCCACAGCGGTAGTTTCTCCATCATTCAGTGCATAATATTCACCCATGTTTCCTTCGAGCTCTGTAAATTCCCCTACCATATGTGTGACCAGATCTGCTTTAGATAATTTTGCAGCTCTTAAAGCCGTTTCTACAGTTTCAGGGGCTGCTTTCGTCTGTAAAGCGAGAAACCTTGTGATCGTTTCCACTCGTTTGACTTTGTCTCCCACTGACCCCAGTTCTTCATGATAAACAATAGCATCCAACTTTGGCAGCCGAGCTTCCAAAGTTTCTTTTTTATCTTCGTTAAAAAAGAATTCTGCATCAGCCAGTCTGGCTCTCAGCACTTTTTCATTTCCTTTTCGCACATTTTCCAGGTGGCGGTGATCGCCGTTACGTACTGTTATGAAGAAAGGAAGCAGATTATTTTCTTTATCCATTACGGGAAAATACCGCTGGTGCTCTCTCATCGAAGTAATTAATACTTCGTCAGGAACCTGAAGATAGCTCTCGTCAAACGAACCGAACAGCGCAGTAGGATATTCCACAAGATTATTAACCTCTTCCAGCAGATCTTCATTTACAGGAATTACCCAGCCTTCGCTATCTGCAATATCTTCAATTTGTGATTGAATTGCCTGCTTCCTTTCCAGAGGATTCACGATCACATGCTGCCCCATTAATGTTTCCACATAATCTTCCGCCCGGTCGAGTTCCACTTTATTACCAAGGAAACGATGGCCCTGTGTACTTCTTCCGGAATACACCTCTGTAATCTCAAATGGAATAACATCTTCATCGAGTAAAGCGGTAATCCATTTGATTGGTCTTACATAACGAAGATCATTATCTGCCCATTTCATGTTTTTCGGAAAAGGAATTTGCAATAAAACTTCTTTCAGCTGCGGAAGAAGTGAAAGCACATTTTCGCCCTGAATATATTTTTTAGCATATACATAATTTTCACCTTTTAACTCCTGAAAATAAAGGTCATCTACAGAAACTCCCTGTCCTCTTGCAAAGCCCTCTGCTGCTTTCGTCCAGGCTCCATCTTTTACAGCTACATTCTCTGACGGCCCTTTTGCTTCCTGTTCAATGTCCGGCTGTTTATCTTCCAGTTCCGTAACCATCACAGCAAGGCGTCTCGGAGTGGAATAACCCTGTACGCTTTCAAAGTTCATCCGGAGATCTTTCAGCCACGATTCAGTACGGGTTGTAAGTTCATTCATTGCGTTCGTTACAAACCTTGCCGGCATTTCTTCCAAACCTATTTCAAGTAACAATGTTTTTTTATTCATGTGGATTCTCCTCCTTTATCATAGGGAATCCGAGAGCTTCTCGGGATTCATAGTATGTTTTGGCACAGTTCCTTGCAAGTGCACGGACACGGCCGATATATCCTGTTCTTTCAGTAACTGATATCGCACCCTGGGCATCCAGGAGATTGAATACATGGGAGCATTTAAGCACATAATCGTAAGATGGAATTACGAGGCCAGCCTCGAGTGCTCTTTTAGCTTCTTTTTCATAAGTCGAAAACAATTGGAACAGCATTTGTCTGTCTGCTACTTCAAAAGCATATTTAGACTGTTCATACTCATTTTGTTTAAAAACGTCGCCGTAGGTAAAATCCCCAACCCATTCAAGGTCATATACATTTTCTTTATCCTGAATATAAGAAGCGAGCCTCTCGATCCCATAAGTGATTTCTACAGAAACCGGCTTTGCATCGAGACCCCCAACCTGCTGAAAATAAGTAAACTGGGTTATCTCCATTCCATCCAGCCAAACTTCCCAGCCGAGTCCCCATGCAGCAAGTGTCGGCGCTTCCCAGTTATCTTCTACAAAACGAATATCATGTGCTTCAGGATCAATTCCGAGCTTTTTCAAGCTTTCAAGATACAATTCCTGAATATTATCTGGAGACGGCTTCATAATTACCTGAAACTGATGATGCTGGTAAAGGCGGTTTGGATTTTCACCATACCGGCCGTCTGCCGGGCGTCTGGAAGGCTCCACATATGCTACATTCCATGGCTCAGGACCAATGCTTCTTAGGAAAGTCATCGGATTCATCGTTCCTGCTCCCTTTTCTATGTCGTACGGCTGCAGCAGAAGACAGTTCTGCTTTCCCCAAAAATCCTGCAGTGTAAGTATCATTTCTTGTACATTCACAATAACACCCTCCATTATATTAATAAATTTCGATGAAAAACAAAAAAACTCCCGTCTCCTATATCTTCAGCAAGATATAGGGACGAGAGTTACCCGCGGTTCCACCCTACTTGAATCGCAGTCGGCGATTCCACTTTACGTGCATCCGCTCCAAAGCGCCTTCCTCTTTCGGTAACCACCCGGCTTCCACTATTCCGGACTCGCTGATGTAAAGGTTCCATAAAAGAGTACTAATCTTTTTCAATGCGGCTTTTATTCGTGATTAAATCTTACGTAAAATCTGAATCCTTGTCAACCTGCCTGTTCTCCAAATCTTCCATCTGCTTTAAAAAACGCTTCGCCTTCACGTATACTCCCACATATTCATCGTAGTATGCTTCAAGAAGCAGCTGCAGCTGTTTTTTAGTCTCCGGCTTTACGGAAATCTTTCCAAGCCTTGCCAGATTCAACTGCTGAAACAGACGCATCAGCTTTACTGCCTGAGGCCCTACCGGAAGTGGATATTTATCCAGATGAATACAATCACGGCAGAGTACGCCAGCATGCGACAGCGAAAAGCGCAGTGGTTCTTCCATATTTCCGCAGTTTACACACGCATGGAGAACAGGGGCAGCACCAGTTGTATACAGCATTTTCGTTTCAAAGATGCGAATCAGAATTTCCTCTTCTCCTTCATCATTCATACGAAGAAAGATATCAGAAAGCAGATCGTAAAGTGGAGGGTTTGGTTCCCTGTCTTCCGTCAGCTTATCAAGAAGTTCGACCGCATAGGAAGCGTAAGCAGTTTTCATCAGGTCGCTCCGGATATATCGAAACGAATTTACGATGTCCGCGGAACTTAAACTCCCCATTCCTCTCGACTGATTAAACACAAAAACGGCTTGAACATAAGGTTGACACGCAGCAGCGAAACGGCTTTTCGGTTTTTTCGCTCCACGCGCCATCAATGCTACTTTCCCAAGTTCCTCGGTATACACAGTAATGATTTTATGAGTTTCACCATAATCTGTCGTTCGCAGCACGATTCCTTCAACTTTATTCAGCACAGTTCTCCCGCCTTATTGTGTTAATAGTCTTCCTGGTCGTATCCAAACTCCTTTAAATATTTAGGTTTGTTGCGCCAGTCCTTTTCTACTTTCACCCATAATTCCAGGAATATCTTCGTTCCAAGCAGATTTTGAATGTCCTGTCTTGCAAGCTTTCCAATTTCTTTTAACAGGGATCCCTGCTTCCCAATAATAATACCTTTCTGCGACTTCCTTTCTACCACAATTACAGCTCCTACATAAACTGTATCATTTGATTCACGCGGCTTTATCTGCTCAATTTCTACAGCGATGGAATGAGGGATCTCCTCCCTCGTCAGATGTAAGACCTTTTCACGTATCATCTCGGACATTAAAAATCGTTCCGGATGGTCAGTTACATGGTCAGATGGATAAAACTGTGGTCCTTCCTCCAGACGGTGAAACACCTGATCTACAAGTACCGGTACATTATTTCCCTCGAGGGCGGAAACTGGAATAACTTCATCAAAATTAAACTCTTCCTGATAGGAAGCAATGATCGGAAGCAGTTCATCGGGATGCACTTCATCTATCTTATTTACCACAAGGAATACGGGAGTTTTAGTATCTTTCAAGCGTTCGATAATATAGCTGTCCCCGGCTCCTTTTCCTTCTTTGGCATCCACTAGAAAAAGAATCAGATCTACTTCGCGCAATGTTGTACTTGCTACTTTGGACATAAAGTCACCTAAACGGTGTTTAGGTTTATGAATCCCCGGTGTATCAATAAACACAGCCTGGCCTCGTTCTTCGGTATACACTCCCTGGACACGATTTCTCGTAGTTTGAGGCTTATCACTCATAATTGCTATTTTTTGACCTAAAAGGTTATTCAACAATGTTGATTTACCAACATTCGGCCGGCCGATCAACGCTACAAATCCTGATTTAAATGGTGTTTCAGCCATGCAGATCCTCCTTGGTGAAAGCCCCCGGAAGCAAAGCTGCCACCGAAGTCTCTTCCACGTTCCCGTTCATGTTTGTTAAATATACTTTCGTATCCTGTTGAAGCAGCTCCGACATAACCTGACGGCATGCCCCGCATGGAGACACCGGTCCTTCCGTATCAGCCGCGACTGCAATTGCAATAAATTTTCTTGCTCCTTCTGAAACCGCTTTAAAGATCGCAGTTCTTTCTCCGCAGTTGCACATGCTGTATGCTGCGTTTTCAATATTACATCCTGTATAAATTGTTCCATCTTCTGCTTCCAGCGCAGCTCCCACCGGAAAGTTCGAATAGGGTACATATGCCGTATCACGTGCACTTTTTGCTTTGCTTATTAAATCTTCTTTCGTTCCCATTTTAACACCGCCTATTAAAATATAATATGTATGATACGAGGGATGAATATCATACCGCCTACAATTGCCGCTGTCAATGAAAATACAAGCACTGCTCCTGCTGCGGTATCCTTGATTATTTTCGCCCGTTCATCATAAGTCTGTATAATTAAATCAGTTATATGCTCTATTGAAGTATTTAATAATTCCAGGCAGAGCACAGCTCCCACTGCGATAAATAATACAGCCTGCTCCAATAGTGGAATATTGAACACCTGGGCTGCAATAAATACGATAAAAGCTACAAGTGTATGAATCCGGAAGTTCTGCTCATTTTTCCAGGTAAAGCGAACTCCTTGCGAGGCATAATGAAAGCTCTTTTTTAATCGGCTCCAGGAAATGAATGATTTATTATCTTTGTATTCCATACGCCTCTAAAATCTCTTTCTGTCTGGTAAACATCACTTTTTCTTCTTCCTCTGATTCATGAAGGTAACCTTTCAGATGCAGAAATCCATGTACTGCAAGGAAGCAGACTTCTCTTTCTAAAGAGTGTTCATATTCTTCCGCCTGCAGACGCGCTCTATCAATAGAGATAATAATATCGCCCAGAGTATTTGGAATATCAGCTCCAAAGATTTCCTCCTCTCCCTCGTTAAGCGCAAAAGAAAGGACGTCTGTAGGTTTGTCTTTCCCCCTGTATTCCTTGTTAAGTGATTGAATCGCCTCATCATTTACGATAGTTATAGATATTTCTGTATCTTCCGGTGTATCTTCTGAAACCATTGCTTTTTTCAAGACCCCCTGCAGACTTTCGAGGATTTTTTCCGAAAGCTGTGATGTTTCGTCATTAATCTCTATCAGATACATAATACTACTCCCCCTCTACTTTTTTCATATCTTCATCGTCTGGATAATCTATTCTTGAATGAAATGTTCCTTTTAAAGTTTCGCATATAGAGAGAAATACTTTATGCAGCTCTTTTAAAGTAATATCACATTCATCAAACTGGCCATCCTCCAGTCTGTCATTCATAATTTTACGCACCAGATCTTCAATTTTTTCAAATGTAGGTGACTGCATCGACCTTACAGCAGCTTCTACACTATCCGCAATGCCTACGATCGCTATTTCTTTTGTCTGGGCACGGGGACCGGGATATCTGAACTCATTCTCTGAAACTTTTTCTCCAGCTTCTTTTGCTTTAAAATAAAAATATTTCAACAGAGTGGTACCATGGTGCTGCTCCGCAATCTCAATAATTTCTTTAGGAAATTTTTCACGCCGCAGCATATCCGCTCCCTCATAAGGATGAGCGATAATTATTTCCGCACTTTTCTTTGGAGGTATTTTATCATGCGGGTTTTCTATTTTCATTTGATTCTCAATGAAAAACTGCGGTTTCTTTGTTTTACCGATATCATGATAATAAGCGCCGACCCTTGCAAGCAGACCATTTGCTCCTATTGCTTCACAAGCACCTTCCGCTAAATTTGCTACAACTACACTGTGATGATACGTTCCTGGTGCCTCCAGCAGAATTTTCCGAAGCAGCGGTTTATTCGGATTGGATAATTCAATTAGTTTTGAGGTGGACAAAACACCAAACCCAGCTTCAAAAAACGGAAGTAGGCCTACTGCCAGGATGATAGACAAATATCCGCTAGTAACAGCATAACCTGCATACATCCCTAATTCTGCGATACTCAGCGGCAGACTCTTCAGCAATATCAGTGCCATCACTATAGTAAGATTGATCAGGGAAATTAACGTACCTGTTTTCAGCATGTGCGAAACTCTATTGGACTGATTTAAAAAGAAAACTCCGGCAATTCCGCTGAAAAAAACAAATAATCCAAAAGAATAGTCCATCATTCCGCTTGTCTGCTGGTTAAATATAATGCTTGCAGCGATACTAAGTAAAAAACTCATAAACAAAGCTACTCTTGACTGAAGCAGCATTGCTACTAAAATAGTTCCTGCGGCAGCGGGCACGATATAGCTCACTCCTGGAAGATCTGTCTGATACAAGAAGCTCGTAAGCTTCATTAATATTAAGGTAAGAGCGTACACAAGCATAAACAAAAGCAGATGTGTATTATTTGACTGGAGCGAAGTTTTCGCTTTATTCAAATATAAGGCCAATACAAACATCATTAGGAAAACCAGCATAGCAAGTCCCAATAACGGACTGTAATTATAGTTATCATCCGTTAATCCGACGAGTGATAAATCTTCGTAGACTTCAGCAGTAATTACCTGGCCTTCCTCCACTAACAGCTGACCCTCTCTTATCATTGCCGGTTCTATCATCTCAGCTGCTGACTGTCTGGCCTCCTGCGTGGCTTCTTCATCTATCATATAGTTGGCGGTGATCCCCCGGCGGGCCACTTCAGTCATCGCATCAGATAAACCAGCCCTTACCGAAGCAGCCCTTACCTTCTCTTCTGCATTTTCTCTGGCTTCACTGACATCCCCCAGCCCCACTTCTTCAGTCATCACATCATAGACTGCACTCGTAGTAGCTTCCTGGGCAACCTGCAGCTCCTCTGAAGAAGCGTTTAATAAAGTTTGCAGTGTTTCTTCTGAAAGCTGTTCTCCCAGCTCAGGGGAAAGGCGGGCCTGCAGTTCTTCGATCCGTTCTTCCATTGTCCAGACATTTTGATCCTCATCCTGGGTAACCCCGGCTTCGGCATCTCCAATATTCGAAAAATCTCCTCTTTGTTCCCGGACTTCCAGCTGAATGAGCCTGATTGAATGAAAGACATCATTAATTCGCTCCATCTGGTTATCAGCATATCTTGCATTCAGCGTATAAACAGGTTCCACACTCTCAGCTGCTTCCTGCTGGATCCGTTCTGTTTCCTCTGTCTTTTCAATCGTAACAGGAGAGCGGATGTCCTGCGTTGAAACAGCGCCTGCTTCAATATCAATATTATCCGGAATAACGTTGGAAGCCAGAAGGCCAAACGTTATTAATCCAAATATCAGAAATAAAAAGAAGCGAATATAGCGGTGGTTTTTGATTTTTTTCCACCAGCTATGGTGCTCAATTGAAGATTGACTGGGCACACCGGTCCCCACCTTTCCCTATGCCGTTATTTACCGTTTTCAAAAAATATCTATGTGTGAGCAGTGAGTGAATTTTTATTTGTTTTTTACTCTGCAGGTTCTTCCAAATTAAAATATCTCTTATTTATATTTCAGGGAATACATGCCTGAGAATTATTCTTCGGCTAATTTCTTCTGCTCCCATGAGCTGCAGAAGTAACCCTCTATGTTTTTTCCAGCATCAGTAAAATGATGAATTAATGAAAGCTTACTTGCTGGTCCAGCTGCTTAAATTAGTTATTCATGCTCCTGTCTTTTAAAAATCCATCATAAGATTTTTTACTTATGATGGATATAAATAGTTAAATAACTTTGTTTTTTTGATGGCACTGTGAAGATACATGGCAGCATAAAAGAGGCATGTTCTTTAGTAAGGTTCTCTAAGAATGATTATTTTTAGAGCGCTCTTCTTCCTTATCATAAGCATCGATCATCTGCTGTACCAGCGAATGCCGGACAACATCTGCTGCCTGCAGATGGATGAACGAAATACCTTCTATGTTATCCAATATGCGGAGAGAAGTTTTTAATCCGGACTGTTTTCCTCTTGGCAGATCAATCTGCGTCAAATCACCGGTGACCACCATTTTCGAACCGAAGCCCAATCTTGTAAGGAACATTTTAATTTGTTCCGGCGTTGTGTTCTGCGCCTCATCTAAAATAACGAAAGAATCATCAAGCGTACGCCCTCTCATATAAGCAAGCGGCGCAATTTCAATTGTTCCCCGTTCCATCAGTCTGTTCGTGTGCTCCGTACCAAAAACATCGTGCAGTGCATCGTACAGCGGCCGTAAATAAGGATCTACCTTTTCCTTTAAGTCCCCTGGCAAAAACCCTAAATTTTCTCCTGCTTCCACTGCAGGTCTTGTAAGTACTATCTTTTTTACATGCCCCTCTTTTAAAGCATGTACTGCTAATATTACTGCCAGGTAAGTTTTGCCGGTTCCTGCAGGCCCGATACCGAATACTACATCATTTTTCCTTATTGCTGATACATAATGACGCTGCCCCAGCGTTTTAGCAATAATCGGCTTCCCTTTCGCAGTTACCGTAATTTTATCATCATAAAGATCAAGCATTTCACCAAGCATATCCTTATCAGCCAGCTGGGCTGCATAAGCTACATCTCTTTCGTGGAGACGTACACCTTTCCTTATCAACTGCAGTAAGGTAAGCAGAATCTTTTCTATTTTATCAGCAGTTTCTTCCGTGGATTCAATTATGATTTCCTGTCCTCTTGTTACAAGGTCAATTCTATAAGCTTCTTCCAGACGTAAAAGATGTTTATCATTAGGACCAAACAGCGCCTGCACTTCATTGGCATCCTGCGCCGGTATAGTGATGGTGCGATTCATGTGCGTCAATCTCCCTGCTTTTCAAAATTCACTATTTAAAGCTACCTTTACTTTACCATTCACATTTCACTCGTGCAAAGTATTTTCCAGTCATGAATTAATTAAGAAAAAGCTGCCAGTCCCGTTAAGACTGGCAGCAAATTATTTCTTTATCGTCTCGACTGTCTTGCTTTTGGCTTCCCTAAAACTTCTGACCAGACAATACCCTTTACAATATCCTGTTTCGACATATTACTGAAATCAATATCTACAGGAGAATTGTCAGTTTTAGTTATGTCCCCTCTTGTAATAGGAGAATTTTCTACTTTTGCAGAAGATTTTTCTGCTTCCCTCTGGCGTTTACGAACTTTCTCATAATGTTTTTGCATTTCCGTCTGATTATTTGCAGGTTCTTCACTTTTTTGAGGCGCTTCTTCCTGCTTAGCTTCTCTTTCACCCTCAAATAAAATGTCTTTCCAGTCAAATTCTTTCTGCTGTCTCCGCTCAGAAGAGACTTCTTCACCCTGCTCATACGTCTGCGGCTGGTTTGTTCGTCCTTCCGCTTCCTGGTCGCTGCTGCCTGACCTGGATTGAATAAAACTGAATATTGCCGCAAGGATAAAGAATAGAAGGAGCGGAGAATCCAGAAGTAAACTTATTAGATTCTCCATAATAAACGCTCCTTTCTATTTATCATCGTTTCGGAGCTCTTGTTGCACCGGAATTATCATCTTCACTTCCATCACTTGTAGCTTTGCCGATTGAATCTCTCATATCAGTATCAGCTTTTACATTGTTGAAGTTCAGGTAGTCCATAACACCAAGATTACCCTGGCGGAGTGCTTCAGACATAGCGAGTGGAACTTCCGCTTCCGCTTCTACTACTTTCGCACGCATTTCTTCTACCCTGGCTTTCATTTCCTGCTCCTGTGCTACTGCCATTGCACGGCGTTCTTCTGCTTTAGCCTGTGCAATTTTCTTGTCAGCTTCTGCCTGGTCTGTCTGCAGTCCTGCACCAATGTTTTTACCGATATCAATATCTGCAATATCAATAGACAAAATTTCAAATGCAGTACCAGCGTCCAGCCCTTTCTTTAAGACTGTCTGGGAAATCATATCCGGATTTTCCAGTACTGCCGCATGGCTGTTGGCAGAACCAATCGTGGAAACAATACCTTCCCCTACTCGCGCAATTACAGTGTCTTCACCGGCACCACCGACAAGGCGGTCAATATTGGCACGAACTGTAATTCTTGCCTTTGCTTTTACTTCAATCCCGTCCATTGCCACACCGGCAATAAAAGGTGTTTCAATAACCTTCGGGTTTACACTCATCTGTACAGCTTCCAGTACATCCCGTCCAGCAAGGTCAATCGCAGCACATCGTTCAAAAGTAAGTTCTATGTTTGCACGCTGTGCAGCAATGAGTGCATTAACTACTCTGTCAACGTTACCCCCGGCTAAGTAGTGACCTTCCAGCTTGTTGGTGCTGATATCCAGGCCTGCTTTTACAGCCTTGATTAAAGGGTTTACTACCCGATGAGGAATAACTCTTCTTAAACGCATACCAACCAACTGGAAAATACCAACTTTAACTCCAGCTGCCCATGCAGAAATCCAAAGAGCTACCGGTACGAACGTAAATAGAATAACTACACCAACGAGGATTACCCCGATGACAATATAAATACCAATCTGATCTGCCATTATTCATTTTCCTCCTTCTTATTATCCTTGTCTTCTGTCCTGGTTTCCCGAACTACTATTTTGGAGCCGGAAACGGAAACCACCTTAATTTTTCTTCCTTGTTCAATATATCCTCCCTCAGAAACAACGTCAAGTCGTTCATCATTAATCATCGCTGAACCTGAAGGTCTGAGGACAGTTAAAGATTCCCCTGTCTTTCCAGCTAAATCATCCCGCGAATTACTTGAAATATAACCGAGTTCTGTGGTAGTGGCGTCATTCAGTACAACTCGTTTCATTGGACCTGCACGATCAATATATTTCATGAGTATAATCATGCCTGTAATTGTCACCAGAACTGCAATAACAAAAGAAATTAAAATATTAACTGTAGAAAAAGAACTCATGATCAAACTTGTCAGAATTGCTCCAAGTCCCAAAATTCCAAAAAGACCGAAACTTGGAGAAAAAACTTCCAGAACAAGCAGACCAGCTCCTACAATAAACAATATCAATGCTTCCCATCCTGCAAATCCCGCTACCGTATGACCGAAGAAAAATAAAAATAAAGCGGAAGCACCCATTATTCCTGGAATACCAAATCCAGGCGAATATAATTCCAATACCAGTCCAAGTCCCCCTACAGATAGAAGGATCGGTATGACTACTGGATGAGTAACAATTCTCGCAATACGCTCAGCAAAGCTCAGTTCAAATTCCTGCACCTCTGCCCCTTCTAGACCCAGGTATTCTAGAAGTTCTTCCCTGTCAGCTGCAATTGCTTCAGCATATCCTACTGACACTGCTTCAGAAGCTGTAAGCGTTAATAATTCTCCTTCTGCAAGGTTCAGTTCTTCTATTTCAATAGATGGATCTGCCATAGCAAGCGCTACCTGAGGGTCGCGGTCATTTATTTCTGCTGCGGACCTCATATTTCCAAGCCACGCTGACTGGGCTTTATCTTCAGCTGCATTCCCTGTGCCGTCAATCACCTGCGCTGATCCCATCTCTGTCCCTGGCTGCATAACAATCTCGTTTGCATTTAACGAAATATAAGCTCCGGCAGACATTGCTTCTCTCACTACGTAAGCAGTTGTCGGAATTTCAGTTTCTCTTACAACTTTTGCTATTTCTCCGGCAGCATCCACCCTGCCTCCCGGCGTATTCATTTCAAGAACTATATGATCTACCGATTCTTCTTCAGCGGTTTCAATTGCTCTGCTTAGAAATGATTCAAGACCTCTTTCCACTGTTTCTTCAACAGGCACAAAATAAACTGTTTTCCCTTCCCCTTCTGTTTGTGCTGCAGAAGGAACAAAAATCATCATTGCAAACGCTGCAACAAGCAGCGAGGAAAACAACATTATTCTTATGTTTTTCACTTATGCCGGCCTCCCCTCATCGTGCCTTATTGTTCTAGTATATCTTACGACCGGCACTGGAGAAAAGTTTCACGATTCAGTAAGTATTTTTATGAAGATTTAAAAATTATGTGCACCGGATGCTGAAAAATAATACCGGCTGCTTTTTTCTTATGCTACCTTGAAAATAAAAGTTCCGCTAAAAAGAAGTAATACTGCTGCTTCACTTTCGGAGAGGCTTACCCAAGGGCTTGTTCTCGACTAATTTTGACGGAAAGACGTCCGCCAAAATGGATTCTCGAACGGCGCTGATCCTTTGGGTGTCCTCTCCTTCGTTACACAGCAGTATTAATTTTCATACTTCATGGTGCAAAAAATTTGCATGAGTGTCTCTGTTGAAGGCTGGAGATCGAGACGAACCATCGATCTTCACGCTTTCTTTTTCCACAGGCGTCTAAACCGCCTTGCCTTCTAAATTCATTAAAAAAGAAAGAGTAATTTATAAAATCCGTCTTCCTTCTGTTTTAAAAATGTAAGATAAAGCGAAAACCGGTGGGGCTCGTCTTCAACTTATTTCTTCACCGCTATGCGCTGTCAAAATGAATTTGCAGACTTCACTTTCACCTATCGGAGTCGCCGTCTTACGTTTCAATCTCTGTCTTGTATACGAACGTCTTTATTATTTTTTATTGAGACATTCGTTAAAACAGCCGTAAAATTGCATTATGAAATTGGCTCATATGAAAAGGCATCTCAAAATTTTATTTTGAGATGCCTTTTTTAAAACTAGCTATTATACATTTGTTCCAGGCGTTTTTTAGTTTCAGGAGTTCCATACGTATAGATCATATGAAAAAGATTATCTTCATCTCTTCCAAGTTCTAATTTTTCTTTTTCATCTTTTGTTTCATCAAATGGTGAAGTGAAAATCTGCTCAGGCATTACATCACCTTCCTGCACTTCAGCAAGCTTGTCTTCAATTTTCTGCTTTCCTTCCTTGTCAAGCACTACTTCATAGTGAATTAGTTGAGTATCAGGCAGCATAGGTGATAACTCTACATCTGTGCCTGATCTCCAAATAACAAAATATGATTGTTTTTCCATCTCGAATTCCTCCTCTGCTTCATATTTTTCTTTACCCTGCCAACTGGATGAGTATGCATCTTTTTATTTACAATATAATTAAAAATAAAAAAGCACAGGGGTCCCCTGTGCTTTCATTTTAAATCTTTATTGCAATGACTGCTGAACAAGATTTCTTACAGCCGTACCATCAGCTTTGCCTTTTACTTTCGGCATAACAGCTCCCATGACTTTACCGATATCAGATTTACCGGAAGCACCGGTTTCTTCAATCGTTTCATCTACAATCGACTGCAGCTCTTCTTCTGAAAGCTGGGCCGGCAGATATTCTGTCAGGATGTTTATTTCCGACTGCATCTTTTCAACAAGGTCATCACGATCTGCCTTATCGAATTCTTGGAGGGATTCGCGGCGCTGTTTCATTTCTCGATTTAACACGGTCAATGCTTCTTCCTCAGAAAGATCGTGTCCGAGACTGATCGCTTCGTTCTGCAGTGCACCTTTCACCGAACGAATGACCGACAGACGCAGCTTGTCTTTGTCTCGCATGGCCTGTTTCATATCCTGATTTAACTGATCAAGAACGGATAGAGACACAACGATCCACTCCTTAGAATTTACGCTTTCTAGCTTCTTCAGACTTTTTCTTGCGGCGAATACTAGGCTTTTCGTAGTGCTTACGCTTTTTTACCTCCGCTAAAGTCCCTTCCTTAGACATCGTTTTCTTGAAACGACGAAGAGCAGTATCGAGATTCTCATTCTTTCGAACGCGTGTTTCTGCCATTCTGTATCCCTCCCTCCGGACAACCAATAAGACATGCCAGATTGCATGTATGATTCGATTATAAAGGAATTTACATCTCCGGTCAATGGGGTTTTTCAATAAATTCAGGTGAGGGCAAGTTTCTCCGCTTCCCCAGCAACCTTTACAAATTCGCCCTCGTTAAACGGATAACCGGATTTAGTGATTTTCACTTTTACAATTTCTCCGATAAATGCTTCATCCAGCTTCACTTTCACTTTCATGTAATTATCTGTATATCCAATCAAAAGACTGCTGTCTTCCTTATCTGCTTCCTCCGGAATCATTTCCAGCACTTCTCCCTCATACAGAGAAGCATATTCCTTTGCCTGCTGATTGGAAAGCTCAATTAATTTATGGACTCTTTCATTTTTCACTTCGTCCTCCACCTGTTCCTCCATTCTGGCAGCCGGTGTACCAGTCCGCTTCGAATAGGGAAAAACGTGAAGTTCTGAAAAACCGATATCCCGGATGGAATCATAAGTCTCCTGGAACTCCTGTTCTGTTTCTCCCGGGAAACCGACGATTACGTCTGAAGTAACAGCAAGACCTGGAAGAGCTTCTTTTAAACGATCAACTCTTTCCTTAAAAAACTCCATCGTATACTTCCTTCTCATGCGTTTCAATACTGTATCAGAACCGGACTGCATTGGAACATGCAGATGACGCACAATTTTGCTGGAATTATTTATTACACGGATTACTTCATCTGTAATCTGGCTTCCTTCAATAGATGAAATCCGAATACGTTTTAATCCTTCTACTTGTTCCAGTTCCTCAAGGAGTTTTGCCAGTGAATAATCTTTCATATCTTCTCCATAGCCGCCAGTGTGAATTCCGGTCAGTACAATTTCTTTGTAGCCTGCTTCTACAAGCTGATTCGCCTGAAATAAAACATCTTCCGGCTTTCTGGAGCGGAGCAGCCCTCGTGCCCACGGTATAATGCAGAATGTGCAAAAATTATTGCATCCTTCCTGTATTTTGAGTGAAGCCCTCGTGCGATCTGTAAAAGCCGGGACATCTAATTCTTCATACACTCTGGTTTTCATAATATTCCCTACACCATTAATCGGTTCCCGTTCCCGCTGAAATTCCTCAATATAAGGAAGCATTTTATGGCGGTCCTGTGTACCAACAACAATATCTACGCCGGGAATTGCCATAATTTCTGCAGGAGAAGTCTGTGCATAACAACCCGTCACACAAATTACTGCATCAGGGTTCTTACGAATCGCTCTGCGTATAACCTGCCTGCTTTTTTTATCTCCTGTATTCGTTACTGTGCAAGTATTAATAACATAAACATCTGCAGTATCCGTGAATTCCACCTTTTCATAATTTTCCGCCTGAAAAAGCTGCCAGATAGCTTCAGTTTCATAATGATTTACTTTACATCCCAATGTATGAAATGCTACTTTCCGCATATATTCTCACCTCGATAGTTCAAAATAATAAGAGAGGGCAGCAAGCGCGTATAATGGCGCTGTTTCTGTTCTCAATATACGAGGGCCAAATGAACAAAGCATTGCTTGATGCTCTTCTAATGATGCAGCTTCCTTTTCAGATAAACCGCCCTCGGGTCCAATTATAACAAGAATTTTATCCCCAGCGGACATTGATTGAAGCGTCTGATTGAATAAGGTCTTTTCACCTATCTTTGCAGACTCCTCATAAGCTGCAATAATGTGATCAAACTTCTCCGCTTCTTTGCACAAAGAAGAAAAATTAACAGGAGTTTTCACAAGCGGCACCCGGGACCGATGCGCCTGTTCACTTGCCTCCTGGGCTATTTTCTGCCATCTTTCAATTTTTTTGGCTGCTTTTTTATCATCGAATTTCACGATGGAACGAGCAGCAGTAAAGGGGAGAAAGCTTGCTGCGCCCAATTCAGTACCTTTTTGAATCACATATTCTAGTTTATCGCCCTTTGGAAGTCCCTGTGCAATAGTTACCTGCACAGGAAGTTCTTTTATGTCTTTTTCCTCTTCAATAATTTTTGCGGAAAGGGGTTCTTCTTCTGTCAATTCCGCTGTAAAACATGCTCCATGTTCATTACAGACAATCAGCCGGGCGCCTGCTTTCATACGCATTACCCGGCTGATATGCTTTGTTGTTTCTTCACTGAAAGTTACTTTACCGTTTTGAAAATAGTGGTCTGCAAGAAAATAGCGCTGCATTATTTTTGCTCCTCTGCCTTTTTTTCAGCTGCAATTGCCACCCAGCCTTCCATTTCCACTACTTCTATGATCTGAAATCCTGCCTGAGTTAAAGATTCTTTTACTAAATTACGCTTTTTTTCAATGATGCCGGAGGTAATAATCACGCCTCCCGGCTTCAACGCTTTATAAGCATCTTCCGACATTTCCACAATAACTTCTGCAAGTATGTTCGCCGCCAAAACATCGTAGGTGCCTGTAATGTGATCCAGAAGATTCCCCTGGGTAACATTCACGCTGCTCTCAACTTCATTTATTTTCACATTATCCAAAGCAGCCTCCACTGCTACTTCATCCAGATCAATCGCTTCTATGGAAGAGGCACCCAGTTTGGCAGAGGCTATTGCTAATACTCCGGAACCTGTCCCTACATCCAGCACGCTCTCTTTCCCTTTAATATATCTTTCAAGCGCCTGTATGCAGAGAACTGTAGTGGGATGCGTACCTGTCCCAAAAGCCATACCGGGATCAAGCTGTACAACAATTTCGTTTTCTGTCACACGATTATAATTTTCCCAGCTTGGGGAGATTGTAATACGCTCTCCCACTTTCACCGGCTTATAATATTTTTTCCATGCGGTAGCCCATTCTTCCTCATGTACTTCATTTAAAATGACTTCATTTCTTCCAATGTCAATATCGTAGAACTCCAGCTGTGTCACCGCTTGCTTGATATTATCCACCGTTTCACTTAAAAAGCTGTTCATCTGCAGATATGCCTTTAGAATAACTCCGTCCTCCGGGTAATCATCCGCAGAGAGCTGAAAGATTTCCCCGAATTTTGTGTCTCTTTCCTTAAATAAGTCGGCTGGATCTTCGATAACTACTCCGCCGGCTCCTGCTTCATGCAGAATGTGACTGATAGGTTCCACAGCTTCCTGAGTAGTATGAATACTGATTTCCGACCATTTCATAATTCATTCAGCTCCCTGTCTCTCTATTATCCGAAATTTTTAAAAGCGCGCTTTACTTTCGCAAAGAAATTTTCACTCTGTTCATCCGGTGCCTGCGATCCGCTTTCTTCAGAAAATTCGCGTAGCAGCTCTCTCTGACGGTCTGATAGTTTTTTTGGTGTGATAATTTTAACCTGTATATGCTGATCACCCTGGCCTGCACCTCTTACATTTGGCGCTCCTTTACCACGCAGACGGAAATGTGTACCTGTCTGTGTCCCTGCAGGTACTTTCAACTTCACTTTTCCTTCCAGCGTCGGCACTTCAATTTCATCGCCTAGTGCAGACTGCACAAAAGTAATCGGCATTTCACAGAAAATATCGTCTCCGTCACGCTGAAAGAATTCGTGTTCTTTTACGTTAAAGACTACATAAAGATCTCCTGCAGGTCCGCCATTGGTACCCGGCTCGCCCTGGCCTGCTACTCTAATCTGCTGGCCGGTATCCACGCCGGCTGGAATTCTTATATGAATTTTTTTGCGCTTTTTCACTTTGCCGCGGCCGCCGCACGTATTACATTTATCTTTAATCTGCTGGCCAGTACCGTCACATTTATCACAGACCCGGCGGTTGACCACTCGTCCAAACGGTGTATTCTGCTCTACATTGAGCTGACCTGCCCCGCCGCACTGCGTACATGTTTCCGGAGAGGTACCTGGTTTTGCACCGCTTCCCCCGCACGTATTACAATCTTCTTCCCTTGGAATTTCAATATCTGTTTCTTTTCCGAAAATAGCTTCTTTAAATTCGAGCGTCATTGTATACTGCAGATCGGAACCCTGCCTTGGGGCATTCGGATCCTGCCTTCTTCCGCCGCCTCCGAAAAACATATCAAAAATATCACTGAAGCCGCCGAAATCGCCGCCACCTGCTCCGCCAAATCCCTGATTAGGATCTGCATGACCGAACTGGTCATAGTGAGCTCTTTTGTTACTGTCGCTTAATGTATCATACGCATCTTTTACTTCTTTAAATTTGTCTTCTGCATTTTCTTCTTTGTTTACGTCTGGATGATATTTTCGTGCCAGCTTGCGGTATGCTTTTTTAATTTCCTGTTCATCTGCGTTTTTATCAACGCCTAATACATCGTAAAAATCTCTTTTAGCCATAAATTAACCACTCCCGAATTTTCTCCATAACGGATATGTTATCACCTGGGGTTCCATGAGTAAAGATATGTTCTCGTGAAAAAAGTCAAAGCCAAGAGAACCCTGACTTTGACTTTCCACCCATTACTCTTTCTTATCGTCGTTTACTTCTTCATAATCTGCATCTACTACGTCGTCGTCCTGCTTTGCTTCGCCTTCACCTTCAGCCTGCTGCTGCTGCGCGGCCTGCTCATAAAGCTTCGTAGTTAATTGTGTTACCACTTCCTGGAGTTCATCCTTTGCCGTTTTAATTGCTTCGATGTCGTCTCCTTCAAGTGCTGTTTTCACTTTTTCTTTAGCTGCTTCTGCTTTTTCTTTTTCTTCAGCATCCACATTATCTTCAAGGTCTTTTAATGTTTTTTCCGTTTGAAAAACAAGCTGGTCTGCTTCGTTGCGTGTGTCTACTTCTTCACGGCGCTGCTTGTCTGCTTCTGCATTTTCTTCTGCATCTTTTACCATCTGCTCTACTTCTTCATCGGAAAGACCGGAGCTGGAAGTAATGGTAATAGACTGCTCTTTATTAGTACCCAGATCTTTTGCTCGAACATTTACAATACCGTTCGCATCAATATCAAAAGATACTTCGATCTGTGGAACTCCACGCGGTGCCGGTGGGATGTCAGTCAGCTGAAAACGGCCGAGTGTTTTGTTATCTGCAGCCATTTCACGCTCACCCTGCATTACGTGGATATCAACAGAAGGCTGGTTATCCGCAGCAGTGGAGAATGTCTGAGATTTTGATGTTGGAATTGTAGTATTTCTTTCAATAAGTTTTGTCATCACGCCGCCCATTGTTTCAATACCTAGAGAAAGTGGTGTTACGTCAAGTAGTACTACGTCTTTAACATCTCCAGTGAGAACACCAGCTTGAATTGCTGCACCAAGTGCTACAACCTCATCCGGATTTACCCCTTTATGAGGATCCTTGCCGGTAACTTTTTTGATAGCGTCCTGTACTGCAGGAATACGTGTAGACCCACCTACAAGAACCACTTTATCAATTTCGCTTGCAGAAAGTCCTGCATCTTTTAATGCCTGGCGCGCCGGCCCCATTGTTTTTTCCACAAGGTGTGAAGTAAGATCTTCGAATTTAGCACGAGTGAGTGTTAGCTCAAGGTGCTTCGGCCCTGACTGATCCGCAGTAATAAATGGCAGGCTGATCTGTGTCTGGGAAACACCGGAAAGGTCTTTTTTCGCTTTCTCAGCAGCATCCTTCAAACGCTGAAGCGCCATTTTATCCTGGCTTAAATCAATACCATTGTCTTTTTTAAATTCTGCTACAAGGTGATCAATGATAGCATCATCGAAGTCATCCCCGCCGAGCTTGTTATCTCCGGAAGTAGATTTAACTTCAAAGAAACCGTCGCCTAATTCAAGTACGGAAACGTCGAAAGTACCGCCCCCGAGATCGTAAACTAAAATCGTCTGGTCATCTTCTTTGTCGAGACCATACGCAAGCGCTGCTGCTGTTGGCTCGTTTACAATTCTTTCAACTTCAAGTCCTGCAATTTTACCAGCATCTTTTGTAGCTTGACGCTGAGAGTCGTTAAAGTAAGCAGGAACTGTAATAACAGCTTTTGTTACTTTTTCTCCGAGATAAGCTTCTGCATCAGCTTTAAGCTTCTGTAAAATGATTGCAGAAATTTCCTGCGGCGTATGCTGTTTTCCTTCTGCTTCCACCTTATAGTCAGTACCCATATGACGCTTAATCGATGTAATCGTATCAGGGTTTGTAATCATCTGGCGCTTTGCTACTTCCCCTACCTGGCGTTCTCCATCTTTAAAAGAAACTACGGAAGGAGTAGTTCTAGCACCTTCTGCATTTGAAATTACTGTAGCTTCGCCGCCTTCCATAACTGCGACACATGAATTTGTTGTACCTAAGTCAATACCAATTACTTTACTCATAATCAAATTCCTCCTTGTTCAAATTAAGCGTTAACTTTCACCATTGCTGGGCGGATTACCTTATCATTTAAGGTATAGCCTTTCTGAAGTTCTTCTACAATAACATTTGATTCGTATCCTTCTTCTTCCACCTGCATCACTGCCTGGTGCATATGCGGATCGAATGGCTGTCCTACGGTATCCATAGCTTTCACCTGTTCTGATTGAAGTGCTTCAGAAATCTGGTTATACACCATTTTCATACCCTGAAGAAGATTTTTTGCTTCTTCCGTTTCAGGTTCAATGGTCAGCGCTCTTTCAAAATTATCAATAGCCGGCAGAAGGCTTTCTGCTAATTTTTGAGATTTAAATTTTGCTGCTTCTTCTTTTTCTTTTTTTGTTCTGCGGCGGAAATTATCATAATCTGCCTGCAGGCGGATATTTCTATTCTGTGCTTCTTCCAGTTCTGCTTTTAACTGCTCTATCTCTTCAGCTTCCGGAGAAACCTCTTCAGCATTCTCTTCTTCTGCTTCCTCTATATCTTCCGCTTCGGATGAAGCATTGTTTTCAGTTTCAGATGCTTCCTGTACCTCTTCCTCGTGCAGGTCGTCTCTTTTTTCTTGTGACACTGCGTTCACCTCCTTAACATACTTAATCCCTTTGCTTTTTGTTTAAAAGTTTGGACATATCCTTAGAAAAATATTCCATTAAGCTTATTACTCTCGGATATTCCATTCGTGTAGGACCTAAAATACCGAGTGTGCCGATGTATTTTCCTTCCAGCGTATAAGTAGCAGTTACGATAGTAAGATCGTCAAAAGGCTTAAACTCATTTTCTTCGCCGATCCGGATAGTTAATCCCTGATCTTCAGAACGAAGGTGCTTGGAAATGACGGCATCTTCTTCAAAGAGATTGAGTATATTTCTGACTCTTTCCACATCGTTAAATTCCGGCTGGCTTAAAATATTTGTCTTTCCGCCGTAATATACTTTTTCCTGCTGCTGATCTGAAAAAATATCTTTCAGCGTATGAATCATCACTTCATACTTGGATACATATTTTTTCAGCACTGCTGCGATTTCCTGCGAAAGCTTCTGCTGTAATTGATAAATCGGCACTCCCCGCAGTTTTTCATTTAAGATGTTTACTACTTTTTCAACGTCAGCACTGGCGACACTTTCAGGAAATTGAACTGTCTGGCTTTCCACATGACCAGAGTCGGTTACGATGATTACAACTGCCTGTTCACCTGATATAGGGATCATTTGCAGCTGCTGCAGTTTAGACTCAAAAACTTCCGGCCCTAATACAATAGAGGTATAAGAAGTTAATTGAGAAAGCATTTTTGCAGACTGCTGAATCACCTGTTCAGATTCGTGAAACTGTACAGCCAGCTGAGATCTAATTTCAGAAACATCTTTTTTAGTTAAAATTGATGGAGATAAAAGATGGTCTACATAATAGCGGTATCCTTTCTGGGAAGGAATACGGCCTGCTGAGCTGTGCGGTTTCTCTAAAAAACCAAGTTCTTCTAAATCGGACATTTCATTCCTAATTGTAGCAGGACTAAAGCTTATGTCCTCTCTTTTAGAAATCGTACGGGATCCTACAGGTTCAGCGTTCGTAATGTAGTCGTCGACAATGGCTTTGAGAATATAAAGCTGTCTTTCTGTCAACATCTTGCATCCCTCCTGTTAGCACTCTTCCCTTACGAGTGCTAAATCTATTATATAAAGTACCAAAGAAGGATTTAGTTTGTCAACGAAACTATGCTTTTTTTCTTTATTTCTTTTAAAAATAATTCTTATAAAGCGAACTTTTGAATTACGCCGCTGGAAATTACCCTAAAAAGATTTTTTGCTGAAGGGCTTCCTGCCGGCATTCTCTGATTATTTGCTGTCGTATCTCCTGATCTTGCCGCTCCATCAGTCAGCATGAAAAATCCACACACTTACCTGTAGAAGCAGGTTTTATTCCGTTCGTACTTTATGACCTTCCCGAATGCCCTGACGAGTTTGACTCTCCCGCCGTCTTCTGTCCGGGCTTCCGGGAAACTGAGTATATTAATTAAGGAAAGCTGCAGGAAGTTACCCTGCTAAAAATTGTTCAAAAACTTCATTTCCCAGCAAAAGACCGGTCTCAGTTAAGTAAATGTAGTAATCTGTTTCCTCCAGCAGGCCCTGCTGCTTTAATCCAGTAATAATTCCTGGAAATGCCTGGTCAATCGTCTGGTCATACCTATTCTCAAATTTCTTCTTAGACACTCCTAGCCTTTTTCGGAGGCCCATAAACATTTCTTCTTCCATCATTTCTTTCCGGGAAACTGGATTCTCCTCTAAATACGGAAGCTTGTCTTCAGCAATTGCTTTTAAATACTTTGGAAGGGGACCATGGTTTCTCCGTCGGACGCCATCCATGTAACTATGTGCGCCTGCTCCTATTCCATAGTATTCGTTATTGTCCCAATACGTAAGGTTATGAAGACTTTCTTCTCTATTTCTTGCAAAGTTACTAATTTCATAAGCTTGAAATCCCTCTTCCCGGAGAAACTGCAGCATATATTCATACATTTCTGCTTCCAGTTCCTGTTCCGGCAGCTTTAATGTTCCTTTATTCAGCATTTGATAAAAAACTGTCTTCGGTTCTATTTTTAATGAATAGGCACTAATATGCTTTATAGGAAGTGCAGCCGCCTGAGAGAGCGTGTCCTTCCACTGCTCCATCGTCTGGCCGGGAAGTCCGAACATTAAATCTATAGATAAATTATCAATGCCTGCATCCTGTGCAAGCCGGATCGTTTCTTCCACCTGCGCCGGCTTATGATCCCGGTTTATTTTTTGTAAAAGATCCGGATCAAAAGTCTGGGCTCCTATACTTAGTCTGTTCACCCCTGCCTGTTTTATCATTTCAAACTTTTCTTTGTCTGCACTTCCTGGATTTACTTCCACTGTCCATTCGGTAGTATCTGCCAGTGTGAAATTATTCGGTATCGCTTCCAGCAGATGTTTTAACTGTGTACTGGAAAGAGAAGTAGGGGTGCCGCCGCCAATATATATTGTTTCAATAAATTCGTGCTGGGGAAACGCTGCAGCAGTTTTTTTCATTTCTTCCACAGCTGCTTCCACATACTCATCCACCGGCTGGTTTTTGAGAAAAAATTTATTAAAATCGCAGTAATGGCAAATTTGTTCACAAAAAGGAACGTGCACATAGAGAGATTTTCTCATTCGAATTAATCCTTTCTTTAAAACACAGAAAAAAGGGTGACGATGCCACCCTCTTCTCTATTAATTGTCTTCGTCCATACTAAGTACCGACATAAAAGCTTCCTGCGGCACATCTACGTTACCAACGCTCTTCATGCGTTTCTTACCTGCTTTTTGTTTCTCAAGAAGTTTTCTTTTACGGGAAATATCTCCGCCGTAACATTTTGCAAGAACATTTTTACGCATGGCTTTGATCGTGGAACGGGCAACAATTTTCTGGCCGATACTTGCCTGGACCGGAACTTCAAACTGCTGTCTTGGAATAAGTTTTTTCAGCTTTTCTGCAATTATCTTTCCGCGGTCATACGCGGAATCCCGGTGAACAATAATAGACAGGGCGTCAATTGATTCTCCGTTAAGAAGGATGTCCATCTTCACAAGGTTGCTTTCCTTATAACCAATGATTTCGTAGTCAAAAGAAGCATAGCCTTTCGTGTTCGATTTAAGCGTATCAAAGAAGTCATACACTATTTCTGAAAGAGGGATTTCATAAATGATATTTACCCGGTTCGCATCAAGGTATTTCATATCAACATAATCCCCCCGTTTACGCTGGCAAAGTTCCATAACGGCCCCTACGTAATCATTTGGTACCATTACTTCCGCTTTCACATAAGGCTCCCGTACGTAATCCACAGACTGCGCATCCGGCATATCTGACGGGTTGCTGATTTCAATCGAAGAACCATCCGTTTTAGTCACTTCATAGATAACACTTGGAGCAGTGGTAATCAAATCAATATCAAATTCCCGCTCAATTCTTTCCTGGATAATTTCCATATGAAGCAGTCCTAAGAAACCGCAGCGGAAACCGAAGCCCAGCGCCTGGGAAGTTTCTGCTTCAAACTGCAGCGCAGAATCGTTCAGCTCAAGTTTTTCCAAAGCATCTCTTAAATCATTATAGTCGCTCGCATCTACTGGGTATAATCCGCAGAAAACCATCGGATTCAATCTTCGGTATCCTGGCATAGCTTCTGCTGTAGGTTTATGCGCATGGGTAACTGTGTCACCCACCTGGCTCTCCCCGACATTTTTAATCCCGGCAATCATAAATCCTACATCTCCAACAGTAAGTTCTTCCTGTGCTAAAGGCTTTGGTGTGAAGACTCCAATCTCCTGCACTTCAAACTCTTTATTGTTCGCCATCATTTTAATTTTCTGGCCAGGCTTAACGGTTCCTTCCATGATTCTGATATAAACGATAACACCTCTGTATGGATCATAGATGCTGTCAAAAATCATCGCTTTCAAAGGTGCTTCAGGGTCTCCCGTAGGCGCAGGCACTTTCGCCACTACTGCTTCCAGAATATCATCTATACCGATCCCATTTTTTGCAGAAGCTGGGATACAGTCTTCTCCCGGAAGTCCGATTACATCTTCAACTTCCTGGCGCACCCGGTCGGGTTCCGCACTCGGCAGATCAATTTTGTTAATGATCGGCAGTATTTCAAGCTCATTATCCAATGCTAAGTATACATTTGCCAAAGTCTGCGCCTCAATCCCCTGCGCTGCATCGACAATCAGCAGTGCGCCCTCACAGGCTGCAAGACTTCTTGAGACTTCATAAGCAAAATCTACATGACCCGGCGTATCAATCAGATGAAAAATATAAGTTTCTCCATCCTGCGATTTATAGTTTAACTGAACTGCATTCAGCTTAATAGTGATGCCGCGTTCACGCTCAAGATCCATAGCGTCAAGCATCTGGTCCTGCATTTCGCGCTGCGTCAGCGCACTGGTTTTCTCCAGAATTCTGTCTGCCAGCGTAGACTTTCCATGGTCTATGTGGGCGATGATGGAGAAATTTCGTATTTTGTCTCTTCTTTTAATTCTATCTTCTGGTTTCATTCTATTATCACTCCTGTATCCTGCTTCCGAGCATTACATTGCTCCTCATTATAACAATAACTCTACCCTTGATTCAAACTTTCTTTATAATTCTTACAGTAAAATAATATTGCTTTTTAAAAGGGCATTTGATAAAATCTCTAGTGTTGCAATTATCTTCAACCGTTACCGTTGCATCTTAGAGGAGGTGAAGCAGGTGGCAAATATTAAATCAGCAAAAAAACGTGTTCAGGTTAACGAATTAGCTCGTGCACGCAATAATGCATTCAAATCTGACCTACGTTCTACGATTAAAGCATTCCACGCGAAGGCAGACGAGAAGGACGTAAACAGTGCGCAGGAATTTTTCCTCAGCGCAACTAGCAAGCTGGATAAGGCAGTAAACAAAGGCCTTTTCCACAAAAACGCTGCAAATCGTCGCAAAGCGCGTTTACAGAAGCGTTTAAACGAAATTAGCGCATAATATGCACTAAAGGGTTGAACCGGCAGGTCTTTCGGTTCAACCCTTTTTCGTGTTTTCATAAGCTGTCTGCGGTTTAAATACCTGCCAAATATTCAGAGTCTGCACTTAATTATATTCTCATTATTTAAGAAAATTGAATAGATGGCTTTGATCTGCTTAACAGAAAAAGTTCCACACCCAGCTCTTCTTCAATTTTTCCTGTTTTTATTCGAAAGTCGAGTTCTGCCAGGTCATCCAGCAGGCTGAGCAGCGTTGCTGCTTCAAACTGTCTGGACTGTTTTGCTGCGAGTTTGACTGCAAAAGGATGAAGTTTCAATCGGGATGCGATCATTTTTTCTCCGTACCCCTGCTGTACAAGCTGCTTCACCTGATATAAAATACGAAACTGCCTTACCATCAGTGCCAGAATTTTCAGCGGGGCTTCCTTCTGCTTAATTAAATCCCGGTAGATCCTCATAGCGTTCTCAATGTCACTTTTCACAACATGATCAACTAGGGAGAAAATATCATGTTCCAGAGACCGGGATACTAAAGTTTCTACTGCTTCTGCACGAATAACTCCATCCTCGGAATGGGTAGCAAGTTTATTCATTTCTGAAGTTAACATTAATAAATTGTCTCCCACTAAAGAAAGCAGCTTCTCTACAGCCGCAGAGTCGATCGCTGTATTTAATTCAGAAGCTTTTTCCTCCAGCCATTTCCTGAGCTCTTTTTCATTTAAAGGTTTTGCATCGAGAACTGCGGCCTGTTTCCTAAGCTGCTTTACAACTTTTTTTCTTTCATCCAGCTTCTCGTAAGGAGCTAAAATTATAAAAACAGTTTCTTCAGGAGCTCTAAGGGCATACTCATTTAATTTGGTAATGTCATGCTCTACTTTTTCTTTTCTTTTCTGCGCAGTTAAAAAATAAGCATCTTTCACTACCACAACTTTTTTACCACCCATAAACGGAAATGTATATGCTTCTTCGACCGCTGTATCAATGCTTTCTTCTGTCATATCAAATTTCAATAATTTCATGTCCTGCTCCTCAGGCGCCAGAACTTGAGTGATCAGTTTCTGCAGAACATCTTCCATTAAATATGTTTCGTTTCCATAAAGCAGATACACCGGTGCTATATTATTTTGTTTAATTTCCTTTAACCTGTCCAAATAAGACATAAAAAATGCCCCCTATGTAATGTTCATATATCATACCATACCATGTTCATTTTCTAAAAACGATGATAACAGGCGTTAAATTAAGTTCTTAATTAATTTCTTTTTACCCCTGAGTAGATTTTTATCAAATAATCGATTATAATTTTTATGACAGGAGGGATACGTATGAACGAGTTCGAAAAAGACGTCCAGTCGAACCGCAATGATGCTATCGATAGTGGGATCGGCTTTGTCGCTTCCTTTGTATTTTTTATGCTTATTTTCTCTATCGGTCATATCGTGGACCTGTTTTTCTAAACACCGATATGCACCGGACAAAAGAGCTTCAGCAAGCCTATCCTTTTTGAGGATAGGCTTTTGTCGTATATAAATGTCACCTTACATCCTGCTCCCGAATAAACGGGAGCACTTCCCACTTTCCCTCAAGGACTTTCACAGAAATAGTTCCATGCAGATCTGTTCGGTATACCTGCACAGACTCAAGAGCATGCAGTACCTCCGCGGAAGGATGCCCGTACCTGTTATTTTCACCCACTTGAATTATAGCTGCTTCAGGAGCTGCCTCAGCTAAAAACTCTTCATAAGAAGAAGTAGCACTGCCATGATGTGCGACTTTCAAAATATCCGCTGCGAGATTTCCGCCTTGCTTTACAATATCTTTTTCTGCCTCTTCTTCAATATCCCCTGTAAATAAAAATTTCACTCCTTCAATTTCTGCATTGATAACGACAGATTGGTCATTTTCACTATAGATTAGATCTGGGTGCGGGTGGATAACCTGAAAAATATTTTCACCATCTATCCATCTATCACCCTCCTGTACATATTTTACAGGCACACGGTTATTTTCTAAACAGCTCAGCTGTTCCTGCAGAAAATCTGACTGACTAATATTTATTGGAAGAAGTACCTGTCCAATAGTAATATGATCCGTTAAATAACAGAGTTCTCCCATGTGATCCGCATGCCCATGTGTAATTACAACTATATTTATTTCTGTAATCCCCTTACCTTTTAAAAAAGGAAGGATCGTTCTTTTTCCGGGTCCATTATCAGAAACTTCGAGTTCCCCTTCTGTGAATCGGACTTCTCCACCAGTATCAATCATATAAATGTTCTGTTTGTAAGGCATTTCAATAATAGTTGTATCTCCCTGTCCCACATCGAGAAAATGCACATAGCCATATTTATCTAATTTTAAAGAAGTGGCAGTACCCAATAAACAAAATACCAGAAAAACCGCAGCACTATACCGATACTTCCTGATTTCCCAGCATAAAAACAATACCGCTGCCGCTGCTGCCAATACCACAGCTGCCAGAGGATGGACGGCTCCGGTATTAATCATATGGCCAGAGAAACTGTCCATCCATTCCAAAAGTGCATGTGCGGGAATAAGAAAAAATTGAACTGTCTTTTCAATGAACTCTGCTGAAGCGGGATGAATTTGAAACAGAATCATGAACACGAAAGCTGAAGGAAGCATAATGAAAGTAACAAAGGGGATGAAAAATGTATTTGCAATTAAAGTCAGAAAAGAGATTTCATAAAAATAAAACAGAATCAACGGAAGAGAAGCAAGCTGGGCTGTAAAAGTAACTTTTAATATTAAAAATCCGCCTTCTCTCAGCAGCGGAGCAGAAAGAATAAGCACGATACTTGTTAAAAAAGAAAGCTGAAAACCTACGTGGAAAAGCATAAGCGGGTTCCATAGCAGCACCCCCGTACCAATAATGCTGCACACTTCTATTAAAGGTGGTCTTTGTTTAAACAAATACAAAGTTAAACCAAGTATCATCATACTCCCAGATCGAATAACGGAAGGTCCTGCACCAGCCAGGACAATATAAACCGGCATACACAGGATAACAGCCGCTGCTGCCTGCTGCTTCGTCAGGCCAATCCTGACTAACAAATACCAGAGTGCTCCGGAAAGCAGACCTACATGCAACCCTGAAACTGCCAGCAGATGAATTACCCCAAGCCGCTGGTACAGGGTAATTCTTTCCTCTGCAATATAAGCCCGCTCCCCAAAAACAAGCGCAGTAAAGAGAGCTCTGATTTCCGACTCTTCCTCATTTACTTTCTTAATAATGTGATGCCGTTTATCCAAACTTTTATAAAACATCGATGTATTATTATTACAATTTACTTCTTTCGCAAAAAACTGGCCTGCTATCCCTAAAGTATCAAGATAATTTTTATAATCAAACTGATATGGACTTTTGACCGCAGCAGGAACTGCGATTTCTCCATGCAGAATACACTCAGACCCTGCTTCTGGGATCGCCTCTGAATAAACCCGCAGTTTCCCCGAGGTGGCTGTATTAAAAGTATAGCTGACATTGTTCTGACTCCCTGCAGGAACAGGAACCGTTACCACCTGCCCAGCAACTGATAAGTTTTTTTCTGGCTCCACTGCTTCCATATCTGCAGCGGTAAACAAAGCCGCACCGAACCCAAATATCAACCCTGCCAGCAAAAAGCTTTTCTTTCTGCTGAAACACATAAAAATAAATAATAATGCAATCCCGGTGAGACGTCCTTCTGGATTATAACTAATATATAAGACTATTCCCAGGATGGTACCGCTGAATAAATAAAAAAACGAATACATACCAAACCTTCTTCCACATGAGAAGCGCTTGAGCATTTATCCGTTCTGTAATATTCACGCAAACGACACCTAGCTGGTATGTATAAAAAGTTCGTTTGCTTTGTTTCTCATTTTCTGCAGCTCTTTTTCGGGCATGCCCGTTTTTTCAAGCTTTCCCAGCAGTTCCGCTGTAAATGCAAGCTTCTCTTTATTATTCGTATCTAAAATCATTTCTTCAAGTTCCACTTGTTCCACCGATACGCCGGATTCTCTGAAAAGTTCTTCTGCAAATGGATGATTTTTATAATCTGCTGCGTAATAAATTTTTCTGATTCCAGCTTGAATAATTGCTTTGCAGCAGTTAAGACATGGAAAATGAGTCACGTAAATCTCGGACCCTTCTGTAGCTACTCCGAACTTTGCGCACTGGATAATAGCATTTACTTCCGCGTGGATAGTTCGTGCACAATGGTCATCCACAAGATAGCATCCATCTTCAGAGCAGTGGCTTCCTCCAGAAATTGATCCGTTATAACCGCCTGCAATTATTCTTTTATCCCTTACAATCGAAGCTCCGACCATAAGTCTCGTACAAGTACTTCTCAATGCTAAAAGATGACTCTGCGCCATAAAATATTGATGCCAGGAAATCCGTTCCAACTACCTCACTCCTTCAAGTTTTCACTATGACTAAAAGTTTATCATACTAATCAGGATTTCAGTATGCCCCGGGAGTATTATAAAGTAATCTTTACAGCGTTTCCCCCTTACAAATTGTTTGTTAATGCAAAGATAATTGATCCCTGATTGATTCCAGTGTTTTCTCCCCAATCCCCGGGACTTCCATCAGCTCTTCCACGGAAGTGAAAGGGCCATTTTCCTCCCTGTATTGTATGATTGCTGAAGCTTTTGCAGGACCAATACCGTTTAACGTTTCCCAGGATGCCTGTTCAGCTGTATTAATAGGTATTTTATTCATTTCCACAGTTTCATGCTGGGGAGTTTCACCTGTATGAGCTTCTGCTTCTTCAGCAGAGGGGATGATAATTACCATTTCGTCATACACACGCTGTGCAAAGTTCACCGTCTCTATCGCTGCATCTGCTGTAAGTCCACCGGCTTCATCTATTAATTTTTCTACTCTGTCTTCTGAGGATGCGGTATAAACACCAGGAAACTGTACTTCGCCCTTAATATCGACTTTCATCTCTACAGGTGTCTCTTCCAGATCATTTTCTTCAGCAGTATGCCCTATGTCCATGATAGTTTCAGAGTTTAACTGTTCCTCTTCTGTAAAAAAGTAATATAATCCAATCGCCGCAAGCAGAATGATCCCTCCTGCTATCTTCCCCAGCAGTAACCGATCCATATTTTTCAGCCTATCCAGTACAGCATTCATTTTCCCCCTCCTTATTATGATTTTTGCAGTAAAAATATATTTTTTACACAAAAAAATCCGCCCTGCCTGATTCGGCGGACAGAAAATTCCTGTTATTAGTCTTTCAGTAAATGGCAGACCACTTCTAAGTGGTTAAATATGAATTTATAAATATTATATATACCGAACACGTATTCGTCCACTATTTTTTTTCAGCTTTGAAAAAAATACGATCATCTTCCTCAAGGTAATCTCTTTTTCCAAAGTCACCGCTAATTACAATATTATGAAACCCAGCCTCTATAAGCCACTTTTTATAAACGGAAGGAAGAAAAGTACGCTGGAACAGTTCCTCATCCTCACGAAGATACCTTCCATCTTCCTGTTTAATGAAGAAGGTAAGAGAATGATGAACGCTGAGTTCCGCTTCACCTGGTTCACAAAACCATAAATAAGTTATTTCTTCGGCATTTTCCCCGTACAGCTGATGATCAAATATATGTTCCACCTTAAAAGGAGAATGAACATCAAATAAAAATACTCCTCCTGATCGTAGACTTTCGGCTACATGTGAAAAGGTGGATTTCACTTCATTTTCTTCAGCTAAATAGTTCAGCCCGTCACAAAATAAAGTTACAGCATCCATATTGCTGAAGCCTGAGATATGCCTCATATCCTGTTCCATAAAAACGGTATTATTTCCTCTTTCCCGCGCTTTTTTTTCCGCTACAGCAAGCATTTCTCCAGAAATATCCACTCCAGTTGTCTGGAACCCCTGGTCTTCAAGCTGCAGCGTTAATGTTCCTGTTCCGCATGCGAGATCCAGAATTCTTGCAGATTTTTTCACATAGCTGGTCGCAAACTGAAGCCACGCACCATAAGGAGCATCCTCCATAAGAGTGTCATATAATGCTGCAAAGTGCTGTTCTGACAATATAATTCCCTCCCGGGGGATCAGCGGAGCATTTCTTCCACGTCCATAATCGGAGCATCACCCCATAATTTTTCGAGCTGATAATAATCGCGATCTTCTTTGTGGAAAATATGCACAACAACATCAGCTAAATCTATTAAAACCCAGCGTGCTTCTTTCAGCCCTTCCATTCTTTTTACATCAATTCCGGACTCCAGCGCTTTTTGTTTCACTTCCTGGGCGATTGCCTCCACCTGTGTTTCGGAATTCCCGTGACAGATCACAAAATAATCTGCGATGGAAGAAACACCTTTCATATTCAGGGATTTAATCTGCTGCGCGTTTTTCTCATCAGCAGCACGTACGGTAATATCCAATAATTCTTTACTTTCCATTAAAAAAATCATCCTTTCGTTTCATAATATAATAATTGTACGCTGCAAAAGTATCCGGATACACCGAAATTCTTTTTGAAACCAAAAACGTAATAGTCTGTGACAGCGCTGACAGGCATCCTGCTTCCAGACTTACTTTTGAAGCTTTCCTTGCTTCAGCAGCTCCAGGAAATGTTCTGCCGGGCTCAATATAATCAGCCAGGAAAACAATTTCTTCTTCCAGAGACATTTGTTCTCTTCCTGTTGTATGTGAAGCGATCATCTGCAGCACATCTTTATCTGCTATGCCTAATTCTTTTTTTACGTAAAACGCACCTACGAATGAATGCAGAAGTTCATCTCCAAAATCCAGCAGCTGGTCCGGAAGATCTGCTTCTTCTTTAACTGTATTTCTCATTTCTGAAGCAGAGCGGTATTTCGCATAGTCATGGAGGATAGAAGCAAGGCGGATTTTTTGGAGGTTCCCGCCGTATACATGGCATAACTGTTCCGCCGTCTCCGTTACCCGCAGTGTATGTTCATACCTTTGGGGCTTTAGTGCTTCTTTTACTGCTGACAGTGCCTCCTGCTCATTCATACAATTGATGCTCCTTTATTACTTCCGCTACCCCTTCAGTTACTAGAAACCGATTCCACGTACCTTCTTTTATACTGTTTCGAATAGAAGTAGAAGAAATATCGAGTTGAATTCTTTCCAAAAAATGAATGCTCTTAAAATCCTGCGGACGGACTTCTGATGTCTGCGTTCCAGGTCTTTCCATCACTATAAATGCCAGCATTTCCTGTAATTTCTTAAAACCGTGCCATAAATGAAAAGTTTCATAGCTGTCTCCGCCCATAATAAAATAAAAATCATGTTCGGGAAATTCAGTCTGCAGCTCCGAGAACGTATCAATCGTGTAGGAAGGGCCTTTCCGCTCCATTTCATTTAAGCATAAAACAAATGCCGGTGATAATCGAACCATCTGCTCTACCATTTCAATACGCTGCTTTTCGGTAGTACCTGTAAGAGATTTGTGCGGGGGCAGGCGGTTAGGCATCCACCAGATTTCATCAAGCGCAAATTTTATTCTCGCTTCTTCTGCCATAGCCAGATGTCCTATGTGCGGAGGATCAAAAGTTCCTCCCAGGATGCCTATTTTCTTCATCGTCAGTCCTCCTGAACCGGGAGTTCTATCTGCTTGTTTTCTTTTGACTCTTTGTACAAAATAATTGTACTTCCGATAATCTGCACAATATCCGCTTTTGTTTTTCCAGCAATTTCATCCGCAACCTCATCTTTTTCGTCCATATTATTTTGAAGGATACTGATTTTAATAAGTTCTCTTGCTTCCAGCGCATCATCTGCCTGCTTAATGACATTTTCATTGATGCCGCCTTTTCCAACCTGAAGAATTGGTTTAATATGATGTGCCTTTTTTCTTAAATAGCGTTTTTGCTTACCTGATAACATTGTTACACCTCTTTTAATCTGCTTAAAATAGCCTCTTCCATAATTTCCACCGGCGCATCAAGTCCTGTCCAGTGTTCAAATGCAATGGCGCCCTGCTGAACAAACATACCCATACCATTTAAAGTCCTGACATGCTTTTTTTCTGCTTCTGCTAAAAATCTAGTTTTCATTGGTGAATAAATCAGATCACATACTAACGTATCCCGGCTTAAGGTTTCAAGGGACATCGGCATTTGACCAATGTTTGGCGTCATTCCAATAGAAGTTGAATTTATAATAATATCAAATTCTGTTAATTTTGCCTGTGCTTCATTAAGTGTCATTGCTCTTGCTGAAGCACCGCAGTCGGCAGCTAATTCCTCTGCTTTGCTTTTCGTTCTGTTAGCAATCGTAAGCTGCTTTGCACCTTTGCCTGCCAGCGTGATTGCTACCCCCCTGGCAGCGCCTCCGGCTCCTATCATTAATATAAGGGAGTCTTCCAGTGGCTTTCTCAGCTCTGGGCGCAGGGAGCGGTAAAAACCTTCCCCATCTGTATTATAACCAATTAATTTATTTTGCTTTTCATCATAGAATATTGTATTAACCGCCCCTAAGGCTGCTGCTGAAGGATCGAGTTCATCAAGAAATTCAATCACTGCTTCTTTATGAGGTATAGTAACATTCAATCCTTTTATCCCTAGCCCTTTCATACCTTTTACAGCTGTTTCCAAATTCTTTTCTTCCACCTGGAAAGGCACATACCGTGCATCAAGCTCCAGTTTTTTATAAGCTGCTTCGTGCATGAGGGGAGATAAACTATGGGAAATGGGGTTGCCTATTACTCCAAATACATGAGTCATTTAATTCCCTCCGATTAAAATATTGATTCTCTCATCGTTACTGTAACACCTTCAGGAGCATAGGTGCGAATCGTCCCGCCTTCTCCATTTACCGTCACCCAGCCTAAACCTGAAAAAACGAGATCCACTTTTTCTTTCGGCATTTTCCATTCTTTTTCTTTAAAAGGAGGAAACTCATCTAATTCTTCCGCATTGGGAGGCGTAAGAAGTCCTCCTACATGATTTTGATATAAATTATCCGCTTTTTCCAGTTTTGTTCTGTGAATTGTCAGCTCATTGGACATATACACGACGAAAGACTGCGGGTCTCCCTCTATAAAATCAAATCTTGCAAGTCCCCCGAAGAAAAGAGTCTGCGCCTGCTGCAGCTGATAAATCTTAGGCTTTACTTCTTTCCGGGGACTGATAATTTTCAAATCCTTTTTCGTTACAAGATGTGCCATCTGATGATGGTTGATGATACCCGGTGTATCATATAAAGTGCTGTCATCATCCAGAGGGACATCAATCATATCAAGCGTTGTTCCAGGAATATTGGAGGTGGTGATCATCGGTCCGTCCCCCGCACCAAACTCTTTAAGCAGCTGATTAATAAACGTGGACTTGCCTACATTTGTGCAGCCTACTACATACACATCTTTTCCTTTTCTATATTTATCTATCGCCTGTGCAGTTTCCAGAACTGCTTCACCAGAAGCGGCACTCATCAGTGTTACATCAACCGGTTTAAGTCCGTACTCTTTTGCCTGGCGCTTCATCCAGTTAATTACTTTCGGTCTTTTTACCGACTTGGGAAGCAAGTCCACCTTATTTCCTACGAGGAGCACCTGATTGTTTCCGATAAACCGCGGCATTCCGGAAAGCCAGCTGCCATCAAAGTCGAATAAATCCACAACTTTTACAATTAAAGCTTCTCTGGAACTCAGCTGATTCAGCATGCGTAAAAAATCATCATCAGTTAATGATACATCCTGCACTTCATTATAATGTTTTAAGCGGAAACACCGCTGACAGATAATCACATCTCTTTGTAAAGCAGAAGCTGGTGCATAGCCAGTCTCCCCTGGTTTTTCAGTCTGAATTTCCACACCGCATCCGGCGCAGATTATTTTTTCTCCCATTCAATTAACCCCTTCCGTTTCATCGCTCGAAATACTCTCTGTTCGATCGAACGGTTGAACTTGGTTAGTATACCATCCGTAGCGGCAACTGGCACTACTAAAATAGTGTGAAAGCCTGCTCTGTTCCCGCCGAGAATATCCGTAAGAAGCTGGTCGCCTATTACAACTGCTTCAGAATGCTGAAGGTTCATAAGCCTGCACGCCGCCCTGAAAGCTTTACTGAAAGGTTTTTTTGCACTGTGAATAAATGTCAGTCCATGGGGTGCTGCAAAGGTATGCACTCTCTTTTCATTATTGTTTGATACAATAACTACTTCAAATCCCTCATCTTCTAATTTTTGAAGCCACTCCAGGAGCTCTTCTGTCGCATCTTTCCTATCCCATTCCACAAGAGTATTATCCAAGTCTGTTATGATACCTTTAATGCCCTTTTCTTTTAACACCTCAATATCTATGTCATATACGGATGGCACATATTGATCCGGTATAAATTTCTTGATCAAAATCATTTCCTCCTTTTATAAATTCTTCAACTTTACGAAGGTTCAGCTGGGATTAGAATACACTATTTATCAACTTCAGTAAATCCTAACACTGAGGTACCCCCGCGTTGTTCCACCAAATCAGCTGCCAAAAAATAAAAATTCCTTTCTTTCAATCGAATAACTAAAAAATTTCAATTAATTTTTATCGACTTTCTACATAAAAGTACTTTTTTACGGCAGTGAATATAAGTGCTAACATAATGCATTCCAGTAACTTTTATATTATAATCTATTATGGACTTGACCTGGAATTAACGAAAATTCAACTAATTTAAAATTTATAAAGGAGGTTCTCGCTTTGTCATTGCTTCATTTTGTGGTCTTGGCACCTTTTATCATGGCTATTTTTATGCCATTCTTTTACTATAAATTCCGCTCAGTACACACAGGCTGGTTTTTACTGCCGCTGCCACTGATTCTTTTCATTTACATTGCTACATACATCCCTATTAACGGAGGTGGGCTGGAACCGGTGGAACATACGGTGCCCTGGGTTCCTTCTTTAGGCATCAATTTCAGTGTTTATCTGGACGGTCTCAGTCTTCTGTTTGGTTTATTAATCACCGGTATTGGGACGCTCGTAGTTTTGTATTCGATCTTCTATATTAAAAACAAGGTTGACGAACCGCTCAATAACTTTTACGTCTACCTGCTTATGTTTATGGGCGCAATGCTTGGTGTAGTTTTCTCAGACAACTTAATAGTGCTATATGTATTCTGGGAGCTTACAAGCTTATCCTCCGCGCTGCTTATCGCCTATTGGTTCCATAAGGAAAAATCCCGGTACGGCGCTCAAAAATCCATGCTGATTACTGTAAGCGGCGGATTTGCGATGCTGGCTGGCTTTTCTCTATTATATGTGATTGCCGGCAGTACTTTCAGTATTAGAGAAATTATTGCGCAGGCGGATGTAGTAGTGCAGGACCCATTAATTCTTCCTGCAATGCTTTTAATACTGCTCGGCGCATTTACAAAGTCAGCCCAGTTTCCTTTTCATATCTGGCTTCCCGATGCAATGGAAGCTCCTACACCGGTAAGTGCTTATTTACACTCAGCCACAATGGTAAAGGCCGGGATATATCTTGTTGCCCGGATGACGCCTGTGTTTGGTCTTACGGTGGAATGGTTCTGGATCGTGCTTATCTTTGGTTTAGTTACGTTAACATGGGGTTCCATTTCTGCTGTGCGGCAGACTGATTTAAAAGGAATTTTAGCTTTTTCCACAGTCAGCCAGCTCGGTTTAATTATGTCCCTGCTCGGGATGGGCTCAGCAGCACTTCATTTTGATTATGTGGAAACGGAAGCTATCTATTATACGGCAATCATGGCTGCAGTTTTCCATTTAATAAACCATGCCACTTTTAAAGGTGCTCTCTTTATGGTGGTGGGGATCATTGACCATGAAACCGGTACGCGGGATGTCCGTAAGCTGGGCGGTTTGATGGCAATCATGCCGATAACTTTCACGGTTTCCCTGATTGGTCTTGCTGCTATGGCAGGACTGCCTCCTTTTAATGGTTTCCTCAGTAAAGAGCTTTTCTTTACTGCATCTTTAAATGTAGCGAGCCTGGATATATTTAACTTGGAAACTTTAGGCTTCTTCATTCCTGTAGTGGCCTGGATAGCAAGTGTATTTACATTTGTTTACAGCATGATGATTTTCACCCGTACTTTTACAGGTGAATTTAAACCTGAAAATTATAAAGAAGATGTACATGAAGCACCTATCGGATTGTTAATTTCTCCTATCATTCTTGCAAGTCTGGTAATCATCTTCGGATTATTCCCAAATATACTTGCCTATACACTGATAGAGCCGACAATGCAGTCTATTTTACCTGGTCTTACTTCGGTTGGAGAACAGTTCTATGTGAATATTTATCACTGGCATGGAATCAATACCGAGCTCTTGATGACAATTGCAGTAGTTCTTATTGGTCTTGCTATTGCTTTGAACTTGAAAAAGTGGCAGGAGTCGTACTTTTTCCAGCGAGAACGTGATCCTCTTAATGCTGTTTATGATCTAGGTCTGGACCAGCTTGTAGTGCAGGCACAGAATGTAACGAATATGCAGATGACTGGAAGATTAAGAGATTATCTCTTATATATGGCTGTTTTCATCAGCGGTATTATGCTCTGGACCTTCTTCCGCTACGATGCTTTTGCGATTGATTTTTCAAATGAACTTGCGGTGCCTTTTTATGTAATCCTGGTTGTAGCAGCGCTGCTTGCTTCAACTCTTGCACTGCCTTTCATTTCTCACCGGATTACGAATATTGTGTTACTCGGTGTCGTAGGCTTTTTAATTGCTTTACTTTTTGTGATTTTCAGAGCACCGGACCTGGCGCTTACTCAGCTGCTGGTAGAAACGGTGATGGTAGTATTATTCCTTCTTACTTACCGTCATCTGCCTGAAATTACAAAAGAAGCGAAGAACATATGGTCAACCAGTATGAAAGCAATCGTTTCAGCTGCCGTGGGAGGAGCAGTAATATTAACAGGGCTTTCTGTTCATGCGCTTAATCAAGGAACAGATATCACTCCTATTTCCGATTACTTTATTGAGAATTCAAAGACGTTAGCCGGCGGGTATAACATGGTAAACGTTATTCTTGTTGATTTCCGAGGACTGGATACACTTCTCGAAGTTCTCGTACTCGCAATTGCTGCACTTGGAGTAGTTACACTGATTAAACACAAAATGAAGGAAGGTGAGGATGTATGAAGACGAACTTCCTGATGTTCCACACCATAACAAGGATTGTTTCATTTATCGTCCTCTCTTTTTCGATTTATCTATTTTTCGCAGGACACAATGCACCCGGAGGCGGGTTCATCGGGGGACTGATGATGGCTGGTGCTTTGATTCTGCTGTACGTATCTTTTGATATAGATAAAATAAAAAAAGTCATTCCCTTTGATTATACGACCATCATTGGCTGGGGACTGCTCATAGCTATTTTGACAGGTCTGAACAGCCTTTTATTTGGGGATGCTTTTCTAACACAGTATTTTGAGTATTATCAAGTACCAATAATGGGAGAAGTTGAATTAACTACAGCTCTTCCCTTTGATCTGGGGATTTATATGGTTGTAGTTGCTGTGGCTCTCCTTACAATTTTATCGATTGCAGAGGATGTTTCATAATGGAAATACTCATGATATTTACTTCAGGGATTATAATTGCAGTAGCCACATATCTTTTTCTGACACGGAGTCTTCTCCGGGTAGTGTTTGGCGTAGTAATGCTTTCCCATGGCGTCCATTTGCTTATATTAACTCTGTCCGGGCTGCAGACAGGTGCCCCGCCTCTCTTGACGGAGAATGCGGATGCATATACAGACCCGCTGCCGCAGGCAGTTATCTTAACAGCAATTGTAATAAGTTTTGGTATGACAGCATTCCTGCTGGTACTTGCTTATAGAACCTACCAGGACCATGGAACAGATGATTTAGAAGAATTGAGAGGTAATGCTGATGAATAATATTGTACTGCTTCCAGTTCTTATCCCATTTATAGCTGGAACGCTTCTTATTCTCTTTCGGAACTACCCTAAAGCGCAGAGAGTCGCCAGTGCTGTAGTAGTACTCATTCTGCTTATCAGCGCTGTACACCTCCTCTATACGGTGTATCAGGGTGGAATATTAACTATAGAACTTGGTAATTGGTCTGCACCATTTGGAATTGTATTAGTAGCAGATTTATTTTCTACTCTTATGGTGCTTTTAACCGCCATAGTCGGAGTTACTTGTTTGTTTTTTGCTTTTCAGACGTTAGCAAAAGAGCGGGAAAAGTTTTTCTTTTACCCGTTTTACTTTTTTCTGCTGACCGGGGTTAATGGTTCTTTCCTGACCGGGGACTTGTTTAACCTTTTTGTATTTTTTGAAGTAATGCTGATTTCTTCATTTATTCTTATTGTATTTGGAGGATCAAAATATCAGCTGCGTGAATCTTATAAGTATGTAGTTATTAACATTTTCGCTTCAGGGTTATTTTTAATTGCTATCGCTTATATTTACTCTTTGACAGGAACTTTAAATATGGCACATATTGCTGTACAGATCGCCGAGTTGGAACAGCAGGGCGTAGTAAATGTAGCTGCAATACTCCTGTTAATTGTTTTCAGTATTAAAGGTGGTTTATTTCCACTTTATTTCTGGCTTCCGAACTCCTATTTTGGACCGCCGGCTGCTATTGCCGCTCTATTTGGCGGGCTGCTGACTAAAGTCGGGATATACGCAATCATCCGCTCCTTTACTTTAATATTTGTACATGATATATCTTTTACACATAATATTATTTTAATGGTCGCAGGATTAACGATGTTCTTCGGTGTACTTGGTGCAGTTGCACAATTTGATTTTAAACGGATTTTATCATTCCACATTATCAGTCAGGTAGGATATATGGTGATGGGTCTTGGATTATTTACTCCATTAGCCCTTGCTGGCGCAATTTATTATATTGCCCACCATATCGTAGTTAAAGCGGCGCTCTTCTTATTTGCCGGAGCTACACAAAAAATTACGGGAACTACTGACTTAAAGAAAATGAGTGGTCTTTTGAAGACACACCCTGCGCTGGCCTGGCTGTTCTTTATCGCTGCGGTCTCCCTCGCAGGAATCCCGCCTTTAAGTGGCTTTTTCAGTAAGTTTGCCCTGATTTTATCCGGTGTGGAAGAAGGAAGATATCTCATCGTAGCTGTAGCCTTACTCGTAGGGATATTAACGCTCTTTTCTATGATGAAAATATTTATTTATGTGTTCTGGGGTGCCCCAAGCTTGCAAAAGCAGGATTATGCGCATATCAAGCTGATGCCGCTGCTGATGCCGATCATTCCTTTAATAGTACTTACTATTTCTATGGGACTGTTTGCAGAACCAATATTTGTATTCTCAGAAACTGTAGCCAATCAGCTGCTCGATCCATCAATTTACATTGATTCTGTACTGGGGGAGTAATTTATGCAATTTCAAATATTAATTAATATCGTCATTGCGTTTATCTGGATGCTCCTGCAGAACAATTTCAGCGGAGTTACATTCGCTATTGGCTATATTGTAGGTTTGGGCATGCTGTGGCTGATGAGGAGGTTCCTGAGAGAATCTTTTTATTTCCGTCGGGTAATCGCTTTTGTTAAGCTGCTAGGTTTGTTTATTTACAAATTAATCCTGGCAAATTACGATGTTATTAAAATTATTGTGAAACCGAAAATGGATATTCAACCCGGAATTATTGCCGTACCAACGAAATTAAAGAGTGAGTGGGAAAAAACTCTACTGGCAAACCTAATTTCTTTAACACCTGGTACGCTGACTATGGATTTTTCGGAAGACGGTCAAACACTGTTTATTCATTCTATCCATGTTCCGGATAAAGAAGAAGCAATCCGGGAAATTCATGAAAGTTTTGAAAGAGCTATTTTGGAGGTGACAGAATAATTGGTTGTCTTAGCTAGTTACATCACTTTAGGTCTTCTGTCTGTTTCCGTGCTCTTATGTATTATCCGGCTGCTCAAAGGGCCTTCTATGGCAGATAGAGTGGTAGCTCTTGATACTATTGGATTAAATTTAATTGGTTTTATTGGGGTAATCATGATTGTTCAGCAGACTATTCTTTATTCTGAAGCTTTGCTAATAATTGCGATCCTTGCTTTTATCAGTACAGTTTCCTTTGCGAAGTTTTTGGAAGGAGGCGTTGTTATTGATCGTTGAAGTAATTATTAGTATCTTTCTTCTGCTCGGAGGTATTCTAAGCTTTTTAGGGTCTGTGGGTATTCTGCGTTTTCCAGATGTGTATGGAAGGTTGCATGCAGCTACGAAAAGCGCAACGTTGGGAGTTATTGGAATCGTTCTTGCAACTTTCCTCTATTTCCTGGTAATTCACGACTTATTCGTCGGAAAGCTCCTGCTGGGAATTGTGTTTGTCTTTTTAACTGCACCAGTAGGTGCCTTCATGATTTCAAGGGCTGCGTACAGGACGGGAGTGCCTCTTTCCTCTATGACGCAGCAGGACGATTTAAAAGCCTTTATGAAAAAAGACGCTACAAAATAAAATGCAAAAAAAGCGCTGAGACAGGGACTCCCTGTCTCAGCGCTTTTTTCTAACTATTATTATTAATTTTTTAAAATTTTTTTTACGTTTCATAAATAACTAAAAGTAAAATGTACTCTGCTGCTGCACTGCTTAACATGAATTTTCGCTGGAAGTTTTTATCCCGGCATTTACTACTTATCGATATATATTGTAAAAACCGCAGTATACTTCCTTTCGCTAAAAAGCTCGGAAGTTAAGCAATAATTTGTTTCGGTTTAAAGAGGTAAAAGTTCACAGCGCCTCTGGAAGAACGAGCTGGGAAGATCCCGCAGCGCAGCGAGGACGTCCACAGCGAGCCTGCCGGACTGAAGCAAAGTTTCTTGTGATAACAATAATAAACGATAACAGAGACACTCATGCAAAATTTTTGCACCATGAAGTATGAAAATTAATAATGCTGTGTAACGAAAGAGAGGACGCACGAGCGCCGTTCGAGAATCCAAGTGTCCTTCTGGAAGGTCACGAAGCACGAGCGGAATCGATCCTGGTTCTTCAAGACAGCATGGCGGTCTCTGCCCTGCTGTCTGTGGATCGATGGAAACCGTGCCCTGTGAGAGAAATTAGTCGAGAACAAGCCCTTGGGTAAGCCTCTCCGAAAGTGGAGCAGCATTATTACTTCTTTTTAGCGGAACTTTTATTTTCAAGGTAGCCTGTAATAAAACACTCTCAATTACTTTTTTAAGAAACAGAAAGCCTCTCCCTGCTTTAAAACACTTCCTTGTTCTTTCGTCCATTTAATCATTCCCGGTTCGAATAGTAAAATAACTGTGGAGCCAAATCCAAAGTAAGCGAACTCTTCTCCTTTCTGCATCTCATCGTGAAGGTGTGCATAATGCACACTGTTGACATTTAAAGCCCCGATTTTCACTACAGCTACTTTCCCTGTTTCTGTTTGTATCTCTGTAATAAGCCGGTAATTAGAAGAGAGTGGCTGGACCCCGAATTGAAAAGCCAGATCATTAACAGGTTCAGAAAATTCCCCCAGTGCCCATCTTGAAATCACTTTACCGGAAACTGGTGCATGTATTCTGTGATATTCTCGGGGAGACAAATAAAAAATGCCATAGCTCCCCCCTGCATATCTTGTTATTTTATCCGGACGGCGCAGCAGCGTATGCAGATCATGGATCATTCCTTTTACTTCAAACGTCTGTGCTGGTGAAATTTCTCCTGCTGCAGTCATACTGCCATCCACAGGGCTGACTACCGCTTTTTCAAGCATGGAGACCGGTCTGCTTCCCTCCTTCAGATGTCTGGTGAAAAAATCCTGCAGGGAATAAAAATCATTTATTTGTTTTTCCGCTTCCTCTTCATTAATTTTAAACGTTTTAGCAAAAGATGGAACGATCCATCGGCTCAGCCTGCTTTCCACGGAACGCTTTAATACTGAAGCATATAACGGATTATGGGTTAAATCCATTAACAGCTGATAGGTTTTTTTCTTCATATTGATCGCCGCCTTATTAAATTTATGTGCGTACTGCTATGCTATAATATTGTCACACGTTTTCTTTATTGTAACAAAATTTCGAAGCCTGCTCTATTCAAGCAGAAGATACAGGTTGAATGTCTATAAATGAGGTGTTCTGATGAATTTTATCCTTTCTCATAATAATTTGGATTTCGATGCTTTAGCATCAATGATTGCGGCAAAAAAATTATATCCAAATGCAACTCCGGTACTCCCCTCCCGTATAACATCTGAAGTAGAACATTTTATTACTATTTATAAAAATGTTTTTCCTTTTGTAAAAGCTAATGAATGCGATTGGAGTAAAGCTGAAAAAATAATTCTGGTAGATACTTCCTTTTTAGATCACCAGCTCCCTGAATCTTTAAAGGACCTTCCTCTTATTATTCATGATCATCATGAGCTCGAAGAAATACCGGATGTTGAATTTTACGAGTGTGAACCTGTGGGAGCTACAATTACTTTATTATCTGAACGAATACAAAAGGAAAAAATAGAAATTACTCCGTTGGAAGCGACAGTGTTTTCTTTAGGGATTTACTCTGATACCGATTCCTTCACTCTTTCGACCACGACTTCCAGAGACCTGGAGGCAGGTGCTTTTTTTCTGAGAAATGGAGCGAATTTAAAAGTAGTCGATCAATTCAGGGAAGTCCCTTTAACAAGTGATCAGCAGCAGCTTTTTCAGCAGATGCTCGAACATGGTGAAGTAAAAATTATCAATGGGCTTGAAATAATGCTGTGTCTGCATGAACAGGAACACTATACAGGACACTTAGCACATATTACCCGCAAACTTTTACAGATCTCTGGAGTGGACGGCGTAATTTCTTTAGTTAGAATGGGTAATAAAACATTCGTCACTTCCCGGGCGCAGTCTGAACAAATAGATTACAGACCTATCATGGCAGAACTAGGGGGCGGCGGTCATCCTCAGGCAGCATCAGCGAGTATGAAAAACACACCAATTTCAGAAGTGAAATCCTTTATTGAAAAGGAACTCCCGCGCAGCGTAGTTCCTGCACAGCGGGCATCTGATTTAATGAGCACACCGGTCAGAGTCATTGCACCGGAAACAGCTGTGGATACTGCTTCTAAAATGCTATACCGCTACGGACACAGCGGCTTTCCAGTAGTGGAAAATGAAGAGTTAATAGGAGTGATCTCCAGAAGGGATATCGATAAAGCAATTCATCATGGACTCGGCCACGCACCCGTGAAAGGTTTTATGCAGCGCAACCCTTTATGGATAGAAGAAAACGCACACCTGGAAACCATCCGTAACATTATGATGGACAACCAGGTTGGCCGGCTCCCTGTAATGAAAGATGGTAAAATTATCGGGCTAGTCTCCCGAACAGATATTATCCAGGCGATGCACGGAGCTCCTGCTGCTGAAAAAACAATATTGAATGGCAGGCCGGTGAAAAGACAGGTTACGAAAACAATGCAGCATACTTTAGCTGCCGAAGTCCTTTACTTATTGGAGCTTGTAAAGCGTAACGTAGATAAGCGCGGTACAAGAGCTTATTTAATTGGTGGTATTGTAAGAGATATGTTTCTTCATATTCCAAATAAGGATATTGATATCGTAGTAGAAGGTGATGCGATTGATCTGGCAGAAGAGCTGCAAAAATCTTACGGTGGAAGAGTAAAGGCACATGAAGCCTTCCGTACGGCCACCTGGACGCATCCTGACGGAGAAAAAGTAGATCTCTCCAGTGCAAGAACAGAATACTATGATTTTCCAGCCGCATTGCCTCAAGTCGAGCCTTCTTCCTTAAAGGAAGATTTATACCGGAGAGATTTTACTGTAAATGCACTGGCTGTATCAATCAACGAAAAAACTTTTGGGGAACTAACCGATTATTTTAACGGACTGGATGATATTTATGCAAAAAAATTAAAGATTCTCTATAATCTCAGCTTTGTGGAGGATCCTACGAGAATCCTTAGAGCAGTTAGATTTGAAACCCGTTTTAATTTCAGGATGGCTCCGCAGACAAAGTACCTCGCAGAAGAAAATCAGCATCTTCTCCGTTCAGTTTCCCATAAAAGGCTCTCTGATGAATTGTCGCGTCTTTTTACCCATTCTGATCCACGTAAAGGAGCACAGCGCCTTTTAAATTTTAATATTGAAAGAGAGCTGCTGCAGTACTCGGCACCGCACCAAGTTATAAATAAGAGAATACGTCAGCTTTATGCTTATGAGAAATTATTTAAAAGTTTATCATATGGAGAACGGCAGTGGATCAGCTACTGGATGCAGTTTGCTTCACGGAATAAAACGAATTTAAGTGATATCCTTCCGTTTGCCATGAATAAAAACGAAGAAAAAACTGTTTATATATGGACCGGATGGTTAGAGACTAATGCTCCTGAGCGCTGGAAAAATAAAAGCATAAAAGAACTTCATATAGAGCTGCATGCTTACAGTGTCAATGCAATTACAGCATTTACAGTTGCTTTTACAGATCAAAAGCTGCGTTGGTCTATAATGAAGTATCTTTATCGCAGATGCCGGATTACTGACTGGGTAACAGGAAAAGACTTGATAAAAGCAGGCAGATCTCCTGATAAATCTTTTTCAGCAATCCTATTTGAAGCTGAGTTAATTAAATTAAGCAATCCTGCGTTATCTACAGAAGAAATTATTCAAAAAGTTTTCAACAGCACCCCATGACTAAATTAAATCTGTTAAAGAGCAAACGGTAAAACTTCATTGTTCAGCAATTACATTTTTAAGCGTCACTTAAACTGCAGCGAAAGTAAAACGATTTGTTAATTATTTTTAACAGTATTTTGAAATAATATTTTTATAGAAATATAAGTTTTCCAGCTTCCGAATTTATTGGTGCACCTTAGTCGATTTTCTCAGCTAACCTGCCCAGCCGGACTTAGAATCTCTCTATTCTTTTTAAGAGGCGGGCTTTTACGGAAAAGCTCTGTTAAAGCCTGGTGTTGATATAAAAAAAGTACGCCTGCGGCTCCTTTTTCTTCGCTTGCCGCGAAGAAACCCTTCAGCTATCCCTTCCTTTCGTCCGGGATGATCTTCACGCTTTCTTTTTCCGCAGGCGTCTTGAAAAATCGCCTTGTCTTCGCTTTTTTGGATAGGAAAGTTGGAGAAAGAAACAATCTCTGTCTTTTGCAAAGCAAGAACGAAGCGGAAACCGGCGGACGCCTGTGGTAGAACGAGCTGGGAAGATCCCGCAGCGCAGCGAGGAAGCTGAGGAGCTCGTCCACGGCAAGCCTGCCGAGTTGCAGTGAAGTGTCCTTCTATCAACAATAAACATGGCTCTTACGTGAAAAAAGTGATTTTATTTTTTTGTTATTAATTTTCAGTTATTCTTGTGCTCAAAAAGCTGTGAGTAAAGGTTTGAACAGCTAAAGTTATTTGGTTAAAGTTAGAAAATTTGTTAAATAAACCTTACTTTCACTAGGTTTGCGTAAGAGCCATAAACATTAACAGAGCTTACGGAAAAGAAAGTACAATAAGTGCCGGATACTGAAGAGATTCAGCAAAAGGATTTCTTTGGTACAAGCCTGCTTTAACCCAGCTTCAGCAGATCCTTTTCTATTTTAAAATATCTATGTTCATTGGCTCAATTTCCTATTGTAAAATAAAACTAATACACGTTACAGTAAAGGTATGATAAATTAATAAGGGATTTAAAAAAGGAAGGATGATAAATATGAGTGTACACATTGGAGCAGACAAAGGAGAGATAGCAGAAGCTATTCTTTTACCCGGAGACCCATTAAGAGCAAAATTTATCGCTGACAATTTTCTTGAAGATGTAACTCAGTATAACGATGTACGGGGAATGTACGGTTTTACGGGTACTTACAAAGGTGAACGTGTCTCCGTGCAGGGCACTGGCATGGGAGTTCCATCAATTTCAATATACGCACATGAATTAATAAACAGCTATGATGTAAAGAAACTTATCCGCGTAGGCACATGTGGAGCTATTCAAAAAGATGTAAAGGTTCGGGATGTTATTATTGCTATGAGCGCCACTACAAACTCAGGAGTAAATAAACATCATTTTAATGGGATTGATTTTGCTCCTACAGCCGACTTTACATTGTTGAAGCAAGCTTACGATGGCGCTGTGGCACAAGGTTTGAAAGTAAATGTAGGAAGTGTATTTACTTCTGATGTGTTCTACAACGAAGATAAAAACCTGATTCCTATGCTTGCTGCACACCAGGTGCTTGCAGTGGAAATGGAAACATCTGCTTTATATACAATTGCGGCACGTTTTGGAGTGCAGGCACTTTCCGTTCTTACGGTAAGTGACCATATTTTAACCGGCGAAGAAACTTCCTCCCAGGAGCGCCAGGAAACTTTTAATGAAATGGTTCACGTAGCACTTTCCGCTGCTGTAGAGCAGTAGAATCTATTTTTCCCCTCATAAAACAGGCTATTGAAAAAGTGATTTTTTTGTATAAGTATACGATTTTATGCTTTCCCTTCAAAGGTACGCTTTCCGGAGGGAACTCTTTCCGCGAACCTGCCTCCTAAAAAGAGGGACATGGCTTCACGCATGCTTACTATATCTTCCCAGTAAAACACTTGGGAAGATATAAGAATCGTACTAAATCCTCCAGGAGTCGGCTCATCTGCGACTGCAGCATAATTAAGGGAGATAATGGTTTTATACGAAACTCCAGAGATACGAACACTTTTTCTTCGTTAATAACTTTTCTCCATAAACAGGCTGATATTATTTCCATCAGCCTGTTCTTTATCATTTATTTATGTGTTAATAACTAGAGAGTTTAACCACTAATGGCAGTGTTTTAATAGATCAGTTCAATAAACCCTTCTCTGGAAACAGGACCAAAATAATAACTCATATCAATATCCTCGATTTCCTGAAGAATAGCATTTTTTTCATATTTAACTCCTCGAAGCTTTTCTTCAATCTCCCCTACTTCTCCAATACCAAAAAAATCGCCAAATATTTTGCAATCCTGAATAATTCCTTTTTTCACATCAAGTCTTACGTCAATGGAGCCGGCTCCTTCAAACCTTTTAGAGCGGCGAACATCAAACTTGGGAGATTTTCCGTAGTTCCAGTCCCAGTTTTTATACCTCTTTTCAGCTAATTGATAAATTTCTTCCCATTCTTCTTTTGAAAACCGGTAAGTAGGAATATCTTCTCCTTGAAATACATAGCTTAAAATAATCTGCTTCAGTTCTTCTACGTTTATCTCTCGATCAATTAGTTCGTTTATGTTTGCTACCCGGCTTCGCACAGACTTTATTCCTTTGGATCGAATTTTTTCTTCATTTACATTCAGCGAATCCATAATGTTTTCCATTTCAACATCTACTAAAAGTGTCCCATGGCTGAACATTTTGCCTTTGGTGGAATACTGGGCATTCCCTGATATCTTCTTTTCACCTACATGTATGTCATTTCTGCCGCTGAGCTCCGCATCTATTCCAAGTTCTCTCAGTGCTTCTATTACAGGTTCTGTGAATTTAGCATAGTTGGAAAAACTATCTCCATCATCTTTTGTAAGAAAGCTGAAACTGAGATTACCAAGGTCCTGATATACTGCTCCCCCGCCGGAAAGACGCCTCACAACTTTAATATTATTTTCGTCTACAAAAGGTTTATTAATTTCCTCATGTGTATTTTGATTTTTCCCTATAATAATGCACGGTTCATTTACGTAAAAAAGCAGATAAGTTTCGTCTGCAGGAAGTTTTTTCAGTGCATATTCCTCTAGAGCTAAATTAATTCCCGGATCGTGAATATTTTCGTTATCAATAAAAATCATTAAAATATCCTCCTTTAGTATTCGCCTTATTCATTTTATCATATTCTTTAGCAAGCCTGCTTGTTCATGATGCTCCCCTGCTTACCTTTCACCGGGCATTCCTCGCGGCGGGATCTTCCCGGCTCGTTCTGCCACGGGCAGGTTTCCGTCTCGCTCTTTCCACTGTGAAACATATGATAGGGGTCGTTTCTATTACAAGCTTTTTATTCACAAAACGAATACTGGACGGTTTAGATGCTGCGGAAAAAGATAGCGTGAAGATCGAAAGCTCGTCTCGAACTGTAGAATTTTCAAGGTAGCCAAGTTAATGGCTGCAGCACTTTTATAAGCGTTCTTAATTCTTTTTGTAAGCGCATTTATGTTATACTTTAGGATGTTAAATTCGTATTAGGAGGCGGTTTTTTATGAAGCATATAACTTTAAATAATGGATTGCAGATGCCACAGCTTGGATTTGGAGTATGGCAGGTAGGCGATGAAGAAGCTACTGAAGCTGTAAAAGAAGCTGTAAAAACAGGCTACCGCTCTATTGATACTGCAATGATTTATAAAAATGAAGCTGGTGTAGGCCGGGCAATCAAAGAAGTCGATGTTCCGCGAGAAGAGCTTTTTATTACTACAAAAGTGTGGAATGGAGATCAAGGCTATGACAATACACTGCGTGCCTTCGAGGAAAGTCTTGAACGACTCGGGCTGGATTACGTAGATTTGTATCTTATTCACTGGCCGACACCTGAATTTGACGATTACGTTGACACTTACAAAGCGATGGAAAAACTTTATAAAGATGGAAAAGTGAAGGCAATCGGTGTATGTAATTTCGATATTGAGCATCTTGAAAGAATTTTAGATGAATGCGAAGTGAAACCTGTATTGAATCAAGTGGAGTGTCATCCTTTTCTTGCTCAAAATGAGTTGAAAACCTTCTGCCACAAACATGATATTTATGTAGAAGCCTGGAGTCCCCTGATGCAGGGAGGAGAAGTGTTGAACCATCCCGTAGTCCAGGGAATTGCAGAAGATCACCAGAAAACGGGAGCGCAGGTAATTCTGCGCTGGCATCTGCAGAATGGCTCTATCGTTATCCCTAAATCTGTTACTCCTTCAAGAATTAAAGAAAATTTTGAGGTCTTTGATTTTGAGCTGTCAGACGATGAAATAGAAATTATCAATAACTTGGACCGTGGTATCCGTAAAGGTCCAAAACCTGCAGAAATGAATACGAGATAATGAATATTAAAAATACAGTTCCTATTTAATAAAAACGAGTCTGCCGCAGCGGCAGACTCATTTTCAGCGTGTTTACAAAGCAGGTATTTCTTATAATTATAATTGCTGGGTATAAGATGCTCCTTCACTATCCGGCGGAAGCTTGACTGCTCATCTTCAGTTCTTTGGAATGCGCTTAATTCCTGCTCTCCCTCGCCGGGCGCTATGGAGTAAAGTTATTGCTGATAAAAGTGTTCGTGTTTCTGCTGTTTCGTATAGAACCATTGTCTCCCCTATTTATGCTGCAGGCGCAGAAGGACCACTCCCATAAGGAGATAGAACGATTCTTATATATTCCCGGGCGTTTTTACTGGGAAGATTTAGTAAGCATGCGCAAAGCCATGCTCTTTTTAGAAAGGCAGGTTCGCGAAGAGAGTTCCCTTCAAAGAAAAAAGCATAAAATCGTAAACTTATCCAGAAAAATCACTTTTTACATTGTTTTATATTTATTTTGCAAATTAATACTGCGAACAGATTCACAGCACTTATCAGACTGTCCTTTTGAAAAAACGAACTATACTGATCAAAGTTTTATTGTTTTTTTATTTGCAAAGTCTGCCATCTGCTGATAAAGTGCTTGCTCTTCTTCAAATTCAATAATTTCTAATAACTGCGTATTTTCTTCCTTGTTCAGGTGAAGGTCCACTATTCCGGAAAATTCATAAGTCGCGTTTCCACGCAGTTTTACTGCATACGTACTCTCATCTTTCTTGAAAACCTTTGTCTGCACCATTCCTCCGGGATTTAATACTGTTATCACTTCATCCAGATTCTGATTACCAAGAACGCAGCTTACGACGGTAGAAGCAGACATCGCCGTTCCACAGGCATTGGTGAGTCCTACTCCGCGTTCAAAAGTTCTTACAAAGATGGAGCCTTCGCCTAAATCCTTAACAAAACTCACATTAGTTCCATTAGGAAGAATATCTTTATTTGCATTCGCTTTATTTCCAATTTCTTCTAGCATTTCGTCATTAATATCTTCTACTAAAGCAACTAAATGCGGATTTGGAACACTTAACGCAGTAAACCGAAGTGACTGATGCAGCTGCGGAATTGGCTGACTAATTAAGTCCCGGCTTTCATTCTTAAGGGGCAGCGTGTCCGTCTCAAAGGAAACTGGTTCAATTGCCACTTCAAAACTTTGAACTCCCTCATAAACATCCGGAACTCTGGCGACTTCCAGGTTTGCCTTCATTGTTTCAATCGTTAATTTGTCTTTTCCGGCAATCTCCAGTACATATCTTGCCACACAGCGAAGTCCATTTCCGCACATTTCTGCTTCACTTCCGTCACTGTTGAACATTCTCATAGCCGCATGAGCCTTACTGCTCGGCAGCACGAATAATATCCCGTCAGATCCTATTACTGCATTGCGCCTGCTTAACTGTTTCGCAAGTTCCACCCGCTCCGTCTCAGAGAAAGCATAGTCTTTACTCCATTCATCTATAATAATAAAATCATTTCCAGAACCATGACATTTTAAAAATTCTAATTCCACCCTGATTCCTCCTTGGATTAAGTGCATATTTTACTTTCGCTGAAGTTCCTCGGCCTCTAATAAAGCTGTACTCTCCACGAAGCTTCTGAAATATCTTCCAGTTCTTCTTCTGATAGTTTAAAACTCATTGCTCCTGCATTATCCTCCGCCTGTTTCACTTTGGAAGCACCCGGAATGACGAACATATTTTCTCCATGATAATATATCATCCAATTCAGCACTACCTGGCTTACACTTACTCCATATTTTTCCGCGTATTTTTGTAATACTTTAATTAAAGGGGCAGTTTTTTGCAGACCGTTTTCTTTAAACTTATTCATCCATTTCCGTGGTCCTGAAGAACCTTTAATTATTTCAGGATTATCGTGAAATTTACCCGTCAGAAGTCCCTGTTCCAGTGGAGAATAAGCAATTACTGCGATATCAAGTTCTTTTGCCGTCTTTAAAAAGCCATTAGATTCAATTCTTCTGTCAAGCAGGCTGTATTTCATTTGATTGGAAATCAAGGGACTTCCATAATTTTGTAAAGAAGCATGCGCTTTTCTCATCGCTTTTTCGGAAAAGTTGCTTATACCAATGTTCTTTATATGACCGTCACGCATTAATTTACTCATTGCTTCCATCTGCTTATCAATAGAGGAAAATGAAAAGGGCTGATGAATTTGATACAGTTCAATTGGTCGTTGGTTTAAAGCGTCTTTTCTGGCTTCAATAGAATGAAGTATATTACTGGCTTTTCGAAGTGCAGGCCACCATTTAGTCGCTATTTTTGCCTCATCGAAAGTAACTTCTAGATTGTCCAGGGCAAAAGCTAAACCTCTTTCAGAAGCTCCCTTACCATATATCTCTGCAGTATCAAACCAGTTAATACCGCCCTCCAGGCTTTTCTTCACGATTTCCTGCATTTCATTATCTTCTACAGTATCCCAATATTTTCCTATTGTGTTACTGCCTTTGCTGAACTGCCAGCAGCCAAGTCCCACAGGTGATAATTCTAAATCTGATAGTCCAAGCTTTCTTCTGGGAGATTTCATTCGAGAACCTCTTTTCTGAGACTTTTATTAAGTAAATAATTTTTATCAGACACATTATCAGGGAATTAGTAAAATAACCTGCGCTGGTAAAACAGCACAGGTTATGGAACATTCTATTAACAGCAGTCGCTTCCGCCGCCGTTCATTACCAGTCCACCGCCATCTTCAGTTTCCTGATAACCAAGCTGTAAAGTAGAAGCCTGTTCATGTATCATTTTTTCAAATGCTACTTGAATTCCGTTAATTTCTTCTAAAATATCTTCTTCTGCGGGCGCATCCAGCGCCAGCCCTAACTGAGGACCGCCTCAGCCCATTCCAGCTGCGAAAATTTTGATATTTGTCGCCTCATGTTCACTCATAAGTTCTTTAATATATTCTTTCGCTTCATTTGTAATTTGCATTTTTTCACCCCGCTGTAATGATATTTACTCTTTGCATTTTAGCAAGATATAAGCAGATTGACAATATCTTTGCTTATTCGTTAGTTAAACCATCAGCAAAGGTTTCAGCATTATGCCGCAGCATATCGAAATATGTTTCAGCACCTGAACCTTCCGCTCCGACCGCATCTGTAAAAACTTCTCCAGCTATACTGATATCTGCATTATCCGCCACAGTCTCCATAGATCTATTATCCACCGTTGATTCCACAAATACTGCAGGTATTTCACGTTCGATTAATACGTCAATAATTCTGTTCATCTGACCGGTAGTTCCCTCTTCATGAGAATTCATTTCCCAAATGCCGTCTGTATCCATATTAAAATCTTCTCCAAAATATTTAAACGCATTTTCAGAGACTACGATAAGCCTGTGCTCTTCCGGAATTTCCTGCATCATCTCTTCTATTTCTTCTGTCAGTTCTTCTGCTTCCTGCTTATATATTTCTCCATTCTCTTCAAAAATTTCTGCTTTTTCAGGTACTCGTCCGCTTAAATCTTCCACAATATTGTCTATATATACATCTATATTTTTGGGACTTAGCCACGCATGGGGATCGGGAGCATCTTCTCCAACAAGAGTAATTTCATCTACCCCCGCTGCCAGCTCCACTACTTCTGTTTCAGCAGCGTTATTTACTACTCGCTCCAGCCATTCTTCCAGACCTAATCCATTCACATAAAAAACATGTGAATCATTTACTTTTTGAAAATTACTGGGCACAGGTTCATATTCATGCGGTTCTTCTCCTATTGGCACAATATAATCCACGCTTCCCTCTTCCCCGACTACAGCTTCTGCCATGTCTGCAATAACCGAGAAGCTGGTGGTAACCATCAGCTCATCTGCTTCTGCGGCTGAAGAAGCATCGTTTGAATCATTTCCACATGCACTTAAAAATAAAATACCAGCTATAGATATTGGCAATAATTTTTTCATAACTTCCTCCTGTTTTTGCTTTGGCTATAAAAGTTTCCTTAAGGAAACATTTCCTGTGATAATTATAAAAGGTTCCCTTATATTTGTAAAGAAAAGTAGGCAGATTTTTTATAGTTAATAAATTCTTATATATGTGGAGTAAGGGATTTAGGGTGGGAATATATGATTTATACTCTATCAGGCTTTGCAGATTATACGGGAATTACCGATGGATTTTAACTTCCAGTAAAAATTAATTAGTAAAGCACGCTTATAGATTGCCTTTCAGGTGTCCGCACTTTCCTCCGGACCTCTTGTTTAATACCAGGGATTTATAGGTATTTATTTTCGTATTGCGAAATTATTTGCTACGATAAGTATATTATTCGAAAAGGAGTGAGTTTATGAATAAGCGTTCTCTTCAAGTAAATGATTTAGACAATATTCATGTACTTCAAGATCAGCAGATTTCTCCTGATGGCACATTTACTGTTTATGTTAGAAAGCAAATTATTAACGATACCTATTATTCTCAATTATTCGTACAAAAATTCGATGAGCCTCTGCCAGTGCAGTGGACTTTCGGGGAAGGTACGGTTCACACTCCTCGTATTTCACCGGATGGCAATTGGATTGCCTTCACATCCTCACAAGATAAAGGCAGCCTGGCCCAGCTTGACCTCATTTCCACAAAAGGTGGGGAAGCAAGAAAAATGACAGAACTTAAAGGAGGCGCTGTACAGCCTGTCTGGGCTCCTGATTCATCAGAAGTTTTTTTCAATACTTCCCACGCCCCAGAAGGCGAAGCTTCAGACACAGAAGCCTCTGAAGAAAAATCCCAGCCTCTGATTGTAGAAAGACTTAAGTATAAATCTGATGCAGAAGGATTCCTGACTTCGAAAAAGAAACAGATTGCTTCTTTATCAGTAGATTTAGAAGAAGTTACTATATTTACCAGAGAAAATTACGATCTGGAATTAACCGATGTATCTCCTGATAACAACTTTATTATTTATACTGCTAATAAGGAAGATGATAAAAGAATCGGCTCCGACCTTTTTCTATATAACCGTAATACCAAGGAGCACCGCAAAATTTTAACAGGTGCTTTTTCATCAGCAAGATATTCGAATGACGGCAGAAAAATTGCGGTATACGGACATGAACAAGAATTCAAAGGAGCCACACAGATGAAAGTGTGGGTATATGATATTGATGCTGAAACTGCTTTATGTCTTACAAATCATAAAGATATAGGATTCTCTGACACGATGATCGGGGATATCAGGGGTGGAATGACCCATCCGGGACCATATTGGAATCATACAGATTCTGCATTATACGTACTTGGCAGTTATCATGGGAATACTCATCTATACGAAATAACAATGGATGGAACGATCACGCAGAAAACTTATGGAGAGCAGCATGTTTATTCTTTTGCGGTGGATACTTCATTAGACATTGCTGTACTTGGTATTAGTACGCCTGTTAATCCAGGCGAATTATATCTCGGCTCTTTAAAAAAAGAGGATTATCGCCTTTTTACTCATTTTCATGAAGAGTGGAAGAAAGAAGTTCACCTCTTTGAACCGGAAGAGGTATGGTGTGAAGCTGAAGATGGATGGAAGCTTCAGGGCTGGATAATTAAGCCGCTCGATCAGGAAAGTTCTCCAGGGATACTGGAAATTCACGGCGGACCACATGCCATGTATGGAAATACTTTTTTTCACGAGCTTCAGTTGTTTGTTTCTGAGGGGTATACAGTATTCTACTGTAATCCAAGAGGAAGCCATGGGTACGGACAGGAGTTTGTTAATGCAGTACGCGGTGATTATGGCGGTAAAGACTACCAGGACATAATGACCTTTACAGATGCTGTACTCGATACTTATAAATTCATCGACAAAGAAAGACTCGGGGTCACAGGAGGCAGCTATGGAGGGTTTATGACTAACTGGATCACAGCACATACAAATCGCTTTAAAGCTGCTGCTACACTGCGGTGTATTTCCAATTGGACGAGTTTTTATGGAGTAAGTGATATAGGATACTATTTCACCGAATGGGAAGTCGGTTCAGACTTGTTGGACGACCCGGACAAACTCTGGCACCATTCACCTTTAAAATATGTAAAAAATATTCATACACCGCTGTTGATTATGCATGGAGAAAATGATTTACGCTGCCCCATTGAACAGGCGGAGCAGCTGTTTGTAGCATTAAAACAGCTGGACCGCAGCACAAGATTTGTACGTTTTCCTGAAGCGAATCATGAACTATCCCGCAGCGGTCCGCCGCATCTAAGAAAAGAACGATTAAAGGAACTTATTTTCTGGTTCAAACAAATATAATAAAAGCGGTGTGGAAGTATCCTCCACACCGCCTAACGTTATTTCTTTTCAAATAAGCCCTGATCTACAAAGGAACTCACTGCGTCTTCATCTGATCCATTCGAAAAGTCCAGGTCAATAACATCTCCAGGCTGTAAGGAGAGCGCTAAAACACCAAGCAGACTTTTTGCATCCACTACCCAATGATCTTTTTTAATTAATACTGTTCCTTCGTATTCACTCATGCGATTCACAAATATACTTGCAGTATTTGCAAAAATAGGTTTCTTTACTTTCAAATCCATACTATCTCCTCCATCCATGACTTTGCTCTATTATATCGAAAGTCAACACATTCGCCAACACTTTCCGAAAAATAGATAATATTGGTGCTTCAAGCAACTTGGTGAAAATCATGCTACAATCAATTGCAGAACGGACGATTGGAGGTATGTTTCTTGGAAATCTGGTCAGATAATCTGCATCATTATTTTAAACAGCGGGAACCCAAGGTACTGGATGAAAAATTATATCAAAAATATGCAATATTTATTCCTGTAATTGCTATTAATGAGGAGCTGCATCTTGCTTTTGAAGTTAGATCATCTTATGTTTCACAGCCTGGTGAAATCTGTTTCCCTGGAGGAAAAGTGGATCAAGAAGATTCTTCTCCTTCAGAAGCAGCGGTAAGAGAGCTTAGTGAAGAACTGGGTGTCTCCAAAACAAAAGTAAATTTAATTGGGGCACTAGATTATATGGTTACTCCTTCTAAAGCAATGATTTTTCCATTTATCGGCGAAATTGAAAAAGGAACGTCTTTGCAAATTAATGAGCGGGAAGTGAAAGAAGTTTTTACAATATCTTTAAAAGAACTCTTATCCTTAAAACCGCAGACCCATAAAATACATCTTTCTATTCAGCCTGAAGACGATTTTCCATATCATCTAATTCCTAATGGGGAAGATTATCTCTGGAGCGGCGGAATTATCAAAGAACAATTTTACGAGTATAACAATTATATTATTTGGGGCTTAACTGCCCGGTTATTGACCCATGCACTTGATGAAATTAAAAAAAGCCTGTCTGCGAACTGAATGCAGTACAGGCTTTTCAGCATATTTATAAAGTAGTAAAGGCGGAATATTTCTGGTTTCAATCACGTCTGTTGAGTAGCCAATATTATCCAAATGATATTTCGTGTTTCCTATCTAAAAAATATAAGAAGAAGCTTTTTTTCAAGAATGCGTTAAGGCGCTTTGCTTCCGCCGGTCGCTATGGAAAAAGCAACTTCGAAGTCGACACAATAATAAGTAAATCCATATAAAGAAAAATTACTCTTTATTTAAATATCTTCTACTGAATACTAGCCTTTTCTTCTTAAATCTTCCAGCATCAATAAAACCATATTCGCAGAATTTACTGAAGCTGTTTCTAAAAACTGATCATAGGAAACTTTCGAGTCCTGACCAGCTATATCAGATAAGGCACGGATAATAACAAACGGAGCCTGAAATTGATAACAGACCTGTGCAATAGCGCCTGCTTCCATTTCTGAGGCATATGGTTCTTTAAATCGATTGCGTATAACATCCACCTGTACTTCGCTGCCTATAAAAGAATCCCCTGAAACGATCAATCCTTCCACAGAAGGTATTCCTATTTCCTCTGCGCAGTCCAGCGCGCTCTGCATCAGCAGGGAATCCGGCTCATAGAAAGCTGGCATGCGGGGCACCTGTCCAAATTCATAACCGAATACAGTAGCATCTACATCGTTATATCTTACCTGGTTTGAGACCACAATATTACCTACTTCCAGCTCATTGTGAAAACCACCGGCAGATCCGGTATTAATGACATAATCGGGATAAAACAGCTGATTCAGGAGTGTAGTACTTACTGCAGCATTTACTTTTCCTATTCCGGATTTAACTACGATTACATCAACACCCTGCAATCTCCCTTCACAGAATTCACACCCTGCTACAAAGGTTTCTGCAGGGTCTTTCATTTCTTTTTTCAGCAGATCTACTTCTTCTTCCATTGCTCCAATGATGCCTATACGCATATAAACACTCCTTCTACGTTTTAACTTTTTCAATCTTAACGCAACTCGCTTCCGCAGACAAGTCAAAATAACACTCCTTGTTTACTCATGACTCAGCAAACAGGTACAATATATCACGAGGAGGAATAAATGAATGATATTAAAATCAGATGCAATAAAGGACAAAGTAGAATTTTTTGAAGCAAAGGATCTTCAGCAGCTGGAAGCGCAGATTCAGAAAAAAATTGAAATGAACGCAGATTTATTATTAGAAGTGCAGCATGTTCACTACCAGGTAGTTACGAATCCCGTAAATGGGCGTACGCACGCGACCGGGATGGTTCATTTTAAGCAGCCGGAGAATTCCTGATAATACAATTACCATATTTTTTTCTAATACATGTCGGCAAAGCAATTTTCAGAGCAGAAAACACTGTTTCATAATTATTTTTCTATAAGAAGATTTTCCAGTGACCTTTGAAAGTGAATGCCTAATTATAATCAGCTAATTAAAAAACAACAGATACCGACCTGTACCTGCAGGCTATATCTGTTGTTTTTCCGCTTATCTATAGGGATTGGAATTAAGTCTTGTTACATCTACCGGCTGCCAGCCTTCACCTTCCACCCATTCAATTCTAACCTGATAAGGAGAATCGTAATCTCCACCGTGGGGGCTTAAAGTACCAACTGCGCTTTCAGGACTTCCGCCATTTTCAATTCTCCATAAGGCTATTTCATCTTCATCATTAGGTAATCCGACAGCATACGTAATTGCTTCGACCATCTCCTGCCAGTTTTGAGAATTGCGTTCATACGAGCCGCTTAACCCGCCGGTTTGCTCGGTACCGATCGGCTCCCATTCTCCATCAGGAGATTCATTCTCATTACTACCATTGTTTTCTTCATTTTCTCTATTATTATTTTCTTCATTTTCATTATTACCGTTGTTTTCTTCATTTTCATTGTTTTCATTATTACCATTATTTTCTTCGTTAGTGTTTTCGTTCTCATTATTCATGTTATCTTCATTATTGTTTTCTTCATTATTAATTGAAACGTTTAAATTCTCTTCGCCTGCATTGTTTTCATTCTCATTGTCGTTCGTGTTGATAGAAATATTATTTGTATTTTCTGTGTTATTATTTTCAGCAGAAGCCAGTTCACCCGAATTATTTTCATCGGCCAAATTGTTCGAACCGCTGTTTAAAAATAAGTTTATACTTACAACTAAAATTAATAATGCCACTAATCCGATTGAAATATTTAGAACTGTATTGATCTTTCTTTTTTTACGATAATTCTGGCGCTGTGGAATTCGATTACTCACGTTGAAAAACTCCTCCTTTTATTGTTACCAAGGTTCTCATTTATTATAGGCTATTTTTAAAGAAATTACGATATAGTTAAGTATATTTCGACTATTTTTTGTAATTCTCCTTCTTTTGCACTGTTTTCTTTGAAAATCTTACGAATATATAGAGGTTATCTTCTATATATTTCAGGCTGTTAATAAATTGCTTCTTTTATATAAGTATAAACTTTTTATGCTTTACCTTCGCAGTATTCGTTTCGAAAGGAACTCTTTCAGCGAACCTGCCTCCTTAAAAGAGGAGCATGGCTTCACGCATCCAAATCACTGGAAAGCAAAGAGCTCTTTTCAGGGATTTCAAGATCATTGGCTGGTTTCGCGCATGCTTACTATATCTTTCCAGTAAAACACATGGGAAGATATAAGAATCGTTCTTAATCTTCCTGGCAGTCGACCTTCTTTGACTGCAGCTGAGAAAAAAACTTATTCCCATGGCGCCCGGGATTCAAGCGCAGTCTGTATGAGCATGTCCAAACGATTTTTCTGGACATTCTCTTTTTATTTTGTTGAAGCTGGGAGTCATTGCAAGTAGCTGAAAACGAGCAGGCAAGCATCCAGATTTTACTGGATTATTCATACGCGTGAAATATTCATTCTCTAATTTAAGCGGCTATAAAGAAGAACTGTCCGATATAATTATGGACAGTTCTTCTTTCATTCTATTTGAATGTATGCTTAGTATATTTCAATTATTTCCACTTTCATATCTCCACCCGGTGTAGACACAGTTACCTGATCTCCTGTTTCTTTACCAAACAGGCTCTTCGCCAAAGGAGAATCATTTGAGATTTTTCCTTCGATAGGATCTGCTTCCGCACGTCCCACTATCGTATATTCTTCTTCATCTCCATCAGGCAGTTCTTTAAATTTTACCGTTTTTCCAACTTGTACACTGGAGGAGTTATTGTCTTCTTCAATGATTTCAGAATTACGGATCATTGTTTCAAGCTGCTGAATGCGCCCTTCTACAAATGCCTGTTCTTCTTTTGCAGAATCATATTCAGAGTTCTCAGAAAGGTCGCCGAAACTTCTTGCTACTTTTATTCGTTCCACCACTTCTTTGCGGCGTTCTGTTTTCAGCATTTCAATCTCTTTTTCGAGCTTTTGTTTACCTTCTTCTGTCATATAATGCTTTTCTTCTGTCATCATGTTCCTCTCCTTCTTCCTATATAAAATGTGCAGGTAGCGTTTACAAAAATCAAACAACGTATAGTATATAAATTGTAAGCGCCCGATGCACTAATACAGTACATAAGGGCGCTGTTTTGAGCTGCTATCTGATTGTGATCCTGCTATATATCTAGTATTATAATCAAAATTAGGCAAAAATGCCAAATTTTTTATAACATAGACTTATTTTCTAATATAGTTTTAATTTTTGTAACCATTAAATCAATTGCAACGTGGTTTTTTCCGCCTTCTGGAACTATAATATCAGCATATCTTTTTGTGGGTTCAATGAATTGGAGGTGCATCGGGCGGACAACACTTGTATACTGATCTATTACAGAATCTATCGTGCGTCCCCGCTCATTAATATCACGCATTAAACGCCGGATGATTCTCATATCGGAATCTGTATCCACAAAAAGTTTAATATCCATTAATTCTCTTAATTTATCATCTTCTAAAATCATAATTCCCTCAAGAATAATTACGTCTTTCGGTTCAATTGGTATAACTTCTGAAGCACGTGTATGATTTGCATAATCATATACCGGCTTCTCCACCTCTCTGCCTTCCATCAAATTGTTGAGCTGCTCAATCAGCAGATCATTATCGAAAGCAAGCGGATGGTCATAGTTTGTCTGTAATCTCTCTTCCATTGGAAGATCCTTTTGATCCTTATAATAAGCATCCTGCTCAATCATAAGTATGGACTGCTCTGGAAACTGTCTGTAAATTTCGTTGGCCACTGTAGTTTTGCCGGAACCAGAACCGCCGGCAACCCCTATAATAATCGGTTTTTTCTGCATAAACTCTAAATTCCTTTCAAGTCATCGTACAAGAGAATCTACCTGATTGTCAATATAGTATTTGATTATCCTGTTACTTTCGTTTAGATTGATTTACATTTTCTGGTTACTAATAATCCATCTCCCACCGGCAGAAGGGTGGAAGCAAATCGCGGATTATTCATTATGTTTTTGTTGAACTGATCCAGCCTTTTTACCATCGCCCGAAATCTTCGCGATTCCATTTCCTTTTCACCAGCTACATATCCCTGGAATAAAACATTGTCTGAAAAAATAATTCCGTTCTCATTTACGAGCGGTTCAAATAAATTAAAAAAACTTTCATACTGTCCTTTTGCCGCATCAATAAATAAAATATCATAAGGAGCTTTTTCAGCAACTTGTGAAGCTGACTCAAGAGCATCGCCTTTAATCAGATGAAAACGATCTTCCAGTCCAGCCTTTTTAATGTTTTCTTCGGCCAGCTGACTCCGTTCTTCATCCCGCTCAATGGAAGTTATTACTGCTTCTGGAGCTGCATGCAGCATGCGTATTGCAGAATATCCTATCGCAGTTCCTACTTCCAGGATATTTTTCGGCTGTGCAATGCCCATAATAGTCAGCATTGTGTGAAGACCCTCAGCATCCATAATCGGAATATGGTTCTCTTTTGCATATTCCTCCATCTCTGCTTCGAGACCTGAACTTTTCGGCAGCATCTCATAAATATAATTTCTTGTTGCTTTACTTATTTCCATAAACTGCCTCTCCTTTACCGCAGTATTGCAAATATAACCGGGAAAGCGTAACACATAAAATAGTACAGTGTCAAAGAATATTGACACTGTACTATTAGTTTATTGATATTCGCTTACCGTAGCCTGGTGCTCTTCATATGTTTCATTAAAATGCACCTCTCCGTCCGGCGAATGATAAAAATAAAGATAGTCATGCTGTTCCGGTTCTGCCGCTGCCTGAATAGAAGCAGCTCCCGGATTATTAATCGGTCCAATCGGCAGCCCCTGTACATGATAGGTGTTGTAAGGAGATTCAATCTCCGTGTCACCAAACATAGTACGTGCTAATCGTTCCCCGTGGGCATAGGCTACAGTTGGATCCATCTGCAGCGCCATAGGGATACTGATCCGATTTTCGATTACTCCTGAAATCGTATGCCGTTCTTCATCGTTGCGCGCTTCCCCTTCTATAATTGAAGCTCTCGTTAAAAGCTCGTGCATATTATCTGAAGCTGGATCCCCTGTAGCTTGTTCAATTTCCGTCTGCATTCTGCTGAGCATTGTTTCAATTATAGAAGCAGCTTCTAACTCCTCTTCCATTAAATCATAGCGGGCAGGGAAGAGATATCCTTCTAGAGGAACTCTGATATCCTCTTCCAGAATATTATCTGATAAGATGTCATATTCCTCAATCAATTCCTGTAAATACTCATCGTCTTCAAGTAATGCTTCAAAATCATCTGCAGGAACTTCTGTTGCTTCTTCAATTCTTGGAAAGATTTCCTCCGCCCAAAGCCCTTCAGGAATCGTAAAGGAAGCTGCATAATCTTCATAGACTGTCCCTTCCTGCAATTCAACGATAATTTCATCCAGTGTCATATCCTGACTAAGTTCATATTGACCTGCCTGGAATCCATCTTCACTTTGCAAACGCACATAATACCGGAACATCGTTGCACTTGCAATGACTTCTTCTTCTTCCAGTATTTCTGCGATTGAATCAGTCGTAGAGCCGATAGGGATTTCGACTTCTATTGCTTCACTGCTTTCTTCATCCAAAGGACCAAGTGCCCCCATCACATATTGGTAGGAACCGAATCCTACCGCTCCTAAAATTAATATAAATAAGACAATTATACTAAACACAATTTTCCGGACGAGTCCGGCTTCTTTCTTTCGTTCTTGAACTTTTCTAAGATGCGCCTCTTTTTTCAAACGCTTCTTTTCTTCTTTGGATATTTCACTCACATGCTGTCACTCCTTCCACGATTATTATACAATAAATCCTGCTCACTTTCGTATGTATTTCCTGGAATATAATTAAGATATTCTTATCATACGGCTTTATAAGTATATTCATTAATAATGATTTTTAAATTTTTGGCTACCTTGAAAATAAAAGTTTTGCTAAAAAGAAGTATTTATACTGCTTCACTTTCGGAGAGGCTTGCCCAAGGGCTTGTTCTCGACCAATTTCTCTCACAGGGCACGGCTTCCATCGATCCACAGACAGCAGGGCAAAGACCGCCATGCTGTCTTTAAAAACCAGGATCGATTCCGCACGTGCTTCGTGACCTTCCGGAAGGTCACTTTGGATTCTCCAACGGCGCTCATCCTTTGGGCGTCTTCTCCTTCGTTACACAGCAGTATGAATGTTCATACTTCATGGTGCAAATATTTTGCATGAGTGTCTCTGTTAAAGAGATATACCTATCTTACTGAGGGAGTCTGATGTTGATATAAGAAAAGTACGCCTGGGGCTCCTTTTTCTGCGCTTGCCGCGGAGAAATCCTTCAGTTATCCCTCCCTTTTAAAAAGCAGGGTTCCGCACAGTCCATCCATGTAAGCCAAAGATCGTCTTACTTGGATGTAAGACCATGGCTGGCTTCACTCCTGCTGTGAATTCGTTCATAGCCCCGAAAGAATCTCTGATCTTCACGCTTTCTTTTACTGCAGGCGTCTTTACCGCCTTGTCTTCATTTTTTGGATAGAAAAGCTTGTAATAAAAACAATCTCTTTCTTTTGTTTCGCAAAGGGAAGAACAGAGCGGAAACCGGCGGACGCCTGTTTAGAGAGTGAGCATTGCTCCGCTCGACCAGCAGTCATCAGCACAAAGACCCTGAAGATGACTTTAAGATCATTTGGTCGGCTGCGCCAGTGCGCGGAGAAAGTTCACACAGCCTCCGGAAGAACGAGCTGGGAACATCCCGCAGCGCAGTGAGGAAGCGAAGGAGCTCGTCCACGCCAGGCCAGTTGCAGCGAAGTTTTCTCTTATTAACAAGGAGTATTAACAGAGCTGAATTTTTTAAGCAATAAACTCTCATTCTTCAACAGTACTGGAAAAATTGATCAGTAGTGCAATCCTTCTGCCCTGGCTTTTTTGGAAATCTGTATACATAGAAAATCCGCCGGTTAGACTTACCGGCGGAAAATTTTATTCATCATCTTCAGTAAACGTATTTAATAGTTCTTCCACCATATCCCATTCTTCTTCAGTTTCAATCGGGAATAGGGAAAGATCTTCTCCTTCTTCATCTTCGTAGCGGAAAGCATGCACTTCCACTTCGTCTTCTTCATCTTCACTTGATCCTTCTGGAGCAAGAACCATGTAAGAATTTCCTGTACTGTCTACATCAAATGTAAATAAGATTTCAAATAAATGCTCATCTCCGTTTTCATCAGGAATGACAATTTTATTATCATCACCTTCTGGATGGTTAATTTTCATTTCAGACATGTAACTGCACCTCCTCTGTCAATTTTATTTGCTGTCAAGATAGCCCTGCAGAATCATTACTGCAGCCATTTTATCAATTACTTTTTTCCGCTTCTTACGACTTACATCTGCATCTACAAGCATTCTTTCTGCTGCCATTGTCGTAAGCCGCTCATCCCACATTTTCACTTCAAGTGCTGTGCGCTCACGGAGCTGCTGCGCAAAGTCCTGGCATAATTCTGCACTGGGACCTATTGTTCCATTCATGTTTTTAGGAAGTCCAACTACGATGGTACTGATCTCATGCTCCTTAATCAGCTGCTTTATTGCTTCAATATCCTCTTCTTCTTTTCCATCCTCACGGCGGAGCGTGGTGAGTCCCTGAGCGGTCCAGCCGAAAGCATCGCTGACAGCCACACCGATAGTTTTAGTTCCTACATCCAGTCCTAATGTTTTCATTGATCTTTTTTATCTTCTTTCGCCAGATAAGAACGGACTAGTTCCTCAATGATTTCATCTCTTTCCATCTTTCTAATAAGAGTTCTGGCGTCATTGTGTCTTGGAATGTACGCAGGGTCTCCTGATAATAAATACCCCACGATTTGATTAATAGGATTGTACCCCTTTTCTTCAAGGGATGAATAAACGTTCATGAGTACGTCTTTTACATGCTGATCCATAGAATCATCTTCATTGAAACTGAATTTCATTGTTTTGTCCATTGAACTCATATCTCTCCCGCCTTTCTTATAATTTTAAGAAAAGGTACACTATATCTATTTTAGTATGAGTACTCGCAGTTGTATATGAAAAACAATTACTTTTTCACAAGATCTTCAACTTTTGCGAGTGCCTCTTCTACTTTTGAAGCATCTTTTGCACCTGCCTGTGCCATATCAGGACGGCCGCCTCCGCCTCCGCCGCAGATAGCAGCTACTTCTTTAACAATTTTTCCAGCATGATAGCCTTCATCGATTAAATCTTTTGACACGCTTGCTACAATACTCACTTTTTCTCCGGTCACAGAAGCTAAAACCAGGATACCGGATCCAAGCTTTTCTTTTAAACTGTCCGCCAGTCCTCTTAAAGCGTTCATATCTGAGGCGTTTACCTGTTTTGTTAATACTTTAACTCCATCGATTTCCTGTGTTTCATCTAACAAACTGCCGGCCTGCATCTGGCTTAATTTTGCAGTAAGCGATTCATTTTCTTTTTCTTTTTCTCTCAATTGCTTCTGCAGCTGCTGCACACGGCCAGGAACTTCTTCCAAGCCTGTTTTCAGGCTTTCAGCTGTTTTTTTAAGCTTCTCTACCTGACTGTTCATAAATTCGTAGGCGTTTTTACCAGTGACTGCTTCAATCCGTCGAACTCCTGCACCAATGCGTCCTTCAGATACGATTTTAAAGAGGCCTATTTCCGCTGTGCTGCTTACGTGGCATCCCCCGCAAAGTTCCAGACTGTAATCACTCATTCGGACAACTCTTACGCTGCTTCCATATTTTTCACCAAACAGCGCCATCGCACCCATCTGCTTTGCTTCTTCAAGGCTTGTTTCCATAATTTCCACTGGTACTGCATTCCAGATTTTTTCGTTTACGATTGCTTCAATTGCTTCAATTTCTTTTTCTGAAACAGGTCCAAAATGTGAAAAATCAAATCGGAGCCGGGTTGGTTCCACCAGTGATCCTGCCTGATTCACATGGTCGCCCAGGATATCTTTCAGTGCCTGATGCATTAAATGAGTGGCAGAGTGATTTTTAATGATTGCTTTTCTTGTATTTTCCGCAACTTCTGCAGATACTTCTGCATTTATTTTTACTGTTCCATTTGTTACTTCAGCTTCATGGAGATGCTGTCCGTTTGGTGCTTTTTTAACATTGATAACATTTAAAGTAACATCTTTATTTTCGATTGTGCCAATATCCGCTATCTGTCCGCCGCTTTCTGCATAAAAAGGAGTTTCTTCAAGGACAATCTGAACTTTGTCTCCTTTAGTGGCAAAATCATTCAGCTGCTTACCTTTAATAATAGCTGATACCCGAGTCGTCGTCTGTAATTTGGTATATCCCACAAATGCAGAAGGTGTAGTAAGTCCTCCGAGTACTTCATCTTGCTGCTGCATAGAGCCGGAGTCCTGTCTTGCAGCTCTTGCACGCTGCCGCTGTTTCTGCATTTCTGTTTCGAAGCCTTCACGGTCTGTTTCCAAACCTGCCTCTTCCACGTATTCTTCTGTTAAGTCTACAGGAAAGCCATAGGTATCATAAAGTTTAAATACGTCAGTACCCTGGATTTTTGTTTCTCCCTGTTGTTTTGCTTCTTCAATAATTTTTTGAAGCATATTTAACCCATCATGCAAAGTTTCGTGAAATCTTTCTTCTTCATTCTTCATTACTTTCTGCACAAATTCTGACTTCTCTTTTACTTCAGGATAAAAGTCTACCATAATATCACTTACCACCGGAACAAGACGGTACATGAACGGCTCATCAATACCGAGTACTTTCGCATAGCGCACTGCACGGCGAAGCAGTCTCCGCAGCACGTAGCCTCTTCCTTCATTGGAAGGAAGTGCTCCGTCAGTAACTGCAAAACTTACTGTCCGCACATGATCTGCTATCACCTTAAAAGCTGTGTCCAGTTCTGGAGATACTCCGTACTCTTTCCCGGAGATAGAAGCGGTTTCCTTAATAATCGGCAGGAATAAGTCAGTATCAAAATTAGTAGGAGCATCCTGAATAACAGAAACCATTCTTTCAAGCCCCATACCTGTATCTATATTCTTCTTTGGAAGCGGAGTGTAACTTCCGTCAGGATTATGGTTGAACTGTGAAAATACTAAATTCCATATTTCCAGATGGCGCTCATTTTCACCCCCGGGGTACATTTCAGGATCATTCTCATCTTCACCGTATTCCGGCCCCCGGTCATAAAATATCTCGGTATTTGGACCACATGGCCCTTCACCTATATCCCAGAAATTTTCCTCCAGACGGATAATCCGCTCTTCCGGCAGACCAATTTCTTCATGCCAGATTCGAAAAGCTTCCTCATCCTCTGGATAAATGGTTACTGCTAGTTTATCTGGATCGAAACCAATCCATTTTTTATCCGTTAAAAATTCCCATCCCCAGTGAATAGCTTCTTTTTTAAAATATTCACCAATAGAAAAGTTCCCGAGCATTTCAAAAAAAGTATGATGCCTGGCAGTCTTTCCTACATTTTCAATATCGTTTGTGCGTATAGATTTTTGGGCGTTCACGATCCTCGGATTCTCTGGGATCACACGACCATCAAAGTATTTCTTCAACGTTGCCACCCCGCTGTTAATCCAGAGCAGCGATGGATCTTCGTGAGGTACTAGTGAAGCACTCGGTTCTACTGTATGGCCCTTTTCCTTAAAAAAATCTAAATACATTTGCCGCACTTCTGCTGATGTTAAATATTTCATTATATTTTCCTCCTTAGATTTTCTAATCAAGTGAATGGCTTCTCCCCATCATTTCCAAACCGCTTTTGTTACTGACACTTCTGCGGTAAAAAATAAATACTTAATAAAAAAATCTCCTCCCACAGCAACGATTGCTAGGGACGAGATAAATTCACGCGGTACCACCCTGGTTACAGACGCTTGTCTGCCACTTCAGTTGACGAATTAACGGTCGCCTGCCGGCAGGTGTTACCCTGCACTCCAGAGCAGCAGTTTTTCACTCTTCTTTTAAGACTCCTTTCAGCCGGGGGAATCTCTCTCTGCAAAAGGGCTGTGAAAACTTTTCTCCTTCAACATGTTTACTATATCCGTTTCATATTATAGAAAAAATTTATACTTTGTGTCAAACCAAATTTAAAAATATTTTATCAAAATCATATTTAACGAAAGAAGTATTACTTTCGAACATCTTACGAAACGTTATCGAAGCAGCTTGATAGAGCGGCAGCTTTAAGATCTCGGTCTTTTACCTGCTATTCATCCCCATCTTTTTGCATTAATTTATCTACAAGTGAAGTATTTCTAATCAGTTCACGGTCGGTTTCCACCGCAAACTGCAGCGCTTTCCAATCGCCGCATAACAGAAGATACTGCTTTGCCCTGGTAATGCCTGTATAGATAAGTTTTCGCCGCAGCATCCGGTAATAGCTTTTTACTACCGGCATAATAACAATCGGGAATTCACTTCCCTGCGATTTATGAATAGAGCAGCAGTAAGCATGTGTGATCTGTGTCAGATCCTGCTTTGAATAAATAACTTCAATTCCATCATAAGATACGACGATCTGCATTTTTTTATCTGCGGTCTCTTTTTCAGTAAGTATGGCAGCAATTTCACCGCGGTCCCCATTAAATACATTTTCTTCCGGATTATTCACAAGCTGGAGTACCACGTCTCCCGTTCTGTACACCACATCGCCAAAAGCCACTTCTTTCATGCGTTCCTTTTTTGGATTAAAGAGCTCCTGCAGCAGCTTATTCAGATTATCAATACCTGCCACCCCTCTGTACATCGGTGCAAGCACCTGTATGTCCCGGGCAGTGTAGCCTTTCGAGATTGCGCCTCTGCAGATTTTTTCTACCGCTTCCGGAACGCTTTCCGACTCACATGGAAAGAAGCGCAGATCATCACTTGATTTATCAATATTTTCCGGTAAAGTCCCGTTTTTTATTTCATGAGAAAATGTAATTATTTTTGAATCTTCCGACTGTCTGTAAATATCAGTTAATCTTACCGTAGGAATTTGTTCTGCTTTTAAAAGATCCGTCAGAATCTGACCGGGACCCACAGAAGGAAGCTGATCCTCATCCCCGACGATTACCACCTGCATTCCATCGGGTACTGCCCGGAATAATTGGTTTGCAAGCCAAGTGTCCACCATGGACATTTCATCCAGAATGAGAAGCTGGCCTTCCAGTGGGGTTTCCTCGTCTTTTTCAAAACCTTCCCCCTCCATCCCCTTATAACCAAGAAGCCGGTGTATTGTGGACGCCGGCAGGCCGGTGGACTCTTTCATCCGCTTCGCAGCGCGTCCCGTAGGAGCTGCAAGCAGAAAGGGGAAAGGATCTTTAGTGCCTGTGTAATCGTCTTTATTTACAGAAAGACCTTTTAAAGAAGCATATACTTCAATTACTCCCTGGATTACAGTCGTTTTCCCTGTCCCCGGCCCTCCGGTAAGCATCATTATAGGGGAAGTAACAGCTGTTTCAATCGCTGTTTTCTGTGTAGGAGCATATGTTACTTTAAATCTGTCCTCGACCTCCCCAATCGATTTTAACAGTTCAGATTCAGGAAATTCATCCAGTTCTTCCTGGTCCATCAATCTTCGGACGTTGGTCGCAATTCCTTTCTCTGCAAAATACAGGGAAGGTATATATAACGCCTTTTCTACATCGATAATTTTTTCTTCCTCTGTCTGCATTAAAATGACTTCTGCTACTTTCAATCTGTCAATTTTTTCACCATTTCCATGTTCCAGCAGTTCAATTGCATTCGTAATTACCTGATCGCTCTCCACGTACACGTGACCTTCATTCAAACACTGTTCCTGCAGCGTAAACATAACTGCTGCTTTTATACGGTCCGGGTGGTCTCCGGTCACTCCCTGTTTTCTTCCGATCTGGTCGGCTTTAATAAACCCAACGCCTTCCACATCTTCAACCATTTTGTACGGGTTTCTTTCGATAATATGGAGCGCTTCTGTCTGATAGGTCTGATAAATTTTTATAGCAAGTCTCAGTCCAAATCCATATTCATATAATTTCATTAAGACTTCTTCGATTCCCTGATCTTCCATCAGCTGCTCGTGGATAATATCAGCTTTTTCAGGATCGAGCTTTGGTACTTCTGTCAGTCTGCTTGGATGAGATAAAATAATAGATATTGCATCAGTACCGAATGTATCCACGATATTCTCCGCAGTTTTACGGCCGATACCCGGAAACCGATCGCTGGAAAAATAAAGAATCAGCCCCTGCTTAGTATCAGGCAGCTCCTTTTTATATGTATCAAATTTAAACTGCCTGCCAAATCTGGGGTGATCTTTCATCGAGCCATGAAAAGTATAGAGCGTATCACGCTCCGGTTTAGCCATTAACCCCACTACTACAGTTTCTTTTTCAGTAACCTCTTCAGAAGCACTGGTGATTTTAAGCTTTGCTACAGTATAGAGAGAATCCTCCTGATGGTAAATCAGGTGGAGAAGTTCTCCTTTAATATGCGGCTGCTGATCCTCCACCTGTCTTCACCTCCATTCTTATTCTTCCAGTTCTCCATTAATCGCTTTTTCCATCTGGTTTTTCCCATTCGCACTGAGTGCATGATCGGGCTGAATTTCCAGTGCTTTATTAAACATACTTAATGCCGTTTCTGCGTCATCCTGATACGCATAGCCAACACCCATATTAAAATAGCAGTCTGCGTGCTCCGGCTCCAGTTCTATTGTTTTTTGAAACTGTTTCATTGCCTCATCAATTTCTTCTGCCTGGGCGAGTGCCAGTCCAAAATGGAAGTGCGCGTCTACATCTTCATCATTCATTTCCACTGCGCGGGATAAATGAGGAATTGCCCGCAGAAAATCTCCTCCCTGAAAGAAACTCATTCCAAGCATGTAATATACATCTGCCTGCATTAATCCCTGGTGAATCGCTTCCTGGTAAGCATCAATCGCTTGCTTAAAATCTTCTTTGTTATAAAATATGTTTCCCAGACCATAGTATGCCGTCCCGGAAGTTTCTTCCAGTTCAATTGCTTTTTCATAGAAAACAACAGCGCGGTCCTCTTCGTTCACCGCAGCAAGCAGATTCCCGAAATTAGTAAAGGCGACAGGATCCTCTGGATTTTCTTCTATTGCTTCATTCAGCAGTTTTGCCGCTTCTTCAATGTTCCCTTCCTGCATTTCTGTTACAGCTTGTGTGTTTTTGTCCATATTATACACTCTCCTTTAGATTGAGCAAAGAAAGCCATGCCTTAAAATAATTCAGGCACAGCTTCTTTTGTTTATTATACTGCCGCAGCTTTTTTGACCTGATCAATCGTTCCTCCGCCAAGGCACTCTCTTTCGTGATAGAATACCACATACTGTCCGGGCGTCACTGCTCTTTCTGGATCTTCGAAAGAAACCTCTAAAGATCCATCTTTCTGCGGTATTACTGTCACAGGATGATCTTCCTGGCGGTATCGGAATTTTGCAGTGCAGGTAAAAGCTTCTTCCGGTGCTTTCCCGGAAATCCAGTTTACATCTACTGCAGTTAAAGCTTCAGAATACAATTGCGGGTGATGAAAGCCCTGTCCGACAATTAAAACGTTACGATCCAGATCTTTATCTACCACAAACCATGGTTCACCGGAACCGCCGATACCAAGCCCCTGTCTCTGACCAAGCGTGTAATACATCAGCCCATCATGGGTTCCTTTTATTTCTCCATCCATTGTTTCCATATTTCCTTTTTGCGCCGGGAGATACTGAGAAAGAAATTCTTTGAAGTTTCTTTCGCCGATAAAACAAATCCCTGTAGAATCTTTTTTATCTGCTGTCGCAAGTGCCGCTTCTTTTGCAATTTCACGCACACGGGGTTTTTCAATATCACCAAGCGGAAACATTACTTTCTGCAGCTGCTCCTGGCTCAGTGCATTAAGAAAGTAGGTTTGATCTTTATTCTGATCCAGGCCTCTTAATAATTTTACTTGGCCGTTCTCCCTCGATACTTGTGCATAATGGCCGGTAGCCACATAATCTGCCCCAAGCGCAAGTGCGTGATCAAGGAAAGCTTTAAATTTAATTTCTTTGTTGCACATTACATCCGGATTGGGGGTTCTCCCTGCCTTGTACTCTTCCAGAAAATACGTGAATACTTTATCCCAGTACTCTTTTTCAAAATTCACAGCAAAGTAAGGAATGCCAATCTGGTTGCATACACGGATGACATCATTATAATCTTCCGTTGCTGTACACATACCGGAATCATCTGTATCATCCCAGTTTTTCATAAAAATGCCGATTACTTCATACCCCTGCTCTTTCAGCAAGTGGGCCGTAACAGAGGAATCGACTCCGCCTGACATACCGACAACGACTCTTGTATTTGCGTTATCTGCCAACGCAGACACCTCCAATTTAAATTATATTTTCATTCGTTTTAATACTTTATTTAACACCTGTGCCGTTTTCTCCACTTGGCCGCTTGTATTTCCATAGCCAAAACTGAACCTGACTGCTGATTTACTTCGTTCATTTTCCCCATGCATACTTAAAAGAACATGAGATGGTTCCACTGACCCTGCAGTACAGGCAGAACCGCTTGATACAGCAATTCCTTCCAGATCGAGGTTCATCAGCAGCTGTTCTACGTTTGCCCCCGGGAAGCTTAAATTCAAGACATTCGGCAGCATATATGGGGCATCACCATTAATAACATATTTTACATCCGCTTCAAATAGCTTTTCCAGCAAAAGATTACGAAATGACAAGTAATCTTCATTTCTCGCCTCTCGATGCTCAAGAGATATCTCCAGGGCTCTGTACATCCCTATAACTCCAGCAGTGTTTTCCGTGCCGGCTCTTCTTTTTCGTTCCTGCTCTCCTCCAAAAAGGATAGGAGAAAGCTCAATACCCTGCTTTACATATAAGAAACCGACACCATTCGGTCCATTGAATTTGTGGGCAGAAGCAGCAAGCATATCAATATGCATCTCTTCCACATTTATCAAATGCTTTCCCAGGGCCTGCACAGCATCCGTATGAAAGACTGCGGAATGACTTTTTAAAAGTGCGCCAATTTCTTTTATTGGCTGAAGAATGCCAGTCTCATTATTTGCAGTCATAATCGATACGAGAATCGTATTATCTTTTAACTCTGCTTCCAGCCCTTTTAACGAAATACGCCCATACTCATCCACCGGCAGATAAGTTACTTCGAACCCTTCAGTTTCCAGCAGCTTACAAGCGTTGAGCACCCCGTGATGCTCAGTGGAAGCAGTAATAATATGATTTCCTTTTTGCCGGTTTGCCCGGGCATAACCGATAATGGCAAGATTATCTGCTTCAGTTCCGCCACCGGTAAAAACAATTTCATTATAAGACGCACCGATAAAAGCAGCGATTTTTTCCCGCGCTTCATCCAACCCTGCTCTCGCTTGCCTGCCAAAGTGATGAATGCTCGAAGGATTGCCGAAAAAATCAGTTAAATAAGGAATCATTGCTTCTGCAGCGTGAGGGTGTACTGGGGACGTGGCTGCATGGTCCAGATATATTCTTTCCAAGTTGACTTCCACCTTTCACCTAAATATAAAACATATAATTGTCCTGATTTCCCTCATCTTTATACTCTGCTAAGTATTCAAGCGTAGTGGAATCCAAAACTTCTTTTACCGCATCACGTATTTTTATCCAGAGATCTCTTTTCGCAGGCTCTTCATCCTCAATAATTTCTACAGGAGTGATCGGCCCTTCGAGTACGCGGATAATATCCCCGGCAGTTATAGTGTCAGCAGGTTTTGCAAGCATATAGCCGCCATAAGCACCGCGCACACTTTTTACGAGCATTGCGTTTCGAAGCGGTGCAATCAGCTGCTCCAGATAATGTTCTGAAAGTGAATGCTCTTTTGCAATTGATTTTAAAGAAACTGGTCCGTCTCCAGATTTTTTCGCAAGTGCTATCATTATAGTAAGTCCATATCGTCCTTTAGTTGATATTTTCAACCTGCATCCCTCTTTCCGTTAGTCGATCCATCCAATAATTGCATATATTTAATGAATAGCCGGTTACGTGTCCAATAGTTAAACTGAATAGGATTGTTCCAAAAAACACCGGTCCTCCGAGCATCCAGCCGCATGCTAATACAAGGATTTCCATTATTACACGCACGCGTGCTACCGAAGCTCCAGTTCTGGCGGAAAGAGCCAGCATAATGCTGTCTCTTGGTCCTGCACCACATCTTGGAGCAATGTAGACTCCGATTCCAAAGCCCATAACTAAAATTCCTGTAACAAGCATAAGCAGCTGTCCTCCCCACGCGGAAGGGGTACCGATTAGAAACAAAAAAATATCGACAAATAAGCCGACCAGCAGCATGTTCGCATAGGCTCCAGGCTGCGGAAACTTTTTTGTCAACGTTGTCGAAAGTGCTAATAATAAAAAGCCCATAATTACTGTCCAGCTTCCTACCGTTAAGCCGAGCTGCTGTGTTAAACCAATATGCAGTACATCCCAGGGAGCACTTCCTAATTCTGCACGTATCATCAAAGCAATCCCTAAACTCATTATTAATAAACCGATCGTAAAAATTGTCCATCGAATTAGAGGACTGTTTAAATTTAAATGTAATGGTTTCACTAACAAGTCCTCCTAATTTAACTGTCTCTCCGCTATTATAGCATGAAATATCTTTCTGAAACAAAGTTCGAAAGTCAGTAACCCTTTGCATTCTAACGAGGTTCCGCTAAAATTGCAATTAGGTTGCACCGGTGAATTAAGTTTTCCAGGAGGTATTACATGGATTTATTCGAAAATCAATCTTCAAATACTAATAAAGGCCCGCTTGCAGCAAGAATGAGGCCGAGAACTTTGTCTGAAGTAAGAGGTCAGGATCATATTATTGGTGAAAATACTTTGTTAAGAAGAGCTGTAGAAGCAGACCGTCTTTCTGCAATGATATTTTTTGGCCCCCCCGGAACAGGAAAAACAACACTGGCCAGAGTAATTGCAGAAGCTTCTACTGCTTTTTTTGAGCAGCTCAATGCAGTAACGGCTGGAGTAAAAGATGTGAAGGAAGTGGTGGCAAAGGCAAAAGACCGCCTGCGTTTTGATGAAAGAAAAACAGTTTTATTTATTGACGAAATCCACAGGTTCAATAAAAGTCAGCAGGATGCACTCCTGCCGCATGTAGAAGATGGGACCGTTATTTTAATCGGAGCGACCACAGAAAACCCTATGTTTGAGGTGAATCCTGCACTTCTGTCCCGCTCCCGCCTGTTTCAGCTGGAAAAGCTTACTGATGAAGATATGGAAAAGGTGATTTACGAAGCTGTGCACGATAGTGAAAGAGGATTTGGGAATTATGAAATTCAAATTGACCAGCAGGCTTTAAATCATATTATTAATATCGCTCAGGGTGACGCAAGAACTGCTTTAAACGCACTGGAGCTTGCAGTTCTTACTACAAATCCGAATAGTGAGGGGATTATTCAAATAGACCTTACTACCGCAGAGCAGTCCATTCAGCAGCGGATGGTGAGATATGATAAAGATGGAGATAATCATTATGATACTATTTCAGCTTTTATTAAAAGCATCCGCGGTTCAGATCCGGATGCGACTATGTATTGGCTCGCGAAGATGATTTATGCCGGGGAGGATGCGAGGTTCATTGCCAGAAGAATTTATGTGCATGCCGCAGAAGATGTCGGCCTTGCCGATCCGAACGCACTGCTTATTGCGGAAGCTGCTTTTCACGCAGTGGAGTTTCTCGGCATGCCTGAAGCACGTATCCCCTTAGCAGAAGCAGCACTTTATTTAGCTACCGCTCCGAAAAGCAACGCGGTAATTACAAGTATAGACAGCGCTCTGAATACTGTTAAAAAAGAAAAAACAGGAGAAGTCCCTATGCATTTAAGAGATGCTCACTATAAGGGAGCCAGTAAGCTTGGACATGGAGAGGGCTATCTGTATCCTCACAATTATGAGAATCATTATGCTGTACAGCAGTACCTGCCTGATCATTTGAAGCATAAGACGTTTTATCACCCATCTACGAACGGCTATGAAAAAACGGTACAGCGCAGACTGGATTACTTTGCAGAAAGAAAAAGAAAAGGAAAATAAAAAAAGCTGATTTACTAAAGAAAATTCTTTAGTAAATCAGCTTTAAAGTTTTATAGTGAGTATAAGAGTCCCATAATGCCGTTATGTTCACTTGCTTTGAACCTGCCCAGGCAGGTGGGTGCTCTGCCCACAAGTCCGGAAGTCCTCTGACAAGCGAGGCGTGTCCATTCCAATGGAACGAATAAGCTCCCTACGTGAAAATGTTGGCTCAAAACCGTCGTTTAACACGTACACCGCAGGACCCTTATAAAAGATAACGTTTATTTCATCTTCATCTTACCTCATGAATTTAATAATTGCAAGATGAATTTTCTAAATAATTAGTTAACTCTGATGTTCTGCTGGTAAATCCCGGCACAGAATTTTTTTTAAGCTCCACTGCTGCCTTTCCGACAGCATACTGATCTTACTTTTCTTTTGTTTCTTCTTTTTTCTTTTCCTGCACGTTCAAATGAAGCTCATCAAGCTTTGACTGCTCTACACTGCTTGGTGCATTTGTCAGCAGACAGCTGGCGCTTGCTGTTTTAGGGAAAGCAATTGTGTCTCTCAGATTCGTGCGGTCTGCAAGAATCATCACGAGCCGGTCCAGTCCCAGCGCAATTCCTCCATGCGGCGGTGTACCGTATTCGAATGCATCCAGGAGAAATCCAAACTGCTCTTTCGCTTCTTCTTCTGAAAAACCAAGTGCTGTAAACATTTTTTCCTGAAGTCCACGTTCATAAATACGCTGAGACCCACCACCGAGTTCGTAGCCATTTAATACAAGGTCATAAGCTTCTGCTCTTACTTTTTCAGGATTCGTCGTCAGCAGCTCTTCATCTTCCGCTACAGGGCGTGTAAATGGGTGATGTTCAGCTACATAGCGCTTTTCGTCTTCATCGTAGGACAGGAGTGGAAACTCTGTCACCCAAAGGAAGTCAAACGTATTCGAAGGAATCAGGTTTCTTTCCTTGGCAAATTTCGTCCGCAGTGCTCCCAGCACATCCCATGCCACCCGGATTTTATCAGCTGCAAAGAACAACACATCTCCTTCTTCAGCTTCAAACACCTCTATTAACTGTTTCTGTTCCTCTTCGTTAAAGAATTTGGCGATCGGTCCTTTCACTTCACTTTCAGAAGAAACCTTCAGCCATGCCAGCCCTTTTGCACCGTAAATTTCTGCAAATCCACTTAGTTCATCGAGGTCTTTACGGGAATACTCGGGAGCAATTCCTTTCACACAGATGCCTTTTACGACACCGCCATTTTCTACTGTAGAAGAAAACACTTTAAATCCGCTTTCCTTCACCTGTTCAGAAATATCCACAAGTTCCATACCGAACCTTGTATCTGGCTTATCTGATCCATACCTGTTCATTGCTTCCTGGTAGGTTAACCTTTTGAAGGCAGTTTCCACGTCTTCTCCGCGCAGGTCTTTTACGAGGCGCTGCATCATTTTTTCCATCATGGAAATTAATTGTTCTTTCCCCATAAAAGAAGCTTCAATGTCGACCTGAGTGAATTCAGGCTGCCGGTCTGCCCGCAGATCTTCATCACGGAAACACCTTGCAATCTGGAAGTATCTTTCGAATCCAGCAACCATTAATAGCTGCTTAAACAGCTGGGGTGACTGAGGAAGCGCATAGAAGTCACCGTGATGCACACGGGAGGGAACTAAATAATCACGGGCACCTTCCGGCGTGCTTTTTGTAAGCATCGGTGTTTCAATCTCCATGAATTTTTCTTCATCCAGAATATCTCTGATCATCTTCGTAGTGCGGTACCGCAGCTTCATGGTGTCCTGCATCATTGGACGTCTCAGATCAAGATACCGGTATTTCAGACGTACATCTTCGTTTAATTCAGCTTCATCTTCAATAACAAACGGAAGACCTTTTGCTGCATTCAGTACACGGACGTCTTCAATGATTATCTCAATTCTGCCTGTATCTATCTTAGGGTTTACGGTGCTTTCTTCCCGCTGCACTACTTCCCCTTCGACTTCCAGCACATATTCACTTCTTACTGATTCTGCTACAGCCAAAGCTTCCGGCTGTTTTTCGCCATTAAACACAATCTGTACTTGCCCTGCGGCATCACGCAGATCAATGAAAATGACCTGGCCTAAATCACGGCGTTTTTTCACCCATCCCAGCAGAATGACTTTTTCTCCCACCTGTTGTTCTGTTAATTCTCCACATGTATGTGTACGCTGTTTCACTATGCTTCATCCTTTCTTTGCAGCAGTGCAGCAAGTTCCGCTTCCAGTTCACCTAGTTGCAGAAGCTTCTGTTCTCCTGTTGCCATCTCTTTTACATTTATTTTTCCTTCTGCAAGCTCGTCATCTCCTAATATCAGGACTGCATGTGCCTGCTGGCGGTTCGCTGTTTTCATCTGTGCTTTCATTTTCTTGCCCATATAATCAGCATCCACGGAAAATCCTTGTTTTCTCAGCTGGTAAAGCAGTTCAGGAGCTTTATTTTTTGCCTTGTCTCCCAGGGTGACTAAGTAAACGTCCAGCTGGGAATCTTGGATTAAATCTACGCCCTGTACTTCCAGCGCCATTAACAAACGCTCAATACTGAGTGCAAAACCAATGCCCGGGGTTTCAGGTCCTCCGATATCTTCCACAAGGCCATTATATCTTCCACCGCCCGCCAACGTAGTAATCGCTCCAAACCCTTCTCCATCAAGCATAATCTCAAATGCAGTATTATTATAATAGTCCAGGCCACGCACAAGTGTCGGATCCACTACAAACGGAATTTTCATCGCGGATAAAAATTCCTGTACCTGCTTAAAATACTTTGTGGAATCCTCATTTAAATAATCAAGAATTGCCGGTGCACTGCCCATAAGTTCGTGATCTCTGTCTACTTTACAATCCAAAATACGCAATGGATTTTTTGTAAGCCTCGCCTGACAGTCGGCACAGAACTCATTAATTCTCGGTTCAAAATGCTGAATCAGCGCCTGCTTATGCGCTTCCCGGCTTTCTTTATCGCCGAGACTGTTAATGACAAGCTTTAAATCTTTTAACCCAAGTTCCTGATAAAGTTCCATCGCCAAGGCGATAACTTCAGCATCTACCGCCGGATCTGCACTTCCCAGTGCCTCTACTCCAAATTGAACAAACTGGCGCATCCGTCCTGACTGCGGACGTTCGTAGCGGAACATCGGTCCTGTATAATAAAGTTTTACCGGCTGGTTCACCCATCCATGCATTTTTTCTCCTACATAAGAGCGTACCACTGGTGCAGTTCCTTCCGGACGCAGCGTAAGACTTCGATCTCCACGATCTTTGAACTCATACATTTCCTTCTGCACGATATCTGTAGTGTCACCTACTCCACGCGCAAATAACTCTGTCTGTTCAAAAATTGGAGTGCGTATCTCTTTGTAATTGTAGCGTCTGCATAAATCATGCGCAGTCTGCTCGACTATCTGCCACTTTTCGGATTCGCCAGGAAGTATATCCTGAGTCCCCCGTGGAATTGTAAATGACATGATCAAATCCTCCTGTTTCACTTAATTTTTGACATAAAAAAAACTCCCCTCCCTGACATAGTCAGGGACGAGAGGAATAAACCCGTGGTACCACCCTAGTTGAAGCAGTTCTGCTTCCACTTATATCAGTTAACGCCTGATTCACGGCCTCATCTACTTATATTTCAAAGAGGCACCTATGGAGTGTTCCTTCGTAAAGTTCTGTACAAAAGTGCTTCCAGCCAAAGGCACTTTCTCTCTGTTCGACAAGAAAACTCTTTACTACTTTTCTCCGTCCTTGGTGATGCGATATTGTCTTATAATACGAATTGTTTGCATGTATGTCAAGTCGATAAATTATTTACTTTCAACAATGAGGGTTACTGGTCCATCATTTGTAAATGATACATCCATCATTTCACCAAATTCTCCTGTTTCAACATGCAGATCATGCTTCTCACGCAGGTATTCATTAAAATAATCAAAGATTTCCGCTGCATGATCCGGCTTGGCGGCAGCCATGAAGTTAGGCCGGCGCCCTTTCCGGCAGTCACCGTATAATGTAAATTGAGATACCGATAAAATCTGGCCATTTGTTTCTTTAATGGAAAGGTTTAATTTATCGTCTTCATCTTCAAATATACGAAGTCCGGCTATCTTGTCGGCAAGATACTCAGCATCTTCCCTGCTGTCCTCATGTGTTACACCAACGAGCAGCATCAGTCCATGCTGAATTTGCCCGACTGTTTTTTCATTTACTGTAACTTTTCCTTCTTTTGAACGCTGTACAACCACCCTCATGACTGCTTACCTTCCTTCTAATGCATAATTCTCCGCACGGAATATATGTCCGAAATCTGCTTAATACGGTCAACTACACGCTGCAGATGTGCGGTGTTCTGAATAGAAATTGTCATATCTATCCGTGCCATTTTATTTTTATCCGCTTTCCCTGAAACAGCCTGTATATTAGTTTTTGTCTCCGCTACAGCCTGAAGTACATCATTTAGTAAAGATCTTCGGTCATAACCCGATATTTCAATATCCACATCATAATTTTTCGACTGCTGCGGCCGCTCTTCCCACTCTACAGGAAGGATCCTTGAATTTTCTTCATCCTGAACATTCGGACAGTCGCTCCTATGAATGGAAACTCCTCTGCCCTTAGTAATATAGCCGACAATTTCATCTCCGGGAACCGGATTACAGCAGCGGGAAAGACGAATCATCAGGTTATCCACCCCGCGCACTTTTACACCAGTCTGATCTGATTTTGCGGGAGTTTTCGTCTGCTGCTTTAACTCTCCCACCGCTTCTGTAAGCGTCTGTCCTTCAGGGGCTTCCTCCTGCTTTCTCAGATTATCTGTCAGCCGGGTTACTACCTGTGCTGCTGTGATACCATGATATCCTACTGCAGCATACATATCTTCTTCGGTAGTAAAGCTGAATTTATCCATTACCCGCTGAATATTATCTTTCGTCAGCGCCTGTTTCGGAGTAAATCCTTTGTTTTCTATTTCTTTCTCGATCATGTCCCGGCCTTTATCCACATTTTCTTCCCGGCGTTCTTTTTTAAACCACTGACGGATTTTATTTTTCGCATGGGAACTCTGCGTAATTTTTATCCAGTCCTGGCTGGGACCGTAAGAATGCTTGGAAGTAAGTATTTCCACGATATCACCGGTTTTCAGCTGATGATCGAGCGGTACCATTTTTCCATTTACTTTCGCGCCAATACAGCGGTTTCCCACTTCTGTATGGATTCTAAAGGCAAAATCAAGCGGCACAGAGCCTTTCGGCAGTTCCATCACATCACCTTTTGGAGAAAATACGAATACCATGTCAGAAAATAAATCTATTTTCAAAGATTCCATAAATTCCTGTGCATCATTTGTATTGTTCTGCCATTCAAGAATTTCACGGAACCATGACATTTTTGTTTCAAGAGACTCGGCATCAGAAACAGTTTTTCCTTCTTTATACGCCCAATGGGCAGCCACACCGAATTCTGCGACTTTATGCATATCCTCTGAACGTATCTGCACTTCCAGCGGATCACCTTTCGGCCCGATAACTGTTGTATGAAGAGACTGGTACATATTCGCTTTCGGCATCGCAATATAATCTTTAAACCTTCCCGGCATCGGTTTCCACTGCGTGTGGATCGTACCAAGGACTGCATAACAGTCTTTAATACTTTTTACAACGATCCGGATTGCGAGCAGATCATAAATTTCATTAAATTGCTTGTTCTGCAGTACCATCTTTCTATAAATACTATAAATATGCTTTGCTCTTCCATGAATATCTGCTTCAATATCCATTCCGCCCAACCGTTCTTTTAACAGGGACTGCACTTCTTCAATATAGCTCTCTCTCTCCACACGCTTCTTTTTCATCAAATTTACAATACGGTAGTACTGCTGCGGATTCAAATAGCGCAGGGAAGTGTCTTCAAGCTCCCATTTTATTTTGGATATACCTAAGCGGTGAGCGAGCGGCGCAAAAATCTCCAGTGTTTCATTTGAGATTCTCCGCTGTTTTTCCGGAGGAAGATGTTTTAATGTCCGCATATTATGAAGACGGTCTGCGAGTTTAATTAAAATGACCCGAATATCCTTTGCCATGGCGACAAACATTTTCCGGTGATTTTCTGCCTGCTGCTCTTCTTTTGACTTGTATTTTATTTTACCAAGCTTGGTGACACCATCTACAAGCATGGCTACCTGTTCTCCGAACTTTTCTTCCAGTTCATCCAGACCTATATCTGTATCCTCCACTACGTCATGAAGGAAGGCGGCAGCAATCGTATCTGGATCCATGCCAAGTTCCACAAGGATCCCTGCTACCTGTACTGGATGCCAAATATACGGTTCACCTGAACGCCGATACTGCTCCCTGTGAGCATACTTCGCCATTTCATAAGCTTCCCGTAAAAAAGCGACATCTTTTTCGGGAAGATATTCACTCGCTTTTTCAAGCACTTGTTCACTAGTCATGTAATCACCTTACATTTTCTTTAAGTCTCTATCGCCACAAAGTAAAGACAGAGCGGGAGTTTATGTCATAATATTGCAAAATTACACTAATTATGTCGAATACATTACTTTTATATTAGCATACTTCTAAGTATCATATCATGAGGTTAATTGCTTATGTAAATCTTAAATCATGCAGGTAGAGAAAAGCGACAAAACCTTTTTGAATTTTCGGCTTGTCGCTTCAGGTATTTAATAAGTCATTAAGGAAAATACTTCGTACTGCTTTAGTCGGTCTTTACCATTTAAATAGCTTAATTCTATCATGAAAGCAATTCCTGCTACTACACCGCCAAGCTCTTCCACCATTTTTATCGTAGCTTCAATTGTACCGCCGGTAGCAAGCAGGTCATCTGTAATCAATACTCTTTGTCCTGGTTTAATAGAACCTTTATGAATGTTCAAGGAATCTTTTCCGTATTCCAGCCCGTAATCCACTTCCAGTACTGCTCTCGGAAGTTTTCCAGCTTTACGAACAGGGACAAACCCAATTCCCATTTGCACAGCGATTGGACATCCTACAACAAAGCCGCGGGCTTCGGGCCCCACTACTACATCTATATTTTTATCCGCCGCAAAGTCAGCCATTTCTTCAATCGCCTGTTTATATACAGGGCCATTTTCCATAAGTGTAGTAATGTCTTTAAAACGTATTCCTTCTTTCGGGAAATTTTCTACTACTGTTACATATTGCTTATAATCCATTTCACAGTTCCTCCTATCGGCTTTTCCTTCAGTTTACTGAGAAACTGAAGCTGCCGAAATCATCATAGAATCCAGCTGTTTTTTCAGGGAACGAAATGTTGAATAACAAAGTTCCTGCTGAATCCTGCTTTTTTGTATATGTTTCTGGTAAGTCGGTGACGCTGTCAATGCTTGTTTCCTTGGTTCTTCCCTTACAGTAACTAAACCATCTTCCATCTTAACAAATTCCAGCTCAAAAAACACCTCACAAATAAAAGTAATTGTGCTTTCGCTCCATCCTTTATGTTTTGCTAAAGCAGTAAGATGCTCATTCAGGTCAAAGCGCTGCCGTTTCTGCATGAAAGCATAAAACCACTTAAACTGATCTCTTGAAGGGAGCGCCGTAAAGAAAAATTCTTCTTCATGCTGAAATACAGCATCAATTCTTTCTATATTAATGAGTTCACTCATCACCTGTGATATCTGCTCCATCGTATCAGGTACATCATACAGTACTGCATAAGTAACTTCTGAAAGATCTTTTTTCACTGCTTCCGGAGCGGAAACATCTATTTTCCTCCAGCTGGACGGAAGATGCTTTACCTGTTCTTTGTTCTGAAAATAAAGTATCGTTTTTTCTTCTTCTGCCTTTTGACCATAACGTTTGTCTCCCCGGTGATCAAACAGCTGCCATTCTGAAACTTTAATATCTTCTACAATCATCTGCGGCTTTACGCTGCCATTCCATTCGTTAATCGAGAGTTTTCCGACTGCTGACAACTTAGCAAGCGGAGAAAGCTGATGATGTTTCTCTCCCATTCTGAATGCAATAGCATCAAGCGCACGATCGTGGTTTTCATTTGTAAGCGTTAGCTTTAAATGATCCTGATTCGCTCCTATTTTTTTGGACTGCTCTACAATTGTGTTCTCCAGCAGTACTTTTGGCGAAGGGTTTCCGATACCAAAAGGAGCCATCTGCGCTAAATCATTAATTGTTTCTACAGAAACTTCCTCTACAGACGCTGGTAAATCTACATAAAGCTTTCGCTTCCAGTCCTCATCTGTCAGGGTTTCTTCGGCAATTTTCACCAGCCTGGATCTCATTTCATCCACATTATCCAGCGCCATTGTTAAACCTGCCGCCATTGGATGTCCACCAAAATGGGGAAGAATCTCTCTCATCGTTGATAGGGAGCGAAACATATCAAAGCCAGCAATACTTCTGGCGGATCCTTTCGCAGTACCTTTTTCCGGATCAATACTGAGCACGATTGCCGGCCGATAGTATTTTTCTACCAGCCTGCTGGCAACGATTCCTATTACTCCCGGATTCCAGCCTTCTTTTGCTACCACAAGAACGGAAGGAATACCCTGCTCTTCTGCAATCGCTTCTGCTTCGACTGTAATATCTTTTACTATTTTCTGACGCTCTTTGTTCAGATCATCAATCATTAATGCTATCTCTTCTGCTTCTGCAGGATCTCTGCTGAGTAATAGTTCTACTGCAGGATCTGCACTGTCCAGCCGTCCTGCTGCATTCAAGCGGGGTCCGATCAGAAACCCGATTGTTTCTTCATCAATATCAGCTTGTTCTGCGCCAGCTTTATGCAGCAGCGCTTTTAATCCGGGACGAAGTACTGACTGCATGGCCCGCAGACCTTTTGCGGCAATAATTCGGTTTTCTCCAAGTAAAGGCACTAGATCCGCTATCGTTCCAACAGCAGCAAGATCATAATACTCTTTAGGTATTTCACCTAATAAGGCGTGACTCAGCTTGAAGGCTACTCCTGCACCTGCCAGTTCTTTAAACGGATAGGAGCAGTCTTCCTGCTTGGGATTGATGACAGCAAAACCATCGGGCACCTGAGGCGGCGGCTCATGATGATCTGTGATAATTAAATCTATCCCAATCTCCTTTGCAACCTCTGCTTCATGATTTCCGGATATCCCTGTATCTACTGTCACAATTAAACTGACACCTTCATCTTTTGCATGCCTGAAAGCGGGCTCGTTTGGTCCATAGCCTTCTGTAAAACGGTTCGGCACATAAAAGCCTGCATCCGCTCCAAGTTTTCTCAATACTGAATAAAGTAAAGACGTACTAGTAACGCCGTCAGCATCGTAATCTCCAAATATAAGTATTTTTTCCTCAGAAGCAATCGCTTCTTTAATTCTGTTTACTGCTTTTTCCATATCCTTCATCAGGAAAGGATCATGCAGTTTACTTTCATCAAATGTGAGAAAATCATTTACTGCATCTGTGTCTGTTATGTTACGCTGCACTAAAAAACGAGCAGCTATTTTTGTTAATCCAGTTTTTTTCTGCAGTGCTTCCACTTCTTCTTCCGGCGCTGCAGAAATAATCCAATCGGCATTCGCGTGTAGCATTGTATCACCCCTGACTTGTTCATTATACATAAGCGTAACAAAGGAAACAAACGAAATTAAGCATTGTAAATTCCACTGGATTTTTTATATATTATTTTACAAAAAAGTCCCCCCTTAATAAGGGGGGGGGCTTCACTAACACTTCCGTTGTCCGGAATAGTTCACTTGTTATTACTTTTCCATTGGGTTCGGTTTAATATCGTCATCATTCTTGGACTTATCCGGATTTTTATTATTTTTTGCAGTGCTGTGGTCATTATTCGTACGTAATTTTTTGTTTTCCCGCTGCAAATTATGAATCTTATACATTCCAACAAGTCCTACAATCAGTCCGCCCATTAAAACTGAACCTAAAATTACCAGTACAAGCGGCCAGTCCGCTTCTCCAAATCCGAAATTCACAGTAACAGGATCCACATTAATGACAGCAAATACTGCTATCACCAGCACGATGATAAGACCTATGATTAATCCCCATTGACCTTTCATTATTATTCCTCCTTCTCAGAAAATGGATTTATGTGTACTCGCACATCGCGGACGTATCCGTACTTCATTAATTCAGCCTTTACTTTTTTGCCGATTGCATGTCCTTCTTCTACAGTGATATAAGGATGCACGGATATTTTGATATCTACTATTACGTAATGTCCGTGTTCCCGCGCCAGAAGTTCATCTACAGACAAAACATCCGGTACACGGTGTGCGGCCTCCATCATCCATTTGCTGTCTTCTTCATGAAGTACATGATCGATAGTCTGATGAATCGCTTCTGCTCCCAATTTCCAGCCCATTCTTATTATGAATGCAGCAACGATAACACTGGCAATCGGGTCAAATATAGCGGCTTGATTGAAGCCGAGCGCTCCCCCTGCAATCGCCGCTCCTACTCCAGCTAAAACGGCTATAGAAGAAAATACATCAGAACGATGATGCCATGCATCTGCGATCAAAGCATCACTTTTATATTTTTTACCCAATTTAAACTTGTATTGAAACATTAATTCTTTTAAGAGAATAGAAAACATTGCTGCATATACCGCCCATATACCTGGAATAGACTCCGGAGAAAACATCGCGGTAAAAGAATTCACTGCCACCTCAATGCCTACAATGATTAATAAAACAGAAACAATGATTGCTGTCACAGTTTCTGCCTTCCCGTGTCCATATGGATGGTCTTCATCTGGCGGCTGCTGGGCAGCTCGCACTCCTATTAAGACAGCAATAGAACTTACTACATCTGAAGCTGAATGAAGAGCATCGGCAACAAGTGCACGACTGTCAGCCGCTAACCCTACGATTCCTTTTACAATAGCAAGAAGGGCATTTCCCAATATGCCAATCCATGCGCCGAATTGAACTTTTTTGTAACGATCTGCATTTATTTCCGTCATAAAGACACGCCTTTCTGCCCACTCTTCTTTAACCATATCATGAATGCTGTAAAACTGCAGGTATAAATAAGCACCCTGCTTATTTACCGCAGGGTGCTTATCAGGCTGTCGAAAAAATTATTATCAGTGATATTTTTCCGCTTATCTATTCGAAATATACTTTCTTAAATAGATTCACCATTCATATTACGTATATTTGCTGCATTTTATAATTAAGCCAAGGCGCTGTAACTTAAACGTTTCCTGCCTGTTCTGCTTCTTCTTCTCTGAGTAAAGCTTTCTGCTGCTGTTTTTTTATCTGCTTCGTTTTAAGAATCGCCCAGATCTGAGCCGCAATAAACAAGGAAGAATACGTACCCGCAACAAGACCTATAACCAGCGCGAAAGAAAACACTCTTAGACCTTCCCCGCCAAAAACTAGCAGTGCACCAGCAGCAAACACCACTGTTAACACAGTATTAATGGAACGGGCCAATGTCTGCACCAGACTTTTATTTACAACTCTCGAAACGTCTTCGAATGACTCCACTTTCTTTTCCAGACCCATATTTTCTCTGATCCTGTCAAAGGTAACGATCGTATCATTTATTGAATAACCGATGATGGTAAGAACTGCGGCGATGAAAGGAATATTTACTTCCATCTGCAATATACTGAAAATGGTCAGTATAAATAAAGCATCATGAAACAAAGCAATAATTGCAGAGATACCGTAAAGAAATTCAAAACGGACCGTGACATAGATAATAATCCCAACCGCAGCAATTAACACAGAAATGATAGCATTTCTCGCTAATTCTTCCCCTACAATCGGGGTGATCGTACTTATGTTAGGCGTTGTACCATATAATTCATCAAAATGCGCCTGAATTTCCAGGGATTCCTCCTGGGTAATACCTCCGATAAAGGAAGCCCGCGCAATGTCATTGTTATCACCGGCAAGCACTACCTCATCGGGTTCGTAGCCGATTTCCATAAATTCATCTTCAATTTCTGCAGCAGTTACTTCCTCTTCTGCAAGTACTTCCACAGTGGTACCACTTTCAAAATCGATTCCCAAATTTAAACCGACAGTAGAAAGCAAAGCCACTCCGATAAGAAGGAAAAGCAGTGAAAAGCCGAAGAACGCTTTGCGGTACTTCATGAAATCCAGCTTGGAAGACTTATGATCAAAGTTCATTAATTTCACGCTCCTTTACACCGAACAGTCGAGGCTTTCTATTCAGTGCACGGCTGTTCACCCATAACCCTAAAATCAGCCGGGATCCAAAAACTGCGGTAATAAAGCTGGTTAAAATACTTACAATAAGCATAACCGCAAAACCCTGCACAGCACTCGTACCAAAATAAAAGAGAACTGAAGCTGCGAGTATTGTTGTGATGTTGGCATCGAGTATTGTAGATAACGAACGTTTGCTTCCTGCTTTAAAAGCACTCATTACTGATCTGCCGCTCCGCAGTTCATCTTTGATTCTTTCGAAAGTAATAATATTCGCATCCACTGCCATTCCGACACCCAGAATTAAAGCTGCAATACCAGGAAGAGTCAGGACAGCATTCAGCCAATTGAATACTACAAGCACAAGGTAGATATAAGCAGAAAGCGTAATAACAGCTACAGCTCCCATAAATCTGTAATACACAAGCATATAGGCAAAGATTAGTGCGATGCCAATGAAACCTGCATTGACCGCCATATCCATTGATCTTTCACCTAATTGTGCTCCCACGGAATTCAAAGAAAGCTCTTCTAATTCCACCGGCAGTGCGCCTGCATTTAATATACCTGCCAGATCCTGAGCAGATTCTGTAGTGAAGTCCCCAGAAATCATTACATCACGAGAGGGAATCGTTTCGTTTACTGTCGGTGCAGAAACTATTTTTGAATCCTCTCTCTGTATTTCTTCTTCGTAGGAGTCTCCTTCCTCATAATCCAGCCAGATTACAAGCCGGTTATCTGGAAAAGGACGCTGGGAAATCTCTGCAGTTATTTCACGAAATAAATCAGCATCATCCACCGTAACTGAAACGATTGGTTCATTTGTCTGTTCACGGAAATTCTGACGTGCTCCTCCTTCTACCAGGTCAGAGCCATCCATCATTAAAACATCATTTGTGTCCCGGAATTCAAGCCTTGCCTGTGTCGACAGGAGTTCTCTTGCCTGTTCCTGATCATCCACCCCGGCAAGCTGCACCCGGATTCGGTCCTCACCCTCAATATTAATGCTGGGCTCTGATACCCCCAGCACGTCTATACGAGCATTCAGCGCACTTACAGTATCCGTAAGTAATTCTCTGTTAATCTCAGTGCCTTCTTCATCATCGAGGGGCTGAACTTCATACAGCACCTCAAATCCACCTTGCAGATCCAGTCCGAGACTGATATCTTCCACGTGATCCGTCACATTGGAAGCGATCAGAGCACCGAGAGCAATAATAATTGCAAAAAATACGGCGATCAGACTTTTCCGGACCCCTTTTCTTCTTTTAACCAATACAAGCTCCTCCTTCATTCGCAGCTCTATGCTTATGTAAACACAGGAGAAGGATGCTGAAGCCGCCTCCAGACATCCTCTCAGAATTTATGCAATAGAATCAATTTCATACGTCACATCAATAAAATTATTTCTGAACAATGAAAAGGATCTGCATTTCATCCGGACGTTTCCCGCAGTACCCGTATTTAAATCCATACCAAAAGGGCTGAACAGACTTTCTGACTAAGCTGATACTGAGGGATCGGCCGGCTAATATTTGATAAAAAATAGTGATTTTTTATATAATGTCCGTTGAATTTTTCGGAAACTGCTTTATGAAATTGGTTCAGTATATAAAACCAATAGACTTATTATAGTCCTGTTAAAAAACCTATGTCAATCACGCACAGGTTTTCAAGTTTAAGTTCACAAATCTTTCAAAGAAAACGATCCTTTTGAGGAAAACCAATCATCACTGCGGTAAGCACTGACCGTTAACTGCGTCATGTAATCATTTGCTGAAACAGCGAATAGTTCCGCAACTACCCAGTGAAGCCGAAGATTCGATGGGATATCTTTCTTGCGCCGCATTTTTTCAATAAATGTATTCCATACATCTTCTTCCGTCACTTGATCATGCCCGTAAATAACCCATTCTTCTGCTTTGCTTGTAATTACAGGAGCTAATTTCCCCCGCCACGCCTCCCATTGATTTTCCAAACTGACCGCCTCCTCTTGATGTTTTGTCTTAAAATTCTTTTTAGTTACGCTGCCTGAAAAAGTAAACGGTTCATCTAAAAAAGTAATAATGCTGGTGCGGTTTCTCCTTCGTTGCACAACAGTATTTCTTTTCATCTTGCATAGTGAAAAAATATTGCATAAATATCTCTGTTTATATTCCATGTTGACAGGAAGAGACTTCGCTTTAACTTAAGAGGCAAAGAATAATCAGCCGCAGGTGTACCTTAAGGCTGCTTTAAGCTTAATACATACGCTGCAAAAGTACCAGCCGCAAATGTACCTAAACTGGCGAAGACATTTCCTTCACCAAAGCCTGGAAAAATAGTAAAAACTGCTCCGCCTATCAGACCAATAATTATGGCGTACACATTCACAGGGTGATGCTTGAAATAATATCGTATTGCCTTACTGCTGATAATAAACCCTAAAATTACACCTGACCCGACAATGGCTATCACTGCAAAGTTCGGATTTGAAAAAGATAACGCATTCGTAGCAGAGGCATAGACCCCAAACAGTAAAAGTACAAATGCCCCGCTTACTCCAGGCAGAAGCATTGCCATACTGGCGATCCATCCTGCCACAAAGAATAAAATCGCATTTGCGGAAGTTACTTCCATTACTGCCTGTCCTGCTTCCGGATCTGCCGTACCGCCTATATAAAGTGCAACCAAAGCTGCAATCAGCATATACAGATAATGTCTGGAATTGAAAGCTGAGGTAACATAAGACTGTTTTATCAACAGAGGCAGTACTCCTATTAATAAACCTGTGAATAAAAAGTTTGTTTCCTGGCCATATCTTTCCAGGATTAGTCCTATCAGATTCGCAAGCGCAATAATTGCAGTTCCCATTCCGATACCAAGAGGAATTAAAAATCCGAGATGCTGCTTCCAGTCTTTACTGAAAAACCCGCTGATTGCGCGGATAAAATCTTCATAAATGCCTAAAATAAGCGCCATGGTTCCACCGCTTACCCCCGGGATAATATCGCAGATACCCATTAAAAAGCCGCGGTACAAATTTCTCCAATGCACGGTACAGATCTCCCTTTATGTAAAATTCTGTATACTTATTCTAAAAAAGGGGAGTCTATCAGGTTTCTCCCTTTAGACACCCCATTGATAATCAGTCCTGATTCGTTACTTCACGAATCGCCTGACGATCAAATGTTAACTTATTACTTCCATCAACATCTACTACTACACGATTTTCATCAATTGCATCAATCGTGCCGTGCAGTCCGCCGATTGTAATAATTCTGTCTCCCTTTTGCAGGGAAGCATGCATTTGCTGAACTTTTTTCTGGCGCTTCTGCTGAGGACGAATCAACAGAAAATAGAAAATAGCAAACATTAAAATAAGTGGAATTAACGCTCCTAAAACGTCCAATCTATTCACTCCCTTCTAACTAAACAAGTGAAACTTCCGTTCCAGCTTGAACTGTAAGGACAATCTCCCAAATTCTATTGTAGACAAACTTATGCTATAAAATCAATAAAATTTCCTAACTAGAAATTTTTTGCGTCCGGCTTATTAAACCCGTAAGCTTCAAAAAATTGTTCACGGAAGTCCAGGAGCCGGTCTTCACGAATCGCCTGCCTTACTTTATCCATTAATGTGATCAAAAAGTGAAGATTGTGATACGAGCATAATATTAACCCGAGTGTTTCATTACTTTTAATAAGATGTCTGAGATAAGCACGGGAATAATTTTTACAGACTTTACAGTTACAGTTCTCATCCAAAGGCCGGAAATCGCGGGCAAATTTAGCGTTTCTGACAACAAGTCTGCCTGAACTTGTCATTAAAGTTCCATTTCTTGCAATTCTCGTAGGCAGTACGCAGTCAAACATATCTACACCGCGGATCGCACCATCTATTAAAGAATCTGCGGAGCCCACTCCCATCAAATACCGGGGCTTGTTATCCGGCATAAACGGGGTTGTTTCTTCCAGTACGCGGTTCATTACATCTTTCGGCTCTCCTACAGAAAGACCTCCGATTGCATAACCGGGGAAATCAAGTGAAACGAGATCTTCTGCACTTTGTCTGCGTAAATCCGGATGCTCTCCTCCCTGAATAATTCCAAATAACCCCTGGTCCCCAGGTCGTTTGTGTGCTTCAAGACAGCGCTCTGCCCATCTGCTTGTTCTCTCCACAGAATCTTTCATATATTTATGTTCTGCTGGATAAGGGGGGCACTCATCAAATGCCATCATGATATCAGGCCCTAGAGAATTTTGTATCTGCATAGATTTTTCCGGCGTCAGGAAAAGCTTCTCCCCGCTTAAATGATTGCGGAAATGCACCCCTTCTTCTGTAATGTTACGCAGATCACTTAAACTGAATACTTGAAAGCCGCCGGAATCCGTTAAAATCGGACGGTCCCAATTCATAAATTTATGCAGTCCTCCAGCTTCTTCAATAATATCTTCTCCAGGCCGCAGCCATAGATGATACGTATTGCTGAGAATGATCTGTGCATTCATTTCTACAAGGTCGTCCGGACTCATTGTTTTCACCGTAGCCAGTGTACCCACAGGCATAAAAATCGGTGTTTCAAAGGAGCCGTGCGGAGTATGAACAATACCCAGCCGCGCTCCGGACTGCTTACAAGTTTTAATATGTTCGTATGTTATCGCTGGCATTTAAAGTCCCTCTTTCTATTAATACAGCTTGTTTAAATGATCAGCATGGCATCTCCAAAACTGAAAAATCGGTATTTCTGCGCTACAGCTTCTTTATAAGCTTCGAGTACTGCTTCTCTGCCTGCCAGTGCACTCACAAGCATTACCAATGTGGACTTAGGCAGGTGAAAATTGGTTAAAAGTCCATCTATGGCGCGAAATTCAAATCCTGGGTAGATAAATATATCAGTCCAACCTGTGGATCCTGTGAAAATTCCATCCTGATCTCTTGCAATTGTTTCCAGGGTACGTGCAGAAGTGGTGCCTACCGCAATAATTCTTCCGCCTCGGTTTTTCGTTTCATTCAGGACATCTGCGGTCGAGCCCGGGAGATTATAAAATTCAGCGTGCATCGTATGGCTTTCCACGTCTTCAACGGACACCGGACGAAACGTCCCCAGTCCAACGTGCAAAGTCAGATAAGCTATTTCAATACCATTTTGTTTCAGCTTCTCTATCATTGTTTCTGTAAAGTGAAGGCCGGCTGTGGGCGCGGCAGCAGATCCGCGGTGTTTGGCAAACACCGTCTGATACCGGTCTTTCTCTTCCAGCTGCTGCTGAATGTAAGGCGGTAAAGGCATTTCTCCCAGCTCATCAAGAATTTCATGGAAAATACCTTCAAATTGAAAAGCCAGTTTTCTTCGCCCATCCGGAAGTTCTTCTAGGCACTGTGCCTGCAGTAAGCCTTCTCCAAATTCGATTACCGTACCTTTTTTTATTCTTTTTGCAGGTTTCACCAGCGCTTCCCATACATGCCCTATATCTTCCTTCAGAAGCAGCACTTCGATTTTAGCACCTGTATCTTTTTTTATTCCAAACAGCCTGGCAGGAATAACTTTAGTATTGTTCAGCACAAGTGTATCTCCCGGCTCCAGGTAGTTCGTTAATTGATGAAAATATTCATGCATTCTGCTGCCTTTTTCTTTATCCAGCACCAGCATTCTGGAAGCCTCCCGATCTCTCAAAGGCGTTTGTGCAATTAATTCTTCCGGGAGCTCATAATCAAATTGTGAAACATCCATACTTTCAATCTCCTTTATTTCACTTTATCTGCGAAAAAACATGAACAGCAGAGAAAGCACGATACTTATGATAATTGATGTCATGAGCGGAAAATAGAAAGTAGAATTTCCACGCTCAATAATAATATCCCCAGGCAAGCGCCCAAGCGAAAGAAATCTACCGCCCACCTGCCAGATTACTCCAGCTATAATCAGTACTATTCCAGCAGTAACCAGCATTTTTGGAATTGTCATTATTGCGGCACCTCCATATGGAAATGCTGATAAGCTGCAGGCGTTACAATCCTTCCCCGCGGCGTCCGCTGAATGAAGCCAATCTGCAGCAGATAAGGTTCGTATACATCTTCTATCGTATGTGATTCTTCACCAATTGTGGCAGCGATCGTATCCAGTCCAACAGGTCCGCCCCTGAATCGTTCAATCATCGCTTTGAGTAATTTATGATCTATGTCATCCAGGCCAAGCTTGTCTACCTGCAATAAATCCAGCGCTTCATTCGTTATGAAGCTTGAAATACTTCCGTCACCCTTTACCTGTGCAAAATCACGTATACGCCGCAGCAGCCTATTGGCAATCCTTGGAGTGCCCCGGGAACGCCTTGCTACTTCATAGGAAGCATCATTCATAATTTCCACCTCCATAACATCTGCTGTACGCAGGACGATTTCCCTAAGTTCAGGCTCCGTATAGTATTCAAGTCTGCTCATTACTCCAAACCTGTCTCTTAATGGCGCTGAGAGCATCCCAGCTCGTGTGGTTGCTCCCACCAGAGTAAAGGGAGGAAGATCGAGTTTTATAGATCTTGCAGATGGTCCTTTGCCAATTACAATATCCAGGAAAAAATCTTCCATTGCCGGATACAGAACTTCTTCTACAGCTCGGGGAAGCCGATGGATTTCATCAATAAAGAGCACGTCCCCCGGTTCCAGCGCTGTTAGTATTGCAGCCAGGTCTCCCGGTCTTTCAATAGCCGGTCCGGAAGTAGTCCGCAGCTGAACGCCCATTTCATTTGCAATAATCATAGCGAGGGTCGTTTTTCCGAGTCCGGGCGGTCCATAAAGCAGCACGTGGTCCAGGCTCTCTTCCCGCATTGTAGCAGCTTCAATGAAAACACGCAGATTTTCTTTAACCGTCGTCTGTCCGATATACTGCCCCAGGGTATGCGGACGAAGACTGAATTCTTCTGCTTCCTCTGTTCCCTGTGCTTCTCCACTCATCATTCTTTCGTCCATCTCGGTTTCTCCTTTCCGATCAGCCCTTCAGCATTTCCCGTAAAGCAAGTTTAATATATGCATCTGTCGTCAGCGATTCTGCATTCAGGGCCGGAGTAACTTTTTTAATTTCCCGTTCTGTATATCCCAGTGCTCGAAGGGCTTCCAATGCTTCTGTTAAAGCAGATTCCTGATCTGTAGGAACTGTAAGTGGAGCAGCAAATAATCCTTCAGCAAGCGTAGGAACAATTTCGCTTACTTTTCCTTTCAGATCTAAAATAATCTGACGGGCAGTTTTTTTTCCCACACCCGGAAATTTAGTTAAAAATGTTTCATTTTCCTGTTCTATCGCTTCCACTACAAGCTTCGGCTGCTCTGAGCCTACGATAGCGAGCGCCCCCTTAGGTCCAATACCTGAAACCTGCAGCAGCTTTTCAAATAAGCGGCGTTCCTCCCGGTGGGAAAAACCATAAAGCTTAATCGCATCTTCTCTTACGTGCTGGTATGTATATACAGTAACTTCATTTCCTTTGTCCTGCTCATACCGGTATGGATTTCCACAGTGCAGTAAATAACCTACTTTATTTACATCTAATACAATTGTATCAGCCTCTATATGCACAACATTGCCTGTTAAACATTCAATCACTTAGTATTTCCCTCCACTCTATTCATAACGAACACACATTCCATTTTAGCATATTCGAATAAATAAAGGCAGAGGGAGTAAATCAGAAGGAAGCATTATGGGCAACACTCTGGACATCATCACTGTCTTCCAGCGCTTCAATTAAAACCATGACTTCTTCCAGCTGCTCTTCTGTTAATGCAATCTTTGTATCAGGTATCATAGCCGCCTCGGCTGTTTCCAGACGAAGCCCCGGGACCTCCAGTAACTGTGCAGTTTTCTGCGTCTCCTCTGCGGGTACAAATACCTCCACGGAATCTTCAAAAAATACTGCATCTTCTGCTCCTGCTTCAAGAGCCTCCATCATAAAATCATCTTCCTCTATCTCCTGCTCTTTTTCAAACAAAAGATAACCTTTTCTTTGGAACATAAAGGCAACACATCCGGTTTCTCCTAAGTTTCCGCCATTTTTATTAAAAGCAAGACGGACTTCAGCGGCAGTCCGGTTTTTATTCTCTGTCAAAGCTTCTACATAGACTGCCACCCCATGAGGCGCATACCCTTCGTAAATAATTTCTTCATAATTAATGCCTTCCAAATTTCCACTGGCTTTTTTTATGGTTCTATCAATATTTTCATTTGGCATATTCGCCTGCCTTGCTTTATCGAGAGCTGTTTTCAAAGCATGGTTGGTCTCTGTATTGTCACCGCCGTTTCTAACAGCCTGGAAGATTTCCTTTGATATTTTTGTGAATATCTTCCCTTTCTTTGCATCCTGTCTGCCTTTTCTATGCTTAATGTTACTCCATTTAGAATGACCCGCCATAATAGACCCTCCTGAATACACCTGAAAAATCTCCTTCTGTCCTGCAGAAAGAGATTCAGGTGATGCTTTTTATCTGAACGTACAGTTAACATCCATAAATAAAGAATGCATTCGCGCCCATAACAGCGCAGAAATTATTTTTGCCTTACCTTAGGTATTGCCCTTGCTCCATTTAATTCTTCCCAGGTAAAGCAGGGGTAGCTTCCTAAAACATGCACACCGCATCCTAATGCCCTGAGTTCTTCAATTACTGAAGGAATAAGAACATTATCTTTTTTTATTTCTGCATCAATAATAAAGAAATAATTTCCCAGCCCGGTTTTTGTAGGTCTGGATTCAATTCTTAAAAGATTTATTTTTCTCCATGCAAATGCTGCTAGCACCTGATGAAGAGCTCCTGCGAAATCAGAAGAAAGACTAATCATCATCGATGTCTTAAAAGTAGTTTCCGGAGTAATTAACTCGTGCTGGAAGGTATGCTCATCTTTCGTTAATAAAACAAAACGGGTACGATTGTGTTCATAGTCATTTATTTTCAGCTGTGCCAATGATAAGCCATATGCTTTTGCAGCAATGTCATTTGCAATCGCTGCAGCATTTTCTTCCGGATGCTCCATAATGTATTTTGCAGCTGAGGCTGTAGAATTCATGTACGAGATTTCTGCGTCAGGAAGCCATTCCCGTAAAAACTGATGGCATTGGGCAATCGCCTGGGGATGGGAATAAATAACGTCAATATCCTTCCACGCCTGCTCTTTTCCTTTTGAAATCAGCAGATGCTGTTCAATAGGTGCTACTATCTCCGCAGAAATGTTCATCCGCTGATGATGAATGAAATAATCCAGCGTGATATTTACCGTTCCTTCAATTGCATTTTCCATAGGGACCACTGCCTGTGTAACTTTCTCCTCAGCCACCGCATCCATCGTATCCGGAATGGACCTGAAAGGAACTCTCTTCATATCCGGAACAAGCGTAGCGGCAGCAGCCTCAGTAAAAGATCCTTCCGGACCAAGGTAACCAACTTTTTCCACTTTACTTCTCTCCTTCTCTGCAGTTAAGCACCTGAGCCTACAATTTCAACTCTTTGTACAGCTTCGAGCTGCTGCATTTGATCCAGCAGTCCGGTAACGTCTGAAGTCATCGCCGCTGTTTCAATTGTCAGTGTAATCGTAGCTTTTCCCTGTAAAGGAATTGTCTGATTTATCGTTAATACATTCGCTCCTGTCTGCGCAACCATGGAAAGCAGCTTAGATAATGATCCCGACTGATCCTGTAAATGAATGGTGAGGGTAATGATTTTTTCTTTCACCATTGTATGAAAGGGAAAAATTCCATCTTTATATTTATAGAATGCACTTCTGCTGAGTTCTACTTCGTTTACTGCCTCGTTGATTGTCTGAACTGTATCACTTTCCAGCAGGCGCTTAGCTTCTACAGTTTTAAGCATAGCTTCCGAGAGCATATCCTCCCGCACAAGATAAAACTGATCTGATCTTTTCCGCAAACTGTTTCACCGCCTAATCCCTTATAATTCTGTTTATAAGAGTTTATTGTATAGCAGACAAAAACGTTTGTCTACCAGGGGGAAACACACACTATTCGATAAACTCAAATTCGTGTTCCAGAATCCTGACAATATCCCCGTCCTGGGCTCCCAGATCGCGGAGTGCCTGATCAATACCCATACGTCTCATCTTTCTTGCAAAACGCTGCACAGAATCGTGCCTGTCAAAGTTTGTCATTTTAAAGAGTGTTTCAATTTCATGACCTTTGACTACGAAACTTCCGTCCTCATCCTGTTCTACTGTAAATGGATCTGCTTTTTTCGTATATTTATATACGACACGCTGATCTGTATCTTCTTCGTAAAGCGGGAACATAGGAGTAGTTTCTATCTTATCTACTATTGAACGCAGCAGATTCTGCAGGCCGGACTGTGTAACAGCAGAGATTGGATAAATCTCCACTTCATTTCCTACCTGCTCTTTAAATAATTCCAGATGTTCCTGGGCATCAGGAAGATCCATTTTATTTGCAACAATTATCTGCGGACGTTCCATAAGACGCATATTGTACTGCTCTAATTCCTGGTTGATCGTCTGGTAATCCTCGTAGGGATCTCTGCCTTCAATACCGCTCATGTCAATTACGTGAACAATTACTCTTGTGCGTTCGATATGACGGAGAAATTGATGGCCGAGCCCTACCCCGCTGTGAGCTCCTTCTATTAAGCCCGGAAGGTCAGCCATAACAAAGCTACGCTGATCATCAGTTTCCACGACTCCAAGGTTAGGAACAAGAGTGGTAAAGTGGTAATCAGCAATTTTGGGTTTAGCAGCTGATACTACAGACAAGAGCGTAGACTTTCCTACACTTGGAAATCCAACCAGCCCCACATCAGCTAAAACCTTCAGTTCCAGGGTAATGTCTTTTTCCTGACCTGGTTCTCCATTCTCTGCAATTTCAGGTGCTGGATTGGCCGGGGTAGCAAATCTTGAATTTCCTCTTCCTCCACGTCCACCACGTGCGATGATAGCCTGTTGGCCGTCTTCTGTAAGGTCGGCAATTACTTCTCCGCTTTCTTTATTAAGCACGGTTGTACCGGGCGGAACCCGCACAATCATCTGCGCACGGCTTTTACCATGCTGGTTTTTAGGCATTCCGTTCTCCCCGCGTTTTGCTTTAAAGTGCCGCTGGTAGCGGAAGTCCATTAACGTGCGGAGTCCTTCATCCACTTCAAATACTACATCGGCACCTTTTCCCCCATCCCCTCCGGCAGGTCCGCCGTTCGGGACATATTTCTCGCGACGGTAAGCAACAAGACCGTTACCTCCATCGCCTCCTTTTACATATATATCAACCTTATCTACAAACATATTATTTCTCCTCTCTCTTCTTCTCCGGCTGCAAAGCCACCCGGAAATAAATCGTATCTGATGATATGTCAGCTTCCATTAAGCAGTCAAGTTCCCTTAAAAATATTTCTGTATGTTCTTTCATGGATTGGCTGATTTCCATGCCGGTATATTCCAGTGCAAGTTCTTTGTTTTCCAGTTGCTGCAATATAATCAGCAGCTGACGATCTTCTCCCAGCTTCGTTTTCTTTTCCACCAGGCCTGTAAAACGGTTAAAAATTGTTAAAGCATGTTGTTCAACTACTGCCCAGTTATCATTACCTGCATTAATTTCAATTTCAGCAGGTACTTTCGGGGAGTGCCAGTTATAAGTCAAAAGTTTTTCAGCAAAAGCAGGCATATGAAGACTGCTGAGCCTGCTTTCCTGCTCTGCTCGGTAAATTATTTTTTCAAGCACTGCATCTACAGTTTCTAATTTCCCTAAAGCTAAATAGCTTTTTATCAACTGTATATCATTTAAAAAATCATGCCGGTAGTGGCTTAATGCCTGAACTATATTTTGGACGCCTGCCATCATATCTCTCCTGACATTCTTCTAAACTTTTTCAGGAATACTTCCAACGAAATTGACAATACTCTTAATCATAACATATATTCTGCAAATAGGAATCATCCTTTTTACAAGGCGTTGTTCCATACTGAAGGTTTTGAGGCCGGCAGCTTCATGCAGTTATATAGTGGAACATTTATTCATAAATGGCTCTTCACCACTGAAGGTGGTTTAAATAAATTTTTAAGTTCTCTTTGCTTCAACATTTTCACTTTGTAAAGGATTTTCACTGCAGGTAGAGGCTTTCCACAAATATTCCCCTCTTCTGAGGGATCGAAGCAAAAGAAATAGACTTGGAAAATCGAGCGTCTGGTGCTGAAATTTCTCTTTCTATCTTGTCTCTGTTAAGGCTGGTGTTGATAAAAGGAAGGTACGCCTAAGGCTCTTTTATCTTCGCTTGCCGTGGAGAAACCCTTCAGCTATCCCTTCGAAATCAGCAGGGTTCTGCGCAGCCAATCCAAGAAAAACAAAACCGTCTTGTTTGGATTCAAGACACCGGAAGAAGTGAATCTACCCGGAGAACTCCTCCACAGCAGGTCAGTTGCAGCGAGGTTTCTAATACCAACAATGAACATTAACAGAGCTTCTATCTTAAACCACTGATCTCCTATCACTTTACAACTACGCAGGTCGAGAATCTGTTTTGGCGAGGTTTTCTTTAACTAAAATCAGTCGGGAACAAGCCCTCGGGTAAGCCGAATTGAGAGTTCAGCAGCATTATGTATATCTCATAAACGGACTCTTTGCAAGGTAGCTTTTTAATAAAAGGTTTGTATTTCTTTAAAATCGTTTAAAATATAGAAGTAACTTAATTTTCTGGGAGGTATTATCGTATGGCTAAAAATATTTATGGAAACACCCCTTGCTTTTTAAATTCAATAAATCTTGTTGAAGAACCTCATAGAGAAAATGAAATGGATGTAGTGGTATATGGGGTGCCCTGGGAAGGTGCTGTCACATGGGGAGATTTTACAGGCTGTGAGCTGGGACCCAAGGTAATTCGTTTAAGCTCCGGCCGCTACAGCGGATATCTGCCGGAACTTGATCATATCGATGTTTTTTCCCATTTAAAAATGGGAGATAAAGGCGATGTAGCAGTAACTCCTGCTGAACCTGAAGAAACGATGGAGAAAATACGCAGTTTTGCAAAGGATATTTGGAAAGGAAATTCATTTCCTATTGCTTTTGGCGGAGACCATGGGATTACCTATCCTATTATTGAAGGGTTAATTGAGGCGACAGACAAAAAAGTCGGGATTATCCATCTGGACGCGCATTACGATAACAACGATCATTCCAACGGAGATCCTTACGGCCGTGGTGCCCCCTTCAAGCGCTTGTACGAAACGGAAGGCGTAGTAAACGAAGCGCTCGTCCACATGGGTATCCACGGACCCCGAAATAAGCCGCAGAACGGTAAAGATGCACAGGCTGCAGGAGCAAAAACAATTACTATTCAGGATATTCGCAGAGCAGAATCTGCAAGAGCGATTGCAAGAGAAGCTTATGCATCAGCTTCAGAGGGTACGGATGTAGTTTACCTGAGTATCTGCAGCGATGTTCTCGACCATGCATTCAACCCAGGCGGCCCTGTAGACGGCAATGGGTTAAACTCTTTTGAACTGCTTGAAATTGTTCATGAAGTCTGTAAGCTCGGGGTAGTGGGTATGGATTTTGTGGAAGTATATCCTCAGCAGGATACGACGGACTTCAGCTCCCACTTCGCAAGTTTTATAGCTTTGTATGCCCTTGCCGGAGAAGCAGTCCGCAGAGAAAATAAATAAATTATTTTATTTAAAGGTTTATAATTATTTACATCGTGGAATAATAGCCTTAACTCCCCCCACTTTCTTATGTTCCTCAAATGAGGAAAAAACCGCGCGTACTTACGGGCGGTCTATTTTTTTGCTTAAATCTCGCTGGATTTACTTACAGTAAACGATATTATAATATAAAAATCCCTGCAGGTCGGATAAGGATTTTTCCGGCTGCAGGGATTTATTATTTATTCAGCTTCTTTCACAATTTTATTTACAGCTTTTTTTGCCTGATCTATGCAGTCAGGCAGTCCGATACCATGATAGCTTGCACCGATTAGAATGATGCCAGGAAAAGAAACGGAAAGTTCTTTATTAACATCCTCCAGAAGTACTTTATGGTTCACTTCATATTGAGGCATTGCCTGACGCCATCTTGTTACGATGCTGAATGCCGGCTCCGCTTTGATACCCATAATATCTTTTAAATCTTTCCTCACTGTTTCTACAATTGCTTCATCTGACTCAGCTACAATGTCTTCGTCACCGGCACGGCCTACATAAGCTCGTAGCAGTGCTTTCCCCTTCGGTGCTGTATGCTTCCACTTTTGATGGGTCCACGTGCATGCAGTTATCGTATAGCCTGCATACTTCGGGACAAGGAATCCAGTGCCATCTATCTTCTCATTTAAATCACTCTCATTGTATGCGAGAGCCACAGTAGCTACGGAAGTAGAAGGAACTTTTCCCAGGGAAGACATAAATGAATGATCCTGAAAAAGTTCGTAAGCCTGCTGATGTCTCGTTGTTAAAATTACTTTGTCTGCTTCTGAAGAACTTCCATCTTCAAAAAACAGCATATATTTCCCTTGCGTACGTTTTAATTCCACGAGCTTCTTGTGTTTGTGCAATTTCTCTGCAGGGAGACTTGCCGCTAACGTTTCTGTGAAGTATTGGAGCCCTCTGCGGAAAGTAAGAAACATCCCTGCAGGTTTTTTTTCTCTGCCAAGCAGTATTGGTTCTTCTTTAGTATTTTTGCTGCCTGTAGAATTTCTCATTCCCAGGATAAGACTTCTATGCTTTTTTTCTACTTCAAGAAACTGCGGGAATGTTGCTTTAAGACTTAATTTATCAATGTTCCCTGCATATATCCCTGAAAGAAGCGGTTCAATCATGTGATCAACTACTTCATTTCCAAGTCTTCTTCTGAAAAAAGTTCCGACAGAAATATCACTGTCTTCATTTTTGCTACGCGGAAGAAAAACATCCATTGCTGCCCGGAATTTCCCTTTCCAGCTGAACAAAGAAGTAGTTACAAATGGCCGCCACTGCGTGGGAATACCCATTACTGCCCCTTGGGGAATTTTATGGAGTTTGTTCTTATGAAGAATATACGATCCTGTTTTGTTCGTAACAAGATCATCTTCTATTCCCAGGTCTTTCGCTAATTCATACATACTGCGTTTCCTGGCTAAAAAAGAATCCGGTCCTTTCTCAATAACAAACCCGTCCCGGTACTCTGTTTTTATACTTCCGCCGAATTCAGCGGATGCTTCATATAAATTATACGAAGCATTCAGTTTACCCTGCCCGATTGCTTTCTGCAGCTTATAAGCAGCGGATAATCCCGTAATACCGCCGCCAATTACCGCGATTTTTTCTTCAGCCATTTCTTACGCTTCCTTTTTCGTAAGCTGCCGCTCTACTACAGTCGCAAGAGCATCAATAAATTCTGGCTTTGCATTTGGCATTGGAGGACGGTAGTAGCCTGCTCCCACTTCATCCGTGACAACTTTACATTCATAATCATTGTCAAAAAGAACCTCAAGGTGGTCCGCTACGAAACCAACAGGGCAATATACAAAGGCTTTATATCCTTCCTCCCTGTGAAGATCCCTTGTAAGATCCTGCACATCTGGACCGATCCACGGATCCGGCGTATTACCTTCACTCTGCCAGCCGATCTCATAATTTTTTATTCCTGCTTCTTCTGCAATAAGTGCAGCAGTTTCTTTTAACTGCTCTGGATAAGGATCGCCTGCTGCCAGAATTTTTTCAGGAAGGCTGTGCGCTGAAAAAATTACGCAGTGATGTTCTTTTTCTTCTTCACTCATTTTCTGAATTGTGTTTTTTACGCCCTCTGCCCAGAATCTAATAAACTTTGGCTCATCATACCACTGTTCTACACTGGTAATGGAAGGTCCTTGAATAAGTTCAGATTCTTCTTTCGCTCTTCCATTATAAGATTTTACGCTGAACGTGGAATAATGAGGAGCTAACACGATACTGACTGCTTCTTTAATGCCATCCTGCTTCATCTGCAGTACTGCATCTTCAATAAATGGATCAATATGTTTCAATCCTTCATAAACTGTAAACTCTATTTCCTCATTTCTGCGGTTCAGTTCATTCTTTAGTTCCTCTGCCTGGGCAGAAGTAATTTTTGCAAGCGGTGAAATACCGCCAATTTCTTTGTAACGGCTTGTAAGGTCATCCAGCTGTTCCTGCGACGGTTTTCTTCCTCGTCTGATATGCGTGTAATACGGTTCAATTTCTTCTTCAGAACGCGGAGTTCCATATGCCATTACGAGCAGGCCCATTTTTTTCTTCATCAATTATCATCCTCTACTATAATTATTTAGATAATTTTTCAGCGGAATAATCGTGTACAAAAGCTGTCAATTGTTTTAATACGTCAGGATCAACTTCCGGGAAAACTCCGTGCCCTAAATTAAAGATAAATCCCGGCTGCTCCATTCCCTGATCAAGAATTTCCTTTGCCTTTGCTTCAATTACAGGCCAGGGTGCTAAAAGAACACTCGGATCAAGGTTTCCTTGTACCGCTTTCGTAATCCCATCCCGTCTGGCTTCAGCGATAGGATATCTCCAATCAAGTCCTACTACGTCAAGCGGCAGCTCTGCCCAGTCTTGAGTAAGGTGGCGCGCTCCCACTCCATGCATAATCAAAGGAACATTTTCTTTCGAAAGCTCTGCAAAAATCCTCCGCATTACCGGCTTAACATACTGCTGGTAATCTGCCTGGCTTAAAGCACCAATCCAGGAATCAAAGATTTGTATTGCCTGAGAACCTGCCTTGATCTGTGCACGTGCATAGGTTATGACCATATCCCCTAATTTTTCCATCAGCGCGTTCCAGGCTTCGGGCTGACTGTACATCATTGCTTTTGTTTTTGTATAGTTCTTCGAGGGTCCGCCTTCAATCATATAGCTTGCCAAGGTAAATGGAGCTCCGCTGAAACTGATTAACGGAACCTGCAGCTGTGTTCGGAGAATACGAATTGTTTCCAATACATAGTCTACATCTTTTTCCGGGTGCAGTTCTGTGAGTTTATTCACATCCGCCAGTGAAGTAACCGGGTTGGAGATCACCGGACCAATGCCACTTTTAATCTGTACATCTACTCCCATAGCAGGAAGCGGCGTCATAATATCCTTGTAAAGAATAGCTGCATCGTTATTGTAATTATCGACGGGCAGTTTCGTTACCCATGCACATGTTTCCGGCCTATGCGTAATTTCTTCCAGACTGTATTTCTTTTTAAGCTCTCTGTATTCAGGCTGCGAACGCCCTGCCTGCCGCATGTACCATACAGGAATGTGATCTACCTTTTCTCTTCTGGCTGCTTTTAAAAACGTGTCATTCATCTGCTGCATTACTGCTTACACCTCATTATTCTTCAAAGTTGTTTTACAAATGTCATTATTTTAACTGTGTTGATGATTATCTTCTTTTAATAATCAAGACAAAATATAAACCTGTATATCCGTTACACATTTTAACGCTTTTTAACTTTAAGTGAAAGGAAAATCAATCGTTGTTCACAAAAACGGCGCAATTTCATTTGTTTCCCTGTTTATCCCAGTCCATTCCAAATTTTCTGCACTTTCATAGTCACTCGAGAAATGAATTTTATAATCATTTAGAGTTAAGTGATTTCCACCCGATAGGAACGAACCCCATTACATGTGGATACAGAGATATTATTTAAGTGTTTTCCTTAGATAAAACATAAAAAGTAAGAGTTATTGTATATTTATAATTTCAATGTATTTACTTTTCCTTCGCTTCCCGGTGGAACCAAAGCGATCCTTCGGAGAAAAAGCAAAGCAGCGAATACTTATACAGATTAAGTACTTTCTCAACAGCCTGAAAGCTCACTATCTGTAAACAGATAGTGAGCTTTCATTTGAAGCATATTATTTTCACACTGTGAATTGAGCAGATTTCATAATTGATTATTAGGGAGTACATTCCGAACAATGTAGAATGATCTCCACTACAGATGGACGCTTTGGTAGTGACCCCTAAAAGTTAGAGTTTTCTTATGAAGCTGATTGGATGGTTTGATTCCGATATTGGATGGGGCTCAATCCGTCCAATTTTGCTTTTACGCGTTCATGATTATAGTACTCCATGTACCTCTCCAGTTTTCGTTTCAGTTCTTCATACGAAACCAGGTCTTCTCCGTGGTACATCTCCTGTTTGAGAATCCCGAAAAAATTCTCCATCATGGCATTATCTGCGCAGGTTGCTTTTCTGGACATACTTTGAAAGATTCGATGTTTCTTTAAGGTTTTTACCCACTTTTTGTGTTGGTAGTGCCAGCCTTGATCCGAGT
>NZ_FNIL01000011.1 GCF_900103955.1 Alkalicoccus daliensis
ATGGTGGAGGATGACGGGCTCGAACCGCCGACCCCCTGCTTGTAAGGCAGATGCTCTCCCAACTGAGCTAATCCTCCATCTTAATGCAATAAGCTGCGAATCTCTTCATCAATTGTACTCGTTTCCTCTACCTTCTTGCATGAAGATCATGTTTGAAAACTCGGGCGAATATCAACTGCTGTGAAAATTAAGTAATGGTGACCCGTACGGGATTCGAACCCGTGTTACCGCCGTGAAAGGGCGGTGTCTTAACCACTTGACCAACGGGCCTTAATAACTGGCGGAGAAGGAGGGATTTGAACCCTCGCGCCGCTTGCGCGACCTACACCCTTAGCAGGGGCGCCTCTTCAGCCACTTGAGTACTTCTCCAGTATGGCTCCACAGGTAGGATTCGAACCTACGACCGATCGGTTAACAGCCGATAGCTCTACCACTGAGCTACTGTGGAATAGTGCCTCTCTCTAATGAGGACAGATTATATCTTAACATTCTTCAAAATGTTATGTCAATATATTTTTGCATTTCCACTCGCTTTATATGTAGGCGATCGTTGCTCTGCCGTTTCAGCGACTTTATTAATGTATCATATCCCTTGGAAAGCCGTCAACGTTTTTCCTTCATTTTTTTCTGCTGTTTTTTCTAATCTTCCATGACACTTACCGCAGACATACTTTTTCGTATTCATCCTTCTTTTTCTTAAGTATTCATGGCTGCACGTGAGACAACGATAAACATGTATAGTGACAGACTTGTTTCTTACCGCCGGTATAGATTGGCAGTGTCTCGATCCCCCTACCTGTTTGAGCAGCTGTTTGAATTCACGGTCACGGTGCTGGTATCCTCTTCCCTCTATATGAAGGTGATAGTGACAAAGCTCATGTTTAATAATACTGATTACTTCATCTCTGCCGTAATGCTCTAAATGTTTCGGGTTAATTTCTATATTATGAGACTGCAGGGCATACCTGCCTCCGGTTGTCCGCAGTCTTTTGTTAAAAGAAGCTTTATGCTTAAATCTCTTCCTGAAAAAATCCAGGGAAATCTCTTCTGTCAGCCGCTGCAGCTCTTCATTATTCATTCCCTGCCACTCCATCTCTCTTCGGTAATTTGCTTTTATTATCATATCATCTTCCTTTGTGATCTGAAAAGCAATTCCTGATTCTTATTATACACACAAAAACCCGCTGAACTGAATCAGCGGGTTTCCTTTTTATTTCTTTGGTTCGAGCATTGTCAGCGCAATGCGTCCTTTATTTACATCAACATTTTCCACCCATACCGTTACCACATCGCCCACGGATACGATATCCATCGGATGCTTTACAAATTTGCTGGCGAGTTTAGAAATGTGAACGAGACCATCCTGTTTCACACCAATATCTACAAAAGCCCCAAAATCAACTACGTTTCTTACCGTGCCTTCCAGCTCAATCCCCGGACTTAAATCTTCCATAGAAAGAACATCCTGTTTTAACAGCGGCTTTGTTACTTCATCCCGCGGATCTCTTCCAGGCTGCTGGATAGAATCCACAATATCTTTCAGCGTAGGAACCCCAACTTCAAATTCTTCAGCAGCTTCTTCTATAGAAAGTGATTTCACCGATTCTACCGCAGCCTCCGTACCTATATCTTCTGCAGTAAGATTTAAATATTTCAGCAGTTTTTTTGCGGTATCATAGCTTTCCGGGTGAATCGCTGTTCCATCCAGCGGCTCTTCTCCGTTACTTACTCTCAAGAAACCGATACTCTGTTCATAAGTTTTCGCTCCAAGTCTCGGAATCTTTTTCAGCTGTTTTCTGTTCGTAAATACTCCTGCATCTTCCCGGGCCTTCACTACATTTAAAGCTACGGTCTTTGAAAGACCGGATACATACTGAAGTAAAGAGGCCGAAGCAGTATTAACATTTACACCTACGCGGTTTACCACTGTTTCTACTACAAAGGTAAGACTGTCCCCCAGCTTGGACTGTGTGACATCATGCTGGTACTGCCCGACCCCTACAGATTTGGGATCGATTTTCACAAGTTCTGCAAGAGGGTCCTGCAGCCTGCGGGCGATAGAAATTGCGCTCCGCTCTTCTACCTGCAGATCCGGGAATTCCTCTTTTGCAAGCTTGGAAGCAGAATATACACTCGCTCCCGCCTCGTTGACGATTAAATAATAGATCTCTTCCTTAATATCTTTCATTACTTCTGCAATAAACTGCTCTGTTTCCCGGGAAGCTGTTCCATTGCCGATCGCGATCATCGTAACGCCGTATTCCGCTATAACTTCCTTCACCGTTTTGGCAGCCTGCTTCGTTTCGTGCCTTGGCGCTGTTGGATAAATCACTCCTGTATAAAGCCTTTTACCTGTGGCATCCACCACTGCCAGCTTACACCCGGTCCGAAAAGCCGGATCGACGCCCAGTACTACATTCCCTTTTAACGGCGGCTGCAGGAGCAGCTGTTTTAAATTCTGGGAGAAGATTTCAATCGCGTGTGCTTCTGCCGTTTCATTTAATTCTGCGCGAATATCTCTTTCTATTGAAGGGTGGAGCAGACGCTTAAAGCTGTCTTCCAGCGCTGCTGTTAAGTAAGGCTCTGCTACTGTGGGCCGTGAATGAATCACCTGCTTTTCCAGCCAGGCCAGTACCTTCGTTTCCGGTGCTTCAATTTTCACGCGAAGTACCTCTTCACTCTCCCCGCGGTTTACTGCGAGTACGCGGTGCGGAACAATTTTGGATACTTGATCCTCATATTCGTAATACATGGCGAACACTTCTTTTTCATCTTCCGCTTTTGCTTTTTTCTCTGCATGCAGCTTTCCTTCTTTCCAGGTAAGAAAGCGGAGGTGCTTACGAATGTCAGGATCGTCGGAAATATATTCTGCAATAATATCCTGCGCACCTTCTATGGCATCTTCTGCAGCTGCCACTTCTTTTTCTTCATCAATATATTTTGCTGCCTCGTTCTGGACATCTCCCTCTTTTGGACAGCTGTACAGCCACTGGGCCAATGGTTCGAGTCCTTTTTCCTTTGCTTTCGTGGCCCGGGTGCGCCGCTTTTGTTTATACGGACGGTATAAATCTTCTACTTCCTGCAGCTTTACTGCATTTGTAATCGAAGCAGATAATTCCTCTGTCAGCTTTCCCTGTTCTTCTATTAAACGCAGTACTTCTTCTTTTCTTTTATCAAGCGCCTGGGCGTAATTCCAGGAATCGAGAATTGCTCTGATTTGTTCTTCATCCAGTCCGCCTGTCATTTCTTTCCGGTAACGGGCAATAAAAGGAACTGTGTTTCCTTCTTCAGTGAGTTCAATTACTTTCTTTAATTGATTCATTGGCAGGGACACTTCTTTATGTACAATTTTCAACAGTGCTTCATTCATATTCATTCCTCCAAAAAATAAAACTTCCTATTCAGTATAACTGTTTTTCTCCTCATATTAAAAACTGATTTCATTTGCCAGGTCCGCCTGTTCACAAAAAGAGATAGAAAAACAGCCCTGCTTTTATTAGCAGGACTGTCATCTTTACTGCACATTTGCTTTTCCTATCATTACTGTCGCATCATCGTCTACTCCTTTAAACAGATCAGATATTCTGTTCATAATCTCTTCTGGAGTATCATTTGGACAAAATGATTTTTTCGCTAAAGGGTCTACAGGAAATCCATCGGAATACATAGTGAATACCATATCTTTTTCATAGGGCCAGCGCTGGACGCGAAGGTTCTGTCTTCTTCCTGACAAATAACCTCGCTTCGGCACCGGTCGTATCATCCTTCCATCCGGATGATAGAAATTACAGGTGATATTCCCTATATTAATGTATTCACACACCTTATCCTCAAGATGAATACGTAAAATCGACAGCACTATCCCACGCGTTCCCCACATTTTTTCATTGCACCGGTCTACTAATTCAGGAAGCTCCAGATGAGGATTTTCTTCGATCTCACGCATTGCAAGCTTTGACGCGTGCATCGCCTCTTCCCCGCTGCCCAGACCGTCTGCAAGGGCACATGTAACAAAACCGTTCTGATATGAAGCAAAGTAACTGTCCCCCGAGCACCAGTTACCTTGTTTCGCTGTTTGATAGACACTGATATTTGAATCTCCGAGATGCAGATGTTCAAGCATTTAAAAAGCCTCCGTCGGCTCGATTCTTATAGATTCACGCAGTTTCTGAAGTGCTCTGCGCTGCAGGCGGGAGACGTGCATTTGAGATATACCAAGCTTTTCTCCAGTTTCTTTTTGACTCATGTTTTCGAAATAGGTAAGCTGCAGTATCTGTTTTTCTCTCTCAGTTAAAACTGCAAATGCTTTCTGCAGAAGAAGCTGCTGGTCTGTTTTTTCATAGCCGTCTTCATTCTGGCCAACAAGATCCAGCAGTGTCACAGCACTGCCCTCATCATCTGCTTCAATAGACCTGTCGACCGATAAAGCCTGATAGCTTTTCCCCATCTCCATCGTTTCCAGAATTTCTTCTTCGGAAACGCCGAGGTGTTCAGCTATTTCATGTACACTCGGAGAACGCTGTAAGGTAGTAGTTAAATCTTCTACCGCGCCTTTAATTTTAGGACCGAGCTCCTTGATTCGCCGCGGTACGTGTACACTCCACGTCTTATCGCGAATAAACCTTTTTATTTCCCCGACGATGGTTGGAACGGCGAAGGACTCGAAACTCCGTGCGAATGAGGGGTCGAATCTTCTCAGCGCAGCCAGTAAGCCTATCATGCCGACTTGTATTAAATCTTCATCATGTCTTTGTCCACGCGAAAATTTTCTTGCAAGTGCATGCACAAGACTTTCAAATTCCAATACTAGTTCTGTCTGAAGTTCTTCATCGTTTGTCCGTTGAAATTCTGCGATTTTTTCAAGAATTTTCTGCTTAGCTTCACTGGTGTTCTGGTGATTCTTCTGAGGCTGTGTTGACATACGGATCCACCTCATCTCTTTGGAGGAATTTTGTCATGATAATCATTACACCTGATTCCCCGCGAATTTCTACCTCATCCATCAGTGTTTCAATTAAGAAAAGCCCAAGCCCTCCTTCCTTAAGATCCTCAACAGGCTGCTCCTTTGTAATTGGGCCCCGGCCTTTATTTAATTGATCCACGTCTACTGCGCCGCCCTGATCAGCTACAATAAGTTCCATCCGATCTTCATACACGGCAAACGTAATATGCATGCTGTCCTGTTCAGTATCATCCGGATAGGCATGATTTACTACATTCGTACATGCTTCGGCAATCGCAATTTTAATATCTTCAATATCATCATAAGAATAGCCGAGTCTGTTCGCGATACCTGAAACTGTAAGACGGACAACTCCAACATACTCCGGACGCGCAGGCACCTTCATTTCGATCAGTTCAGAAGATTGTGTCATTACGCTTCCTCCCTCTTTGTTGAATCAATGTCGATCACTTCATGCAGGCCAGTGATTTCAAATAGACGTTTCACCCGGGAATTCAATCCGGTTAACGTAAGTGATGTCCCTGATTTTTCACTCGCTTTTAAAGCCCCGATAAAAATACCAAGGCCGGTACTGTCAATATAGTCAACGCCCGACAGATCTACCACAAGCTCTTTATCTTCCTGCTCTGCCAGCGGTGTTAACGTTTCTTTTAATTTTGTAGCTGTATAAACATCTACTTCTCCTGAAACCTGTGCAACATTTTTATTTTCGTGTTCTGATACTTGAATATCTAAATTCATTCCTTACCCTCCTCAAGGCATACGCTATCTTAAATGCTTTACCACAACAGATAGGATTTTAAACCTTTCTTCTTAAAATCATTAATGTAAAGTCATCCCGCAGCTGAAACTCCTGGGCCTTTTCCAGCTGTTCATATATTTCATTTACGATTTCCTGCGAGTCCATATGTAACCGCTCGCGGATCATATCGACGATTTGTTCGCGTTCTATAAATTCTCCGTTCACTCTGCTTTCTGTAACTCCATCAGATAAGAACACGACAAAATCACCTGGATCAAGTTTTAACTTCTGCTCTTCATAACGTACTTTCGGGGAAACTCCGAGGACCAGCCCCTTTGCTTCCAGACTTACAAAAGTATCATCTTTGGCAGTGTAAAAAAACCCAGGTTCATGTCCCGCGCTTGAAAAATAAAAATAATGATCATCAGGATGATAAACTCCGTACATCATCGTAATGAACATATCGTCATCAATATTTCTTTCTACAACCCGGTTTAAGCTTTCCAGCACCACGGATGGCTGCATCTGCTTATCTGTTAGTGTATCCATCGCATACTTGATCATGGACATGGACATAGCTGCAGGTACGCCTTTTCCAATAACGTCCGCTACTGCCACCGCAAAATTTCCACGGTCATCAATATCATAGTGGTAATAGTCCCCGCTCATCTTTCCGGCCGGAACACTGACCACGCCAAAGTCCAAAGCATCTATTTCAATTTTTTTGTTCGGAAGAAGCGTACGCTGCATGTGCGCAGCGACGTTCAACTCTGATTCCAGTTCCTGCTGGCGATCCCGAAGGCTCTGATGTTCCCTGTAAGCAAGTCCATAGCCGATCATAACCTCCAAAAGAAGATCAAAAGAATCCGTGACTTCTTCCGGAAGGTCATCCGCTATGTCCTGGAAGACAGACAGATGCATACTGACTGTTTCCTCCGGAGACATATCCTGCTCCATCATCTGCTTGCTGAACTGCTGTGCATGATAAAGAGCATGCTCACTTTTATCTTCAAGGTAACTGGTTAGCATATCCTTATAAAGCTGATACATCGACACCTTCATATCTTCCAATCGACCGCACCCCCTCTATCGCAGCCATTTGACCGCTGTAATCACAGTCCCCTGCTCTACTTCAGATTCAATGGAAAAGTCATCCATCAGGCGTTTCACCCCTGGAAGGCCTGCTCCTAGACCGCCGGAAGTAGTAAAACCATCTTCCATAACTCTTCTTAAATCTTTAATGCCGGGTCCTTCATCAGACGCAATAATTTTCATGCCCTGTTTCCCGCCGGCTGATACTTCTTCTATTTTTATCTGTCCCTGATTTGCATAGAGATATATGTTTCTTGCAAGCTCTGAAATTGCCGTGGTAATTCTCGCCTGGTCTACAGAACCAAAACCAATTTCCCGAGCTAACTTTCTCCCCGCCTGTCTGGCGGCCACAATACCCCACTCACTGTTTATATCGACATGGGTCTGAACTTGCATATATCAACCCTCCAATTCGAGTTGGAGTCTTTCCAACCCTTGTTCAAGGTCCAATGCAGTTGGCACGTCATCTAGTACTATCCCCATATCAATTAATGTAATCGCTACAGCCGGCTGAATCCCGGTTAATACAACTTTTGCGCCCATTAAATTAGACATATCAACAACATCACCGAGCACTTTCGCTATAAAGGAATCAATCATTTCCACAGATGTTAAATCGATTACTACGCCGCGTGAACCTTCTTCATGTATTTTTCCCAGAACGTCTTCCTGAAACTGAAGAGCAGTCTGATCATCTAAATCCACTTGCACAGATATTAATAAATAATCATGTAATTTTAATATTGGAATCCGCAAAGTTAGCCCTCCTGTATCTCAAGATCAATAATTTCCCGCTTCGTCATCCCAAGCGCAGTTTCAATTCCCTTTTTCAATGTACTTTTTGTCGGGAATTTCCCAAGATCTATTCCCAGATTTACAATTGTCTGAGCTATTTCAGGACGAATACCAACAAGTATACACGTAGCTCCCACCAGCCGCACTGCTTCTGAAGCCTGAATAATGTGGTGGGCAACCATTGTATCAACTACCGGAACACCGGTAATGTCAATTAATACTACCTGCGAGCGGTGTTCGATCACGCCATCCAGCAGGTTTTCCATAATCAGCTTGGCACGTTCTGTATCAATTGTGCCTACAAGCGGCATTACACTGATATTTTCAAAAACAGGAATCAACGGGGCAGAAAGCTCCTTCAACGCCATTTTTTGAAGAAAGACTGTATTTTCCCAGGAACCTGAATATTGGTCCACCAGATGGTTTATAATATTATCCACCCAGCTTTCTATCTCCTGGTAATGAAAAATACCATCCTTCATATCGTTTGAATTCTCTGAGATTGCTTTCACAGAGGCTTTTCTGAATTCCTGAAGTCCGCGGGTAGCAAAGGTAAGCGGCCATCCCATTTGAATTAAACGCTCCACAAACTGGTTGAGATCAGCATCACCAGTATCCTCCTGCTGCAGTGTAACCAGCAGTTTATGTACAAAATCCTGACTAGTACTATCGTACACAGCTCCTGAAATATTCTGCAGGGAATCATCATTACGATACTGCTCTATTTGTTCCAGCCATGAGGTAATAATCTGATCCTGATACTGGAGAACTTCTTCTCTCACTTTCAAATTCATCTTGTATGTTCCTCCACTCTTTACGACAAAGTTATATAACCATTATTCCACTGATTTACTGCTTTTGCAAACGTTGCGAACAGGAAATGAACTATTTTTACACGTTTTAAATCGAAAAGAAATCTATTCCACCTTTATTCATGAGGAATCTCTTAAATTATGAGAACTGAGATATTTTTTTGCGCCAGCACACAATAATAGTACTATTCTCAAAAAGTTCAGCTGAAGAAAGCTACGTTCGAATTTCCTATAGGATAAATATCAAAGTTTTTCAGGGGAATTCCGATGTATTCGAAAATATTATGCGACGCCCGCTTTATATTTATTTCCAGCCTGCCGCACTTGCGCTGCGGGATCTTTTAATACCCATTCATATATAAGAGTTTACCAGCCAGTCGTCATGTTTCTGCACAAAAAAAAAGAAGAGATCGAACATTATATGTTCAATCTCCTCTTCTCAAGATGATATTTAAAAGTCAATAAGGCCTATGCTGATGTTCAACGCTTCATTCACTTTTAACATCATGTCTTCATCCAACTGCGTAATTTTATCAGTCAGACGCTGTTTGTCGATGGTTCTGATTTGTTCAAGAAGTATAACTGAGTCCCGATCAAATCCATACTTTTTCGCATCAATTTCTACATGCGTCGGAAGTTTGGCCTTCTGGATCTGTGCGGTTATCGCAGCAACGATCACGGTTGGGCTGAAACGGTTTCCTATATCATTTTGTACAATGAGTACCGGTCTTACTCCGCCTTGCTCGGATCCGACTACGGGAGATAAATCCGCGAAATACACGTCACCACGTTTCACAATCAACTCTGCTACACCCCGCTAACTAGGCGATCCAGCGTGCTTTCAGCCTCCTCTTCAGCTAAAAAGGACTCCGTTGCAATATTAAGGTTGATTTTTGCCATTTCCATATAACCCTGCTGCATCGTTTCACGAATGTGAATCTTCTTTTGTTCCTGCACATATTGCTTTGCCGCTTTTTGAATTACATCACTTCGTTCCAAGCAATCCCCTCCAGTTAAAGCATCCAGTTCTTGTACAAGCTGTGCTGGTAAGCTTATCGTAATGTCTTTGCTCGCTTCGTTCGACACTAAAACACCCCCATGCAGCAAACTCTCTTATTTATATCCACAATAATCATAACACTTGACTTTTCGTAATGCAAAACCGTTTTAACGAATTTTCTAAATTTCTTGGGAATATTCTTAAAATTATGCAAGGACATGTGCCCGAGGCAGTTGTTTATATACTTTTTAAAATAAAGTGAGCGATTTCCCCGCCAAACCGATGCTCCCTGGCTCCACCGTCTTTTCTCTCCGCTGCGCGCAGCAGTGTTTATAGTCTTTCTTCAATAATTACCTGGGCACAGGCATATTCCCGGCTGTGCGAGATCGATACATGCACCAGCTCCTCTTTTCCGGATACGCTTAATTCCGGTTTCCCTGCTTCATTGTTAAAAATTTCTATATCCAAAAAAGCAAGTTCTTTCCCTATGCCGGTGCCGGCAGCTTTTGCATATGCTTCTTTTGCTGCAAAACGCCCTCCTAAAAATTCTGTTTTTCTTTGTCCCTGAAGCCGCTGGAATGTCTCTTTTTCTGCAGGCGTCAATATTCTTGAAGAAAGCCTTTCTGCAATTCGTTCAATTCTTTTTAATTCCACGATATCTATTCCAATCCCTCTAATCATGCGCTCTGTCCCCCAGTCTTTCCCTCATGCTTTTTCCAGCTGCTTTATGCTAAAATTATAAATAATCTGTTATGAATACTCGCTGTGAACTTTTTGAAAGCAGTTCGAAAATGATAACTTTCTTCGGGCTGCAGTTATAATTTTTCATTTTAACATAATTGGTATCAGCTTGGTTCAGCTATTCTTGTGAAGGCGGGATGACATGTTTCTTAGAAATGAAAGTTTTGATGAGTATATACGACTATACAAAGTTGTAACTGCACTGATTGCGATAAATCTGTTTTTCTATCTTTGGACAGATATTTTTACTTTTCTCGGCGGCCGGGAAATTCAGCTTCTCGGGGTAGGAAATAACTTAGCAATTGCCGCAGGTGACTGGTGGCGCCTAATTACCCCCATTTTCCTGCATGGAGGACTGGCACACGTCGCATTCAACTCTTTTGCTCTGTTTCTTTTCGGTCCTGCACTGGAAAAAATGCTTGGCAAAGGGAAATTCCTGATGATATATCTCGGTACAGGGGTTCTTGCAAATATTGTTTTTTACGTGCTCGGCGATCCTCGTGTTATTCATCTGGGAGCTTCCGGGGCAGTATTCGGTCTTTTCGGAGTATATGTATACATGGTACTTGTGCGTAAGGACTTAATTTCAAATATGAATTCCCAGCTGATTATGGTAATTGTTATCATCGGGGTCGTCATGACGTTTATTAACCCCGGCGTAAATATTATTGCCCATATCTTCGGGCTCGCGGCCGGAGCAGTACTCGCTCCTTTATTTCTCGCGAAAGTACGCTATGAAGATCAGTTTCAGTCCAGAAGAGTGCATGATCCGGATGAAATAGGTTTTGATCCGGACCGCTGGCGCAAAAAAGAAAACCGGAAAAAGAAAATCTGGTTCTATCTGGCCTGCGGACTGCTGGCAATGGTCACCTTCTTCTTTCTCGTTGATTTCTTTTTACTTCCGTAAAACAAGCCCGCTGCATTGCGCAGCGGGCTTGTTTTAATATCTTTTCAGCAGGTAATGGAGCGGAATAATAGATACGAGTACAATCAGCAGTGCTCCCGGCGCTGCCTGATGGTAAATTGCTTCACTCGCATTATAGTAAACGCGTACAGCAAGCGTATCAAATCCAGGCGGCCGCAGCATCAAAGTCGCGGGCAGCTCCTTAATAGAACTTACGAATACCAACGCCCCGCCGGCAAGCACCCCCGGCAGGATGGAAGGCAGCGTTACTTTCAGCATTACTTTCCAGGCTGGATACCCGAGGCTGCGCGCCGCTTCGTCCATCCGTGGAGAAACGAGACTCAAGGAAGCTTCTCCCGCCTGCATTGCCTGCGGCAGGAAGCGTACCACAAAAGCGATAGCAATCATGTAAAAAGTGTTGTAGAGAACAGGAATATGATTATTAAAAATAAATACCATTCCTAATGCTACAATCACCCCGGGAAGCGCATAACCAGTATAGCTCAGCTTATCAATCCCTGAAGAAATGAATGACGGATGCCTTGATTTCAAATAAATTAACGGAAGTGCAAGCAGCATACAGAGCACCGCTGCAATGCCGGAAACTTTTACACTGTTCCATGCATATTCAAAGAAACTCGCGTCAATCGCTCCAGCTTCTGCCCCTACTACCGTCCAGTAAACAAGTACAAATATCGGAAGTACGACAGCCATTGTAAATACGGAAATAACGTAAATCAGGGCCAGCGGCTTCCATCTGCCCAGTTTTAATATTTCCGGCGGACGAAATGTATTCGACGTCTGATAAAATTTGTTTTTTCTTCTGGAATAAGATTCTATCCATAGAATTATCACAGTCAGCACAATTAATACAAGACTCAGTACAGAGGCAGACGGAATATCAAACCCTGCCCGCTGATAATAGATAGCAGCGGTAAAGGTTACATAGCGCATCATCGCAATCGCCCCGAAATCTGAAAGTACATAAAGAGAAATAAGGATGGCACCTGCCCCGATTGCCGGCCGCAGCAGCGGCAGATTCACCTTCCAGAATATTTGAGAAGTTGTCATTCCCTGCGAGCGGGCTACCTCTTCGTAGTTACGGTTCATTTTTCGAAGCGAAGCACTGGCGATAAGAAATACATATGGGTATGTAAACATCGTCATAACGAAAAACACACCCCAGAAAGAGTAAATCTGTATAGGATAGTCTCCGAATACGTTTAGTACCCCTCCATTCCACAAGTCTCTCATCCAGCCGCTTGGCCCGAATACGATAATGTATGTAACCGCTCCAACGTACGGAGGAATGACCAAAGGAATAGCAAGCAGCCACTGCCATACTTTTCGCCCTGGTATATCTGTGCGGATTACAAGCCAGGCCAGGGATACTCCAATTACTATGGCAAAAGCAGTCACGGCGAAAGTTAAGGACAAAGTGTTCCACATCAGCCCGGGGATCCGGTCTCCAATCAGCCGTGCCCAGCTGTCCCTGCCTGCTGCTAAAGATCTGATAATTACATACACCAGCGGCACAGACATAAGTATCCCCGTGATCAGCCCGATCGTAAGCAGCACCATTCCCGGCGGATTTCCGTTCCAAATGCTGCGCCAGCGTTTCTGCAGAAACTGGAAGTTCCCCTCCTGTGTTCTATGATTTTTTTCCTCTTCTTTCTTTCTGGACATACAAATTCTCCTGACATTCAGCGAAGTAATTCTTCCTCTCTCATTCAACCATAATTGAAAAAAAGATACCACACAAATAATGCGTTTTCACTTACAGAAATTACGAGGACACTGCCTCCATTACTTTTACTGCAAAAAAAAGCCCACCAGTCCGGTCAGTAATACTTCAACAGCAAGACCGCAGTCTCACTGTTTGAAATATCCTGGCAGCTGGTGGGTTTTGAAATTTTATTTAACGAAGTTCAAGATCAAGACCTGCATCTTCAATAAGCTGGCGGGTATCTTCAAAATAGTTGCCCAGTTCTCTTAACGGCATATCCTGTACCTGAAGCTCACTGAATGGAACTGCTTCCTCAAAAGGAGGATCTAGCTCAGGATTAATAGGCACTTCCAGCGATTCGCCGACAAATTCCAGCTGGTTCTCTTCTTCAAGCACCCAGTCAAGAAATGCCTGTGCATTTTCAGGGTTTGGGCCATCTGCAACAAGACCTACACCTGCTGCGTTTGCGATCGCTCCCATTTCTCCTTCTCCCTGGTCTGCGTAAACAAACCCTACATTGTTATCACTTGGCTCTTCCAGCTGCTGGTGATAGTAATAGTTGTTTACAAGGCCGAAAGCATGGGTACCTTCTCCGACAGCGCGGCGGATATCTCCGTGTCCTTCATAAATTCCTGCTGCGTTTTCCTGGATCGAATTAATCCATTCTTCCGTCCGCTCATCTCCCCATTCGTGACGAAGCGCGGACACGTTTCCGATCATGCCGCCGTTACCGCCGCGGGTAATTGCATAGCCGTTTTCCACTTCTGCATAAGAATCATCGAGCAGATCTTCCATACGTGAAGGTACCTCTTCTTCTTCAATCATATCCTTGTTATAAATAAATCCTCTGGCACGCGTAGAGAGGGCGAACCATTCGTTGTTATCCGCGCGGAACTGCTCATCAATCGTTTCAATATTTTCCGGATCGCTCTCTTCCAGAAGTCCTTCCTGGTTTAAGTATTCGAGTCCGCCGATATCGTTGGAAATAAAGATATCTGCCTGCACATTTCCAGCTTCTTCCTGAATCTGGAGCGGTTCAGCTTCATGTAATGCTCTGACCTCAACTCCTGTATCTTCTTCAAACTTATCTAAAAGTGCATCCGTAAAAATTTCATTTCTAGAAGAGTAAACAATTAATTCACCGTCAAGTTCTGTTTCTGATGCGGTTTCTTCTCCTGCTTCGTTTTCAGCTTCATTGGTCTCTTCTGCTTCATTTTCATTTGTCTCGTTTGTTTCGTTTTCTATATTTGATTCATTGTTCGTATTTTCTGCAGCATTATTCGTGTTGCCTGCCGCATTCTCATTTGCTTCTGTATTGTTACCTTCGTTATTGCCACACGCTGCAAGTAATACTGCAGTTAAAACAGATGCTGTTAAAATTTTACGATTTACTTTCACTTGTTATGCCACTCCCTATTGTTTATGTATAGTTAATTGAAAATGATTATCAATCTCAACAATACTCAGTTTAATTTATCAGAAATCTTTTGTCAATGCTTTTTGTAAGTAATTATTACTACTGCTGTGAAAATAAAATTCTTTTCTAAGCAGAAAAATTCCTATTGTTTTCCTGCGGCAGGGCTTGCCTTCGACTACTTCGAACGAAGCACCGCTTCCTGTAAACGCCGTGTATTTATAAAGGAATAATTTTCGTATTTTTGACATTGTTTGTATGGGTGCCTGGTTCGCGCAGAAAACTATTTCTTAGTTATTCGAATACACCTAAAAAAAGCCCTGCTGCCGAAGTTACGGCAGAGGAGCTTTTTCATCAATTCTTACTCAACAAGCGCTACAAGTTCCGGTTTAATATCAAAGGAAACGATCGATCCTATTTCCACATCCTGCTCTACCGGAGCATAAATCATCATCGGAGCTTTGGAAAGGCCTGGTTCGTTATGCAGGCGGACATGCAGTTCCTGGTATTCTCCTCCGTAAGTGACTCTGTCCACTACGCCGCAGAATGCACCTTTCTCTGAAAGCATGCAGCCTTCCGGGCGAATAGAAAGTGTGACGCTTTCCAGACGTTCCTTTGATTCTTCCGGAAGCATTACTTTCCCAATATGTGTATGAATATTGCGAAGGTCATTGTCCATTTTTCCAGTAAGAATATTTGTTTTTCCCACAAACTGCGCTACGAAACAATTTTTCGGACAGCGGTACATTTCTTTTGGTGCAGCTATCTGTTGAATTACTCCTTCATTCATTACGACAACACGGTCAGAAACTGCAAACGCATCTTTTTGGTCGTGGGTAACAATAATTGCAGTAGTATTTGCACGGCGGAGGATGTTCGTAACATCAAAGCGCATTTTTTCACGCAGTCCTGCGTCCAGATTACTGAACGGCTCATCCATCAGTACTACATGCGGCTTCGGAGCCAGTGCTCTGGCAAGTGCCACCCGCTGCTGCTGGCCGCCGGAAAGCTGTGTAGGATAACGATCTCCATACTCCTCCAGGCCTACCAGCTCAAGTACTTCTTTCACTCTCGCTTTTTTTTCACGGGTTTTCCATTTATTCAGTCCGAACATTACATTTTTTTGTATTGTCATATGTGGAAATAAAGCGTAATCCTGGAATACCATTCCGATCCCCCGTTTTTCAGGCGGGAGTATACGCGATTCGTTCACAATAGTTGCTCCATCTATATGGATACTTCCGGAAGAAGGATTTTCAAATCCGGCAATCATACGAAGTGTCGTAGTTTTTCCACAGCCGCTCGGCCCAAGAAGAGAAATAATTTCTCCTTCTTTTATTTTTAAGCTCAGCTTATCTACAGCCGGCCTGCCCGAACCTGTAAAAGCTTTCGTGATGTTTTCCAGTTGAATGAAACTCATGACTATTCCCCTCCGTACATTATCGGTTCCGATTTTCAAAGCACATCTCGTCAGCAGTACTGCTTCATCATTCACTTCCTGAATGAGAGCTTATTTAGAATAATTCGAATCTAGTTGAGAATGATTTTCATTTCTATTGAGTATAGCACAGCCGGAATTGCCAGGTCAACGCGGTGCCTGCTGTTTTAATAGAGATAATGTTATTGTCACTGAATGTTCACGCACATACTTGAAAAAGCTGGAAGACGGAGGAGCTCCGCTGCCAGCTTTCAGTAGTTACAATAGCTTTTCTCCGAACAAAGAACCTATTAAAGCCACTGCTGCTTCTGCCGTCTGGTTTTTATTATCCAGAATCGGATTTACTTCCACAAATTCTGCCGAAGTAATAATATTGCTTTCTGCTAAGATTTCCATTGCCAGATGTGTTTCCCGGTAGGAAGGACCACCCATTACAGGCGTTCCCACACCAGGCGCATCGTTAGGGTCAAGTGCATCGAGATCGAGGCTCAAGTGAACGCCGTCTGTCCCATTGGATACATGCTCCACCGCCTCTTCCATTACACGTGACATTCCTAAGCGATCGACTTCATGCATCGTATACACCCGGATACCCTTTTCCTTAATTAATTTACGCTCTCCTTCATCTAAAGAACGAGCTCCGATAATTACTACATTTTCAGGCTTTACTTTCGGGCTGTAGCCGCCGATATTTTTTAATGCCTCATGACCGATTCCCATACTAGCTGAGAGGGGCATCCCATGGATATTTCCTGATGGTGAAGTTTCCCCTGTATTTAAATCACCATGGGCATCGTACCAGATTACTCCCAGATTTTCTTTATCTTTTGCTACACCTGCAAGCGATCCCAGCGCAATGCTGTGGTCTCCTCCGAGAATTAGAGGGAAAGACCCTTCTGAGATTACGTCTATCACTTCGTCTGCAAGCATTTCATTCGCATTCACTACTACATCCAGGTCTTTGAGATTTTCTTCATTTTTAATATCATATTTTGACGGGCGCCCAATTTGTATATCTCCCCGGTCTTCCACCTCATGTCCAAGGTTTTCCAGGCGTTCTACCACACCCGCATAGCGGATCACACTAGGACCCATATCTACTCCGCGCCGCATCTGTCCCAAGTCCATCGGCACTCCAATTATCGTAACTTTCTTATTCACACTGTCACTTCCCATCTGCTGCTGATTATTTAAAATTTTGTTATTTATTTGTCAGGACACCGCGCACCGCAAAGGTAATATTCTGCGGGCGTTCTGCAAGACGGCGCATAAAGTAGCCGTACCAGTCATTTCCAAATGGCACATATACGCGCATTTTAAATCCTTCTGCAGCTATTTCTTCCTGCAGCTCCGAACGGAACCCATAAAGCATCTGAAATTCAAACTGGTCTTTGGAAATTCCGTTTTCTTCCGCAAACTTTTTCACTTCGGCAATAATTTTATGGTCGTGCGTAGCTACAGCCGCATAGCTGCCGTTGCGCATGTGTCTTTTAATAATATTTATATAATTGTTGTCAATTTCCTTCTGATCTTTAAACGCAACTTCCGGAGATTCATTATAAGCACCTTTCATCAGCCGGATGTTCATGCCTTTAAGCGCTTCCACATCCTGTTCTGAACGAAATAAGTAAGCCTGAATTGCCGGTCCTACGTTATCATGTGTTTTTCTGAGTTCTTCCAGCACTTCAAAGGTTGCTTCAATGTGAGAGTAATCTTCCATATCAATACGAACAAAATTATTATATTTTTTCGCAGTATCCAGGATTGCTCTCATATTTGAAATGCAGAGTTCTTTATCTATATCAAGCCCGAGCTGTGTCAGCTTGAGAGAAAGATTGCAGTCTACCCCGCTCTCTTCCATTCCTTCAAGTGTGCGAATACAATAATCCGCAGCATCCATTGCTTCTTCTTTATTATAAACAAATTCACCTAAGTGATCGACGGTTACTTTCAGTCCTTTTTCATTTAATTCTTTTGCCGTCTGCATTGCTTCTTCAATCGTTTCACCAGCGATTACTGATTTCGCACCGAATTTCGGCCCCCATTTACGGGCTTTATCTTTCATAAAATCATTTTTGGCCAGGAACAAGAAAAAATCTCTTGTAATCATACGCTTCCATCCCCTTTCGAATTCTTCTTATTAATAAATGCAAAACCTGAACAATTGACGACTGTATTTAATTGTTTCCCTGAATGAAGTCTTTTTAATCAGAGCGTCTGGAAACTAAGCAGCTGTCTTCCATAGAATACTCTCCAACGGTACAACTACCATCTAAAAGTGAAAGACAGATGATTGCTTATACGTTAATATTAATTATGCAAAGTTCATGCCAACTTATTTTTACTTCTATGAAAGCACTTACAATAAATTTTTTCAGTTTATTTTTTTGCACTGTTTTATTTTTTTGCATACAAACGAAAAAAATTTTTGCACCAAAGCAGGTTTGCACTTACAATACAAAGTGGAGAACTAAAACAAAGGAGGGGAAACTGATGACAATTCCCACAATTCCTGAAGTATATAAAGAACTGCTCGACGCAATTGATGTCGGTATCCATATTATAGACATGGATGGCAGTTCTCTCGTTTACAACCGGAAAATGTCTGAGATCGAAGAAATGAATAAAGAAGAAGTACTGAGGAAAAACATTATGGAAATTTTTCTTTTTCAGTCAGAGGAAGAAAGCAGGCTGCTGCAGGCGCTTCAGTCTGGAAAAGTACATAAAAATGAAAAGCAGGTATATTTCAACTTTAAGGGGCAGGAAATCACTACGATTAACGATACATTTCCGCTGGTTTCCGAAGGAAGGAGAATCGGCGCTGTAGAAATCGCAAGAGATATTACAAAACTGCAGCTTCTTACGAGAGAAAATGCAAAAGAACGAACGGCCGCACGTTTTACATTCGATCAGATAATCGGAGACAGCCCTGTCCTTCGGGAAGTTATTCACCATGCAGAAAGAGCTGCGAGAACTTCTTCTTCTGTTTTAATCTATGGGGAGACCGGAACCGGAAAAGAACTGTTTGCACAGAGTATACACAACGCGAGCAGCAGAGCTTCGGCTCCGTTTGTCAGCCAGAACTGTGCCGCTCTTCCTGATTCCCTCATTGAAGGTCTTTTATTCGGCTCAGTCAAAGGGGCATTTACAGGAGCTTCCAGCCATGCCGGTCTCTTTGAACAGGCAGAAGGCGGTACGTTAATGCTTGATGAAATCAATTCCCTCAGCGCACCGCTTCAGGCAAAACTTCTCCGCGCACTGCAGGAAAAAACGATCCGCAGACTGGGCGATACTAAAGACAGAAAAGTTGATGTGAGAATTATTGCCACTATGAACGAAGATCCCGCTGCAGCTATTGAAGAAAACCGCCTGAGAGAAGATTTGTATTACAGACTGAGCGTCGTCTCAATCGTTGTACCTCCTTTAAGACAGCGCAGGCAGGACATCCCTGTATTAACAAGTTATTTTATTTCCAAATATAATGAAATGTTCCAGCTGGAAGTACCTGCAATTACGGAGGAAGTAGAAGCAGTGTTCAACCGCTATGACTGGCCGGGAAATATCCGTGAGCTTGAACATATGATTGAAGGGGCAATGAATTTAATTTACAGCAGCGAAGCAATTGAATACAGCCACCTTCCGCTGCATCTGCGTACAAAATTCTCTACTTCAATGGACATGCTCCCCCCGCTTGAGGCAGAGGCATCCACCTTTGTGGCCAAGCCGCTGAAAACTTACCTGGAAGACGTGGAGCGGGAGTACATTCAGCAGATGCTCGCCCGCAACAATCAGAATGTCACAAAAACCGCAGCAGAGCTTGGCGTCAGCAGGCAGAGTCTGCAGTACAGAATCCGCCGTCTTGAATTTTAACTTTTCATTTGATGATCTGCGAGTTTTCGGTAAAGAAGGTGATTTTCATACAGAGAAGCATGCGTGCCGCTACCTGTGACCTCACCTTCTTCCAATACAATAATCTGGTCAGCTCCGGTAATCGTGGAGAAACGATGGGCAATAATTACCGTCGTTCTCCCTTCCATCAGTTTCGCAAGTGCATCCTGCACATGTTTTTCAGACTGGCTGTCAAGACTTGCTGTTGCTTCATCCAACAGCAGTATCTCCGGATCACGAAGCAGTGCTCTTGCAATCGCAATCCGCTGCTTCTGCCCTCCGGAAAGCATAATTCCCCGCTCTCCCACCTGTGTATGCAGCTTGTCCGGCAGAGACTCCACAAAGTCTTTTACATGCGCTGCTTCCAGAGAAGCCCAACTTTCTTTTTCAGCGGCTTCTTCCGGAAGTCCATAATTCAAATTCTCCCAGATCGATCCTGCCATGAGGGGGCTGTCCTGCGAAACGTAGCCGATTTTCTGGCGCCACTGCTTCAGCTCCAGCTTATCTATCCGCTGCTCTCCATAGAGAATACGTCCCTCGACCGGCTGATAAAATCTTTCCAGCAGAGAAAATACTGTTGTTTTCCCTGCTCCACTCGGTCCCACAATCGCAGTAACTCGATTTGCGGGAAGGACAAAAGATACTTTTTTCAGGACAGGACTGGAGGAGGGATAGCTGAAATACACCTCTTCAAAAAGAACTGATTTGTGAGAAGCTGCTGATTCGTATTTCCCGCCTTCTTCTTCTTCATGTTCCAGGAGCTCCCGGATGCGCTCCGTTGCTCCCATCGCTTTTTGAAGCTCCGCAAAGAACGAAGTAAACTGCGTCACGGGAACGATAATTAAAAACAAATATAAGATAAAGGCGACCAGTTCCCCGGCAGTAAGTGCCCCTGCCGCTACGCGTACACCACCGTATCCAATAATAAAGACAAGCATCAGCATCATCGCAAGAGATATCAGCGGATTAAGTATCGCCATCAGTTTCGCTTCCTTTAAACCGTAGCGGAACAATTCATTTGTCCGTTCCGTGCCGCGTTCCTGTTCCTGACGCTCGGAAGTATACATTTTTACGAGCCTGATTTCTGAAAGCACGCCGCTTAACACAGCTGTATATTTTGCCATCTCTCCCTGCAGTGATTTGGAGATCCGGTACATCTTCCGCCCGATCGGCAGTATCACAAACAGCATTACCGGTACAGAAGTAAGCATTACTACGGTCATCTGCCAATCAAGCCAAAGCAGAATTGCCACGGCTCCGACCATAGATAAAACACCTGTAACCGCAGATACCAGGTGTCTTGTAATCAGGCTTTTTACAATGTTGGTATCGTTTGTCAGCCTGCTTACTGTTTCACCGGTTTCCTGTGTATCAAAATAACTGACCGGAAGTGCGAGCACTTTTTTCCATATCCGCGTCCGCAGTCCGCGCACGATGTATTCCCCGATATATGTAAGCAGATATAAAGAAAAACCAGTACTTAAAGCCTGTACAAAAAACAGCCCTAAAAACAGAAATACAAATGTATATTCAATTCCGCCTGCTGCAATATTATCCACTATCTGCTGCGTGAATAACGGAATCATCAGCCCCACCGCAGTTTCTACGATGCTCAAAACAATCGCAAAACTTAAGATCCAGACAGGCGGCTTCGTTTCCCGGATTAATCGCAGAAAAGGGCGCCATTGGTTTATTTTCTTTTCATCAGACATTTTATTCCTCCCCACAAAAAGGAGGTCTCCTCATTTCTTCAAGGACACCTTCGTTTTACAGATTATTTAAATGACGTCACTCATTGAATGTTTTCAGGTCAGTCAAAAACTGCCGCGGAGTGGTCTTACATCTCTGCCAGGAGAAACAAGAAGTGCCCCCGCGGAACATAATATAGAAGAGACAGATAAGTTATAAGTGCAGTTAACTGAGCCTTCCCTCAAAATTTAAGGAAGCTGGACCGGTACTACAGTAATCTCTTCTCTTTCCTCATTAACAAACTGGACTTCTTCCAAACTGAAAAACTTGGCCGTAAGCTCTACAGCTTCCTGAAACAATGCCAGATCTTCGGTATCGTTTCCGGAAAAACGATAAAACACATACGCAATTTCTTCTTCATATCTTACATCTTCTACTTCAATGTCTTCGGTAATCGGTGACAGATAAGGATTGCCTGCTGAAGGATTCTCCATTCTTTCAAGCGTTTCATCAAATGAGAGCGGGTCTCCCGCACCGTTGGTCATTTGTTCACCAGCCGCACGTGCACTCACAAATTCATCACCTTCTGTAAGATAGTATCCACGATTCATTAAAGACAGTTCGAGATAGCTTTCCCCACTTTGTCCAAAGGACACCTCTTCACTTCCCGCAAGAAAATGTACATTCGTCACTTGATGAATAGACAGAATTTCCTGCAGCATATCCGCTGCATACAGCTGTTCAGTACTTGCCAGTGACTCAAGCATAGTGTCTTCTTCAAAAATGAGAGTCGCCTCCCCCGGGGATGGGGAATCAAAAGCTACTTCTTCCAAAGCTTCAAACGCCTCGGTCGATACTGCGAGACTATCCTGAATTGCCATAAAGGAAGCTTCCTCTTTTGTCACTCCTGCAGTTTCCACAGTGGAAAGAGAAATGACCTGGCCGCCATCTAAATCGCTTACAGAGGCAGTAACATATGTGGTTCCTTCTTCTTCATATACATACTCCACTTCTACAGCATTTATTTCGTTCCCGTTTTCTTCCAAAGCTTCTTCTTCATTCATATTTTCTTCACTATTATTTTCTTCGCCTGCTGCTGTAAAAATGTTTTCTTCATTATCTATATTGCTGCTGTTATCTGAAGAAGATGGGACACCTTCCTCCTGCGGGTCATTCACAGTTTCATTACTGCTCTCTGCTGCTTCATCTGCAGCAGACTCTTCAGATTCCGATGCAGTGTTGTTATCACTTTCCTGCGCAGGAACTGCATTGTCTGTACTGTTTTCATCTGGAACGTTATTCCCGGTTACTGCAATTTGATTTTGAGGCGCCTGGTTTTCACTGGACATAAACATCCCGCTGTTCATAAATGAAGGGATCATTAATATGACGAGAAGTACAGCTGCCGCTGAAGCAAGCGTTGGAAAAAACCACTGTTTCCCATGCTGCTGTTTTATTCTGGAAGGTGTTCCGGAAGCCTTCCGCTGTTCTATCGCCTGGAACAATTCATCTTTCGTCTGGCTGTCTTCAATTTTCGGCAGTTTTGTTAATGTTTTCTCAATCTCTTCTTCAGACCAGTCCTTCTTGCTCACTGCGTTTCCTCCTTTCTTTCAAAAGAATCTTCATATGCTTTTAAATGTTTTTGAAGTGCTTTAATTGCCCGGTGCTGGGTTGTTTTCACTTTGCTTTCTGACCAGCCGAGTATTTCAGCGCTTTCTGCAATGGAAAGGGCCTGCACATAGCGGAGGATCATTACCTGCTGCTGATCATGTGTGCATTTTTCGAGCATTTTATATATGTGCTGAATCTCATCCTGCTGTGCAACAATCTGATCCGGAAGCGGCTGCTTATCTTCTATTTCAAATTCGCGTTCGCTCCACTCATATTCTTTGCCCTCAAATTTCCGTTTTTTTCGAGACTGCCTTCTGATCCAGTCGATGGCTACATGCTTTGCAATCGAATACAGCCAGGTTTTTTCACTGCTTTTTCCTTCAAAGGTTTCGAACGAATGGAGTACTTTTATATATACTTCCTGCACAAGTTCTTCCGCAGTTTCACGATTTCGGACGAGGTAAAATAAATATTGGAATAATTGCTGATGGTAGGCAGAGTAAAGCCGTTCAAACTCCTCCCTCACAACATTACCTCCCTGCTTAATCTATTTGTCGTTTTCAATTGGTGAATGTTACACCATAATTTGAAATATGTACATGCTCTATTGTACCAGAATTATTCTGGGGAAAGGATGTAACCTTTTTCTCCTTATATTCCTTAAAAAGAAGCATTCCTGTTCAATTTTCAGGAGAAGTGATTTCAAAATCGTTCGTTCCCTTTCAAACACCCCATGATGAAATTGATCTGGGAAATAATTTTGAAATATCGATAGACCGCTGAACACAATTAAAAAGCCCCCGGGATTAAACCGACGGCTTCCTGTAAGTATATTATTTCATACTTTTTGAGATGGTTCATTTCTTTTTGGAACAATATTAAATATTTCTCCTGTTTCAAAAAGGGAAATGACTTCATTTAACCATTCATAATATGCTTCAGCAGAGCGAAGTTTTTCCAAATCAAGAGATGCTTTATGTTTTACTTCTTCGCTGTCTGCATTTTTACTTAATTCCTGCAGCTTCTGCTTTGTATCACACAACGCCTGATGGTTCTTGGCAGCCGACTGGCTCCAGCGTTTAATAAATACGGTTGAAAAAGATTTATACCAGTCGGGGTTCGTCCGGTAGAGATCTTTTCTCACACCTTTCTCCCAGGCTTTTTCTATCATGTTTGCTTCAGAAAGTGCTCTCACTCCAGTGCTCATACTCGTTTTACTCATGCCCAGAGACTCACTCATTTCATCAAGCGTCATTGGCTTTTCTGCGAAGAAAATAGTGCCGTAAAGCCTCCCTATCGAATTCGTGATATCATATAGATGTACATTATTTGCAATTTCGGTAATAAAACGGTCCCTGGCTTTGTCTAACTCCATTTCTTCCTGGTGCTGTTCATTCACGGTGTCAGTCCTCCCTACTCCTAACTTCTTATCTACCTATAGTATCAAAGCGCTTTCCCTTTCAAAAATACCACTTCAATGTGTAAGCAAGAGGGAATTGTAGTATTATAGAGATATGCTTATATAATCTTTGTACAGTTTTTTCTGTACGAACTTTTTATACGTATTTGTCGAATTTTATCATTTGAATTCTAAATCTATTACACGTATAGTATGAAAGGTCCGATTTTTATTTGAGATTATTACATTTTTCAATGGAAATGCGGCTATTGTTCTACCTTACTGCATAGAAAAGTTCCGTAAAAACTTTCTCTGCTGCAGTGAACATAGCATCTATCTTCTGGCTGCAGAAGCTGTTCAACGAAGAAGTTTATTCTCCGCCCGTTTGAAAGTCCACTTTTCCTTTGACCTAAAGTTGGGCGTACTGTTTTCTTCAGTGATATTACATAAACGGAGAAAGCGGAGCTTGAGAGATTTATTCGTAAAATTTAGTTTTACTTAGGAATGCTTTAAAAAATTATGAAACGAGGTGATCCTCTTGGCTAAAATCGAAGTACGCAACCTATCAAAGATTTTTGGTAAACGTCCTAAACCTGCACTGGAAATGCTGCGGGAAAAGCGATCGAAAGATGAAATCCTTAAAGAAACAGGATTAACAGTCGGCGTAAACCGGGCCACCTTCGATGTAGAAGAGGGAGAAGTATTTGTAATCATGGGCCTCTCCGGAAGCGGGAAGTCTACTCTGGTGCGTCTATTAAACAGATTGATTGATCCAACGGACGGGCAGATCCAGCTTGATGGAGATGACCTGGCGAAGATGGATAAACAGGCGTTAAATGAAGTGCGCAGAAAAAAAATGAGTATGGTGTTCCAGAAATTTGGTTTATTCCCATTCAGAACAATTCTGCAGAATGTAGAATATGGGCTTGAAATTCAAGGGATGGAAAAAGCGGAGCGTAAAAAGAAAGCTACGGAATCTTTAGCGCTTGTAGGACTAAAAGGTTATGAGGATCAATATCCTGACCAGCTTTCCGGAGGTATGCAGCAGCGTGTAGGACTTGCGCGTGCACTTGCGAACGATCCGGATATCCTGCTGATGGATGAAGCTTTCTCTGCTCTGGATCCGCTTATTCGAAAAGATATGCAGGATGAACTGCTTGATCTGCAGGTGACCATGCAGAAAACAATCGTTTTTATTACACACGACCTGGATGAAGCACTGCGAATTGGAGACCGCATCATGATTATGAAAGACGGTGCCATCGTGCAGATTGGTACGCCTGAAGATATTCTCATGAATCCGGCGGATGAGTATGTCAGACGCTTCGTTGAAGACGTAGACCGTTCTAAAGTTTATACAGCAGAAAATATTATGATTCGTCCCGAAACAATCAACGGCGAAAAAGATGGTGCCCGTGTGGCGCTGAAACGCATGCGTGATGCGAATATATCCAGCATTTATGTAGTCAACCGCTCACGGCAGCTGCAGGGAATTGTCCACGCTGCCGATATTGCAGAAGCTGTAAAAAATGATGAGCGGGATATCCGTCCTTATATTCAGACGGACGTGCCAACCTGCGAAAAAACAATGCCGATGCATGACCTGTTTGATTTAACTTCAACCTCCTCCGTTCCAATTGCGGTGGTCGGCGAAAACAATAAACTGGAAGGCATTGTTATCCGCAGTCAAATTCTTGCTGCGTTGTCTGGAAAAGAGGTGAATATCGTTGAGTGAAGCATGGGAAGCAATTTATAACTGGTTTGATGCTATTCTTGACTTTCTCCCTGAACTGCCGGTCGGCACGTGGATTGAAGATTTCGTTGACTGGCTGAGAGGCGCAGAGTTTGCCGGGCTTATCTTCGGCGGAATCCGGGGAGCAGTCGGCTGGACCACGGAATTATTTGATGGTTTTTTCAGTTTAATTCCCCCAGTGTTATTTATTCTTATCTTAACTGTTCTCAGTTACCTGCTTGTACGCAAATCAGGTAAGTATGGACTGCCGATTTTAGTATTCTTCGGCCTGCTCTTTATTGAAAGTATCGGTTACTGGGATGACTTAATCCTTACCCTCTCCCTAGTAATTACAGCAACATTAATTTCCGTCATTATCGGTATTCCTGTTGGAATCTGGATGGCGCAGAGTGATCTTGTAAGGAATATAGTTACTCCAATACTGGATTTCATGCAGACTATGCCTGCTTTCGTATACCTGATCCCGGCCGTGGCTTTCTTCAGCATTGGTATTGTGCCAGGGGTTATCGCATCAGTTATTTTCGCAATGCCGCCTACGGTCCGGTTTACCAACCTCGGTATCCGGCAGGTGCCAAGTGAAATTATTGAAGCATCAGATGCGTTTGGTTCTACTTCCAAACAAAAACTTTTTAAAGTACAGCTGCCGATGGCCAAGGTAACAATGATGGCTGGTGTGAACCAGACAATCATGCTTGCCCTTTCCATGGTAGTAATCGCTGCGATGATCGGTACGGACGGTATCGGCCGCCAGGTTTATTACGCGGTAGGACGAAATGACATGGCGATGGGCTTTGAAGCAGGTATCAGCCTTGTAATTCTCGCAATTATTCTTGACCGCTTGACGCAGGCTTTAAATCCAGCCAGCCGTAAAGCATAAAAATGGTTTTCGCCTTTTTCTCAAAAAGGATGATATAGAAAAAATAGAAACAAAAGGAGTGGTTATTACCATGAAGAAAATGAATAAGTTCGGACTAGCTGCAAGTTTATCACTAGGCCTCGTTATTGCAGGCTGCGGAAACGACACAGAGAACGAAGACAACACGAATAACGCGGCTGATAATAACAATGCCAACGTTACAGAAGATAATAATGCGAACGAGGAAAACAATGCAGCGGACGATGCAGAAAACAATAACGCAGAAGACGGTGAAGCTGCCGGCGGCGACTATGGTGAAGAGCTTGATTACACAATCACTGGTATTGATGCTGGAGCAGGCGTTATGTCTGCAGCAGAAGAAGCAGTGGAAGTTTATGAGCTTGGAGACTGGACTGTGCAGGCAAGCTCTGATGCTGCAATGACACAGGCACTTGCAGATGCATATGAAAATGAAGAGCCGGTGATTGTTACTGGATGGACACCTCACTGGAAATTCGCGGAATTCGACCTGAAGTTCCTTGACGACCCTGAAAACGTGTTCGGTGAAGCAGAAGATATTCACACTTTCGTACGTGAAGGTCTTTCTGACGATATGCCGGAAGCTTATGAAGTACTAAATAACTTCCAGTGGTCAGAAGATGAAATGGGTGAAATCATGTCCGCTATCCAGGAAGGCGAAGATGAAGAAGAAGCTGCACGCGCCTGGGTTGATGAAAACGAAGATATGGTTTCTGAGTGGACAGATGGTGTTGATTCTGTCGATGGAGAAGAAATCGAGCTTGTATTCGTAGCATGGGATTCTGAAATTGCTTCTACGAATATGATTGCACTTGTTCTTGAAGATCTTGGTTACGATGTAACAATGAATCCACTGGAAGCAAACTTTATGTTCCAGGCTGTTTCTGAAGGTGAAGCTGATGCAATGGTAGCTGCTTGGCTGCCGGGCACACATGAGCATCTTTTAGAAGATTACGGTGATTCTATGGAAGATCTCGGAGCAAACCTTGAAGGTGCACGCACTGGACTTGTAGTTCCTGAATACATGGATATTGATTCTATCGAAGATCTTCAGCAGTAATAGTAAAAAGCGGTCCCTTTGGGGGCCGCTTTTTTTAGAGTGTTTATAAAGCAAGGATTTTTGTATATGTATGATTTGCTGGGTATGGGTTTTCCTCCGCTTTCCGGCGGAAGCTTGCCGTGGGCTGGTCTTCAGCTATTTCCAATACCCGTGGGCATTGGAAAGGATCTTCAGACTGCGCTCAATTCCACAGGCGTCACCGCCGGAAGATATGGAGAATAGTTTTTTATAGAAAAAGCTGCGCTTGTACTGGAGACGCTGTATAAAATATAATCCTGTTTTTCAGCTGCAGCCGCAGAAGGTCGACTCCCGTGAGGATGAAGAACGATTCTTAAATCTTCTCAAGTGTTTTTACCGGGAGAATATAGTAAGCATGCGAGAAACCAGCCAATGATTTGGCTGCGTGAAGCCATCCTCCTCTTTTAAAAAGGCAGGTCAGCTGAGAGAGTTCCCTCCGGAAAGCGTACCTTCAAAGGCAAAGCATAAAAGCACATACTTATACAGAAAAATATTTTTCAACAGCTTGTAAAAAGCGGTCCCTTTGGGGGCCGCTTTTTTGATACTTATTTTCAAATCAATCGACTACTTTTTTTGCTTTTTTCTGTGCTTTCTTAGCCACATAGGTGTCCCGGATCCAGTAAATAATAAACCTGATCGCCACTGTGTGCATAATTACGCCGCTTACTGTAAGAAGTGTAACAATGATCGTCCCTGTTGTTGTCTGCGGGTCAATATAGGCGTATCCAAAAAACACAAGCGAAGCCACACTCCCGAGCCATGCTTCTGCATAATGCTCCAGCTGTTCTGTCTCCGCTAAATAAAGGGGGATCGTACATATAAATACGAGCAGTATAATAGCAGGAATAATATGTGTTAATTTTTGTTTCGCAATTAATTTAATGGCTGGCTTCGTATAATATTTTGTCATTACTTTCAGCCGGAAAAAATGCAGTACCCGGGCAATTCTCGCAAATTGAAAAATCGCATCCAGCGGTATAATAGCAATTACCATAAAAGGATGCCCTTTAATAAACTTCCACTTTTTCTCTGCTTTATAAAAACGAATGGAAAAATCCACAAAAAAGATTCCCCATGTTCCCCAGACAATCACATCTTCGAATCTCGTTTCATACCAGATGGTTGCTACGGCAGCAAAAGCCAGAAGCACCATAAAACCTTCGTATATCATCTCGGGAATACTTCTGTTTTTCAAACTTTATCCCCCTCCCTCCTTCTACTATAACCAAACAATTTCCCTCTTTCTACCTCATTCTAACTTCCCTGAAGATTTCTCTTATTATTTTAGCCCAGTTAATGCTCATGGCTCTTACGCATAAAAAGTGATTGTCACTTCCTGGTTATCATTAAGTTTGTTTCTTCCTTATAAAAGCAGTATTAACAAGCTCCATCGAATGGAGAGAAGGCTGCCTTGAAAATAAAAGTTTTGCTAAAAAGAAGTTAATAATACTGCTTCACTTTCGGAGAGACTGCTCCAAGGACTTTTATTCGACGAATTTCCTCAAAAAAAAAAAGCGAGATAACATTCTGTCTTCTAACGTGTAACCTTTTTCCTATAAAGCCGTCTAATATAGAGAACATTCATTACATAATATAAATATAAAAGGGGCGTTTTTTATGAAGAAATTATCTTATATTTTATTTAGTACTTTCGTTATTGGTACATTGGCAGCATGCGGGCAGGGAAACGAAGATACTGACAATGAAAATATCGGTGGAGCGGATGAAGTGGAAGAAAATCTGGATGAAGTGAACGAGGAAAATAACCTAACTGAAGAAAATAATGAAAACAACAATGTGGAAGAGAATTCCGATACAAACGAAGCAGATGCTGATAACACGGATAATGAAGTTTCTACTGAGAACAACAGTGGAAACAACGAAAATAACGATACGGAAAATAACGCTGCAGATAATAATGCAGAGGTAATTGAAGAAGATGATCAGGTGATTGAAGATCCTACAGATGCTTCCAATAACAATGAAGAAGCAGATAATGAAAGTGAAGATGCCAATACAGAGAGCAATGAGGGGGAAGCAGAGGCAGCTGCAGGAGTATCCCCTTTATATCTTTACTTTTCAGATGCTGAATTAATGAATACTTATCGTGTAGAAGCGGATACAGATGTGCCCCTGAATGAAGCTGGTGCGATGGAAGCCATGGAGCTCTGGGCAGCCGGTCCTACTTCTGAAGAGCTCTACAGCCTCCTTCCTGAAGGTGTCAGTGTACAGTCCGTGGAACTTGAAGATGATACAGCACACGTTTCATTTTCCTCTGAAATTCAAGATGCGAATCTGGGCTCAAGCGGCGAAGGCATGCTTACAGAGCAGGTGGCTATGATGATGGAGCAGTTTAATGCGGAGAAAACACTTATCTTAATTGATGGTGAAACATCCGAAAATTTTCTTGGGCATATGGATCTCAGTACTCCAATCCAAGCCGGCAGCCCGGATGAATATGAAATTTTCGAATAAATAGTATAACTATCTTTAGAAAGCTGAGCCATACTGAAGTGATTTTCAGATGCTCAGCTTTTTTATGGGTAATCACGGCTCTAATAGTTTCATCACAGTATTTCTCCGGCTGTAAAGAATTCGTCACTTCTTCTTTTTATTCATTTCATGCTACACTGAATGTTGGAATGTAAGTTTTAGAAGGAGCTTGAAATATGGATAATTTCCCTCACACCCTTGTCGGCCAAAACAGTAATTACTATTATAATGCTGCATCTTATAAGAACCCTTTTCGATTTTCCGGCTGGAACTGGGCTGCTTTTCTGCTTGCACCTTTTTGGGCCGCTTCAAGACATATGTACATACTCAGCGCAGCATATTTTGGTACGGTGCTGTTATTCCTGTTAATAGAATCATTTCTGCCAGCGCTGCTGAACCTTACTGCCGATGCGGAGCCTTCGCTGTTTTTATTAGTTTTTCCAATGCTGCTGCTTCACTCGTTTTTTGGGCTGGCAGGAAATCCGCTGTACCTTCGGAAAATCCGCAGGCAGCTGCAGATGCAGGAAAGTGGAAAAAGCACTGCACCTTTGTTTCGCGCTTCCGGACGGAGTACTGCTGCAGGAGTACTTGTAACAGCGCTTTTGGCAGCCCTGACTGCTTATCCGTTTGTACTTGCAGAAGAATGGATGTATAATCCTCCGCTCGAAAATGGGATATATGTATATAATGACGAAGCCCAGACCCCTGCTGGACAAATCAATGTCGCCGAAGAGCCTGTGTTCCAAAAGTATGACGCCAGAATTAACCTTCTTTATGTAGGTGAATCACTGGAAAACCGCACATTAGCTTTTGAGTTGTTTTTTCTAAATAACGGTATCTGGGAAAGTATAAACGACCGTTCTTTTACTTTCTTTTCCCAGGACCGGCTTTCTCTCGGCTTACTGGACGCCGAAGATCCTGCGGTCAGAACAGGAGAATACCGCGTAGATCTTTTTATTGATACACAGCTCTACGATTCACAGACGTTTTATGTGGCTGCACCAGGTTCTTAATGAATCTGGTTCAGCCTATTTTTGTTCCGTTCGGCACCGGCTCGTCAATATTTAATAATACGACATCCCCTTCCCCTGGAATGCCTCCCAGCACAAGAACTTCTGAAGTAAATCCGGCAATTTTCCGCGGTGGAAAATTTACAACAGCTGCAACTTGTTTTCCTACCATTTCTTCCGGGGTGTACCGCTTCGTAATCTGGGCGCTTGATTGCTTCTTTCCTATCTCATCACCGAAATTAATCACCATTTTCACTGCTGGCACCCTTGCTTTTTCCAGCTCCCCTGCTTCTATTACTGTTCCAATCCGAATGTCCAGCTTTAAAAAATCTTCAAATTCTGCCATGTTTTTTCTCTCCTTCTTTATACAGACGATAAAAAATAATTCTGCGAATACAGGTCTTTATTTATCTGCTTTCGTGTATCGGCGAACATGCGCAGCTTAAATCCTGAATATACTTTATTTCCTTATTTATTTTCCGTCTGCATTGCTTTTGAATTTCTTCCTCGTCTAAGCATTCAACATTTCTCCTCTTTTTCCTGCTTTACAGGACAATTTACCTCCTTCTTCCTATTATTGAAATAAATATGCGTTTCTGAGGGTAGACACTTAGGGAATAATAAAATATGATGAGTGCTGTCACTTCTTTCCCAGAAGAAATACATAATTATTTCAGTACTCTTAATTTACAGCTGCTCTTTTATTTTTCTGTACGATTCGATGAGTAACATAGGGAGATACTTTTGAGAAACAGGATGTATGCGCGGAAAAGGAAGCCCTCCAGATGAAAAAATGCATTTTCTTTTATTCTGGATATTTCTTTCTGATGAATAACCTCTTTATTGTATCCAGCAGTATTAATTTCTTAATTCGTCGAAAAAAATCTTAAAAAAGGGGGAGTATCTGCATCTCAGCAGATCACACTACTATATGAAAAATTACTCCTATGAAACGAAAAAACCAAGTATTGTTTTTTTCATCTCTGCACCACTTGTACTTGCCTTTGTTCTCTGGGGACTTTTTTCTCCAGGTTCACTGGAGGAGGCTTCCGGTATAGGGCTTGCCTTCACGCTCAACAATTTCGGCTGGTTTTATATGCTGTCGACCGCTTTCTTTATTGGATTTGTTCTTTTTCTCGCCGCCAGCCCCTTCGGAAAGTTAAAGCTGGGGAAACCTGATGAAAAACCTGAGTATAATTTTTTTACCTGGCTTGGAATGCTGTTCTCTGCCGGAATCGGGGTAGGTTTTGTTTTCTGGGGCGTTGCAGAACCTGTACTTTATTTCTTTGATCCTCACCCTGACTATGCAGGTGCGACAGAAGGCACAAGAGCAACAGCAGGACTCCGATATGGTGTTTTTCACTGGGCACTGCATCCCTGGGCAATTTTCTCCCTGGTAGCTTTAACGCTTGCTTATGTACAGTTCCGAAAAGATCAGCCTGCGTTAATCAGCTCTGCATTTCATCCGCTTATTGGCGATAAAGCCTCAGGAGCTTTCGGAAAAGGGATAGACACTCTTGCTGTGCTCGCCACCTCTACCGGGGTCGCTACTACTTTCGGATTGAGCGCGCTGCAGATCTCTGGAGGTTTTTCCTACCTGTTTGATGGAATTGAAAATACAGCAACAACCCAGCTGACAATTATCGGTATTGTTACCGTACTGTTTATGTTTTCAGCTGCTACAGGGGTGAACAAAGGGATTCGTATTCTGAGTACGATTAACCTTTCTCTTGCATCACTTTTGCTTTTATTTGTTATTGTTGTTGGCCCGACATTATTTATTGCACAGAATTTTGTAACAACGATAGGCGGCTACTTGTCCAACGTTCTATCCATGAGCCTTGATCTTGACCCTTATGGCGATGGTGAGTGGCTTGGCAATAATACTATCTTTTTCTGGGCATGGCATATTTCCTGGGCACCGTTCATGGGTATCTTTATTGCCCGTATTTCCCGCGGAAGGACAATTCGGGAATTCGTTGCCGGCGTACTGATTGTGCCCTCTATTCTGGCAGCAGTATGGTTTACGACATTTGGCGGTACCGCGCTGAATTTAATTCTCGGCGGGAACGATGTGATTGGTGATATGGTGACAGCCGATGCCGAGCTGGCTCTCTTTGCAACGCTTGGCGAGCTTCCTTTAGCCGGCCTGATGAGCGGTCTCGCTATTTTATTAATTATTATCTTCTTCATTACTTCTGCAGACTCCGCTTCGTATGTGCTCGGAGCAATGACGAGCAGCGGCAGCCTCAGTCCTAAACTTGCAGTTAAAATCCTATGGGGTCTCCTAATTGCAGGAACAGCAAGTGTTCTTCTATTAAGCGGCGGGCTGGAAGGTCTTCAGACTGCCTCCATTGTTGCAGCACTTCCTTTCGCGATCATCATGGTTGTCATGATCTTTTCATTAATAATTATGATGTCTAAAGACTTGAAAGCTGACAAAATAAAGGTTCGAAAGAAAGAACGCCGCCTGGTGAAAGATGAAGTGTTCGGCGGAATGAAGGAAAACGTGTTTGATGAAGAAATACGGGATGATTTAAAAGAAGATGTTCGTGAAGAGCTCTACGATGATATTAAGGCAGATGTGAAAGAGGAAGTTTACGAACAGGTAAAAGACGAAGTATATGACGATATTAAAGAAGAAGCATATCAGGAATTTAAAGAAAAGATTTACGAAGACCTTCGGGATGAGTTTGAGGAACAGTTTAATAATAACGATGACACTACGGAGAAAAAACCACCGGAGAATAAATAAAACAGTTTTAACCTGGCAGCCCTCGCATTTGTGAGGGCTGTTTTTTGGAGGATAAGAGAGATTGGTATTTATCCGACACAGTAAAAATCCGCATATTTTTTATGTGGATTTCGTTTCTCCGTAACGTCCGGCGATGACCGTGAGGATGAAGCATAGCCGGATTTGATTATATTATAAGTGGATCGGAGTAAAGTATAGTGTGATCGGAGTAAAATATAAGCGGTCCAGAGTAAATTATAGAAGCTTCGAACGATAATAAGGCCGCCCACAGTAAAATAGCGCAGCAGGAAGAGAATGTCAGCTGATTTTTATGCCAAACGGTAGAAATAAAACAGGCTCATATGCTCTGCAAGGGGTTGTGGCTCTAAGATCATCACAGGAGAGGACCGTGAGGATGAAGCATAGGCGGATTTGAATATATTATAAGCGGATTGGAGTAAAGTATAGCGGGATCGGAGTAAAATATAAGCGGTCCAGAGTAAATTATAGAAGCTTCGAAGGATAATAAGGCCGCCCACAGTAAAATAGCGCAGCAGGAAGAGAATGTCAGCTGATTTTTATGCCAACCGGTAAAAATAAAACAGGCTCATATGCTCTGCAGAGGAAAGCAGGACCTATAGGCGGGGAAAATACAGGAAAAGGCAGCTTCCGCTTTACTGACTCCGGCTGCTTACAGGAAGGTTCCCCTTTCCCTCCCATAAAAAATACCCCTGCCGAAGTCAATCGACAGGAGCTTTTTTTTATTTTTGCATTTCGTCATTGTAGCCGAACATCCAAGTAAGAAGGAATGCAGTTCCAGCTGCAATAACATTTGTAAGTGCGTATAATAAAGCACCTGTAACAGTATCAAGATATAACAGGAACCCTGGAATAACAGTAATAGCCATTCCTGTTGCCTGGAGGTTGAAAAGTGCTGCAAAGAATCCACCTGCTGCTCCCCCGATAAGCCCCATTACAAACGGCTTTCCGTAACGAAGGTTTACACCAAAGATGGCCGGCTCTGTAATACCGAGAAAAGCAGACAGCGAGGAAGGAAGCGCGATTGCTTTTAATTTTTTCGCTTTCGTCTTCAGTCCGACTGCCAGTGCTGCACCACCCTGTGCTGCAATCCCTGCTGTAATCAGCGCATTAAATGGATTTAATCCATTATCAGCCAGCAGCTGGATTTCAAACAGATTGAAAATGTGGTGTACCCCTGTAATAACGATCACCTGGTGAAGGCCGCCAATGATTAAGCCGCTGATACCAAATGGAAGCTCAAGTACTACTGTAGCTCCAGCCATAATTGCCGCTTCTACAGCAGAAAAGATTGGTCCAAGTACAAACAATGCAGCTGTGATCATAATCAAAAGCGTTAAGAACGGTGTTAAGATAAGGTCCAGTGCTTCCGGAATACGAGCGCGAAGCCATTTTTCCAGCTTTGCACCGACAAATCCGGCAATAAATGCTGGCAGTACAGAGCCCTGATAGCCAATGACCGGAATAAATCCAAAGAAAAGCAGCGGATCTACGTCTCCCGAACCTACATCATAAGCATTCGGAAGCGCCGGATTTACAAGCATCAGGCCGAGTACAATACCAATAACCGGACTTCCTCCGAATACCCGGAAGGCGGACCAGGCGATTAACGCCGGCAAGAATGCAAAGGCGGTGTCAGTCAGTACCTGTGTGTAAAGAAGGAAGTTATCTGGAAGTGCGTCCGGATATACGTTGGTAATTAATCCTCGCAGTCCCATAAATAAACCCGTTGCTACAAGAACAGGAATGATCGGAACAAAAATGTCTCCAAAAGTACGAAGCAATCTTTGTATAGCATTTCCCTGCTTGCTCGTTTCTTCTTTCTGCTCCGATTTTGAGGATTCGGAAACTCCCAGTTCTACAATTTCATGATGAATTTTGTTGACTGTTCCTGTACCAAGTATTACCTGGAACTGTCCGGAATTATAAAAAGCTCCTTTCACCTTATCTATCTCTTCGACCCTCTCCTGGTCAATTTTCTCTTTGTCTCTTACCATCAAACGCAGTCTTGTTGCACAGTGCGCAGCTGATAAAATGTTGTCTTCTCCGCCGACGGCTTCAATCAGCTCCTCGGCTATTCTGCGGTTTTCTTCTGCCATGCTGCCTGCCCCTTTCTTTAATAAAAAATTAACTAACCACCATATAAAATTCAAAAATGGAAGGAATGTGTAATCGATTCCACTTTACGGTAATAAAAATGAAAGCGATTTATGAAATCGATTCCATTTATTATATTAAACTATCTCGTTCTAAAAGTCCATAGTTCATTACTGATTTTTTTACACTCTTTTTACCTGATTCTAATTGCTCTAATAGCAGCCTTGCTGACTCCCTTCCTGCCTCTTCATATTGATAATCAATCGTTGTAAGCGGCGGTGTGACGTACCTGGAAATTTCCGAAGCGCCAATCCCGGCTATTCCAATTTCCTCCGGTACCCGGAGTCCCCGCTTCCGGATAGTCTGCATCGCCCCTACTGCCAGCCGGTCTGTCACTGCAAAGACAGCTTCCGGCCTGGTACTGCATACCTGCAGCATTGCCTCCATCGAAGCTTCCCCGGACTGAATGTTAAAGTCAGCCTGCTGCATCCAGCCTTCCTGAATTTCAATATTTTCTTCGTTCATTACATCGAGATATGCTTGTTTTCGAAACTGTCCTACTGCCTGATCCGTTTCTTCCACTCCAATAAAGCCGATCCTGCGGTAGCCTTTGGAAATCATTTTCTTCATTATTGTTTTTGCTGCATTGAAATCGTCATATATAACTGAAGAAACTTCCGGCAGATCCTGTCCTACCGCAATCAGTGGCACACGCAGTTCCCGGATCGTCTGCATCAGCGTTTCTTCCCGGTTCGTTGCGGCTAAAATAATGCCATCTACTCTTCTGCTTTCCAACAGCTTCAGCTGCGCAATTTCTTTTTCTTTATTTAAACTGGAATTCGCAAGCAGAATCTGGTACCCGGATGCACTTAAAATTTCATCTATTCCTTCCACAATCCGGCCCAGCGTTTCTGTGCTGATTTTTGGAAGTACCACCCCGATAACTTTTGTTCTTTGGAGCCGCAGAGATTTAGCCTGCTCACTTGGAACGTACCCGGTTTCTTCAATTACTTTCGTTATTTTTTTCCGCGCTTTTTCACTAACATATCCTGACTGATTTAAAGCACGTGATACAGTCGTACGCGAAACTCCTGCAAGCCTGGCGATTTCATTGATATTTACCATTATTTCACCTCCCCTAAAATATCCTACCACTAAAATAATTTGAAATCTAATGAATTGAAACCTGATGTTCTGCAGGTAAACTTTCCAAAAAACATCCCTTTTATAACCGCCTCTTTACTCACGGAAGGAAGGTTTTCTGCGGGTACTGTCTCCGTGGATCCACCCTGCCGGAAGCATGAAAAAGACCACCCCTGAAGGTGGTCTCCTGTTATGAGTGTATTAAACTGCAGTAACGTTGCTTGCCTGCGGCCCACGGCTTCCTTCAGTAATTTCGAATTCAACTTCCTGGCCTTCTTCCAGCGTTTTGTAACCTTCTGCCTGAATAGCAGAGAAGTGTACAAATACATCGTCTCCATCTTCACGCTCAATAAATCCAAATCCTTTTTCTGCGTTAAACCATTTTACTTTTCCTTTTTCCATTCTTCATCGGCCTCCTAAATAAAATTCTTTGAATCGTTTGAATCATTTCCTGCCTTTTCTTTGAAAGAGGCCTTAAAATGTTTCTCAATTCAAATAAACTACATGGAAATAATACCATTATTCCCAATTCAAATCAATGCTGTAATTTAAAAAATCTGAAAATTGACAGCGCTTTATACATTGTCATGAAAGACTTATCTCTCACTTTGCACTTCTACTTTCTGCTGAAGTTCATGTCTGTATTTTTCCAATTCGTTTTCTGCCGTTACAATATGATATTCTGCTTCAGCTTTTATCGTATATATTCCCGGCTCCACATCCAATTCTACAGTGTAGCCTGTCCGCTCATCATCTTCTTCCATTGTCGTCTGCTGGTCCACATCAACATCTTCTTCTTCTCCTTCAAACAGGAGCTCATCTTCCTCCCGAATTTCTACAATCCTCGCTATACTATGGCCAAATTGAAAAACCGCTTCCTCTTCCCCTTCATATGTAACGACGGGTGATACGTACAAAGTGCCGCCGCTGTACTCAGGCGCTAAGGATAGGGTTACTTCTTCATGGGCCCCTGCTTCATTGCACCCCTGCAGCGTGATCACGGAAGCAGCTATTAATTTGAACAACATCTTCATGCCTATCTCCCCCTGTCTCTTCCTTATTTTACGAAAATATCGGAAGTTCGTAAACAGGCGAATTGGTAATTTCAGGAGAAAATATATTTATACAACAAATGGTTTTGCGTTTTTCAAAGACCTCAGAGGCGTATTCAGTATATAACTCTCTAAAAATTGTGCGAGTCCGTCTTCTTCGTGGTCACCTGCAATAAAATCGGCTGCTTTTTTCAGCGGAGTAATGGCATTGCCCATAGCCACACCCATCCCGCAGTTACGGATCATTTCCAGATCATTTGGTCCATCTCCGAATGCTGCAGTTTCCTGTCTGGAGACTCCATATTGATGCAGCAGATATTCGATAGCAGACCATTTAGATACTTCTTTTCGTACAAGTTCAAATCCATCATCCCACCTGATGAAGTTACAGTTCTTTTCGTATATTCCTTTCGGCAGCTCAATTCTTTCATGTGATCTGATACTGTATTTTAAAATATTTTCCGGTTCCACCGTCTCAAGATCCCCAATATAATGCGGCTTTCTTTTCGCTTCTGCAGTCCAGCCCTCAGTAATTTCGTCCTCTTTTGCACAATAAAGGGAATCTGCGGTGTGGATCATCATGTTTCTTGGCTTTTTATTCACAAGTGCTGCGTGAAGTTCTTTGCTTGGAGGGATGGTCCGCAGCTGCAGCGGATCTAAAGAAAACCAGTCGTATACACCTGCCCCGTTCAAGCAGATAAGCGGTGTTTTTAATCCGAGTCTTCTGTGATAGGGAAGTGTAATATCCAGGTGTCTTCCTGTAGCAAGAAATACATGCACCCCACGGTTCGCAATCTCCCTGATTACTGCAAGCGTAAGTGGAGAAATTTCGTTATTTTTTTGTAACAGTGTGCCATCCATATCAATAAATACCGCTTTTATTTTCATATTCAAACTCCTCTAAGTCCGGCTTGCTCTCAACGTAACATTTCAACATGAAGACAGTATAAAGAGAGTGTAAGTTTTTTATTTTCTTCATTAATATTATGTAAACAATTTTATGTGAATAAAAGAATTATGCAGTTAAATACAGTAAATAGAAGAAAACAGCTAATGACGCACGCTTACATTCCATTTTGTTTTTTGATCGGCAGCTGTTATAATCCGTGTGTTCACTACGGACCGAGTTCTTCGAGGAAGAGCTCAAAATAAAATATATGGAAAGAGGTGCACGGCTTGACTACGATCGAAAAAATTAAAAATGAATGGTTCAGCAATGTGAAAGGAGATGTTCTTGCTGGGATGGTAGTAGCGCTCGCGCTGATCCCTGAGGCAATTGCCTTCTCTATTATCGCCGGTGTTGATCCGATGGTTGGCTTGTATGCCAGCTTCAGTATTGCTGTGATAATCTCTTTTGTCGGCGGACGTCCCGGAATGATTTCCGCAGCAACTGGAGCAATGGCGCTGCTCATGATTACTCTTGTAGCAGACCATGGCTTAGAATACCTCCTTGCCGCCACGATTCTAACTGGTATCCTGCAGATCCTGTTTGGTGTGTTTAAACTTGCGAAACTGATGAAGTTTGTGCCGAGGTCTGTCATGATAGGCTTCGTGAATGCACTGGCAATTTTAATCTTCACCTCGCAGCTGCAGCATTTTGTAAATGAAACCTGGGTGATGTATGCCTTAGTAGCATTAACGCTCGTTATTATTTATATACTGCCCCGTTTTACGAAAGCTGTTCCTTCTACACTCGTTGCTATTGTAGTAGTAACTGCGCTTGCGATTATGATGAATTTCGGAGTTCGTACAGTTGGAGATATGGGAGCACTTCCGGATACTCTTCCTGTATTCCTGATTCCAAATATTCCTTTAAACTTTGAAACATTGGCAATTATTTTCCCTTACTCTCTTGCACTGGCAATGGTAGGGATTCTGGAATCATTGCTGACTGCCTCTATCGTAGATGATATGACAGATACAGATAGTGATAAGAATAAAGAAAGCCGTGGACAGGGTATCGCGAACGTAGCTACCGGATTTGTCGGCGGAATGGCAGGCTGTGCGATGATTGGGCAATCTGTCATCAACGTGAAGTCCGGCGGAACCGGCAGATTGTCCGCACTTGTAGCCGGAGTCTTCCTGATGTTTCTGATTATTGTTCTCGGAAATTGGGTCGTGCAGATTCCTATGGCCGCGCTCGCCGGGGTAATGATCATGGTTTCAATTGGAACTTTTGACTGGTCATCCGTTACGAATATCCATAAAATTCCCCGTACTGATGCCATTGTTATGGTCACTGTTGTAGGTACCGTAGTTTACACGCACGACCTCGCTATCGGAGTATTTGCCGGGGTTATCTTGAGTGCCATCTTCTTTGCCTGGAAGCTTTCTCAGGTGAAAATTGAAGAGCATTACAGTATGAAAATGAAGACGATGACGTACGAAGTGCACGGCCAGCTGTTCTTTGCTTCTGTACAGGATTTTGTTACTCAGCTGGATTACGAACTTGATGCAAAACATGTTATCCTTGATTTATCGAATGCTCACTTGTGGGATGATTCTGCGGTAGGAGCGCTTGACAAAATTGAGCATAAATATGGGCTGCGCAATATTACTGTAGAAATTACAGGCCTGAACAAAGAAAGTTCGCAGCTTATGGAAAAAATCGGCGGTTTAAGCAAAGCTTCCGGACATTAAGGAGAGCTGAACAAATGTTCAAGAAAATTCTTTTAGCAATTGACGGGTCCAAACACAGTGAACGTGCTACAGAAAAAGCTATTGAACTGGCCAAGCTGCAGGATAGTGCTTCTATTGAAATGCTGTATGTAGTTGCTGGCAACAAATCGAAATCTGATGTGCTGCATTACGGGGATTCAGATACCGCTTCTCTTAAGCGTAAACGTCTGCTTGCTGATTATAAGGAAATGATCGAAGCAGAAAATATTTCTACGGATACTACGGTACTCCATGGAAAAGACGGAACTGCGGAAGCTATTATTGCTCATGCAAATGAGCATGATTATGACGTGCTTGTCCTCGGCAGCCGCGGACTGAATACGATGCAGACAATGGTGCTCGGCAGTGTCAGCCACAAGGTAGTAAAGTACGTAAAAGCTCCTGTATTAATGGTCAAGTAATTTAAAAAACAGCCTTTCTTCCATGAAGAGAGGCTGTTTTTCCTTATCCGGACCTGAATAGGAAGTATGCTAAACTAACGGTAAGAGCTTATGGAAAGCGGTGCTGTAGAATGTTAAAAGATACGGGAGAAAGAGTGATTCCAGAATACATGAAGCCTGACAACGGCATGTGGCTTGAACATCTTGCCCGCTATTATTTTGCACTCCCCTACGCGGCTGGGCGTGTGCTCGATATAGCCTGTGGCAGCGGGTATGGAACAAAGCTGACAGCAAAATCCCGCAAGAAACATATTACGAGCCTTGTTGGAGTCGACCGGGATGAAGATACAGTCATATACGCAAAAGGCGCACACTACCATCCGAAAGTAGATTTCATTACGGGAGACATTTTAGACCCTTCTTTACCAGAAAAGCTCGGTACCTTTGACACCATTTTATCTTTTGAAACGATGGAGCATGTACCTGATGATCGATTGTTTCTGGCACAGCTTGTAAAAATGCTGAATCCAGGAGGTACACTTGTTCTTTCTACTCCCTTTGGGGCAGGAAGAAACCAGCCATCCGGGACTCCATTTCATTACTTCCAGCTTACAAAAGAAGAGTTCACTGCCCTGTTCCAGGAATCCCGCTACGGCTTCTCTCATGTAGAATATTATTATCAGGCGGGAGTAAGCTTTGAACGAGAGCCACGGGAAGAGGTGCACTATCCTATCGGTATTGCAGTATGTAAAAAATAAGGCTGCCTTGAAATAAAAGTTTTGCTAAAAAGAAGTAATCATACTGCTTCACTTTCGGAGAGACTTGCCCAAGGGCTTGTTCTCGACTAATTTTGACGGAAAGAACGTCCGCCAAAATGGATTCTCCAACTGCGCTAGTCCTTTGGGCGTCCTCTCCTTCGTTACACAGCAGTATTAATTTTCATACTTCATGGTGCAAAAATTTTGCATGAGTGTCTCTGTTAAGGTGTTGATATAAGAGAGGTAAGCCTGCGGCGCCTTTTTCCGCAGGCGTCTACACCACTTTGGCTTCACTTTTTATTGGTTAAAAAAAGTTTGTAATAGGAGTAAGAAAAAAGTGGAAACCAGCAAACGCCTTTTTAGAGAGAGCTGGGAAGATCCCACAGCGAGGAAGCTGAAGATCTAAGGTCATTGGAGCGAAGTTTCCTTCTATCACCAGTGAATATTAACAGAAATAAAAAGAACCTGTTCCCTTGCTGATGAAGGGAACAGGTTCTTTGTTTTGAAATTATTTTCCCTGGCTTAAGTGCCTGTTCTTACTACTTCTTCCGGACGGTGGATAGTATTTCCTCCTTTGAAGAATAAGTTTCTATCTTTATACAGGAAATACAGGGACAGGGCAAATGCCAGAATATCCGCTGCCGGAAATGCAATCCAGACGCCCCAGACGCCGATGAACTGCGGCAGAATCAGTACGAGCGGTATTAGAAACAGTACCTGCCGTGCCATCGAGAGAATTAAGGCCGGTTTTGCTTTTCCGAGTGCCTGATACAAACCGCCGCTGATTACCTGCACACCAATTACAAAAGCAGCCGCAAATATTATCCGCATCGCATAGACACCTGCTTCAATAACTTCCGGATCTGAGGTGAACACAGTCATCAGCCATTGCGGAATCAGCATGACAAGTAAAAACACCCCTATTGAAAACCCAGTAACTACTTTTAAGGAGAGCTTAATTGCTTCCTGCATTCTCGCAAAATCCTGTGCTCCATAGTTATATCCGACAATCGGCTGCATTCCCTGTAAAATTCCCATCATCGGCATTAAAGTAATCATTGCAATCCGCTGCACGATTCCAAATACGCCAACGTAAAACTCACCGCCGTACTGAATCAGCATCGCGTTAATTGCTACCATCATTACACTTCCCGCTACCTGCCGGACAAATGCGGGGAGGCCGACAATAAATACTTCTTTCACTATTTTCAATTCCGGCATCATTTCGCTGAGCCGAATGAAAAGTGAACTCCTGCCGGCGAGAAAATAATAAAGCACCACGAAAGAAACACTTGCCTGGGAGATTACCGTAGCAACCGATGCTCCCTGTACTCCCATGTCCAGCCAGATAATAAAGATCGGGTCTAAAATAATATTAAGCACCGAAGGAATAATCATCGTGACCATCGCAAAGCGGGCGTTTCCTTCAGAACGTATAATAGCGTTCGTCGTAAAAGAAAAGGTGAAGAAAATCGTAGCGAGGGTAATCGGAAATATATAATCATGTGCCAATCCTATAATATTTTCAGTCGCCCCAAAAATCGTAAGTACCGGCTCCAGCAGCGTAAAAGAAGCTGCTGCTCCGAGCAGTCCGAGAACGACTACGAGACTTATGATATTACTGAACACTCTATTTGCTTCTGCTTCCCGTTTTTCCCCAAGTCTTCTTGAAATAACTGAGGAACCACCCATGCCAAGCGCAGCAGCGAGCGCCATCATAATAATCATCACTGGAAAAGCAATGGTTACTGCTGCTACCCCATCAATTCCTACTGCATAGGAAATAAAGATTGTATCTACAATGTTATACAGTGACATGACCAGCATTCCGATGATTGCCGGGATGGAAAGACTCTTCAGGAGCTGTGGAATCGGCTCAGTGCCCAGCCTTGTGCTTTGTTCTTTTTGCTGTACCATTTCACTGCTCCTTTCTTTGTTCCAGTTTCTGCTGCATGCTTTTTAACGTCTCTAAAAGCCACTGCTGCTGATCTTCACTGATTCCCGCAGTAAGTTCTTCTTCCATTTCACGCATTTCTTTCCATACAGCACTTTCCACTTCTCTGCCTGCCTCGGTAATTTCGATGACTTTCCGTCTTCTGTCATTTTCACTTTCTGCTTTAATTATCAAGTTCTTCTTTAATAAAGATTCAATAAGACCATTCATCGTGGAACCCTGCACCCTTAATTTGTTCTGCAGTTCTGTCTGGGACTGCGGGCCGTCTTCTCTGAGCAGATAAAGAATTCTCACGAGCGAACGGCTCAGCCCTCTATTGGCTAAGCTGCGATTATGCTGATTGTGAATTAAATGAGCAGTCAGACTGAGCTGATATCCCACTGCTTCTTCCATTCTTTTATTATTCATTTTCGTCCTTCTTTCTCCGTTCTGCTGATTACTTCGCTACCTAACATTACGCTAACCGAAATAAATAGTCAATGCTTTTGGTTTTATCTACATAACGAAATTTCTGAGTATAGGAACAAGGTTCGTCCGCATGCCCCCTCTCCCTGCACTCTATCTCTGCAGGTTACCTATAGAAAATTCCTGGACAACTTAAAAAGCCTGCTGGATGAACAGCAGGCTCTCCTAAATACACCTAAAATATTCTGCTTAATACCCTTCTTTAAAATTCACTACGTTCACCGGAAGCTCCTCATTGTTTAAATACGCCTTTAAGTTTGGCAGGAAGATATTGCGGATGACCCGATCATTATAAAGCGCAGTAGACCCAGCGGTATGGGGAGTGATGATTACCTGCTCCATGTTCCAAAGCAAGGAGCTTTTTGGCAGCGGCTCTGTTTGGAACACATCCAGCCCTGCTCCTGCAAGCTGCCCGGCTTCCAGTACTGCAATCAGTGCTTCTTCCACTACAGTATCTCCTCTGCCGATATTAATAAAAAAAGCTTCTTTTTTCATTTTTTGAAATCTTTTCAGCGTGAAATATTCTTTCGTTTCGTCTGTAAGCGGCAGGGCATTCACGATAACATCAGCTTCATTGATACGCTGATCCGCTTCAGCTGTAGTTATAACCTCATCTGTATTCGCTGAAGATTTTCCACTTTTTCGTACTCCTATTACTTTCATGCCAAAGGCTTGTGCTATTTTAGCAGTTTCTTCCCCAATCGCTCCAACTCCGTATATCATCATTGTTTTCCCGTGAATTTCTCCATTTAAATGTGCGTGATGCCACTCTTTCCGTCCCTGCTGACGCACATATTTATGAATTTTCCTCGTCCACCCCAGAAGCAGGGCAAAAATCGTTTCTGAAATTGGATAAGCATGTACTCCGTTCGCACTCGTTACGATATAACCTTTCTTTTCGTAAGTATCCAATGGAAGACTGTCTACCCCTGCACTCCATGTTTGAATCCAGCGCAGCGGTGCATCTTTGCTCAATTCTTTTTCCATTTCCGGTTTCCAGCCTGCTACAATTTCAGCGTTATTTATTTCGGATTTCCACTCTTCCCCTTTACGTCCGAAAATTACTTTCCATTCCTTCGCTGCCTCACGTACTTCCTCTTGAAGCTGCTCGCTTAAATCCTGCGCTACTATCAGTGTGTTTTTCATTTTAAGTTCCTCCTCTTCCCTGTCACAACAGCTCTTCTCATGGATATTAGTTCATGCTGCATGCGCATGCCTGCCGAAAGTCTACTTTTATTATGTACTTCATTATATAATTCCCTGTTTACGCCGAACGAATCTCATTTTCTTTAATAATCTTATCCGCTTCACACAATTTTTAAAAAGAAATACTACGAAATTGGCACACCTGTATAATATTTATTATACTGTATTAGTTGGTATGTAAGTAATAACAAAGGAGTTTTCTTAAATGTCACATAGTAAAAAATTATTGATTGCAGCCGCAGCTTTTGGAGTACTCGGTACTTTTATGGGCGGACATATGGCTGGGGCAGGTTCCCCTGCTCTGCGGCCTGTGCATGCGCATATTCTTGTTGTCGGCTGGCTGTCACTGTTTGTCTGGTCCATCTACTATAAAGTGTACCGGCCGAAACTCAGCCTCTTAACGACACTGCATGTCTGGACAGCTATTATCGGAACGATCGGACTTACTTCCGGGATGTACGTATTTATGCTGGATACAATACCTCTCCCGGATTTATTCAGTCTGCTGTATTATATCATCAGCGGTTCTGTTTTAATGCTCAGCTTTTTTCTTTTCTTTATCATTGCGTTAAAGACCCCTGATGAATAACCCGGGAACCGGAGGGAGGAAATTGTTTTGATTGAATCTATCGCGGGACCGCTTCGGCTGTCGCTGCAGATTTCAATATTCGCTACGTTTTTCGCGTTTACGGCAGGGGTGCTGCTTGCCTGGATTTTTGCTTTTCACAAAAATAAACTCACAAGCTTCTTATCTATTATCGTTACCATTCCCTTAATTCTCCCTCCTACAGTCCTGGGGTATTATCTTCTGGTAACGCTCGGGCGCAACAGTGTGATCGGCCAGACTTACGAAGCTCTCTTTGGGGGGCCCATTGTCTTCACCTGGCAGGCAGCGGTTGCTGCGGCTGCGATCGCTGCGCTTCCTCTCCTCATTCGTCCGATGCAGGCAGCTTTCGAGTCTATTGATGTAGACTATTTAGGAGCGGCACGCCTTGATGGTGCTTCCTCCTTTCAGCTGCTGCGCTTTATTATTCTGCCGATTGCCTGGCGCGGTGTACTTGCAGGGGTAGTCCTTGGCTTTGCGAGAGCAATGGGCGAATTTGGCGCAACGCTGATGGTTGCCGGGAACATCCCGGGCCGGACGCAGACACTTTCCATCGCAATCTATGATGCAGTTCAGGCAGACAGGATTGCAGAAGCAAATTTTATGGCGGCAGTGTTAACAGCTTTCACAGTTGCCATTCTTTATCTCGTGCACCGGCGCTTCGCCGCAAAAGTCTGAGGACAGCCCTCCCTGCAAATGGTCCTCTTGTACAATATATACAGGCACAAAAAAGCTGTGCCGGAAATCTGCACAGCTTAAACATATATGGCAGACACTCATAAAGAAATGTCTCTGGAGCAAAGAAACCCTCCGCCGAAAGCGGCCGACAGCAGTCTCCGCTGATTCAGGGGTCTTTTTTAAGATTCTTTTACTGAATCAAGCGTATCAAGCGCCTGCTTTACAGAACCATAGGTCTTTAAAGCAGAGAGATCAATATCCAGCCCGCTTGCACGAATCGCAATTTTAGGAGTAATCCCTGTAAGAATCATCTCTATTCCTTTTAACTTTAAAAGATCTGCAAGCCGGAAGATGCTTCCGGTTGCTGTTTCATCGATGTCCTGAAACCCTGAAAGATCTACAATAAGAGTGTCCACACTTGTGTTGTTAAGCTCCGGAAGAATTCTTTCCACAATAACATTCATTCTTCTCTCATCAATATTACCAATCAACGGAAGAACAGACACATCGGATTTTACGGGAACGATCGGCGTAGAAAGAAGATCAATCTCATTATTGTACTCTTCCAGCTTCTGCTCAGCTTTTTTATACGCAGTGATATCTTTTTGAATCCCGACAAAATAGAACTGTTCCTCATCTTCTAAGTATATAGGATCAATATGAAGTAAATTCCAGAAAGAAGTTCCGTCTTTCCTGTAATTTAATAATTCTACAGAAACAGGCTCCTTGTTTTTAATAGCTTTACGGATCGTTTCCACCGTCTCCGGATCAGTGTCTTCCCCTTGAAGAAACCGGCAGTTCTTACCGATGATTTCCTCATTTTCATAGCCAGTCAGCCTTGAAAAACCTTGGTTTGCATAGATAATTGGGTTATCCGGCTTGCTGGGATCACAGATAATAAAAACGAGCTGTGTTTTTTCCAGCACTTTATTTTTTAAAGCCTGCAAATCTTCTGCCACAGGATCTCCTCCTTCTTCATATTTCGCACATTTCCTATTGTACCCGACAACCTGCGATAATTAAAGAAAGGACTCCAGTCAGTTTCCTGATTGAAAGAGATTTGCCAGAATAAGCGTACATGCACCTTTTAATGTGCCGTCTTCCCCTAGTTCAGAAATCTCAATTTTTGTGGAAGCAGCAGCTTCTGTGAGCGCCCTGCCTGTGAGAACCTTATTCATCGGCGGAAGTAACACGTCCACATACTTTAATATACTGCCGCCGAGAATGATCAGCGGAGGATTCATAAAATGAATGGCACTGGTTAAACCGAGTCCAAGGTACCTGCCCGCTTCTTCAAACACCCGTTTACTTAATTCGTCCCCTGCAGCAGCATGCTGATAAATCAGCTGCATATCCGGGGTCTGGTCCTTTTCAAAAGATGCTTGTAGAGAACTTCCTTCCCCGGCCAGCAGCTTCTCTTCCATATTTCTCTGGATCGCATTTTCGGAGATGAATGTCTGCAGGCATCCTTCTGCGCCACAGGAACAAAGCGGTCCTTCCTGAGAAACCGGCATGTGTCCAAGTTCTCCTGCCAGGCTGTGATGCCCATGAAACAGCTCATTATTAATAATCAGCCCGGAACCGATGCCTTCTACAATGTTCAGACAAAGAAAATTATCAAAGGCTTTTCCTGCGCCAAACCACTTTTCTGCGATTGCCAGTGCTTTGGCGTCATTGGACACTTCCACCGGAAGCTGCAGATGCTGTTCCAGATGTTCTTTTACAGGGACATTCATAAGCCCAAGTGTCGGTGCATGAATGGAAACGCCGGTACGATGGTCGACAATGCCGTGCATTGCTACGCCGATACCGATCAGCTTTTCCTTCTTACTGCCGAGTTCTTCCAAAAAAGCCTGCAGCGCACTGGTAATGAATTCGAGGAAGCTTGTCCGTGTCAGATGTGCCGGAGTATCCAATACGCTGCGTTCAAAGAGGGATGCTTCCAGATCACTCACTACAAGACGCACTTTGCTTACCCCAATATCCACTCCTATTACAAAACGGCTGTCAGATTTTATCTTTAGTAAAATCGGCTTTCTTCCACCTTTGGATTCTCCAGCACTGCTTTCAAATACCATGTTTTCCTTTATGAGTTCGTTTACGATGTTCGTTACGGTAGGAGGTGTCAGGTTAGTTTCTTTTGCAATTTCCGCGCGTGAAATCGCCTGGTGCCGCCGGATCGTATTCAAAATTAAAGAACGGTTTAACGATTTCATATGACGGAAACTGCCTGTCTGCTGCGAAAGCATATTTTTCCCTCCTGCCTATAGCGATTCCATAAAACGGACAAAAGCTTTCTGTCCTTCTTCCGAACGTTTGAAAACACCGGAATGCCCTAGAATTTCCGCAAAAATCAATCCGACTTCCTGCTGCAATATTTCCTGATAATTATCGAGAGAAATATGAGGATTACGTTTTTTCACTTCCAGCGCCCAGTTTAAATGCTTGGAAATTGTTTCATTTGCAGCTATTTCCACTTCAGGTTCTTCCGTTAAAAGAGCCTCCCCCAGCTGCTGCAGTTCATCTTTTAATCTGCCTGGAAGCACTGCGAGCCCCATTACTTCAATTAAGCCGATATTTTCCTTTTTAATATGATGCACTTCTTGATGCGGATGGAAAATCCCCATCGGGTGCTCATCAGAAGTTCTGTTGTTACGAAGGACGAGATCGAGTTCATACTTCCCTTCCCGGTAACGGGCAATAGGAGTAATGGTATGGTGCGGTTCTTTTCCTGAAAACGGATAGATTTCTGCAGTTGTGTCCTCATATTGCTTCCATTGAGCCAGAATATAATCAGATGCTTCCACTACAGAATTTTTGTTTTCTCCTTTTACTCTCAGCACGGACATCGGCCATTTCACTTTCGCTGCAGTAACGCCGCTGTAATGCTTCACATCCACAGTTTCTTCCTCTTCCGCTCTTGCCATCGGAAACTCATACTTCCCTGCCTGATAATGATCATGACTTAAAATAGAGCCGCCTACGATCGGCAGATCCGCATTCGATCCGATAAAATAATGCGGATACTGTTCCACAAAATCCAACAGCCGCTGAAATGTCTGCTTCGTAATTTTCATTGGATCGTGGGAAGCTTTTAAGACGATTGCATGCTCATGATAATACACATATGGAGAAAACTGCACATGCCAGTTTTCCTCTGCAAGCGTTACAGGAATCGTCCGCAGGTTCTGTCTTGCTGGATGATTCATTCTTCCCGCATAGCCGACATTTTCCCGGCAGAGCAGGCAGAGCGGATAGTTCGCCGTGGCAGCCTGCTTTGCTGCTTGAATTTCTTTTGGATCTTTTTCCGGCTTTGATAAATTGATAGTAATATCCAGATCTCCAAATTCTGTCGGAGTCCGCCAGCTCATATTTTTCGCAATACGGTCTCTGCGGATATAATCAATATCCTGATTCCACTTGTAGAACCAGGCAGTTGCTGCTTCCACTCCTTTTTCCTCCTGTATCTGCCTGAAAAAGCTGATAATTCCAGAAGGACGCTCTGCCAATACGCCCATCAATTTCGTATCCAGCAGGTCCTGTTCTGTGACAGTATTATCTTTTAATACACCCGTTTCCGCAGCCCAGGCAAGAATTTCAGCTTTTATTTCCGGAAGCTCGCGTGGTTCAAGGTCCGCTCCAGGCATTTCTAAAGATTCCTGCAGCCCCAGCTTTTCCATCAGCTGATTTTTTATAAAAACAATATCTTCTTCTTCCACCAGTGCCTTCTTTTTTGCATAAGCGATCAGCTCATTTAATAATGCATCTATCATTACTTCTCACCTGCTTTATACCCCTGGGGATATTTTTGATGCCAGTCCCAAGCCGTTTTTACAATTGCCTTCAAATCGGAAAACTCCGGCTTCCATCCAAGTGTTTTCTGCGCTTTTTGAGAAGATGCTACAAGCGCTGCAGGGTCTCCCGCTCGTCGGGGGGCAATTTCCCGGGAAATACTTTTCCCTGTCACTTCTTCGACGGTATCAATCACCTGCTGCACACTGAAGCCATTGCCGTTACCCAGGTTGAATACATCGGAAGCGCCTCCCTCTCTCAGGTAATTCAGCGCTTTTACATGTGCCTGAATTAAATCTTCTACATGAATATAATCACGGATGCATGTTCCATCTTCAGTGGGGTAGTCGTCTCCAAAAACATAGATCTTCTCCCGCTGGCCAAGGGCGACCTGCAGAATAATAGGAATCAAGTGAGTTTCCGGATGATGGTCTTCGCCGATATCATATTTGGAATGTGCGCCTGCAACATTAAAATAACGGAGTGCCACGTATTCTATTCCATACGCCTCTTTGCACCAGTGCATCATTTCTTCCATGGCAAGCTTCGTCTGTCCGTAAGGATTGGTCGGCTTCGTTACAGACTCCTCAGTGATAGGCACCTCTTCAGGTTCACCGTAGGTCGCAGCAGTAGAGGAAAATACAATTCTTTTTGCGCCATACTGCTTCATTTTCTTTAGAAGGCAGAGCATACCGTAAACGTTATTATCATAATAATCGAGAGGCTGCTCCATGCTTACTCCTACTAGTGAATCTGCTGCAAAATGAATTACTTCTTCAATCTGGTGATTTGAAAAAACGGTGTCAAGTATTTTATCGTCTCTTAAATCCCCTTTATAAAAGACGGCTTTATCCATTACAGCCTGCTCATGTCCCATCTGCAGATTATCAAGTACAATTACTTCTTCTCCTTGATCTATCAGCTCCGCTGTTCCATGACTTCCAATATAACCTGCGCCTCCACAAACTAATACTGCCATTGTACATTCCTCCTTTTATTTATACCGAAGCTGCTTTCCATGAAGCTGCTACAGTTCTTTCGCGCCGTCACCAATTCCCACTACGTAGAAATCAGGTTTGACCCCTGTCGCTTTTTCATAGTCTGCTTCGATTGCTTCAAGCGTCTGATCCATTCCTGTTTTTTTGACTAAGCTTACCGTGCATCCACCGAACCCGGCACCAGTCATTCTTGAGCCGATCACGCCTTCCTGGTTCCAGGCTGCCTCTGCAAGTGCGTCAAGTTCTTTTCCTGTCACTTCGTAATCATCCCGCAGCGAAGTGTGGGACTCATTCATCAGCTTGCCAAAGGCCGCCAGATTCCCTTCACTGAGTTTCCTCTGTGCTTCTACTGTGCGTGCATTTTCTTTCACCGCATGTTTTGCACGGCGGAGATTTGTTTCGTTTTGAATGAGATGGGATTTTTCCGCGAGTTCTCCAGGCGTCAGCTGGCAGAGATATTCGATATCGAGTTCCTGCTGCAGATCTTTCAGCGCTGCTTCACATTCGCTTCTTCTTTCATTATATTTGGAATCGGCCAGTCCACGTCTTTTATTGGTATTTGCAATCACAAGTTTCATATCTTTCAGCTCGACCGGTGCGTATTCGTAATCCAGAGAATTACAGTCGAGGAGCATGGCATGATTCTCCTTCCCCATGCCGATCGCAAACTGATCCATGATGCCGCAGTTGACGCCGATAAATTCATTTTCCGCTTTTTGCGCCAGCTGGACCATCCGGATGCGGTCCATGTGAAACTGCTGCATTGCATCCCAGGCAACCGCCGCTGCAAGTTCAATGGAAGCGGAAGAAGAAAGCCCTGCCCCGTTCGGAATATTTCCGTAAACATATGCGTTAAATCCGCTGGTACCCGTATAACCATCTTCTGCGAATACAGAGAGCACCCCTTTTACGTAATTTGCCCAGTCGTGTGCTTCCTCATATTGCAGTTCATCCAGCGAGAAGGTAATTTCTCCTTTGTCTGTGAAATTACCGGAATATAAATGAACTTCCCGATCTTCTCTTGGCGACACTGCCATGTATGTTCCTACCGTCAGTGCACATGGAAAGACGTAACCTCCGTTGTAATCCGTATGTTCTCCTATTAAGTTTACTCTTCCAGGTGCAAAGAATACTCTTTCCGGGGAATGACCGTAGATTTCTTTATACGATTTCTGCACTTTTTCCTTCATAAAAAGCCACCCGCTTTCCGTTGGATTCTTTCTTAATTAAAATAATTAATTAAGTATTAGTTTTAGTATAACTTATTTTTTGGGAAAGAAAAAGGGTTCTTCTATATAAAGGTAGTTTGGGGCAGGTACAGTATTTAAGTTATTTCTCTCTGATTCAGCGTGTTTAATGAAAAGAACGGTTTTCTGTCATTAGTGGTCTTCTGTCAATAAGCTCCCTTTCTGATTTTATGAAAGACGAATCTGATTTTAATTTAGGGAATTTTGCTTTTATTCATCGTTATTGGAGCTTAATTCATCATTAACGAAATACCACTTTTTGAAATAGTACATTTTCCTAATCTCAGGTTTTCAAAGAACCTGTGAGAAAACGGGCATTACTCTCGCAGTAACAAGGGTTACTCATCTACCATTGCAGTTTACTCATTTTTCACAGGATTTACTCACGTGCTGTCTGTTTACTCTCGCGCTGGAGGGCGTTACTCATTTTTTAAAAGGTATATTCCTATTTATTCACTTTTATGGACGTGGAATTCATTTTTAACCAGCGTCCCCCATCCCCCAGCTGGCTGATGTTTTGAATTAAGCACAGGAGAGCAGTCATCCTTTCCTAAAGTCTCCCTTCAAAAAACCGCCTATGACTGGTTTTAAATATTTTTGATTGTTTTTGAAATAAAATGATTGATTTTGATTGTTTGATCGTTTATGATGTAGTTAACAACCAAATGAGGTGAAGCGAATGTTAACTTTTGAACGACAGCACGCAATCCTCAATCTGCTGCAAAAGCAGAAGATTGCTAAAATCGCTGAGCTTATCGATGCTACAGGTGCCTCTGAATCAACTATTCGACGCGATCTGAGCGAACTTGAGCGACAGCAAAAATTAAAGCGCATACATGGCGGTGCCTCCCTTCCCTCCCGTAAATCAGATGAACCTGGAATGTCAGAGAAAATCACTGCTTTTACGAAAGAAAAAGAGAGAATCGGCGCACTGGCAGCAAGCTACGTGGAGGATAATGATTCCATCTACATTGATGCCGGCACATCGACCGAAGCCATGATCAGTAAAATCACTGCGAAAAACGTCACCATTGTCACGAATGGACTAAATATTATCAACACTTCCATCCAGCATGATTTTTATACTTATGTGTTAGGAGGATATGTTAAAACCGGAACACACGCTTTTATCGGGAAAGCCGCTGCAGAAGCCATGCAGAAATACCGCTTTGATAAAGCTTTTCTCGGAACGAACGGAGTCGACCTTACCTTTGGATACTCCACCCCCGATCCGGAGGAAGCATATATCAAAGAACTTGCAATCCGCGAATCCCAGCAGGCTTTCATACTTGCGGATTCTTCCAAGCTCGATCAGACGTCTTTTACCTGCTTCGGCTCTTTAAAAGATGCCACTCTTTTGACAGACAGCAATAAAGACACCTTAGAATATCTGCATAAACTTGCAGAACAAACTTCTGTAGAGGCGGTGAAAATATGATATATACGATGACCTTGAATCCTTCCGTGGATTATCTGGTAAGCGTTAACAATTTCCAGCTTGGTAAAACGAACCGTGCGGATACCCAGCGGATGGTTCCCGGCGGAAAAGGAATCAATGTTTCCAAAGTCCTTCAGTTATTTCATATTCCCACGAAGCTTTTCGGTTTTACCGCAGGTTTCACCGGAGAATTCATTCAAAACACACTTCAGAAGCAGGGACTTGATACCAGCTTTATCGAAGTGGAAGGAATGACGAGAATTAATGTAAAGCTGAAAACGGACGCTGAAACAGAAGTAAACGGCCAGTCTCCGGAGATTACCGAGCAGGATGCAGCAAAGCTCATTAAACAGCTGGATCAGCTTCAGGAAGAAGATACGCTGGTGTTATCGGGAAGTCTTCCAACGAATCTTTCCCCTGACTTTTACGCCAGCCTGATGGAGGCTGCAGCGGTGAAAAATATAAGAACTGTGCTTGATACGAGTGGAGAACCACTCCGGTCCGGCCTGAAAGCGAATCCTTTTCTCATCAAGCCGAACATCGCTGAACTGGAGGCGCTTTACGATACAAAAACAGAAACGCAGGAAGAAGTTATTACTTTAGCAAAAAGAGCTGTAGAAGACGGTGCACAGCATGTGCTCGTTTCTTCCGGCGGCAGCCCGGCGCTTCTGGTAAGTAAAGAGCAGGTGCTGGAAGCTTCCGTTCCAAAAGGAGAAGTTAAAAACTCTGTCGGGGCAGGTGATTCTATGGTAGCAGGATTTCTTTTCAGCCTTACTGAGAAAGACGACCTTGTGCAGGCACTTAAGACAAGCGTCGCCTTCGGATCAGCCACTGCTTTTTCCCAGGGATTTGTCACTGAAGAAACCTTTCAGCGGCTCCTCCCTGATATTCAGGTAAAAACATTTCAAATAGGAGGGAAATAAAATGAAAATTACAGAGCTTCTAAAAAAAGAAACGATGATTTTAGATCTGCAGGCAACGTCTAAAAATGAAGCCATTGAAGAACTCGCTGCGAAGCTTGATGATGCCGGCCATTTATCCGACCGTGCTTCCTTCATCGAAGCTATTAAAAATAGAGAATCCCAGAGCTCCACAGGGATCGGGGAAGGCGTTGCTATCCCCCATGCGAAAACAGCAGCAGTAACAGAGCCTGCGATAGTGTTCGGCCGTTCCAAAGAAGGCATTGATTATGACGCACTCGACGGCGAAAAGAGCCATCTCTTCTTCATGATTGCAGCGAGTGAAGGTGCGAATGAAACTCACCTTCAGGCACTTTCCCGTCTATCCACCCTCCTAATGGACGAAGAGTTCCGTGAGTCCCTTATGAGCGCTGATTCGACTGGCACAATTTTAAAAGCAGTGGATCTGAAAGAGAAAGAAAAGCTGAGTGCACAGGATGCAGAAGAGGAAAAAGAAAAAACACAGGCCAAAGATGGTTCCAAGCCTTACTTTGTCGCTGTTACAGGGTGCCCTACCGGGATTGCCCACACGTACATGGCGGCAGACGGACTGAAAGATGCAGCAAATAAGCTTGGCTATGATATCAAAGTGGAAACAAATGGTTCTGACGGTGTGAAAAGCCGTCTTACGAAAGAAGATATCGAACGCGCTGATGCGGTTATCATCGCAGCAGACACGAAAATTGAAATGGACCGCTTTGACGGTAAAAAATTGATTAACGCACCTGTAACAGCAGGTATCCGAAAGCCGACGAAACTGCTTGAAGATGCTTATGAAGGCAACCTTTCTGTACACCGCGCTTCCGGTGAAAGCGGCGGAAGTGAAGAAGCAGGCACAGGCGGCAAGCGCTCTGTCGGTGCTGCAATCTATAAGCACCTGATGAGCGGTGTTTCCAATATGCTTCCTTTCGTTGTCGGTGGTGGTATTCTCATTGCGCTTTCCTTCTTTTTCGAAGACCCGGTAAATGGTGAAATCACCTGGTTTGGTGAAATTCTTTCCACGATCGGCGGCGCAAACGCGTTCTTCCTGCTCGTGCCAGTACTTGCCGGTTTCATTGCCTACAGCATTGCTGACCGTCCTGGTTTTGCGGCCGGTATGGTCGGTGGTTTAATGGCAAGCACCGGAGAAGCGGGCTTCCTCGGCGGTATTGTCGCAGGTTTCCTTGCAGGTTACCTTGTACTTGGAATTCGCAGAGTCTTTAACTTTATGCCGAAGTCACTTGAAGGCATTAAAACGATCTTGATTCTTCCATTGTTTGGTATCTTTTTAACAGGTTTCATTATGTACTTCCTTGTAGTGCCGATGGCAGCGGTACAGACAACACTTGTCGGCTGGCTCAGCGGAATGGAAACAGGAAACGCAGTCATCCTTGGTATTATCCTTGGAGGTATGATGGCAGTAGATATGGGCGGACCGGTTAATAAATCCGCTTATGCATTTGGCATTGCAATGCTTGAGGCAAACACGCTTATGCCGATGGCTGCAATTATGGCCGGCGGTATGGTTCCGCCACTTGGAATCGCACTTGCTACAACACTGTTTAAAAACAAGTTTACGAGAGAACAGCAGGATGCAGGTAAGACAAACTATATCCTGGGTGCCTCTTTCATCACAGAAGGTGCGATCCCGTTCGCAGCGGCTGATCCAGCCCGAGTAATTCCATCGCTGATTGCCGGGTCCGCAACAGCAGGTGCACTAGCAATGCTGTTCGGAAATGCAACGCCTGCTCCTCACGGCGGAGTATTCGTTCTCCTTCTGGTTGAAAATTGGCCGATGTACATCGTAGCAATTTTAGCCGGAGCTTTCGTTACGGCAATCATGCTCAAGATTTTAAAGAAAGATATCAGTACAGGTACGACAACAACGACAAATTCAAAAGCTGCATAATAAATCTTCCCCCATTTCTTATTAAGAAACGGGGGTTTTTTTGCATAGAAAAACCACCCGGGAACTGTTTCCCAGGCGGTACATATTTATCTTTCAGTCATTCTTCAAATAAACAAACTGCGTTGGCATTATTATCTGCTGTTAAATCTCTCCATGCGTTTATCGTCTTTATTTTCTTTCACCACCAGGATCGCATGAATCATACCCGGCACATAAAAAATTAATGTCAGGATCAGGTTAATGAAAGCCTGAAATGGCTTCCCGGAAAGAAATACAGCTACCGGCGGCAGCAGAATCGCTAAAATCCACATCATGTTTATCACCTCTTTAATTCCGCTTTTAACTCTTTCCTTCCCTTTTTTGACGGATTGCAAAACAAATTTCTTTTTTATTCTCTTTGTAAGATTGTGAATGATATATTGTATGGTCAATGAATTCTTTGGTTTTTTCCAAAACAGTAAGGAAGCTGAAGAGCTCGTCGACGGCAGGTCTGCGGCAGCGAAGTTTTCTTTTTCAAAAATGAACATTAACAAAGCTGCATAAAAAAAACACTGCCTCCCCTTTTAAAAAGGAAAGCAGTGATAAGTTTCATAATTACGAAAGCATTTTTTCCAGATGCTTGATCGTTGGTGTTAAATTCATAAAGAAATATGCTTCTCTGAGCCGGCGTCCGTCGGCACTTGTTTTCATGTAGGCTGCGCCTCCAGCGTGCATCATGGCACCATGCACAGCTTCCATAGTGAGATAGGCAGTGCGGCGGCGGATTTCAAGAATCTCTTTCCAGGTGACTCCTTCTTCCAGCAGTGCCTTAAAATCAGCTTCAATGCCACGGAGCGGTGTTTCGATGTCTTCCGGCTGCACCGGCAGATATTCATTGACTCCGCTCTGCTTATTCGCACATTTTTTCATTGAGGCAACTGCGGCTTCGATCACACCGAGACCGACCGGCACCTGATACGTCACAAAGTAAGGACGAATTTTCTGTACAAAGGCATCAGCATCTTCCGCTAAGATCTGCTCCTGTGGAATAAACACATTTTCAAAACGGACAGCATAGGTTGCACTGCCGTTTAAACCGAGATACGATACTTTTTCCTTCAGGGAGATGCCTTCCTGGTCACAGGACACAAATGCCATTATCCGGTGGTTATCCGGCGTTGCAGCAATCGCCCCGAACCAGTGGCCTTCACCTAAGTTGGAAACTGCCGGAAGGGCTCCGTTCAGCTGATAGCCTCCCGGGACCGGCTCCGCCTTCAGATGCAGCTTTTCCAGTTCCGCATAAAACTTCATCGGATTGGACAATCCGGTAGCACCAAGCAGTTCTCCGCTTTCCAGCTTTGGCAGAAAACGATCTTTTAAGCCTGTGTTTTCTGTGTGTCTCACATAAGTGAGTGCAGCCATATGACACCAGAGGTTAAAGCCGGTAGTCATGCAGTAGGAGGAAACTTCTTTTACCACCTGCACTTCCTCCGCTGCTGCTTCTGCGACCGTTTTATTTTCTGAAGAAAGGTACCCGCCGGTCCCGAGCGAGAGCAGAAATTCTCTGGGATAATACGCCTTTTCATCAATAGAGCGAACCAGCGGTTTTAAATCCTTTTCCAGCAGATTGTCCAGCTGTACATCTTGGTTGAGTGCGTGCACGGTAGCCCCTCCTCTTAAAATTCCTTTACTTTTTACTGTTTAACTGTGTGATGCTGTCCACTGGCGCGCTTACAGCTTCCCGCGCACGGCCTACAGCTTCTTCATCCGGTGCATCATAGAAGCACAGGCATTTTGTCATATCTTCGCATACATACGTGCGGGAAAAAGATACTTCCGGCACTTCTGCGTAGTGTACAGAATTTTTCTTTTTACGTTCCAGATACGCATCCATTGTAAGGTGATCCGGCAGGTTCCACTCTACAAGGTAGTTGATTTTTTCTTTCTGCTGTTTCGCTTCTTCCAGATCCTGTCCTACGATGCGGACTTCTTTGGAAAGATCTACAGGAATATTCTTTGCTTCCAGCTGCTGCTTCAGTGCTGCTTCATCATCAGCTTCAAAAATAAAGAAAGCCCGCCCAAAGTCTGAAGCAACCTGTACCTCAATTAGTTCCTGGCTGAGTTCTTTTTCCAGCTCACTTACCGTTTGTTCAAATGCTTCCTCTGTTTTAATATTATCGTTTAATGTTGATTCAATCAAAAATAATGACATATCGTTATTCCTCCTCTGTTATAATTAAACCTATAAGCTTTATAGGGATTATTTTAACGCAGTAAGTTAAAAAAAACAACTCACTTGCTTTCTTTTTTTCTGCTTATGTTTTAAAATGAGCAATTATTACTCATCTGAAGGGGTTTTGACTTATGAAAAGCCGGTATCCACTAGAATGCAACATTGCACAGACACTGAACCTGGTCGGGGACCGATGGACCATGCTGGTGCTGCATGAAGTATTGGTAGGGAATGATACTTTTAATACACTGAAGCAGGAGCTTACGAGTATTTCTTCCAATATTTTATCCGATAGATTGAAACATCTCGTACAGCTTGATTTAATTTCCAGCACATTGTATTCAGATCACCCTCCCCGTTATCGATATACGCCGACAGAAAGCGGCAAAGCTTTTTCCACCGTTTTTGATGCGATGCTTGTCTGGGGACGTACGCACCTGGATGAATGTTACAAGAAACTCGTGCATACGAAGTGCGAGCAGGAAGTGGAAATCGGCTACTACTGTCCTTCCTGCGAAACCAAGGTAACAGAGGATGAAGTACATCCTGTGCTCCTGCATACAGAAAAAGTAAATTAATGCCGGAGCAGCCAGTTTCACCTTTAAAACGTTAAAAAAGCTCCGGCGCATTGCACTGGAGCTTTTTTGCTGCGTATTTTATTTAGCTGCCAGTCCTCCGTCAATGCGGTACTGGGAACCGGTGATAAAGCTTGATTCATCAGAAGCGAGAAACAGTGCCAGTTTGGCAATGTCTTCCGACTCTCCATAGCGGTGCATCGGAATCGCTTCTTCCTGCTGGGTTTTTACGCCTTCCGCGTCCTCCGGATTAAATCCTTTTTCTAAGGAACGCATCATCCGGGTATTTACCGGAGACGGGTGGATGGAATTTACGCGGACGTTGGAATCCGCAATTTCCAGCGCTGCTGTTTTGGTCAGGCCGATGACTGCATGCTTGGAAGTTACATATGGTGCAACGCCCGGTGCGCCGATAAATCCAGCTACAGAGAAGTTATTGATAATGCTGCCACTCTTCTGCTCTGCCATGATCGGCATCACATATTTCAACCCAAGAAACGTTCCCTGTACATTTACATTAAATACTTTCTGAAAGTCTTCAAGCGTCTGATCGGGCAGCGCTGCAACCTTTCCTTCAATTCCTGCATTATTGAATAAAATATCAATACTGCCGAATTTCTTCATCGTTTCGTCCACAAAATTTTTAACGTCTTCTTCTTTTGCTACGTCCGCCTGCACCGCAATGATTTCGCCATGTCCTTCCAGTTCTTGCTTTGTTTCTTCCAGTGCTTTTTGATCCAGATCTACGATGGTTACACGTGCACCTTCCTTGAGAAATTTTTCTGCAGTTACTTTACCAATGCCGTTTGCTCCGCCGGTAATAATAGCTGTTTTTCCCTCAAGTCTTGCCATCGCTTTCAGCACCCCTTAAAATGTATTTGTGAAATAATTCACATAATTTATATTCCCTTTTTCCAGGAACATAAACTTACCTTAAAGCTATATCACAGCACAGAAAAAAACAACCCGGATTTTGATCCGGGCTGCTTCATTTTATACGGTTTCTGTTTTCTTTCTTGTTTTAAATAGTACTGCACCCATTGCAGCCATCATCAGGCCCAGAAGCCCGTAAAGCGGCGTATTGGTAGCTGTATCCGGAAGCTCATCTCCGTCTTCTTCCGGTACTACCGGCTCTACTCCTTCTTCCATTTCTTCATCCGTTGCCGGTTCCTCACTCATCATCGCCCAGTATGCAGGCTTTACATGCATATCTACATCGAATACAAACGGTGCATCTTTTCCTACACCGTCATTAAATTCTTCTGCTCGGTCATCAAGCCACGTATGGTCGTCTGCGATGCCCCAGAAAGTGATGTTGGTAATCGCATCATCCAGTGACTCATACAGTGTGAAAAGCTGGTGATAGCGCTCTGCCTGACGTTCAAAAGCTTCTTCAGGGATATCAGCGTAAGTGTCAAATGCTGGTGTTGGCGGATAACCATACAGGCTCACATCAAGCTCTGTAATGTGTGTTTCCAGTCCGAGGCTGTCAAACATGCGGATGGATTCTTCTGTCTCTTCAATGGTAGGCCAGTCCAGCTGAATGTGTGCCTGGTGACCAATACCGTCGATCGGAACCCCTTCTGCAAGCATTCTCTCTACAAGATCATAAAGGTCGTCACGCTTCGGGTTAATTTCTGTATTATAATCGTTCAGGAATAATTTCGCGTCTTCTCCGCCTGCTTCACGTGCAGCGTGAAAAGCCCGCTTAATATATTCATCTCCGGTAATCTGATACCATTCAGATTCTCTCAGACCGCCACCGTCATCCACTACTTCATTCAAAACGTCCCATGCATCCACGTCATCTTTATAACGTTCCACGACTGTTTTGATGTGTGTTTCCATACGGTCCAGCAGCAATTCTTTATTTGCTTCCCGCTGATCCGGATCTTCTTCCTCTACCATCGGATTTCCGTTTTCATCAATGAAGAACCATTCCGGAACCTGACTGTGCCAGATCAATGTATGATATCTTAAATCAAGGTCATGCTCATTTGCGAAATCCACCAGCTGATCAGCATCATCCCAGTAAAATTCCCCTTCTTCCGGCTGAATGTAAAGCGGCTTCATAACATTTTCCGCTACAACACTGCCGTAGTGATGCTTAAGTACTTCACCGTGTTCTCCTTCCAGCTGGTACAATTCTACAGCTGCTCCTATGTCAAAAGAATCTTCAAATCTTTCCTGCATCGACTGTACGTCCAGTGCGTGAGGATTATGTTCATCTGCCAAAACGACTCCTGTTCCTAATGGCGCTGCCAGTGTAACACCGAGAATTGCTGCTACTGTGCGTTTTACCTGTTTCAAAAAACCCTCTCCTTCGAATAATTTTTTAGATTCTATCGACAGGCTCTGTCTTCTCCGCATTTAGTTTTTATAAGACAGATATGGAATTACCTCCTTTCTTAAGAAAGCGCTGTCAATTTAAATTAAGCTTACTATGTAAACTTAGTAAGTTCAATGAATTAACTAAATATTTGCGTTATTTAGTTAATTATACCCATGGAATATATTACAATTACTACAAAATTATCAGGTCTTTATACGATAATTCTCCATAGCTTTGATTTTTCAGAACCATTATATGTGTTCAGCACTAAATTTTTACAAGAAAAAACTGACCTGCACTTTTCTGCAGGTCAGTTTTTTTATCAGGACTGCACGCCCCATTGTTTACCAATCCATTTTTCAAACAGGCCGATTCCTTTATCGAGGAGGAGTCCGAGCACCCCGATAACAATGATGCCGGCAAGAACCAGGTCGAGATCCAGTGCATTCCGGGAATCTACAATTAAGTATCCTAATCCAGACTGTGCCCCGATCATTTCACCAGCAACAAGGAAAATCCATGCTGTCCCTACCGCAATGTGAAGTCCATTTGCGATATAAGGGAAGGAAGCAGGAAAGATAATTTTCCATAAGAGTGAGGATCTGCTCAGTTCCAGATTCTCTGCCAGCTTAAGATAAGTCGGATCAATTTTTTTCACTGCAGAGACTGTCGACAGCAGTACCGGGAAAAAAGCAGCGATGAAAATGATCACTATCGCCGGCATATTGCCGATGCCGAACCACAAGACGATAAAAGGAGACCAGGCAACCGGCGCAACTGGACGGAGCACCTGCACAATCGGGTCTACTACCCGCCATACGTGCCTGGAGCGCGCTAAAAGCAGTCCCAGTACAACAGCGATCACTACGGCGCTTAAATATCCGGAGAAAAACCGGAATAAGCTGATGGTAATATGATTGATCAATGTTCCGTCCTGAATAATAGAAACAAGGCCCCAGAAAACCATGATAGGAGAAGGAAGCAGCGCTTCAGGATAGTCCCCGATCCAGATTATCCCCTGCCAGAGGAGAATAACGGTAATAAAGGCAATTAGTACGTAAGTAAAGGTTGATGTCAGCTTCATATATTATCCTCTTCCCTCCAGGTATTTGCGGTTTACAAAATCATCAAACTGCGGCGGTTCATCGACAAGCTGCAGCTCTATCAGCTTATTGCGCAGAAATTCATATTCTTCTTCTTTAATATCCAGATCATCGTAATAGATCCAGTCGAGGGAAAGCTGCAGTGCAGTTTCATCCACGGGTAAATATTCTGCATGGGTGGCAAGGGATTCCTCGGAGCCATCCCCCGCCAGCTCACTTGCTGCAAGATACCCTTCCATAAACTGATCTGTTGCTTCAGGTGCGTTTTCCATAAAATCTTCCCGCAGGACGAGTGCGCAGCAAAGGCAGTTGCTGGGGCAGAATTCACTGGACTGGTAAAGAACTTCTCCGACCTCATTCGTAACTCCAAGCGCTCCGAAAGGCTCTGCGACAATATAGCTTGAAACCCTTCCTTCCGAAAGTGCCGCCGGCATTTCCGGCGGCGGCATTTCCACTACATTGACGTCGCCGTATTCCATTCCCGCTCTTGCAAGCATTTCGTCAAGCAGCAGATTATGTGCAGAAAGCGTATGAGGAATTGCTACTGTCGTTCCTGCAAGTTCTTCCACACTTTCCACTTCGGGATCCACGATAATCGGGTTTCCTTCCCGGTGCCCGAGTGCCATGGCCTGTATGCCAATCCCTCGCTCTCTTGCTTTCATTGCCAGTTCAAACAAGACAGATGCCCCGTCAATCCGGCCTGTATTTAAAGCATCCATTAATTCAATCCAGCTGCTGAAGCGGACAAGCTCCACTTCTACTCCATCTAAATATTCTTCCTGATGGGCATCCAGAAAATATAATGGAGCTGCGTGGGTAATCGGCAGGTGACCGATACGTATCACATCTGCTTCTTCTCCCGTACCAGCCGGTCTTCCGCAGGCAGAGATAAAAATAGAAGAAACAAGTCCGTAGCTGAGTAATAGTTTTTTCGTGCGCTGCATAATAATCTCCCCTGCTGGTTAAATATTGTATTCCAGTGATTCTTCCTGTCGGCTTAAATCAAATTCGTCCAGAATCATTTTCCGGTAATGCTGAAAATCGCTGTGGCTCCTATCCCGGGGCTGCGGCAGTTCAATCGGAATTGTTCTGCGGATTCTGCCCGGATTCGCATCCATGATAAATACACGGTCTGATAAATACACCGCTTCATCAATATCATGCGTTACCAGAATAATATTTGTTTTCTCCTGCTCCTGTATCTTTAACAGTTCATCCTGCAGATAATATCTGGTAAAAGTATCAAGTGCTGCAAACGGCTCATCCATCAGCACCATTTCCGGGCGGATCGCAAGTGCGCGGGCAATTGCCACCCGCTGCTGCATACCTCCTGAAAGCTGCGAAGGGAACTGGTGCAGACTGTCATTCAGTCCTACTAATTTTAAGTATCTCACGGCCCGCTCCCGCTGTTCCTCTGCCGACAAGCCTTCCGGTTCCAGCCCCAGCTCTACATTTTTTAACACAGAACGCCACGGAAGCAGCGCGTAGTGCTGGAAAAGCATAATTGCTCTTCGGGAAGGACGTGTTACCTGCTCCCCTTCAAACCGGAGATCTCCACTGCTCGGCTCGTAAAACCCGCCAATGATATTTAATAAGGTACTTTTCCCACAGCCGCTTTTCCCAAGAATCGATACCGTTTCTCCTTTTTCAATACTTAAATTAATATCCCGAAGAACTTGTTCTGATGCTCCATTTTTCATGAATTTTTTTTCAATATGTTCTAATGTTACGAGTGTTTCAGCCATATTTAACTCTCCCCTGTGTTGATTTATAATAAATCATACCCGTTTACTCTGCTTTAGATTATATTAATATACTTAGTCAGAAAAAACAACCTGTCCTCATACATTTCCCACGCAGTCACACTTATGCTTATCTTTTATTAGAAAGAATACCGACCTCAAGAAATGATTTTAGAGGCTTTTCACAAAACTTGTGTTCACACAGGATGCATATAAATAATGTCATGAAGTTTACTTTTTTTTCAGCCTTTTCCTCTATGCCCAAAGTTTATCGCACCCATAATGCACATTAACTGAGACTTTTTTTCAGAAAAAAACTGCATCATGAAAGATGAAAACTAATACTGCTGTGCATCGAAGGAGAGGACTCACAGGCACACCGCGGGAATTTATTTTGGCGTTATTTTCTTTCGCTGAAATTAGTCGAGAACACACCCTCGGGTAACCCTTTTTTGAGAGTGCAGCAGTGTGATGTAACTCTCATAAAAAAAACTCTTTTCAAAGCAGTTTTGTAAAAGTGTGCTTAAAAAGTCATTTTTAAAGACCAGGCTCGGTCTTCCCCACGAATGTTCTATGATATATTTTAGATACTACTTTAATTAGAAGGTGTTTTTTGTGCCTAAGCTTATGTATATCATTATATTAATTGTTTTTCTTGATACATTTATACAGCTTCCTATGATGACTCCCTTCGCCATGAGCCTCGGAGCTTCTGCAGCAATGGCCGGCCTTATCGTATCTATGTATTCATTTACCAACATTGCCGGTAACATTGCCGGCGGCATGTGGATTGACCGGGCAGGCAGAAGACAGGTGCTCCTTACAGGGATGGTGCTTGTTACAGGGACAGTTTTACTTTACCCCCTTGCCCAGACGCCTCTGCAGCTGCTCGGCGTCCGGTTTTTACACGGGCTCGCCGGAGGTATTTTGATTCCCGCTGCATTTGCACTGATCGGAGACCGAAGTGCAGAAGGAAGCCGGAAAGTAATGGCTTATGCCGGAGCTGCAATTGGACTGTCCGCAATTACAGGACCTGCAGTCGGCGGTATTCTTGCTTCGCAGGGAGAATACCAGGCAGTCTTTTATCTGACTGCAGGATTATTCGCTTTCAGCTTTCTGCTTGCTTATTTCTTTGTGAAAAATACCACAGCTGTATCAAAGCGCGGTCGAGTCGGCAGTTTTTCCGCTTTATTTAAAAGCCGCCAGCTGCTTCAGGCCTGTCTCGCTGCATTTACCTTAATGGTGAGTAATGGAGTGCTTGCCTTTGCTTTGCCATTAAAAACAGCAGCCTTTGATCTTTCTACTTCTGTGACTGGTATATTGCTCAGCATTTATGGGATCACAGCACTGATAGTATTCGTAAGCCCGCTTAATTTTATTTATGAACGTTACCTCCCACCCTTTCTTGTAAAGACAGGTTTATTGTTTATTGCAGGATCTATGATGGTGCTCAGTGCCGCGGAAGCTGTGCCGCTGTTATATGCAGCCATGGTAATCTACGGCTTCGGCTTTGCGATGATTTTTCCATCAATGAATCAAATGGTGGCTTCTGCTTCTGTCATAGCAGACCGCGGCAGAGCATACGGATTATTTTATGCATGCTTTTCACTTGGTGTAGTGACCGGATCTGCAGGGTCGGGCCTGATTACAGACACGCTTGGCCTTCCATTTCTAACTGCAGGAGCTTTCGTTTTCATAAGCCTGAGTGTACTGCACTTCCTTAAAAAAGACACATTAAAAACAGCAGCCTGATGATTGAGGGCTGCTGTTTCTGTTCCATTGAAAGATGCATTATTTAAGTTGTTACGTAAATAGTGAAGCATATTAATGCAAAGATGGTATTGATGATTTCCAGAATCCCAACTTTTTTCGGTGTCATGGACCTCCCCCATAAAAACAGTGCACGGACAAGGCTTGGGATCATGGCAAGCCCCAAGATGGGATGCCAGAGAAAAAGTATCATCACAATGATACTGTGATAGCCAAAAGAGAGGTTTCGATAAAAGCTGCTTTTCTTTTCACGGATCATCGTCTTTACATAGAAAGCACTGCCTGCGAAAAAAAGAAGTGGAAGAAAAAAGCTGATCCAGTAAAAGTTTCCGCTCCCGATATAAGCACTCGCCATACCTCCCAAAGAAAAAATAATTATGCCCGATATATCATTCAAAATATGCCTTTCCTTTTTAGACATAGTAAACCAGATACTCACTCCTAAAAACGGAAGCATCGCAAAAAACAGGAGCAAAATTCCCGGATAGAAGAAAAAAACGATCAGCAGCATGAGACCTGCACCCAAAAGCAGAAGCAGGCTGGTGTTCAGGTAAGAAGTTCTCTTTGCAGGCTTTTTCAGCCAGAAGAGAAAGTGCTCGCTGAAAAGGAAAACAATAAACCATGCTGCAAGGAAAATAACATGCAGCCATTCTACGGTGGTAACAGCGTAGCTGAAGAAAAGCGGCATGAAAAGCATTGCCCAGGCTCCGTGCTGACGGGGTTTATGAAAAGAAAACATACAAACTCCTCCAAATAATGTGATTGTTTTCACATGGAATATTATACGCAGCTTCCGGATTCAATATGTTTATGAGCCCGGCTGATGCTTTCATAATACCACCTTCATCCGGAAAGCTCTGTGATATTTATCATACTTGTACAGATTTTTCACTTTAAGTTTGAAACCCTTGATATTAAAGAAACTATCTTTTCTCCACAGTGTACGGCGGAGACGGCTGTGGAGTTTAAGCGAAGTCTGAAGCCACGTTCGCGCCTGCCATTGGAAAAATTATTTGAAGACTAGCCCGCCGGGAAACGGAGGAGAACCTTAACATAAAAAATACAGTCTTATCTACTCTATAAAAATTCTGAAAAACCAGCTGCAATAATATCACAGCTGGTTTTACTTATTTCATTCAGTTAAATTACGCCCACCACATCTCTGCAGGCTCTTCACGAATCAGCACACTGTTCACGTTGTCTACTGCACGCTGGAAGCCTTCGTTGATCGACATGATTGGATCTTCATGTTCGATGCTTACGACATAATCATAGCCGTAAGTGCGCAGCGCGCTGATCATGTCGGACCACTCCTGCATACTGTGACCGCATCCGACAGAACGGAACGACCAGGCACGTGACTGTACTTCACTGTATGGCTGCATGTCCAAAAGGCCATGCATGTTGATATTGTCCTGATCAAGATAGGTATCTTTCGCATGAAAATGATGAAGCGCTCCTGCTTTTCCAAGAATTTTTATTGCAGCGACAGGATCAATTCCCTGCCACCAGAGGTGACTCGGATCCAGGTTCGCTCCGATTGCTGGAGAGGTTGCTTCCCGCAGCCTCAGCATCGTATGCGGAGAATGGACTAGAAAACCTCCGTGCAGTTCAATGCCGATTTTAACATTATGCTCTTCTGCCAGCTTGCCGATTTTTTTCCAGCAAGGAATCAGCTTCTCTTCCCACTGCCATTCCAGAATATCGCTGTACTCTGCTGGCCATGGTGCAACCGGCCAGTTTGGCAGCTTCGCACCGTCATGGTCTCCTGCTGTACCGGAAAATCCATTGACTACAGGAACATCCATCAGGCTCGCCAGTTTAATTGTTTTCTCCAAGGCTTCTACAGACTCTTTTGCAAAAGCTTCGTTCGGATCAATCGGATTGCCGTGACAGCTGAATGCACTGATGATAAGTCCTCTGTCGTGTACCTTCTTCAAGTATTCCTGACGGAGACTCTCGTCTTCGAGCAGGGCATCAATATCACAGTGTGCATTGCCCGGATATCCTCCAGTACCGATTTCTACTGCTTCCAGCCCGGCAGCTTTTACATAATCAAGCATTTCTTCAAACGATTTATCCGCAAATAATACGGTAAATACTCCTGATTTCATATCTGCATCCTCCTCAGATTAAATTTGTACGCTTTGTCCCTGCTCTGCACTTTCATAGATAGCATCCACAATTTTCTGGACCTCCATCGCTTCTTCCGGAGGAACGATTAATTCTGCTTCTCCTTTACAGGCATCAATAAAATTCTGCATCTGGAACAACCCGGGATTTTCTCCTCCCGGCACCCAGTTCATCGTGCTGTCCATCAGCAGTCCGTGCTTTGCCTGATTGACTTCCAGCGGGAAGAGATCCACTCCGCCGGTATCGCCGGAGATAGAAACGTGCTCTTTGTCTTCTTTCACATTTGCTGCCCAGGAAGTTTCAAACAGCAGCGTTGCGCCATTATCAAAGCGGATATACGCCGTGACATGGTCATCTACTTCAAAAGATTCGTTATCTACTTTTCCCCACTGGTTTACCTGGTTCGGCATCGTGCTTAATGTATTATACGTATTCCCCATCACTTCAACCGGCTTGGGACTGCCCAGGAGCCAGAGAGAAAGGTCCATAAAGTGGCATCCGAAATCAATTAAGCTTCCTCCGCCCTGGAGTTCTTTGTTTGTGAACACACCCCACCCGGGAACTTTTCTGCGGCGCATTGCCTGCACTCTTGCTACCATCGGGATGCCGATTTCTTCTTCATCGATAAGCCTTTTTGCAGCCTGTGCTTCTTTCATGGAACGGTAGTGATAAGCAATCATAAGTTTTCTGTCTGCTTTTTTCGCTGCGGCAATCATTGCTTCTGCTTCTTCTGCATTCATTGCCATCGGCTTTTCACAGAGCACATGTACTCCTGCCTCCAGCGCAGCGATGGAAATTTCCGCATGGAATTTATTTGGTGTACATATAATTACTGCATCTGTGTGTGTGAATACTTCCTGATAATCCGCAGTAATGAACGGCTGCGAAAAGGAAACAGCTGCCTGCTCTGCAGTTTTAATATTCACATCACATATCGCTGTTACTTCTGCCTGGTTCTTCAGCTCCAGAAGCACAGGTAAATGCCGGTCCTGCGCAATTCCGCCGGCCCCGATAATACCTATTCTCAATCGGCTCATGTGTAAAGTGCCTCCCTACTTTATCTCAACAATTCGTTTTGTTTCATTTGCTTCCAGCGCTGCAAGAATTACTTCCAGCGATTTCTTTCCTTCTTCTCCTGGAATTACCGGTTCTTCATCGGCTTTCAATGAAGAAATAAATGAGTCGATCACACCGGAACTTGTCTGCTTGCCAATCTCATTTGTCTGGATCCCGCCAAGTTCAAACTTCGCTTTATCTCCATTCGGATATTGAATGATAAGATTGTTTTCCGGATCTTCTTCCAGGCGAAGGGTAGCTTTTTCCCCAAAAATAACCGTAGCGTTATCTTCCCCTGCGTTGTAGGACCAGCTGGCTGCGAGTGTGCCGATAATACCGCTCTGGGTTCTTAGTACGCACACTGCAGTATCATCTACAGTACTGTGATCTTTCGCGCTTGTTTCAATAAATGCGCCTACACTGGAAAAGTCTTCCCCGAGAATAAAGCGGAGGAGGTCTGTTTTGTGAACCCCCAGATCTCCCATGGCGCCGATAAATGCTTCGTCTTTCTTGAAGAACCAGCTGTCCGCCCCGTCAGCACTCCATCCTTCCGGGCCGCCATGCCCAAAAGCAGTACGGAAGCTGTAAATTTTTCCAAGATCTCCATTTGCAATCATTTCCTGTGCTTTTTGGTGTGAAGGTACAAACCGCTGATTGTGCGCAATCATCAGCCATTTGCGTGCATTCTTGGCTGTTTCAATCATTTCCTCTGCTTCTTCGGAGGAGGTCGCCATTGGCTTTTCACAAAGTACGTGCTTTCCTGATTTCAGCGCAGCAATAGACACCGGCGCGTGAAGATAATTTGGAAGGCATACGCTGACTGCTTCAATTTCTTCTCTTTCCAGCATTTCCTGATAATCCGTATACGCCATCGCATCATAAATACTGCCGAGCTCCTCCGCTCTTTCCTGAACGATGTCGCATACCGCTGCTATTTCCACATCCTGATTAGCTGCATATTCCGGTAAGTGGCGGTGTCTTGCAATACTGCCGCAGCCGATTACTGCTACCTTTATCATTTTACGCATCCCCTTTCGGTGAAATAGGTTCTATCGGTGTATCATGGTTGCCATAAACGGGTCTTGGACGGCTTCCCGCTGCTGACCATTTCGCTGCGTTTTTAATGACACGCTGGACGTCTTTGTGATAATAAGTGGGATAAGTTTCGTGCCCTGGGCGGAAGTAAACAATTTTTCCGTTTCCGCGGTGAAAAGTACAGAGGCTGCGGAACACTTCTCCTCCTTCGAACCAGCTCGTCATCACAAGCTCATCCGGTGCTGGAATATCGAAATGCTCGCCGTACATTTCTTCTTTTTCAATTTCAATATACTCTCCGATTCCTTCTGTCAGCGGATGGCTTGGATCTACTACCCACAGACGCTCCGTTTCTTCTGCTTCTCTCCATTTTAAATCACAGCTTGTACCCATCAGTTTTTTAAATATTTTTGAGAAGTGACCTGAATGAAGGACAACAAGCCCCATTCCTTCCAGCACACGCGCATGTACCTTTTCTACAATTTCATCAGCCACATCTTCATGTGCCTGGTGCCCCCACCAGACGAGGACATCTGTTTTTGCAAGCACTTCTTCTGTTAAGCCATGCTCCGGCTCATCCAAAGTTGCTGTGCCGACAGAATCATATTCCTCCTGTAAAAACTTCTGGATTGTCCCGTGGATTCCTTCCGGATAAAGTTCTCTTACTTCGGGATTCGTCTGCTCGTGCCTGTTTTCATTCCATACAGTAATATGCATCTTCATCTCTCCTTTGAATTTTGTGTATAAGGTGCTGTAGATTCTCTTTTCACTAATTCTACATTTAAAACTTCTGCTTCGGTCGGCTTTCCTTCCATTGCCGCAAGCAGCTTCAGTGCTGCACGGCTGCCTTTTTGGCGTATATGCTGTCTTACGGTAGTAATCGACGGAGTTGTGTAGCGGCTTAAATGAATATCATCAAAGCCGGTGACAGAAAAATCTTCGGGGACTTTCTTGCCTGCTTCCCGTAATGCACGTATCAGTCCAAGTGCAGTAATGTCAGAGGTGCAGATTACAGCGGTAAGTCCAGACTGGTTCAATACTTTTTCAGCTGCATCTGCGCCGCTTTGAAAACTATGAGCACTTTTTGTGAGAACTGTATCCGGCGGCGGCAGGCCCCACTCCCCGTAAGCGCGGATATAACCTTGGTAGCGGTAGTATTCTACAGGATTTTCAAGGCCTGTAGTGAGAAATCCGACTGATTGGTGACCGAGTTCCAGTAAATGAGAAGCTGCAAGATAGCCGCCTTTTTCATCGTCAACATTTACCGAAGGATAGTTTCCTGTATGTTTTTCATACGTATCAATTAAAATAGCAGGAACATCCATACTGCGCATTTCTGAATAAATAGACTCCGGAAACAGCCCTAGAAATAAAAGTCCATCCAGTCTTCTCTTATGCACCCAGGTCCGGTACTCTGCCGGTTCCGCTAAACCAGTAAGCAGAATATCGAACCCATTCTCTCGGGCCACCTGTTCGATTGCACTGATCATCTCATTGAAATAAGTATTTTCTTCCATAATGGAAGCGATCGATTTGTTAACAAGCGGGAGGATAATTCCAATTAAGTTCGACTTTCTTTTCGTTAAACTGATTGCGGTAAAGTCCGGTTCATAGGAAAGATCCTGCATTGCTTCCATTACCCGGAGCTTTGTTTCCGCAGAAACTTTTTTTACATCATTGAGTACATAGGATACGGTAGTTTTAGAAACTCCTGCACGCTCTGCTACGTCCCGGATTGTCGCTCGTCTTTTCATAGCAAGCTCCTTTAGTACGACTTTCAAACAGCTTAGGTGAACCGGTTCACCTTGCCTCTACCTGTTATCTTAATAGCTGCTGAAAGCGTTGTCAACGACTTCCTGTAATTTTCCTCTCATAAATCCTGCTTCTTTTTTTGCTGAAGTGGAATACGCAGACCCTGCAGCGCTCCAAGTTCGCTTTTTAACCTGAAAATACAATTTGATTCTGGAAAGAGAACTTTCTTCCCGATAAACTAACTTCATCAGTTTTATCCATAGAATGATTTATGTACGATAAAAATTATCCTTAATTTATCTTCGCAGACATAAAAATAAGCTGTCCTCAGGCTCCTCCTGAAGACAGCTTATTTCTGCTTATACTGATTTAATTTTATTTTCTGAAGGAAGAAGGAGCTGCCGTGTCCCAGGTTTCCAATGTGTAAGCCATTTCCCAGAATCCGAGCTCATAGCGGCTGCTGATCATGAAGTATTCCTCCATCATTTTTTTCTCTGCTTCTGTGGCATGTAAAGCATATGCATTCAGCCGGCCAATCTGCTCATCGACCAGCTCTTTAAACCAGTCTCCCCCATATGCTGCTATCCATTCTTCGTATACCGGATGATTCGGTTCAGCACCCTGCAGCCTTTCTCCAATTTCATAATAAAGCCAGTAGCAGGGCAGCAGTGCGGCGATAATTACACCGGTGCTTCCAAAATGGGCAGCGCGATATAAATGGGAGGTGTACGCATGTGCTGTCGGCGCAGCTTCAAAGGCATCCTGTTCGTCTGCTGAAATATGCAGCATAGATGTAAACTTCTGATGCATCGCCATTTCTGCTTCATAGGATCCCTGGGCATGAAAAGCCATGCGGTTCACCGTAATAAAATCCTCCGCTTTTGCACCTGCAAGTGACTGTACCCGCGCGAAATGTGACAAGTAGTAGCCATCCTGCAGCACATAATGTTTCATTTTTTCTTCAGGCAGTGTGCCTTCCTGCAATTCCTGAATAAATGGGTGCTGAAAACTCGCTTTCCAGATAGGATCTGCTTTTTCACGAAGCTGCTGTGCAAACTTCTGCATGAAATTACCACCTTTCATTTTATTAATGTCTCTGGTAATGTTGATATAAAAAAATTACGCCTGCGGCTCCTTTTTCTGCGCTTGCCGCGGAGAAATCCCTCAGCTATCCCTCCCTTTCGTCCGGGATGATCTTCACGCTTTCTTTTTCCGCAGGCGTCTTGAAAATCGCCTTGTCTTCATTTTATTGATAGAAAATCTAGTAATAAAAACAATCTCTTTCTTTTGTTTCGCAAAGGGAAGAACGGAGCGGAAACCAGCGGACGCCTGTTTAGAGAGTGAGCATTGCTCCCCTCGGCCAGCAGTCATCTTCACCAAGAACGTGAAGATGACTTTAAGATCATTTGGTCGGCTGCGCAGATGCTTTCGGCTGTGAAAGTTCACACCGCCTCCGGAAGAACGAGCTGGGAAGATCCCGCAGCGAAGTTTTCTCTTATCGACAATGAGCATTAACAGTGCCATATTAAAATACGGTTTGTTTTTCACTACGAATATAGGCCTTTACAGTCTTCTTCTATCTTTATTATCTAACCATACTTTCATATTTTTTACAAATTAATCCATTTTCCGGAAAGCAGGGCTTTTCCAGATCAGGAGCATTCCTAACACTAATCCTGCTGCCGAAGTAAATGTCAGTACGGTTTGAATGGGAAGTGCTGCCGCTACGAGAAAGGAAATCAATCCAAAAGCTATTGGTTCAAACCCACTTGCAGCAAGCGTAATGATACTCATTACCCGCCCGAGCTTATCTTTATCCGTCTTTTCCTGCACCATGGTAACGGTAGGTAAATAAACGAACATCGCCAGGAAACCAGTCAGTGCTGTAAGGACGACGAGTAATGTAAATACTTCCGCCTGGCTAAAAAGAAAAAAGAGGAGGAAACTGCCCAGAAGTGAGAACAATACCATTCTGCCCCGCCGCAGTTTAATGTTCCATACTGCCAGCACCACACTTGCGGCAAACGTTCCGGTGGCAAGTCCTCCTTCCAGTAAGCTCAATTCAAGCGGCCCTCCTCCCAGGGCACTTACAAGAAGAGGAAAGCTGATAATAATAGGACCGATCATAAATAGATTGATGATGACAATGGTAAAGGTACCCGTCCGGTGCAGATCTGAACGACGTACATAGTTTAATCCTTCTTTTAAATCATACAGCGCTGACTTACCGTCTGTCCGCTTAGCCGGCACAGGATCTTTAATAAACGGCGGAAAAACAAGCACGGTAGAAATCGCGATTAAGATAGCAGCTGCGGAAAAAGTGAGCGTGAAATCCCCGACCGTAAGCAGAAAGCCTGCCACCACAGGGCCGATTATAAACATCATCTCCGTGGACCCCTGAAATAATGAATTCGCCCGCTGCAGTTCATTATCTCTTACAATAATCGGAATCATAGAGGAAACTGCCGGGAAAAAGAACGCATCCAAAAAACCGAAAACTAAAGCGATAATAATCAGGGAGCTTACTTGCAGCCAGTCGTTTATGAACAATGTGATCATTGCGATCATGACAAGTACCTGGAGAAAATTTGTCACAAACATAATCAGCGATTTTTTTATTTTATCCGCGAGAATTCCTCCATAAATCATCATTACTACGCGTGGAATGGAGACTGACATCATTACTATTCCAAGTACTGCAGGACGTTCCATCACGTCTACAATAAACCAGGAGACAGATAAAAAGAACATGGAGAATCCGAGCATCACACTCAGTCCGGACATCCAGACAAGCAGAAAGGCTCTGTTTTTAAATAAAGTTGGCACCGGTGTTTCCATAAGTCTCTCCCTCCAGTCATGCCTTTTGACAAAAATACAGTTCCCAGAAACAGTTCGGTTTTTTAATGATTTTATTGAATCAGTTTCATCTTTTACTCGAATCGAAGCGGCATACTCATTATAAACGGATGTTTCCGCAGGGAGCTTCTCCATTCATCTGTACAGGCTGTTTATATTTTCTCTGAATTTGTTTTTTCATCTTGTGCACATTAATTCATGCAGAATCACAAATTATATTATTATATTTTACTCATTTATCTTATCACCTTATATCCTTATACAAACAGTTTTCACTGCCAAAGTAATTACAAAGGTAATCTTCAACGGCCAGACTTTTATTAAAGACTTACTTTAAATAAAAGCTGCATTGAAAATAAATATTTGCTGAAAAGGAGTAATAATACTGCTTCATTTTCGGAGAGGCTTATCCAAGGGCTTGTTTTCTTCGTCGTTACGCAGCAATGATACTCATCTTTTCAGGGCAGCTGCTTCTTTTTATAACTGTAAGAACGCAGAGGAAACCGGCGAACGGTAACAGATGCTAAAAAAAGCTGCCTGTTTTAGAAATTATTCTTTATGTATAGATAAATAGTATGTTAATATAACTTATCAGCATACGAAAGGATGTTCGCACTTGAGGTACTACACACATATTGCAGTTGCTGCAGGCAGTGCGTTATTACTGCATCAGTATGAGCTCCTTCCTTTCAGCAATGAAATAGGCGTTGCGGCAGTGAGCGGCCTGATGCTTGGCGCGGTGCTGCCCGATATAGATGAAACGAAATCCTGGATTGGAAGACGCTCCAGAGGGCTGGCTTTTTGGGTCAAGCTGCTCTTTGGGCACCGTGGCATGACCCATTCAGGCATTGTTTTAGCTTTACTTATTTATTTAGTATTTACCCTGGATCAGCCTTTTTTCGCAGCGCTGTGCTTTGGTGCAGCTTCTCATATTCTGGCCGACCTTTTCTCCAGAGGAGGAATTCCCCTCTTCTATCCGGTGGAGAAAAAACGCACCAGCATTCCTGTTTATAAAACAGGCTCCTTTCTGGAACACCTTATATTTTTAGGAATATTATTTTACATTATGGCATTATTGTTTGTTTAAAAATGATTGAGTCATTTAATCTCTTCAAAAAGCTGCAGCCTTTCTATTTGGGAGTTAAGCTTTCCTGAGAAAGTGTTTAGCTCTGAATTCCTAAGGGAAGAAAGAAAGGTACGCTATTTATCAGGTTGAAAGGAGAAATTGCAATGGGATTAGTCATTCACACTTCCAGACTGACCCTTCAAGCTTTATCCGTAGACCTGTTTCCTCATTTACACCACGCAAATTATTTTCCTGCGCACCTTGATGCCCACCTCCAAAGACTTAAGATGAAAAGCTCTGCGTATGGATGGGGACCATGGATTATATACTTACGTGATTCCACTGAGGTAATTGGAGACATCGGATTTAAAGGAGAACCGGATACACAGAATACTGTTGAAATAGGCTACGGGATTCGAAAGAACTATCGTTTAAAGGGTTTTGCTACAGAAGCACTGGAAGGTCTGCTGCATTATTCTTTTCATCGAACAGAGACAGTCCGTGTAACTGCCCACTGCCGATATGATAATCAAAGCTCTATCCGAGTGCTTGAAAAGGTATCAATGCATCCCCGTTCCGAAGAACTGCAGATGATTTACTGGCAGCTCACCCGGCAGGAATTTTTGAAAAGCCAAAGAAATCAGTTAGTCACTATTGAAGAGTGATCCTTGTGAAAATCAGCGCATTTATCATTTTCACAAGTGGAATTTATCCCTCGTATTAGGTCTATTCAGTCCCTGAACCGCTTAAACAACGGAGGGGGCTTTTTGCTGTGGGAATTAAACAGATGATCATCCCTTCACTAAAAAAGATACCTCTGCTGTAAGTTGGAAGGTCAAACTGCCAACAAATTCAGAGGTACCTTATCGCTGCAAACTGGCCAGAGGAAACAGCGCTGTCTAAGCAGGACCACAGCTTCCTCAATATATTGCGATATTTATTTTTCCACGAGTGCCAGTCCCTGGGAAGCTTTTGATTCCTCATACTCCCACGGGATCAGCGCAGTCTTTGCAGCAAGCTTATCTTCCCCCTGGGAAACTTTGTGTATCCAGCGGTTTTCTGCTTCTGCCCGCTTTAAAAGTAACGGATCTTTGGTGCCGGACGCTGCAAAACTCTGATTAATCAGCCACCAGGCGGGAGCAATCTCAGCCCGGCGGAGGTCATCCTGCAGCCGGGAAGCCTCATACACAGGAGTAGCTTCCGGAAGGGTGACAAGTGCAATTAATGTATGGCCGGGATCTCTTAAACGCGGGAGCAGTTTTTCTACGGCCGATGTGATTTCTCCCGTGGCCCGCTGCACTTCCTTATGATAGGACTGCGCTGCATCCAGCAGCAGAAGTGTGTGGCCGGTAGGCGCGGTGTCAATCACTACATAGGATCCTTCCGCTTCTTCTACTACTTTCGCAAAAGCCTGAAATACGGCAATTTCCTCCGTACACGGGGAGTCCAGGTCTTCCTCCATAAAAGCGAGTTCTTCCGCTTCCAGCGATTCTCCCGCTTTTTCGAGCACGTACTGTTTATATGCTTCCACTTCTTTTTTCGGGTCAATCCGGCTTACTGTCAGCGTTTCCGGGAGATGATCACCAAGTGCATCTGCAACATGTGCCGCCGGATCTGTCGTAGTTAAATGAACTTTCTTTCCATGCCTCGCCAATGAAGCTGCTACGGATGCAGCCATGGTTGTTTTCCCAACTCCGCCTTTGCCCATTGTCATGAAAACTCCGCTTTGTCTTTGTAATAAGTCTTCTACTACTGTATCAAGACCCGGCAGTTCTTTTTCCAAGCCCGGGTAAACTGTCTGCTGCAGTTCTTCATGATGATTATTCTCCAAAAACCGGCGCAGTGCTTCTATACCGGTAAGATTAAACGGCATCAGAGGAATACTGCTGAGTTTTGTTTCTGCAGGAAGCTGCGCGAATGCTTTTTGCTGCTTTGCTTCAAAAACCTTCGCTGCCTGATCTTCTGACTGCCTTTGAAAGACACCATTAATAATAAAATGCTGATTCGTAATTTCCAGGCTGGCAAGCTCATTGCCTGCTCTTACTGCTTCACGAATGGAAGAAATATCGGGTCTGGCAACAAGGAAAAGCTGGGTCTGCTGCACATCAGCCAGCGCCGCTACTGCTTTTTTATATTGTTCTCTTTTCGAAGTAAGCCCCGATACCGGACCAAGACAGGAAGCACCGTGTACATTTTCATCCAAAAATGTGCTCCAGGCCTGCGGGAGCTGCAGCAGCCGAAGTGTATGCCCGGTGGGAGCCGTATCGAAAATAACATGGTCAAACTCACGGGTTTTCTCTTCGTCAGTAAGCAGCTGAGTAAATTCATCAAAAGCAGCAACTTCGACCGTACAGGCACCAGACATTTGCTCTTCCATCGTATCTACTGCCGACTGCGGCAGCATACTCCGGTAAGGACCGATCACCCGCTCTTTATACTTTCTGGCAGCTTCTTCCGGATCCAGATTTGCGGCAAAAAGGTTAGGAACGGAAGGAACAGGTCCCACATCATTGGAGAGAGTGGTTTCAAAGACGTCCTGTAAATTGGAAGCTGGATCGGTACTGACAATCAATACTTTTCTTCCTGTTTCAGCTAAATTCACAGCGATCGAAGCAGCTGTGGAAGTTTTACCTACACCGCCTTTTCCTGTGAAAAATAAATACTTGGTATACACTTCTGCAAGGGTAAAGGAGTTCATGCTCTTTCCACTGCCTTCCTAAAGTAGATTAATTTGCTTCTTCGGCTGGACCGGTTTTAACTTTTCTTCTGCTACGTTCAGCCACGCTGCGAGTTCAGAAAGTGTAGGATATTCCCCATGTTTTTTCAGCTCACCGTCTACCAGCACAGCTGGAAGAGCTTCCGGGCCTTCTGCATGGAGTAAATCGTTTACTAATTTGTTTTCGACAAACGGCTGCGGCTCCTGCGCCAGGTTATATCTCGAAACCTCATACCCCTGCTTCTGCAAATCAGTGTGAAGCTTCGCCATGCGCGTTAAGGCCGGGTCCACGTCCGGTCCGCAGACTCCTGTAGAACAGCACAGCGCTGGATCAAAAATTTCAATGTGTGTTTTCATTTTATTATGTCCTCCTCTTATATAAACGTTTGATTATATACTCATCATACCCCCTTCCACCTCTTTACGCAATTAACCTGATGCTATGTTTTAAAAATATCCTCTTTTGCTTATCATTATTTAGAAATTGATTTTCTCAGAGTATTTATTAAGTAAGCTACCTTGAAAATAAAAGTTTTGTTAAAAAGAAGTAATACTACTGTTTCACTTTCGGAGCGGCTTACCCAAGGGCTTGTTCTCGACTAATTTTGGCGAAAAGAACGTCCGCCAAAATGGATTCTCCAACTGCGCTCATCCTTTGGGTCTCCTCTCCTTCGTTACACAGCAGTATTAATTTTCATACTTCATGGTGCAAAAATTTTGCATGAGTGTCTCTGTTAAAGCCTCGGGCTTTTACGTAAAAAAAGTGAATTTATTTTTATAGTTATTAATTTCCAGTCGTTCTTATGCTCAAAAAGCCTTGAGTAAAGGTTTGAACAGCTGAAGTTATTTGGTTATAGTTGAAAAATCCTTCCGCTGTCCCTCTCTGGCGTCCGGGATGAATGAAGCAAAAATCTTTTTTAGAGAGTGCATTGCTCTGCCTGGAAGCGAAGGAAAACCCAATTCATAGAAAGTTGTAAATATACAATACTTCTCACTTTATAAACACTCAGAAAAAAAGCCGCCTCCGCACTGGAGACAGCTTTCTTCTGAATATTTTACTGCGGCAGATACTGCAGCAGGGAAGTCGCAATTGAAAAATAGATCAGCAGGCCGATCACATCATTTAACGTAGTGATAAACGGGCCGGATGCGACTGCCGGGTCAATTTTCAATTTATGAATAATTAACGGGATCGTTGCTCCTGTAACTGTGGAAACACTTAACGTCAGGAATAAAGACACACTTACAATCACTGCAATCATAAAGTTTTCGTACACAATGGGAATCAGAAGTAAAAGTGTGACTGCACAAAATATACCGAGAAAAATCCCTGTGCCAAACTCTCTTCTTACCATACTTGTAATCCCTTTACGATCGAGCGTACCTACTGCAAGTCCGCGCACTGTTACTGCAAGTGCCTGGGTGCCCGTATTTCCTGCAGAATCCATAATCAGCGGGATAAAAACTGCAAGCAATACTACAGCTTCCAGCGTTTCTTCAAACTGCCCGATCACATTCGCAGTGATCAGTCCAAGAAACATCAGCATTACGATCCACGGAGCTCTCTTTTTTGCTGCCGAAAAAGAAGATAGGTTCGCATCCATCGATCCGCGCGTACCGGAAATTTCTCCGAAGTCTTCTTCCGTCTCCTCATCTACAACATCCAGAATATCATCTACTGTAATAATACCGACCAGCGTGTTCTGCTGGGTTACTACCGGCACCGCTAAAAAATCATATTTTTTAATCAGTCTTGCCACATTTTCCTGATCCTCATCTGCTTCTACAGAAACTACACGTGTACTCATTGCTTTTTCAACAAGGTCAGAGGGATCTGCAGTAATAAGATCTCTCAAGGATACTACTCCTGCCAATTTATCTTCTTCATCAGCTACATAAAGGTAATAAATTGTTTCTGCATCCGGTGCTTCTTTTCTTAACCGCTCCATTACTTCACTAACTGCCTCTTTTTCACGAAGCAGAATAAATTCCTTCGTCATTATTGCTCCGGCAGTTTCTTCCTCATAGGACATAAGCTCCCGGATTTCCTCTGCCTCTTCTTCCTGCATGATGCTGAGAATCTCTGTTGCTTTCGTGTCATCCATTTCAGCCAGGAAATCGGCTGCATCATCCGCATACATGTCATCGAACATATTGGCTGCGTACCGCTCATCTACTTCTTCCATGAAAAATTCCTGGTCTTTTGCATCGAGCTGTTCAAAGATGTCTGCCATTTCCTTTGGGGCAAGTGCCGTATGAATAAACATCCGCTGCTTATCCGATAATTCTTTATAAATTTCCGCCCTGTCTGTCGGATGGAGATCCATAATAGTAGCATGGGTTGTTAACGTATCTTCTGAATCAATCTGTTGAATAATATATTTTTTATATTCTTCTCGTGTATAGTTATTCAGCTTTACCATATTCTCCGCCTCCCGGTTATCGGAAAACGGCCCGTGGCGGGGACGTTTTCCATACTTGATTGGATAATAAACGTATACTGCAATAAGTTGAATCAGGGTCCACTTGTCCCCACCACCTTTCTGAAACATAAATTTGTTAAAACTAATCCCTGCAGCTGAATTTTTTTTAAAGCGCTTTTGCTGCTGATTCTTTTCAGGTAATAGAAAAGCACCCTCTACAAATAGAGGGTGCTGTCAGCACTCTTTTTAAAGCGTACAATTACACCTGCACGTGTCTCTATTCGTAGAGCTTTAGCACTGTGCGGCATAGGATTCATTTATCCAGCTACATTAAAAACTACCTTATGTCGATAGTTCCTGTTGACCCATTGGCGTCTTTGGACGTTTTTGGGCAGCAGCGTATCTCCTGCACAGGAGCCTCACCTAACGAGATATGCAATTAGTTCCCTGCAAACTGTATCACAGGAAGAAATTCGAAGTCAATATGGCATTTTCTTTTTCTCTCACGCCCGTGTTAAAATAATCTGGTGTTTATTTTCGTACATATACTTACTTAGAAAGGAGCTGCAGAAGTATGCTTCTGAAAAATATTACCGCAGTCGCCCTGGGAGGTGCAGCCGGAACATTCCTGCGATATGGCATCAACCTCTGGACACTTCCTGCAGGCTATCCGTTCGGAACTTTGATCGTCAATATATCCGGCAGCTTCCTTCTTGGATTTCTTACCGCCTGGCTTGCTGCCAAACCGATGCCATCCTGGGTAACAGCAGGAGCAGGCGTAGGCTTCTGCGGCGGATTTACTACGATGTCGACCCTTGCTTCCGACACTGTTCTATTGTCTGCCGCCGATCCTTATGCACCGCTCTTTTATCTGGCGGTGTCTATCTTTGGTGGACTGGCTGCTGCGCTTATTGGCATAGCATCAGGTACTTTTTTTACAAAGTACCAGGCGAAAAGGAGGGCTGGATCATGAGTATTTTATTTATCCTCTTCTCCGGCGCTGCGGGTGCTGTCTCCCGTTACCTGGCGGGTCTCTTCCTATCTAAAAGGTTTCCTGCAGATAAAAAGCCTTTACCGATGCTCCTCGTTAACATCCTAGGCTCTTTCGGTCTTGGCATATTTCTCAGCTTACGCGCAGGAACTGTCCCATTGGATATCTATAGTGATCCATGGCTGATAACAATAGGAACCGGATTTTTTGGGGCCTTCACTACTTTTTCTACTTTTTCTGTTGAAGCAGTTACGCTTTTCCAGCAGAAAAAATGGATGTTTTTCCTGTGGTATGTGAGTTTAAGCATTATCGGCTCACTCGCGGCGTTCATTTTCGGTTTTATTCTTTTCAGCTGAATCTCCGGGCAGGCTGTTGAAAAAGTACTTTTTTGTATAAGTATTCACTACTATGCTTTTGTCTCCGAAGGGTCGCTTTCCGGAGGGAACTCTCTCAGCTAACCTGCCTCTGGCAGGTGGATCTTCGAATCGTTCAAATCCTCCAGGAGTCGCCCTTCTGCGACTGCAGCATAATTAAGGGAGGCAATGGTTTTTATACGAAACCGGAGAGCTACGAACACTTTTTCTCCGGAGATCACTTTTCTTCATAATGACCAGCGGGGACAGCGGGAGTAAAGCGCAGTCTGTGAGAGAATGTCCAAACGATTTTTCTGGACATTTTCTCCAAGCATGAGGGAAGCCAGCCAGGGATTGGCATCCATCTCGTATGCTTTTTCCGAGATGGAAGTGGCTGCGCGGACCCATGCTCTTCTTATATTGTTCTAACCGGCAGGCATTGCATATAGCTGAAGACCGTTCGGCAGGCTTCTGTTATTTACAGAAGCCTGCTGTTTTTATCGAACTTCTTTGGCTGCTTCCCCTACTACTTTTGCTTCCAATTCAAGATCTACTCCGAAATTATCTTTCACTGTTTTCTGTACCATCTCAATTGTCCGCAGATAATCAGTGGCAGTGGCTTTTCCTTTATTTACAATAAATCCTGCATGTTTCGTAGAGACTTCAGCATCTCCGTACCCTTTTCCCTGGAGGCCGCTGTCCTGAATCAGCTTTCCTGCGAAATAACCTGGAGGACGTTTGAACACGCTTCCTACAGAAGGATATTCCAGCGGCTGCTTTGATTCACGCTGGAATGTAAGATCTTCCATCTTCTCTTTAATAGCAGACCGCTCCCCTTCCACCAGCTGAAACACCGCTTCCAAAACAATGTAGTTTTTCTTCGCGATGATGCTTTTCCGATAATCCAGTTCCAGCTCTTCCTTTTGTAAAGTAATAATATTCCCCTCCGGCGTGGCAGCAATTACGTGATCGATCACATCTTTCACTTCCCCGCCGTATGCACCTGCATTCATTACCATAGCTCCGCCGATTGTGCCGGGGATCCCGCAGGCAAACTCCAGTCCAGTCAGTTCGTAGTCCAACGCTGCACGGGAAGCTTCTTTTATATCTGCTCCTCCCTGTGCGGTCACTTGTGTCCCCTCGACAGTCACAGATGATAGATGTTTAAAATGCATCACAAGACCGCGGATTCCTCCGTCTCTTACAATTAGATTCGATCCATTGCCAAGCAGCATACATGGAACATCATATTCCCGCTGTACCTCTAAGATTTCTGCTACCTGTTCATATGTTTCAGGGGTAACAAACACATCCGCATTTCCACCCATTTTTGTAAGCGTGTGCCTGCTCATAGGTTCATCTTTTTTCACAATTCCAGTACCGAAAACACTTACCAGTTTTTCATATAATTCCTGTATTTTCATTTTTAACTCCCTCATTATCTTTATATTATATTAAGCATTCAGAAAAGCTTCTCTGCTGGAAGCTGTATATTTTGTAGCTGCCTGTAAAAAGTCAAGTTTTGAAAATCTTCCGTTATGTAAAAACGGCTCTGCAATAATAGTAATCTGTCTTCAAACGTATGTTCTGACAGATGATATTTTATCTGCATCCCTTCTATTCTAAACAAATCCAACGTGTTTGCATATAGGAGAAGGAAACTAATTCGAAATAATTCCTTCCGGTTTCTTTTCCTCTTTCATCCAACAGGTACAGCAGGCTTACGTCTGTAGTTCTCTTTAGAAATGTGATACGATTTTCAAAGAGAGCACCTGAAGGAGGAGCGGCCTAATGACGAATTCTTTAAAGCCATATTCGATGTTTGCGATTACCGCAAAATTAATTACACATGTAGATAAAGCTGTGCATGAAGCATTTCCTGCATCAGCTTCCCAGTTTGTACAGCAGGGAATAGATGCTTTTGGACAGGAGAAAGTTAAGGCAATTGCGGAGCAGGCGACCCGTGAAGAAGAACATCATATTCTTAATAAATACCTCGCCCCGGAGGTGACAGCTTCAGAAAGCCTGACCTCGCAGCATACCATTTACGCGCTGATGGCCAAATTATTCGCAGAAATTGCAAAACCTTTTGTGGATACTTTTGGTGAAAAAGGAAAAGACGCTGTCCGGGAAGGCGTCCGCACTTTTGGGGAAAGCCGAGGCAGGGGAATTGCCGGACGGGCTGAAATCAAAGGCTACACTAATTCGATGGAACACTACCTTTCCAGCTACGATATGGAACGAAGTGAGTTATTTGAAGTGGAAACGATTTTTCATGAAAATGAAATTGAGCAGACCTTTACAAAATGTCCTTTTGGTCAGCAATGGGCAGATGACGGAACTGGAGAATATGGGATTTTGTACTGCCAGATGATAGATCCTGCAATTGCAGCTGGATATAATCAGGACTTTGAAGTAGAACATGATGAATATGTATTAAAAGAAGGTCAGTGCCACTTCCGCTTTAAGATGCCCGAAAAGGAGAGAAATGATTAATGTACACAGTGTTTTCCACATTTGATGTTCCACCCGAAAAATCCGAAGAAGTAATCAGCATTTATCAGAACCGCTCTCACAGTGTAGACGAAGCGACCGGCTTCGTAGACTTTTTTCTGCTGCAGAATGAGAAGCGCCCGGGAGAAATTACAGTACAGCTGTTATTTGATACGAAGGACAATTACCTGGCCTGGGTCCGCGGTGAGGACTTCAAGAGAATTCATGAACTGGAGAAAAAATATCCGGATCAGGATCTTGCTTCGATTATTCCAAAAGTGTCTCAACATAAAGTGGTGGCAAGATGACACTGCGGAAAGAAGAGATTATTTCACAGGTGACGGAAAAAATTTATGCAGCAGATCCTGCACTGATGGAAAAGTACGGAGAAAAAGGCGTGGAACGGTGCCGTGAGGACAATGAACATCACCTGAATCAGCTTTCTGCTGCTTTCACCATCCGGGATGCCAATATGTTCATTGATTATGCCAAATGGCTGAATGAAATCCTCCAGCGCTACGGAATGAAAACAAAACACCTGACGGATAATTTCCGATATATACAGGAAGCGCTGGCTGCAGAGGAAAGTGAAAAAAGCGAAACCTGGCGCTACTATCTGCAGCGCGCTATAGAATCATTGGAAACTGAGGAAGCAAGCTGAAGGGAGTATCCTGTCTGCTTGCTTTTTGTGTTATCAGCCGCAGACAGCCTGCTGAAAGCTGCGCCGCTTACTAATTATCTATTTCTACAGAAATCACTTCACCGCTGTAAGCATCGATGATAATATCTGCTTCCTTATCCAAAGCTTCATTCTCCAGTTCAATCTCATAAACCGGGCGGCCATTTTTCTCTTCTTTATCTATATCATCTAGCTGACCGTTGAACTGTTCTTTTGCAATTGCTGTGGCCTCCTGCTCAGAGAGAGGCTCCGGCGGCTTCTGCTCTTCCAGTGTATATAGGTCTACGCTGCCCGAATATGCATCTATTTCCAGCTTCCCCTCCTGGTTTCCGAGCATAAATTCAACATTGTAGTAGGTTCGGTTTTCTTCCTCTTTCTTCTGTACACTAGTAATCTCTGCCTCTGCCGACACCGTATCAGAAGTCATAGATTTAATCTGCTCCACTGATAATATTTCCTCTTCTTTGAGCGGCTTCTCGTTTCCTTCTTCCCCTGATTTACTTTCTGTCTGAAGGAAGGATGCCACTTCTCCAGCACCGGATACTACTATTTCGTATGTTCCCTGCTCTGTAGACATTTCTACAAGGTAATCTCCTGCTTCTTCTGCAACTGCTTCGACTTTCCCCTGATATCTTACTTCCAGCATTTCACTTACTTCCTGCGCATTGATTTCCTGCTGCTCATCTGGAAAAAAGAAGTACAGAGCAGCAATCATTACTACAAATATAATTGCGCCGATTCCTGTTCGCCATCCGCTGCGCATCTAATCCCCTCTTTTCATAATTTACCGCGGCATCTAACTCCATTAAAACCATAATCGTTTAAAAGATAATAATTTTTAAAACGTTTTACTTTTTTCATTCAGCTGCAGATACTTATGAAAGCTGGGATATTCCAGTATTTTTGGAATGCCCCAGCTTTCCTTTAATTTTTAGTGATCAACATGCACTACTTCTCCAGAGTAGGCATCAACGTAAACATCTACATCATCCCCGTTGCCTTCAATTTCTACTTCATACATTAAGCTGCCGTTCTCACGTTCCAGTTCAATATCATCCACATAGCCGTTTCCAATGTGTGCAAGTGCGATTTCTTTCGCTTCTGCAGGTGTTATCTGCTCTTTATTTCCCTCTTGGTTCTCCGGGCTGCTGTCTGCTTCATTTAATGAATTTTCAGTGGACGAGCCAGCTTCCTTAGTGTAAGGCATCAAATCCGATTCAATGTGAAGGATTTTCCCAGTCTGTGCGTCCACATATACATCCCCGTCTTCATCGTGAATTTCAACTTCAAGTTCGTAGACGAATCGTCCATTTTTTGTTTCCAGTTCGCGGTCATCGATTTTCCCCGATGAAAATGCGCTTAAAGCAATTTCTTCTGCTTCCTGCAGAGATACATTCATCTCCTCTTCTGCGGAAGTTCCCAGCAGATCATCATCTACTTTTACGATTTCTCCAGTGTGGGCATCTACATCAATATCATAATCTTCTCCCTGATAATCCAGTTCTACTTCATAGATAAGAAGTCCGTCTTCCGTATCGAGTTCTACTTCATCCAAAGTGCCGTCCACTACTGTTTTGGCGATTGCTACTGCTTCTTCTTCTGAAATCTGTTCTTCCGTTTCTTCTGCATCAGCTGCACCTGTTTCACTTTCTGACTGAGCGGTGTCAGCTGCATTGTTTAATTCTGCTGTGTTTACTCCTGCATCGTTTCCTGAAAGAGCATATGCTGACGTTCCTCCGATAACTGTTACTGCTGCGATACTTAAAATTGCTTTTTTCATGATTATCTCTCCTCGTGTGTAATATTTGGTGATAGTTACACTATATCCATGCTTCATGAGAAGAGAATGAACCTAAAATGAGAAAATGATGAGAATTAGATGAAGTTTTCTAAGAAATAAAATAAAGCACCCGTTTTTTATAAAACGAGTGCTCCTTGTATAGACCATTACAGGTTGTAAATCTGCTGTGACAGACAGAAGATTTTACTGTGCTTTTACATAAGCGCGGCTATAATTAATTATCTATTTCTACCGACAATATTTCTCCTGTATACGCATCAATAACAATATCTGCGTCCTGGTCTGATGCATCGTTTTCAACTTCTATTTCAAAAACGAGCCTTCCATTTTGTTCTTCGAGATCAATATCATCAATTTCTCCTGGAAATTCTTCCAGCGCTATTTCTGCAGCTTCTTCCTGGCTGATTGGCTCCGCCGGAGTATCATCTTCCAGTGTGTAGAGTTGAATATTCCCAGTCACAGCATCGATTTCAATTCTGCCGCTTTGATTCTCCAGTGCAAAGTCCACATGGTAGACCGCTCCACTTTCTAATTCTTCGAGCTCCATTTCTATAATATCTGCGTCTTCCGAGGCTGTCTCTTTTGTTATCTCCCGAATTTCTTCTATTTCTAAATATTGCGGTCCTTGCTCTTCTTCCTCTCTTTGTTCTTCATCTCTGGAAGCAGTCTGGTCAAAAGCTGCCACTTCTCCCGATTCAGCCTCTACAAGCACTTGATATTGCCCTTCTTCTGTTATTAATTCCACCGTATATATTCCATCAGAAAACTGAATATTTTCCACTTCTCCCTGATAACGTCCTTCGAGCATTTCCTGTACTTCTTCCGGACTGATTTCTTCAGGAGCTTGAAAGTATAAAACGGCACCAGCAGCTACTGCGATAAGAAGAAGTATTGCTGTGCCGAAAAGCAATAATTTCTTCATCCTTCTGTTCCTCCTTCCTTCACTAATGGAAGTTTCACTGTGAAAATAGAACCTTTCCCCGGTTCACTCTCCACCACTATTTCCCCCTGATGAAATGCAGTGATATTTTCTGCAATCGCAAGACCTAATCCTGTACCTCCACTTTCTCTTGTCCGGGCTTTATCCACCCGGTAAAAGCGGTCAAATATTTGCGCTTTATCCTCAGAGGAAATTCCTATTCCTTTATCAATGATAGAAATATTCACCTGCGGTTCTTCTTTTTGAATTTGAATCAGCACTTCTTGTTCACTGTATTTTATTGCATTCTCAATTAAAAGATATGCCAGCTGTTTTAACTGAAGTTCGTTGCCTGAAATATAAGCAGTGCTTTCTCCTTTTACAGAAATCTTTCTTTCATAAGCCGTTGCCAGCTGCTGTGCCACTCCCTGAAAAACCGGGACTGTATTGATTACTTCTTTTTCAACGGTAATACTTTCTCCTGTCGCAAGTGCCAGCATCTGGTTGGTCATTTCTTTCATTCTTGCTGCTTCTGAGGAGATTGCTTCCACTGCTTCTTCAAATACCTCCGGCTTTTCTCTTCCCCTTCTTCTTAAAAGCTGCGCATAGCTGTCAATGACTGTAAGCGGCGTCTTTAATTCATGGGAAGCATCGGAGACGAACTGCTGTTGTTTTTCATAATTTTGTTTTAACAGCTCTATCATGTGATTAAATGTTCGGCCCATATCTGCCAGTTCATCTTTCCCCTTACTGTCATAGTCAATCTTTTGAAAGGTTCCGTCAGCCTGAATCTGCTTCATGGTGGCCACCAGTGCCTGAATTGGCCGAAGAACAAATCTTGCCAGCGATCTTGCAGCCAGAAAGGAAGGAAGTAAAATTATAAGTGAAGCAAAGATAAGCACTACCTGCAGTGTCTGCAGCGTTTCCTGATATGTCGGCAGAGGATCCACCACCTGCAGTGACATCACTTCTCCTGCTTCCCATAATACTGGCACCTGCGCAGAAGCATGAGGAAGCCCTTCAAAGAGAAATGATTCCGTCCGCTCCTGAGCTTCAGCAGCTTCCGGTGTCGGAATAGAAGCAAGCTGAGTATTCTGTGTAGTCACTGTCAGCAGGCTTTCCCCTTCCGGACTGAGCACTCTTACCATTCCGTCTCCTGAAACATAGGATTCTATAAAGGAAGCTGGATTTTCTTCCGGCTGCGTACTTACTGCAGCAGCTACAGCTCTTGCCTGATCAAGCGTCCTGTCCATCTCTCCCTGCAGCAGATTATATTGAAAAACAAAATAAATTCCTATGTTTACCATTACCAGAATAATAAAAAGCATGCCTGTACTTACCAAAGTGATCCGCTGTGACAGCTTCATGTTTCCGCGTCCTTCAGTACATAGCCTACACCGCGGACAGTTTGTAAATAAGCAGCTTCAAAGGGTTTATCAAGTTTTTGGCGCAAATAGCGGATGTATACGTCTACGACATTTGTTTCTCCGGCGTAATCAAATCCCCACACCTGTTCCATCAACTGTTCCCTTGAAAGCACATGGTATGGATGCTCAATAAAACAGACAAGCAAATCAAATTCACGGGGTGTCAAATCAAGCAGCTGTCCTGCTCTTTTTGCTTCCCGCCGTTCCATATTTACCTGCAGATCAGCAAACGCCAGCTCTGTTTCCTGAGAGACCCCAGTGCTGTTCTTTCCTTTTCTCCGCAGCAGAACTCTGACCCGGGCGAAAAGCTCTTCCATATCAAACGGCTTTGTCATGTAATCATCTGCTCCCTGATCCAGCCCTGTAACTTTGTCTACCGTGGCGTCTCTTGCAGTCAGCATAAGAACTGGTTCTTCCTTGCCTTCTTTGCGGAGTCTCCGCAGCAGTTCAATTCCGCTCAGCCCCGGGAGCATAACATCGAGTATGTATAAATCGAAGGCAGATTGCTGCATCAGTTCCCAGGCTTCAATGCCGTCATGGACCACCTGTGCTTCATAGCCTTCATATTCAAACTCCAGCTGCAGGACCCTTGCGATTTTCTTTTCGTCTTCGACTACTAAAATTTTTTCTGCCATCTTTCCCACCACCTGTTTGAATTGAAGTTATTATACTTGAAAATATACTTCTCTGCGAATTATCTTTATTTTATCAAATTAGAAATTATTTTGAGGCAGAAGGTTTTTCAACATCATAGGCAGCCTATTATTTCCCCGGAAATAATCAGAGTGAATCTGCCGGAAAGTGAAAGAGGACCTGATGCATAAAAATCATAAACACACAAACATTTCTCTTCATACACATGCTGAAGGAGGCTGTTTAAAAAAGGTTCTTCTGTATTAGTTTACGCTTCTATGCTTTGTCTTCGAAGGCACGCTTTCCGAAGGGCACTCTCTCAGCTAACCTGCGTAGGCGGATCTTCGAATCGTTCTTAAACCTTCAGGAGTCGACCTTCTGCCACTGCAGCTTAATAAGAAAATGATAGGTTTTTATAAAGCGCCTCCAAAATAAGCACAGTTCTTTTTCTATAAAAATCCTTTCTTCGCAGTGGCCGGCGGCGACAGCGGGATTTAAGCGCGGTCTGAAGATCCTTTTTTTCTGCTCCAGGGGCAGGAGAAACAGCTGAAGATGAGCCCCACAGCTTGCTTCCGCCGGTAAGAGAAGGAGAACCTATACATAAAAAAATCATAAACATACAAACTTTCATGCTTTCTAAACAATCTGAAAGAGGCTGTCAAAATTGGCAGCCTCTCCGCTTCAGCTATACTTTTTTCTCATATTTTTGCGCAAAAGCAGTGTACAGCGCCGGTACAATAATCACCGTCAGCAGTGCGGAAAATATTAACCCGGCGATAATTGCAATTGATAACGGCTGGAACAGTACGTCGCCGCTCAGTGCTACAGGAATCAGTGCTCCTATTGCAGTAAAGGCAGTTAATAGTATCGGCCTTAATCTGACACGCCCCGCTTCGACTACTGCATCATTCAGCGCCATCCCTTCTTCCCTGCGCAGCTTGATAAATTCAAGCAGTACGATGGAGTTCCTCACCACGATCCCGGCAAGAGAAACAATTCCAAGAAGGGCAGTAAATCCTAATCCCGTCTGGGTCACAAACAGTCCGACAATCGCACCGGATGCGGCAATGTGCACGGTAGAAAGCACCAGGAACGGTATTGTCAGTGAGTAAAATTGAATCGCAATAACAATGTAGATTAAGAAAAGAACCACAACAGAAAGTGCAGCGAGTTCCAGGATGAAGTCTGTCCGAGCTTCTGTTTCTCCACCGAGGCTGATCGTATATTCATCCGAAACATTTCCTCGTACTTCATCTGTAATCGTTTCTACCTGCGCCTCCAGTTCTTCTCCATTATCTTCTCCCGGGAAAACTCTTACCGTTACAGTCCGTTCTCCCTCTTCACGTAAAATCTGTGGAATTTCTTCCGCTTCTGATTCTTCCAGCAGCGTGTCCAATGTGACAAAAACCGGCATGCCGTTTTCTTCTGCTTCACTTGGGATTTCAATCTCTGAAAGATCCAAATTTTCTCCTGACGCAATTCTGTCTAACGTCAACTGCAGATCGATTGTTTCTTCCGCCGACCGGAATGTCATTAACGGAATTCCTTCTGTCCGCAGGCCGATTTGTTCACTAACCGCACCTAAGGTAAGTCCGTTTTCTTCTAATTCTTCGCGTATTGGTTCATATATGACGGTAGGTCTTCTTGGACCGATGTCATCAAGCACCGTGCCGCTCTCAGGAATTTCCGCAATTCTTTCCTGCAGTTCTGCACTGATATCCATCAGTTCCTCTACTTCCGGCCCCTGCAGGGTAATCGCGATCGGCGCCCCTACCGGAGGCCCCGCCTCAATGGTCGTAAGTTCAATTTCTGCTTCTGGAAACTCTTCCTGCAGCGGATCTGTCCACCGGGCAATTGTTTCTTCCGCAGACTGCGCTTCCCGCTCGACACGCAGGAGAATATTACCTGTTTCTTCTCCAGTGTTCGTCATTCCCTGCCCGAATAAAGGAGGAAGGCCCTCTCCTGCATAAACTGCAGTTTCATATACGTTCGTGTCTTCTGCTAAAATAAAGTCCCGCATTTCCTGGAGCGTATCTTCCGTCTGTTCCAGCGTTGTCCCTTCCGGCAGCCGGAGTTCCACTGTCACTTCGTCCCGGTCGGTAGTCGGGAAAAATTCCACTGGAATAAATGGAATTAAAGCATAAAAGGCAGTCGTTACTACTAAACCAGTCACTGCCACTTTCCATGGATGTTTTACTACCCTGCGGAGCAGCTTATCACTGTACCAGTCAGAAAGTTTGTTCAGCTGATTCCCGAGCAGCCCATCTTTCATTGCACGATGTTTTTTCTTCAGCTGCTTATTGCGGCGCCAAATAAGGAAAATCGGCACAAATGTCAGCGCCACGATCGTGGAGGCTAAAATAGTCGTTATTAACACGGTCGGGAGTGCACGGATAAAATCTCCGCTGCTGCCTGATATAAATACTAATGGCAAAAAGGTAAATACAATGGTTAAGGTGGAAACGATAATAGAAGCCCTGACTTCTTTCGACCCCTGCAGCGCTCCTTCTACAGGATCCATCCCTTCCCGGTATTTATTTTGAATATTATCTCCGACTACGATCGCGTCATCTACGAGAATACCGAGTGCCACAATTAAACCGATAATAGAAATTTGATTCAAATCTACATTGGCAAATGGCAGCGGAATTAATCCAATAAATACTGCAGTAGGAATCGCCAGCGCAACAATCACTGCGGAAGACACATTCAGCCCGAGCAGTGTAACCACAATTACAGACAGGGCGGCAAGCCCAAAGGAAAATGCGAGATCGCCGAAGATTTCTTCCACTATTGTTTGCTGCGTATAAAATAAATCAATTTCCATTTCTGCAGGAAGGCCTTCTGCCAATGTATTGACCCGCTCATCTACGATATCATGCAGCTGTGGAATGCTTTCTCCTCGTTCAGGAAGCACCGTAAACGAAATCGCAGGTGTATTTTCAAAAGTAATCCGGTCATCAGGTGTAGCTAAATCAATGCTAATTTCCGCGATATCTTCTAAGTAGACCGGCTCATCTTCGAAAGACTGCCCAATAAAGATTTCATTAATTTCTTCAGAGGAAGCGAGTGTCGCAAGCTCCAGCTGTACATTCTGTCCGTCTAATTCCTGAATACCCAAAGGCTGTGTTTCTAATTCCCCTTCAATGCCCTCGATGACATCAGGCACCTGCAGTCCTGATTCAAACAGTGCTTCTGCCTCAATATCGATGAGCAGCTGCTGATCAGGAAACCCTTTTACCGTAGTCGAAGCTACGCCCGGAATAGAGGCAACCTCCTGCTCCCACTCATGTATCATGTCCCGAAGTTCATAAAGCTCTTCATAGGAATCGTGAAGAATATGATAGCTGGAAAGTCCTCCAAGCCCTTCTTCCGCAGCAAAATCCGGTGCTGCCTGTTCCGGCAGATCGTTTTCTGTGCTGTTAATCGCCTGCTGAATTTCGTTTAATACTTCACTCTGGTTAATCCCGTCTTCCAGCTCCACCGTAATATTGGAAAATCCGGAAGTAGAAACGGAATTTATACTGTCGATACCGTCAATTCCTTCGATCGCTTCCTCCAAAGGAACCGTAACCTGCTGTTCCACTTCTTCCGGAGCCCCGCCCGGAAATGGGGTAGAAATATTAGCAATATCTACTGGAATTTCAGGAATCTCCCGCTGAGGCAGCTGAAAAAGAGTCAGCACTCCTAGCACTGTTAGGATAAAAACAAACATTACCGTAATTTTGGGACGTTGAATAATCGCGTTAAACATATTACTTCCACCTTCCTGTGGCACCACCTTAGTGACACTTGTGTCATTTTCAATTAAAATAATATCAGCTTTTCAAAGCATCTCGAATAAGCTGATATACTTCCTCTGCCCAATGTTCTTCAGAAGAATGCCTGTAAGGAATCTGCACAGTTGCCATTACCATTCCAACTAATGTATCTATCTGAATATCTGTGCGTACCTTTCCTTTCTTTTGTTCCTGGACAAGAATTGTTTTGATTTTTCCTCGCATCTGCTGCAGCAGCGCAAACATTTCCTTCACGCTTTTCTCCACTTTTTCCGTCGCTTCTTTATCAATATAAGGCATTACCTGCATCATTTGATGAATATTGGCGTACTTCCCCCATAAGGTAATTAAGCTGCGGAGCGGCTCTTCGCTTTCAGCTGCAGTATCCATTCTTTCCACTACCTGCCTGAGCAGGTGAACCATAAAAGCTGTAATAAGCTCTTCCTTCTTTGAATAATAATTATAAATCGTACTTCTTGCAACTCCTAAGCGTTGAGAAAGAGCTTTAAAATGAAATCCGGCATATCCAGCTTCCAAAATCAGCTTTTCCGTCTCCTGGAAAAGTTCTACTTCATCAATAGCTTTCATCCTGCCCATAGCGTTCGTCTCCTTTAAATCCTAGAACTAGCTATCTATACCATTCATCATACGATGAATGGTCACTATTATCCAACCGTAAATTCATATAATTTCGATTATTTCCCTGCCCAAACGTAGTCGTTGCCTTAAAACCTGCAAACATGCTATGTTTTGTATGTTATTCTTTTCACTTAATTTACAGGGGGATTTTTTATGTATAAAGGTATTTTAACATCCGCTGGTGCTCTGCTGCTTTTATCAGCTTGCGGCGGCAATAATGAAAATGAAGCTTCAGCCTGGGACGAAATTCAGGAAGAAGGTGTGGTAACAGTTGCTACTTCCGGCACGCTCTATCCTACTTCCTTTCACGAAGAAGAGACAAATGACCTGACCGGTTTTGAGGTGGAAGTTGCCCGGGAAGCTGTGGACAGACTTGGATTGGACATTGAGTTTTCTGAAATGGGCTTCGACGGAATGCTTACTTCCATTAACAACGGCCAGGTAGACTTTGCCGTAAATGATATTGATGTTAATCCTGATCGGGAAGAAAGCTTTCTCTTCACAGATCCCTATAAATTTTCATACGGGAGCATGGTAGTAAGAGAAGATGACCTCTCCGGGATTGAGACGCTGGATGATTTAGAAGGAAAACGTGCAGGCGGCGCTGCTACGACAATTTACATGCAGATTTCCGAGCATTACGGTGCGGAGGCAGTCGTTTATGAAAATGTGACTAACGATGTGTACCTTCGTGATGTAGAGCGGGGGGAAACGGATGTTGTGTTAAATGATTACTACCTGCAGACTCTTGCTGTGGAAGCTCTTCCGGAAATCGATGTAACAATTCACCCGGATATTTTCTATCATCCAAACAATCAGGCGATGATTATGCATCAGGATAATACAGAACTTCGGGATAACTTAAATGAAGTGCTCGAGGAAATGATGGAAGACGGTACTATTCAGGAGCTTTCCGAAGAATTTTTCGGCGGCCAGGATGTATCAGAGGAACCGGATGTAGACTTTGCTGATGATGAAACATTCACAAACGAAGAGGAATAATGACTGCAGGAGAGGGAGGAGAATTTAATGAATAATATTCAGTGGGAGCACATCTTTGATATTCAATTAGCAATTGACTCCCTCCCCTATGTATTAACCGGCCTGGGATTAACTTTGCTCATATCTCTGGTAAGTATGGCCATCGGTTTGGTTATCAGCTTGTTTCTTGCTCTGGCGAGAGCCTCTAAAAAGTTCTGGCTGCGCTGGCCCGCACGTGTATACATTTCGTTTATGCGCGGAGTCCCCATCCTTATTATCTTGTTTTTATTATATTTCGGATTTCCTTTTATCGGGATTGAATTTGCAGCAGTGACTGCTGCTATCATAGGGTTCAGCTTGAACAGCGCTGCGTATATGGCAGAGATTAACCGTTCTGCCATCGGAGCTATTCCAAAGGGACAGTGGGAGTCCGCCCGTTCTCTGGGGTTTTCCTATCCAAAAATGATGCGGCGCATTATTTTGCCGCAGGCTTCCAGGATTGCTGTGCCTCCGCTGACGAACGTGCTGCTTGATCTGATCAAAGCTTCCTCTTTAGCGGCGATGATTACAGTTCCGGAAATTTTTCAGCTTTCCCGGATTGTGGCGGGAAGAGAAATGGATTATATGACGATGTTTATCCTGGTAGCGTTGATTTACTGGGCAGTATGTTCTATTATGACCATTCTGCAGAACTACCTTGAAAAACGGTATGAACGGTATGGCGAAATTTAATCTTAATAGATAGAGAAAACCTTCAGTGATTGAGCTGAAGGTTTTTTAGGCTGTTGAAAAAGTGATTTTTACGTATAAGTATACATTTTTTGTGCTTTCGTCTTCGAAATTGCGCTTTCCGGAGATTTCAAAACCATTGGCTGATTTTGCTCATGATTCCTATGGCCTCTCGAACTTCTGTAACTGCAGCAATAAATAAAGATACCATAGTTTTTAAGCAGGAAAATTTTTCAAAAATACTTTTTCTGTAAAAATATCTATTCTCCATAGCGTACGGCGGGGACGCCTGTGGGATTTAAGCGAAGTCTGAAGATCATTTTTCTCTGTCCGTAGACAGGAAAAATAGCTGAAGACGAGCCCCACGGCCAAGCTTCCGCCGATAAGCGGAGGAGAATCCATCCATAGAAAGTCATAAAAATACAGATTTTCTTACTTTATAAACACTCTGAATTCTTATGAAGTTCTTCTTCGGAAGAATGGATTCTCAGACTACGCTGATCCTTTGGGTGTCCTCTCCTTCGCTCCACAGCATTGTTTATTTTTCTCTTTCAATAAACAGTTTTTTCTGCATGAAAATCTCTGTTAAAGATCCTTTCTTTTACAAAATCAGTAAATTCTAAATATCTTCTCCTCTGCCGTCCCCGTTTAAAAATCCTCCTTCAGAGTGCAGCACCTGACCGGTGATCCAGCCTGCTTCTTCTCCAGCTAAATATGCGACAGCTTTTGCGGCGTCTGATGGCTTTCCAATGCGCCCCTGCGGAAAAAGGGGAAGCAGTTCTTTTTTCAGTTCTTCTGTCATCCACCCTGTATCAGATGGTCCCGGATTCACAGCGTTTATGGTAACTCCTCTCCGCGCGAGCTGGTGCGAGATCGTATGCACAAGCGTCTCCGCGGCAGATTTCGTGACTACATAAGAAATCTCTTCCGGCATCTGGCCTCTGGACCAGCCTGTAGCAATATTGATAATTCTGCCCTGACGGCTTCTTTCCAGATGTTCAAGAAATGTCTGGATGAGCAGCACAACCGCCCTCACATTTATTTTATAATGCTGATCCAGGTTTTCTGCGGTAACAGACTGAATGTTGTCGTTAATGGAAACTGCTGCGTTATTGACCAGAATATTTGGTGCGTAAGTAAATTCTGCTTCAATCTGCGCAAAAAGATTTTCAATCTCTTCCTGACTTTCCAAATTAACTTTCAGGGCAAGTGCCTTTCTGCCATAGGACTCAATCTTTTCCTGAATAGCTGCAGGCCCTTCCGTATCTTCGCCCCAGGGCATCGTCTGATCATAGGCATGCCAATATGTAAAAACAACATCCGCGCCTTTGGATGCGAGTTCTTCGCAGATCGCAGCACCCAGCCCGTTCGTCCGGCTTGCACCTGTTACTAATGCTAATTTATTTGCCATGATTTATCTCTTCTTTCTTCAGAAAATATTTTATAAAAAATAGACTGCCTCCACACTTGTGAGACAGCCTCTGTTGATTATGACAATGCGCTTGTCAGCGGAGGTACGATCTGTTTCTTTCTTGAAACAACGCCTTCCAATACCGCTTCGTGATCTTCCAGTTTTACATTAAATGCAGTGTGTACTGCTTCTTCCTGCTCACCTGCTGTAAGCAGAATCGAGTCATTGGAAAGAATGTCAGTCACTGCAAGTGCAAATAATCCATAGCCGTTATCAGCTGTTTCTTTTTTCATTGCATCCAGTACATCCTGCTTGCGGTCCAGTACGTCTGCTGCATCCACAACATTCACCTGTGCTACCTTCACTGTGTGTGCTCCCATGGAAAATTCTTTCGCATCCATCGTAAGGAGCTGCTCGACGGTAGTTTCGCTGAGGTCTGCACCAGCTTTCAGCATTTCCAGCCCGTATTCATCAAGATCAATTCCAGCAGTTCCGGCAAGATCTTTTGCTGCCTGTACATCTTCTTCTGTGCAGGTAGGCGACTTGAACAACAGGGAATCAGAAATAATTGCGGAAACCATCAGCCCCGCCATTTCTTTGCTGATTGCTTTTCCATGCTCTTTATACAGCTTATGCAGAATAGTAGCTGTACAGCCTACAGGTTCTGCGCGGAAAAACAGCGGTCCTTCTGTTTGGAAATTCGCAATCCGGTGATGATCGATCACTTCCAGAATCTGTACTTTTTCAATACCATCGGCACTCTGCTGAAATTCATTGTGATCTACAAGAATTACTTTCTCTGCCTCTTCAGATACATTGCTTACAAGACGAGGGGCCTCTACGTTAAAATAATCCAGCGCATACTGTGTTTCTGCACCGATTTCTCCCAAACGCACTGCTTCCACATTTTCTCCAAGTTCTTTTTTCAGTTCTGCATATACAATTGCTGAGGTGATGGTGTCAGTATCCGGATTTTTATGGCCGAACACGAGTACTTTGTCTTCACTCATTGAAGTATCGCTCCTTTTTATACAAAAATTTATCCAGTATTATTCTATCACGCCAAATGCTTTCTCACCAGTTCAGGAAAGAAAAAGGTAATAATTCATATCAGGATACTCCAGTTTAACTATTTTGCTTTGTGCTGAATTTCCTGGAAGCTTCCTCATTCCTTTACCCAGTCCTGCATTTTTGCTAACATATGGGTAACAAAGATAGGAGGTGTTCTGTTGAGAAGGAAGCTTGCGTTTCTGTTTATAATTATTGGCCTGGCGGTAGCCGGCTGGAACGGCTTTGCCTGGGCCACAGAGAGTTCTTCCGGCAGAGCATCTCTCGAAGAAAATGATATCGTGGAAGTTATGGAAGCTGTACCGGACGAAGCTCCTGATGTTCAGGCAGCAGAAGACCAGGGGAATGAGGAAGCCAATCAGGAACTGGATCCCCCAACATTTACTGCGCCAAAAGAAGAGGTAAATGAAGAAGAACCCTCTCCTGAACCAAGAGATTATGAAGAGTACGAAAAAGGGGAGGAAATCGGCTGGCTGATGATCCCTGCGCTCGATATGAAATATCCTGTCTACTGGGGAACGGATGATGATACATTAAAACAGGGAGTAGGCTATCACGAAGGTGATTTTACTACACCGCCGGACGGCATGCGCCATACCGTTCTTTCCGGTCACCGGGATACGGTATTCCGTGAAATGGGTGACCTGGAAGAAGGAGATAAGATGTACGTCCAGTTTGAAGATATTCAGTATGAATACGAAATACAGAAAACCTGGATTACCGATGCGGAAGACCGCACAGTTATCGTTGATAAAGAGGAACCTACTCTCACGCTCACTACGTGCTATCCGTTTAACTTTATCGGCCCGGCCCCTGACAGATATATTATTGAGGCCCCTTTAACGAATACAACAGAAATAAATTAATATTGCCCCGGCTGCGTTTGAAATTTCAAGCAGCCGGGGTTTTTTACGGCTCGAACAGTTTATTCGCAAAATGCATTCGACTGTCTTACAATTAGTTCATAACAATCGAAAGGTGAGTTTTAAATATGACATTTCATCAAGCACCCGCCACACATATTAACCATGCGAAATTCCGCGTCGCTGATTTAGCGCTGATGAAAGATTTTTACGGTACAAAGCTCGGTTTCCAAGTATCAGACGTAAATGACACGACCGCTGTCGTAACGGCTGATGGACGCACGCCGCTGCTTACGCTGGAAGCATCAGGTCCCTACCGGAAATCCACAGAACCAAAAACCGGACTTTTCCATGTGGCTTTTCTGCTGCCCGATCGCCCTGCGCTCGGCGGATTTCTCCGGCATATCGCAGCACTCAATTATCCAGTCCAGGGAGCTTCAGACCACGGGGTCAGCGAAGCGATCTATCTGGCAGACCCGGAGGGAAATGGTCTTGAATTTTACCGCGACCGCGATCCTTCTGCCTGGGACTGGAACGGTTCCCAGATCAACATGGTAACAGAACCGCTGGATGCAGACGGATTGCTGCAGGAAGCTGCAGTCTGGAAAGGCATGCCGGACACCGTGATTATCGGGCACATTCACCTGAAGGTTACTGACATAGCCAAAGCAGAAAAATTTTACACGCAGGTGCTGCAGTTTAATACCGTCAGCTCGTTAGGACGCCAGGCACTTTTCGTATCTACCAGGGATTATCACCATCATATGGGTTTAAACACCTGGGCAGGCTCAAGCCTTCCGCCGCTCGCTGAAAATGAGACCGGACTAGCTTATTATTCCATTGCCTATCCAACACCGGAAGACCGGGAAAAAGCAGCAGAAGCCGTTTCTTCCCAAGGATATGAAGTCAGGAAAAAAAACGAAACTTATTTCGTTGAGGACCCCTTCGGCATTCTCGTACAGCTGGCATAAAACTTTTGTTGGGAAGGAACGAACCATTTATTTTACCCACTCATGCTTGCAGCAGCCATCATCTGCATTTCAATCCTGGATTCCTTTTTTAACATCTGCAGATAACTTACGTGCTTATTCAGCTCGAGTTTTTGGTAATCGATGAATGACGAAAAGCCTTCCCGCAAAATCTGCAGGAAGGCTTTTTCTCTTATTTCCTCATTAAACGCTGAAGTATCTGCCTTCCGGGTGCGCAAATACCATGGCAGTGACGCTTGCTTCAGGCTCCATCATAAAACCGTCCGTCAGCTCCACGCCGATTGCTTTCGGCTTAATCAGGTTAAACAGCTTTTCCTGATCTTCCAGATTTGGGCATGCCGGATATCCAAAGGAAACGCGCACTCCCTGGTACCTTGCGGAGAACCGCTCCTGCATGGTGAAGTCCGGATGATCCGGGAAGCCCCACTTATCACGCATCATCTGATGCACTCTTTCCGCAAACCCTTCTGCCAGTTCGAGTGCCACCGCCTGAATCAGGTGGCTGTCCATATACTCTCCGGCTTCTTTTGCTTCTTCAGCCAGCGCACGTACCCCTTTTCCAGCTGTTACCGCCAGAAAACCTACGTGGTCCATTACGCCGCTTTCTTTCGAACGGAGAAAATCAGCAAGACATAAGTACGGTGCCTTCTGCTGCCTCGGAAACGTAAATGTTTCCAGTACCGTTGTTTTGTCCGCAGGATCATACACGATGACCGAATCTCCTTCTGACTGCGCAGGGAAAAATTGATACATTCCATGAGCCGAAAGCAGCTTTTCTTTATCCGCTCTCGCAAGAAAATCATCTACCCGCTGCTTGAGGTCTTCTGTTTTTTCATCTTTCCTATCCAGTTTCCGCTTCACATTTCCCTGCAGACCGAGATGAGAGCCGAGCAGCGTCTGCATATTTACATAAGGATAAAGGTGGGAAAGCTTGTAGTCACGTAAGATATGCTGCTTGTAATCCTCCGGTACATACAAAGGTGCTTCCTGAGAAACTTCTGACCTTGGAATTTCCATTGTGGCTGTTGCAGTCTCGCCTTTTTTCCGTTCCAGCTCTTCCGCAACTTTCTGCTGCGCTTTGAGCTGTTTTTCTATTGTTGCCTGGGCAAGCTGCTTTCTTTCTTCCGGTTTCACGAGTTTATTTGTAATATCCAGGCCATTCATCGCATCTTTTGCATACAGCACCATGCCTTCGTACTGCTGTGCGATTTTCGTATCTGTGAAGCGCCTTGTTAAAGCGGCACCTCCTACGAGAATCGGAATATTTATTCCCTTTTCCCGGAGATCATTCGCAGTAATAACCATTTGCTGCGTCGATTTTACAAGAAGTCCGGAGAGACCAATAACATCCGGGTCCTCTCTTTCTACTGCTTCTATCAATTCATTTGGTGCTACTTTGATTCCAAGGTTCACAATTTGAAAACCGTTGTTTTTCAAAATGATTTCCACGAGGTTTTTCCCAATGTCGTGTACATCACCTTTCACTGTCGCGAGAATCACTTTTCCTTTCCCGCGGTCGTCTTTTTTCTCTTCCATATGCGGTTCCAAGTGAGCAACTGCAGCTTTCATTGCTTCTGCACTCTGCAGTACTTCTGCTACGATCAGCTCGTTGTCGTTAAAGAGTTTCCCTACTTTATCCATCCCGGCCATGAGTGGACCGTTGATGATCGAAAGGGGCTCATCATATGCTTCAAGTGCTTTATCCAGATCGGCATAAAGCCCTTCCTTCGTTCCTTCTACAATATAGCCTGCCAGGCGCTCTTCCAGTGTCATCGTAGAAGCTGCCTGTTCCGCCTTCGGCTTTTTCTTGCGGTAGAAAGCGGTAAATGTCGCAAGCGTCTCATCATTTGTATGAAATAACAGCTCGTCTGCGAGCAGTTTTTCTTCATCCGAAACGGAACCGTAGCGTTCCAGTTTCTCTGTATTTACGATCGCGTAGTCAAGTCCTGCTCTCGTACAATGGTACGTAAAGGCGGCATTCAAAACTTCTCTTCCCAGCGGCGGAAGCCCGAAAGATACGTTGCTGACTCCTAAAATCGTGAGACATTCCGGCATTTCTTCCTTGATCAGTTTAATGCCTTCCACGGTGGCTTCTGCCGAACCGATATATTGCTCGTCCCCGGTGCCTACCGGGAAAACGAGTGGATCAAAAATAATATCTTCTGCAGGAATTCCGTATTTCTCCGTAAGCAGCTGATAGGAACGGCGTGCAATATCCAGCTTTTTCTGTGCGGTAACGCCCATGCCTTCTTCGTCAATTGTTCCTACGACAACAGCTGCGCCGAATCGGCGGGCTAATGGCGCTACTGCTTCAAAGCGTTCTTCCCCGTCTTCCAGGTTAATCGAATTAATGATCGCTTTCCCCTGTGAATACGTAAGCGCCCGTTCAATTACTTTTTCGTCTGTGGAATCAATCATGAGCGGCACTTTCACCTTGTTGATTACCTGCTGCAGGAATTTTTCCATATCTTCCATCTCATCCCGGTCTGGGTCAGCAAGACATACGTCAATAACGTGTGCCCCCCGCTTGACCTGTGCACGGGCAATTTCTGATGCTTCTTCAAATTTTTCTTCTGCAATCAGCCGCTTGAATTTTTTTGAGCCGATGACGTTTGTACGTTCACCGACCATTAATGGGCGCATTGATTCATCATATACAAGCGGCTCTATCCCGGAAACCATATGGGGATGATCTTTGTGCAGCGGCCGCGGTGCATAATCCTTAAGCGTTTCTCCCATGACGCGGATGTGCTCCGGCGTCGTACCGCAGCAGCCGCCTACCACATTCAGCCATCCTTTTTCGGCAAAGCCTGCAAGCTTCTGCGCGAGCATTGCCGGGGACTCATGATAGTGTCCTTCTTCATCCGGCAGCCCTGCATTCGGGTAGCAGTGCACGTAAGTTTTCGAAAGATCCGAAAGAGAACGCAGGTGGTCCTGCATAAATTCCGGACCGGTCGCACAGTTTAATCCGACGACTGTCGGCTTCATGTGCTCGAGGGAAATATAAAAAGCTTCAATGCTCTGCCCCGCAAGTGTCGTACCCATCGGCTCAATCGTTCCGGAAATGATCAGCGGCATCCGCTTTCCTTTTTCACGCTCTGCTCTTTCGATTGCCACGTATGCGGCTTTTACGTTCCGCATATCCTGGCTTGTTTCCAGCAGCAGAATATGCGCGCCGCCGTCTATTAAACCGAGCACCTGCTCGTAATACGTCTCTGCCAGTTCATCAAAGGTGGTCCCTCCGGTAACGGAAAGGGATTTTGTGGTTGGCCCCATTGCTCCGGCAACGAAACGCGGCTTCTCCGGAGTGGAGAATTTTTCTGCTTCCTCGACCGCTATCTGCGCTGCCCGAAGGTTAATTTCGTAGGCTTCTTCCTGAAGGTCGTAATCTGCCAGTACGATAGAAGTAGCGCCAAATGTATTTGTTTCAATAATATCTGATCCTGCTTCCAGGTATTCACGGTAGATTTTCCGGATCACTTCCGGCGATACAAGGTTTAAATATTCGTTGCAGCCATCGTACTCTTCTCCCCCAAAATCTTCCGGGGACAGGTCTGCATTCTGCAGCATTGTACCCATTGCCCCGTCAAGAAGCAGGATCCTGGATGCCAGTTCCTGTTCAAATTGTGTGGTCATGCTGATCGTCCCTTCTCTATTACTTCTATCCACGGGTGCCTGCAATTGTTTTTTCGTGCTCCCGAATGTGTTTTGTCAGCGTCTCTGTGATGTTATAGCGCAGGAATGGCGTAATAAGATAAATCGTGGAAAAATGTATCATTGCAGTGTCGACCAGCTGCTTCGCCATATCAATTCCGACTTTCTCACTTGCTTCTCTGTCTCCTGCTACTTCTCTCATCTGTTCACGTACTTCATCAGTTAATTTTATACCCGGTACTTCATGATGAAGAAATTCTGCATTCCTGCTGCTTACAAGCGGCATAATCCCAATATAAACGGGAACGGACAGATGCTTTGTCGCTTCTGCTATTTCCTCGATTCGTTCCGAGCTGTAAACAGGCTGACTCATAAAATAGTCTGCACCGGCTTCAATTTTCTTTTCCAGCCGCTGTACTTCCCGCTCCAGCCTTCGGGCGTTTGCATTGAAAGCAGCCCCGACGGTGAAGTTTGTGTTTGCACCGAGATCTTTCCCGGAAAAAGACTGGCCTTCATTCAGCTGTTTGATCAGCCGGATTAAATCCATGGAAGACATATCATATACAGAGGTAGCGCCCGGAAAATCGCCTACTTTTGCAGGATCTCCGGTAATTGCCAGAATATCGCGCACACCAAGTTCGTGCATTCCGAGCAGATGGGACTGCAGTCCGATAATATTTCTGTCTCTGCAGGCAATATGCAGTAAAGGACGTGCACCTTCATCCTTAATTTTGGAACCGAGTGCAAGGTTATCGATTCGGGAGGAAGCAAGAGAGTTATCTGCAAGTGTTACAGCATTGACACCAGCTTCCGTTAAAGCTTTGGCACCCTTCATAAACTCAGGTACCCCTGACAAAGCTTTAGGAGGGTCGAGCTCTACAATAACTGACATCTCGTCTTTTATTTCTGTAAGCTTAGGGAAAAACGGTTCTTCTGGTCTTATGACATCTGACTTCACCGGTCTGCGTGTACGTTTTTCTTTTACAGGCTTCAGCTGATGTTCTTTTATTGCTTTCTTAATTTCCCTGATATGGTCCGGCGTCGTGCCGCAGCATCCTCCGATTAATGTAGCGCCTTCTTCCACAAGACCTTTCGTCATATCTCCAAAGTACGTAGGATTGGACTGGTAGGAAAACCTGCCATCCCTCACATTCGGAAGACTGGCATTGGGATATACGCTGATTGTAGCGTGCGAAAGAAGAGAAATTTCTTCTAAAGACTGAAGCATATGATAAGGACCCATCCGGCAGTTAATTCCTGCTACGTCTGCTCCCAGGTTCTCGAGAAGCTCTAGTGCTTCCTGCAGGTGCATCCCTGTATGAAGCACACCAATATCTCCAAGTGTTGCCTGGGCAATAATCGCTTTATCTGTACGTTCACGTAAATATATCAGGATTTGTTTCAGTTCTTCGAAATCATAAAATGTCTCCAGTAAAAAACCATCAACGTCGGTTTCCAGCAGGACATCTGTCTGCTCTTTCAGGCTGGCCACCCGCTCTTCCAGCGGCGTTTTTTCCTGGTGCATTGTTGCCACTCCGCCGATGGTAGCTGCAACATATACATCTCCTGCCTGCTTCGCTGCCGCCACTGCCGCTTCATTAATTTCTTTTACGTATGCTCCCAGGTTGTAACGGTCCAGCTTTATACTATTTGCAGCATAGGTATTTGTTTGAATTACATCGGCCCCGGCAGCGATATATTCCTGGTGAACGGAGGTTATTTGCTCTGGATCAGACAGGTTCAGTTCTTCAAAGCAGCTCTGGCTCCCCCGCTGGTATAAAAGAGTGCCCATTGCTCCATCTCCAACAATGAGCCCTTCTTTCAGCTGTTGTTTGAAACTCATTTCTGCGCCTCCTCTAAGCGGATCTTTTCAAATGCGCGCGCAAAATCTTCCATCAGATCTTCTGTTTTTTCAAGACCTACAGAAAGCCGCAGTAATCCATCAGAGATTCCCCTTGCATCCCGCTCTGCATCAGACATCGCTGCATGAGACATGGTCGGCGGGTAGGAAAGAATTGTTTCCACGGCACCCAGGCTAACCGCAAATACTGGAATTTCCACTGCTTTTACGACTTTCCGGACCGCTTCTTTATCTTTTAAACGGAAAGACAGCACCGCTCCGGCACCCTCTGACTGTTCATTATTAATATCAAATCCCGGGTGCTCTTTCAGCCCCGGATAATATACGTGCTCTACTTCCGGCTGCTCCAGAAACCAAGCTGCAAGCCGCGCTGCAGACCTGGATGATGCTTCCATTCTCGTATGCAGTGTTTTCAAGCCCCGCATTACCAGCCAGCAGTCCTGTGGTCCGAGTATCGCACCAAAACTGTTCTGCAGAAATTTAATTTCCGCTGCCAGATCCGCATCCTTCACTATCGCAAGCCCCGCCACAACGTCACTGTGCCCGCTGATAAATTTAGTCGCACTGTGTACGACCACATCTACGCCAAGGTCAAGCGGACGCTGCAGTACTGGTGTCATAAAGGTATTGTCCAGTACTGTCAGGCAGCCATGCTCTTTTGCCAGCTTCACAATTTCCTTGATTGGGGTAATTTTCATCGTAGGATTCGATGGTGTTTCCATAAATATCATTTTCGTATTCGGCTGAATTGCCTGCGCTACTTCCTCTGGCTTTGTCATATCGACAAAAGTGTGTTCAATTCCCTGCCTGGTAAGTACTTTCGTGGTTAACCGGAAAGTCCCCCCATACACATCATCCGTAATTACAAGATGATCTCCTGCTGACAGCAGCATAAATGTTGTGGAAATTGCAGCCATCCCGGAAGCAAAAGCAAAGCCATGCGTCCCGTTTTCCAAATCAGCGATAATGTCTTCCAATGCTTCTCTTGTCGGGTTGCCGGACCGGGCGTAATCATAATCACCAAAATCATCAATATCTTTTTGATCAAAAGTTGACGCATGCTGAATCGGAACACTTACCGCCCCATTATGCGGGTCAGTTTTATGTTTTGAGTGAAGCAATGAAGTTTGTTTAGAGAATGTCATTTTTTATATCTTCCTTTCTGCGAGAGCATGTTGAAAAGCTTCATTTAAATCTTCTATTAAATCTTCCGCCGACTCGATTCCTACGGAGAACCGGAGCAGCCTGTTATCTACACCAAGGCGCATGCGGATATCTTCCGGCACATCGGCGTGGGTCTGGGTTGCGGGATAAGTCATGAGACTCTCTACACCGCCAAGGCTTTCTGCAAAAGAGATAACCTTCAGCCCCTGAAGGAGTGGATTCACCAGCGCTTCATCTTCTACCCGAAAAGAAAGCATGCCGCCCCGTCCCGGGTAAATTACCTCCGTGCATAATTCCTGCTCCTGCAAATATGCAACTACCGCTTTTGCATTTTCCTCATGTTTATTCATTCTCAAATTCAGCGTTTTCATGCCCCGTATTACCAGCCAGGAATCCAGCGGAGAAAGAATTGCGCCAATACTATTGTGGTAATAAAACAGTTCTTCTCCTAAAGCAGGATCTTTTGCCACCACTAATCCTGCAATGACATCATTGTGTCCGGATAGATATTTGGAAGCACTGTGAATAACAATATCGGCACCCATTTCGAGCGGCCGCTGGATCACAGGAGTATAAAAAGTATTATCTACAATTAACAAAAGATTGTGTTCTTTTGCAAGCTGGGCATATGCTTCGATGTCTGCCTCCTGCATCAATGGATTCGTCGGCGTTTCAATAAAAAGAGCACGCGTAGATTCGTTTATTTTCTCCCGGAATGTTTCGATATCCTCAGGCTCAGCATAATGGAACGTCAGCCCCCATCTCGTCCATCCGTTTTCAAATAATCGATAGGTGCCGCCATATAAATCACTCGTTGCAATGATTTCTTCTCCCTGTTTAAACAATGAAAGTACCACCTGCACGGCTGCCATTCCCGAAGCACAGGCAAGCCCTCTCGCGCCGCCTTCCAAATCTGCAATCGACTCCTCCAGAATAGCTCTCGTCGGATTCCCGGTTCTTGAATAATCATATCCTGTAGACTGGCCGATTCCTTCATGCCTGTAAGCTGTTGAAAAGTATACAGGCGCGTTTACTGCACCCGTCGTATGATCACGCCGGTTCCCTGCCTGCACTAATTTCGTTTCCAGCGAATGTTTTTTGTTCGTCATAATATCCCTGCTCTCCAATATAATAAAAAAACTTCCTCATCATAAAGATAAAGAAGAAGATAATCGCATCACTTCTTCTTATCTTGCAGGTAAACCTGCAGGATTTAGCACCTTGCCGTTGGCTGGTTGCTGAGACATCACAGGGCCTTTCCCTCCGCCTCTCTTGATAAGAATAACCGTCAGAATATTTTGTTTTGGTTGATATTTCACCATTCTATCTAAATTTCGGGAGATTTGCAACGTTCTATCATAAAAACAACGTTTGTTTCTATAGTAAATAATAGAAGACTTGTTGCCGTTTCTTTTTAAAAGTGTTTTTTCTAAAGAACTTGATCCCGAATAATTTGCACACAACTATATATGGCTTCTATCGACACACAGGCAACAGAGCTGAGACTTTCCTGCTGTTTTTAATTTCACTCGTACTCCGCGACCTTTCAGAGGGTCACTTGGAGGCTCGAAGTTCACTGTCCCGTATTTTTTTCTACTATTTATAAAAGGCCACTTAAAAAGAAATTCAAAAAAACCTTAGTCTTTTTACTTATTTTTTGTTAGTAACTTTATACTAGTCACCTTGATGCACTTGGCTTCAAACAATCTTAAAAAATATTTTTTTGAATATTTAAAATCAATTGGTTTTAAAAAAATTAAAAGATGGTATATAGTCTATACAATAGTTAAACACTAGTTATACATAACGTGTATACCCTAGTATTTAACTATAAAAAAATTTAAGGGAGATGAGTTAAGTGAAAAAGATGAATTTTGTATTTTATGCTCTTATTGCGCTTCTGATGTTTGGCCTTGCAGGGACACCGGTATTTGCAGACAGTCACGATGACGATGAAAATGCAATGGTACGTGTCCTGCATGCTTCACCTGATGCTCCTGAAGTAGATGTGTATGTAAATGGAGAAGCTGCAGTGGAAGGTGCTGCGTTTAAAGATATTACAGGGTATCTGGAGCTGCCTGCAGGCGATCATGAAGTAGCAATCTTTCCAGCGGGTGAAAACGGTGAGGGTGACCCGGTAATTGAAGAAACGCTTACAGTCGAAGGCGGCATGTCTTACACAGTTGCTGCAACAAACACGCTGGAAAATTTAACACTGGAAGCTTTCGGAGATGACAATCACGTTACTGAAGGAATGACAAAAGTACGTGTAGGACATTTATCTCCTGGAGCTCCTGCTGTTGACGTAGGACTTGTTGATGGAGATTCACTGTTTGAAGGTGCAGAATTTTTTGCAGTAACTGATTATATGGAATTAGAGGCTGCATCGTACGATTTGGAAATACGCGCAGCAGGAACAAGTGATGCTGTCTTAGATCTTTCAGGTACTTCATTGGAAGCTGACACTGTTTATTCCGTCTATGCAGTAGGTGCTGACGCAGAAAGTCTGGAAGTAGTTGTAGTAGCAGACGAAGCGCACACTATGCCTTCCGAGATGCCGCAGACAGGGATGGGCGGTGCTTCCCAGTCAACTAATATTCTGCCAATCGCACTGACAGTATTTGCTGGTATGCTGGGAGCTGCAGTATTCTTTCGCAAGAGATTTTCTTTTCAAGGGTAATGTAATTTTTTCAGGGATTCTGCTCCTTTTCTTATCAGCCTGCGGTGTAGATCAATATTCTTCAGAAAACTCTTCCACCGCTTATGAGGAAACAGAAGTACTGGATGAAAGCTATACAGAAATGATAGAGGTGGAGAGCCAAAAGGAACGAAGTGAAGTAAATTCCACAGAGGAAACAAATCCAGCTGAGGAAGCGGCTGCTGATAGCGTACCCATCGTACCAGTCAAAGATGAAACGGGCATCATCCCCGCTCATCTTGAGATCCCTTCTATTAAAGTTGATGCCCAGGTAGACGGCTATGGACTGGATGAAGACGGAAAAATGGAGGTCCCTGATGAAGGGGAATCAATCGCCTGGTTTGAGCGTGGTGCCAAACCAGGCACTCAGGGAAATGCAGTTCTTGCGGGACACGTTGATGACCGGACAGGACCGGCAGTTTTCTATGACTTAAATAAGTTGGAAGAAGGGGATGAAATCATCGTTACAAGTGAAGATGGGGAAGCTTATACGTTTTTGGTTTCCCATAAGGAAGCCTATCCTTATGACGATGCGCCGATCGACGTTGTTTTCGGGAAAACATCCTCCCGGAATTTAAATCTGATTACCTGCACCGGTGAATTCGATACGAATGCGGGTACACACCGGGAACGGCTTGTAGTATTTACTGAATTAAAAGAATAGACCCTATGCCTGGAGCAGCTTCTTTTTGGGAGCTGCTCCCTGGCTGTTGAAAAAGAACTTTTCCTTTATGAGTATACGATTTTATGCTTTTGCCTCCGAAGGGTTTTTCCGTAAGGAACTCTCTCAACTAACGTGTCTCCTTAAAAGAGGAGCATGGCTTCACGCAGCCAAATCACTGGAAAGCAAAGAGCTCTTTCCAGTGATTTAAGACCATTGGCTGGGTTCGTGCATGCTTCTTAATCCTCCCGACCTTCTGCGACTGCAGTTGAGAAAAAAGGCGATTTGTTTTTATACAGTGTCTCTAACAAGCACAGACTGAAGATTTTTTAATGCCGGCAGGCACTGTATATGTTGAAGATAAGCGATACGCCGGAAAACGAAGGAGAACTCCCTACATATAAAGAAATAAATATATAATTCCTAATCCTTTATAAACACTCTGAAATATACCAAACTATCCTATGATAAAAATCTTTATTCTCAGCTTCCTGTATTTTTGCATTGAAAATAAACCTTTGCGTGGGCTACTCTTATAGGTAGAACTAGGAGGTGCCTGTTGATGAACAGTACAAAGAAATTGACGATTATGGCAATGTTTGTGGCGATAGGTATTGTAGGAGCCACCTTTATCTGGTTTCCTGCCGGAGTAGCCCGTGCCTATCCTGTGCAGCATGCTGTGAATGTTATGGCTGCCGTACTGCTCGGGCCCGGGCCGGCAGTAATGATTGCTTTTGTGATTGGGTTGCTGCGGAATATTCTTGGCCTTGGGACGATACTAGCTTTTCCTGGGGGAATGATCGGGGCGTTACTCGCTGGATTGGCATACAGGTGGCTCCGCAGAGGCTGGGCAGCTGCAGCAGGAGAAATTATCGGTACAGCAGTTCTCGGTTCACTTGTTGCAGTGCCTTTAGTACAATTTTTTCTGGGAGAAGCAGCAGCAATACTTGCTTTCGTACCTGCATTTTTTATCAGCAGTGCAGCCGGTGCCCTTATTGCACTTCTTATCCTAAGCCGCTGGAGACCTGCATGGGCAGAAGAAAACAATTAACAGTTTGTCTTACATTTCTATAGAGGAAAGCGGATTTCCTTTACAAAGGCGGACAACATTAATTCTTCATCAAAAAGAAGCCGGCTCTGTTGTTTACAGAGCCGGCTTCAGGCTGTTGAAAAAGTATTTTTTCTGTATAAGTATGCGCTTTTATGCTTTGCCTTTGAAGGTACGCTTTCCGGAGGGAACTCTCTCAGCTAACCTGCCTCTGGCAGGTGGATCTTCGAATCGTTCTAAATCCTCCCGGAGTCGACCTTCTACGACTGCAGCTGAGAAAAAAGAGGATTAGATTTTATACAGCGTCTCCAGTACAAGCACAGCTTTTTCTATAAAAACCTATTCTCCATAGCGTCCGGTGGTGACGCCAGTGGGATTGAAGCGCAGTCTGAAGATCCTTTCTTCTGCCCCAAGGGCAGGAGAAATAGCTGAAGACCAGCCCCACGGCAAGGTAGTGACCCCTAAAAGTTAGAGTTTTCTTATGAAGCTGATTGGATGGTTTGATTCCGATATTGGATGGGGCTCAATCCGTCCAATTTTGCTTTTACGCGTTCATGATTATAGTACTCCATGTAGCTCTCCAGTTTTCGTTTCAGTTCTTCATACGAAACCAGATCTTCTCCGTGATACATCTCCTGTTTGAGAATCCCGAAAAAATTCTCCATCATGGCATTATCTGCGCAGGTTGCTTTTCTGGACATACTTTGAAAGATTCGATGTTTCTTTAAGGTTTTTACCCACTTTTTGTGTTGGTAGTGCCAGCCTTGATCCGAGTGGATCGTTGTCCGGTATCTGGCTT
>NZ_FNIL01000026.1 GCF_900103955.1 Alkalicoccus daliensis
CCATGGACTACTGCACGCCAAACAAAATTGAACAGGAATACCGCATACTCCCCACAAAGAAAATCTCTTAATTTCCGCTCCTAAATGTAAACAGGCGATCTTCTTTTCCACGTCCTGTGTCAGAAAGCTCCACAAAATGAAAGGCGAGAAGAGAAAAGAGAAAGAATTCTTGAAATGTAGTGTCCACTTTCTTGACTAAAGTCCAAATATACTATAAACCTGCTATATTAAACCATCCGCGCCTTATAATGAACTTCACAGCTCTTGTGCTGGCTTCCCGACCGAGATTCCACCTCTGAAAAGCAAATTACCTCCTTCATTCAACCCCCTCTTCCGCTGAATCAAAGAAAATAGAGCAGCTCACCTGTGCTCTTGCATGCTTATTTTACTGTCGCGCCCGCTATTTTACTCCGAATCGCTTATGCTTTACTATGAACCGGCTATACTTTACTCCGATCCGCTTATATTTTACTCCGATCGCCCTATAATATACTATAAACTTGCTATATTAAACCATCCGCGCCTTATAATGAACTTCACAGCTCCTGTGCCGGCTTCCCGACCAAGATTCCACCTTTGAAAAGCACATTACCTCCTTCATTCAACCCCCACTTCCGCTGAATCAAAGAAAATAGAGCAGCTCACCTGTGCTCTTGCCCGCTTATTTTACTGTCGCGACTGTTATTTTACTCCGAATCGCTTATGCTTTACTATGAACCGGCTATACTTTACTTCAATCACCCTATACTTTACTCCGATCCCCTTATCCTTTACTATAAAATCCCTATACTGAACCAAACTCCACCTTTTCAACATATTTCCACTAGAAAAGGCTGCTCTTCATCCATCAAAGGACAAGAGCAGCCTGCTGATAACTTACTTCATTACTTTTCTTCACCCAGTACAAATCCGAACTCGTAGTTCCGGTCTGATTTCAATAAAAATTCTTCATGAGTTCTCTGTCCCCAGCTGTCGTCCCCGCCGACACCCATCTGCGCTGCATGCAGTCGAACGACTGTCTGCGCGCTTTCAGGAAGTTTGTGCGCATGGGAAGCAGCTTCTAATTCTTCCGGCTTCCAAGGAAGGACACTTCCCTCCATGGCACTTAACGCACGAATAGAAAAGGAAGGCTTATTTCCGTCCGTAAGCGCCAACCAGCGAAGGCCTGTAATATTTCCACATTCCTGCGGCTTCAGGTAAGGCGTGAATCTTTCAGCAACCGAACTGCTGTAAATCCCCACCACTGCCGCGTCATTGCGGTCCTGATAGTTTTCATGCGGGCCTCTGCCGTACCAGCTCATCTCCTGGAACGCTGCAGGCATCGTAAATAACATACCCGCTTCCGGCAGATCCGGCAGCCCGTCTCCCGGCTGAATTACAACGTTCACCGCCACTTCCCCGGCACTGGTGACCACGTATCGAATAGAAGCCTTTGATGGAACCGAAACCGGAATCTTATATTCCACGGAAACTTCTATTTCGTTTGATTTTTCCTCTACTTCAAAAGATGTTACCGTACTGTTTTCTCCCGCTTTTCTCCATTCAGCGCTGCGCTTGTCGACTTCGCTGCCGCGGTCATTATCAGTCATCGCCCGCCAGAAGTTAAGCTTTAATGCTTCTTTTATAAATTCAGCACCGTTTTTCTGGAAAGACTGCAGCCATCCCGTTTCTTTCGAAAACTCTACTTTAAAGTTCTCCCCGGTGATAACTGCCTGCTTATTATTTTCATCCAGTTTCAGGCCCCGGCCGTCACCTTTGTGAAGCGCAGCAGGAGCTGCATCTTTCAGCTTAAATTGCTCATACGCTATCACGTGCCCGTGTTCCGCCCAAGGCTTATTCTCGCTTAACGTTAAGTATACATTTAAAAATACTTCGCCCCCGCGTGCAGCAAATTCCTTTAAATCAAGCTGAATTTCTTCCTGCCAGCCGGCTTCCGCCTTAGGATCGAAATCGCCTGCCAGTACTTTTCTGCCGTCTTCCAATACCTCAAAGCTGCCTTTTACTCCTTTCAGTGAAGTAAACAGGAAGTTATTTTTCAATCGTAACGTGCCGTCCTCAAAGGTAAAGCGGACATTCTGATAGCCTTTTTTCACTTCCAGCAGCTTCGGCGTCGGGGTACCGTCTGCGAAAATAAGCCCGTTTCCGGAAAAGTTTCCGTCATGCGGCGTTTCCCCGAAATCGCCCCCGTAAGCGAGGAATTCCACGCCATCTTCTTTCTTCCAGAGCGCCTGATCTCTCCAGTCCCAAATAAATCCGCCCTGCAGCACGGGATATTTCTCAAATAAATCGGTGTACTTATAAAAGTTTCCGAGAGAATTCCCCATTGCATGAGAGTATTCACATAAAATATAAGGCTTCGCCGCTGGATTTTCTTCTGCTTCGAGCGCGTATTTTTCCACTTGGTGCGGCGGGATGTACATCGTGCTCTCCATATCAGAAGCTCCGTCACTTTCCCGGTAATGAAATACTCCTTCATAGTGCACGAGCCTCGAAGGATCATTGGTTTTAAAGAAATCATACATCTTCAAAAAGTTTGTTCCGCCGAAAGCTTCGTTTCCTAGAGACCAGACGATAATAGAAGGGTGGTTTTTATCCCGCTGGAACATCGAGTTGCATCGGTCCAGCACATTTTCCGTCCACTCCGGCTTATCACCAGGCACGGTGTCGCCAATTTCTGTCTGCCCGTATTTCCAGGTTCCGTGTGTTTCCAGATTCGTCTCATCTATCACATACAGCCCGTATTGGTCACAAAGCTCATAGAATCTCGGGTGATTCGGATAGTGGGAAGTACGGACAGCGTTGATGTTGTGCCGCTTCATCAGAAGAATATCCTGCGTCATTTCTTCCTCTGTAATTCCTGCACGACCTTTATCCGGTGAAAATTCATGACGGTTTACACCTTTAAATAATATAGGTTTCCCATTGATTTTCATCAATCCGTCTTCCAGCTTAAATTCACGGAATCCTACTTTAGAGGAAAGGTATTCCACGACTTCACCATCTGCATACACGGAAAGCAGCAGAGTATATAAATTTGGCGACTCTGCACTCCACAAAGCTGGATGATCCACAGTACCCGAAAGCTGGATTTCCTGCGGCCCCTCCAGACGGACAGATTGTTCCGCTTCAGCATAAATTGTCTCGCCGGATTCATTTAAAATTTCCGCTTTTACCGTTACGTTTTTTCCATTGTTTTCAGATTGCATGAGCTCCGCCTGAATCTTGAAATCTGCCTTCTTTTCTTTCAAAGCAGTTTGAAAAAAGTAATCTCTTACGTGTACTGCTGGAACTGCGTAAAGATAGACACTTCTGAAAATACCGCTCATCCGCCAGAAATCCTGATCCTCCAGCCAGCTTGCATCACACCAGCGGTATACCTCGACAGCAATTTTATTTTCTCCCTGCTGCACGTAAGGAGTGATATCAAATTCTGCCGGGGTAAACGAATCTTCACTGTAACCAACCAGTTTTCCGTTCACCCAGACGTAAAATGCTGCCTCCACTCCTTCAAAATGTAAAAAGAGCGGCTGTTCCTGCTCTTCTGTTAATTGAAAAGAACGAATATACTGGCCGACCGGATTGTATTTTACCGGTGCAAACGGCGGCTTGATATTCTCCCTTTCATCCCACGGATAGCGTGTGTTCGTATAATGCGGATAGTCATATCCCTGCAGCTGCCAGTGACTAGGCACAGGGATTTTATCCCATTCATCCGCGTTGAAATCAATTTTATAAAAATCAGTAACTCTTTCTTCCGGCCGCTCTGAAAAATGAAACAGCCAATCCCCGTCAAGCGAACGATAAAAAGGAGATTCCTGCCGCTTCCCAGTTATCGCTTGATTTCTATCCGTAAAGGGCATCAGCGTAGCATGGGCTTTCGCGCGGTTCAGCTGAAAAATTTCCGGGTTATTATTCCATTCCGGATACCCGTTTTCTGGCGGCTGGTATTCAAAAGTTGTCTGCGTTTTTTCCATGATCGTTTCCTCACTTTCATCAAATTGTTTCTATTCTTTTACAGATCCGCCCAAAATACCTGAGATAAACTGTCTCTGGAGCAGAAGGAAGAAAATCATTATCGGCAGTGTGGAAAGAGTAGTCCCCATCATAATCTGCCCGTAGTCAATCCTGGACATACCGACCAGGCTCGACAATGCGACCGGCAGCGTGTACATATCGCTGTCACCGAGCACAACGAGCGGCCAGAGGAAGTTGTTCCACTGGAACATGAACAGGAAAATCGCGACCGCTGCAAGCGCAGGCTTCATTGTAGGAAGTACGACGCGGAAGAAAATTTTAAATTCCCCTGCACCATCCACCCTTGCCGCTTCCAGCAGCGACGTCGGAATCGAGCGCATATTCTGGCGCATCAAAAAGATAGCAAACGGATACGCAAGGTTTGGCAGCAGCACTGCACGGTAGGTATTCAGCCAGCCGAGGTCCGCCATTAACTGAAACAACGGAATCAGCGTTACGTGATAAGGAATCATTATCGCTAAAAGAAGCGTGAAGAAAATAGCATCTCTTCCCTTAAACGAATATTTCGCAAACGCATATCCTGCTGCAGAAGCAATCATGACGCTGAAGAAAGTAAATGTCAGCGCGATGACAATAGAGTTGATCATGACGCGAATAATATTGACGTTATCATTTAAATTGCGGAAGTTTTCTACAAGATGATCGCCCGGCAGCAGATTCGGCGGGATGCTGAAAATTTCTCCCGATGGATTCGTAGCGCCGATAAACATCCAGTAAAACGGAAACATGGATAAAAGGACACCAATAATTAACGCTGTATACAAACCGACTTTTCTTAAAATTACCGTTCCTTTATTTTTATTTGTCATCATCATCACCTAGCACTTTCATTTGAATAAAGGATAGGAGGGCGATAATTACCACCAGCACATAGGCAATTGCGGAGGCATAGTTAAAGTCAAAGTACCGGAAACCATTTAAGTACAGGTAAAGCGAGATTGTTAAAGTTGAGTTGTTCGGGCCGCCGTTTGTTAAGATAAATGGTTCATCAAACAGCTGCAGCGTTCCAATGGTAGAAAGTACCGCTGTAAAAAGCAGGATCGGCTTAAGCTGCGGCAGGGTAATAGAGAAAAACTGCCTTACTTTGCCGGCACCATCAATACTTGCCGCTTCATATAAATCCTGTGAAATGTTCTGCAGACCCGCTAAAAGAATGACCATATTGTATCCGGTCCATCTCCACGTAATCGCAATAATTAAGGAAACCTTTGCCCAGAAAGGATGATTCAGCCAGGCAATTGGCTCTATCCCAATCCAGGAAAGCGCATAGTTTACAAAGCCGTAGTTTTCATCAAGCATAATCATGAAAACAATCGCGTAGGCCACAAGGGCTGTAATCGCCGGCATAAAAAAGGCAATCCGGAAAAAGGACCTCATTTTCAGCAGGGCGGAATTCATCAGCACTGCAAGTACCACAGCAATCGTAAGCATGATAGGCACCTGTACAATCAGGATGGTAAAAGTATTAAATAAAGCCTGATAAAAGAGATCATCGGCAAATAAACGCCGGTAATTATCCAGTCCCGCAAATGAAGTTACCCCTGCGGTGGAAGTTTGAAAACTAAGTATTAAAGAAGAAACTACCGGATAAATAGTGAATACTATAAATAAAAGCACAGCAGGAGCAATAAAGAAATATGGCGCAGTTTTTGGAGTGACAAACTTTCTTTTTTTGCCTGCCGGCTTTTTCGCTGTATCGTTCATACTTAAACTCCTTCCATAAAATCAAAAGACTTTTTAATTTAATTTTAATAAGTTTGAAAGAAAACAGGAGAAGAGCAAGCTCTTCTCCTTGTATAATGCCTAGTTCTGATCGCGTCCTGTTTCGTTCGCGATACGTCCAGCTGCTTCTTCCAAAGCTTCTGCAGGAGGCGTCTCGGAAAGGAGAACATTCGCCTGTGCATCAGATGCATAACGGAAGGCTCTAGCATAGTCACTCGTGTAATTTGCAGGAAGCGTTCCTTCTGCTACATCCGCAAACAAGCTCCAGATCGGGCTGTTGTTAAAGAACTCCTGCTCCTCTTCAAAGTAAGGATCATCGTATGTTTCTACAAGAGACGGGAACAATCCGTATTCTGACAGTGCATTCATCTGCGGCTCCGTTTCTGTAGTGAAGTACTCTACAAAAGCGTATGCTGCTTCAGGGTGCTCTGTGTGAGAAAGTACAGAAAGGTCAGATCCCCCGAGGTTCGCGTCGCGGTTGCCGCCTTCTTCAAATGCAGGAAGCTTGAATACATCCCACTCACCTTCTTGTTCAGGAGCCTGGTCTGTGATTGTACCTGCATACCAAACGCCGAATGGCACTGTTGCTACTGTGTTGTTAACTGTTGCTGTTACAGTTCCGTCCCAGCCATCTGTATTTGCTACTAAGCCTGCAGCATGCAGATCCTGGATTACGGACATTGCCTGAACCGCTTCATCAGAGTGGATATCAATATTTCCATCTTCATCGAAATAATAAGTACCCAGCTGATTCATCATCATTCTGAAAAGAGCATCGTCATTGGAGATGTCAATCGGCACCATCTGAGATCCGGTTTCATCCAGAATTGTTGTACCTGCTTCGACAAAATCATCCCAAGTCTCGATATCATCCGCGTTCACGCCAGCTTCTTCAAACAGTGGAACATTATAGAAAACTCCTGCCGGGCCAATATCCCACGGCGCTGCAAGAAAGTCGCCATCAGCGTTTTTCATTGCTGCTGCTTTCGCTTCCGGGAATTTAGATTCGTGATCATCGTAGCCATGCTCACTTAAGTTAACGAAGCCATCCGGAAATTCTCCGAAATAGTTGTCAAGACGATCCGTTTCAATCATTGTAATGTCCGGAAGCCCTGATCCGCCAGCTGCAAACCCAACAGTAAGACGGTCATAAAGATCTTCACGGCCAATATCTTCAACTACAATATCCACGTCCGGATACTGTTCCTGGAAACCTTCTACGGCTTCCTCCATAGAAGCAGCTGCCACGTTCCAGCCCCATACAGTAATTTCTCCAGAAACATCTGCAGCTTCTCCATTATTTCCTTCACTGTCATTGCCAGCCTCGTTATTCCCTTCGTCATTCGCTTCTGTTTCAGCGTTTGCGTTTGCGTTTGCGTTGGCATCCGCACCTGCGTTATTGCCGCCATTGTTTCCTTCGTCATTTCCGCCGCATGCTGCCAGTAGACCAATCGAAGCGACACTTGCTAATGTAAGTTTCCAGATTTTCATTTTAAATCCCCCTTTGGATTGTATGCGCTCTCACGCTTTTAATTTAAAAAAACCTCAATACTTTTTTAAATTAAATTAGTAACTTAAAAATAAAGTACCACATAAAAACAAAAATGAAAAGGCTTTCTTTAAAAATATTTTGGTATTTTATGCTTCTATTTCGAAAACTTCTTGTAAAACAAGGCTCACAGCGCCCAAAAGCGCACTATGACTGCCGAGCTGCGAACGAACAATGGATGTTGCTTTCGCTTCCTGCGTTAAAGCCCGCTGGCGGATAAACTCCTGGAGCGGATTCATTACAAAATCGCCTGCTTTCATAACCCCGCCTGTAAGAATTATTTTATCCGGATTCATCACATTAATAATGTTTGTACATGCCAATCCAAGAAACCTTCCCGCTTCTTCAAATACACTAATTGCGAAAGCATCCCCCTGAAGCGCTGCTTTATGCACTACGTCACCGTCAATATCTCCCCGGTCCGTTACCAGCTGTTCAATAAGCGTAGATCTTCCTAAAGTAATTTCATGAATAACTTTTTCCCGGATATGAATCCCGCTGGCAACAGTATGCAGGCACCCGTAGCTGCCGCATGTACACTTGCGCCCGGAAAGATCTACTATCATATGACCGAGTTCCCCGGCAATATGATGTCTGCCCCGGAAAACTTTCCCGTTAATGATGAGACCGGCGCCTATCCCGTCCCCAATATTAATACATACAATATTCTGCTCACGCTGCGCACTGCCGAACCAGGTTTCTGAAATAGCAGCACAGCGGGCATCGTTCTCCAGTTTTACAGGAAGCCCGAACTCACTCTCCAGCCGGTCTTTTAAAGGCAGATTTTCAAATCCAAAGTGAGGAGCATAAATGCTTTCTCCTTTTTCTTCGTCCACTATCCCATGCATCGCAATACCTATCCCAATAATTTTTTCCCGGTCGGCCGAGGTGCTTTCGAAAATTTCATGAATAGAGGATATTAATATCTTCATAAACTCATCAACTTTCATTCCGGCCGGAAGCTTATGGGAGATCATTTCTTTAATTCCAGCATTCAGATTTGTCAGCCCTACTCTGAGCTGATTGGTCCCCACATCAATTCCAATTACAAAGTGGTTGTTGTAATTGATGGAAAGCAGAATCGGTTTCCGCCCGCCATTTGATTCCCCTGTTTCTTCCCTGACCATCCCCTCTTCCAGTAATTCAAGCACAATATTACTCACAGTGGGTGGAGTGAGCCCCGCCTGCTTGGAAACATCCGTCCTGGAAATCGGCCCCTTCTGCCGGATAATATTCAATACGAGAGAACGATTTAACGATTTCATCAACTGAAAACTGCCTGTCACACCTTGTACCATTTCCTACACCTGCCATCTAAGTCTTTTTTTATTTATGTTAGAGTAGAAGCGCTTTCATTACAATCAAAATTTTTTTCTTGATCGAATTTCTATACGGCGGCTGATTGTCGCGTGCGCTGCGGCAGCTGCTTATACCGCATGCTGTAATTCTCTTATACTAAACTCTAAACCCGCTGTACTAAAATGTCTACGCCCGACAGTGAACTCTTCCGTCTCCGGGCTGCATACCCGACTGAAATTCCCCCCTCATCCCCGGAACCAAAGAAAATAGAGCAGCTCATCTGCACTCTTGCCTGCTTATTTTACTGTCGCGCCCGCTATTTTACTCCGAATCGCCTATGCTTTACTATGAACCGGTTATATTTTACTCCGATCCTCTTATACTTTACTAACATCCACCTATATTTTACTCCGAACCGGCTATACTAAAATGTCCCCGTCCATCAGTGAACACCGCCGCTCCCGTGCTGGATCCCCGACTCTCAAAAGCATATTACCTTCTTCATTTCCCCCTCTTCCCCGGAACCAAAGAAAATAGAGCAGCTCATCTGTGCCTTTTCCGCTTATTTTACTGTCGCGCCCGCTATTTTACTCCGATCCGCTTATGCTTGGACTTTAGTCAAGAAAGTGGACACTACTTTTCAAAAATTCTTTCTCTTTTCTCTTCTCGCCTTTCATTTTGTGGAGCTTTCTGACACAGGACGTGGAAAAGAAGATCGCCTGTTTACATTTAGGAGCGGAAATTAAGAGATTTTCTTTGTGGGGAGTATGCGGTATTCCTGTTCAATTTTGTTTGGCGTGCAGTAGTCCATGGCGGAATGTTTTCTGCGATGATTATAAAAGGAATCGATGTACACTGCGACGGCTTTCTGCGCTTCTGCCCGTGTGGAAAACCTATTTCGATACACAAGTTCTTTTTTGAGGGTGGCATGAAAAGATTCAATGCACGCGTTGTCGTAAGGATCCCCTTTGCGGCTCATACTGATCTGC
>NZ_FNIL01000013.1 GCF_900103955.1 Alkalicoccus daliensis
CAAAGGGAAGAACGGAGCGGAAACCGGCGGACGCCTGTGGAAGAACGAGCTGGGAAGATCCCACAGCGCAGCGAGGAAGCTGAGGAGCTCGTCCACGGCAAGCCTGCCGAGTTGCAGCGAAGTTTTCTCCTATCAACAATGAGCAATAACAGAGTTTAATAAATAAAAGGCAGCAGACGATAGCGTGTCGCAAGCCAGCTTTCGTACTTTTCGCCAAACCCTTCTTTCAGCATTTCTTCCTCAATAGAAATACGTCGCAGAAGCAGTGGAAGAAAAAGAACTGCAGTAAAGAAAACACCTGCCAGACTGGAGGTGTATAAGGAAAAGCCAAGAACAATGAACAACAGGCCCGTATAAAGCGGATGACGCAGAATGCGGAAGGGTCCCGAACTGACTAATGTGTCATTTTTTCGCACTTGAACCCCTCTTGTAAACTGTTTACCCAGTTCTTTTATCCCCCAGTAACGCAGAAATATCCCTGCAGCAAATATGAACAGGCCTGTCATGGAAATTCCTGCATAAGGAAGAAGCAGAAATTGAAGCTCCCGGCTGACTAAGGATGTAATTACGATGACGATCACAGAAAGCATTATCCATGGAAAAGAACCTGTATCCTCTTTATCACTTTTACCGCGCCGGCTTTTAAAAAAAAGAAATTCGAGGATCCAGATAATGGAAAGACCAATAAAAACAACATCTAAAATCGGCATTACTCACCGCCCCTGAAAATATGTAGTCTCTGTGCTTATACCCTCTTTTCACAGTAAATAACCATGAAGTTGTAATTTTCTGATACATTTACAGTAGGAGAATGTGCAGAAAATCTGATTGTTACGCCCCCAAACCCGTGTTATACTGCATAAAGAAAACAAATCCGACTATTAAATACACCAGCTACACATTGAAACGGAGGCTCCCCCAGAATGAACCAGATTGAACAAAGAGCAGGACAGATCATTCCTTTTATGCAGGATGGCAGTTATTTTTATAAAAAAGGAATTGAAGCTTACGAGAAAAAAGAAATTACTCGTGCGGTGCAGCTGATAAAACGAGCAATTCAGGCTGAGCCAACGGAACCGGTTTTTCTCTGTCAATTAGCAATTGTTCTGTCGGAGGAGGGGGAATACGAGGCCTCCAATGAATGGCTGAACAAAATAAAAGAAGAAGTAGATCCACAGATGAGTGAATGCTATTTTTTTCTTGCGAATAACCAGGTATACACTGGAGAATTTCATAAAGCAAAAGAAAATCTTGAAAAATATTTTGAACTCGATCAGACCGGGGACTTTCAGGAAGATGCCGATGCATTGCTTTACCTGATAGATGTAGAGCTGGGAATGGATCAATTACAGATTGACGGAACAAATCCCTTTACTTCTCCTTTAACGATGAGACTGCATGAAGGCGAGTATGCGCAGGCAGAAGAACTTGCCAGAGGAATAATCGTCAATAAGCCGGCGTCCTGGCACACCTATGCTCTCCTTGCAGAAGCGCTCTGGCGGCAGGGCAGCGCAGAAGAAGCTGGACAAATCCTGACGGACCTTTTAATGAAGGAAGAGCCTGATTTCACAGCCCGCTGTCAGTATACGATCTTCTTATATGAAACAAATGATGAAGAAGCAGAAAACTGGATCCGTAAATTAAAAACGCTTTACCCTTTAAACCGCTGGGAAAGATATGTTGCTGGAAGAGCTTTATACTTTGTAGAAGAATTCGAAGCAGCTTATTCACTGCTTCGTGAAGCTATGCCGCTGGAGCAGCCGGTATATGTGCATCAGCTTGCTGTGGCGGCTGCGCAGTGCGGCAGGTTTCACCGAGCAAGAAAACTATGGAATCAGGCAGCAGTAATGGAGTCGGACAAACAGCCGAAATTTCTTAATTTGAAATTGAAAATGGATGCTGCGGAATTGGCAGAAAAACATGATCACGAGTGGCTTTATTAAACCTGCCGGGGTATATAGGCAGATAGTTAGACTTCTATTCATAAATTCCTTAAGATAAGGATAGTTAAATAAATCAATCAATCAGGGGAAATTTATCTAGGAGCGTGAATTAATATGAGTGAAGAAACAGTTTATGATGTGGTGATTATTGGGGCTGGACCTGCTGGAATGACAGCTGCAGTGTACACTTCCCGTGCAAACTTATCTACGGTAATGCTGGAGCGGGGAATGCCTGGAGGCCAGATGGCAAATACGGAAGAAGTGGAAAATTATCCTGGATATGACCACATTCTGGGCCCGGATCTTTCCAGCAAGATGTTTGAGCATGCTACAAAATTCGGTGCGGAATATAAGTATGGCGACGTGAAAGAAATTATTGACGGAAAAGAATACAAGACGCTTGTTTTAGGCAATGGAGAAATGAAAGCACGTTCTATTATTATCACAACCGGAGCTGAGTATAAAAAAATCGGTGTGCCGGGTGAAGAAGAACTCGGCGGTAAAGGCGTCTCCTACTGTGCAGTATGTGATGGTGCATTCTTTAAAAACAAGGAACTTGTAGTAGTGGGCGGTGGAGATTCTGCGGTGGAAGAAGCAGTATATCTTACCCGTTTTGCAAGTAAGGTAACGATCGTTCATCGTCGGGATGAACTGCGAGCGCAAAAGATTTTACAGGATCGTGCATTCAATAATGACAAGATCGACTTTATCTGGAGTCACGTGGTGAAAGAGATTAATGAAGAAAACGGAAAAGTCGGCAGTGTGACGTTAATAAATAAGCATGACGGCAGTGAGCGGGAATTTAAAGCAGACGGCGCATTTATTTATATTGGTATGCTGCCGTTAAATAAGCCGTTTCTGAACCTCGGTATTACAAACGAGGAAGGATATGTAGAAACAGATGGAGATATGCAGACAAACCTTCCGGGAGTTTTTGCCGCTGGGGATATTCGTGATAAAAAGCTCCGCCAGATTGTAACAGCTACAGGCGATGGAAGTATCGCAGCGCAGGCTGCCCAGCACTATGTGGAAAACCTGATGGAAGATCTGGAGCATCAGGCAGAGTCAGTTTAAAAATATATTTATAATGCTGCCTCTCTTTATGTAGATGGTGGATATTAGGACTGAGTGCCTGCAGCGGAATAGATGGCTGAGGCAGAATTAAAAGTCACAGGGGTTTAACTTTCTTGTAACAACCATGCAATAATGTTTCGCTATACTAAGAATAGTAATAACCCCCCTTTTTAATATTGGTGCAGCACGGACATAACTTTGTCCGTGCTCTTTTTTTGTGGACTGAAAAATTGAGATTTTACAGGTCATTGAATGTAGGAAGGTCTATTCTGCATACAGTTATGGGCTGCGCGCAAAAAAGATGTACTCTCTGCAGTGGGGTAAGGAAAAAATAAGCTGAACCGGTTGAAAATATGCAGGGAAAAATATCCTTTCCCTTTTCCTCCAAGTCATTATTTATAGTATACTGGAAGTATATTCATAGACAGAGAACCGGGGGTGGAGCACTTGCAGCGCATCACTAATTGTATCGTAGCTTACGAAGATCGGATTCTTATGATTAAAAAGCCCAGAAGAGGCTGGTGGTATCTGCCGGGTGGAAAAATGGAGCATGAAGAACTTGCACCTGAAGCAGTAGAACGCGAAGTTTATGAAGAAACAGGACTTACTATTAAAAGGCCTTCTATTCGGGGGATTCTTACTCATCTTATTTTGGATGAAGATACTTATTTAGAGAAACGCACAATGTTTCTGTTTGAGGCTGCGTCTTTTACGGGAACACTTCGTCAAAAGTCTCCCGAAGGAGAACTTGCGTGGATTCCGGCAGCTGATATGGATAATATAGAAATGGATGAAGCAGACCGGACTGCTATTAAAGCGGTGTTGGACACGGAAGGAATTTTGTACGGAACACTTACGTATAATCAGCGCAGAGAGCTGCAGACATCTAAATTAGAGATGAATGGCAGACGTATTTAACGCAGGAAGGTGAAGTTTATGTCAGTTGAAGAAGTCAAGAACGAAGAAATAGAGTTAGTAGTAATTACCGGTATGTCTGGTGCTGGTAAAACAGTTGCAGTGCAGAGTTTTGAAGATATGGGTTTTTTCTGTGTAGATAATCTTCCTCCGGCACTTATGCCGAAGTTTATTGACCTGGTAAAAAATTCAGGAGGAAAAATGCAGAAGGTAGCTCTTGTTATAGACCTTCGCGGGAGGGAATTTTTTGACCAGCTGTTTGAGATCATTAACAGCATCTCACTGGAAACGAAAATAACTCCTAAAATATTATTTTTAGATGCTGAAGACGAAGCGCTGGTAAAAAGATATAAAGAAACAAGGCGTTCGCATCCGCTCTCCGATAATACAGCACCGCTAGCCGGGATTACTGCAGAAAGAGATATGCTGGATGAACTGAGAGGTGCAGCCCAGCTGATTATTGACACGACAGGATTAAAGCCTCTTCAGCTCAAAGAAAGAATACTGGAGTATTTTTCTACTGACGCTAAGGAAACATTTCACGTGCGTCTGCTTTCCTTTGGATTCAAGCATGGACTTCCCATTGATGCGGATCTTGTATTCGATGTACGATTTCTTCCCAATCCGCATTACGTGGAGCATATGCGGCCGCAGACCGGGCTGGATAAAGAAGTGTCTGACTATGTATTGAAATGGGATGAAACGAAAAAATTCATTGAAAAGCTGGAAGACTTTTTGAAATATATGCTGCCACATTACAAGCGCGAAGGAAAGAGTCAGCTGATTATTGCGATTGGGTGTACAGGCGGGAAGCACCGGTCCGTTACATTAGCCGAGTACTTCCAGAAAAGCCTGGAACAGTTTGATTACCAGACATACGTAACGCATAGAGATGTAGAAAAAGGCCGTTTAGAAAAGTGAAAAAGGCAAATGTATGCGTCATAGGCGGCGGCACTGGTCTTTCTGTCCTTCTCCGCGGGCTGAAGACTTTTCCTGTAGAAATTTCTGCGATCGTCACGGTAGCAGACGATGGCGGAAGCTCCGGGCGGCTGCGGGAAGAATTGAATATTCCTCCTCCCGGAGATATCAGAAACGTGCTTGTAGCGCTTTCTGAAGTGGAACCTCTAGTAGAAGAATTATTTCAGCATCGGTTTACGAACGGCTCCGGACTGATAGGACATTCACTTGGAAATCTTCTGCTGGCAGGAATGAGTAATATCACTGGAGATTTTGCACAGGGCGTTCAGGAAATAAGCAACGTTTTAAATGTGAAAGGGAAAGTAATTCCTGCATCCAATGAGCACCTTACTCTTATGGCAGAATTTATAGACGGCACGATTGTAGCAGGGGAATCTAAAATTCCTGCCATCGGGAAACAGATTAAAAGAGTTTATCTGGAACCGGAATACCCCCGGCCGATGACAGAGGCAATCTACGCAATTGAGCAGGCCGATCTTATTGTACTGGGCCCGGGAAGTCTTTATACTAGTATTATTCCAAATCTGCTGGTTCCGGGAATGAAAGAAGCAATGATCCGGGCGAAGGGGACCAAAGTATACATCTGCAATGTAATGACACAGCCGGGAGAAACCGATGGCTATTCAGTGTCAGACCACATCAAAGCAATTGATTCACATATTGGCGCGAAAACTGTAGATGCTGTATTATTAAATACACAAAAGATCCCAAGTGATTTTGTGAAGAAGTATGAAGAAGAAGGATCTTCCCACGTGGAAGTAGACACAGATAACTTAACAGCGATGAATGTACGTATTATAGCGGATGAATTGTTAACGATTACGCAGGATGTTCTGCGGCATGACGCAATGAAAGTTTCGCAGCGGCTCATATCGCTTTTATAAAGAGACTACGGAGGGAGGGGCAACCGTGTCTTTTGCATCCATGACAAAAAAAGAATTAACACAGCTGGAACCGGATGAATGCTGTGCAAAAGCGGAGCTGGCTGCTCTCGTTCGCATGAATGGAGCAGTATCGCTTCGGAACATGCAGATTTCTCTGGATATACAAACAGAAAATGCTGCGATTGCAAGAAGAATATATACTTTATTGAAGAAAATCTTCGAGGTCCATGTGGAACTTCTTGTCCGCAAGAAAATGCGCCTTAAGAAAAACAATGTGTATGTGGTGCGTATCTCCCGGGAGGCAAGGGAGATACTGGAATCACTTAAAATTGTAGATGAGTCTTTTGCTTTCACAAGGTCGATAGACCACTCCCTGATAAAGAAAAACTGCTGTAAGCGGGCATATCTTCGGGGGGCATTTCTTGCAGGAGGGTCCGTAAATCATCCGGATACGGCTTCTTATCATTTGGAAATATTCTCTTTTTATGAGGAACACAACCGTTCATTGATAGAACTGATGGAAGAGTTTTATTTAAATGCAAAAATGATTGAACGCAAAAAAGGGTTTATTCTTTATTTAAAAGAGGGAGAGAAAATTAGTGATTTTCTAAACGTGATCGGAGCTCATCAAGCACTGCTGCGTTTTGAAGATACAAGAATCATGAAAGATATGCGTAATTCGGTGAACCGACTCGTTAATTGTGAAACAGCAAACTTAAACAAAACCGTAGGCGCTGCAATGCGCCAGGTGGAAAACATCCGGTTTATACGGGATGAAATTGGACTGGAAGCACTGCCGGATAAACTGCAGGAAGTTGCTGAACTCCGCATAGAACATCAGGATATTTCCCTGAAAGAGCTTGGGGAAATGCTGCGGGGCGGTAAAGTCAGCAAGTCCGGTATTAACCACAGACTCAGGAAAATTGAAGAATTCGCAAATAAACTGCGCGCGGGAGAGAAAATATAGCACCCGCGTTTCTTCTAAAGAAAACTGTAAGCGTTTTTAATTTTAAGGTTCGATATTTGAAGGAGGAGATAATCAATGATGGAAACAAACGTAACAGTTAAACGCCGCTCAGGATTGCAGGCCCGACCAGCTGCATTATTCGTACAGGAAGCAAATAAATTTCACTCTGATATTTTCATTGAAAAAGATGGTAAGAATGTGAATGCAAAAAGTATTATGGGAATTATGAGTATTGCTGTAGGAACTAATAAAGAAGTGACAATTAAAGCAGATGGACCGGATGAAAAGGAAGCGATTGATGCGCTTACTGCTTTTGTAGAAAAAGAAGATTAAAAGACTGCCCCGTACTCTGTTCACAAAGCACGGGGCTTTTTCATGCTGTTTTCAGAAGTGGGGAAAATCTGGTTTTTAATAGGCTGTCTTGAAAATAAAAGTTTCGTTCAAAAAAAGTAATCATACTGCTTCACTTTCGGAGAGGCTTACCCAAGGGCTTGTTTTCGACTAACACCTTTAATAGAGTACGCCTTCCATCGATCCACAGCCAGCAGGGCAGAGACCGCCATGCTGGATTGAACGATCACAGAACCAAAATAAAAAACCGGTTCTCCATAAAAGGAGAGCCGGTTTTACAAGTTGCAGATTATACAGTTTGTGATTTCTCCATGATTTCATCGATCAAGCCGTATTCTTTCGCCTGCTCAGCAGTCATGAAATTGTCGCGGTCTGTATCTTTACGTACAGTTTCAATAGACTGGCCGGAACGGTCTGCGATAATCTGGTTTAATTTTTCACGCATTTCAATAATTCTCTTCGCGTGAATTTCAATATCAGAAGCCTGCCCCTGCGTTCCGCCGAGCGGCTGGTGAATCATCACTTCACTGTTAGGCAGTGCAAAGCGCTTGCCTTTTTCCCCGGCCGTAAGCAGGAAAGCTCCCATGGAAGCAGCCATGCCAATGCAGATTGTCTGCACGTTCGGCTTAATGAACTGCATCGTATCATAGATTGCCATGCCCGCAGTAATTGAGCCGCCCGGGCTGTTAATGTATAAGGAAATATCTTTATCCGGATCATCTGCTGTTAAGAATAGAAGCTGTGCAACGACAGAATTTGCTACGTTGTCATCAATACCTGAACCGAGCATAATAATACGGTCTTTCAGTAAGCGTGAATAAATATCATATGCACGTTCACCACGGTTTGTCTGTTCAATAACTGTAGGTACTAAATTCATGAAAAAATCCTCCTTTTAAGTAAGTGCCAATCTTGTTTTTGTAGCACGAGCGATACCCTGAAGTATCGTATGTACACATCATAACTGCAAAGGTCAATGAAGGTCAAATATTTTCCCTTCACCTGAAATCACGAAGAATACTTCCGTTGGATAAAAAGTTTTCCTCACCTTTCCGCTTATTGTAACATTAATATACATATCCTTTTCTGGAAAAGCTCAAACCAGGTCTACATATGATAAAATATATATAATGTGTTTAAAGATAATAAAGACGTGAGTGTCAGCTTTAAAAGGGGGTACAGAGATGAACATGGATTTCAGTTTGATACAGCAGCAGTCAATGAAACTCGTGATGACAAATGAACTTCGTCAGGCGATTACCATGCTGCAATACTCTGTACAGGATTTACATGAATATCTGCAGGAACAGCAGCTGGAAAATCCTCTGATTGAGCTGAAGGAACCACTGCTTGAAAAAACAACGTCTATAGAAAAAGATTTTTTTCAAACAGCTTCTTCAGAAGAAGAAGTTTCTCCCCTTGATTTCCTGACGAATAAAGAAGACGGCCTGCAGGATTATCTTCTTTCACAGCTGCGCGTACAGTCTATTTCAAAAGAACTTTACGAGACAGCTTCCTACATTGCTCTATGCACGGATGAAAATGGATATTTAACACTTACTGCAGAAGACTTTGCTGCAGAGCTGAAAGAGCCGCTGGAAATGGTGGAAGCAGCAATAGAAATAGTACAGCATCTTGAACCGGCGGGTGTTGGCGCAGGATCTCTGAAAGAATGCCTGCTGCTACAGTTGAAATATATTGATCTGGAGGATCCTCTCGCGGAAAAAATTGTTGCTGAACACCTCGATCTGCTTGCGAAAAAACAATTTAAGCAAATTGCGCGACTTGAGCAGGTGGAAGTAATTGACGTACAGCACGCAGCGGATTTTATCCAGACACTGAACCCTAAACCAGGAGCAGTGTTTCATCAGGAACCTGCCGAATATGTTACGCCGGAAGTAACCATTGAAAAAATAGAGGGCAGATGGCAGGTTTCCCTGAATAATGCAGGTCTCCCCAAAATGATGATCAACCGTCAGTATGAACAGCTGCTGCAAAATAATAACGAAGAAGTTCGACACTATTTAAAGCAGAAGCAGGAGCAGTTTCACTGGATACGAAAGAGTATCGCACAACGACAGGTTACAATTTTGAAAGTGACAGAGGCTATTGCTGCATACCAGCAGGAATTTTTAGAAAAAGGCGTAGAATATCTGAAACCTTTAACATTAAAGGTAATTGCAGAAAAATTGGAAATCCATGAATCAACCGTATCAAGAGCTACTACGAAGAAATATGTGCAGACACCCCGCGGTCTCTTCGAGCTGAAATACTTTTTTAAATCAGGCATTCAGACGCAGTCTGGAGAAGAACAGTCAGCTGACCGGGCAAAAATATGTTTAAAGCGGCTTATTGATGAAGAAGATAAAAGCAAGCCGCTTTCGGATCAAAAACTGATGGAGAAGCTGCTGGACGAATATACAATTGATTTAAAACGAAGAACGGTAGCGAAATACAGAGAGGAAATGCATATTCCTTCATCTTCAAAAAGAAAGCGATACGAATAAGGGGGGCTGCTCATGAAACTTTATTTTTACACGAAAGAAAACTGCCCTCTATGCGATAAGGCCTGGGCAAAGCTGGAAGACCTGCAGAGAGAAAAAAATTTTGAAATAGAAGTCAGAGATATTTATACAAATGATGACTGGCTGGAAGTTTATCAAATCCGAATTCCGGTAATAGAAACAGAGAACGGAATTGTTCTGGACGAAGGAATCGTCAGCTATATCACTCTTGCTGAAAAGTTTGCAGAATTTTAGTTGCGCATAGAGATGTTACTTTGGTACAATGGAAGGCGTAAGAGAAAGATACTTATGCCTTTCACAGGCAGGCCTTTTTTTTCACCTGAGTGGGACGTATTTTGTCTACTGGGGACCTTAAGTGTCCCGAACGTCAAACCGGAGGAGAATTGGAATGAACATGCTGCTTGATTTACAAAAGAAACTGCTTCCTGACTTAGTAGAAATACTCGGTCTGAGATATCGCGTGCTGCGTTTTATCCGACTTATGCAGCCGATTGGCAGACGAACGCTTGCATCGAACCTGGACATGTCGGAGCGTGTACTTCGCGGGGAAGTTACCTTTTTAAAAGAGCAGGGTCTTGTAGCATTTCAATCTGCAGGAATGACGCTCACGGAAGAGGGGCAAATATTACTGAGCCAGCTGGAAACCGTTATGAAAGAAGTGTTTGACACGCGGGCGATGGAAGAAGAACTCCAGGCACGTCTTGGAGTTGCTGAGGTTCACGTAGTTCCCGGAAACAGTGATGAATACTCCTGGGTAAAAAAAGAACTCGGGCGCACCTGTGTGAGTGTAGTAAAGCGAAGCCTGCAGCCGTCTGAAAATATCATTGCGGTAACAGGAGGAACTTCTATTGCAGCTGTAGCTGAAATGCTGGTTCCTGACTCCGATTTAAAAGAATCTCTTTTTGTTCCGGCAAGAGGCGGTTTAGGAGAACAGGTTGAAAATCAGGCGAATACGATATGTGCAACAATGGCACGCAAAGCAATGGGCTCTTACCGCCTTCTTCACGTTCCGGACCAGCTCAGCAAAGAAGCATATGATTCTTTAATAAGCGAGCCTTCTGTGCAGTCAATCTTAAAACAGATTCATTCTGCTACGATGGTGATACATGGTATTGGTGAAGCGCATACGATGGCAGAAAGAAGAACGACTTCGGATGAAGTAATGAAGAAACTGCGGGAGAAACGTGCCGTAGCAGAAGCATTCGGTTATTATTTCAATGCAGATGGAGAAATTGTGCATAAAGTTCTTACGATCGGTCTTCAACTGGAGGATCTTGATCATACTCCGTGCATTATTGCAGTGGCCGGTGGAACTTCAAAAGCAGAGGCAATTGAGGCTTATATGAAACAGGCGCCGAGCCAGGTTCTCATTACAGACGAAGGTGCTGCAAAAGAAATTCTTGGAAAGAAAGAATAAGCGTTTTTTCAGAAAGTTCAGATATGATTAAAAGAGTTAGTTCAAGGGTAACCCCTTTGAAATAAATATTTTTTACCTACTATAAGGAGGAATTTATCATGGCAGCAACAAAGATTGGTATTAACGGATTTGGACGTATTGGACGGGTAGTTTTCCGTCAGGCTCTTCAAAACCCTAACGTAGAAGTTGTAGCAGTAAATGACCTTACAGACGCGGATATGCTTGCACACCTGCTTCAGTACGACTCTGTACACGGTAAGCTTGATGTAGAAGTTTCAGCAAAAGGTGACAATCTTTTAGTAGATGGTAAAGAAATTATTGTAACTGCAGAAAAAGATCCAGCAAACCTTAAGTGGGGCGAGCTTGGAGCTGAAATCGTAGTAGAATCTACTGGTATCTTCACAAAGCGTGAAGCTGCTGCGAAGCACCTGGAAGCTGGAGCGAAGAAAGTAGTTATTTCTGCGCCGGCACAGGATGAAGACGTAACAGTAGTAATGGGTGTAAACGAAGATAAGTATGACCCGGAAAACCATGACGTTATTTCCAACGCATCATGTACTACAAACTGTCTTGCACCATTTGCAAAAGTTCTTAACGACAAGTTCGGCTTGAAGCGCGGTATGATGACTACTGTTCACTCTTATACAAATGACCAGAGCATCCTGGATCTTCCGCATAAAGACTACCGTCGTGCGCGTGCAGCTGCAGAAAGCATCATTCCAACATCTACTGGTGCAGCAAAAGCAGTAGCACTTGTGCTTCCAGAGCTGAAAGGGAAATTGAACGGTGGAGCTATGCGAGTTCCAACACCTAACGTATCTCTAGTAGACCTTGTAGCAGAGCTTGATAAAGATGTTACAAGAGAAGATGTAAACAATGCATTCAAAGAAGCTGCAGAAGGAGATCTTAAAGGAATCCTTGGCTACAGCGAAGAGCCATTAGTATCTAAAGACTATAATGGCAACACGTTTGCTTCTACTATTGATGGTCTTTCTACAATGGTAATGGAAGATAACATGGTAAAAGTAATCTCTTGGTATGACAACGAAACTGGCTACTCTCAGCAGGTAGTAAACCTTGTTGAGTATATTGCAAAAAAAGGACTCTAAGCACCTGATTTAGTAAATGAACAACCATCCTGAAACACCCTTTAGGAGGCGGGCCCGTGTCCTGCCTCCTTTTTTTATTTGGAAAACTTGTAAATAGAATACTGGAAGCAGCTGTAACTGAATAGAATATCTGCTTTTAATTTATTTGAATGCAGGATTTTCCCCAGAGGAACTCGAAAAATAACACAGACAGCTGTATAAAAGCTCCATGAACGTAGACCTGAGAAGGAGGAATGTTTTATGAACAAGAAATCAATCAGCGATGTTGAAGTAAAAGGGAAAAGAGTATTCTGCCGCGTAGACTTTAACGTGCCTATGAAAGACGGCGAGGTTACAGATGATGCCCGTATCCGTGCAGCTGTTCCAACAATTCAGCTGCTTACCGGGAAGGGTGCAAAAGTAATTCTTGCAAGCCATCTCGGACGTCCGAAAGGTGAGGTAGTAGAGGAACTTCGCCTGAATGCCGTAGCAAAACGTCTAAGTGAGCTTCTTGGAAAAGAAGTAAACAAAACAGATGCAGTATATGGGGAAGAGCCTAAAGCTGCAATTGATTCACTCGAAGAAGGCGGCATTGTTCTCCTGGAAAATGTACGTTTTGAAGCGGGAGAAGAAAAGAATGACGGAGGCCTGGCAAAGCAGTTTGCTGATCTTGCTGACTTGTTTGTAAATGATGCATTTGGTGCTGCCCACCGTGCGCATGCTTCCACAGCAGGGATTGCAGAGCACATTCCAGCTGTATCAGGTCTGTTGATGGAAAAAGAGCTGGATGTCCTTGGAAAAGCCATGCTTTCACCGGAACGTCCATTTACAGCGATCATCGGTGGAGCAAAAGTGAAAGATAAAATCGGCGTAATTGATAACCTGCTGGACAAGGTTGATAATTTGATTATCGGCGGAGGTCTTGCTTATACATTTGTAAAAGCCCAGGGATATGAGGTAGGAAAATCCCTGCTTGAAGAAGACAAGCTGGACTTAGCAAAGCAGTTCATGGCAAAAGCCGAAGAAAAAGGCGTGAAATTCTATATGCCTGTGGATGTAACCGTAGCAGATGATTTTGGCGAGCACGCAAATACAAAAGTAGTGCCTATTGAAGAAATTCCTGCAGACTGGGAAGCATTGGATATCGGACCGAAAACAATTGAAACTTATAAAGAAGTTGTGAAAAATTCCAAGCTGGTTATTTGGAACGGGCCGATGGGCGTGTTTGAAATCGATAAATTTGCAAAAGGAACGATCGGTGTAGCTGAAGCACTTGCAGAAGCGGAAGACACTTATACCGTAATCGGCGGCGGTGACTCTGCAGCAGCAGTAGAAAAATTCGGCTTTGCTGATAAAATGGATCATATGTCGACAGGCGGCGGGGCATCTCTTGAATTTATTGAAGGTAAAGAACTGCCGGGCGTGACAGCATTAAACGATAAGTAATCTACTAGAGGAGGAATGTTTTTATGCGTAAACCAATTATCGCAGGTAACTGGAAAATGAATAAAACAAAATCAGAAGCGGTGGCATTTTTAAAGGAAGTTAAAGGAAATGTACCATCTTCGTCCAAGGTAGATTCTGTGGTTTGTTCCCCGGATCTGTTTCTGGATGCACTTGTACAGGAAGCAGAAGGATCTGACGTGAAAATTGCTGCTCAGAATATGCACTTTGAAGATAACGGTGCGTTTACAGGAGAAACAAGTCCTGCAGCACTGAAGGATCTTGGGGTAGAGTACGTGGTGCTTGGACACTCTGAGCGCCGTGATATGTTCGGTGAAACAGACGAATCTGTAAACAAAAAAGTACATGCCGCACTAAAGCATGGCCTGAAGCCGATTGTCTGCGTGGGTGAGACCGATGAAGAAAGAGAAGCGAATAAAACTGATGACGTGGTTACGACTCAGGTAAACGGCGGTTTAAAAGGTCTTTCTGAAGATCAGGTGAAGCAGGTAGTCATTGCATATGAGCCAGTATGGGCTATCGGTACCGGCAAGACAGCATCTTCCGAAGACGCAAACAAGACATGTGCTGTGATCCGCGAAGCGCTTGCCAACACTTTCTCCGCAGATGCAGCAGACGCAGTACAGATCCAGTACGGCGGAAGCGTAAAGCCTGCAAATATTAATGAACTTCTCGGGCAGTCTGACATTGATGGAGCACTTGTCGGAGGAGCGAGCCTGGAAGCAGAATCCTTTCTTAAATTAGCGGAGGCTGGAAATGAGTAAAACACCAAAAGCATTAATTATTCTCGATGGATTTGCTCTTCGGGAAGAAACTGAGGGGAATGCAGTAGCACAGGCGAATACACCTAATTTCGACCGCTACTGGAACAGTTATCCTCATGCAACGCTGGAAGCTTCGGGGCTTGCAGTAGGCCTCCCGGAAGGACAGATGGGAAATTCAGAAGTCGGGCACTTAAATATTGGTGCCGGACGGGTGGTCTACCAGAGTCTGACCCGAGTGAATCTGTCAATTGAAGATAAATCTTTCTTTGAAAACGAAGAGTTTAAAGAAGCAATGGCGCATGTGAAAGAAAACGGTACTGCGCTTCATCTGTATGGGCTTGTATCCGATGGCGGCATTCACAGCCACATTAAGCACCTGTTTGCTTTATTGGAAATGGCGAAAAAAGAAAACGTAGAAGAAGTATATGTACATGCGTTTCTTGATGGAAGAGACGTGGGACCAAAATCTGCGCAGCCGTATCTGGACCAGCTGGAAGACAAGATGAAAGAACTTGGTCTAGGACAGCTTGCAACAGTGCAGGGACGCTACTATGCGATGGACCGCGATAAGCGCTGGGATCGTGTAGAAAAAAGCTACAGAGCAATGGTTTACGGTGAAGGAGAAAAATTCTCCAGTACTCAGGAAGCAATCAATGCTTCTTATTCCAAAGAAGTTCATGATGAGTTTTTCCTTCCTTCTGTAATTACGAAAGAAGATGGAGAAACTCCAGTAGGTACCATTAAAGATCAGGACGCAGTGATTTTCTTTAACTTCCGTCCGGACCGTGCGATTCAGCTTTCTGAAGTTTTTACAAAAGATGACTTTGATGACTTTAGACGAGGAGAGCGTCACCCAAAAGATGTACACTACGTTACTCTTACGCAGTTTAGTGAATCAATCAAAGGGAAAGTGGCATTTAAACCTACGAGCATGAAAAATGTGTTGGGAGAAACGGTTTCCGATGCCGGATTAACGCAGCTTCGCATTGCAGAAACAGAAAAATATCCGCACGTAACATTCTTTTTCAGCGGCGGCAGAGAAAGTGAATATCCAGGGGAAACACGTGTACTAATTGATTCCCCGAAGGTGCCCACGTACGATTTGCAGCCGGAAATGAGTGCTTATGAAGTAACGGAAGCCCTGCTTACAGAAATTAAAGCAGAAAAGCATGACATGATTATCCTGAATTTTGCCAACCCGGATATGGTAGGCCACTCAGGGATGCTTGAGCCGACGATTAAAGCGATCGAAGCAGTGGACGAATGTCTAGGGAAAATTGTGGACCTGATTGAGGAAAAAGGCGGGAAAACAATTATTACTGCAGACCATGGCAACGCGGATGTCCTGATGATGGAAGATGGTTCGCCTATGACTGCACACACAACAAACCCTGTGCCTGTAATCGTAACGGACAAAGATGTTACACTGAGAGAAGATGGTGTATTAGGTGATTTAGCACCAACACTGCTGGAACTGCTGGAAGTAGAACAGCCGGAAGAAATGACAGGAAAATCTTTAATTAAAAAATAGCAAGCTAACTTTGAAGGAGTGTTTTTTTATGACAATTATTACAGATGTTTATGCACGTCAGGTATTGGATTCCCGCGGGAACCCGACAGTAGAAGTAGAAGTTCATACAGAAAGCGGCGCATTCGGCCGCGCAATCGTACCAAGTGGTGCTTCCACTGGTGAATATGAAGCAGTAGAGCTTCGCGACGGCGGCGACGCATGGATGGGCAAAGGCGTTTCCAAAGCAGTAAATAACGTAAATGACGAAATTGCGCCGGAGCTTGTGGGCTTTGACGTTTTAGACCAGCTTGGTATCGACCAGTTAATGATCGACCTTGATGGTACTCCGAACAAAGAAAAGCTTGGAGCAAACGCAATTCTTGGTGTATCTATGGCTTCTGCGCATGCAGCTGCTGATGCACTAGGCGTTCCATTGTATGTATACCTTGGAGGATTCAGCGCAAAAACTCTTCCTACACCAATGATGAACATTTTGAATGGTGGAGAACATGCCGACAATAACGTAGACATTCAGGAATTTATGATCATGCCGGTAGGAGCGTCTACTTTCTCTGAAGCACTGCAGATGGGTGCGGAAATCTTCCACAACCTGAAAAAAGTATTAAGCTCTAAAGGCTATAACACTGCAGTAGGAGACGAAGGCGGATTTGCTCCGGACCTTGGTTCAAATGAGGAAGCACTTTCCACTATTATTGAAGCAATTGAAAAAGCAGGCTACAAGCCAGGAGAAGAAATTCAGCTTGCAATGGACGTAGCGGCTTCTGAAATTTATGAAGACGGAAAGTATAACCTGAAAGGTGAAGGTGTCGTAAAAACTTCTGATGAAATGGTTGATTTCTATGCAGACCTTTGCGAGAAATACCCAATCGTTTCTATTGAAGACGGCTTAGACGAAAATGACTGGGAAGGCTTCAAAAAGCTTACAGACCGTTTAGGTGATAAAGTACAGCTTGTTGGGGACGACCTTTTCGTAACGAACACGGAAAAGCTTTCCCGTGGTATTAAAGAAGGAATCGGTAACTCTATCCTGATTAAAGTAAACCAGATCGGTACGCTTTCTGAAACATTTGAAGCAATTGAAATGGCGAAGCGTGCAGGCTACACGAATGTTATCTCACACCGTTCCGGTGAAACGGAAGATGCAACAATTGCAGATATCGCTGTAGCTACAAACGCTGGCCAGATTAAGACAGGAGCACCATCCCGTACAGACCGCGTAGCGAAATACAACCAGCTTCTCCGTATTGAAGACGAGCTGCAGTTCGTTGGTAAATATGCAGGGATGAGCGCATTCTACAACCTGAACAAATAAGTAAGACGTTGATGAAGATCCGGAGAGTGACCTCCGGATCTTTTTTTTGGTTTTTAGGATAAGGGAAGGGCAGGAGTGACTTCCAGGAAGTTGAGGAAATAGGACGTTTACTCCCGCGGAAACGAATTTACTCATTTGTCACATAGATTAACTTTTTTTAAAAGACATTTACTCTCGTGCTGAAGGTTTACTCTCGCGAAGCAGTAGTTTACTAATTTAAAAAAACTCATTTTACTATTTATTCATTTTTCCAGAGGCATAATTCATTTTTAAAATTCACAGCAGGCTACTGCAAATTCTCCAGTCCTTATTTAAACCTGTGCTTATGATAAGAAAATGTTAACTTAAAAATCCCCCTGAAAATATCAAAGACAGCAGCGAATTTTACTAAAGCTGTTCAGCTCCTGAAAGCAGCAAGTCTTCCTCTCCGATAGAAGTACTCTTGCAACAGCAACCATTTCATGATATATTTTCAGAAGGTAAAAATGTTCGTTTTAATAAGGGGTGTATCACTTGGAACAAATTCTGTCTGTGGCGCTTGTCATTATTTCTATTTTGCTGATTACCGCGGTACTGCTTCAATCAGGACGCAGTGCGGGACTATCCGGCGCAATTTCCGGTGGAGCGGAGCAAATGGTTGGAAAGCAAAAAGCAAGAGGGCTTGAAGCCGTACTCAGCCGTGCAACGGTAGTACTTGGTGTGTTATTTTTTGGTTTCGCACTATGGCTTGGCTACTTTATGTAATTACTATGACGTAAGCAGCAGATGGAGTGCATCTGCTGCTTTTTTTGATGGCTTAATAAATTGATATGGAACATATTCTCTGATGATTTCCTTGTTTTTAAATAGTATAAATCAGGTGGGAAAGCAATTTACAAATTCCGGTTAAATACAGGGTATTTAGGGAATAATCAGTGATAGAAGATTCCATAGAAAAAGGTGAAGAACATGATTGGTTGTCTTATTATTCATGGGTTTACAGGAACTCCCCAGGAAGTAAAAGATATTGAAGCGCAGTTCAAAGAAAAAAACTGGCTCGTATATACACCGGAGCTTCCGGGACACGACGGATCCAGGAATTCTATGAAAGAAGTTAAATATAAAGAATGGGTATATAAAGCGCAGGTCGCATTGGAAGAAATGATGAAGCGGTGTGAAAAAGTGTATGTGATCGGCTTTTCCATGGGAGGAGTCATTGCGGGATATCTGGCTGCAAAGTATCCTGTAGACAAACTCGTATTAATTTCTTCAGCCGTATATTATCTAAACCCGAAACAAATTGCAGAAGATGTAAAAGGGTGGGTCATGGAAGGAATCCGGGGCGAACTGGATCAAAACGAAATTTATCATTTTTACCGTGATAAAATAAAAAGGACCCCTGTTGCAGCGACGATTGAATTTGCTAAACTGGTAAGGAAGCTGCGTCATGCCCTGGAAGATATTACAGTACCCACTTTAATTGTGCAGGGAGAAAAAGACGGTCTTGTACCAATTAAAAGCGCGGAGTATATTTATGAGCATATCCGCTCTGAAGATAAACACATTTATTTATTTGAAAATGCAAAGCATTATATCTGGTTTGGGGAAGAAAAAGACGCACTGCTGGAAAGGCTCGATTATTTTTTGAGTAATACAGAACAAGAGGACGGCGGGACAGCCAAAAGGAGTAGAAAAGAAAATGATGAAAATAGCGCAACCGAAACCATTTACTTTTAAAGGAGGGCCGCGGGCAGTACTGCTGCTTCATGGGTTTACCGGCAACTCTGCGGATACAAGAATGCTTGGAAGATATCTGCAGAAGCGGGGATATACTTCACACGCACCGCATATGAAGGGCCACGGAGTGCCGCCGGAGGAACTCGTGAAAAGCGGTCCGGAAGACTGGTGGGAAGATGTCAAAGCAGCTTATGAATATTTAAAAGAAGAAGGATATGAAGAAATTGCAGTCGGAGGATTATCTCTGGGCGGCGTATATTCATTGAAACTTGCTTACACTAAGCCGGTAAAAGGTGTTTTTACGATGTGTTCACCGATGGAAACACAGAATGAAGAGAAGTTGTATAAAGGCGTGGAAGAGTATGCCAGAAAATACAAACAGAATGAACAGAAGAGTGAAGAACAGGTAAAAGAAGAAATGCAGGCATTTGAAGGCACGCAGCGTGAAACGATTCAAAAGCTTCTCGGCTTAAATGAAGAAGTACGCAGTAATATCGACACAATTTATGCGCCGACCTTTGTTGCACAGGGTACGAAAGACCAGATGATTGATATTAACAGTGCACAGGTAATCTATGATTCTGTGGAGACAGACCACAAAACATTGAAGTGGTACGAAGAATCGGGTCACGTCATTACGCTAGATAAAGAACGAGACCAGTTACATGAGGATATTTACGAATTTCTGGAATCACTTGATTGGAAGGAATAAACTAATTACTCATGCCCGGTCTCACAAAAATAGAAAGGAGACCAACGATGCAGGAACTAACAAAAGAACTCATCCTGGACGAAATTAAACAGGCGGACAAACCGCTGGCAATGAAAGAAATGGAAGAAGCACTGGGTCTCGAAGACGCAGTACGATTTAAGCAGTGTATTAAACTGCTGAATGAATTAGAAGAAGAGGGCAGTATCGTAAGGACAAGAACGAACCGCTACGGCCTGCCGGAAAGAATGAATCTGCTCCGCGGGGATGTTATTATGCATCCGAAGGGCTTTGCTTTTATTAAAACAGAAGAAGAAATGGATGATATTTTCATTCCACCGGGTGAAATGAACGGTGCGATGAATAAAGACAGAGTGCTCGTGAGAATGCAGTCTGAGAGCGGAGGCGCACGGCCGGAAGGTACGATTATCCGTATACTTTCACGCGGCACCTCTACTACGGTCGGGACGTTTAAAGACGATGGATACTACGGATTTGTTATTCCGGATGACAAACGGATTCCTTCAGATATTTTCATTCCGAAAAATCAGACGCTCGGCGCTGTAGACGGACACAAAGTAATCGTGGAAATTACAAAATATCCGGAAGGACGTATGAATGCTGAGGGACATGTGAGCAAAATTATCGGTCACAAAAATGATCCCGGGGTAGACATTATGTCGATCATTCATAAACATGGCCTGCCCGGCGATTTTCCGGAGGAAGCTATCCGCCATGCGGAGGAAGTACCGGAAACCATTGATCCGAAAGATATCGAAGGCCGCCGCGATCTGCGGGAGCAGACGATTGTTACGATAGACGGGGCAGACGCAAAAGACCTGGATGATGCTGTGCAGGTGAAGCGTCTCGATAACGGTAACTATCTGCTTGGTGTCCACATTGCTGATGTAACGAATTATGTTACTGAAGGCTCTCCAATTGACAAAGAAGCATATGAGAGAGCAACAAGCTGCTATTTAGTGGACAGAGTAATTCCAATGATTCCGCACCGTTTATCGAACGGAATCTGCTCACTGAATCCGCAGGTGGATCGTTTGACTCTTTCCTGTGACATGGAAATTTCTCCACAGGGGGAAGTTGTTAACCATGATATATATGAAAGTGTTATCCGAACGAATGAACGTATGACTTATACAGACGTACGCAAAATTCTTCTGGAAGAGGATGAAGAAGTTTCAAAACGATATGAGACGCTCATTCCTTTCTTTAAAGATATGGAAGAGCTTGCGGCAATTCTGCGCAAGAAGCGTTTTGACCGCGGTGCAATAGATTTTGATTTTAAAGAAGCGAAGGTTCATGTAGATGAAGAAGGGAATCCAACAGATGTAACCATTCGTGAGCGAAGTGTAGCCGAAAAGCTGATTGAAGAATTCATGCTGGCAGCGAATGAAACAGTAGCGGAACATTTCCACTGGATGAAGCTTCCGTTTGTGTACCGGATTCATGAAGACCCGGATGAAGCGAAACTGACTCAGTTTCTGGAGCAGATTACAAACTTCGGCTACGTTGTGAAAGGGACAGCGAATTCTGTACACCCGCAGGCACTGCAAAAGCTGCTGGAAAGTGTAAAAGGAGAATCTGAAGAAACAGTAATCAACACGATGCTGCTCCGTTCTTTAAAGCAGGCAAAATATGATCCGACGAATGTGGGCCACTTTGGACTTTCTGCTGATTTCTATACGCACTTCACTTCGCCGATCCGCCGTTATCCGGACCTTATCGTGCACCGGTTAATCCGGACGTACCTGATTGAAGGAAAAACGGACGAAAAAACGATGGAAAAATGGCAGGAGAAACTGCCGGAAATCACTTCCCACTCCTCCGATATGGAAAGACGTGCGGAAGAAGCTTCCAGAGAAACGGACGAACTGAAGAAGGTTCAGTTTATGGAAGACAAAATAGGCGAGGAATATACAGGTATGATCAGCGGAGTAACGAACTTCGGCCTGTTTATCAAGCTGCCGAATACGATCGAAGGACTTGTACACGTCAGCTACCTTACCGACGATTACTATCATTACGATGAAAATCGTCTGACGATGATCGGCGAGCGCAGCGGCAACACTTTCCGTATTGGCGATGAAATTGAAGTCCGTGTTGCAAATGTCAATGTAGATGAGCGGGTAATCGATTTTGAAGTAATCGGCATGAAACCGCGGAAAGTGCGCCGAAAAGATCAGCCAAAAGTGATTGAATCGGAGAACAAGCGAAAAGGAAAATCCAGAGGGATTGACTTAAAGCAGAAAAATGGAAAAGGAAAAGATGCAGGGAGAAAAAGAAAGAAAAAAGCTTTCTATGAAGACCTGCCGAAAAATCAGAAAAAGAAAGCAAAAAAACGCAGATAATTCAGCTCCGGTGCGTAAACCGCACCGGTTGAAGCTGTTTGCGGCTGTGTTACAATAAGGAAACCGAAACCCTCAGCTTTAACACAGCTTAATTTCTAAATAAATCAGCTAAGTTACTGTTAAAGAGCTAAAGGAAGTTAGAAAGGATGCACAGCCAATGGCTAATTTTGATAAACCAATTGCACAGAATAAAAAAGCGAGCCATGATTATGCTATTGAAGAAACATACGAAGCAGGAATGGTTCTTACTGGTACGGAAATTAAGTCTATCCGCAACCGCCGCGTGAACATGAAGGATTCCTTCGCGCGTATTTCCAATGGAGAAGCATGGATCCACAATATGCACATCAGTCCCTATGAACAGGGGAACCGCTACAATCATGAACCGGAACGGGCAAGAAAGCTGCTTCTTCACCGTAAACAGATCAATCAGCTGATCGGATTGACGAAGCAGAAAGGGTACACGCTTGTGCCGCTGAAAGTATATATTAAAAATGGAGTGGCAAAAGTACTGATTGGACTCGGAAAAGGGAAGAAAAAGTACGATAAGCGGGAAGATCTGAAACGCAAAGATGCCAAAAGAGATATTCAGCGGGCCTTGAAAGATGACGCTCTTGGCAGGTAAAAGTATTGACAATGCGAACATATGTGTTATAATTCATTTATATCGTTAAGGGAACATTTTCTCCTTAACGTTCTCATTTTGTATGGGGACGTTCTGGATTCGACAGGGATAGGTCGGATTTACGTGGCGAGTCGAGCTGAGTGTCCTCGTAAAAACGCTCACCTTGCCTATAGCTGGCAAACAAGAAGATTCTTTCGCACTAGCAGCGGCGTAACAACCCTGCTTGCGGTTCCACCCTTCATCACCCACGTGAAGGATCATGGGACTCACTCTAGTGGGTTACGGTATGGTTTCCTCCACCTGAGGAAACCTGCAGGAGATTAATCAGGTTAGCCATACGGAAGCCTGTTGGTTGGCTGACGTATCGGCGAAATATAATAAATCAACTACGCTCGTAGAAGCGTAGGTCACGTTATCCCTGGACGCGGGTTCGATTCCCGCCGTCTCCACCATACATAAGCGATGGTGGTTTTTTTATGTTTAAATAGAAGAAAGCCTGAGCTTTCCATTGGGAAAGCTTTTGTTTATAATACTGAAATATACCTAATATTCAGTGCAGAAGCACCACAGCAGAAAATAAAGAAATCGGGGGCTTTATAATAGTGAAATACGACGTTATCGTTATTGGGGCTGGCTCCATGGGAATGGCAGCCGGCTTTTATTTATCAAAAAACGGAAAGAAAACCCTGCTGTTAGATGCACATGATCCTCCGCACAGCAACGGGAGCCATCATGGAGAAACGCGAATAATCCGCTATGCATACGGCGAAGGAGAAGAGTATGTGCCGTTTGTACTGCGAGCGAAAAAATTATGGGAAGATTTAGAAAGGATCTCAAAGAAAGAATTGTTCCTTCAGACAGGAGTTCTTGGGGTAGGGAGAGATACTTCAGGTTTTATCCAGAATACTATTTCCAGTGCAGGCAAATATTCTCTCCCTCTCGAAGTATTGACCGCGGAAGATGTACACCGCCGTTGGCCTGGAATTACGATCCCGGATAATTTTATCGGCTGTTTCGAACCAACTTCTGGAGTTTTGAAGTGTGAGGAGATTATAAAGGTTTATGAAGAGCTCGCAATAGAGTCCGGTGCGGTTATACATAGAAACAGCAGCGTAAAAGATATTTCCATACACGAGAAAAAAGTAACAGTGACGACAGAAGATGAAACTATTACTGCAGGATCCTTAATAATTGCTGCTGGTGCCGGTTCCGGGAAGCTGGTTTCCATGCTGGATCTGGATCTCCCTTTAACCCCTGTTCGAAAAACGTTCGCCTGGTTTGAGGCTGAGGAAACACAATATAACCAAGAGAAGTTTCCAGCTTTTGCATTTGATACTTTCAATGGTACCTATTACGGCTTTCCCAGCATTCAGCAGGCAGGATTGAAAATCGGCCGCCATGACGGCGGAGAGAAAGTGAATCCTGAAAAGTCAATGATGCCATTTGGGGCAGCAGCGGAAGATGAGGGAGACTTATTGCAATTTTTTCATCAATATATGCCTGATATCCATCAACTAAAGTATGGAAAAACGTGTATGTATACACTGACACCGGACGAGAAGTTCATTATAGATACGCATCCAGAATATTCGAATGTTGCTATTGCAGCAGGCTTTTCCGGACATGGTTTTAAATTCAGCAGTGCAGTAGGGGAAGCTTTAAGCAACTTAATTACTTCAGAAAAAAATGAAGTGGATATTTCTCCATTTTCTCTTAAACGATTTCAAAGGTGATTTTAACAGCCACACCTAAAAAACCGTTCTTCCAACCGAAACATATCGGCGGAAGAACGGTTTTTTTACATTACATTTTTCACATCGCGGTAGAATAACGCAAGTGCGTCCATTCCTTTAGAGAAGTGCTCCAAAGGAAAGCTTTCGTTTGGAGAATGAAGATTGTCTTCCGGCGTGCCGAAACCAAGCAGCACGACAGGAATGCCGAAGAGGCTGTCGATCGTTTCTACAACAGGAATAGACCCTCCGAGTCGTACAAATACTGTCTCAGCTTCAAAAGCACTTGTATAGCTTTCCGCTGCCTTGATTAAAAGCGGATGCTTGGGATCGACTTTGTATGCTTTCGCAGACAGCGCCTCCCGTTTAATATCTACTGTTACTCCTTTAGGAGTGTTGGCTTCAATAAAATCAACAAGCGCATCCTGAATTTTCTGCGGGTCCTGTCCTGGAACGAGACGGCAGGTAAGTTTTGCAGTGGCAGAGGAAGGAATAATTGTTTTCGTTCCTTCGCCCTGATATCCGCCGAAAATTCCGTTCACTTCCAGTGTAGGCCTTGCCATCGTATGTTCTTTTGCAGTATATCCTTTTTCAGGGGCTGTTTCCGGCACGCCGGTCGTGCTCGGAAAGTCTTCTCCGGGTGCAGCGTTCATAATTTTTCTTTCTTCTTCGCTCAGGTTCTCTACGTCATCATAAAAACCTGGCACGGTGACGACTTCGTCTGTATTTTTCATTGCGGCAAGGAGCTGGGAAAGTGCCATTGCCGGATTTTTCACAGCGCCTCCGTACAGTCCGGAGTGCAGATCCCGGTTTGGTCCTTTAACCGTTAATTCCAGGCCGGTAAATCCTTTCAGGCCGTAAAGGATCGTAGGCACGCCTTTATCCACCATTCCGGAATCGGAAATGAGAGAGAAGTCCGCTTCGAGCAGCTCCTGATTTTCGCTGAGAAAAGCCCCTAAATGTTCACTGCCGATTTCCTCCTCGCCTTCGATCACTACTTTTACGTTCATTGGGAGTTTGCCTTCTGTTTTCATCATTGCTTCAAATACCGCGAGGTGCATAAATACCTGCCCTTTATCATCACTTGCACCGCGCGCATAAATTTTACCATTGCGGATGGTCGGCTGGAATGGCTCTGTCTCCCAGAGTTCATAGGGATCTGCAGGCTGTACATCGTAGTGCCCGTAAAACAGCGCCGTTGGTGCATCTCCTGCCTGCGTATATTCAGCATAAACAAGCGGATGACCGCCGGTTTCTTTTCGCTCTACTTTATTAAAACCAATCTCCGTCAGGTAATCAGTTAAAAAGGAAACCGCCTCTTCCATCTCATCTTTTTTCGAGGGATCGGTGCTGATGCTTTCTATCTTAAGAAAATCACTTAATTTTTTAAACAGCTGATCTTTATTATCCTGCAGGTACTCGGTCACTGCTTCACTCATAATTCCACACTCCTTCGATTATCTAAGTATGTATTCTTTCTTCAGTTTACCGTGAGTAAAGAGTTCGTGCAAATCAAAGCAGTGCGTTTCTGAATAACATGTGAATTCTGAAAACTCATTGCGGAAATTGTGAAAAATAGTTAAGATAGAGGTTATAGCTGAAGCTGTAATTGAAATTGAAGTAATGCAGGAGAGGATGACAAGAATGAGTGAACAAAAAGATCTGCGTATTAGAAGTAAAGTAATCAGTGAAGGGGCAAACCGGGTACCGAACCGTTCCATGCTCCGCGCTGTTGGATTTACGGATGAAGATTTTAAAAAGCCAATGATTGGGATTGCAAGCACCTGGAGTGAGGTAACACCTTGTAATGTACATATTGATAAACTGGCGTTAAAAGCGAAAGCGGGAGCATCTGCAAACGGCGGTGCACCGATGATATTCAATACGATCATGGTAGCTGACGGAATTGCAATGGGACATGAAGGAATGAATTATTCCCTTCCGAGCAGGGAAGTAATTGCAGATTCCATTGAAACGGTTGTTGGTGCAGAGCGCATGGACGGCGTAGTAGCAGTAGGAGGATGTGACAAAACAACCCCTGCCTGTATTATGGCAATGGGCCGGATTAACCTTCCCTCCGTCTATGTTTACGGCGGAACGATTGCTCCTGGTAAATTGAACGGGGAAGACATTGATATCGTTTCTTCCTTTGAAGCTGTTGGCCAGTATCAGGAAGGGCTGATTGATGATGCCCAGCTTCATAAAGTGGAATGCAGCGCATGTCCGGGAGCCGGAGCCTGCGGCGGCATGTACACAGCGAATACGATGGCTTCTGCAGTGGAAGCGCTCGGCATGAGCATCCCTGGATCTTCATCCACTCCTGCGGTAAACGACTATAAAGAAGAAGAGTGCCGACAAGCAGGGGAACTCGTAATTGAATTATTGAAGAAAGATATTTATCCAAGGGATATCATGACGAAGAAAGCATTTGAAAATGCAATCACGGTAGTAATGGCACTCGGTGGTTCAACGAATGCGTTCCTCCACCTGATTGCAATGGCACACTCAGCAGGCGTAGACCTGGATTTTGAAGATTTTGAAGCCGTACGTAAAAAAGTACCGCATATTGCTGATCTGAAACCGAGCGGTAAATATGTGATGCAGGACCTGTATGAAGTGGGCGGCGTACCTGCTGTAATGAAAGAGCTTCTTGCCGCAGGACTTCTTCATGGAGACTGCCTCACGGTTACTGGTAAAACGATGGCGGAAAATCTGGCTGAGGCTCCAGGATTAAAAGAAGGACAAAAAGTAATTTATCCAATTGACCAGCCTCTGAAGAAAACAGGTCCGCTTGTTGTATTGAAAGGAAACCTGGCACCAGAAGGCGCTGTGGCAAAAATGTCCGGCCAGAAAATCAGCAGATTTGAAGGAGTGGCGAAAGTCTTCGATTCCGAAGCTGATGCAACGACTGCGATTGAAGCAGGCGAAATTGTAGAAGGAGATGTACTCGTAATCCGCAATGTAGGACCAAAAGGCGGACCGGGTATGCCGGAAATGCTTTCTATTACTGCAATGATTGTCGGCCGGGGGCTGAACGGAAAAGTCGCGCTTATGACAGACGGGCGCTTCTCCGGCGGATCTCACGGTTTTGTTATCGGCCATATCGCACCGGAAGCAGCTGTGGGCGGTCCAATCGGTCTTCTCCAGAATGGAGATACTGTAACGATTGACAGCGAAACGCAGGAAATCAATATGCACGTCGATGATATTGAACTGGAAAAAAGAAAAGCTGCATGGACTGCACCGGAGCCCCGTTATAAAACAGGCGTTCTGGCAAAATATGCAAAGCTCGTTTCTTCTTCAGCAAAAGGTGCTGTAACAGACGGCGACCTATAAAAAATTCACCCCGGCAGATCAGTTCTGCCGGGATTTTTAATTTGCATCACAGGCAGCAGGCTGCTGTATCAGGTGCTGCACTTCTTTTTTAATAATTTAGTCCAAAATGGCAGTTTAAAACCTATAAATCAGGGAAGATAACAAACATACATCATGTATGTAAAACTTACATAATTTACTTTCCATTTTCAGCATAAAGGAGGAACTGCATTTGCGGAAAACCAAGGAAGAAACCGCTCAAACGAGAGAGTCTATCATCAACGCCGCAGAAAATTTATTTATTGAAAAGGGTTATGAAGGTGTTTCTCTCGAAGATATTGCAGCGGAAGTGCACTTAACCCGGGGCGCAGTTCACTGGCATTTTAAAAATAAAAAAGGTGTGCTCCTGGCGATTAGAGAAAGAATTGAAATGCCTTTGGAAACACTGGAGAATTTTCTGGCAGACCAAAGTGAAGAAGATCCTCTGGAAGCACTGGGACATACAGTAAAAAAAGCGCTGGAGGAATATCAATACAACAGCAGACTGCGGAAACTGACGAAAATCATTCTTCATTTTGAATACAATACGGAAAACGAAAAACTGGGAAAAAAATCTTCTGAACAGCGGGCACGTAAAGTAGTTACGGAAGTACTGAGAATAGCGCAGAAGCGATCTGCTTTTCAGGTTCCATGGACACCGGAATCCGGAGCGCTTGCTTTCACGGGACTGTTTGCAGGAGTTCTTTCCGAGTGGGTCCGGGAAGACACAGAATTTGAATTGATTCCGGATGCAGAAAAAGTACTTACTTCCATTTTAGACATATGGGGCGCGCAGCTCTCAGAACTTAATAAGCATTCAGGATAAAAACAGGAGGGGTAAGATGACTACAGATGTGAATACGCAGAAATTAATTTACTTATACGGATTTATTCCTGCCGAGGAAATAAAAGAAAAAGGAGAAATATCTATTCCAGGTATTGATTCCGACTATTCAGTGGAATTCTACACATACGGGGACATTACAGTGGCTGCCTGTCTTGTGAAAGAAGAAGAATTTAACGAACAGGAATTGAATAAAAAAGTGGAAGACATGAAATGGCTGCAGGAGAAAGCATTTCATCATCATGACAATATGAATAAACTGCATGAGAAATATACAATTATACCATTGAAATTCGGCACCATATATCAAAATAAAGAAAGTATGGAAAGTACTATCGGTTCTTACAGAGAAAATATCCAGCATATATTCCAGGAACTTGAAGGGAAAGAAGAATGGAATATTAAGATCTATACTGATGTAAAAAAATTCAAAGAATCAGTAGCAGTTACAAGTCCGGCGATCGAAGAAGAACAAAAGAAAATAGAGGAACTTCCGCGGGGAAAACAATTTTTCGCAAAGAAAAAAATCGAAAAGCGGATAGAAGAACAGGCGGATAATGATATCATCGATTACTGCGAGAATTTTCATGAAGAAGTGAAAAAATACAGTGAAGCAGAAGAAGTAAAGAAAAACTGGGAAAAGAAATTAACCGGCCGGGAAGACGATATGTGCTGGAATGCCGCTTACCTTATCCCGGAAGAACATGTGGAAAAGGTCGCAAAGCTGGTAAAGGATAAAAGGACCGGGGAAGAAAATTTCACTTTTGAAATTACAGGACCGTGGCCGGCTTACCACTTCTCGGATTTTTCAAAAGGAAAAAAGTAAGGGATTATACAGAAATAGGAGTGAAGGGAGGACGGTAAAATGGAGGATATGCAGCCCGCAAATCTATCCAATGGACTAGTAGAAATACTGGAAACAGTATTAGATAAAGGAGTAGTAATTGCCGGAGATATATCTATTAATCTGCAGGATGTGGAACTGCTTACTATTAAAATCCGGCTGGTCGTTGCTTCAGTTGACAAAGCGAAAGAAGTCGGGATAGACTGGTGGGAGAGCGATCCGCTGTATTCTACAAGAGCTGTGGAAGCGGAAAAAGAAAATGAACTGCTGAAAGAAAAAATCCATCAGCTGGAAGCCCGCATAGGATCAGATACTCCCACAACGAAGGAGGAAAATGATGAATAAGCGTGATTTTTTCAAAGATATCTCCAGGTTAATCAAAGATTTGGAACATCAGGACCGGTCTATGGTAGCGAGAGTGGAAGAAAAAGAAATAGATGTTGCTGGAAAGAGAGCAGTATTAAAAACGGAAACTTCATTCAAGGCACAGGTTGGAATTCCAAGTAAAGAAGAACTGGACCTTATAAAACGCAGACAGATAAATGAAACACGGTTGAATAAAGGCAGACTGGAAGAATAGTTTCTATATGAAAAGGCTCTCCGGCATGGAGAGCTTTTTTATGTAAGAAGAAAATTAATAAGCTGCTTCCTCTTTTTCCGGAAATATCATTTTGCACTTTACAATAGAAAGTTTTTCATGCTAAGATGTTCACATCCAAAAAACATATTAAACTTATCCAGAGCGGTGGAGGGACTGGCCCTATGAAACCCGGCAACCATTAGGCGTTTTACGTCTGAAAGGTGCTACATCCTGCAAAGAGTCCGCTCTTTGGGAGATAAGATTATGATTCTGCAGAAGAATACATATCTCAACTCCCGGAGTGCATTAAAGCTCCAGGAGTTTTTTTTATGCAGCGTAATCAGCGCACAAGGATAAGTTAAAATAATTAAGTTAGAAAAAACAATTGACCAATTGTATGAATGATGATAATATTCAAACTAATCAATCACTGAGAAAACAAAGCAGTTAAGTCGGGATAGAGTTTTTATCCCATGACAATTACATACTTCTCTTATCCAGAGCGGCGGAGGGACTGGCCCGATGAAGCCCGGCAACCACTGAGTATTTTACTTGGAAGGTGCCAAATCCTGCAGAACTATTTTTAGTTCTGAAAGATAAGGGAGAGCTCGTTATTCGCGTACTTGCATCTCTCTATCTTTCACAGGTAGAGAGATTTTTTGTTTTTCAGGAAGCTTTGTTAATGTTCCTTGTTGGTAAGGAAACTTCGCTTTTACTCGGCAGGAGAAAGAAGCTGCAAGCGTACTTTTCTTATATCAACACCAAACTCAAACAGAGACACTCATGCAAATTTTTTGCACCATGAAGTATGAAAATTAATAATGCTGTGTAACGAAGGAGAGGACACCCAAAGGATGAGCGCCGTTCGAGAATCCATTTTGGCGGATGTTCTTTCCGTCAAAATTAGTCGAGAACAAGCCCTTAGGTAAGCTTCTCCGAAAGTGGAGCAGCATTATTACTTCTTTTTAGCGGACTTTTATTTTCAAGGTAGCATTTCAGAAAGAAATAAGGGCTCTATTTACACCTTTAAAACTTAGTAAACAGATCAAATTAATCAGGGAGGCAATAGCTATGAGCGACAACAAATTTTTCGAAACGTATCATCCGGAAACAGTAAATTTACATGGGGGGCAGTCACCGGATCCGACTACAGGATCAAGAGCGGTGCCTATTTATCAGACGACCTCTTATTTATTTCACGATACAGATCATGCAGAGAGCTTATTCTCGCTGGATGAGCCGGGCAACATATACAGCCGTATCGGCAATCCGACAAATGATGTTCTGGAAAAAAGAATCGCACTGCTGGAAGACGGCGTAGCAGCAGTTGCTACAGCATCCGGTATGGCAGCCATTTCACTTTCCATACTGAACGTTGCAGGAGCAGGGGATGAAATTGTTGCAGCAACAAATCTTTACGGAGGTACATATAACCTGTTCGCAGTAACGCTGCCGAGATACGGAATTAATGTAAAATTCGTTGATCCGGACGATCCGGAAAACTTCCGTGCAGCAATTAACGATAAAACAAAAGCAGTATTTGCTGAAACAATCGGTAACCCAAGTCTTCACGTACTGGATATTCAGGCAGTAGCGGATGTAGCACATGAAGCAGGCATTCCGTTGATTATCGATAACACCTTTGCTACACCTTACGTAGCAAAACCGATTGAGCAGGGAGCAGATATCGTTGTTCACTCCGCGACAAAATGGATCGGCGGGCACGGAACATCCATCGGTGGACTTGTTGTAGACGGCGGGCGTTTCAACTGGCAGTCCGAAAAATTCCCTGTGTTTAATGAACCAGATCCAAGTTATAACGGCATTGTTTACGCAAAGGACTTCGGAACTCTTGCATTCAGCACGAAGCTCCGTGTGCAGCTGTTAAGAGACTTTGGTCCGGCACTCAGCCCGTTCAACGCATTTCAGCTGCTGCAGGGACTGGAAACGCTCCATCTGCGGATTGTAAGACACAACGAGAATGCACTGGAGCTTGCAAAGTATCTGGAGCAGCACCCGGCAGTTGACTGGGTCTCCTACCCGGGACTGAAAAGCCATCCGGCGCATGAAAATGCGAAGAAAGTACTGAAGCACGGAGCGGGAGCTGTACTGAACTTTGGAATTAAAGGCGGACGTGATAAAGGGCGCAAGCTGATCAACTCTGTGTCGCTCTGGTCCCACCTTGCAAACGTCGGTGATGCGAAAAGCTTGATCATTCATCCGGCTTCCACGACACATCAGCAGCTGACAGGAGAGGAACTGGAAAAAACAGGCGTATTTGAAGACCTGGTCCGCCTATCTGTCGGTATTGAAAATGTAGAAGACTTAAAGAAAGACCTGGACCATGCCCTGCAGATTGCTACAGGAGAAGGAAATGCCAGCGACAATACAGTGATTAATGACGAAGGCGTCATCCGCTGGGCACTGGCCAACGCGACAAACAGCGACGGAAGCGAATCCCGCCAGAAAACAATAGCCGTTGTGGGACTGAGCGGTAAGGAATCCCGCCCAAGCCATAGACTGGCAAGAAAAATGCAGCGTCTCGGCTATAAAATTATTCCTGTTAATCCACGGGAAACGGAAATCCTCGGTGAAAAAGCATTCCCGGACATTTCATCTGTAGAAGGTCCGATTGATATCGTGCAGGTTTTCCGCAGTCCGGAAGCAGCGATAGAAATTGCGAAAGAAGCAGCCGAAGTACAGCCGAAAATCTTCTGGCTGCAGGAAGGCGTTATTTCAGAAGAAGCAGCATCTATTGCCAAAGAAGCAGGCATTGAAGTAGTGCATAACCGCTGTACGTATAAAGAAGCGCAGCGTCTCCGCGGGAGTATTTCCACGTTTGCCTGCGAAATTTAAATAAATTTAACTAATTACAGGAGTGATTATTGATGAAGAAAACGTTAGCAGGAACAGCAGCGGCAGCCGCCGTATTATTAGCAGGGTGCTCAGGAGAATCAGACGCTGGCGCTTCATCACCCGAAACGATCACTGTAGATTACGCCTACTATTCTCCGACTAGCCTTGTGCTGAAGGATCAGGGCTTTCTGGAAGAAGTTTTCGCAGATGAAAATGTGGAATTTGAATATGTGCTCAGCCAGGGAAGCAACAATGCATTGGAATTTCTTTCTGGAGGAAGTGTAGATTTTGGGTCCTCTGCAGGTGCTGCGGCATTAATGGCAAAGGGTAATAATGCTCCAATTAAAAACGTTTATGTTTATTCACAGCCTGAATGGACAGCACTTGTTACCGGCGAAGGCAGCGAGATTACCTCTGTCGAAGATCTTGCAGGGAAAAAAGTAGCGGCAACGCTAGGAACAGACCCTTATATTTTCCTGGTAAGAGCTTTGGACGAAGCCGGAATGAGTGAAGACGATATTGAAATTGTGCCGGTTCAGCATAATGATGGAGCAAACTTACTTGCAAATGGCGAAGTAGATGCCTGGGCAGGTCTGGATCCGCACATGGCCCGACAGGAACTGGAAATTAATGCAGAACTGTTTTACAGAAATACAGACTTCAATACGTACGGCTTCCTGAATGTACGGGAAGAATTTGCAGAAGAATATCCTGAAGCTGTAGAAAAAGTAATTGAAGCCTATGAACTGGCAAGAGAGTGGGCAATTGAAAATCCGGAAGAAACAGTAGAGATCATTGTAGAAGAAGCGGGCATTGATGCTTCCGTAGCGGAGCTCCAGCTGGAAAGAAACAACTTCGATAACCCGCTGCCGGGACAGGAGCACATAGACAGCCTCAGCGCTGCAGGAGAAGTATTACAGTCCTCCGGAAATCTGGATGATACCTTAAGCGTGGATGAATTACTGGATGATCTTATTGATCCATCCTTTGCAGAAGAAGTGATTGAGTAAAGGAACATAACTGTTTCTGTTTGATTAAATAATTGTTAAAAAGAAAAAGGAGGCGGTGACACATGGCTATTTCTCAGGGACATCATGCCGAAAAGGAATCCGTGTTTAAATCAGTAATTAAAGTAAAACAGAAGGAACGACAAGGCATGCCGGCTTTCCTGAAAACAGCCGGTCTCGCTCTCCTTTTCCCAATTCTGCTTCTTGCACTTTGGGAAGGAGTGACCAGATTCGGTCTTGTAGCGGGACACCTGCTCCCCGCTCCTTCCGAGATTGTAGGCACGATCTGGGCGATGGGCGTAGACGGAAGCTTATGGGGCCATATGGGCATTACCCTTTACCGCCTTCTTTGGGGCTTCTTCTGGGGAACAATTGTCGCAGTAGTTATCGGCTCCCTTGTCGCTATGTCCAGAAATGCGGAAACAATGTTTGATCCGCTGATTCAGGCGTTTCGGGCAATTCCTTCCCTCGCCTGGGTTCCTTTATTTATCCTTTGGCTTGGTATCGGTGAACCATCAAAAGTAACTTTAATTGCGCTGGGTGTATTTTTTCCTGTGTATTTAAATGTAGTCGGCGGAATTCACTCTGTGGACCGGAAATTAATAGAAGTCGGAAAAGCATACGGCCTCAACCAGTTTCAGCTCGTCCGCCGGATAATTTTACCTGCTTCGCTCCCTTCATTTCTTACGGGACTTAGAAGCGGCCTCGGCCTCGGCTGGATGTTTGTCGTTGCGGCGGAGCTTCTCGGAGCAAGCCAGGGGCTTGGTTATTTACTTGTACTCGGACAGAATACGCTGTCTCCGAATGTAATTCTTGCAAGCATCGTATTGTTTGCGTTTTTAGGAAAAGTGACAGACTATGCTCTGAAAAAGCTGCAAACACGGGCTTTGCACTGGCAGGATAATATGAAAAATTAACGGAGGAGATTCCTTATGAGCATACAGGTGGATAAAGTCAGCAGAACCTTTCAGGGAACACTTGCTGTAGATGAAATTTCTTTTGAAGCAAAGCAGGGAGAAATTGTAGGGCTGCTAGGAACGAGCGGCTGCGGAAAAAGTACGATCCTTCGAGCTATTTCGGGTCTGGACACAGAGTATGACGGCACGGTGTGTATTCATGGAAAAGAAACACGCGGAACTTCCCGGGAGCTTGGTGTGATCTTCCAGGAGCCGCGGCTGATGCCATGGCTCACGGTAATTGATAACGTCTGTTTCGGTCTTACCGGGACGAAAGAAGAAAATCGTGAAAAAGCACGGGAGATTTTGCGTGTCGTAGGGCTCGAAGATTTTGAACAGCATTACCCGAAGCAGCTTTCGGGAGGCATGGCGCAGCGAACTGCAATTGCGCGTGCGCTCGTTACCGCTCCTTCGACTCTTCTTCTGGATGAACCTTTCAGTGCGCTGGATGCGTTCACGAAGCTGCAGCTGCAGGATATGGTGTTGGAGCTTTGGGAAAGCTACAAACCTACAATGGTAATTGTGACACATGATATTGATGAAGCCTTATACCTGTGTGACCGGATCGTTATTTTAAAAGGTCAGCCGGGGGAACTGCACGATAATCTGGAAATTACCCAGCCCAAGCCCAGGAAGAAATCAGATACAAAGCTCGCAGAATTAAAAGAATATATATTAGAAAGCCTGGATATAAGCCGCACCCCTAAACAGCGTAAGGAGGCATAATGATGACTATTTTAAAAGCAGCAGAAAATGCGAAAGTCAAAGCAAATTTCACTAAAGACGGAGGGGCCGTCAATTTTTCCTGGGAAGATGCCGTAAATGGGCTTGCAAAAGTCCCGGAAGGAAAGTGGAACGCGGCCTATGAATGTATCGACCGTCATGTGGAGGAAGGATATGGAGCAAAAGAGGCACTTTTGTTTACAGACGGTACAGAAGACCGGTCATTTACGTTTGAGGAAGTAAAGAAGATTACTGATGACTATGCACGCGTGTTGAAAGCGGAGGGAGTATCCGTGGGAGACCGCGTATTTATTTTTCTTCCTAAATCGCCGGAGTGCTACTTCGCTATTTTAGCAGCTATAAAAGTTGGAGCCATTGCAGGGCCGCTGTTTGAAGCGTTTATGGAAGACGCCGTCCGTGAAAGAATGCAGGACTGTGAAGCGCAGTACTTAATTACAGATGATGTATTAACAAATAGAGTGCCTTATAAAGATATTACTTCTCTTATAAAAACGTGGCATCTTGATGATCTGGAAGCAGAGGCCGAAGCATTACAGGGTGGAGAAGAGCCGATCGAATGGATGGGGGAGCAGGACAGCATGCTGATTCACTATACTTCCGGTTCAACAGGCCAGCCGAAAGGGGTGCTTCATGCACAGAAAGTGCTGCCGCATCACTTCATTACCGGTCGCTGGGTACTGGATATTCAGGATGATGATGTCTACTGGTGCACTTCACACCCTGGCTGGGTAACAGGCAGTGTGTACGGCGTATTTGCTCCGTGGCTTAATCGTGCGACAGTAGTCATTCACGGCGGGCGGTTTGATGCAAAAGAATGGTATGGCCTCCTGGAACGCTTCGGCGTAACTATATGGTACAGTGCGCCTACCGCTTTTCGCATGCTGATGAGTGAAGGCGATGTGTACCGTGAATTTGATCTTTCCAAGCTGCGCCATATGCTCAGTGTAGGAGAGCCATTGAATCCGGAAGTAATTCATTGGGCAAAAAGAGCTTTTGACGTAAGAATTCACGATACTTGGTGGATGACAGAAACCGGGGGCCATCTCATCGTGAATCTCCCTTCAGAAACAATTAAACCAGGTTCTATGGGAAGAGCGTTTCCAGGTGTGGAAGTTGGAATTCTTGATGAAAAGAATCAGCCGCTGCCGGCATACGAACCAGGAAAGCTTGCAATCAAAGCGCCGTGGCCGGGTTTAATGAAGGAAATCTGGAAAAACGAAGAGAAGTTCCAATCCTATTTTACTGAAAATGGATGGTACATCTCAGGTGATACTGCATTTCAGGATGAAGAAGGATATGTTTTCTTTCAGGGAAGAGACGATGATCTCATTAAAACAGCTGGAGAACGGGTAGGGCCTTTTGAGGTGGAATCGAAGCTGATTGAGCACCCTGCGGTGGCGGAAGCAGGTGTTATTGGAAAACCGGATAAAATAAGAGGACAGATTATTAAAGCATTTATTACGCTCCGCCATGGTTATGAAACGAGCGAAGCACTGGAGAAAGAAATCAGTTTGTTTGTCCGGAAAAATCTTGCAGCGCATGCAGCACCCAAAGAGATTGAAGTCGTGAATGAACTGCCAAAAACCAAAATCAGCGGAAAAATTCTTCGGCGGCTGTTAAAAGAGCAGGAGCTGGAGAAAATGGAAAAGGAGGAACTGACAACATGAGTAATCGGTTAGCAATTATCGGATACGGAACGGTAGGAAGCGGTGTATATGAAGCATTAATTGAAAAGCAGGCAAAAGTAGAAGGGCTGGTAGGAAACTTTTCGATTCCTGTCATTGTCGTAAAGGATCCTGACGTTCCGCGAAAAGTGAGCAGCAGCACAATTGTAACTACAGATTTCACGGAAATTTTTAAACAAAAAGTGGATACTGCTGTAGAAGCGACTCCTGATGCAGAAACTGCATATCCAATTGTAAAGGAACTTTTGGAAAATGGTATTACAGTAATTACTGCGAATAAAGAATTAGTAGCAAAGTACGGAGAAGAACTTCTTTATACAGCAGCGCTGAAAAACTGCCGCTTTTATTTTGAGGCAGCTGTTGCCGGAGGTATTCCTATTTTAACAAGTGTCCGTCACGCGTTGAAGACGAATACGATCGAAAAAGTGGAAGGCATTGTGAACGGCACCTCAAATTTTATTCTGACTAAAATGCGTGATGAAGGCACTGCTTTTAATGAAGCTTTAAAACAGGCGCAGGAATTTGGATATGCAGAAGCTGTGCCGGATAAAGATATTGATGGATGGGATGCCTGGTATAAAACAACCATCCTCAGCCACTGGCTCTACGGGAAACCGCCGGAATGGCAGGAAGAAAAGCCGAAGGGCATTCGTGACATTGATGTCCGTGATCTTCACCTGGCAGATGTATTCGGAGGGAGGGTAAAACACGTTGCTTCCCTGGAGGGCACGAAAGCAGCAGTGGAACCAAGGCTGATCCTTGCAGACCATGCACTGTATGGGGTAGAAGGTGTAAACAACGGCGTACACGTACAGGGTTCGATTTCCGGCTCTCTTTTATTCCAGGGAGCAGGAGCCGGGAAATTTCCAACCGCAAGTGCTGTAATTGAAGATATTGTAAACCACTGGACGAACACCGCAGAAGCGGAGCCGCCACAGCTGGAGGAGGAAGTAAAGCCAAAAGAGGCAGAGACTTTCCCTTACTGGTTTATTACAGGAAGCGGCTTAGAGAACCTTCCTAACCGTGTAACAGATATTGAAATTGTGGAAGGACGGGAAGGCACCATAATCGAAGCCGCTAAATCCGAAGCTGTTAAATTCGGAGAAGCAGTATATCCAGTAAGCGGAACACTGAAGAAAATTTTAGTGGCTGCTGGATAACAAGAAATTTTTATGATTTTTTTACGACTGACCTTTACGATGTGCTTATCGTAAAGGTATTTTCCTATGAATGAGCCGTGAAATATACCATAATAGGAAAAGACATCAGAAAGGATGATATTTATGACATTGAAAGTTCGCATTTACAGCGACTTTGTTTGACCATTCTGCTATTTAGCGGAGGCTCCGCTATTTCGGGCAATAGAAGGAAAAGAGGCAGAAATCGAATGGCTGCCGTTTGAGCTGCGCCCTTATCCAAATGAGACCTTAAGTCCACACAGCGATTATATCCAGCAGGCATGGCATCAATCAATACTCCCTATTGCAGAGCAGCTGAATGTAACGATGAATTTGAATATGACCGACCCGCAGCCTCACACGCACTATGCACATGAAGGACTGCTGTTTGCAAAAGAGCATGATAAAGGAAATGAGTACGCGCATAAAGTGTTCCGTGCTTTTTATGAAGATGGGATAAATATCGGTGATATCTCAGAGCTTCGTAGAATAGCGGAAGAAACGGGGCTTCCTGGAGAGGACTTCAGCCAGGCGCTGGAGGACAGAGTTTATTCCGACGCAAGAGAAGCTTCGATAAGAAAAGCGTACGAGGAAGGCGTGCAGGCTGTGCCTACCTTTTACATTGGAGATAAAAAACTCACCGGGCTTCAGTCACAGGAAGCATACGAAAAAGCAGTAACAGAGGCAGAAACCGAATAAATATTTCTGATGAAAGAAATATTTGTGATAGAAGCAATCGTTTGGAAGGTGATGAAGCACAAGCAGAATCGATCCTGTTTCTTAAAGGCAGCATGGCGGTCTCCGCCCTGCTGTCTGTGGATCGATGGAAGCTGCGCCCTGATTTAAAGAAATTAGTCGAGAAAGCCCTTGGCAAGCCTCTTCGATATTATAGCAGTGGTATTACTTCTCTTTAATGAAGCTTTTTTTTTAGCAGCAGCTGTTCATGATAGAAATATAAGTAGAAAAGTACCGGACACTGCTTAATCTGTAGATTATTTTTTCAAAAACCCCTGTTTTCTCCAATTTTTTTTCAAAAAGGAAAAATTGTCCGCGCATTGAAGAAGCGAATGTGATAGACTAAAAAAGCAGTAATTTTTCAAAATTGTCGCTAGTCATATGTTTTGATGGGGGTATCTTACACGCATCGTTATGCGTAAACGGTTACGCAGCATCAGAGATTTTTGAGATGAACAGAGGTGTATAGTTTTATGTTTAATACATTAAAAGGGATGTTTAAAGCTGGAGACTTGCGTAATAAAATTTTCTTTACGCTGTCAATTCTTATTGTCTTCCGTATTGGAGCGCATCTTCCTGCTCCTGGAGTAAACGCGGATGCGTTAAGCTTTGACGGTCTTGCAGCGCTTGGATTTTTAAATACTTTCGGTGGTGGTGCACTGGAGAACTTTTCGATTTTTGCCACAGGAATTATGCCTTATATCACAGCTTCCATTATCGTGCAGCTCCTCCGCATGGATGTAGTTCCAAAATTTGCGGAATGGGGTCGTGAAGGGGATGCCGGCCGTAAAAAGCTGGCACAGGTAACTCGTTATGGAACAGTTGGAATTGCGTTTGTACAGGCGCTCGGAATGTCTATCGGGTTTAACAACCTTATGCCGGGACTTGTGCCGAACCCTTCTGTCACAACGTATCTGATTATCGCCATCACACTGACAGGCGGAACCGCTTTTCTATTATGGCTCGGTGAACAGATTACTGCAAAGGGTGTAGGGAATGGTATTTCCATTCTTATCTTTGCCGGTATTGCCGCAGGTATTCCGAATGGTGTAATGCAGCTGTATTCTATTTACATCGCCGATGCAGGGGACCAGCTGTTTATGAATATTGTTATCGTAGCTTTAATCGTACTTGCGATTCTGGCAGTAGTAGTATTCGTTATCTTCGTACAGCAGGCAGAACGTAAAGTTCCTGTACAGTACGCGAAACAGATCGCAGCCGGCGGGCGTGCGACTGGCGGCCAGTCATCACACTTGCCGATCAAGGTGAACGCAGCAGGGGTTATTCCGGTTATCTTTGCCATGTCTCTGTTTATTTTCCCGCCGACAGTAGCGAATTTCGTCGGTGAGGGAAGTCCGATCGCTACATGGATTGTACAGACGTTTGACTATACCAATCCAATCGGTATGATAGTGTATGCTGTCCTTATCATTGCGTTCGCTTATTTCTATACGTTTGTGCAGATGAATCCTGAGCAGATGGCAGAAAATCTGCAGAGACAGAACGGATTTATTCCAGGGGTGCGCCCTGGGAAAGCTACACAGAATTATATTATTAAACTGTTATACCGTCTTACGCTGGTAGGCTCTTTATTCCTTGCGACCGTGGCGATTCTGCCATTGATTTTTGGTCAGCTTGCAGGTCTGCCGCCGGCTGTGCAGATTGGTGGTACTGGTCTTCTGATCGTGGTCGGGGTAGCCCTTGATACGATGAAGAGAATTGAAAGCCAGCTGATCGACCGCCGTTATTCCGGCTTTATGCGTCGGCCATCCTAAAATTTTTAAAAAAAGTTTTAAAAAGATTCAGCGCTGCAAATGCACGCTGAATCTTTTTTTTGTTTAAACGGAAAAAAAGTAATGTCAAAGTTTTTTGGTTTTTCTTATTGCGCGTTGGAGAATTTTTCTATATAGTAGAGATAGCGCAAGAGATTATTTTTTTAAGAAGAAAATGAATGAGTATTCATTCAAAAATATACTGCAAGGAGGTTTCTCATGTCACGACATATTAAAAAAGCAGCAGTTTTAGGTTCGGGCATCATGGGTTCTGGTATCGCAGCTCACTTAGCAAACATTGGTATTCCAGTACTTTTACTGGATATTGTACCAAAGGACAAGCAGGAAAGCGGGGGGACTGTCGCTACCCTGGAAGAGAAAAAAGTGCGCAGCAGCCTGGCGCTGGAGGCAGTAAAAAAGCTTCATAAACAAAAGCCTGCACCGCTTACGCAGAAAGAAAATGCAGATTTGATTGAAGCGGGTAACTTTGAAGATGATATGCATCGTTTAAGTGAAGTGGATTGGATCATTGAGGTAGTAGTTGAAAATCTGGAGATAAAACAAAAAGTATTTTCCCAGGTGGAAGAACACCGCAAACCTGGTTCTATCGTCAGTTCGAACACTTCCGGCATTTCGGTTGAAGCGATGGCTGAAGGACGTTCAGAAGATTTCCGGACACATTTTCTCGGCACACATTTCTTTAATCCGCCGCGTTATTTAAAGCTCCTTGAAGTCATTCCTACGAAAGATACCAGCGAGGACGTATTATCTTTCATGAAGCAATTCGGAGAAGATGTACTCGGCAAAGGTGTTGTGGAAGCGAAGGATACCCCGAACTTTATCGGGAACCGGATCGGTACTTACGGACTGCTTGTTACAGCAAGGGAAATGCAGAAGGGCGGCTTTACGGTAGGGGAAGTTGATTCCGTCACAGGACCTGCATTAGGCAGACCGAAAAGTGCTACTTTCAGAACTCTGGATGTTGTAGGTCTGGATACATTTATGCACGTAGCAAAAAACGTATATGATCAAGTGGAAGGAGACGAAAAAGAAGTATTTGATCCTCCAGCTTTTATGAAAAAAATGATTGAGGAAAAAATGCTGGGCAGCAAAACAGGGAAAGGTTTTTATCAGAAAAAGAAAACAGATAAAGGCAGCGAAATCTATGAGCTGGATTACGAAACGATGGAATATAAAGAGCGCACGAAAATGAAAGCGCCTTCTATCCAGCAGAGTAAGCAGGCAAAAGGAAAGGCTGCAAAAATTCAGACGCTTGTTTATGCAGATGACAGAGCTGGAGAGCTTGTCTGGAACATCCTGAAACCAACGCTTCTCTACTCAGCGGAAAAAGCTTATGAAATAGCAAACTCTGTTTATGAAGTAGACAATGCTATGAAGTGGGGCTTCGGATGGGAACTGGGTCCTTTTGAAACGTGGGATGCGATTGGATTGGAAAAATCAGTGGCACGCATGAAGGAAGAGGGAGAAACCATTCCTGCATGGATTGAAAAAATGATCGCAGAAGGAAACACAAAGTTTTATGAAGGGTACGGACGCTTCTACCATGAGGGCAGCTATAAAGATGCGGACGTAAATAAAAAAGTAATTCATCTGAAATCCTATAAAAACGAAAGCAATATTATTATGAAAAATGCGGGTGCCTCCCTCATTGATATTGGTGACGAGATCGCAGTGCTTGAATTTACCTCCCCGAATAATTCTATCGGGCTGGATGTCATGCAGATGATCAATAAGTCGATCGATGAAGTCGAGAAAAATTACAAAGGGCTCGTGATCAACAACCAGGGAAAAAATTTCTGTGTCGGCGCCAACCTGATGATGATGCTGATGGAAGCTCAGGATATGAATTTCCCAGAGCTTGACCTGGTAGTAAGACAGTTCCAGAAAACTACACAGAAAATAAAATATTCCCAAAAGCCGGTTGTTGCTGCGCCATTCCAGATGACGCTTGGCGGCGGTACAGAAATCAGCCTTCCTGCTGCAGGAATTCAAGCTTCCATGGAAACGTATATGGGCCTTGTGGAAACAGGCGTAGGGCTGATCCCAGGAGGCGGGGGTAACAAAGAGCTTTATCTCCGGCATATAAATGCACTGCCGAAAGGGACGCAGGTGGACCTGCAGGCAGTATCCAATAATGTATTTGAAAAAATAGCGATGGCCAAAGTGAGCACAAGTGCACATGAAGCAAGAATGCACGGCTTTCTGCGCCAGGAGGATGGTATCAGCATTAACGGAGATCATCTCCTGCACGACGCAAAGCAAAAGGCATTGTTTCTTTATGAGCAGGGCTACAGAGCACCGAAACATGAAAAAATTCCTGTCGTGGGAGAACGCGGCTACGCGACGATGCTGTTAGGAGCTAAAACATTGAAGTTCGGTGGCCATGTTTCAGATCACGATGTGAAAATCGCCGGGAAATTGGCGTTTGTACTGGCAGGCGGACGTGTTCCTTACGGTACGCAAGTAGATGAGCAGTATTTACTTGATTTGGAAAGAGAAGCATTTTTAAGCCTTATCGGCGAACCGAAAACACAGCAGCGTATGCAGCACATGCTGAGCAAAGGAAAACCGCTGCGTAATTAGATGAAGGAGGGATCGAATTGAAGGAAGCAGTAATTGTTGCAGGAGCGAGAACTCCTGTAGGTAAAGCTAAAAAAGGTACATTTGCCAGTGTTCGTCCGGATGATCTGGCTGCGATAACTATTAAAGAAACGCTTAAACGGGCAAATGATTTTGACCCTTCCCGAATTGAGGATGTCATTATAGGTTGTGCAATGCCGGAAGCAGAGCAGGGAATGAATATGGCGCGGAATATTTCTGCACTCTCGGGTCTCCCTGAGCAGGTGCCGGCGATTACAATTAACCGATATTGTTCTTCCGGCCTGCAGAGTATTGCATATGGTGCGGAGCGGATTATGCTCGGACAGTCCCAGGCAATTATTGCCGGCGGAGCAGAGTCTATGAGCCTTATTCCTATGGGCGGGCACGTTCTGGCCCCGAACCCGACGCTCGTAGAAAATGCTCCTGAATATTATATGGGCATGGGTTTCACAGCAGAAGAAGTTGCAAAGCGGTTCGGCGTTTCCAGAGAAGATCAGGATGCTTTTGCGGTAGAAAGCCACCGAAGAGCTGCAGCTGCAATTAAAGCAGGCAGGTTTGAAGATGAAATTGTGCCGGTTCCTGTGACGCTGCGAACACTAAGCGGAGAAAATAAACTGATAGAGCGGGAAGTAATACTTGCTCAGGATGAAGGTGTCCGTGAAGACACTACCCTGGAAACACTGGCAAAGCTGCGACCGGCTTTTAATCAGTTTAACGGGACTGTTACAGCAGGGAATGCGTCCCAGATGAGCGACGGTGCTGCTTCTGTGCTGGTAATGGATAGAGAAACTGCAGAGCAGGATGGGTTAACGCCGCTTGTGAAATTCCGTTCCTTCGCAGTCGCAGGGGTAGCACCGGAAATTATGGGCATCGGTCCTATTGAAGCTATTCCAAAAGCAGTAAAACAGGCAGGATTGTCTCTGGAAGATATCGGATTGTTTGAACTGAACGAAGCCTTTGCTTCGCAGTCGTTGCAGATTCTGCGCCATCTGAAACTGGATCACGAAAAAGTGAACGTTAACGGCGGCGCAATTGCACTCGGGCATCCACTCGGCTGTACAGGAACAAAACTTACGCTCAGTCTCATTCATGAAATGAAACGGCGCGGAGAACAGTTTGGCGTAGTAACAATGTGTATCGGCGGCGGAATGGGAGCTGCGGGAGTATTTGAACTTTTATAAAAACGAGGAGGATGATGCACTATGGCAACTTCAGAAAAAGTAAAAGGCGGCGGGTTTCTGTTAGAAACGCAGTCAGCAGAAGATGTTTTCACACCAGAGGATTTTACGGACGAGCATAAAATGATTGCAAAAACGACAGAGGATTTTGTAAAAGGTAAAGTGGTACCGGAAATTGAACATATTGAAAACCACGAATTTGATCGATCTGTCCGTCTTTTAAAGCAAGCAGGGGAGCTGGGTCTTCTTGGAGCCGATGTACCGGAAGAATTTGGCGGCATCGGACTGGATAAAATCAGTTCTTCTCTTATTACAGAAAAATTTGCACTTGCAGGTTCTTTCTCATTAACACAGGGTGCGCACGTAGGCATCGGATCACTGCCAATCGTGTTTTTCGGTAACCAGGAACAGAAAGAAAAGTATCTTCCTGGACTGGCAAGCGGAGAGCAGATTGCTGCATATGCGCTTACTGAGCCTACTTCCGGGTCGGATGCACTGAGTGCAAAAACTACTGCGAAGCTGACAGAAGACGGCTCCCACTATGTGCTGACTGGTGAAAAGCAGTGGATTACAAATGCCGGTTTTGCAGATGTATTCGTAGTGTATGCAAAAGTGGACGGCGAACATTTCTCTGCTTTCATTGTAGAGCGGGAGTATGAAGGCGTTTCTGTCGGACCGGAAGAAAAGAAAATGGGAATTAAAGGTTCCTCTACACGTACGCTGATTTTAGATGAAGCCAAAGTACCGAAGGAGAACCTGCTTGGAGAAGTAGGAAAGGGTCACCTGATTGCATTTAATATTTTAAACTTCGGCCGTTATAAGCTTGGCGTGGGCTGTATTGGCGGAGCGAAGAGAGCAATTGAACTTGCTTCCAAATATGCGAACGAGCGCAAGCAGTTCAAACTTCCAATTTCCAAATTTACTTTGATCCAAAAGAAGCTTGCTGAAATGGCAGCAAAAACATACGCCATGGAAACAACGATCTACCGTACTGGCGGGATGATTGACCAGGCGTTTGAAGCACTTTCAGAAGATGAGAAAAAAGATCCTTCTGCCATCGGCAAAGCCATTGGTGAATATGCGATCGAATGCTCGCTGAATAAATTCTTCGGCTCTGAAGTGCTTGATTTCGCAGTCGATGAAGCAGTGCAAATCCACGGCGGCTATGGTTTTATGGCGGAATACGAAGTGGAAACTATGTACCGCAACTCGCGCATTAACAGAATTTTCGAAGGAACAAACGAAATTAATAGAATGCTTGTACCAGCAACGATCATGCGTAAAGCAATGAAAGGTGAACTGCCTCTGCTGGAGCAGGCAGCAGGACTCCAGGAAGAGCTTATGATGATGATGCCGGAAGAAGTCGGTGACGAGACGCTGGAGCAGGAGAAGTATCTTCTTGCGAATGCAAAGAAAATCTTCCTGATGATCGCTGGAACTGCCGCACAGAAATACGGTGAAAAGCTTTCGAAAGAGCAGGAACTACTTGCAAACGTAGCTGATATTGTGAATGAAGTATTCAATATTGAATCTATGATTCTTCGTACTGAAAAAGCAATTGCGAAAGAAGGCGAAGAGAAAAATGCGCAGAAGATCCTGATGACAGAAGTGTATTCCCAGGAAGCTTTCAATCATATTGAAGCAATTGCAAAGGAATCACTTGTCACACTTGAAGAAGGCGACAGCTTACGTACGATGCTTTCTATTCTGAAAAAGCTGACCCGCCACACGCCGATTGACCTTATCCAGAAAAAGCGTGAACTTGCAAAAAAAGTCATTGAAGAAGAGCGTTACGTCGTTTAATTTGTTATCCAATTTAGGACAGTTCCCTGTCCTAAAGAAACTATATATTTCTTTCTGATAGCAGGAAGAACATTCTCTCTTAGGAAAATCCGGATTTCTCGTCTCCCCACGAGTATCCGGATTTTCCGCTGTCCGCCGCCTGGAAGGATCTCTATAATTCATCAGACAACACGTGCTTTCTTCTGGGCAGTCAGCTACAATAGAAATGAATAATAGAAGGAGGTATATCATGACAGTTACTTTTTATCACTATCCAAAATGCAGTACCTGCCAGAAAGCAAAGAAATGGCTTGAGACTAACGGGATTGATTTTAACGAAATACATATAGTAGAGTCTCCGCCGGCAAAAGAAGAGCTTCGTTCGATGTATGAAGCGAGCGGTCTTCCACTCAAGAAATTTTTTAACACGAGCGGGAAAAAATACCGGGAACTTGGTCTGAAAGACAAAGTAAGTACAGCTTCCGAAGATGAATTACTGGAGCTTCTTTCTTCCGATGGCATGCTGATTAAACGTCCGCTTGCAACAGATGGAAAGACGGTGACAGTTGGTTTTAAAGAAGAAGCCTACGAATCAGCGTGGAAATAATCCAGTAGTTGTTGCAGGGATGAAGCCCCTTGTATTATAGTGGAGAAGACAGCATTATGACTGCCTGATACATAGCATTGGCAGCGGTCGTTATGACCTAATTTTTTGATGGAGGGATTCTTACAATGAGCTTACCAAAAGATTACAAGTATTCTGAAGAACATGAATGGGTGAAAGATGAAGATGGTAAGGTACGTATTGGTATTACTGACTTTGCCCAGTCAGAACTTGGAGATATCGTTTTCGTTGAACTTCCTGAAGTAGGAGACGAGCTTGAAGCAGATGAGCCGTTCGGCAGCGTGGAATCTGTAAAAACAGTATCTGAGCTTTATGCACCAATCAGCGGAAAAGTTGTTGAAATCAACGAAGAACTCGAAGATTCACCTGAACTTGTAAACGAATCACCTCATGATCGTGCATGGATGATCGTAATTGATCCTTCCAACCCGGAAGAAATGGATGAATTAATGGATGCAGATGCATATCAGGAAATGATCGAAGAAGATTAATGAAAACCGAACCGTTTCATCAGATAATTTCTGGTGAAGCGGCTTTTTTTGCACAGTTAACTTTCATATAGGAACTTTACTTCAGCCTCCAGATTATTTAAACTTCGTTTTTTAGAGAATCTTATGATTAGCTGACGAGAGTAATGCATAGAAAATTGTAAACGCTTCCTGGTTTCCGTTGTTAATTTGCTTAATATATTTCTGTTGACAACGGATTTGGACAGTGATAATATCCATATCAGACGAAAAAAAGAACTGCATATCTTCTTATCACGAGAGGTGGAGGGACTGGCCCTATGAAACCCGGCAACCACTAAGCTGCTGCTTAGAAGGTGCCAAATCCTGCGGAATTTATTTCCGGCAGATGAGGAGAAAGACTTTATTTATAGAGCCTTTCTGCTTATCAGTAAAGCAGGAGGGCTTTTTCTTTTTCCATTAATACTTTCGTGCGTTAAAGGGACTAAAGTGATATGATTAATTAGTTTTCGTCAAGGATGAAAGGAGAACTCCTGTTGATTACGCTCTCAAAAATAGCTAAAGTGTTTAACACAAAAGATGGTGAAGTAAAAGCTGTCGATAATATTGATTTGACGATTGATAAAGGAGAAATATTCGGTGTGATCGGCTACAGCGGAGCAGGGAAAAGTACACTGATCCGGCTGCTGAATATGCTCGAGGCACCTACTTCCGGAACAGTAGAAGTTGCAGGAAAGTCGATGCACACCCTATCCAGGCAGAAGCTTAGAGCTGCCCGGCAGGAAATCGGCATGATTTTTCAGCACTTTAATCTGCTCTGGTCACGCACGGTAGCTGAAAACATTGCTTTTCCTTTAGAAATTAAAGGAGTCAGCAAAACTGAACAGAAAGAGCGGGTAAATGAACTTATTAAGCTTGTAGGCCTTGAAGGCCGCGGGGGGTCTTATCCTTCCCAGCTCAGCGGTGGCCAAAAGCAGCGTGTCGGTATAGCACGTGCGCTGGCAAATAATCCACAGGTGCTGCTATGCGATGAAGCAACATCCGCTCTGGATCCTAAAACGACGGACTCTATTCTGGATCTGCTGGTCGACATTAACAAAAAACTTGGATTAACTATCGTGCTGATAACGCACGAAATGCACGTGATCCGAAAAATCTGCCATCGGGTAGCAGTGATGGAAAGCGGAAAAATCGTGGAGCAGGGAGATGTGCTTGATATTTTCCGGCGTCCAAAGCAGGAAATGACGAAAGAATTTGTAAAGCAGGTAACAGAGCCTGAAGAAACAGAGGAAGCATTGAAGCATCTGCTGGATAAGGAAGGCATCGGTCATGTCCTGCAGCTGACTTTCGTAGGCGGCGATACTCAGAGACCTCTGATTACAGATATCGTCCGAAAGTTTGATGTAAACATCAGTATTCTCCAAGGGAAAATTTCGCAGACACAGCATGGTTCCTACGGCTCTTTATTTATTAGTTTGAGCGGAGAAGAAAAGCTGATTACAGATGTTGTCGACTATATAAAGTCGCAGCAGGTGGAAGTCGAGGTGATTCACAGTGCTTAACACGATCCTTGCTTCTGCAGTATTCGGTGATGTAAACTGGGCCAATATGTGGGAAGCAACTGTAGAAACTCTCTACATGTCTCTGGTAGCATTAATATTTACATTTTTCTTTGGAATTATTCTGGGGCTTCTTTTATACCTTACTGATAAGAAGCAGATCTGGGAAAATAAAGCTGCACACTTCATTATAGGTGCGTATGTTAATATTTTCAGGTCCATTCCCTTTATTATCTTAATCGTTCTGCTTGTTCCATTTACACGGACACTGGTAGGAACAATGTTAGGTCCTTCCGCAGCACTGCCTGCGTTAATTATAGGTGCAGCACCATTTTACGCACGAATGGTGGAAATTGCTCTCCGTGAAATAGATAAGGGAGTAATTGAAGCCTCTAAAGCAATGGGCGCTTCGAATGGACAAATCATCAGTAAAGTACTGCTTCCAGAATCCATGCCGGCACTGGTATCAGGTATTACCGTGACAGCCATCGCCCTCGTAAGCTACACAGCTATGGCGGGAGTGATCGGCGCTGGTGGACTGGGGGACCTTGCTTTCCGGGACGGATTTCAGCGGAACAATCCGGAAATCACCTTTACAGCAACTGTGATCGTTCTCATCATCGTCTTTATACTTCAGTTTATCGGCGATATGGTTACGAATAGATTAGACAAGAGATAACTACAAACAGGAGGAATTTATCATGAAGAAAACTTTACAACTGGCAGGTATCAGCGCATTATCCGTTGCTTTTCTAGCAGCATGTGGAGATAACAGCGAAAACAATACTACAGAAATTAATAACGGTGGAAATAACGCCGCTGAAAATAATGTAGATGTAAATGAATCAGACGCAGGTACTGATATTGGAAATAACGCAGCAGATGTAGAAGAAAATAATAACGGCGCAGAAGAAAACAACAACGCTGCGGAAGAAAATAATGAAGCCGCTACAGAAGATTTTGAAACACTCGTGGTAGGAGCTTCCAACGTGCCGCACGCAGAAATTCTTGAATTTGCAACGCCTTTACTGGAAGAAGAAGGGGTAGAACTTGAAATCGTTACTTTCAACGATTATATCCTTCCGAACCAGGCTCTTGATGAAGGAGAACTGGATGCAAACTATTTCCAGCATGTTCCTTATTTTGAATCACAGATTGAAGAATTTGACTATGATTTCGCAAACAAAGGCGGTATTCATATTGAGCCTATCGGTATTTATTCTCAGGATTATGATTCCCTGGAGGATCTTCCGGAAGGTGCAGATATTATCATGAGCAGCTCAGTTGCAGACCACGGCCGTATTCTTATGATGCTGGAAGAACAGGGGTTAATTACTCTTGAAGATGGCGTTGGTATTGAAGCGACAATTGAAGATATTGCTGAAAATCCTAATGACTTTAATTTCCAGGATAATGTAGAAGCAGCACTTCTTCCTACTGCTTACGAAAATAATGAAGCAGATGCAGTGCTTATCAATTCAAACTACGCACTGGATGCAGGTTTAAATCCGATGGAAGATTCTATCGCAATTGAGTCAGCCGATGGAGACAACCCATATGCAAACATCATTGCAGTAAACAGCGAAGATGAAGATGATCCTCGTACAGATATTCTTGTAGAAGTACTTCTATCAGATGAGGTACAGGAGTTTATTGAAGAAGAATATGACGGTGCAGTTGTACCAGTACAAGATTAATAAAGAAAGCTCCGCATCCGCGGAGCTTTTTTCTTTATTAAGAGATGAGGGGTGTTTCAGCTGTTCCGGTAGATAAAGGAGTTATTGCATTTTCAATATACATAATATGCCATTTTGCCAGTACATAGAGTGTCCAGATCTTTCTGGCATGATCTGCTTTTCCATTTTGATGTTCTCTCACTAATTTTTCCGCATAGCCCACCTGGATATATTCTGAGATTCCGCTTGATGCTATTACTGAGAGACACATATCTCCCCTTTTACCTCGCAGCCACTGCTTTAATGGTACAGGAAAACCAAGTTTCGCTCTGTGCAGTACGTGGTCCGGTACGATGCCCTCCATTGCTTCTCTGAAAATTTTCTTTGTAGTATGGCTGTTCACTTTAAGAGAAGTAGGAATTGTTCTTGCAGTTTCGAACACACTGGTATCCAGAAAAGGGACTCTTAATTCAATAGAATGCGCCATAGACATTTTATCCCCTTTTGCTAGTATATTTCCTGGAAGCCAAAGGTTCATATCAAGATGCTGCATTTTAGTAACTTCATCCTGCTCCTGTACTTCCTGATAGTAATTACCTGCCCATTCGAATGCAGACATAAGCCCGCTGTCGTTTTTTTCACGCTGAAGATATTCGAGTGCAGGGCCTGTAAAGATTTTCGCATTCCCTATAAACCTGCTCTCCAGGGGAGTGAAACCGCGCATAAGAAAATTTTTCCCGTAAAACGCAGGGGCGTGGGAAACGAAATCGAGAGCTTTCCTTTTAAGGGAAGGAGATAATTTCCGGAAATACCTTAATGCCTGCGGCTCCTGATAAATTCTGTAGCCTCCAAAAAGCTCATCTGCTCCTTCGCCGGAAAGGACTACTTTTACATGCTGGGAAGCCAATTCTGAAACGATAAATAAAGGAACTGCAGAAGGGTCTGCTACAGGATCATCCTGGTGCCAGATCACTTTGTCTACTGTATCGAAATATGCTTCTTCTGTAATCATCTGCTCATGATGCTCCGTATCAAGCATCCGGGCAGTTACTCTGGCGACCTCACATTCGTTCTGGCCGCCTTCAAAGCCTACTGAAAATGTTTTTAAATTACCATGCTTTCTCATCATCGCTGTAATTGCTGTGGAATCAATGCCGCTGGAAAGGAAGCTGCCAATAGGCACATCACTCTGCATATGCAGTTTTACAGATTCCTCCAGCTTTTCTTTAATAGTAGTCCGAAGTATTTCCCTATCCTGCTTTTCTGGTGAAAATGAAGGCTCCCAGTATTTTTTGATATTAATTTGGGATCCTTTCACTATCATACAGTGTCCGGGCGGGAGCTTGGACACTCCTTTTACCATCGTTGCTGGTTCAGGAACATACTGAAAAGAAAGGTAATACATTAAACTTTGTGGATCCAGTGATTTGCCTTCAGGCATTAATGTGACAATACTCTTTAATTCAGAAGAACAGATGATTTTCTCTTCATCAGCCCAGTAATAAAAAGGTTTAATGCCGAATGGATCTCTGGCTGCAAACATAATATCTTTTTCAATATCATAAAGAACAAAAGAAAACATGCCCCGCAGGTAAGAGGTACAGTCTGTACCGTACTCTTCATAAAGGTGCAGAATCGTTTCTGCGTCTCCGTTAGTTTTGAATTTGTGCCCTTTTGCTTTTAGTTCTTCACGGAGCTGCAGGTAGTTGTAAATCTCCCCGTTGCAGATAAGCGCCAATGTTCCATCTTCGTTCGTCAGCGGCTGCCTGGCATGTGCTACATCCAGAATAGAAAGTCTCCGGAAACCGAGCCCGACATCTCCGTGAATCCAGGTGTTCTCATCATCCGGACCTCTATGTATCATCTGGTTGCCCATTGCTACTAATTGACAGTGTGTAACAGCAGTATTTTGAAACATTTTGATTGCATTGATTCCGCACATAATTTTTTCTCCTTTAAGTTTTATAAAAAAAAGATTTTAATGAACGAAAGAAACAAACTAAGGGGATAAGATTTTAAAAAAGGCTACCTTGAAAATAAAAGTTCCGCTAAAAAGAAGTAATACTGCTGCTTCACTTTCGGAGCGGCTTACCCAAGGGCTTGTTCTCGACTAATTTTGACGGAAAGAACGTCCGCCAAAATGGATTCTCCAACTGCGCTCATCCTTTGGGTGTCCTCTCCTTCGTTCCACAGCAGTATTAATTTTCATACTTCATGGTGCAAAAATTTTGCATGAGTGTCTCTGTTAAAGTCTGATGTTGATATAAGAACATTACGCTTGCGGCTCCTTTTTCTGCGCTTGCCGCGGAGAAATCCTTCAGCTATCCCTTCCTTTCGTCCGGCATGATCTTCACGCTTTCTTTTTCTGCAGGCGTCTTCACCGCCTTGTCTTTATTTTGTTGATAGAAAAGCTTGTAATAAAAACAATCTTTTCTTTTGTTTCGCAAAGGGAAGAACGGAGCGGAAACCGGCGGACGCCTTTGTAGAGAGTGAGCACTGCTCCACTCGACCAGCAGGCACCTTCACCAAAAACGTGAAGATGCCTTTAAGATCATTTGGTCGGCTGCGCAAATGCTTTCGGCGGTAAAAGTGCATACCGCCTGTGGAAGAACGAGCTGGGAAGATCCCACAGCGCAGCGAAGTTTTCTCCTATTAACAATGAGTATTAACAGAGCTTTAAAAAAGAACATACAGTTTTTAACAAGAAAAATATATCATGGAAAGACAGCATTTGGTAGCATAAAAGAGCATTTTACACAAATAATATAGGAAGAGTAAGTGAGTGTATTACAAAGGGGAATATATTCAATTGTCAGAAAATATGACCAACTCTGCGCATTGGTTCACAAACTTGCGGATGCTAAAATAAGATTTATCCGATTCCGAAAGAAACGGATCAAAAAATTTGGAAGGATCGTGATTTATTATCCATCAGATCGATACGAAACAGACTACTGATATGGAAAAAGCTATGCATTCCAATCACGGAATGGGATATGGGGAGTACAACAGTAAGCTCGAGAACCGTCTGCAGGTGGAAGTAAGCCGGCAGAAGGATTACGAACAAAGTCAGAAAATCGTACAACAGTTTATGCATGGATAAATAGTCATACCCGGCAGCCCCCAGCGGCTGCCGTTTTTTTATGGATAAAATACACGCTGTTAGTATTCTGTACTTTTATCAATGTAGAATGGAGACCATCCTGCAGAAAAATGCACCATGTCCTGCTAACTGCAATACGTGGTGAAGAGCCATGGTGATTTTAAAATAAGAATTGTCGGAAATACTTTCTTCACCTGTAAAGAACTACTATAATATAGAAGGGATATGAACTGGGAGTTTCATTAAAAAAGCATGCGAAGAAACGAAAGACAGACTCAACAGTAAATTTAATCAAAAGCAGGGGGGGAGAAAAGTAATATTGAATCTGTTTTTCTATTAAATGAAGAGCTTTCTGGAAAAATTGCTTTAAAGAAGAAGGGCAATTATTTTCCATAGGGTTCTGTTCTTTAAACAATCGGGATGTAAATAAGATTCATTCTCAATTAAAATAAAAAAGAAGCATCCATTGAGAATAGATGCTTGAGAATTTTTATAGGATATTCCGGTGTTATTTAGTGATATAATCAACAGCCGCATGGTTCGATAGAGAAATGTTGTATTTCCCTTGAACTCAGTTTATATTTACGATAAGATTAGAATGAGAATAATTTGAGAATAAATCGAAGGTTTTATGTTATGATATATAAAGTGGTTTAAATGCGTGGAAACGCGTATTGGCACGTTTATTATCATAACATGTTTATAAACTAACTTTCAAAAAATATGGAGGTATATTTCATGACTAAACCAAGCTTGAGCGTAAAAGATCTTCACGTATCTATTGAGGATAAAGAAATTCTGAAAGGATTCGGAATCGATGTAAAGGGTGGAGAGATCCACGCGATTATGGGACCAAACGGTACAGGTAAGTCTACACTCGCATCTGCTCTTATGGGACACCCGAATTATGAGGTTACAAGCGGAGAAGCTACTTTTAACGGCGAAGATTTATTTGAGATGGAAGTAGACGAGCGTGCCCGTGCAGGACTATTTCTTGCAATGCAGTATCCAAGTGAAGTATCCGGCGTGACTAATGCTGACTTTATCCGTTCTGCGATGAATGCAGACCGTGATGAAGATGACCAGGTTTCCCTTATGCAGTTCATCCGAAAAATTGATGACAAAATGTCTACACTTGAAATAGATCAGTCTTTCCAGCACCGTTATTTAAACGAAGGTTTCTCCGGTGGTGAGAAAAAGCGTAACGAAATTTTACAGCTGTTAATGCTTGAGCCGAAGATTGCGATTCTTGATGAAATCGACTCCGGTCTGGACATTGACGCACTTAAAGTAGTGGCAAAAGGAATTAACGAGATGCGCAGCGATGATTTTGGCTGCATGATCATTACGCACTACCAGCGTTTATTAAATTACATTGAGCCTGACTTTGTTCACGTAATGATGCAGGGTAAGATTGTTAAATCCGGCGGACCTGAGCTTGCGAAAAAGCTGGAGGAAAAAGGTTACGAGTGGATCAAGGAAGAATTAGGAATTGAAGACGAAAGAGTAGGGCAGGAATAAGCTGCAGGAGGAGGATATAACATGACGACAGAATTGACGTTTCCAGTAAACGAACAACAGCTTCAAAGTTTTTCGAAAGATCGTCAGGAGCCTCAGTGGTTTACCGACCAGCGCCTGGCTGCTCTTGATAAAGCAGGAAAGCTTGAGCTTCCAAAGCCGGATAAGACGAAAATTACGAAATGGAATTTCAGTTCTTATTCGTATGATGCAAACGCAGAAGCGAGCTCTTCCTATGCAGAACTTTCTGATGCTGTCCGCACCCTTGTAGGCGGAGAAAGCAAAATTGAAAATCTGCTGACACAGAAAAACGGCCGTACAAACTACACTGCTGTGCAGGAAGAGCTGACAAATCAGGGAGTTATTTTTACTGATATGCAGACAGCACTGCAGGAACATGGAGATCTTGTACAGAAATATTTCATGCAGGATGCTGTTTCGGTGGATGAGCACAGTCTTACTGCTGCGCACGCAGCGCTGCTGAACGGGGGTGTTTTCATCTATGTCCCTCAAAATGTAGAAGTGAAAGCGCCGCTTCAGGCAATTTTTGCGCACGAAGGCAGCTTTGGCTTATATAATCATGTATTGATCGTTGCAGAAGCAAACAGTTCCCTGACTTATATCGAGAACTATCTCAGCGAAGGTTCATCGAATGAGGCTGTAGCGAACGTTATTGCAGAAGTATACGTGGCAGACGGCGCAAAAGTGAATTATGGTGCTGTAGATAATTTTGCAGATTCTGTTACAACTTACGTAAACCGCCGCGGCCAGGTGAACGGCACGGACGCAGAACTTTACTGGGCGCTTGGATTAATGAACGATGGCAATACGGTTTCTGAAAACACTACCTATCTGCACGGGAGAGGTTCCCGCGGAGATACAAAAAGTGTAACGATCGGAAGAGGTACACAGACTTCCAATTTTACGACGAATATGATTCATTTCGGTAAAGATACCGATGGACAGATTTTAAAGCATGGAGTTATGAAAGAACAGGCTACCTCTATCTTTAATGGCATTTCCAAAATTGAACACGGCGCTACAAAAGCAAATGGGGAGCAGACTGAGCGTGTACTCATGCTGAGCGAGAAAGCGCGAGGGGACGCAAACCCAATTCTTCTTATTGAGGAAGATGATGTAACTGCCGGACACGCAGCTTCTGTCGGTAAAATTGATCCGCTGCAGATGTTCTATCTGATGTCGCGCGGCCTTTCGCGAAAAGAAGCAGAGCGCTTAATCATTCACGGTTTCCTTGAGCCGGTCGTAGGAGCACTTGCTATCGATTCTGTTAAAGAGCAGATGTATGATGTAATCGAAAGGAAAGTGTACTAAATGAACGTACAGGACGTTCGACGACAGTTTCCGATTTTGGACCAGGACGTCAACGGCCAGCCGCTGGTTTACTTGGACAGCGCTGCAACTTCGCAGAAGCCGAAGCAGGTAATTGAAGCACTAGAGGATTATTACAACCGTTATAATTCAAATGTGCATCGAGGCGTCCACACACTTGGATCTATGGCTACAGATGGCTATGAAGGAGCCCGTGAAAAGGTTCGTAAATTCATTGGTGCTTCCAGCATGGAGGAAATTGTGTTCCTTCGCGGTACTACGACAGCTATTAACCTTGTAGCGGGAAGTTACGGAAGAGCGAATGTAGGCCCTGGAGATGAAATTGTAATTACCCCGATGGAACATCACAGTAATATTATTCCTTGGCAGCAGCTTGCAAAAGCCACAGGCGCCACACTTACGTATATTCCACTGCAGCCTGATGGCAGCCTTGATTTGGAAGATGTCCGCAATGCTATTACGGAAAAAGCAAAAATCGTTTCTGTAATGCAGGTTTCCAATGTACTTGGAACTATTAATCCTATCAAGGAAATTGCGGAAATCGCACATGAAAACGGTGCTGTTATGGTGGTGGACGGCGCACAGTCAGTTCCCCACATGAAAGTGGACGTACAGGATCTTGATGCTGATTTCTTCGCTTTTTCCGGGCACAAAATGTGTGGGCCAACTGGAATTGGAGTGCTCTATGGAAAGAAGCATTTGCTGAATGCAATGGAGCCTATTGAATTCGGCGGTGAAATGATTGATTTTGTAGGACTTCAGGATTCTACCTGGAAAGACCTTCCGTGGAAATTCGAAGGCGGCACGCCGATTATTGCTGGAGCAATAGGACTTGGTGCAGCAATTGATTTTCTCGAAGAAATCGGTCTGGATAACATTGAAGCGCATGAAAAACGGCTTGCGCAGTACGCGATGGAAAAACTGAGTAAGATAGATGGCGTGACGGTTTATGGTCCTGGACCGAACGATAGAGCCGGAATAGTTACCTTTAATGCGGATGATGTACATCCACATGATTTAGCCACTGTACTGGATTCTGATGGTGTAGCAGTAAGGGCAGGACATCATTGTGCCCAGCCGCTGATGAAATGGCTGGAAGTTACAGCAACTGCCCGCGCAAGCTTCTACCTCTATAATACTGAAGAAGATGTCGACAAATTTGTTGACTCGCTTCATAAAGCAAAGGAGTATTTTGGAGATGTCTTTGGGTAATAATCTAGACACACTTTATCGTCAGGTGATCATGGACCATTATAAAAATCCTCGTAATCGTGGAGAACTTGAAGGAGATACCCTGAAAGTGAATATGAACAACCCGACATGCGGGGATCGTATTCAATTGCAGATGAGAGTGGAGGACAACAAAATCGCTGATGCCAAATTCAACGGTGAAGGTTGTTCGATCAGTCTGTCATCCGCTTCTATGATGACGCAGTCTGTAAAAGGACTTCCGGTGGAGGATGCACTCCGGATGTCGGCGCTCTTCTCGGACATGATGCTCGGAAAAGAAATTGATCCTGCCGGGCTCGACTTAGGAGATATTGAAGCACTGCAGGGAGTTACAAAATTCCCGGCCCGCATCAAATGCGCAACGCTTGCGTGGAAAGCAATGGAACAGGGACTGCATGAAGAAGAGCAGGCTTAGTCCATTCTTTGTCAATCGAGGCTGAATGATGTAGAATGTAATTATAAGTTGCAACACAATATGACGCTTGTCGTTCATGTCAATATAGAGCAGCAGGGAGCGCAGGCTCCGTAAGATTTAGAAGGAGGGTTTCACCATGGCTAAGAAAATGCCTGAAATGGAAGAGTACCAATATGGTTTCTCAGATAAAGATGTTTCGATTTTCCGTTCGAAAAAAGGTCTGACTGAAGAAATCGTACGAGAAATTTCCAGAATGAAAGAAGAGCCGCAGTGGATGCTTGATTTCCGCCTGAAGGCTTTAAAGCAATTTTATAAAATGCCGATGCCTCAGTGGGGCGGCGATATTTCTGATCTTGATTTTGATGAAATCACTTATTATGTGAAGCCGTCAGAGCGTTCTGAAACTTCATGGGATGAAGTGCCGGAAGAAATTAAAAACACATTTGATAAGCTTGGTATTCCTGAAGCAGAGCAGAAATATCTTGCTGGTGTTTCCGCACAGTATGAGTCTGAAGTAGTTTATCACAGCATGAAGACGGAACTTGAAGAGCAGGGGATCGTATTTAAAGATACGGATACGGCACTTCGCGAGAATGAAGATCTCTTCCGAGAGCATTTCGGAAAAGTAATTCCTCCAGCGGATAACAAATTCGCAGCATTAAACTCTGCAGTATGGTCCGGCGGATCATTCATTTATGTTCCAAAAGGAGTGAAGACGGACAGCCCGCTGCAGGCGTACTTCCGTATTAACTCTGAAAACATGGGACAGTTTGAACGTACCCTGATCATTGCAGATGAAGACAGCTCTGTACACTATGTAGAAGGTTGTACAGCACCAGTTTATACAACCAACTCTCTTCACAGTGCGGTAGTTGAAATCATTGTTAAAAAAGATGCTTACTGCCGTTATACAACGATTCAGAACTGGGCTCCAAACGTATTTAACCTGGTAACGAAGCGTGCAGTGGCAGAAGAAAATGCGACAATGGAATGGGTCGATGGAAATATCGGTTCTAAGCTTACAATGAAATACCCGGCTGTAGTTATGAAAGGCCGCGGTGCACGAGGAAACGTTCTTTCCATTGCAATTGCAGGAAAAGGACAGCACCAGGATGCAGGCGCAAAAATGACGCACCTCGCACCTGACTGCTCTTCATCCATCGTGTCGAAATCAATTTCCAAGCATGGCGGAAAAGTAACGTACCGTGGTATTGTTCACTTCGGCCGCAGATCTGAACGCTCGCGTTCCAACATTGAGTGTGACACACTTATTATGGATAACGAGTCTACTTCAGATACAATTCCGTACAATGAAATCCTTAACAACAACATTTCTCTGGAACACGAAGCGACAGTTTCGAAAGTTTCAGAAGAGCAGCTTTTCTATCTGATGAGCCGTGGTGTTTCCGAGCAGGAAGCAACAGAAATGATTGTTATGGGCTTCATTGAGCCATTCACAAAAGAACTTCCGATGGAGTATGCGGTAGAAATGAACCGCCTTATCAAGTTCGAAATGGAAGGTTCTATCGGTTAATTTATATGAATTCATGGAGCGGACTTGCTTAACAGCGGGTTCGCTCTTTCTTTCAAATTTTTCAGGGATGGTGAAGACCATTGAGCGACATTCGAATTGGATTGACAGGATGGGGAGATCATGGCACGCTTTATGAAGGACTTCCTTCTTCTGCCTCAAAGCTGGAGGCGTATGCATCGCACTTTCCGGTAGTAGAACTGGACTCTTCTTTTTATGCAATTCCCCCGCAGAAAAATGTGGATAAATGGCTCCGTGAGACGCCGGAGTCTTTTCAATTTGTTGTGAAGGCATATCAGGGAATGACCGGGCACCAGCGCGGAGAAATTCCTTTTAACACGAAAGAAGAAATGCTGGAAGCTTATCGTAAAACGTTTCAGCCTATGAAAGAAGCAGGGAAACTTTCCTACGTATTGTGTCAATTCCCACCGTGGTTCGACTGCCAGCAGAAACATGTGCAATATTTAAAATGGCTGCGGCAGGAGCTTCGTGACTTTCCAGCAGCATTGGAGTTTCGAAACAACTCATGGTTCAACAAAGAATTTTATGACAGGACGCTGCAGTACATGGAACAGGACAACTGGATTCACACCGTGTGTGATGAACCCCAGATAGGGGAAAAGTCTGTTCCATTCGTTCCGGTGGCAACGGATAAGGAGCACACTTTCGTTCGACTGCATGGACGCAATAAAGCAGCCTGGCAGAAGCCGTCCCGTGGAGAAGAATGGAGAAACACAAGATACTTGTATGACTATAATGAAGAAGAACTGTCGGATATGGTGAAAAAAATAAGGAATCTTTCTGCCCAGTCTAAAATTGTGACAGTAGTTTTCAACAATAACTCTGGCGGGCATGCAGCAGGGAATGCAAAAGAATTTATCCGTATGCTGAATATTAATTACGAAGGTCTGGCACCACGGCAGCTGGACTTGTTTGGAGATCAGGATTAGCATAGCAATAAGCACTGAGTGTTCCTGAAATTGGCTATGCATACCATGTTTGCTGTTCGAAATCTCCTCGACAGGACAGTTGCAGCAAAGTTTTCTCTTATCAACAATGAGCGGAGCATTCACAGAGCTTATATAAAAATGGACTTTTGTTTGCAAAGTAGTCCTATAGATAGCTGACTAGAGGGAGTATTGTCAAAATGGAATGGATTGCGTTGGTATTTTTAGGGTTAACAGCTGCGGTTGTCGGCAGTGTGATGGGTCTCGGGGGCGGAATCATTATTGTGCCAGCTCTTTTGCTGCTCGGTGGAGTGACAGAAGTACTGGAAGGAATATCTCCACAGACAGCTGTCGGGACTTCGCTGCTTGTCATGATTTTTACAGGGCTTTCATCTACAATTGCTTATATGAAACAAAAGGTAGTTGATATTCAAAGCGGTTTAATATTTTTTGCAGGAAGTGGTCCCGGGGCATTATTTGGGGTATGGTTAAATAGTGGAGTGAATGTGGAAAGTTTTCTCATCGCTTTTGGAAGTTTTATTATTCTGGTTTCCTTTATCCTGCTCGTCCGCAGTAAGATCAAGCCGCTCCCTCTTCGTCCGCGTGGTATCCGCAGAGTATATACAGAGCAGAGTGGAGAAGTGCGGGTTTATGGGTATGAACCTTCTATTGCGATCGGAATTGCTTTTTTTGTAGGAATGTTTTCCGGGCTGTTCGGTATAGGGGGAGGATCCCTCATGGTTCCGGCGATGATTATCCTGTTTGCTTTTCCGCCGCATATGGCTGTTGCTACTTCCATGTTCCTCGTATTTCTTTCCGCGTTTGTAAGTTCAGTTTCTCATATTGCTCTAGGCAATGTGGATTGGATATATGCAGCCGCACTTATCCCCGGTGCATGGTTCGGTGGAATAATCGGTGCCTGGATCAATCAAAAATTAAAAAGTGATACACTCGTGCTGGCATTGCGAATAGTATTATTACTCATCGGTCTTCGGCTTATTTTCGAAGGAGTCACCGGGTAGGGGGAAAACATTGACTGCGTTAACAATAATTCATACAAATGATTTACATAGTGAGCTGGACAGATGGTCTGCTGTGACGGCGCTTATTAAAAACCGGCGGGCAGCAGCGGAAAAAGAAGGACAAGATGTTCTTTTATTTGATTTAGGGGATCACTGCGACAGAGTGCACCCATTAACAGAGGGACTTGTCGGAAAAGGAAATACAGAACTTTTAAATGCAATGAATTACGATGCAGTAACTATAGGGAATAATGAAGGAATTACACTTGCCAAATCAGAGCTGAATTCTCTTTATACAGAAGCAGAATTTGATATTCTTTTAGCAAATCTTTACGCATCTCAGAAGGAAAGACCTTCCTGGGCGATGCCCTGGAAAATATATCCTGTGGAGAACGAAAAAAAAGTAGCGGTGATAGGGCTGACTATACCTTTTTACGCTTTTTATGAAGAGCTGGGCTGGCAGGTCACGGACCCACTGGAAGAAATCGAGACATTTTTATCGGAAATAGAAAATGATGTTGATTTTATCATCTGTTTATCTCATCTCGGGCTTCGGCTTGATAAAGAAATAGCAGATAAATTTCCGCAGATAAAGCTTATCCTGGGTGCACATACACATCACGTGCTTGAAGATGGGTTGAAGATAAACGAAACCTGGCTTCATCAATGTGGACGTTCGGGGTCTCATGTCGGGGAAATTACGGTAGATCTGGAGCATGGCGAAATATTGAAAATCCAGACACATTTAGTTGACTTAAATTTCCGGGACGAAGAGACCGACCGGCTCCTTGAAAAAGTGGAAGCAGAAGCTCTTCCCTTTCTTCAGGAAAAAGTAGCAGATCTCCCAGCCCCTATGAATGTTTCCTGGTATAAAGAGTCTCCTTTAGTTAAGGAAGCAGCAGAAGCATTGAGAGAATGGTGTGGCGCAGATATCGCGATGTTTAACGCGGGATTACTGCTTCAGGGACTGCCTGCCGGAACCATCACAAAGAAACACCTGCATGAAATTTGTCCGCATCCCATCAATCCTGCAAAAGTTTCTGTGCGTGGAGATGATTTAATTAAATTAATGTACCAATCGAACCAGGATAATATGGTACACTATGCTTTAAAAGGATATGGTTTTCGCGGTAAAGTTTTAGGTGCTACATTCTTTTCTGCTTCTGTGTGGACTGTTCAGACAGCTGAAGAAATTCTCAAGGCAGCCGATCAAATAGATGAAGAGAAAATATATACACTGGCGGTACCTGACCTTTTTACTTTCAGTCATCTTTATCCCATAGTGACAGAACTGCAGACAAAAAGTTATTTTATGCCTGAGTTTCTGCGCGATGTGCTGGCTTGGAAGCTTTCCAAAGCTTATAGTCTAAATAGAAGGAGTTAACTCGGATGAAACTTGCAGCACTCAATCAGGTGAAACCTAATACCAGACTTGCAAAACCTATCTACAACGATGAAGGACAGGCATTGCTGCAAATCGGTGCATATTTAACAGAACGTGTCATTGCGCTGTTGAAAGAAAAAGGCGTTTCCTATGTATATATTCAGTACGAAGGTACAGAAGACATTGAAGTAAAAGATGGAATTGATCCAGTCATACGCAAACAGTCTATTAAAGTGATCAGAGAAAATTTCCAGGCAGTATCCAACAGCTTAGCTTTAAAAAAGACGGTGGATATGGATTCCGTAAGTGAATCTTTTTCTGATATCGTTACAGAAGTCCTGAATGATGTAATGAATCAAAAAGAAGCCGTTTCCCTGTTAGCTGATGTTGTATGTTACGACACTTACATTTTCCACCATTCCTTAAACGTCACTATCTATTCCCTGTCTCTCGGTAAAGCTCTCGGCCTGAATCAGGAAGAACTCCACAAGCTGGGATTAGGGGCATTACTTCATGACATTGGTAAAATGTCTGTATCAGCAAATATACTTAACAAAACTGAAAAATTAACAAATGATGAATTTGATGAAATAAAAAAGCATACTACGTTAGGCTTTGAAATACTAAGAAAAAGCCACACACTTTCACTGCTGACCGCCCATTGTGCTTTTCAGCATCATGAACGTCTTGATGGGAGCGGCTACCCGCGTCAAATTAAAGACAAAGAAATACACCCGTTTGCTAAAATAATTGGAATTGTAGATGTATTTGATGCGGTAACTTCTCACAGGGTATACCGGCCGGCAATGCTGCCTCATGAAGGGTTGGAACTTTTATTCAGTGGAGCGGGTACTTTATTTGACCGGCAAATGGTAGATACTTTTTCCAAGACGGTGGCGATATATCCCCCTGGTCTGGAAGTATCGTTGAATGGGGGCAGAAGCGGCGTGATCAGCGCGGTAAACCAAAGCATGCCTTCCCGTCCCACAGTGAGAGTAATGAGCGAGTATGGAGTGAAGGTGACACCGTATGAAGTGAATCTTTCTGAAGAACTCTCCAGCATGATAGAAAGATGTGAAACAACATTGGAACAGCGTGTCACAGATATATAAGAAAGGATGAATACTGCATGAAGGAATATTTGGATTTATGCCGGCATGTTCTGGAGAATGGGACGGAAAAAGAGGACCGGACCGGGACAGGTACTATAAGTACATTTGGCTATCAGATGCGTGTGAATCTGCAGGAAGGATTCCCGCTGGTAACTACAAAAAAAATGGCAGTAAAAGCTATGATTCATGAGCTGCTCTGGTTTATTCAGGGAGACACGAATGTAAAATATCTGCAGGAGAACGGCGTAAGAATATGGAATGAATGGGCAGATGAAAATGGAGATCTTGGGCCTGTCTATGGAAGACAGTGGCGCAGCTGGCCCTCACCGGATGGGGAACAGATTGACCAGCTGCGAAATGTGATAGAGGAAATTAAACGAAACCCGGATTCCCGCAGACTGGTTGTAAATGCATGGAATGTGGGGGAGCTGGACAAAATGGCGCTTGCTCCCTGTCACTGTCTGTTTCAATTTTACGTTGCCGATGGCAAGTTATCGTGCCAGCTTTATCAGCGTTCCGCTGATGTGTTCCTCGGTGTTCCCTTTAACATAGGATCCTATGCGCTCTTAACCTTAATGATTGCGCAGGAATGTGGACTGGAAGCCGGAGATTTTGTGCATACGTTTGGAGATGTCCATATTTACAAGAACCATACAGCTCAAATTGAAGAACAGCTATCCCGTTCGCCGCGGCCGATGCCGCAGATGAAGTTAAATCCTGAGGTGAAATCACTGGAAGACTTCCGCTTTGAAGATTTTGAATTAAGCGGATATGACCCTCACCCTGCAATTAAAGGAAAAGTATCTATATGATCTCGATGATTGCAGCGATGGATCAAAACAGAGTGATTGGAAAGGATGGAGGTATGCCCTGGCATCTGCCGGGGGATCTTCGGTTTTTCAAGCAGACTACCATGGGGAAAACGGTCGTGATGGGAAGAAAAACTTATGAATCAATCGGAAAGCCTCTTCCTGGAAGAAAGAATGTAGTACTTACCTCAAATAAAGAGTTTTATGAAGAAGGAATTTATGCAGTTCATGAACCTGAAGAGATTCGGGCGATGGCTTCGGAAGAGGAGGAGCTTGTGATCATGGGCGGAGCAGCGCTTTATGAAATTTTCATGGAAGATGCTTCCCGGTTATACATCACTCATATTGATGCTTCCTTTGAAGGCGATACTTACTTTCCTGTTATTAATAACAGTGATTGGGAAATCGTCGAAGCAGTGACAGGGCAGTTAGATGAAAAAAATGTATATCCGCATGTTTTTCAAACCATGGAACGCGTTGTTGATTCGCAGGTAAATATATGATATATTTCTAAAGTTGAAATTAATATGTTTGGAAATACCTCATGCAAATGAGGTAGAGGAGCAGAAACGATAAGTACTGTTTGGGAGCTTGGACAAAGCTGTGAAAAAGCAGGAAAGGCAATTCTGCCGAAGTCTCTTATGGTGTCCGGATAAGAGAGCTGGGGCTTTACTGAATAAGTAAAGCACTGTCACGGGTGTTTCCGTGGAGAGCTGCCGCGAAGGCAATGAGGGATCAGCTGCTTATCAAGGCAGGGGTGAGCCCCCTGTCTTTTTTTTGCGCGAAAATTGAAAGGAGATGTATCATGGATCACGGAATTTTATCCCTGCTCCCACCAGTGCTGGCGCTTATTCTCGTACTGATTACAAAAAGGGTTTTGCTGTCGCTCGGGGTAGGGATTATTGTTGGCGCACTTATGGTGCACCAGACAGAAGACATGTTTGTAAACGCAGCGATCACAGACATTTTATCTACTGTAATAAATATTTTTATCACAGAAGATGGAGTGAATACCTGGGAATTTTATATTATATTATTTCTTTTCCTGCTCGGTATGATTGCAGCGTTAATTACGATTACCGGAGGAGGACGTGCTTTCGGAGAATGGGCGCTGACTAAAGTTAAGACACGCACAGGAGCACAGTTTGTGGCTGCATTCTTAGGTGTTATTATATTTATTGATGATTATTTTAACAGCTTAACAGTTGGTAATGTAAGCAGACCGTTGACGGATAGGCACAAAATTTCCCGAGCGAAGCTTGCTTACGTAGTCGATTCTACGGCAGCTCCAATGTGTGTTATCTCGCCAATTTCAAGCTGGGGTGCTTATATAATAACAATTATAGGAGGCATTCTCACTACACACGGTGTCATGGAATATGGCTCACTGCAGGCGTTTCTTATGATAGCGCCTATGAACTTCTACGCAGTATTTGCAGTGATTGCAGTATTCGCAGTAGCATACTGGAAACTGGATATTGGACCAATGCGTGCACATGAACTGCGTGCTGTTGATACCGGAGAGCTGCTGGATCGCTCGAGAGGAGCTGTTCCTGGAGAAAATGAAGAAGCAGTTCCTCAGGCAGAAGGTAAAGTAGTGGATTTACTAATTCCTATTTTAACGCTGATCATTGCTACAGTATTCTTTATGGTGCTTACCGGCATCCAGGCGGTGGAAGGAAATGCAGATCTTCTGGCAATATTTGAAAATACAGATGTTGCTGCAGCGCTGCTGTATGGAGGGCTAGTAAGTTTTGCAGTAGCAGTTATTCTGGCGTTTGTAAGAAAAGTTGAAGTGAAATTTATCGGTTTAGGTTTATGGAGCGGGATTAAATCGATGCTCCCGGCTGTATATATTTTAATTTTTGCATGGACGATTATTGAAGTAATTGATGCCCTCGGTACAGGAGAATATCTTGCGAGTCAGGTAGACACTTTTATACCAGTGGCGCTGCTCCCCGCACTTCTGTTCCTTGTGGCTGGTTTTATGGCATTCAGTACAGGAACATCCTGGGGAACGTTTGCAATCATGCTGCCGATTGCAGGGGATATTGCTGCGGCGACTGATATTGCTATGATGCTGCCTGTACTTGCAGCTGTTCTCGCAGGATCCATTTTTGGAGATCACTGTTCACCTATCTCTGATACAACAATTCTATCCTCTGCCGGAGCTGGCAGCCATCACATAGATCACGTGCTGACCCAGCTGCCATATGCAATGATGATAGGCTTTACGGCGACAGTATCTTTCCTGATTTTAGGACTTACTGGAAGCACCCTGCTTGGCTTAGCAGCCGGAATCGTGACTTTAGCTGCTGTTCTTTTCTGTATCCGACTCTATACCCAGAAACAGCCTGAAGCAGCTTTATAATTAAAGCCCTCTCCATCTCACAAGTTGGAGAGGGCTTTTTTATACTATGGTGCATATATTATGAAACAAAAGTAATTTTATTTTTAATGAACATTTATTTATTTGCTGAAAAAGCTGGGAAAAGCCTATTCCGATAAGGGATTTTTCAATTTTCTGCTTACAATAAATATTCAGAAAAGTCTTTGACATTTTTATAGCTAATAATTATAATGAAATAGCAAAGCATTGGATATTGAAATATCAGGAACAATTCAAGGAGGGATGATGCAGGGGGGACATCGTACTTATTTCATGCTTATAAAAATCAATAAAGAGAAATGGAGGGAGTTTACTTATGGTTAATAATACGAGAGAACAATTTGCAACAAAACTAGGTTTTATTCTGGCAGCGGTAGGTTCTGCAGTCGGACTCGGAAATATCTGGCGCTTCTCCTACGTTACTGGAGAAAGCGGGGGTGCGGCCTTCTTACTTATTTATGTATTATGTATTTTTCTTATCGGTCTTCCCGTACTCCTTGCTGAATTTTCTGTCGGCCGGCGCGGCCAGTCGGATGTTGTAGGATCTTTTAATAATATTACTCCCGGCAAACCATGGGTCATCGGTGGTATTCTCGGAGTAATTACTTCTTTCCTGATTTTATCCTTTTACGGCGTTATTGCCGGATGGGTTGTTTACTACTTCTTTGCTTATCTAACTGGACAGACGGGTGGAGTAGGCGAAGGAGAATATGCAGATTTCTTTCTTAATTTTATCGGTGGCACAGCAGGACCGGTAATCTGGCAGGTTATTTTTATGGCAATTGTACTCGGTATTGTATTCTTTGGAGTGAAAAAAGGGATCGAATTATCCAACCGTATCTTTATGCCTTTATTAGCAGTTATCCTTCTTTTCCTTGCAGGTTACAGTCTGACACTTGATGGCGCTGGTGAAGGTCTTGCCTTCTTGTTTACACCGGACTGGTCGGCCTTCGGAAATACAGATGTATATGCATCGGCAGTAGGTCAAGCTTTCTTTACCCTTTCTTTAGGTATGGGGGCGATGATTACTTACGCAAGCTATCTGCCAAAAGATGTGAAACTTCCAAGTGCCGCAGGAAGTGTAGTAACTCTTGATACATTGTTTGCAATAATTGCAGGTATTATGATTTTCCCAGCTGTATTCACCTTCGCGAACGTAGAGCCGGATGCAGGCCCGGGTCTTATCTTTATCGTACTTCCGGAAGTGTTTAACCAAATGGGAGCGGGTGGAACAGTCTTTGCTGTCTTCTTCTTCTTCCTGGTAGCTATTGCAGCATTATCTTCTGCCATTTCACTGCTGGAAGTAAGTGTGTCTTATGTGATGCGCCAGTTTAATTGGAATCGTAGAAAAGCGACGCTTGCTGCGGGTATCGCAGTTACCATTTTCGGTATTCCTTCTGCACTCAGCCAGGGCGGACCGCTGGAAACTACTTTCTTCGGACTTTCGTTCCTTGATTTAGTAGACGTTATTACAGACCGCTATACGCTGCCGCTTGCAGGGTTGATTGTAGCATTGTTTGTAGGGTGGGGCTGGAATAAAGTAGATGCTCTGAAAGAAACCGGGCTTACGGATTCTGTCATTGGTACTTTATGGCTGTGGTTTATCCGCATCATTGCACCACTCGGTATTCTTTGGATTCTTATCCAGAACATCTTCCTGTTATTTTAATTAATGGGAAATGATTATAAAGAAGCTGATAAAAGCTGCTGTCCTTTTGGGCAGCAGCTTTTCAGGTGGTTTTCAAAGTAAGGTATTTTTATATTTAAAATTTGCTAAGTATAAAATTCTCCTCCGCTTGCCGGAAGAAGCCTGCCTGCTCGTCTTCGGCTGTTTCCCTTTTTGCGGATAGGTGACATGATTTACCGGACACAGTGAAGAATAGTTTTGTATGGAAGAAAGCATGAGGGAAACCAGCTGATAATCTTGACTGGGAAATGAAATTTATCATGACAACAAAAAGACCAGAAGCAAAATATTATTTTCCTTCTGGTCAAGTTTATGTGTTTTTATGGATATTTAAAAAGATATATTAAGCGTTCGCTTTCGCGGCATTTACCTGTTCATCTGCATGATAGGAAGAGCGTACAAGTGGACCAGCCTCGCAATGCTTAAATCCTTTAGAAAGGGCGATTTCTTTCAGCTCTGCGAACTCTTCCGGCGTCCAGTATTTTTTAATCTTCAAGTGAGATTTAGAAGGCTGCAGATACTGGCCGATCGTCATAATATCTACATCTACGGAACGAAGGTCATCCATTACTTCAATAATTTCTTCCTTGGTTTCTCCAAGGCCGATCATCAAGCTTGATTTCGTCGGGATCTCAGGGTTTAATTCTTTGGAAGTTTTTAGTACACCCAGTGTTCGATCATAGGTTGCTCTCGCGCGTACACGTTTCGTCAGGCTGCGGACAGTTTCGATATTATGGTTGAAAATGTCGGGCTTCGCATCAATAAGCGTTTTTACATTTTCTTCTTTGCCGCCCATGTCGGAAGGAAGAACTTCGATACTGGTGCCAGGATTCATTTTACGAACCTGCCGCACCGTCTCAGCAAATACAGCTGCCCCGCCGTCCCGCAGATCATCTCTGGCGACTGCGGTGATTACTACATGTTTTAAACCCATTACCTGTACGGATTCAGCAACCCGTTCAGGCTCGTCCCAGTCCAGTTCATTCGGCAGTCCGGTCTTTACTGCACAGAACCGGCACGCACGCGTACACACATCTCCAAGAATCATAAATGTCGCAGTTTTTCTTTCGGCCCAGCATTCATGTATGTTTGGACATTTTGCTTCTTCACAAACAGTGTGCAGGCGTTTCTCTCTCATTAATTTCTTTAATCCTTTATAGGAATCATTTGTATTGAGCTTAATTTTCAGCCATTCGGGCTTACGGAGATATTCTTCCTGCTTCGCCACGAGCGCTCACACCCCTTCATTTTCTGAAATATCTTAATGGTCAATTTGTTTACTACTTTACCATAATATTAAGCTTTACTCAAAGGACTCAGTATAATATGAAAGTGTTTTTTCAAGAAGGAGATGAACTTCTATAAATTCATACATAATAAGACTCTTAAAAGATACTGCTATTGAAATTATTTGGATAATCGGGCAAGATAGAGTATAAGAAGGCAGGTGGAGACGGATGATTCAAATTCAGGGCAACACGTATGAAGTTGTAGAAGATGTACGGAATGGGTGGTCAGAAGAAGCTTTTAAAGAGCGTTACAGCGATATATTGAATAAATACGATTATATAGTAGGGGACTGGGGTTATGAACAGCTCCGTTTAAAAGGATTTTTTGATAATAAACACCGGAAGTCATCAGCAGACGCAAAGATAGGCTTTCTGCATGAATATTTGTATGAGTACTGTAATTTCGGATGTGCGTATTTTGTAGTAAAAAAAGTAAAAGAGCCTAAAGAGCTGAAAGAATACAAAGAAGAAAACTCTGCACCTGAAGAAGTATCTTCAGAAGAAAAAAATTCCGAACAGGAAGCTTAAAAAAACTGCGTGAAGAGAAATTTTTCTTCACGCAGTTTTTTTAGTTTGCATCGAGAGACAACTTCCGCCATACAGCTTTATTCGAGCAAAGATGACAGCAGGAAGTGGATGAGTCAGTGCAATCCATGTTTAATTTAAATCTCCATCCTGTCTGGGGCAACTGTTACTCATTCAAGATTAAAACATGTATAATAAGTATGAATGCTGAAAAGCCGCTGAAAATAATAAACAATACAGCTGATGGAAATGAGAAAAGAATTCATTTAAAATTCAGGTATTGGATCCAATTTCATAATGCAGTTTTATGGCTGTTTTAACGAATGTCTCAATGATAAATAATAAAGACGTTCATATAAAAGGCAGAGATTGAAACGTAAGACGACGACTCCGATGGGTGAAAGTGAAGTCTGAAAATCCATTTTGACAGCGCATAGCGGTAGAGAAATTAGTTGAAGACGAGCCCCACGGAAAGCTTCCGGCTGAAGTGGAAGTCATTCTCATTGTTCGGAAATAACACTACGACATCGACTTATGAAATTCATTCATTGATGATGGGAGTAATAATATTTATAAAAAGGGAGGCCGCCATGTATTTTGTAGACCGTACACTAATTGAAGAAAGACTGAGCTATATAGAACGTCTTTTGAACAATATTGAAATGAGTTCAGATAAAAGTGACTGCATTTCAGTACTCGCACAGGAACGGATCTTTCATATGCTGATTGAAGCGATGATGGATGTAGGAAACCAAATGATTGATGGTTTCATCATGCGGGATCCGGGAAGCTTTGAAGATATAGTGGCAATTCTTGTAGATGAAAAAGTAATCACTGCATCAGAAGGATCACAGCTTGAAAAACTGCTTCCGCTGCGTAAAGAGCTGCTTCGTAATTATACGAGCTACAACTATCAGGAGCTTACGGCTGCCTATGCAGAGAATGTAAAGGCAGTTCAATCTTTTCCAAAACGGATCAGAGAATATTTAGCTAATGAACTCGGGCCTGTATCTGCATTTTTACCGGAACAGGAAGAAGGAAAAGAATGAAATCTTATAAAGGGTATCTGCTTGATTTGGATGGCACGATGTATAAAGGAACTGAAAGAATCGACGCAGGAAAGAAATTAGTCGACAGGTTAGCGGAAGCCGGTATTCCTTACATATTTGTAACAAACAATTCTTCAAAACGGCCGGACCAGGTAGCGGAGAAGCTAAAGCAGATGGAATTGAGAGCTGCAGAACAAAATGTTATGACCACGAGCATGGCAGCCGCAAAATATATTCGCCAAACATTCGGCAAAGTAAATGTGTATGTGATCGGGGAGGAGGGACTCCGGGATGCTGTTGAAGCAGAAGGGCTTTTCTTATCTGAAGAAAGAGCTGACGTGGTAATCGTTGGACTCGACCGGGAAATCACTTATGAGAAACTGGCAAAAGCCTGCTTATTTGTAAGAGCAGGTGCTGCATTTCTGTCTACGAATGCGGATAAAGCAATACCCACAGAGCGGGGGCTGCTGCCGGGGAATGGGTCTCTCACTTCTGTAGTCCGCGTGTCTACAGGAATCGAACCTAAATATATTGGAAAGCCGGAAGCGGTAATTATGGAACAGGCACTTGAGGCACTCGGAACAGCGAAAGAAGATACAATTATGGTCGGAGATAATTACGATACAGATATTCAGGCAGGAATACGTGCAGGAATGGATACACTGATGGTATTTACAGGAGTGACTACGAAAGAAGAATTAATAAAAGAAGTAAAACAGCCTACGTGGCAAGTAAAAAGCTTGGATGAATGGGAGGTATTTAAAAATGAGTAAACCATATGTGTACGTCACCAGAAAGCTGCCGGAGGAACTGCTTCACGTATTAAGTCAAACTGCGGAAGTAGAATGCTGGGAAGAGACAGATAAGCCTGTACCAAGAGAAATACTGCTGGAAAAATCCCGGAACGCTGATGGGCTGTTGACGATGCTGAGTGATAAAGTAGATAAAGAACTGCTGGAGCAGGCTGCTTCCTTAAAAGTGGTGGCCAATTTAGCTGTCGGGTATGACAATATTGATTTAGAAGAAGCAGAGACCCGGAATGTGATCGTATGCAACACGCCGGACGTATTAACAGATGCAACCGCTGATCTTGCTTTTGCACTGCTGATGGCTGCTGCAAGAAGAATTCCGGAAGCAGACCAGTATGTAAAAAAAGATAAATGGCATGGCTGGGCTCCTTTTATGTTTGCCGGGGCAGATGTGCATAAGAAAACTTTAGGCATTATCGGTATGGGAAGAATCGGGACCGCGGTAGCTAAGAGAGCTGCTGGATTTGATATGGAAATACTGTATCATAACCGCTCCCGTAAAAAGGAAATAGAACAGGACTTGGGTGTTAAGTATGCAGAAAAAAAAGAACTGCTTGAAAAAGCAGATTTTGTATGTGTAGTAGCCCCGCTGACTACGGAAACAAGAGGGATGATCGGAAAAGGTGAGCTGGAACAAATGAAGAAAAGTGCTTATTTAATTAATGTTTCCCGCGGTCCGGTAGTAGACGAGAAAGCTTTAATTGAGGCAATGCAGAACGAAGTTATTGCAGGTGCAGGACTGGATGTGTTTGAACAGGAGCCAATACGTGCGGAGCATCCGCTGCTGAAGTTTCCACAGGTAGTAGCGCTGCCGCATATCGGAAGTGCCACCACAGCGACGAGAGAAGAGATGGCCGAGCTTTGTGCCAGAAATATTGCGGCTGTATTAAAAGGAGAAAAGGCAGAAACACCTCTAAATTAAATAGGGATAGATTATCGCATGGTTGAAAACTTATAAAAAAACTGTCCCGGCTTTATGCCGGGACAGTTTTGGAATGACGCTATTTAAAATACCTGTTCTAACTCGGTAAAGCCGGGAACTTCTTCAAGAAGTGCACGCTCGATACCAGCCTTCAATGTGATAGTAGAACTTGGGCAGGAGCCGCAGGCACCCATAAGACGAACTTTAACAACACCGTCTTCGATGTCCACTAGTTCTACGTCTCCTCCATCACGAAGTAGAAACGGGCGTAATTTATCCAGCACTTCTTGTACTTGAGCTTCCATAGTTTGTGTAGTCATTGCACACACTCCTTTCCTTTGATCCTATTATAGTATTGATAGAGAAAAAAATCTATGTATGAGACTTAATTATTTTTAAGCATTTATTTTCGTGCTAAAATTAATGAACAAGAAAGGCGTGATCCCAGTGAAAATTACAGTTTATGGAGCTGAACAAAAATGTGCCAGCTGTATCCATCTGCCAAGTGCAATAGAAACAAAAGAATGGCTGGAAGCTGCAGTTTCAAGAAAGTTTCCTGATTATCCATTGGAATTTATCTACTGCGATATTGAACAGCCGCAGACGGAAGAAGAAAAAGATTTTTCTGCACGAATTTTGGAAGAAGAATACTTTTATCCATTGGTAGTACTGGAAGGTGAAGTAATTGCGGAAGGTGACCCGAGACTTCCGGTGATTTATAAGCATATTGAACAAAAGCATCAGATAAGCTGAAAATAGAGCCTCACAACATTTTGTTTGAAGCGGTAAATACGAAATATAATTTGTTTTATTCATTCAGGCAGAGAGCTTTTTATAAACTATATTTTATAAAGGAGATGCAGATGCCTTACCTTGCTGATGATAAACGCTATGAAAAAATGATATACAACCGTACAGGAAACTCCGGTCTGCTGCTGCCTGCAATCTCTCTCGGACTATGGCATAATTTCGGGGGCGCAGACTCTTTTGAAAACGGACGAGCTATGCTGCAAAAAGCATTTGATCTTGGAATTACTCATTTCGACTTAGCAAACAATTATGGTCCTCCACCAGGTTCGGCAGAAGAAATGTTTGGTAAAATGATGAAGACGGATTTCAAACCCTACCGGGACGAGATGATTGTGTCTTCAAAAGCAGGGTATCGTATGTGGGAAGGCCCTTACGGTGACTGGGCATCTAAAAAATACATGGTGGCCAGTTTAGACCAGAGCCTTCAGCGGATGGGGCTTGATTATGTAGATATTTATTATTCTCATCGGCCGGATCCTCACACTCCCTTAGAAGAAACCATGGGGGCCCTCGACCAGATCGTACGGGAGGGTAAGGCACTGTATGTTGGAATTTCAAGCTACAGCGCGGAGGAAACAGCGGACGCTTCTGCTATCTTACATCGTCTGGGTACACCCCTGCTGATTCACCAGCCGAACTATTCTATGTTTAACCGCTGGATAGAGAATGGGCTTCAGGAGGTATTGGAAAAGAACGGTACCGGCTCTATTGCTTTTGGGCCTCTTGCACAAGGATTATTAACGAATAAATATCTGGGAGGGATTCCAGCTGATTCCCGAGCTGCCAGAAGCGGAACCTTTCTGCAGGAGGAACAAGTGTCTGCCTCTGCAGTTGAAAAAGTACAAAAATTAAATGAAATAGCGGAAAAGCGAGAACAATCTCTCCCACAAATGGCACTGGCGTGGGTTTTGAGAGGGAACGTAACTTCAGCATTAATTGGCGCGAGCCGCGTGAGCCAAATCGAGGAAAACGTGAAGGCCCTTAATAATTTGGAATTCAGTGAAGACGAGTTAAAGGAAATTGATACTATACTGCAATGATTAAATAAGAGACCTCCGAAACGGAGGTCTCCTAAACATTTTCTGTGCAGTTCATTCCAGCAGTCAGAAGCAATGGTCCTTCTAGGAACCGGAATGATGCTTGTACATCCATAAAACACCTGATTTTAATACACGCGGAACGCGTCCTGTGAGCTGGCGTTCTCCCATAAGACCAAAGCCGTGCTTCTTGCCAAGAGAGCCAAGGACACCTTTCAGCTTCATCTTTGGCATTGTCTCAGGAAATGGTTCGCCATTCCATTTTTTTCGCAGAAGCACTGCTATTTGATCCCCCTGCGCTTCTGCAAGCTGTGCACTTGGAGCATGTTCAGAAGAAGAGCAGTCTCCCACCATATAAACATTTTCAAAGGAAGGGATAGTATGGTATTTCGTAGTGATGACTCGTCCCATTCTGTCAGTTTCAAGGCTGTGCTCCGCAGTGAGTTTTCTGACAAGCTTATTCGGCTGCACTCCGGCAGTCCAGATAATTGCATCCAGCTCTTCAGGCTCTCCATGATTATAAAGAGTTTTCCAGTCTACTTCTGTAATATTTGCCCGGTTAATAATGGTAATGTTGTTTTCAATAAACCAATCTGTTACATAGGAATATAGTTTCTTTGGGAACATCGAAAGAATATTTTCTCCACGGTCGTACAACCGAATATTTAAATCTTCTCTGCTTTCCCGAAGCTCACTGGCAGTCTCTACACCGCTCAGCCCGCCTCCTACAATAGCTACTTTCCCCCCGTGCGGGACGTTCTGGATAATCTGATTTGTTTTACGTGCCCGGCGCATGCTCTGGATGCTAAGAGTTTTCTCCTCCGCCCCAGGAACACCGTGGTGCTTATCCTCACAACCTAAGCCGATAATCAGGTCATCATAAGTAAGTGTGTTTCCTGATTTTAATTCTACTGTGTTATCCGCTAAACGAATATTAGTAATAGTATCACAGACATGATGAAGGCGTTCGTCTTCCGGAAAAGAAATCCGTAAGTGCTGGTCTGCAACAGTACCAGCTGCCAGTGCATAAAATTCGGTCTTTAAACTGTGGTAAGCTTCCCGTTCTACCAGTGTGATGGTGACGTCGCGAACTTCTTTATCCGCTAACAGCCTTTGGATCACACGAAGTCCTCCGTAGCCACCGCCTAAAATTACAAGATGACGCACGAAATCAACCCCTTTCAATCGTGCAAAAGGAGAATAAACAGCTGAAATCCCAACGTTTATCACTTCTTCTAACGATATATTGTTTTAACAATGCCATTTTCAATATACCAGTTTTATGAAGAGACTACAATCAAATTTGAAAGCGTTTCAATTGTAAGATAAATCAGAAAATAAGGCAGCTGATTAATTTAATAGCAGGGCAGTTTTTTGTCTGAATTAAGGATCTTCACCATAATATGCAGGAGACAAATAATATAAAAAGATAGATCTATTGATTATCGATTTATTCGGAAAAAATTTGCCGGTAGGATGCGATGTCTGAGGTTTCAGTTTCTTCGCTTTGCCGAGGAGAAAGCTTTCGGCAGAAGCAGAGCGTCTTACCGCATTCCAGAGAAGAAACTCTTTCTTTCCTTTTGATAAAAAACATTCACTATAATATATCTGTCTCTTATTTGTTTTTTCTACCCTGCTTCGCAACTACACTTTGTGGTGAAGAACCTTTATCATTACATTCTTTGTAAAAATTAACGGTCTGGAGAAAAAATATAAGCAGAAAATTCAATAGCTGATGTGAGAGGAAGAAGCTGAACTTGTTGACAAAATACAGCTCTGCCCATTAGCATAAACAATGATGAAAGAAAGTATTGAGGTGAACAAAATGAAACCAATTATTGAATTTTGTATTAGCAACCTCGCCAGTGGAACACAGGAAGTCATGGCAGAGCTTGAAAAAGATCCAGATCTGGATGTGATTGAATATGGATGCCTCAGTTATTGCGGGATGTGTTCAAGAAACCGTTATGCACTCGTGAATGGCGATATGGTAGTCGGGGATACGAATGAGGAGCTAATCAACAATATATATCAGCATCTGGATGAAAATCCGATGTTTTAAACGCAGGTAAACAGTTTAATCAGGAAAGCAGGTGGTGGGGATGGGACCTATCCCGTTTGAACATACTTGGCCCTATGAAAGACAGATGGGGGAAATATATGTAAGTGAATGTCCGTACTGCCGGGAAGACAATGTGCTTACGCATATGAAGGATGCAGCTTTGGCAAGAGCGAAAGAGGGCGTGAAAACCCGGATTAATTTTCCCTGCTGTCATAAAACGATGGTTATTCTGGAAGCGGACGATGATTATTTTTGGACCAATGAACCGCTGCGATAAAAAAGATGCCTCCGGGTTTACCGGAAGCATCTTTTTTTAATACGTTTTAATTACGTTATAGAAAGTGTCACGTTCTACAGGAGTTTTTCCTGCGCCCTTAATAAGGTGCACGAGTTCTGCGCGAGTAAGGCTTTGAGAAGTTAATGCCCCGACAGAATGAGAAATACGCTCCTCAATCAGTGTGCCGTGGATATCGGAGCTTCCAAAAGCAAGGGACATCTGTGTAAGCTGCACACCGATATTAATCCAGTAAGCTTTAATATGATCAAAGTTATCAAGCATTAAGCGGCTGATTGCCACGGTGCGAAGATCATCATAAGCGGACGTACGGCGCTTCAACCCGGCACTTGCCTTTCTCGGCTGCATCGCTAATGGAATAAACACCATAAATCCATTTGTTTTATCCTGCAGCTGACGCAGACGGTCCATATGAATTAATCGTTCTTCTTTTGATTCAATAGAGCCATACAGCATTGTCGCATGAGTACGCAGGCCAAGGTTGTGGGCAATCTCGTGCGCTTCCAGCCACTGATCTGTTGAAGCTTTATCCGGGCTCATTTTTGCACGGTAATTTTCCGTTAAAATTTCTGCGCCGCCGCCTGGGAGTGTATCCAGTCCAGCTTCCACGAGCTGTTCCATTACCTGCTGCATTGTCTGCCCTGAGTGGCGTGCGAAGAATTCAATCTCCGCACCGGTGTACGCTTTGATCGTAACCTGAGGATAATGCTTCTTCAAAGTGCGTACAGTATTTAAGTAATAATCGAATGGGACATCTGTATTGTGTCCGCCGACAATGTGGAATTCCTGAATATTATCATTCCATCGCTTCTGGACATACTCCAGGAGTTCTTCTTCATGCATCGTATATGCGCCTTCTTCTCCCGGTTTACGCTTAAATCCGCAGAATGCACAGCTTGCTTCACATACATTCGTAGGATTAATATACAAGTTCTCAATAAAGTAAACATTGTCTCCATTTTTCTGCTCATTCACCTGACTCGCAAGCTGAGCTACGGTAAGTAAATCGGGTGTTTCATATAACTTTAGACCGTCTTCAATTGTAAGACGTTCTCCATTTTGTACCTTCTGCTGAATTGCCTGCAGCTGATCGTCCAGTAAAATCGTACTCATCTGAATCCCCTGCCTTTATTATGTTAAACGAGCCTCTATATTCGAAGCACGAACTATTTCTATCTTACCACCAACCGAATAACGTTGCCAAACTTTAGATTGAGGGTCTGAAAATTTGTAGAGAGGAGACGTCGTTGTTATAATAGAAGAAGCAATATATACAGAGGAGGCAGATCACTATGATTACTATTACTGAAGCAGCAGCTGCTCAGATTAAAACAATGATGGAAGATGACGCAGATGCGAAGTTTATGCGTGTAGGTGTTCAGGGTGGCGGCTGTACTGGTCTATCCTATGGCATGGGGTTTGAAACAGAAGTTCACGAGGACGACCAGCAGGTAACGATAAATGGAATTGATCTCGTCATAGACGAGGAAAGCGCGCCGATGCTTGATGGCGTCAAGATTGACTTTAAAACTAATATGATGGGCGGCGGCTTTACTTTGGATAATCCCAATGCTATTGCCAACTGCGGCTGCGGTGCTTCGTTCAGAACTGCCACAAACGCCGGTGCTCCCGAAAATTGTTAACTTATTAACAGCTGTTCCTGCATGCAGGGGCAGCTGTTTTTTTAAATTAACAGAATAAAGCTGTTCTACATGAAAAGGGTGCTCCCAGAATAGGAAGCACCCCTTTGACTAAAGAAATAATAAAGTAATTACATAGTCTTCTAAATTAAGCCCGCGCGGCTGTTAAAATAAGCTCGTGCTGTGACCCGCTGTAGCTTTTGCCTTTGGATCAATATAAACTTTTGCTTTATTTACCGCGGTAGGAGCTTCACCGAAGCCGGTAGCAATCAGTTTCGCTTTGCCGTCATACGTTACAATATCTCCTACACCGTAAATTCCTTCAATATTTGTTTCCGTATTGGAATTCACTAAAATCGAATTTTTCTCAATTTCGAGCCCCCAGGTTTTAATAGGTCCGAGGTTAGAAACAAACCCGTAATTTACAATTAATGAATCGATATCCACTTTCTCCGTTTCACCATCTTTGTGCTTTAAGGTAACACTTGTGATTTTATCATCTTCATAATGAAGCTCATCTACATTATAAGGAGTTTTCACAGTGATTTTTTCAGAGTTTTCCATCTGAGAAACACTGTGCTCGTGCGCACGGAACTTATCCCGGCGGTGGACGATCATTACTTGCTCTGCAATGTCTTCCAGCATGAGCGTCCAGTCTACAGCAGAGTCGCCGCCTCCCGCGAGTACAACACGGTCCCCTGCAAACTGATTTAAGTCATTAACAAAGTAATGCAGATTTGTTTCTTCAAAACGTTCCGCACCTTCAATTTTCAAACGGCGGGGCTGGAATGCACCTACGCCGGCTGCAATAATTACCGTATGGGTATAATGCTCTTCTTTATTCGTCCGCAGTGTGAAAATACCCTCGCTGTCTTTTTCAATATCTTCCACTGACTGATCCAGGACCACTGCAGGATCAAAGTACATTGCCTGCTCTACAAGGTTATCAACAAGTTCCTGTGCGCGTACTTTAGGATATCCTGCGACATCATAAATATATTTTTCAGGATACAGCGCAGAAAGCTGGCCACCCAGCTGTGGCATTGCTTCTACTATTTTTACTTTCATTTGACGCAGCCCAGCATAAAAAGCCGTATATAAACCGACGGGACCTCCGCCTATAATGGTAATATCATATATTTCGCGATCTTGGGACACAATACATGGCACCTCCATATTTTATTTCTACTAAACTATTATAGACTTTCCTGCACTTAATGAAAAGTCGATTGTTTTGAGAGGGCTTATTCTTGAGAAATTCCACAGAAATAGATATAATTATATAGGAAAGTGAATAAGTTCATTTATTGTTCAAAAAGTAGTTGAAATGCGTTAGTAAACGTCCTATGATTGTAAGGGGTCTCATATGTTAACAATCAGCAGTACGTAAAGCTTACGTTTTTCAGTTGCTTCTCTTTTTACAGAGGTACGTGAAAGAAATCACAATATTGTATGCCGAACAGTGAAACTGCTGTTTTTTTTGTGTGAAGCTTAATGCTGTAAAATTATTAAATTGGAGTGAATACAATGAATAAAAAGCCGAAGATAGTAATACTTGGTGCAGGTTACGGGGGCATGATCGTTGCTTCAAGACTGCAGAAATCTACAGTAGTGAAAGATGCAGAAGTAACACTGGTAAACAAGCATGATTATCATTACCAGACAACATGGCTGCATGAACCTGCGGCTGGAACGATGCATCCTGACAAAACAAGAATGAAAATTGACAGCGTGATTGATACGCAGAAAATCAATTTTGTGAAAGATACAGTAGTAGAAATCAAGCGGGAAGAAAAGAAAGTCGTACTCAGCAATTTAGAACTGGACTACGATTATCTCGTACTTGGTCTTGGCTCTGTGCCGGAAACTTTTGGTATTCCCGGCGTAAAGGAACATGCATTTTCTATTCGCAGCGTAAACTCTGTGCGCTTGATCAAAGATCATATGGAATATCAGTTCGCAAGCTACAACAAGCAGGATGAAAAGTTTGAAGAGACATTAACTTTCGTAGTAGCAGGGGCTGGTTTTACTGGAATCGAATTTGTCGGTGAATTGACAGAACGGATTCCTGAGCTTTGTGAAATGTATGATATTCCAAGAGAAAAAGTTCGTCTTGTTTCAGTAGAAGCTGCTCCGACAGCGCTGCCGGGATTCGATGAAGAGCTCGTAGAATACGCAATGAACGTGCTTGAAAGCCGCGGCGTTGAATTTATGATCAATACTCCAATCAAGGAAGTACGAGAAGACGGTGTATTGTTGAATGATGATTCTTTCATTAAGTCCAGCACCGTAGTCTGGACAACTGGAGTCAGAGGAAATCCAGTAGTGGAAAAGTCAGGCTTTGACGCTATGCGCGGCCGTATTAAAGTAACTGATGACCTGCGCAGCCCGGAAGACGAAAATATTTTCGTTATCGGAGACTGCTCGCTGATTATCAATGAAGAAATCAACCGCCCTTATCCTCCTACTGCGCAAATTGCAATCCAGCAGGCGTATACTTGTGCAAACAATTTAAAAGCACTGGTAGAAGGAAAGAAAGAACTTGAAACTTTTAAGCCGGATATTAAAGGTACTGTAGCATCCCTCGGCGGAAAAGAAGCGATCGGTATTGTTGGTTCCCGAAAAGTTTACGGAAACTCTGCATCCGTAGTGAAAAAGATGATCGATAACCGTTACCTTCTGATGCTTGGCGGCATGCCGCTTGTAATTAAAAAAGGTAAATGGAAAATGTTTTAAAGAAGATGACGTTCTCTCTGTGCAGAGGGCGTCTTTTTTTATTTGCTGCCTTGAAAATAAAAGTTCCGCTAAAAAGAAGTAATATTGCTGTTTCACTTTCGGAGAGGCTTACCTAAGGGCTTGTTCTCGACTAATTTCTTTCCCAGGGCACGGCTTCCATCGATCCACAGACAGCAGGACAGAGACCGCCATGTTGTCTTGAAGAACCAGGATCGATTCCGCTCGTGCTTCGTGACCAGGCCACTTGGATTCTCCAACTGCGCTCGTGCGTCCTCTCCTTCGTTACACAGCAGTATTAATTTTCATACTTCATGGTGCAAAAATTTTGCATGAGTGTCTCTGTTAATGTTCATTGTTGATAATAATAGAAGACTTCACTATAACTGGCCTGCCGTGGGCGAGTTTCTCCGCTTTCATCCCGGTGGCTTTCCAACCGACATCTCACTCCACGACAAGGGAAGAAAAAAATCAGCAGGCACTGCATTAGCTCCTTCTAAAGCAAAATTTTTTCGAATAAATACTCTACAGACATAATTAAATTTCTTTGAATAATAAAAAATCATTTGAAAGAAAAACTGACAAAGAAAGAGCATAGAACGAATGTTTGCGCTTACATAGCTTAAAATGACGGAATATTGAATTTTCTTATTCAAATAAAATCTGGTATATTATCAGAAATATCTGATAATTAATAGAGGGGGATATAAAATGTACCATCGTAAACATACGAAACAGTCTGAATGTGCTTATTGTACAGGCAAAGGTTATCATCAGCTGCTGCTCGGGGGCAGTGAAACCTGTTCGAGCTGCCAGGGTTCAGGTAAAAGAAATAAGCATTCATGATTGACGCCGCCCTTTCAATTCAGTAAACTGTTTTTGACTGAGTGAAGGGGGCACATGTACGTGTTAAATTTACCACAGCTGATTATAGCAATTCTGCTGTACTTTGTATTGTTTTTTGGGATCGGGTTTATATTGAATATGCTGCTGCGCTCTACTTGGACGATGGCGCTGATATACCCCGTAGTAATTTGGTTTATGATTGACGATGCCGGATTTTTTAGTTATTTCACGAATCCCGGAGGATCGTTTTCCAGCCTTGGAAATAATTTTGTTTCCCTGACTACTGCAGATATTATCATTTTAATATCAGGTATGATTGGAGCTGTACTGTCTGGCATTGCCATTCGTATGCTTCGTGTGCGAGGCTATCAAATGTTTTAAAAAAAGCTGTCTGTCCGGCATTCCGGGACAGACAGCTTTTTATCTTATATTGGGAAAATCAGATAAATAATAATTGCTAAAAATATGCCGAGCAGTCCGCCGAAAAAAACTTCTATCGGTTGATGGCCAAGCAGTTCTTTTAATTCATTACGTTTTTCTTCTGCCTGTTTTTCAGGCCAGTGTTTCATTTCCTCTCTCACTTTATTAAAATCCATAACAAGCTGGTTCAACACCGTAGCCTGATAACCTGCATGGCGCCGAATCCCGGTGGCATCAAACATTACAATGATGCCGAAGATAGCTGAAATAGCAAAGTAAGGAGAATCAAGTCCATACTCGATAGCTAAAGCTGTGGAAAGTGCAGTTACTGCACCTGAATGTGAACTGGGCATACCTCCAGTACTTGTTAACAGATCCCATCCTACTTTCCTCGTAGCAATATATTGCAATGGTACTTTTATAAATTGGGCAAATCCAATTGTAAACAGTGCTACTAGTAAAGGGAAGTTAAAGAATAATTCCATTCCTGATGATCGTCCTTTCCGCATAGCTGCTTAATCTAATGTGGAGATATTATATCACATTCCTGCACTGGAGAACGAACGTTAACTTGCAGGGTGTCATCGAAATGAGTTAAACTGTGAAATCATGTTTAAAATAATGAAATACAGGGAATTTAGGGTGTTAAGTCGCTTTAAGGCAGTGAATGAACGTTGTAAGCAGGTGAGTCGTGCTTTATAGCAATAATTGCCGAAAATGGCTGAAAATGTACCTAGACAGCTTTTGAGTATTTTAGGAACTTGTTATATCCTTTTTAATAGGGTACTCGTCATTAAATTACATATTTAAAGTAAACACATGCGTAAAGGACAGCATGTGATAAAGGGAACATGAAGTGTTTCCTTTACTTGTTTTTACCGGCACTTTACAACTGTATATTAAAATAAGGGGGGATGGGCGTTTGAAAAGTATTATGCAATGGCTGTCTGCTGCACTTATTACAATTTGGGGCTTAGTTAAAAAAGTCTTACTGGTGCTTGACGCTGCACTTCATACTATTGAGAAGTTTATTTTGAAGTGGGCAATCATCGTAATATCCGTAATGACTTTCGGTAACGTCCTGTTTAGAATGGTCACCGGAGGAAGCTGGCATTTTGCTGCAGAAATCAGCAGGCTGTCTATCATTGTAGCAAGCTTCATCGGGATCAGTTATGCAGCCAGAAAAGGCAGACATATCAGCATGTCCGCATTTTTTGATTTATCACCAAAACCTGTAAAAAAAGTCCTTTCCATCATTAATCCGTTCGTTACGGCAATTATCTTATTTGTAGTATGCTACTTTGCTGTACTTTATACTCATGGAATTTATCAAAGCGGCCGTACTACAGCAGCACTGCAGTTTCCGTTCTGGCTGATGGTAGTGGCAATTCCGATCGGATGTTTCCTTGGCGGTATTCAATTCCTTCGAAACATGTGGGTGAATATTGTAAATAAAGAAGTGTATCTCGCTCAAGATAAAAAAGACTATAACGAACAGTAACGCCAATTAATAGGGCAGAGAGGAACATTTTATGATTTGGGCATTATTGGGAATAATGATTGTCTTACTGTGTCTTGGTTTTCCAATGATGATTCCATTAATAGCCGGACCTTTAGTGATGCTTATGTTTTTCGATGTTGGTCCGGACCCTACCATTATGATTCAGCAGATGGTAGAAGGAATTTCATCATATGTACTAATTGCTGTACCGCTTTTTATCTTTGCGGCAGATATTATGACATCAGGAAGAACTTCCACAAAACTTCTGGACTTTATAGGTTCTTTTGTGGGGCACCTTCGCGGCGGGTATGCAATTACTACTGCTGCAGCCTGTACAATGTTTGGTTCCATTTCGGGATCTACACAGGCGACTGTAGTAGCAATCGGTAAACCGATGCGCGAAAGATTATTAAAAGTAGGCTATAAAGATTCAAGCGCAATAGCACTCATTATTAATTCAAGTGACGTAGCATTATTAATTCCGCCGAGTATTGGCATGATCATTTACGCTCTGGTGGCACAGGATGCTTCAGTTGGAGATTTATTTATTGCAGGTATTGGTCCAGGTGTACTTATCTTTTTGTTTTTCGCAGTTTATGCTTTTATTCATGCGAAAATTTATAACATACCGCTTGCTCCTAAACCTTCCTGGAAAGAAAGAAGAACTTTTACCTTAAAAGCGCTGCTTCCGCTGGGTTTCCCTTTTATTATTATCGGGGGGATATATACAGGACAGTTTACGCCTACTGAAGCTGCAGGAATCTCTGTACTTTATGCATTGATTCTGGAAGTATTTATCTACAGATCTATCAAATTAAAAGAAATACCTGAGATTGCACTTTCTTCAGGTATCGTTACATCCGCAGTATTTGTGCTGGTGGCAGCAGGTCAGGCATTCAGCTGGGTAATTTCATTTGCGAGGATCCCAAATATGCTCACAGAGGCAGTGCTTCCGGCTGAACCAACAGCAATGAATGTACTTATTATAGTGGCTATCTTCTTTTTTATAGGATGTATGTTTGTAGATCCTATCGTAGTGATTTTGATTTTGACGCCAATTTTCTATCCTGTCGCAATGACAGCAGGTGTCGATCCGATACATCTTGGTGTAGTTATCGTATTCCAGGCAGCTTTAGGTTCGGCAACACCACCGTTTGGGGTGGATATATTTACCGCGAGTGCGGTGTTTAATAAATCCTATTTGGATGTTATACGTGGAACACCGCCATTTATCGTAATGCTTTTGATTGTGGCAGTATTAGTAATAATGTTTGAAGATATTTCTCTATTCCTGCTGAATATGTTTTAAAGTTGAGTAGAGAATTATTTTTAAAATAAATAAAACTATTTATGGGGGTATGTAAACAAATGTTAAAGAAAACAGGTTTATTAACAGGAGCGTTATCATTAGGTCTCGTGCTTGCTGCATGTGGAAATGATGGAAATAATGAAGGGAACAACGGAGCGGCGGACGATGGAGCGAATAATACAGCGAACGATACAAATACTAATAACGCTGACAACGGTGAGGACGCAGAAGGAAATACTGGTGAAACAGTAGATGTGGATCCTCAGGAATGGCGCTTTGTAGTAGAAGAAACGCAAGGCCAGGTGCAGTACGTGTATGCGCAGGAATTCGCGGATCTGGTAAGTGAAAAGTCTGATGGAGCGTTAACGATCGATGTATATGAATTCGGTGCACTGGGAAGTGAAGTAGACCAGGTAGAGCAGCTTACCGATGGTGTCGTGGAATTTGCAATTATTTCTCCGGGTTTCACAGGAACTCTTGTACCTGAAGGAAATATTTTTGCTCTCCAGTTCCTATTTACAGATGATCAGCAGATGAATCAGGATATCCTGAACGAGTCTGAAGCAATTAATGAACACCTTGCACCATTATATGAAGAGCAGGGTATTATGCCGCTTTCTTTCTGGACTGAAGGTGCAATGCAATGGACAGGAAATTCAGAGCTTCGTACACCGGACGATTTTGACGGCTTCCAAATGAGAACGCAGGAATCACCGTTAATTTTAGAATCTTACAGTGCCTATGGAGCTAACCCTACTGCGATGAGCTGGGGAGAATTATACACTGGACTTCAGCAGGGAGCTGTAGATGGCCAGGAAAACCCTATTTTCTTTATTGCTGATGCGAACTTTAACGAAGTACAGGATCATATGACGATCTCTAACCACAACATGTACGTGACGATGACGACAGCAAATCCAGATTTCTACAATGGTCTGGATGATGATACCCGTGGCATCATTGATGAAGCGATTGAAGAGATGAGAGAACGCGGCTTTGAAATTCAGGAAGAGCAAAATAATGATTTCCTTTCTCAAATTGAAGATGACGATGAGAACCCAACAGAAATCTATGAGCTTTCTGAAGAGGAGCGGGACGCGTTCCGTGAGCTTGCACTTCCTGTAAGAGACTATTACCGTGAAAATGGCGGGGACCAGGCAGCAGAAATCCTTGATATGCTTGAGCAGGAAATTGAAGATGCAAGCGGTGAAGATATCGGTGCAGGTGAAAGCGGCAACGATGCTGATGATACAGAAGAAGATGCAGATGAGGATATGGAAGCAAATAACGAAGCAGAAGATAACGAGTAATTTCATAAAAAAAAGCTGCCGGATTTTTTCCGGCAGCTTTTTTTACACTGCTTTTTGCAATGAAGGACGGATTATTCTGCGGGCATGAAGCTGAGCAGCTAAAGAGGCAGCTAAAAAAACTAAGATAGTATCTTTTATAAAGAAGGGAACCATGCCAAGTGAGATTGCTGTAATACTTGCGTCAGTTACACCCAGAATAAAAAAAGTATAAAAATAAACATATGGGACGCCGATTCCATAGTTGAACAATAATCCCACAAAACCAGCTGCAAAGAAAGCGGATTTTGTTTTATTGTTCGTTTTTTCTAAAATAAGACCTGAAAAAAATGCAATAAATAAAAAAGAAATAATAAAACCGAATGTTGGGGAAGCAATCGCGGCAAAGCCATTACTGAATCCAGCGAACACGGGGGCGCCGGTAAAGCCAAGCAATATGTATCCGAGCATAGAGAAAGTACCAACTTTTTTTCCAAGTGTAACTCCCGCCAAAACAGCAACAACTGTTTGAAATGTTAAAGGCACGCTCCCTATAGTAACAATCGCAGCCATATTAGCTCCGACCGCCATAAGAGCAATGAACATAGCGGCGTAAGTAAGCTCAGACGTAGAAATAAAAGTTTTTTTCAAGTGAAATTCCTCCTAATGTTAACTTTATTTTTATTTAGTTAACAATAGAATAAATAAAATAATTTGAACTGTCAAACTAATTCGAGGATTTCTTTTAATATGATCAGCATTGATTATTTAAATAGGTTCAATAAACTTCTCTATGTTAGTGAATATAAAAAATCATTAGACAGCTACATTTTGTGATGATGAGTTTTTTATAATTGTATTTTTTTCAGCGGGGTGGGAAAGCTGCAGATGCTGAACATTTAAAGTGTTCCGGAAATTGCAAATATGTGTTCTTAAAAATTTCTTTGTAAAAAGTATTGACCTATGAAGATACTCTCTTTAGAATTAATCAGGCTGACTGCATTTCGCAGCCTGTAACTGGACGGCAAAAACCAGTTATAATTTTTTAAAATAATACTTGCTTTAAATATATTATTTTGATATAGTATTAATTGTCGCTGAAACGCGAGGAAACAAACTGAAGAATTTTTTACCAAACAGAATGATAAAAACTGTTGACGATTCTTTAGCGAAATGATATTATTTAAAAGTCGCCAAAAACGAGCGGCATTCACATTTGCTCTTTGAAAACTAAACAAAAGACGAAGAAGAAGGTAAAGAGAATGAATCATTCTCTGTCAATTTTTTAAGCAAGCAAAGAATCTTTAGCCAGATTCAGTTTTGAACGTCAGAAGTTCAGACTTCTACCATTTATTGGAGAGTTTGATCCTGGCTCAGGACGAACGCTGGCGGCGTGCCTAATACATGCAAGTCGAGCGCAGGAAACAGGCAGAACCCTTCGGGGGGACGCCTGTGGAATGAGCGGCGGACGGGTGAGTAACACGTGGGCAACCTGCCTTCCAGATCGGAATAACCCCGGGAAACCGGG
>NZ_FNIL01000014.1 GCF_900103955.1 Alkalicoccus daliensis
GTAAAATAAGCGGGCAAGCGAATAAATTAGCTTCTTTTCCTCTGTCATTTTCCATTATGGGAATGGTTTGAATGAAGGAGGTCATATGCTTTTACAGGGTTTGCCGTACCGAGCCGGCGCAGGCATAGCAAGGTGGAGTGCAGCATAGCATGGGTGGATTAAAGTATAGGAAGTTTTTATTAAAGTATGGGCGGATCGGAGTAAAGCATAGCCTGTTTTCATGTCATTATAGGCGGATCGGAGTAAAATAGCAGCCACGACAGTAAAATAAGCGGGCAAGCGAATAAATTAGCTTCTTTTCCTCTGTCATTTTCCATTATGGGAATGGTTTGAATGAAGGAGGTCATATGCTTTTACAGGGTTTGCCGTACCGAGCCGGCGCAGGCATAGCAAGGTGGAGTGCAGCATAGCATGGGTGGATTAAAGTATAGGAAGTTTTTATTAAAGTATGGGCGGATCGGAGTAAAGCATAGCCTGTTTTCATGTCATTATAGGCGGATCGGAGTAAAATAGCAGCCACGACAGTAAAATAAGCGGGCAAGCGAATAAATTAGCTTCTTTTCCTCTGTCATTTTCCATTATGGGAATGGTTTGAATGAAGGAGGTCATATGCTTTTACGGGGTTGCCGCACCGAGCCGACGCAGGCATAACAGGGTGGAGTGCAGCATAGCATGGGTGGATTAAAGTATAGAGGAATTGGGTTAAAGCATAGGAGGTTTGGAGTAAAATATAGAGGAGTTGAAGTAAATTAAAGGGAAGATCAGTAAAGTATAAGCAGATCTGAGTATATTAAGACGCCACCAAGTGAAGCGGCATCACTTTCCTTCCCCTCCCGAAACAAATATAATAATAAGCAACGATATTTTCGGGAAAAGAGGTGGACGCTCCATGGATAAATACATACGAAGATTAACAGAGGATGATTATTCCCTGTTTCAGGCAATGGATACGGGGATTGAAGATGATTATATTTCTCATTTTTTTCATCGTTTTATTCATTCGGGAGACAGGATTTACGGAATGTTCGTGGAGGAACAGCTTGCGGTAATGGCTGGATATTCTATATATGCAGAAAACTATGCGATGCTTGGCAGGCTGCGAAGTGACCGGCGGTTTCAGGGGAAATCCCTGGCGACGGAGTTAATGACCTATGTGAAACAAGAAGCGTTAAAAGAAGAAAAGGTGCACTGGGTGGGAGGAAATACGGAGGAGAAAAACATTCCGGCAAGAAGAGTGCTTGAAAAGGCAGGACTTGCGCCTCGGATTACGCAGTATGCAGCTGTTGCTGCGGAAGTGGGCATGCTCGAATCAGGCGCAGCACCCTGGCAGGAGATAACGTCCCCTGCGCGTAAACGGGAATGGCTGGAAAGCACTTATGTAAAAGAAGGAAGCCTTTTTCCCTATCAGTGCTATTATCCTTTTCCGGCAACCGCTGCTCTTTTTGAAGAAAAGGAGCTGGCGTCCTGGAAAATGTACGAAAATCCTGGAGGAACAAAATTTGTGCTGGCAAAGCATGACCAGAAGCGGACGCATTACCTGCACGTCGGCTATCCGTGGGAGGATTTCCAGGAGCCGGGACTTTGGGAAACCATCACGTCGGCGCAGAGGTCGCTGGAAAAAGAAATAGAAGAGGACACAAAAGTCTGGCTGGATCTGCCGAAAGATGCGGCATCCCACCTGCCTGCGCAGCATCCATTTAACCTGTCTTCCATCTGGGTGCTGCATGAGGCGGCTGCCGGATAAAACAATCAGCGGATCCAGCCGTTTTCCCTGCTTAAGGAAATTGCTTCGATGCGGTTACTTACCTCCAGTTTATCAAGAATTAATGACACGTAGTTTCTAACAGTACCGTTTGTAATGTGCAGGTCTGCAGCAATTTCTTTTGTCGTGCGGCCATCTGCGATGAGCTGCAGCACCTGGCCTTCCCGTTCTGTTAAGGGATTTGGATTATCATATACCATATCAATCAGTTCCGGAGCATAGGCTCTGCGCCCGTCCATAATCGTGCGGATAGAGTTGGCCAATTCTTCACTTGGGCTGTCTTTTAAGAGATAGCCCTTTACCTTGGCTTTCCGCGCTCGTTCAAAATAACCTGCGCGGGCAAAAGTAGTAAGAATAATTACTTTACACCGGTGGTCTGACAAATCCTCTGCCGCTTCCAGTCCGGTTTTGACCGGCATTTCAATATCCATAATGCAAACATCCGGATCCAGTTCTTTTACGAGTTCCACGGCTCTTTCTCCATTTTCCGCTTTTCCTACCACTTCCATATCTTCTTTTAAATCCAGCAGGGAGCCGAGGGCCCCGAGCAGCATCTGCTGATCCTCGGCAATGACAATGCGGATCATCAAGCTTCCTCCTCCTTTTTCATATGCTGCACCACCTGCGGTACGAACATCGTGATCTTTGTTCCCTTTTGCGAGTCCATGGTCAGGGTGCCGTTGACGAATTCCAGCCGTTCCTTCATGCCCTGTATGCCGCTTTCCTGCATCGTTACGTTCGGCTGGGAAATGCCGATGCCGTTGTCTTCGATCACGATGGAAATGGCGCGGGGGCTCTGGGTTATCGTAATATCACAGCGGGCTGCCTGGCTGTGCTTAACCACATTCGTTACCGCTTCCTTCATGCACATACTGAGTGCGTTCTCTACCAGGAGCGGTACATTGGTGAACTGCGGATTGCCGTGCACGTAAAGTTCTATCTGCGCGACTTTCAGTATTTCCTGGATGTGCAGCAGCTCTTCGCGGACTTTCATTCCTCTCATATCAGAAACCATTTCCCGGACTTCTTTCAGCGCGAGCCGTGCTGTCCGGTTTATATCCTTCATTTCATTCTGGGCTTCTCCAGGTTTTGCTTCCACCAGTTTTTCTGCGAGATCGCTTTTCAATCCGATTAATGAAAGCTTCTGCCCGAGGGTATCGTGCAGATCCCGCGCAATTCTCTGCCGTTCCTCCATAACCATCAGCTGGGAAATTTTCTCATTCGCATTTTCCAGCTGGTTCTCCAGCATCTCCTGTTTATTCCGGTTATAGATCGTAAAAGGAAGGAGGATTACTCCGACGAGGCTGATGACAACAAATGGCAGCTGCATGGTGAAAATTTCGCTCTGCATGTAAAATCCTAAGCCGGCAGAAGAGAGTGCGGTGATCAAATTAATTATATACAGCGTGACAAATCCGGCTTTATTTCGGATGTTTCCAATGAAAAAAGCAAGGAACAAGAAAAAGTATACATAACCAAAATACAGTGTCATGCCCGTGCTGATGACAAGTTCTATCCCTACAGCGACATAGACAGTCCAGCCCTCTTTAATGAACGAGATCCGGTATACTGCGAAAAATAAAACGATCATCAGGACGCCTGCGATTATTTCTGTAAACGTCGACAAACGTATTACAAAGTAAAAAGGAAGCAGACAAAAAATAAGCCAGGCATATAAACTTAATCCTGTGGTCTTTGGGACGATATGAAACCAGTTCTGCATGGCGGGCCTCCCTTCTTTCTCTCTTTTACAGTGTAACAAAAAGCCCTTTCCCGTGGTGGCAAAAGAGCTTTCTTTCTTCTATTATATTGTGAAATTTACGCTGGTACTTTCTGCGTTGGCTTCACTTTATAGTTCTTTTTGAATTCGCGGAAGCTGACGAACGTTTTGCTTGTTTCGTCATAAAGACGGAACTGAACAGCTTTTAAGCTGGAGCGAAGCGTAATCGTCGTAACTTTCTGCAATGGTTTTGTCTGCTCGTGTGTTTTTTCCAGATGATAATTCGGAACCTTCGGGCTTAAATGGTGTACATGGTGGTAACCAATGTTCCCAGTCAGCCACTGTACCACTTTCGGAAGCTGGTAGTAGGAACTGCCGTCTACAGCTGCTTTCACGAAGTCCCAGTCTTCTTCATTCTCAAAATAGGAATCTTCGAACTGATGCTGTACATAAAACAACCAGATGCCGAGAGAACCGGAAATCATAAGAATCGGAAGCTGAATGATTAGAAACGCCTGCAGGCCGATTGCCCAGATCAGGAGCGCATAAATTACAGCGATAGAAGCGGTAATCAAATGCGTGTTCCATCTTTCTTTGCTGCGTGCACCTTTTCGGTTCACGCGGTTGTCCCAGCCGAATAAAAGAATCGGGCCAAGACCGAACATGACGATCGGGTTACGGTACAAGCGGTATTTGAATCTTTCCCACTTGTCTGCATTTGCATATTCTTCTACTGTCATAATCCATACATCACCGGTGCCTCTTTTATCGAGGTTGCCGCTTGTTGCGTGGTGAATAGAGTGACTTCTTTTCCATTTATCGAAAGCGAAATGCGTAATAATTCCTGTTAACGTACCGACAACCCGGTTAGCTTTTGTATTCTTAAAGAAGGAACCGTGCGTACAGTCATGAAAAATAATGAACGTCCGTACGACAAAGCCTGCGGCAAGAATAAGAATCGGAATCGTCAGCCAGTATGATACTGCCAGGCTTTGGTAGGCAAGAAACCAAAGCAGGAAAAAAGGAACGAGAGAATTTACGAGCTGCCAGATACTCTGCTTCATATCTGAGTTTGCGAAAGGGGCTACACTTTTTCTTAGTTCTGCTTGTTGTTGTTTACTCATAGTATGCCTCCTGGTTTTATTTTATATAGTAGTGGGTTTGTTTAAGGTTATATTCTTATTGTACAGCTCCTGTTAGGACCAGGTAAGACATACATGTCAGCAATGTAATATGACAAGTGTCATGGATATATTTCCAGTGAAAAGGATAATGGGTTAAAACATGGAAAAGAAATAAGAGAGAACAGGAAGGGATCCGGTGAAAGTGGAGCTTACAAATGACATCTCTGCCTGTTAAAGAAGGGCCGTTGAGAGCTCTTTGTTAAGCGCGGCACAGAATAAAAAATACTTTATTCCGGGTGGCACAAACAGGTGCGTAAAACAGCCTGTATGATATAATAAATTATATTGTACAGAAATGAGGGCTTGCAGTGGACGCTGTTGGAAGAATGCCGAAAGATATTTCCCTGATACATGCGCTGAACAGTATTGGAGAAAACGTAATTGTAGCTGATCTCGATTATACAATTACCTGGATGAACGTCAATGCAGTAAAACTTTTTAAACAAATTGCTCCTCTTTACGATATAGAGCAAGTATCAGATATGATTGGAATGAACATGAACCGGTTTCACCGGAATCCTGCCCATCAGGAATATATCATGAAAAACCTGGATGAGGTGCATAAAACAAGAATCGTTATTCGCGACACGCTGGTAACGGATATTATTATTACTCCTATTAAAGGCAGCGATGGTATCGCAGAAGGTTATGTGATTATGCTGCAGGATGTAACAACGCGTGCGGAGGAAGAACGACGCAATGAAAAACTGATCGCCGAACTTTCTGTGCCGATCCTTCATATATGGGATAATACGATAGCACTTCCTCTTGTCGGATCTTTTACAGAGGATCGCGGAAAAGCGCTTGTATCCAAAGTACTGGAAGAATGCACGGAGAAAAATACAGAATATGTACTGCTCGCATTAAATGGGCTGGATGAATACGATGATGCACTCCAATACAGCATACGTTATTTGTATGACTGCCTGAAGCTTGTCGGTACAGAATGTATTATTGTAGGTATCACTCCAAAGCTTGCAATGACATTTGGGGAAGTGGATAAAAACATTTCCACGTTCAGTACGGCCCATCAGGGTCTCCATTACATTATCAGTCAATCTGCTAAATAATTTCCCAATAAAAAGGAATCCTGCACCTTCCCGCAGGATTCCTTTTTATTGTTTCATGTTATTTCGTCTGCAAAGCCTGGATCTCTTCGGCCAGCCGGTAAATCTGATGCAGTGTTTCCTGCTGGCTCCGACTATGCTGGACTGTAATTGAAGCAGCTTCTTTTGCAGCGTGTAATTGCAGTGTTAAAGAAGCCAGCTGTTCATTTAATAAAGAAGCTGCAGAAACTTCTTCTCTTATCTGCGAAGCAGGGGCCGGTTCGTGGAGGCAAGCAGCGGTTTCTTTCATCTGCTGCAGCTGATAAGAAGCGATGGAAGTTTTATTATTCGTTTTATCTGCGGCAACTGCTGTGTCGCTGCATCCGCTCAGCAGCTTCTCTGCCTGCGCAGAGATACGGATGACGGCCTGCAGAAGTGCAGTGTGCTTGCAGCTGCCATCCAGTGCAGCGTCAGGGAGAACGCCCATGGTGAGACAGCCGAGTGTTTTTCCATTTTCCTGCAGCGGAATGCCGGTGACCACATAGGAGGTCCCGTAAGCTTCTTCTTCTACGTATTGTGTCACTTTTCTTCCTTCCTGCAGGACGGTTTCATTAACACCGCCTTTTCGGAAGGGCGTACCAGGCTGGATGCCAAGATCCAGATGTGTCCCTGGGAGATACGAAAGAAACTTTGTCTGATCTGCAAGTGCGACAAAACAGTCGTCAGATTGAAGCTCCTGTATAAATGGGAGAGCGTCAGCTGCTTTCTGTAAAAGCTGCAAGGGAACTTCCTCCTTTATTTTTGTTTAAATTGAGGTAACAAGCCGCCAATGTGCAAAAAGCCAATGGAATGAAAAAAGAGCAGGCCGGACGCCGTTCAGCTGTTTCAGCTGAACGAACGCCGGCCTGCTCCATGTCTCCTGCCGTGTAATTAACTTGTCTTCTATAGTACGGGGATCTACTTGAAAAAGCAAGTCTGCTCATTATTCACAAACAAGAATCTCCCGGGAAAACATCTTATTTTTGCCTGCAGTACCCCGATCGATAATAGCAAATCCTGCTTTCTTTAATAGATGATCCAGCGGTTCAATCGTAATAATAACCAATCGTTGTGTGAAATTTCGTGCAGACTGCAGCATTTCCAGTTTCGTTTCCTCTGGTAAAACAGAACATAGGTTGTAAGGCATATCAATCACTGCTGCATCGTAGCTTTTTTCTATCATCCGCATGTCTTGTAACGCCGTATCCGGCGCGAAACCGAAGTGGGACAAATTTTTTCGGAGCCCGTACATTACTTTGGGATTCACGTCACTTCCATCCATTTGGATCCCCATCGATCTCGCTTCGATTACTACTGTTCCAATACCGCAGCACGGATCAATTGCATAAATGCCCGAGGGATTTGGAACGGCAATATTTGCGGCACTCCTTGCCACTCTTACCGGCAGCGCAGTGGAGTAAGAGTGCGGCTTCTGCTCCTGCTTTTTCCACGCGGAAGAACCGCAGGTCAATGGACCGAATACCCAGCTGTTTTGCGCGGGGAAAATTGCAAAAAGATGCGCCGGATCCGCCAGGTTTATTTTCCCATCGAGCATACCGGCAGCAGCAATTTCCCTTTGTTTTCGATCTTCAAATGAGGTAGGAAGGGCATGATTCTTCACGAATTGTACTTTGAAAGAAGCTGTCAGCGGAGGGTGGGCGCGGAGCTTTTCCAACAGAGCTTCCCATGTAGCACTTTCATATAGAACCTCAATTTTTTCTTTCAAAAAAGGGGAGCGGCCGGGGTCCAGGCTGATGCTGCTCCTTAACGAACCGCCGCTGCCTTCCTCTACGAAAAACGCTCTTAATTCAAGCGCGCACAAACTCTCTTCCTCCGCACGCGCATTATACGTGTAAATAAAAGTATTATTCATTCATTTCATCCTTTTTCTATAGCTATCATGAAAATGAAAATTTACTAAAAAAGAAGTAGTAATACTGCTTCACTTTTGGAGAGGCTTACCCAAGGGCTTGTTTTCGACTAAGTTCTCTCACAGGGCACGGCTTCCATCGATCCACAGACAGCATGGCAGAGACCGCCTCTGCTCTCACTTTAGCGCTGAGCAGAAGAAAAAGCAAAGCGTTTAAAACTCGGTAGCTTTAAAAGACCATAGTCCCGGGGCAGGCTTGTACTGAAAGAGGAGAAACCTGGTACATTCGAAAATCGTGAATAAATGCTTCTGAGAAGAATTATACAATCCCCTCATGTTTAAGATCTTAGTAAGTGGGAAATTATTTTTTTAAGGAATAATTTTTCGAAAGGATGACTGTAAATGAAAAAGACACTACTCTCTACAGCAACTGCGGCATTTGCATTAACCCTTGCTGCCTGCGGAACGAACGATAATGATGGAACTGATAATACTGCAAATACAAACACTAATACAGGAAACAATGGAGCAGATAACGCAGCAGTTGAAAATAATGAGGCAGAGAATAATCTGGACGATACGCCGGACAATAACGGTGCAGATACAGAGGAGACCAACAACGGCAACACGAATGAAATAGATGAAGTAGAAAACAACATGAATGAAAACGCAGGAGAAAATGACGCAGGCACAGATGATAATTCTGACGAGCGTGCTGCAACAGACGGAGAATGGTATGAAGCATTAGGATTTAATGAGTTTCAGCTTGATGCAGAATACGAAGATGGAGAATATGAGGTAGAGTACGAATATAACGATGGCAATCCGGAAGGCGAGATTGAAGACACCCGTGGCGGTGAAGATATCGAACTGGAAGGCGAAGAAGCCCTGCAGGAATTGGAAGAACCTTTAACAGAGCTTGATCTTACGGAGGACAGCTCCGAAGAGGAAATGATGGAGCAGGTAATTGCTGCATTTGATCTGGAAGAAGATTATGACGAACTTGAAGTTGAAATTGAATTTATGGATGACAGTGATCTGGAATCAGAAAACGAATAATCAGATAGAATCAGCCGTAATCTGCGGCTGATTTTTTCATAACAGTCCAGGGAATTATCCGGTATAGTGAGAAAAAGAGAGGTTTTAAGGGGTGAGGAAATGGAGAAGTTGTTACCTGTCATGCAGCAGGGACTGGAGCTTGCAGTAACAGTGGAAGAAGCGGTAAAGCACGTAGAACGGCTGCTGAAAGAAAAGCATTTGGAAGAACCGCTTTATCTGGTAGAAGATATTATTTCCGCTTTTGCATCGATACAGCGGTCTTTTGAACCTGTGAAGAAAGAGTGCGACATGGAGATGGTCCATCTTACAGCGGCCCAGGTACATCAGGCGCTGCAGAAAACTGTATACTCCTTTGAGTCTGGCAGCAGAGGAAAAGTGGAGGAAACAGTCGAGAACGAACTGAAGCCTGGAATTGAGGAATGGAGAAAGGCGATGGAAGAAACTTTGCGCAGATATGTGACGCAGTAGAAATATTGTATGTAACGAAAAAAAGACGCTTCACTGCGTCAATTTTCTTAATCGTCGTATTTATCAATTTCCGTTTGTTCTTCGACAGGATAAACAGTCTGCTGCAGTTCGTTGCAGCCGCTAAGTGCAAGGACTGCAAAAAGGCTGGTAATCAGGGGAATAAGTTTTTTCATGGGAGTGCCTCCTTCAAAGTGCGTGTCTTCTCCTAATTCCACGTGGAAAAACTTGTGAAACTTACAATTCTTAAAATAAGCATTCATGAAAGAAACTGAGTCTTTTATCATGGAACAGGAGGGTGCGGTATGCAGAAACTTATGGAAGCAGTAAGGGCGGGACTGAATCACAATTCGGTAGAGATTCCACAGACAGATTATTCGCGTACATATTTCGACAAAGAGGAACAGGCGACTGTTTTTCTTTCTTTTTCAGAAAACGGTGCAAGAGCACGGGTGCTGCAGGGAAGAGGAGGCAGCCTCGAAGCAGCAGTGCAAGATGCAGTAAAAAAAGGAGAGGGCGTTACGGCAGATGCGGTAAAGCTGGACATTCTGACCGGGATACAGCCGGTAAATAAAGATACAAGCTGGATCAATATAAATAGACATGCACTTACTTATAAGCGCAGGGAAGACGGGCTCATGTTCGGTGACAGAATCAGTCCGCTTATGTTTCTGCCGGAAGAAGTGGAAGCTTACGGGATGATCCGTGGCGGGAAGCTGCAGCAGGAGCATATTTTCCGTGCCTTTGATAAACATCAGCTGCTTACGGAAGATCGTCTTTCCAAAGAAATCATTACTGAAGAATGGCACGACGTTTATAAATTCCGCACGCATTCTTTTTACATAGATGACGACGGTTACCGGGAGCTTTTCCGGGGACACCGTGTGTTCAATGAACTTCAGGCCGGAGATTTAAAAGAAGCTGTGAAGCTTTCGAGGGACAATTATTTTACGCAGGCAGTAAATGCCCAGGGGAAGTTCGTGTATTCCTTTCAGCCGCAGGATAACCAGGTTCCGAAAGGCTACAACATTCTCCGTCATGCAGGAACAGCCTATTCCATGCTTGAAATACAGGAATTTTTTCCGGAAGAACAGCTGCAGCGCACGATTGAAAAAACGATCCGTTACCTGCTGAAGAAAGTGAAGCGGATAGAAGTGAACGGTACCGATGCGCAGGTTATCGTGGAAAACGATAATATTAAGCTCGGCGGCAACGGTCTGGGAATTATTGCGCTCGCGCAGTATACGAAGGTGACAGGAGACAGACAGTATATTCCTCTTATGCGGGATATGGCGAAATGGATGCTCACGATTCAAGATGAGACGGGAAAGTTTTCCGTGCACAAACAGATTTACTCCTCCAAGGAACATACGGATTTTGTTTCTCATTATTATTCAGGAGAAGCAATTCTTTCGCTTGTACGTCTTTATCAGGTAGATCCGGATGAAGCATGGCTCGACGCGGCAGAAGGAGAAGCAAATTATTTAATTCATCGCCGGGACAGCAAGGAGACGAAAAAAACAATTACACACGATCACTGGCTTCTTTACGCCTTAAATGAACTGCATCAGGAACGGCCGAAAGAAGATTACGCCGCGCATTCTTATTTTATTGCAGAAGCTATTATGGACACCCAGCGGCTGGATCAGCATGAAGTCGACAGAGAATGGGTGGGGTCCTATGAAATGAAAGGCATTCCCCGTTCGACACCGACTGCCTGCCGCACGGAAGGATTGGGCGCTGTCTACCGGCTGGCGCAGCGCCAGGAGAAAAAAGACATGGCAGAGAGATGCAGACATGCGATGGCAGAGGCTGTGAAATTCCAGCTGCAGATGCAGTTTCAGCCGGAAAGTGTATTATATCTGGACCATAAAAAACTGTGCCTCGGTGCACTGCATGAAAGCTTAACAAGCTATGAAATCCGTAATGATTACACGCAGCACAACATTTCCAGTTTTTTATCACTTTATAAGATTCTGCTCGAAAAATAAATTTTTGCGCGCTACTTTATATAAAGCAGGTGAGGATGATGAAGAAAAAAGTGAGGCTCGCACTGCTGGGCGGCTGGCATGTGCATACGGAAGGATTTATTGAAAAACTGGACGCTTTTTCCAAGGATAAAGTGGAATGGAAAGCAGTCTGGGATCACGATCAGGCAAGGGGAGAGAGGTTTGCAGAAAAACTCCAGGTTCCTTTTGTTCCAAAACTGGAAGACATCCTGGAAGATACATCGGTGGATGCAGTAATGATAGAAGCAGAAACGAACCTTCACCACGAATTAATTACGATGGCAGCGCGTGCAGGCAAACATATATTTACAGATAAACTTCTCGCACCGACGATGGAAGAAGCGGAAGATATTCGCTGGACAGTGAGGAAGGAAGGGGTTAAATTCGTGATCTCCCACGAGTCCCTTACTATCCGCGCGTATCAGTATGCAAAGGAAGAAGTGGAGAAGGGGAACCTCGGCGAACTTGTATCCATCTACTTCCGCCGGTCCCACGGCCTTGCGAAAACGGATGTTCTTCCTGCCAGCTGGTACGAACCCGAAACTGCGGGAGGCGGAGCGCTGATGGATCTCGGTGTACATGGGCTGTCTCTACTTGCCTATATCGGCAGTGCACCGGAAACTATCAGTGCTGTTACAAGGTACATCTCTGGAAAGCAAGTGGAAGACAGTGCCAGCATCCAGGTCACATTCCAAGATAAGCAGACGATAGGACAGGCGCATACGAATTTAGTAACAGCACCGCTTGATAATCTGTTGGAAATCACGGGCACTGAAGGCAGCCTGCTGATCTATGGGGAAAAGGAGCCGCTCATCTATCAATCTTCCGGGCAGGACAAACCGTCCCGGGTAGATGTGCAAGAGACAGGCGAGGTCCCTGTAAATAAGTTCATTGATTTGGTGCTGGGAGAAGAAAATCAAACCGAGCTGACAGGGAGCGGACTGGAACTGGACACTGCAGTGACCATTGTGCAAATGGCAGAAGGAGCCTATAAGAGTGTGAAGCAGCAAGGGAAGCCGGTTGTATTAAAATAGAGGCTGGAGGCAGACTCTATGCTTGCGCAGCCGGGACAGTGCGGGGGATTTGAAAAAATGAATTCCACCGCTGGAAAAATGAATTCCTTCAAAATTCCCTTCTTAAAAATGAGTAACCCCCACTTACGCGTGAGTAAATGGTCTGCGCGAGAGTTAACCCCGAAGAAAAATGAGTAAACCTCTATTACGTATGAGAAAATGGTCTCTAAAAAAGAGTAAAAGCCATTTTTTTCCCGCACGGCCCGTCTGTGCCGCAGTTTCACTCTGTGAAATAAATATATAAAGCCGCACGCCTGAAATCGGCGTGCGGCTTTAGAAAACAGCTTAAGACCGCTGTTTTAATTGAATTTCCTCTTTTTCCACAACTACTTCCACTTCACCGAGCACTTCCTGATCCAGGATCAGCTCGGTAATTTTATCTTCCAGTTCATGCTGAATCGCGCGGCGGAGCGGCCGTGCTCCGAACTCTTTATGGTAGCCGAGTTCTGCAATCTTTTCTTTTGCTTCTTCAGAAATATGAATCGTAATTTCCTGCTCCGTCAGTGTTTCCTGAAGTTCTTCAAGCATGAGATCCACAATTTTCACAAGATGTGTTTTGTCGAGGTGGTTGAATTCAATAATCGCATCAAATCGGTTAAGAAATTCCGGCTTAAAATAGCTCGACAGATTTTCAAGCATGGATTCTTCCTTTAATGACTCGCTCTCGCTGAATCCGATGGAGCGTTGTTTTGCAGCACCGCTGCCAGCGTTGCTTGTCATAATAATCACTGTATCTTTAAAGCTTACAGTGCGTCCCTGGCTGTCTGTTAAGCGGCCGTCCTCCATAATCTGCAGGAACATATGCTGCACATCAGGATGTGCTTTTTCAATTTCATCGAGCAGAATAATGGAGTATGGGTTCCGGCGCACTTTTTCGGTCAGCTGGCCGGCTTCTTCATGCCCGACATACCCTGGAGGGGAACCGATCAGCTTGGATACCGCGTGCTTTTCCATATATTCACTCATGTCGAGCCGGTGCATCGCCTCGCTCGAGCCGAACATTTCTTTTGCCAGTGTTTTACTAAGCTCTGTTTTTCCGACACCGGTAGGCCCGACAAACAGGAAGGAACCAATCGGACGGTGCTTTGGCTTCAGCCCGGCGCGGGAGCGGCGGACCGCTTTTGCTACCTTCTGCACCGCTTCTTCCTGGCCGATTACACTGCCGGAAATATGCTCTGCGAGACGCTTCATTTTCGAAGCTTCGTTGTCCTGCAGCTTGCCGACAGGGATTCCCGTCATTTTCTCGACAATTTTTTGGATATTCTCTGCTTCAATCGTTTTCTTTTCTGCAGAGTGTTCCTGCTCCAGTTTTTTCTCCAGCGCTTCTTCTTCGTCACGAAGCTTTGCAGCTGTTTCATAATCTTCTTTTTGGAGCACTTCTTCTTTCTGTTTTGCGATACGCGCAAGTCTTTCTTCTACTTCTTTATGGGAAGTATCTCCGGACTCCAGGTTCATTTTTGCCCCTGCTTCATCCATCAGGTCGATTGCTTTATCCGGAAGAAAACGATCCTGGATGTAACGGTGGGAAAGTGTAACGCAGGCCTGCAGCGCTTCTTCACTGTAAGTTACTTCATGATAATCTTCATACTTACTCTGCAGTCCTTTTAAAATTTCCATTGCTTCTTCCAAGGCAGGTTCATTGACCATTACCGGCTGAAAACGGCGCTCCAGCGCACCATCTTTTTCAATATTACGGTATTCTTTCAGCGTGGTCGCACCGATGACCTGCAGCTCTCCTCTTGCAAGCGCCGGTTTAAGAATGTTTCCGGCATCCATGGAACCTTCTGTTTTTCCTGCGCCTACAATCTGATGGATTTCATCAATAAACAGCAGCACATTTTTGCGTTCTTTCAATTCCGCAGTAAGCTGTTTTAATTTTTCTTCAAATTGTCCCCGCACCCCAGTATTTGCTACGAGAGATGCTACATCAAGAAGATAGATTTCTTTATTCAGCAGTTTTGAAGGAACGTCTCCTTTACTGATTTTTAAAGCGAGTCCTTCTGCGATTGCAGTTTTTCCCACGCCGGGTTCCCCGATCAGCACCGGGTTATTTTTAGTGCGGCGGTTTAAAATTTCTGTAACTCTTTTCACTTCCTGATCGCGTCCGATCACAGGATCAATTAACCCGGCGTTTGCAGCGTTAGAAAGGTTGCTGGCAAGTTCATCAAGCAGGCTTTGACTTTTCTGAGACTGGCCGGGCTGTGCAGCTTCACTGTCTGAAGATCCGCCGAATTGGTTCATCATATTTTCTTTAAAGACACCAGCTGGATTTCCTGCATGATTTTTTGCAGCAGACTGGAGCTCTTCAAAACAGCTCTTACAAAGTTTTACGTGCTGCGCTTGTTGATTATATTGTAAACGTACATTGATCGATGCTTCTCTAATATTACAATTTTGACATTTCATATAAAATAACCTCCTAAGGAAATAAAGTTAGAAAGCGGATATTTGACTATCTTTGACTATAGTATAGTTTGACCTTTACTGACTTTCAAGAATTATGCTCACAGGTTTAATGTATACGGCTGCAATTAAAAAAAGATGTCTCCGCCTCCGTGGCAGAAAACATCTTTTTTAAGCAGTTACGTGTTGTTACTTTCGTTACTCGTACCTTCTTCATTTCCGGTGTCATGTTCCATTTCGTTTCCGGTATCAGTACTGTTGATTCCGTTGTTTTCATTGAATCCATTTTCCGGAGCGTTGTTATTATCTGTTCCGCCGCAGCCTGCGAGCAGTGCTCCCGCAAGAAAAGTTGCTGCAGCAGTTAATTGAAGTGATTTTTTCATTTTGGTATTCCTCCTATTATCCTTCGTTTATCTTCTCATTCACGGTTACAAAAAAATTGAAACATATTTTCCAGGATTCATATAATTTCACACACGAAAACCAATGTTACCATGATGCTTCAGACGAAAAAGTATGAAGCATAGAGGAATTTCTATTACTGCTTCACTCCCGGCAAAGTCTTTCTCGAAGGTATGCTCTCTATTAATTTAATCAAAGCGGTGCACGGCTTCCATCAATCTGCAGGAGCAAACATAAACAAGGAATTCTCTTTCGAAAGAGAATTCCCAGAAACCAGCTTACATATTGTTCTCGTTCTCTCCGACAGGTTCACCATTATCATCCAGCATCGTATTGCCGTCTGCATCGTTATCAATCAATTGTTCTTCTTCATTCACTTCATTGTTATCATCAATACCTTCATTTGCATTATTACCGCAGCCGGCAAGAATACCAGCAGATAACAAAGTGAATACTGCAGAAATTTGTAAAGACTTTTTCATTTATAATTTCCTCCTTCAAAAATACTCTTCTTATAAAAAGACTATTACACGATTCTTGCTTTTTAAAACGTTGTTTTCCAGGAGAAATAATATAAAAAGGCTCCCGGAAGTCCGGGAGCCCGCTTTAAAAATTAAAGGTCGTCGTCATCGTCGTCATCGTTCATCATGCCATCATCATCGTCTTCGTCATCGTTCATCATGCCATCATCATCGTCGTCGTCATCGTCATTCATCATTGCGTCATCATCATCATCGTCGTCGTTCATCATAGCATCGTCATCGTCGTCATCGTCATTCATCATTGCGTCATCATCATCGTCATCGTCGTTCATCATTGCGTCATCGTCATCATCGTCATCGTCATCGTTCATCATACCGTTATCTTCAGTATTGTTTACTGTGTTATCCGTTCCGGTATTCGTATTATTTACATCGTTATCTGCATCGTTACCGCAGCCTGCAAGCACCCCTGCTGCGAGTAGTCCTGAGATTGCTGAAATTTGTAATGATTTTTTCATTGTAATAATTCCTCCTTAATAATTGCTTTCATGTCTCTACTCCCTCTCATTACACTTAGCCGTAATGTTAAAACATTCTACACGACTTTTTGACACTTTTTCATATTGTGCACCTATTTCATAATGGATGCATAACAAATGTCTACATATTAATAGCAAAATTAAACGACGAAAGATTATCTTTTGAAAGAATTAAAATAAGAAAAAATGTGTATTTACAAAAGCAGCTAATTCCTCCATAAACCAATTTGTAATAAACTATTAATTAGGAAAATAGAAAACACTCCCCTTAAAGCGCTTGTTCGTAGTATGATAAAGAGATACTAATGAACCGGAGTACGGTTGGAAAATGAGGGAAATAAATAATGAAGAACGGATTTACGCAGTTTGGATTAAGTGAAGAAATCGTGGAGGCGCTTGACGGTTTGAAATATAAAGAACCTACAGAAGTGCAGGAACGTGTGATTCCTGAAGCGATGCAGCGAAAAGATGTAGTGGTGAAGGCACAGACAGGAAGCGGAAAAACTGCTGCATTTGCAGCTCCGATATGTGAACAGATAGTATGGGAAGAAAATAAGCCGCAGGCATTAATTTTAACCCCGACAAGGGAGCTTGCGATGCAGGTAAGGGAAGAAATTCAAAATATCGGCCGTTTTAAAAGAATTAAAGCCTCCCTGCTTGTAGGGCAGCAGCCTGCAGCGCCGCAGCGGGTGGAGCTGAAGCAGAAGGTACATGTAGTAGTCGGAACGCCAGGGCGGGTCCTTGATCATTTGAAAAAAGGAACGCTTGCGCTGGATAAGGTGAAGCATCTGGTACTGGATGAAGCAGATGAAATGCTGAACATGGGATTTATTGATCAGGTGGAGGAAATTATCGGAGAAGTTCCGGAAGCACGGACGACTTCTTTATTTTCTGCAACGCTTCCGAGAAAGGTAAGAGACCTTGCTGACTTTTATATGCGTTCTCCTGAAACAATTGAAGTAAAAACAGCTGCACAGAAGCCGGACATTTCTTTCCGCTGGATTCAGGCAGATGAGGAAGAGAAGTTTAAAGTATTAACACAGCTTTTAGCCGTGGAACGACCGGAATCGGCAATTCTTTTCTGTGCGAGAAAAGAAACAGTGGACGATGTGGAACGCCGGTTAACGGATGAAGGGATTTCTGCAGCAAAGATTCACGGGGGACTGGAACAGAAAGACAGAACGCGTGTGATGCAGGAATTTAAGCGGGGGACTGTGCGATATCTCGTAGCGACTGATGTAGCAGCACGAGGGATCGATGTTTCCGAGATGCCGCTCGTCGTCAATTACGATGTACCGGAAGAAGCAGATAAGTTTGTACACCGTACCGGAAGAACGGCGCGGGCAGGAAAAAGCGGGGAGGCTATTACGATAGCTGCACCGAGAGAAAAAAGATTTGTGGCGGAAATTGAACGCTATACAAATGAAACTGTAAACTGGGAAGAAGCACCGCTTGTTACGACAGCAGATCAGCGTGCTTTTGATCAATTAATGGAAACAGTGCCGCAGATGAAAAAAAATAAAAGTGCGCCGCTCGAAAAAAATATTACCAAGCTGTATTTCAATGGCGGCAAGAAAAAGAAGTTAAGAGCTGTGGATTTTGTAGGAACCATTACGAATATTCCTGAGGTAACAGCGGATGATATCGGTGTTATTTCTATCGAACAGCTGGCAACCTATGTGGATATTCTCAATGGAAAAGGATCGGTAGTTCTGCAGGAAATGCAGGAGCGAACGGTCAAAGGCAAGCGGTTAAAAGTAAGGGAAGCAAGAAATTAAAGCATCAGTGGAAAGAACCTCTGCTCTTATTTGAGAGAGGTTCTTTTTTTATAAGGTCGGGATTTTCAGCCGGAATCAGCTTCTTTTTTCATCTGCTGAAAAGCAACTACATTTGTTCCTTCCTGAATAAGCGCTTCTTGTTCCCGGTGGATTTTCCAATCAACAAATTTCAAGCTGCCTGCAAGAAGCTTTGCAATATTCATCACCGTATAAAGGCGGGTACTCTGCAGTACTGAGAGTTCCATAAAACCGGACACGTTAACAATGCCGGTTAAATAAATATCTCCTACAGGCGGCAGATCTCTTCCGAGTGCTGATCCTGGAAGCAGCGGTCCATCTCCAAGGACGATGGTTCCTACATTCTGATAACTTCCGAGACAGGCATCGACCGCAATAACGAACGGGTCCTGGTGGTCTTCCTGGACCGTTTGTAAAACTTCCTGCAGATTTTTTGCATGCACAGGGGCTTCGAGTGTGCCGTACACATGAAAATGGGAGAGGCGGCGCTCTTTTAGGAAAGTGCCGGTCAGCGGGCCAAGTGAATCACCGGTGGACCGGTCCGTGCCGATACAAATAAGTACAAGAGGCCGTGAATCAGCCGGTATTTTACTTCGAAGCTGCTCAGACAGTTGTCGCATCGTATGAGGAGCATCCCAGAGAAAGCGAGTCTGCTCCACATAAAGTTTTTCCCTCATACATAAAACCCTCCGTTCGTTATAAAGAATAATTGTATGTTCATTATAACGTACACAACTTATAAATCAAGACCTTTACTGAAAAATATATTTTTGTATTTTTAAAAAAAGAGCAGGTGGTATAGTATAATAGTTTCAGCGGTATTCCGCCGCACGGGAGACACTCCCGTAGAAAGGAGGAAGTTAGAATGGACGTAGGCAGAATGTCAATGGCCACGAGTCAGGTCCAAACCCAGCAGCAGGCATCTGAACTGATGCAGCAGCATCAGCTGGTGGAGGAAGCAACTCAGCCGGAAGGACGTGCCGCAGCTGTAGGCACAGCTTCCGAGTTGAACAATCAGCAGCAGAAACACCAGCATGAGCAGCAGGAACAGCAGATCATGCAGCAGCTGATTGATCAGCAGCAAAGGTCGGTACAGCCGTATTTAGGCGGTATCGTTGATGTACGCGTATAGTGCATCATGCGGAAAAGTCGTTCTCTATAGAGAATGGCTTTTTTGTATGCAGAAGCAGGACAGATTACAGGATAGACTGTATATTCCTTATTTGTTCCTCTCAAGAGTAATATGCATAAATTCATTATATTTTAAAATTCTTAATTTTCAAAATAATATACTTAATTTTCTGCACAATTATGTTATATTAGTGGTATAATGCTGTGCTTTGAGTGAATATCAAATATGGAGGGATGCACGATGCAGGAAAAAGGCTCGCCCCCTGTCAGCAGTTCCGGATTGAACCAGAATACAGCAGCTACGTTAAGTTATGTGCTCGGATTCATTACAGGACTCATTTTTTTATTTTTGGAAAAAGATAATAAGTTTATTCGCTATCATGCCATGCAGTCAATAGTCATATCCCTCGCTTTTCTGCTTATCAACACGATACTCAGCTTTATTCCGATCATCGGCTGGATTCTCGCACCGCTGTTTGCACCGGTTGCACTTATCATCTGGATTCTTTGCATGGTGAAAGCTTACCAGGGCCACTGGTATGAATTTCCTGTCGCAGGGAAATTCGCCAGGGAACAGGTGGAGAAAATGCCGTCTTAAACATATTGCAAAAAGGAGCAGCCTCTTGGGACTGCTCCTTTACTTATTCTGAAGAAGTAGACAGCGGGTTTTCCTTATCGCTCATCCATTCATTCAGGGAACCATCATACACTGCCGCTTCTTTTCCCAGAGAGGCAAGCGCAAGTGCATTCCAGGTAGCTGCCACGCCGCCCCCGCAGTACGTAATTACTTTTTTCTCCGGGTCAAGCGCGCCGGTGGAGGTGAAAATTGCCCTTAAAGTGTCTTCGTGCGGAAGAGAGCCGGAAGGCGTACTTAAATCCCCGAAAAACACATGCTCACTGCCGGGAATATGTCCTTTTCTCGGATAGTTGTTTGTCTCCCCGCGAAAATCTTCACTGGATAGGCAGTTCATAATAATTGTTTTTTCATCGTACATAGAATCTTTAATATCATTGATAGTAGCGTAAAGTTCCGGCCGGTATCTGCCGATAAAAGAACCAGCGGCCGTTAACGGGATTTCCTCTGTTAATGGTTTTGCTTCCTGTTTCCACTTGGGCAGGCCGCCGCCGAGAACAAATACTTTATTATGGCCGGAAAGTCGAAACTGCCACCATAACCGCGATGCCCAGTCTGAAGAAGTGAAGGTGGCGCCGACTACCGGACCGCGGTCATAAATCACCACGGTAGTGTCATCGTCGATTCCGAGTCCCCTTGCTTCATGGACAAAGGACTCGTGCGGGAGAGCGGTAAGCGGCTGCGCGGCATCTACATCGGAAAACTGTGTAAGCAGGTTCGCGAAAACAGCGTTTGGCAGATGTGCCAGCTGATAAGCTTCCTCGCCGGGAGTAATACGAAGGCCTTCATCTGTCTGTTCCATAAATACAGTCGCATCAATAATACGAAGGTTGTCATCATCTTTATGCTCAAAAAGCCAATCTGTCGTTACGAGTGGATGTACGTCCATTAATATCACGCTCCTTTTTCCTTTTTAGTATACCGATAGATCCGTTTCGATACGAATAATATGCTGATGCTCAATTAAACAGGAGGATGCTTATGAATGCGAATGAATTGTTTCTTCAGGAACAGCTGGAGTGGACGAAAAAAAGAATGGCGCTTTATGATGCTATAGAAAATAAACTGAGAGAAATGCGGGAAATAGCGGAAGAAGCTGCGGACAACCGTGCGACTGATGCAGACCGGTTGCATCTGCAGCAGCAAATAGAAGAAAAACAGACGGAACTGGAAGAGCTCCAGTCGGAACTGGAAACAATCGTTCATTAAGACAAGTTGAGGAAGGAAGTCCCGCAAAAAATAATTCACCTTTCCGCCGCATGGAGAAATAATTAAATTTCCTTAAACAAATCGGTGCACCTGCCGATATTACACTTAGCGCATATAATGACTATATTTATCAGCAGAAGGTCCGACTGGATCAATTTCTACATGGAAATTCTAAAGTGCTGCAGAAAATAACGAAATTGAAGAAGATAAGCAAAAACAGAAAAAAGAAGCCTCGTGCCGATTTTTTCTGTTTTTTATTTTTTTCAGCATATTTTCAGGTGTTCTATATCTAACAAAGATGAATTACATAATGAAAGCATAACAGTAAATTCGAAGGGATGATTGGATGGATGGCATGAACAGGATGACGGGGTTTGCCTCCGGAATGGATATAAACCAGATGGTATCAGATTTAATGCGAGCGGAGCGGCAACCGCTGGAACCTATGCAGCAGAATTCTATGGAGCTGCAGCTGAAAATTGATGAATACAGGCAGATGAATTTAAAATTTTCGGAGTTTCGCAACAACACGTTTGACGGTATTTTACGCTCCTCTAACATGCGGTCAAGAGAAACTGTCAGTTCCAATGAAGCTGCTGTGACTGCACGGGCTTCCGCAAGTACGCCAGAGGGAAGCTACACCATATCCGATGCTTCTCTCGCCAGGGCGGAAATGCACGTATCTGAAGCGGCGGGAGAAAACGGGTCTTTTGTAAATGACCTAGCTGCATTTGACCGCAGTGAAAGTTTTCTCCAGCAGGCAGAACTTTTACATGGCGTAGAAGAAGGCCAGACCGAAGCTGCGTTTGCTATTGCAGTATTTGATGAAAATGGTGCTGCAGTGCCGCAGGAATTTACTGTGGATGAAAGCAGCAGTCTCGATGATATTCTCAATGATGTGAATCAGTCTGCATTAGGTGTACAGGCTTTTTATGATGAATTCTCCGGAAGGATTTCTCTGCAGAGAGCAGAAACGGGCGTTTTTAATGAGACTGGGAATGAAATTCAGTTTGGGGAAATAGATGCAGACGGGGAGTTTATAGAAGCTGAACCAGGAGAGCAGCATTTCTTTTCCACGGCCTTTGGGCTGGAAAACAATACGCCGATGCAGGAAGCAGCAAATGCGGCCTTTACGATGAATGGGCTCAGTGAAATGGAAAGACGCAGCAATTCTTTTGAAATAAACGGGTTAAATGTAACTTTGAATCAGCCCTTCACTGAACAAGTATCGATCGGTGTATCTTCAGATGACGAAAAAATATTTGATACAGTAATGGGATTTGTTGAAGATTATAATGAGCTCGTAAGTGCAATGCAGGAAAAAACAGGGGAAGAATATTTCCGGGATTATGCACCTCTAACAGATGAGCAGCGGAGAGAATTATCAGACACAGAGGTGGAAATGTGGGAGGAAAAGTCAAACAGCGGCCTGCTGCGGAGAGACAGTATTATTTCGGGTGCGGTCAGCTCCATGAGATCCCAGTTTTATGAACCGGTGAATACAGCGGATGGTGATCAGGCTTTCACACAGATTACAGAAATAGGCATAACTACTTCCACCGATTTCCGCCAGGGCGGGATACTGGAAGTGAATGAGGAGCAGCTGCGCGCCTCTATCGCGGAAGATCCGGATGCGGTATTTAACTTATTTGCCGCAGATGGAGAAACACAGGAAGAGCGCGGAATAGCGAGAAGGCTCCGTGCTACGCTCGACGACAGCATCCAGCAGATCGGACAGCGTGCCGGACGCACGGAAATGTCCGGGAATCAGACATTTACTCTCGGCAGGGAGCTCGAACAGCAGTCAGATCAAATTTCGAATTTTGAGCGACGGATGCAGCAGGTCGAACAGCGTTACTGGAGCCAGTTCAATGCTATGGAACAGGCAATGGCCCGTGCGAACGCACAGGCCGAACAGCTGATGTCGCAGATGGGCGGCAAGCAGGGAATGTAGGCAGGTTCCATACTGGCAATGCAGTTCATTTTAAAATATCATCAGGAGAATACTGCCAATTAAAGCAGTAATAATAAGAAAATGGACTGCTTTTAAAAGGGTTTTCCTAAATACAGAATTTTCTCCGAACTGGTAAGAGAGGTAAAAGCCTATCAGCGGATAAGCAGTAAATACAAAAGGAACTACAAAAAAGATACTTAAAATCCCGGTTATCCAGCTTGTGTACTGATTCAATAAGAACAAACTGAGCAGGAAGGGTACAGTGGTAAACACTGTATACTTTGCATAAGATTTCATTTGAGAAAGGTAAAATTCTTTCTGGGTGTCCGGGTCAGAATAAATCGGAGTCGTTCCCGCCGGAGCCCGGAAAATATATAAAGAGCCCTGGGAAGCAGCCAGCTCCCATCCTGCTGCCTCGAACATCTCAAAATATTCTGCCTCCGGATTGTCCCGGAAATCAATTTTATAGGTGAAATCTGCGGGCTCTCCTTTTTCAAAGAGATAATTGAGTCCACGGAACCCGCTTAAATGATTTCCGTTCTGCGATTCCTCACGCAGCATTTCCATATCGTCAGACTCACCAAAAGCTAAACCGCTACTCCATTTTTTCTTCATTGATATTTCCCTCCAGTGCAATTTTTCCGTGCTGTACCATCATTTCCCGGCGCACCACTTCTTTTTGCAGGACTGTTTTCCCATAATTTGAAATAAGATAGACTTTTTTATTGTTTTCCTCCAGTTTCTCTACGATCAGTTCTTTTGTTTTCAGCTTTTTCAGCGTGGTGTACATAGAAGCCGGACCAATTTTCAGCGTTCCATTAGTCATCTTTTCAATCGCCTGCATAATTGCGTACCCATGCATCGGCTGCAGCAGTGTGATTAAAATATAATACATTGTATCAGTGAGCTCTCCCTGCTTCAGGGATTCGTTTCTTGCCAATTACTTCACCTCCATATATCGTTTAATGATATATCTGTTAATAATATATCATTAAACGATATAATGATCAAGTATTTATCTTATGTTTCTGGATTGATTTAGCCGCATCAGCTTATAATTCCTGCTTAGGAAAGGCAGGTTTCTGTTGGGAATTGAAGGAGAACCTTAAATCGGTAAAATTATCTATTTATGAAATTCTTTCTTCTGTAAACTCACAGACTGATGCATCTAAATCTAATATAAAAATACCAGCGGATTAAAAGCTGGTTTCTTGCGTAGAAAAAGAGGGCATGTTAAGATAAAATTATAAATGACTGACAGTCAGTCAAAAGCAGGAGGGCGAAATGAGAGAAGAAAAACAGAGGAAAATTGTGGATGCAGCGATGGAAGTTATTGAAGAACACGGATTTGAAAAAGCATCTGTTTCTCAGTTTGTGAAAAGGGCAGGAGTCGCGCAGGGGACTTTCTATTTATACTTCTCCTCCAAAAATGAAATTGTTCCTGCGATCGCAGAAAGAATCTTGACAGAGCAGCTGAAAAGGGTGCAGGAGAGAGCAGGGGAAAGCCCTTCCCGCAAAGAGCTCCTGCACGCGCTGATTGATATTACATTTGATATTACAGAAGAATACAAATCGCTGATCAGCTTCTGCTACGCAGGGATTGCGCTGTATTATTCTTTCGAACGATGGGAAGAAATCTACCGTCCGTATTACAGCTGGCTGGAGGAACAATTTGAACATCTGCGCAGCGATAAAAAAATAGCGGGAAATGTAGCGCTGGCATATCAGGTAAATTATACGGTCGGCTTAATTGAACACGGTGCAGAATCTTATTATTTATCCCATACCGCTGCTGGGGACAGGAAAGAAATGAAGAAGCAGCTTTATAAATTTACAAAACAGGCACTTTATGCTTAATGAACATTAAAAATTTTGAGGTGGAATAATGAACGGCGTATCAGAAAAAAGAATTCTTTGGATGTCTGTAATTGCAGCCATCCTTTTTTCGGTGGCAGGAGTAACGCTGGGACTTCTGTTCGATTCTCAGATGATATTATTCGATGGCTTATATTCGTTTATCAGTGTAGGGCTTTCTTATATTTCTCTGGCAGCATTAAAATTTATGAATCAATCTGATTGGGAAAAATACCCTTTCGGGAAGGATATGTTAGAACCGATTGTTATCCTTGTAAAATATACGGTCATTCTTCTGCTTGTCACAGGTTCCATCCTCGCAGCTGCAGTCTCGCTGTTTCAGGGCGGCAGGGATTTCCAGGTAGGCCCCGCCTTTTTATACGCAGCTGTATCTATGGCTGCTTGTCTTGGAGTGTACGTATATCTACGAAAGAAAAGTCACACGGGAAGCTCCTTGGTAAGGGCCGAAGCAAACCAGTGGATGATGGATTCGCTTGTGAGTGTAGGAGTATTTATTGGCTTTCTCGGTGCACTCGTATTGCAGCGCTTCGGCTATCAGGGCATCGTGCCTTATATAGATCCGGTCATGGTAATGCTTGTATCTCTCTATTTTCTGAAGTTTCCTTTAAAAGAGATGAAAAACGCCTGGAAGGAAGTACTGGAAATGGCGCCGGAAGATAATGTGCGGGAAAGAGTGCAGGAAAAAGTTGCAGAAATTGAGAAGCAGCACAAAATTGAAGAAAGCTTTATTAGAATCTCCCGCGTAGGGAGGACCATCTGGGTGGAAATCGATTTAGTGGCCGGCAGTGATCCTTCTCTGGAATCTTTAAGTGTCCAGGATAATGTAAGAGAAAAAATTGCAGAAGTGCTGGAAGGGACAGCTCCGAAAAAGTGGCTGACTGTTTGTTTTATGAAAGACAGGCGCTGGGCGGTAGAGGAATAGGAAAGAAGTGCGATGCTTGTATGTCTTAAGCCCTGTTTTCGGGAAAAATCCTTCAATCAGGAAGTGTAATAACCGATATGATAAATAGCATAATATATCGGGTAATTTACAGTTCCATACAACAGAATAGTCAGAGGAGTGAAAGACATGCGGCTTAGCGGATTTGCTACCGGAATGGATATCAATCAGATGGTGAAGGATTTAATGCAGGCGGAAAAAATGCCTTTAAAAAAATTAGAGCAGAATAAAACATCTACACAGTGGAAGATTGATCAATACAGAGAAATTAATGTGAAGATGGATAAATTCAGAAACAATACGTTTGATAATGTCATGCGACGTGCCAATATGATGATGAATACGGTAGTGAGTTCCAACGCATCGCTTGTCACTGCGACAGGAAATGCATCTACGTTAGAAGGAACGCTGCGTTTAACAGAAGTGAAAAAACTGGCTTCCGCAGCTTCAAATGCGAGCAGTGCTCCGGTAGCTGATAAATTAAATGTGACCGGAAAACTTTCTGAACAGAATTTTAAAGCAGCGGAAGGGGAAATGTGGAAAACAGGAACGGTAAACAGGCAGACGGTGACCGTACAGCAGTCACAATCTACCATTGATTTGAACGTGGAGCTCGGAAATCCTGATTCCACAGTCGTGCGGGTCAATGGGGTTTCTTATAAGGTAGTAGAAGAAATGCCGGAAGGCGGACTAACTGCAACACAGGTAATGCTTGATGCGGATTCCAAACAGCTTGTATTCGGCTCTGCTTTAGCCCGGAATGCTAAGGTGGAAGTTGTGACGGCAATTGAAGGAGAAGGAACGGATAAATTCTCCATGAATTCTATTACTACTTTTAATAAAGACGGCCAGGAAGTAAAGGAAAACTTTATTGTTACCGGTAATCAGACTATGAATGAAGTTATGTCTATGCTGAACCGTTCAAAAGCAGGCGTCAGCACTTTTTATGATACAGGAACGGACCGTGTCTCCATCGTACGGAACGATACTGGAATTTTTGCTCCGGAAGGCAGTGAAATGCGTTTTTCCGGCTCCTTTTTCGAACAGGGACTAAAGCTGAGCGATACGAATGAAATTGCCGCACAAAATGCAACGTTTACGATTAACGGTTTGGAAACAACGAGGCGTTCCAATACTTTTTCGGTCAACGGCATGAACATTACGCTGCATGAAACTTTTGCAAACCGGGAAGTGAATTTAAACGTTAAGCGGGATACAGATAAAATTGTAGAAACGATTATGTCTTTTGTAAATGAATATAATGAACTTCTCGAACTGGTGAATGGTAAAACAAGCCAGGAATTTTTCCGGGATTATCCACCGCTGACAGAAGAAGAACGGCGTGAGTTATCAGAGCGGGAAGCAGAACTCTGGGATGAAAAAGCAATGAGCGGCCTGCTCCGCAATGATTCCATGCTGAGAAACGGCATGAATAATTTCCGCCAGCAGATGTACGGCCAGGTAACAGGCGGGATTGATACGCAAATACGGCAGCTTGCCCAGATAGGAATTACCACTACGTCCAATTTCCGTGACGGCGGAAAGCTGGAAGTAAATGAAGATCGTCTTCGTGCAGCTATCGAAAGCGATGCAGAGGGTGTCTATCAGCTGTTCGCGGCAGATGGTCCCACCCAGGCAGAGCAGGGAATTGCCAGAAGAGTCCGGACGAGTGCGAATACAATGATTGAAGCGATTGCGCAGAGAGCCGGAGGAATGCGGGGACGAACGGTGAACCAGCAGTTTACGCTCGGCCGGGAAATGAACAATATCGAAGACCGGATGACGAATTTTGAGCGGCGGATGAAGCAGGTGGAGCAGCGCTACTGGACACAGTTTACTGCGATGGAAAAAGCGGTATCCCGGGCAAATTCCCAGGGAGAAGCACTTTTTGCACAAATGTACGGAGGCATGCAGTAACACTTTCGGTGCTTTTCGACGGAAATCAGCTTGTTAATGAATTTTTGCTTGGGCAGGGGGAAGAAAATTGACGAACTTAAGAGAACTGTATGCTTCAACTCGCGCTCTTTACGATCATCTGCTGGAAGATTTCCCTAAAGAAGATGAAAAAAGAGACAATTATATTGAAAAGGTAAATCAACTTCTTGATCAACGGGAACAGCTTATGACATCTCTTCAGCCGCCCTCTACATCCGGTGAAAAAAAAGTAGCACAGGAGATTTTCCGGTTAAATAAAGAGATTCAGGAAAAATTAAAAACAAATCAGCAGCGGATCCAGACAGACATAAATCAGCTTAATCAGAAAAAGAACACTGGCCGCCGTTATGAAAATCCATACGATGGTCCCACTCCAGATGGTGTCTTTTTCGATTCAAAAAAATAAATTTTAGAATTGAGTGTAAAATTGTGACTTTCGTCCGATATAAGGGATGTGGTACTTCAATTACGAGGAGTTGATCACATGGAAGTGCAATCAATGCGCTCGGGACAGGAACTGCCGCCGTTGAAAAAAACGGAAGCAGCACCTGTTCAGCTGCGACAGGCTTCAATACCACAAGGAAGTGCAGACAAAGGCTCCCGGGAGGATGTAACACATTCTCTGGAGCGGAGCAAGGAGTGGTCGCAGGACGATCTCGACCGGGGCATAGAAGCAATGAATGATCTTTCTGTTTTCAGAGAGAGATCCCTTGCCTTTGAGCATCATGAAAAGCTCAATCGGACAATGGTAAAAATCATTGATCGGGAAACGGAAGAAGTTGTCCGGGAAATCCCTCCAGAAAAGTTTCTGGATATGATCTCCTCCATGCTCGAATTCGCCGGTATTATTATCGACGAAAAAGTTTAAGGAAAACACAAACAGCGGAAAGCCGGCAATGCTGGTTCTTTCCGCTTTTGTGTTTTTTTATTGATTTGGAGGAGATAGTTCAGGATAGCGTGGTGACATGTCAGTATAGAGGATTTATGTGTCATTATAGAGGGTTTGCATGTTAGTATAGCCGGTTTGTATTAAAGCATAGCGGCATCGGAGTAAAGCATAGCGGATTTGGAGTAAAATAAGGTGCGTGACAGTAAAATAAGCGGGCACGGACGTAAATTAGCTTCTTTATTTTAAGTTTCTCTATCGGGGAACGGTTTTAAATGAAGAAGGTAATATGCTTTTATGGCTTTTGAGTCCGAATCAGTACAGGATAGCGTGGTGACATGTCAGTATAGAGGGTTTGCATGTTAATATAGCCGGTTTGGATTAAAGCATAGCGGCATCGGAGTAAAGCATAGCGGATTTGGAGTAAAATAAGGTGCGTGACAGTAATATAAACGGGCACGGACGTAAATTAACTTCTTTATTTTAAGTTTCTCTATCAGGAAACGGTTTTAAATGAAGAAGGTAATATGCTTTTACGACTTGCGCTCTCGGGTCAGTAAAGTATAGCGTGGTGACATGTCATTATAGAGGGTTCGCATGTTAGTATAGCCGGTTTGGATTAAAGCATAGCGGCATCGGAGTAAAGCATAGCGGATTTGGAGTAAAATAGGGTGCGTGACAGTAAAATAAGCTCCCCTCTTTCCCGGAACAATGAGCGGCTTCCCTTCATTTTGGAAAAGAATTTCTAGCATACACCTAAAACTTTCGACCTGTGTGCCGATATAAGGGACAGGTTGAAAATAACTGCTCGGCAGAAGAGTCTATGTGTTATGTGCCGAAGATTTTAATGATAGAAAGGGTGTCCATGTAGCATGGCTGCAAACAATCCATACGCAACATACAAGCAGAATTCATTTGAGACAAAGTCCGCAGGGGAATTAACGTTAATGCTTTATGAAGGCTGCCTAAAGTTTATAAAGCGGGCAGAAAAGGCAATAGATGACAATCAGATGGAAGAAAAGAATACGAATCTTATTAAAGCGCAGAATATTGTACGTGAGCTGATGGTTACTTTGGATATGAAAGTGGCAGTTAGTAAAGACATGCTGCCGATGTATGATTATATTTTAAATCAGCTGATTGAAGCAAATATGAAAAACGATAAAGAAGCACTTCAGAATGCTGCACAGTTTGTGGCAGATTTCCGAGATACGTGGAAGGAAGTTATTAAAGCAGACAGGCAGTCCCGTCACGGGCAGAAAGCCGCCCCAGCTGAGCCGGCAGCAGCACCGTCTGAACCGGCCGCAGCTCCTTCGAAACAAGATGCTACCGTTAATCCGTATGCCAAGGCGCGGATGCAGAATCCATATGCAGCAAATGCATCAAATCCTTATGCAAAAGCGAAGCAGGCAGCCGCCGCTGCTGCGGCAAAAGGGTAACACGCAGAAAACGTCCTTTGGGGCGTTTTTTTGTTGATGCTGGAGTAGGTGGTATATCTAATGATATGATGAAAAAAAGGTATATGGGGTGATAAATTGAAGGGAATTACAGAAAAACAGCGTATATTTTTAACGCAGTATGCAGGATTGCTGCAGGAAATAGATGATGCTGCGCAGTATGCAGGGGAGTGTTATATCCAGGGGGACGAAGACATTGCAGACAGGCTGCTTGCTTCTGTAAGTACCGGGCTTATCCCTTATAATCCGGAAAATATGACCCTCACCTCTATTTTCATAGAGGATAAAGAAGCGATGGATCAGCTCCAGCATCATTACAGCGCCGTTCTGACAGCAACACAGCTGACAGAAGAATTCACATCTACAAAAGAAAAAATGCAATTTTTACACGAAACTTTTATTCCGGCACTGCACCAGTGGCATTTAACTGTGCAAAAATACAATCCAAACGGAGGAAACCAATATGCCCCTCATTGATCTGCCTTTAGATAAACTATATACATATAATGGAAGGATGGCTAAGCCCAATGACTTTGATGCTTATTGGGACAGAGCCCTGCAGGAACTTCAAGATACACATTCAGAAGTGGAAATTTCAAAAAGCAGCTTTCAGACATCGTTTGCGGACTGCTATGATTTATACTTTACGGGAGTAAAAGGGGCGCGTATTTATGCTAAGTATGTGCAGCCGCATCATCCTCCCGAAGGAAAAGATACGTTTCCAGCGGTGCTTGAATTTCATGGATACAGTATGAATTCCGGAGACTGGACTTCAAAGCTTGCTTACGCAGCTGCAGGATATGCTGTATTTTCTATGGATGTGCGCGGCCAGGGAGGGAAATCGGAGGATCCCGGCGGCGTTCAGGGGAATACACTGGAAGGCCATATTATCCGTGGGGCTGCAGAAGGAGAAGATTCGCTGTTTTTCCGCAATGTGTATCTGGATACAGTACAGCTGGCGAGAATCGTCATGAAGATGAAAGAGATTGATGAAACAGACGTCTCTGTAACTGGGTGGTCACAGGGGGGAGGGCTGACGCTTGCCTGTGCAGCTCTGGAACCGCGTGTGAAAAAAGCAGCAGCGGTGTACCCGTTTTTAAGTGACTATCTGCGCGTATGGGAAATGGATCTGGCAGTAGATGCATACAAAGAAATGCGCACACATTTCCGAAGACACGATCCGACCCATGAGAGAAAAGAAGAATTTTTTGCGAGGCTGAATTATATCGATATCAGGCATTTAATGCCCCGGATAAAGGGAGAAATTATGATGGGGACAGGATTAATGGATACCGTCTGCCCTCCTTCCACGCAGTTTGCGGCCTACAATAACATCACTTCCAAAAAAGAAGTTGTTATTTATCCGGACTTTGCCCATGAAAATCTGCCCGGGATGCATGATCGCATATGGTCATTTCTCACCAAGTAACTCTAGGGAATTAGAAGTGTTTATGCAATTTTCTGACAAGAATGCTTTGTTTAGGTTTACCATCATCTGTTAAGTGATATAGAGACGTGTAGCGTAATTAAATATATCAACAGGAGGTTTTAAGTAATGGTAGATCCAAAAAAACAAGCGGAAGAAAAACTGGAAGATACTTCAGAAGATCGCAAACAGGAGATTCTTGACAGCTTCCAAGGATTCCTTGATTATTTGAATAAGCAAGTAAATCGCGGTGAAAAGCTGGGTCTTGGTGAAGAGCAGCTTGCAAAAGGTGCGGAAAGAGTAGCTGAGCATTTGAAAAACCATGAAGAGCCTCAAAATTCGGAAGAAAAGCTTTTACAGGAACTCTGGAAAGTAGCAGAAGACGAAGAAAAGCGCCATATTGCACGTGCGCTGGTACGTTTGGCACAGCAGGAAGGCAACGCATAAATGAATTAAAAGTAAGACCGGCCGTTTTTTCTGCCGGTCTTTATTTATGTTATTTTGTTTTTAAAATCACCGCTTCCAATGGTGCGAGATCGATATGCAGCCTCCCGTTTTCCAGAATTTGTTCCTGATCATCTGCCAAATTATAAAAAGTGCCTGTACCAAGGTCGGAAAGAGTAACTGTCTGCCTGTTCTCCGCACTGTTCATCACAATGATAAACCGATGCAGCTCGTCACTTCTTTCGTACGCGACATACTTTTTTCCTTTCTCTGCAGAAAGCACCCGGAAAGTTCCATCGCGAAGTGCCCGGTGATTTTTACGAAGTGAAATTAAATTTTTATAAAAATGAAACAGCTCTTTATCCTGATATTCTTCTTCCCAGATCATGGGTTTCCGGCATCCGGGATCCTCTCCGCCATCCATGCCTATTTCATCGCCATAATAAATGCAGGGAGTTCCTGTATAAGTGAGCTGAAACAGTGCAGCAAGCTTCATCCGTTTTTTATTTCCACCGGCGATCGTAAGTAAACGCGGAGTATCGTGGGAATCCAGTAAATTAAACGCAGCTTCGTTTGCCTGGCGCGGATAGGAAACCAGCACTGTATCAAGCCGTCCCATAAAAGTTTGAGCATCAATTTCTTCTTTCACGAAAAAATCAAGGATACTGTTGGTGACAGGATAGTTCATTACAGCATCAAACTGATCTCCTTCCAGCCAAGCAAGAGAATTATGCCATATCTCTCCAAGAATATAAGCATCGGGATTGGCTGCTTTTACGGTATCCCGGAAATCTCTCCAAAAGCGATGATCCACCTCATTTGCAACATCGAGCCGCCATCCGTCCACTCCGACATCTTCAACCCAGTAGCGTGCTACCTCCAATAAGTATGCTTTTACTTCCGGATGCTCAGTATCGAGTTTTGGCATGGAAGCAACAAAGCCAAAAGCATCGTAGTTTAGAGGACTTGCGGTCAAAGGAAAACCTCTTGTATGAAACCAGTCTTTAAAGCGCGAGTTCTCTCCATGTTTCAGGGCATCCTGGAAAGGGGGGAAGTAATAGCCGCAGTGGTTGAACACTGCGTCGAGCATTACCCGGATTCCGCGGCTGTGCGCTTCCTCTACAAGTTTTTTCGCCGTTTTGTTATCTCCAAACTGCGGATCGACTTTCAAATAATCAATCGTGTCGTATTTATGATTGGAATGTGCTTCAAAGATCGGAGTAAAATAAATGCAGTTCACTCCTAAGTCCTTCAGGTAATCGAGGTTATTAATTACTCCCTGCAGATCGCCTCCAAAAAAGTTGCTGCGGGTCGGAATCGCGTCCGCTGTCCAGGTTTCTACTTCCGGCGGGTTCAGCGACGCATCACCATTTGCAAATCTTTCCGGGAAAATTTGATAAAATACTGCATCCTTTACCCAGTCCGGCGGAGTATTTACATCAATGGTATTCAGAAAAGGAAATTCAAACATTCCGGATGGAGACCAGAGCATCCCCAGACCTCCGGAACTCAGTTCTCCTTCATTAAAACCGAGTTCATTCCAGAAAATGACCCTGTCCTCTTTTTCAAATTTAAAGGCATAAGCAAACCTGCGGAAGGGAGGCTTTACTTCTGCCTCATAGTAGTCAAAAAGAGCATCCTGTGCAAATACAGACATTTTCTTTGTCGTAATTGTTTCTTCATGAAAATCATATTTGTCTCCCCAAACAACAGATACGCGGTCCATGTCCCCGCGTTTGGTCCGTACCCGGATATGTAGTGTTTCTGCATCATAGGCATAGGCGTAGTGGGATTTCGGCTGATGATAGATAGCTTCTAATAACAATCAAACTGCCTCCTTGAGCCGGAAGGATTTGCAACCGGCCTTTCTAAGTATTATTATGAAATAGTGTAAAAAAATGTTTATACATATGCGCAATCGTTTGCGCAATTAGCACAAAAAAGTGCACAAAACTCATTTTCAAGTATAGCATCTGCCTGGAAGGGTGTCCATGCAGGAAATCATACGAGGGGGAAACATTTCGTGAATACAATCTTAAAACTAGCTCCTATTTTCAAGGAAAAAATATGGGGCGGAAAAAATCTGGCATCACAGTTTCATTATAATATTCCAAGTGATCAGACAGGGGAGTGCTGGGGAATTTCCGGGCATGAAAATGGGTCGAATAAGGTGGAAGATGGCCGCTGGAAAGGGAAAACGCTCAGAGAACTATGGAAGGGAGAGCCTCAGCTTTTCGGGTTGAGCAGCCAGGATGAATTTCCGCTTCTGGTAAAAATTATTGATGCACAGGACGACCTTTCAATTCAGGTGCATCCCGATGATGAATACGCAAAACAAAAAGAAGATTATGCGTATGGGAAAACAGAATGCTGGTATATTGTTTCGGCTGAACCTGGAGCAGAGCTTGTGCTGGGACACCATGCAGAGACGAAGGCAGAGCTGGAAGCATATGTAGAAAAAGAACAATGGAAAGAACTGTTCCGGACTGTGCCGGTCCAAGCAGGAGATTTTATTTATGTACCAAGCGGAACTGTTCATGCAATTGGTGCAGGAATTGTGCTGCTGGAAGTTCAGCAGAGTTCAGATATTACTTATCGGTTTTATGACTACGACCGTCCCGGACAAGATGGAAAAATGCGGGAGCTTCACATTGAAGATTCAATTGCCTGTACGATGGTGCCTCATGAAGATGCTGCTCCTCCGCGAAAAGAATGGGAAGAGGGCGATGGAAAAATTGAAGAATTAATTGATAATCCCTATTTTTCTGTGAAAAGCTGCCGTGTGAATGGCTCTATGCTGCTCCGCAAGCGTGCTCCGTATCAGCTGGTAACAGTGCTGGAGGGAGAGGGTGAAGCATTAGTGAATGAAGAAACGAGACACGTAGTGAAAGGAGACCATCTGCTGATTCCGGCTGATACGGCCAGTGTGAAATGGACAGGTGATCTGCACTTCATTGTTGCAGAGCCAGGAGAAGAAGCCTAGCTGTAAAACGTTGGCCTGCAAGTTCCTGATCCGCACTGCAACTGATATTTTAAAACTAAAGCAGCTCTTTCCCAAGTGGAAAGAGCTGCTTTTACTAATGTTATTTAATAACCCACAGCAGATTTTATGAATTCACAGCTGCGTTTTCTTCCTCTTCCTGCTGCGCTTTCTTTAAGCGGTTTATGTCCACCCGGATAATTAAAGAGGCCGCAAGAGCGACAACAAACATCCCGGCAAAAATGTAGAGGATTAATTCATAGCTCTGGGTTACTTCCCGCAGCCAGGAAACGAGAATCGGGCCAACGAGTCCTGCTGCTGCCCAGGCAGTTAAAATATACCCGTGAATTGCGCCAAGCTCTTTTGTTCCAAAAATATCTCCAATATAAGCAGGTACTGAAGCAAAACCTCCTCCATAACATGAGATAATAATGAACAGAATTGCCTGGAAAATTAAAGCGTGCGTCAGATTTGGAAGCAGGAAAAATGAAACTATTTGTATGACGAAAAATGCTGTGTATACATTCGGCCGTCCGATATAGTCAGATATGGAAGCCCAGGCGAGACGGCCTGCACCGTTAAAGAAGCCCATGATTCCCACCATTGTGGCTGCCCCGGCGGCAGTAAGTCCTGCAATTTCCTGTCCCATCGGTGAAGCTACTGATAAAATACCGATGCCGCAAGTCACGTTAATAAACAGCATCACCCATAAAAAATAGAAACGTCTTGTTTTAATTGCTTCATTTGCACGCAGATAGGAGATATCTCTTTTAGGTTTTTCTTCACCGCTCTCCTGCTTATCCCTCATTGCTTTCGGCATCCAGCCTTCCGGAGGCCTTTCGAGGTAAAGAGAGGAAGCAAGCATAATAACGAAATATATAATACCGAGTGTATAGAAGGTGCCTGCGATTCCTACTGCTTCGATCAGCTGCTGAATGACAGGACTTGCAATTAAAGATGCAAACCCAAAGCCCATAATTGCAAGGCCTGTAGCAAGTCCGCGTTTATCCGGAAACCATTTTACTAAAGAAGAAACCGGAGTTATGTATCCGACTCCTAAACCGATACCGCCAAGGGCACCATAAAAGAAATACAGCATATAAAGTGACTCCATTTGTATTGCAAATCCAGAGCCGATCATACCTATTCCAAATAAAACGGTAGATACAAGCCCAGAGGTGCGAGGTCCGTATTTTTCAACGAAGTGCCCCATGAATGCTGCGGAGAGCCCGAGAAATAAAATAGCAATACTAAAGGTAATGGAAATACCGGTAAGGCTCCATCCGAAAGCTTCGTTCATGGGATTTGAAAATACACTCCATGAGTAAACAGAACCGATGGAGATGTGGATACCTACTGCCGCTACAGCAATCAGCCAACGATTTTTCTTTGCTTCTTCTGCCATAATCAAGTGTCACTCCTCTATAAGAAAAATAGAGAGCTGTTCAGGCAGTGAGTGCTCGGAACAGCTCTCTGAATAACTAAAATCAAAGACAAACTCTTTTCCTTTAAAGCTGCAGACTTAGTTGCGTTCTTCCTCTTCTGTTGTCTGCCCCATACCTTCTAAAAACCGTACAAGAATAGTAAGGGAGCGGTTCACTTCAGGATCTTTTAATTTTTTCATTAATTCCACATAGCCTGTTTTCTTTTCCGGATCCGGGTTTTCCGCCACCCTGGCGACCCCGTTGTTTACTTTCAGCAGCAGCGGTTCAATCTGCTTCATATCGATAGTACCGAGCGTACCCATAAGAAGCAGGGCATTTCGCAGCGCGTTCGTATTTTCCTCTTTTGCCGCTTCCTGCACTACAACTTCCAGAACCTGATCCGCTTCTGAAAATAGTCCGTTTAAAAATCTTGTAACGCCGCTTTTTTCTAAATTTTTCATCATGTCGATCGTTCCAAGGACTGCCTCTTTATTATCAACCAGGGCATCCTGGATTTCCTCAAGAGCTTCTTTACGAATTTCTTCCTGTGTTTTTTTAATCGGCTCTATCGTTTTGATTGCTTTAGCCATTTGCTTCAGCCCCTTTTCGAACTACATCGCCAGGAAAGACGTAATCTTCACGCGCCCATTTCGCTTCCACGTTTACACCGATCTGCGGCTGAGGATTGCCGTAGCGGTGATTCGTCTGCGGCAGCGGGCTTTCTCCTTTCGCCTTCAAAATTTCCATTTTCGCAGAAACTTCTTTATAAGCAGGAGTATCTGTATCTTTATCAGCTTTACTGCTCGTAAGCTGGTTCACCGCAGCTTCTCCGGAATCATTCATTGGAAGGTAGATTTCTTTTCCTTTCACCCGGTCGGTAACAATACACGAAACTTTTACGGACCCATAGGGAGAAGTAAGGCGAACCTTGGTGCCGTCTTCGATGCCTCTCTCTTCAGCAAGCTCCGGGGAGACTTCTAAAAATACGCTTGGTGTTTTACTTGTAATTCCTTCTGCCTTATAAGTCATGTTTCCTTCATGGAAATGCTCAAGCAAACGACCATTGTTTACGTGCAGATCGTATTCGGCATCGTATTCAATCGGCTTGGTCCAGTCGACAGGGAAAAGACGTGCTTTTCCATCCGGGAAAGGGAATCCTTCTGTAAACAGTAACGGCGTATCAGAGCCATCTTTATTTACCGGCCACTGGAGGCTGTTGTAACCTTCCAGCAGGTCATAGGAAACACCTGCAAACAACGGTGTAAGGGAAGCTGCTTCTTTCATAATTTCGCTTGGATGGCTGTAATTCCAGTCTGCTCCGAAAGTGTTCGCGAGCTCCATAATTATCTGCCAGTCAGGCTTGGAATCTCCGAGTGGCTCCAGTGCCTGATACAGCCGCTGAAAACGGCGCTCTGTATTTGTAAAAGTGCCATCCTTCTCAAGACTTGGACTTGCAGGGAGAACCACATCAGCAAATTCTGCCGTTTTAGAAAGGAACACGTCCTGTACAACAAAGAAATCAAGTTTTTCGAAGGCTGCATGGACATAGTTGATATTGGAATCTACAATTCCCATATCTTCTCCTTTTAGGTACATTGATTTCAAGCTGCCTTCATGAATAGCGTCTACCATCTGGTGGTTGTTTAAGCCAATTTCAGAGGAAAGCTCTGTACCCCAGGCTTCTTCAAACTTTCTGCGAACTTCATCATCTGTTACATCCTGGTAGCCCGGATACTTATTCGGCATGCTGCCAAAATCACTCGCGCCCTGTACATTATTGTGGCCACGGAGCGGGTAGGTTCCTGCTCCCGGTTTCATATAGTTCCCGGTAATCAGCATCAGATTGGAAATTGCAGTACTGGTATCACTGCCGCCCAGGTGCTGCGTTACTCCCATCGCCCACAGACTGCAAACCGTTTCAGCAGAAGCAATCATTTCCGCCACTTTAATTAATTCATCTTTGGAAAGATGCGTATGTTCAGCTGCATAGTCCAGTGTGAACTTTTCAAGGCCGTGCAGATAATCCTGCAGCCCGTTTACATTCGATTCAATAAAAGCGGTGTCGTGAAGATCGTTATCGATAATATATTTGGAAACTGCGTTCAGCCATACCAGGTCTGAGCCGGATTTCGGCTGGATAAATACGTCGGCACGATCTGCCATTCCGTGTTTGCGGAGATCCGAAACAATTAACTTCTGGTTATGAAGCTTATGGGAGCTCTTTACTCTTGTTGCAAGCACTGGATGGGATTCATCTGTATTGGAACCGATAATCAGTACGAGATCCGCCTGCTGAATATCAGTGATGCTCCCTGAATCACCACCGTGTCCTACGGTCCGGAACAGCCCCTGTGTCGCTGGAGTCTGACAGTATCGGGAACAGTTATCTACGTTATTCGTCTGAAAAACGCTGCGGGCAAGCTTCTGCATTAAATAGGATTCTTCATTCGTCGTCTTGGAAGAACTGATAAAACTCAATGCATTGCTGCCGTGCTCTTGCTGGATTTCTTTCATCTTACTGGAAATCAGATCGTATGCTTCGCCCCATTCTGCCTGGCGGAATTTGTCACCCTCGCGAATAAGTGGTTTTGTCAGGCGCTCGCCGCTGTTCACATAATCCCATCCGAATTTCCCTTTCACGCAAGTGGAAATTCCATTTGCAGGAGCTTCCGCCTGCGGCTCTACCTTAAGTATTTCTCTTCCCTGGGTCCATACATCAAAGCTGCATCCTACACCGCAGTATGTGCAGACAGTTTTTGTTTTTTTAATTTTTGCATCACGCATAGAAGCTTCCATATCTGAAATAGCAAGAATAGAGCCATATCCTGTCTCTACATCTTTGGTGAGCTCAATCATCGGACGGAGTGTTTTCTGATCCATGCCCGTCATGTAGCCGGCTTTTCCTTCCATACTCTTTTCCATCATTGCATTACATGGGCAGACGGTGGAACAATGGCCGCATGACACACAGGAAGAATCATTAATCGCAACATCGTTATCCCAGATTACGCGGGGATTGGGACTATTCCAGTCAATGGAAAGAGTTTCCGTAACCTGCACATCCTGGCACGCCTCTACACAGCGGCCGCATAAAATACACTGATCAGGATCATATCTGTAATAAGGGTGAGACTCATCTTTCTTCGCTGGGGCAGGTTCAAAAGGGATGGATTGATGATTGATTTTCATGTCTTTTACAGTGTTATGCACTTCGCAGTTGCCGTTGTTGTAATCGCAGACAGTACAGTATAGTTCGTGGTTATGTAAGATTCTGTCCATCGCAATTACCTGTGCATCCTTTACATCCTGCAGTTTTGTTTCTACCTTTGTGCCCTGGGAAATTTTTGTGTCACAGGAACGTACGAGCTTTCCATCAACTTCCACAATACAGGTATCGCACGTTTTAATTGCTCCAAGGCTTTCGTGGTAGCAGATTTGGGGGACTTCGACTCCCGATTCATTTAAATGTTCGAGCACGGTCTGGTTCTCTCCAGCTTTTTTCAACTCGCCATTTACTTGAATACTCACTTCTTTTTGCATAATGCCACCCTTTCCTATTTTATTTTCAATATTGAAACTATTCAGTTTTAAGTAACTTATTTTAAGATACCCTAAATACTTCCCGTGAAAACGTTTTAGATGAAGTGATTTAATTTGGCTGATTTGAAAAAATACTGCTGTAACAAATTTTGGAAGGGAAGAAGGAGTTTTATTACAAGAGGGCAGTTCATAAAGCTTTCGTATCCATGTGCCGGCAAATAAATTATAAAACACTTAAAACACCGGGAGAATCGTTTCTGCCGGTGTTTCTTCTGCTTTGCTAAGCAGTTAAATAATTATCCATTTTATACGCTGCTGAAGGTTTGAAGGGCACTTCTATTTCTGCTACCTGTCTGTACCTTGATGAAGAATGGAACGAAGCAGCATATCATCTGAATTTATATTTTCCATATGATGAGAATCTACTGCTCCCTTAAATTCTGCAAGCGTTACATGGAGATGCTGGATGGCGTCCGCCTGATCATCAAGCTGCTCAGAAATGTCCTGCAGATTGTAATGCTTCAACAAAGTTTCTTCCAATTTGGCTACCCGGCGGAGTACAGCTTTGAGTAAATCTATTTCGCTCAAAGGTCAGCCCTCCTTTAAGAAACGAGATCGTCATCAGAAGGGAAATCTGTGATTTCCGGTCCGAGATCATCATCAAAGTCAGGAACTTCATCGTTGGAAACTTTGTTCAGTTTTAGGAAAGTAACGGTGTCTGCAATTACATCAGGAACGGTGATTTGCTTTTCTTCACTTATGATAAGCTGGCGCATCTGTATTCTTCCCTTTACAGAAAGCATTGAACCGGTACCGCAGTAATCGGCTACTCTGTCTGCAAGTTTATTCCAGCAGACAATCTGGATAAAATCGGTATCGTAGTTTCCTTTACTGTTGCGGAAAGATCTTCTGACGGCCAGTGTGAAGCGGGTTAGTGAGGAACCATTCTGTGTAGTGACGATGTGGGGATTTTTAGCAACGCGTCCAACAAAAATAAATTGATTTAACATGTTAGTTTAGCTCCCTTTTTTTGTGTAGTAGTGGATTGAAATGCTGCGATAATTACTGCGAAGGGTATGAATGTACGAATCTCCTTTCTAATTGAATATGTATAGTTCGGGATGAATCCCGTTTATACCCAAGTTAAGTGGATCATATTACAATAGAGTAAAATTATGGTATTTTTCACTTGCTAAAAATATAATAAACTAATAGATGAAAAGAAAAATGAGTCCAAAGAACTAAAATTTCAGCCTTGTTAGATTAAACGAAATTGTCTGATAAATTGATTGACTGTATTCGGGGTGGTTGGTATATTGAAAGGGCAGAACAGCTTTCCGCTGATTTTTTAATGAAGGGAATGAGTGATTCCTATGCAGGGAAAAGTAAAATGGTTCAATGCAGAAAAGGGATTCGGGTTTATTGAAGTTGAAGGAGCTGAAGACGTTTTTGTGCATTATTCTGCAATTGATGAAGAAGGATATAAGTCATTGGATGAAGGACAGGAAGTGGAATTTGAACTGGTAGAAGGTGCGAGAGGTCCGCAGGCATCCAATGTAACTAAAAAATAAATATTATGTTTCACCAGACGTCCCGTGCTGCTTATTTTCAGAAGGGGCGTCTTTTCCACCTTTTTAAACAACCCCACTTGAAAGGGGGATAGTTTTTTTCGGGAATCGGCACAGTATTTATAAAAGTTTTGTAAAGAAAATGAATGTTTAAGCAGGAGTTTTTGAAGGGAACGGAGAATACTGTTAGTATAACCGAAAGGAGTTGTTAGCTTATGAATTTTAATATTCGTGGCGAGAACCTTGAAATTACAGATGCGCTGAAGGATCACGTGGAAAAGAAGGTAGGAAAGCTGGAGAGATATTTCGATGCTGCACCATCTTCTGATGTACATGTGAAAATGAGCGTAATTAATAAAGAGCAGCGGGTGGAAATTACGATCCCAATGCCGAAACTCCTTCTCCGCGCGGAAGAAAAACACGCGGATATGTACGCAGCAGTCGATCTTGTTATCGAAAAGCTGGAGCGTCAAATCAGAAAGCATAAAACAAAGGTCAACCGCCGCTACCGCGGAGATGACAGTTTAAAGTACATGTTTAAAAATGAACTGGAACCACTGGCAGAGGAAGAGTTTCCTGATGAGGACTATGAGATTGTCCGCACAAAGCGTTTCGATCTGAAGCCTATGGATGCAGAAGAAGCAATCCTTCAGATGGATATGCTTGGTCACAGCTTTTTCGTATTTTCGAACTCCGTTAATGGAGATACAAATGTAGTATATAAGCGACGGGACGGACGGTACGGTCTGATTGAACCCGAATAACTTCAAAAAATAAGCTGTATTTTATATAAAGAACTGCTTTCCGCAGAATCAGCGGGGAGCAGTTCTTTTTTGTTCAGGAGGTTACTATTTTTATGGGTAACTTGCCAATTGATACAATAGGAGAGGTGACGGCAGGGGAGGTGCTTATTTGCTAATAACAGATACGCATCTGCTAATGACAGATAAATAAGGAAACTGCATGCTTAAAATCAGATTCCCTCCTTTTAGTAACAGATACGTACACTAATAACAGAATACCCCCTGATAAAAGCAGATAATACGTCATCGTGTACAGATAACTGCTGCTAATGACAGAATAAGAGGACCATATCCACCCATAAAAATCGTACTGAATTCATTAGAGCGGGGAGGCTGATCTCCCTCTTTACTCTCGTTTACATCGATTTACTAGTCGTGATTCTGGATTTACTCATTTTTAGCAGGGTGTTACTCTCACGTGGGCAATTTACTCCCGTGCTGCACTCCTTTACTAATTTTTAAGCAGGCAAGTTCCCTTTTATTTATTTTTACAGAGGGTTAATTCATTTTTCCCCAATTTCTTTCGCCGAATCACCAAACTTTCTTTTCAAAGAAACCCTCCGCTGCATCAAAAAAATCCACCCGGCTGTGAACCAGCGGGTGGATTTGTCGATTGTTACTATTGTACTCGAATGTGTCCAGTCTCTCCGCGCTTTACTTCGCCCGGCTTTTCAATTGTGACAGACTGAGAGTCATCAAGGTTGGTGAAGATGACAGGAGTGATTGCTGCTTTCGCTTCTTTCCGGATTTTTTCCAAATCAAATTCAATCAGCGTATCTCCAATGTTGACTGTATCTCCCTGCTCTACAAACGCAGTGAAGCCTTCCCCTTTTAAGTTCACGGTATCAATACCGATGTGGATTAAAATTTCTGTTCCGTCTGCAGACTCCAGACCGATTGCGTGCTTCGTGTGGAAGAGCTGTACCACTTTTCCATCGACAGGAGAAATGACTTTTCCTTCCGTCGGCTCAATTGCAAAGCCGTCTCCCATCATTTTCTGTGCAAACATATCGTCCGGTACTTCTTCGAGCGGCTTCAGTTCGCCTGTTAACGGCATAGAAAGAGTGAAGTTGCCTTCCACTGGTCCGTGTGCTTTTTCCGGCTCCGGATCAGCAGGTGTTGGTGTTTTACCGCTGATAATGTCTTCCATTTGACTCTTGATTGTTTCAGAACGAGGACCGAAAATTGCCTGAATGTTTTTGTCTACCTGCATCACGCCGGAAGCACCAAGGTTTTTCAGTTCATTCTTATCTACTTGGTCAACATCTTTTACAGTGATGCGGAGTCGTGTAATACAAGCGTCCAGGTGAGAAAGATTTTCTTTTCCTCCGAATGCTTTCAGTACGGAGAATGGAAGCTCTGTGTTTCCGCCTTTTTTCGCAGAAGAACCAGTTCCACCGTCTACGCCTTCGTTTTTCTCACGTCCAGGCGTCATCAGATTAAACTTTTTGATCATGAATGTGAACAGGACATAATAGATTACTGCGAAAACAAGACCAACGAGTATCACAAGCCACCAGGCTTCCTGGTTCGGTACGACACCGAAGAGCACAAAGTCAATCGCACCACCGGAGAAGGTGTACCCCATGTTGATATTCAGCCAGTATAATATGACGAAGGAGACCCCGTCTAAAAAGGCGTGAATTACAAACAGCAGTGGACTTAAGAATAAGAACGAGAATTCAATTGGCTCTGTAATACCTGTTAAGAAAGAAGTCAGTGCGGCAGAACCTAAAAGACCGCCGACAACCTTTTTATTTTCCGGACGTGCCTGGTGATACATTGCAAGTGCGGCAGCCGGGAGGCCAAACATCATAATCGGGAATTCCCCGGCCATAAAGTGACCAGCAGTAATTTCCGTCTGATCCTGCAGCTGTGCAAAGAATATGTTCAGGTCACCACGAACGACGTTGCCGGCTGCATTCGTGTAAGAACCGAATTCAAACCAGAACGGTGCGTGGAAAATGTGATGCAGTCCAAAAGGAATTAATAATCGTTTAATAAAACCAAAGAAAAATACCGCGACTGTCATCGCTTCTTCCATTAAAAACTGTGAAGCAGAGTTCATTCCTTCCTGAATTGGCGGCCAGATGAAGAACAGCGCGATACCAACAAAGAAAGAAGCAAATGCTGTAACGATTGGTACAAATCTTTTTCCTGCGAAGAATCCGAGGAAAGCAGGAAGTTCAATCGTATAGAAGCGGTTGTAAGCCCAGGCAGCGAGTGCACCGATGATAATACCACCGAATACGCCGGTCTGCAGGGTAGGGATTCCGAGCACAAGTGCTTCCGCTGGATTATCGGAAGCAATAACGCCATCTACCGTTAATCCGCCCATCACACCCATCGTAACGTTCATAATCAGGAAACCGACAAGTGCGGCAAGTGCAGCAACACCGGCTCCGTTTGCGAGTCCGACGGCGACCCCGAGGGCAAATATGAGTGCAAGATTATCAAAAACAATACCACCGGCGGATTCCATCATGTTGGCAAGACTGGCGAAGATGTCATTTTCTAAAAACGGCATCAGGCTGATCATATTCGGGTTGCGCATCGCGTTACCGAATGCCAGGAGTAAACCGGCAGCGGGCAGTATCGCTACAGGAAGCATCAAAGATTTACCGATGCGCTGCAGCTGTCCAAAAAAGCGTTTAAACACAGTAATTCCTCCTCTTAATTTTTAAATGAACCAATGAAAATAAAAGCGCAGCTTCCGGGTAAAAACACAAAAAAGGCATGAAAGAAAAAGAGAGGCGCAGACCCAGCAAAAAGGGTAGAGTTCACCCTCTGCTGAAAATCCGTCGACCATCCTTTTCTCTCATGCCTGCTTTACCAGTAACACGGAAAAGTCCGTCTTAGTTTATATTCGTTTTTGTTCGCCCGATACAATTCTCTGAATGTGAAGCGTCAAATACACTGCTTCGGCATCCGGAACTTTCTTTTGTAATCGCTGCTGCATGATTTTCATCAGTTTCCAACTCAGATTATAGCAGAGCGGATATTCCGTTTGCAATACTTTTAATAAATTATCCTGGTTTTCTGCATACGTCTCATTTTCCACCCGTTCAATTGCGTGATTTAAATGCCGGACGAGCCGAAGGTAGTTAATATCTTTACGGTTAATAGATATTTCAAAATAAGTTTCGATTCTTTTTACCAGTTCACTTACAAGCTGCGTGTGACGATTTACCTCTGAAAGGTCACGATTCGTAAGCGCACTGTGGATGTGCAGGGTGATAAATCCGATCTCCCCTTCAGGAATGCGGATGCCAAGCGCTTCGTCGAATCGTTCGGCCAGCTCGACTGCTGCCTGATACTCCTGCGGATAGGCGAGTTCTGTTTCACTAAGAAAAGGATTTTTAATTCCGTGGCCCTGCTGTAATCGTTTTACGGCAAAAAACAAGTGGTCCGTCAATCCAACATGAATATGCTCGTTCAGACTGGAACGGAATTTATCCTCCAGGCGTTCGATTTCTTCGTTCATGAGTGTGATGAAATCTTCATCAACATATTCAAGCAGGCTTTTATACTGCTCCTGTTCCTTTTCATCCCGCAGCACAAAAAACTTTTCTGCATGCTCCCCTGCAATTTCTTCACCGGCCTGTTTGCCGAAGCCCAATCCTTTACCGATCAGCACAACTTCATCATAATCCGGATGCTCAGCGATGACCACGTTGTTATTTAAGACTTTTTTCACAGTAACCAATCCCGGCATCCCCTTTCTGTACTATTACAATCTATCGACCATTATAGCTTTAAGTTAAAATAAATATCAATAAGAATAAACATGGGAAACTAATTAAAGAAGCCTGTCGTCCTTGTAAGGTTTTCAGCAAACTGATAAAATATATAGCAGCGTATAAATTAATGAAGGAAACAACAGCGGAGTGGGAATAACGCTCCGTTCTTTCGTTTTTAACTATAATTTCGTTTTTACGGCGAATGGAAAATAAGAAATAAGGGAGCAATGCCCGATGTTAGGATTATTAAAAAAAGTAATTGGTGATTCAGATGCACGCCACCTGAAAAAAATGGACAAATTGATTGAGGAAATCGAAACGCAGCATGAAGAAATGAAAAAGCTCAGCGATGGAGACCTTGCTGGAATGACCGCAAAATTCAAGCAGCGGTATGAAGATGGAGAAAAGCTCGATGACATTCTGCCGGAAGCGTTTGGAGTTGTTCGTGAAGCTGCAACACGGGCGCTTGGTATGACACATTTCCGTGTACAGCTCGTCGGTGGTGTGGTACTTCACCGCGGTGACATTGCAGAAATGAAAACAGGGGAAGGTAAAACGCTCGTAGGTACCTTGTCAGTATACCTTAATGCCCTCACGGGGAAAGGTGTGCACGTAGTAACCGTGAACGAATACCTCGCACGGCGTGACGCGGAAGCAATGGGGAAACTGTATAATTTCCTCGGGCTTACGGTCGGTTTAAACGTAGCGGGCATGTCCAAAGAAGAGAAGCGCGAAGCTTATGCGGCGGATGTAACCTACGGAACAAATAATGAGTTCGGCTTTGATTATCTGCGGGATAACATGGTTACTTATAAAAAGCAGATGGTGCAGCGAAAGCTTCATTATGCAATTGTCGATGAAGTGGATTCTATTTTAATTGATGAAGCACGTACACCGCTGATTATTTCCGGTGCGGCAAACCAGACTTCTGAATTATACAGCACAGCTAACTCGTTTGTAAGAATGCTGAAAGCTGATCATGATTATACGTACGAAGAAAAAACAAAAACGGTACAGCTTTCTGAAAACGGGGTAGCGAAAGCAGAGCGTGTATTTAATATCGAGAATCTCTTTGATTCGGAGCACGTGCAGCTGAATCATCATATTAACCAGGCTTTAAAAGCACATAAAGTAATGGTGCGTGATGAAGATTATGTGGTGGAAGACGGCGAGGTTGCTATCGTGGACCAGTTCACAGGCCGCTTAATGAAAGGCCGCCGTTTCAGTGACGGCCTTCACCAGGCGATTGAAGCAAAAGAAGGCGTAAAAATTAAACGGGAAAGTATGACAATGGCTTCCATTACGTTCCAGAACTATTTCCGGATGTATGAAAAACTGGCAGGGATGACTGGTACTGCGAAGACAGAGGAAGAAGAGTTCCAGAATATCTATAATATGAACGTCTACGCTGTACCGACAAATGAGGAAATCATCCGGGAAGATAAACCGGACCTGATTTTTAAATCTGTAGAAAGCAAGCATCGTGCAATTATCAAGAAAATTGAAGAGCTGTATGAAAAAGGACAGCCTGTGCTTGTAGGTACGGTAAGTGTAGATAACTCAGAAATTATTTCAAAAAAATTGAAGAAGCACAAAATACCACACAACGTACTCAATGCGAAAAACCATGCAAGCGAGGCGGAGATTATTGAGCAGGCAGGGCAGAAAAAAGCGGTGACAATCGCGACAAACATGGCCGGCCGTGGTACGGATATCAAGCTGGGTGATGGTGTAGCAGAGCTTGGAGGACTCTTTGTACTAGGTACAGAGCGTCACGAATCCCGCCGGATCGATAACCAGCTCCGCGGACGTTCCGGCCGTCAGGGTGACCCTGGTATGTCTCTCTTTTATCTTTCACTGGAAGATCCATTGATGCGCCGATTTGGCTCAGACAACATGAGCAAAATGATGGAGCGCCTCGGCATGGAAGAAGATCAGCCGATTGAAAGCAGGATTATCACGAAAGCAGTGGAACAGGCACAGAAACGAGTGGAAGGAAATAACTTTGATGCCCGGAAGCAGCTGCTGCAGTATGATGACGTGATGCGGGAACAGCGTGATGTTATTTATGAACAGAGAAACGAAGTGCTGGATTCTGAAAATCTGCGTCCGATCGTAGAGCACATGATTGAATCTACCGTAACCCGTGTTGTAAATTCCTATACACCGGAAGAAGAAGTACCGGAAGACTGGAATCTGCAGGGACTGGTGGAATATATTAATATCACGGTGCTGGCTGAATCGGAAATCAGCGAAAAAGAAATAAAAGGACTGGATCCGGAAGAAATGATCGAGCTGATCATGGAAAAAGTACTGAATGATTATAATCAGCGCGAAGCGGAAATTATGACAGAGCAGATGCGGGAATTTGAGCGCGTGATTCTTCTGCGTACTGTTGATTCCAAATGGACCGCGCATATTGACCAGATGGATCAACTGCGTCAGGGAATTCACCTGCGTGCATATGCACAGAATGATCCGCTGCGTGAATATAAGTTTGAAGGGTACGAAATGTTCGAAACGATGGTTGCTTCGATTGAAGAAGAAGTATCCCGTTATATAATGAAAGCGCAGGTGCAGTCCAATCTGAAGCGCCAGCAGGTGGCGGAAGGAAAGGCAGTACACCGCAGTGCAAGCCAGCCGCAGGAGCCGCAGGAAGAACCTAAGGCCCAGCCGTATGTAAAAGGGGAAACAGTAGGACGAAATGACCCTTGCCCGTGCGGTTCCGGCAAAAAATATAAGAACTGCCATGGCCGGGAAGAATAAAGCGGCCCGCAGGCCCATTAGCTGGCAGAAGGCCTCTGATGGGCTTGCCTTTTGCAGGCGAAGAAAGAAGATTTTTCCAGATAATAACGCTCCGATTTAGAGTTTTTTGAAAGACAGTTTAAATGGTCGAATGATTGAAACGAAAGACGGCGGCTGCAGCGAAGTTTTTTCTTATCAACACTGAACATTAACAGAGACACTCATGCAAAATTTTTGCACCATGAAGTATGAAAATTAATACTGCTGTGTAACGAAGGAGAGGACGCACCAGCGCCGTTCGAGAATCCATTTTGCGGACGTTCTTTCCGTCAAAATTAGTCGAGAACAAGCCCTTGGGTAAGCCGCTCCGAAAGTGAAGCAGCAGTATTACTTCTTTTTAGCGGAACTTTTATTTTCAAGGTAGCTTGCCGTAAAGAAATCAGATGAAAATAATTCACGAGGTGATCCATATATGGAAATGGCAGAAATAAGACAACAGTTGGAAACTATGGCTAAAACATTAGCGGACTTCAGGGGGTCTCTTTGACTTAGAGGAAAAAGAGACCCGCATTGCAGAACTTGAAAACCGGATGGCAGATCCCTCCTTCTGGGAAAATCAAAATGAAGCGCAGGAAGTCATTGCAGAAAATAATGCATTAAAAGCTATTACGAATGAATATCGCTCGATTGAATCGCAGCTGGAAAATATGGATGTTTCTTACGAGCTGGTAAAGGAAGAAGCAGACGAAGATCTTCGGAAAGAGCTGGAAGAGAATGTTACGAAAGTGAAAAAGCAGCTTGATAAATTTGAGCTTCAGCTGTTGCTGAGCGGAAAACATGACGCTAATAACGCAATGCTGGAACTGCACCCCGGAGCAGGGGGGACAGAATCTCAGGATTGGGCTTCCATGCTGCTCCGCATGTATACCCGTTGGGCAGAAGCGCAGAATTATAAAGTGGAAACGCTGGATTACCTGCCGGGAGATGAAGCCGGGGTGAAAAGTGTGACGTTAAAAATCTCCGGCCATAACGCATATGGCTTTTTAAAGGCGGAAAAGGGAGTGCACCGGCTTGTAAGAATTTCTCCTTTCGATTCCTCGGGGCGCCGTCATACTTCGTTCGCTTCATGTGACATCATGCCTGAGATAGATGATAATTTTGAGGTGAATCTTTCTCCGGAAGATATACGAGTCGATACTTTCCGGGCAAGCGGCGCGGGGGGACAGCATATTAATACAACGGATTCTGCAGTGCGGATGACACACATCCCGACAAATACTGTTGTAAGCTGTCAGGCAGAACGCTCCCAGATTAAAAACCGGGAACAGGCAATGAAAATGCTCCGGGCAAAACTGTATCAGCAGGAGCTCGACCGGAAGCGCGCAGAGGCAGATGAACTTCGCGGAGAACAGACGGACATCGGCTGGGGCAGCCAGATTCGTTCTTATGTGTTTCATCCCTACAACATGGTAAAAGACCATCGTACGGATGAAGAAACAGGAAATACGCAGGCAGTAATGGACGGGGAAATTACGCCGTTTATTGATGCTTATCTGAGATCGCAAATTGAATAAAAGCAAGCAGCTGCATCCATCTGGCCTTTCTTCCAGGTGGATGTTTTTTGCAGGAAGTGTGGTTGCAGTGAATTTTCGACGAAAACGTTTCGAAACTGAAGATTCCACCGTCTTTCCCTGCTGAATTTGTTAATGCTATACCGTTGTAAAGCGTTAGCGGAATCGCGTTTACAAGGGACAACCCCGGTGATATACTACGTTAGGATTTTGTAAATCGGGGGAGACATATATATGATGAAAAAAATGCAGAGAAATGGGACGCTGGAGCCGAAAACGCCGGTCCAGCGCGTTATATTTGAATTTGGCCATGTATTAGTCGGTGCAGCAATCGTGGCGATTACTTTTAACTTATTTTTACTGCCGAACCAGATCGCTTCCGGGGGAGTAGCAGGTATTTCCACACTGTTTGTTGCCTTGTTCGGTTTTGAGCCGGCTTATACGCAGTGGGCATTTAACATACCTTTATTTATTGCCGGAATAGTTCTGTTAGGAGGAAGCCTGCGCGGCAGTCTGCTGTACGGCGCAAAGACGCTGGCAGGTACGCTGTTTCTGCCGTATGTAGTTTTCCTGACGAGAAACTGGGAACCGACGACCCAGGACCCTTTACTTGCTTCCATTATGGGTGGAGTAGGAGTGGGAATAGGCCTCGGTATTGTATTTCGATCAAATTCTTCAACTGGAGGAACGGACTTAGCTGCGCAGATTATTAATAAATATACTGGGATGACGTTAGGTGCCTGTGTTTTTATTATTGATGGTCTTGTCGTTTCTTCCTCCGCAGTAATTTTCGGATTTGAATATGCTTTATATGCTTTAATCGCGCTGTTTGTAACTGGAAAAACAATTGATATTGTCCAGGTTGGATTCGCGTATTCCAAGATGGTTATTATTATTTCCGCTTGTGAAGAAGAGATGAAACAGGGACTGCTTACGCAGGTGGACCGGGGTGTGACCAAGCTGGCAGGGTATGGAGGCTATACCAATCACTCCCGGCCGGTACTGATGTGTGTAGTCGGGAGAAATGAGATCACGAAGCTGAAAAAAATAGTACAAACGATCGACCCGCAGGCTTTTGTTATTGTGAGTGACACCTCAGAAGTGCTTGGGGAAGGTTTCAAATTAAAGTAAAAGGGTTATAATGGAATAGGCAGACTGCAAGTTTCTGCCGGTGAATACTTAACTTATTTTAGGAGGGGAACATATGAAGAAAATTGTAGCAGGCCTTTTCGCAGCTACGATGCTCCTTGCTGCTTGTGGGGATGATGGTGGAAACAACGAACCAGCTGACAACACAAACAATGCAGGTGGTAATGCGAACGAAGAAGCAGCAAACAATGAAGAGAGCGGCGGCGAAGTTGATCTGGCCAATGGCGAAGAACTTTATGAAGGCAATTGTGCTTCTTGTCACGGCGGTGATTTGAGCGGCGGTACTGGCCCGGCACTTGAAGGCTACTCTGAAGACGAGATAGTTTCTGCGATTCAGGAAGGACCTGGAAGCATGCCTGAGAACCTTGTAGAAGGCCAGGACGCTGAAGATGTAGCAGCATGGGTAGCGGATCAGAATTAATTAGATTTATTATGAGATATGAGCTCCTTTTTTACAGCGATTTGTAAAAGGGGAGCTTTTTTGCGTGAAAATTGAAATGAAACTGTAAAAGAAATCGTCTTTTATTGAGAAAACTTCGTGATATAATGTACGAGGCATCCAGGAGAGCGGTATATCATAATTTGTAAAATACAGTAATCATCCTTAACCTGTTTTTGTGGTGGAAAAGGGACCCTGAGTTTAGGAAGTGATAGACATGATAGAAATGAAAGATGTTTGGAAAACGTATCCTAATGGCGTGATGGCGGTTAACGGAATTTCGGTTTACATAAAAAAAGGCGAGTTTGTTTACGTTGTCGGCCCGAGCGGGGCAGGCAAATCAACATTTGTGAAAATGATGTACAGAGAAGAAAGGCCGACACGGGGAGAAATATCTATTAATGGCAGCAATCTGGCGGAAATGAAAGAAAAAAAAGTTCCTTATTTACGCAGGAATATGGGGATTGTATTCCAGGATTTTAAGCTGCTTCCATCCATGACAGTGTTTGAGAATGTTGCTTTTGCGATGGAAGTGATTGAGGCCAGCAAGGCGAATATCCGTAAACGCGTCATGAATGTTCTCGATATTGTAAGGCTGAAAAACAAAGCACGTTTTATGCCGCATGAACTTTCCGGTGGAGAGCAGCAGCGTGTTTCAATTGCCAGAGCGATCGTGAACAGCCCAGCGGTGCTGATTGCAGATGAGCCTACAGGAAATCTGGACATTGAAACTTCCTGGGAGATCATGCACATTCTTGAAGAAATCAATGAAAGAGGCACCACCGTTGTAATGGCAACGCATAATAGAGAAATTGTAAATAATATGCGTAAGCGTGTCATTGCAATTGAAGGCGGGCGTATTTCCCGGGATGAAATCAGGGGGCGTTACGGCTATGAAAGCTAGAACAGGTGTCCGTCATATGAAAGAAGGCGGCAAAAATATTGTGAGAAACGGCTGGATGACCTTTGCTTCTGTGAGTGCGGTAACGGTCATGCTTTTCGTCGTAGGAACTTTTCTGCTGATGATATTAAATATAAATCATTTTGCAGATTCACTGGAAAGTGATGTGGAAGTAAGAGTCTTTATTGATCGTTCTGCAGAAGCATCAAGCCAGACTGCACTGGAATCATCCATACATGAAATTTCTGCAGTGGAAGAAGTTGAATATATTCCAAGAGAAGAAGGACTGGAAACTTTTATTGCCAGCCTCGGTGATGAAGGAGAGTACTTCGAAACACTGCGGGAGGAAAATCCTTTAAATGATGTTTTTGTAGTGCAGGCAGCAGAGCCGCAGCAGACGGAGCTGGTCGCAGAAGAAATAGAAGCGATGCAGCATGTGGAAAAAACAGAATATGGCCAGGACATTTTTGAACAGCTTTTTGCTGCTACAGACTTTGTCAGAATAGTGGGTCTTGTTCTTATTTTAGGATTAATGTTTACAGCGATATTCTTAATCGCCAACACAATAAAACTGACGATCATTGCCAGGAAAACGGAAATCCAGATTATGAAGCTTGTCGGTGCGACGAACAGCTTTATCCGCTGGCCATTCTTTATTGAAGGGCTGCTGCTGGGAGTATTCGGTGCAGCTGTTCCCATTATAATTCTATCTTACGGCTATACCCGGTTTTATGAAGCGATAGGGGAAGCAACCGGATTGGAATTTTTTGATTTTCTTCCTGCTGGTCCGCTGCTGGTGCAGACGTCGCTGCTGTTGCTGGCGATCGGGGCCCTGGTAGGAGTGTGGGGAAGCATTATGAGCGTCAGAAAGTTTTTGCGTGTATAAAAAGAATTCGGGGGAGTGCTGATGTTACAAAAGGGACTGCTTGCTGTCTGTGTGTTTTTCCTGGTTTTACAGCTTCCACTGCTTTCTGCTTCTGCAGAAAATACTGGAGAAGGCTTAAAGCGGGATATTGAATTGTTTCAGGAAGAACAGCAGCACAGTGAAAAGAGAGCTGAAGATACAGAGAAAGAGCTGGAACAAGTGCAGCGGGAAGCTGCTGAGGTGAAGTCGGAAATTCAGCAGCTGGATGAAGAAATGGCTGTGACGAATTCAAGTCTGGAAACAAAGCAAGAGGAAATAGATAAGACAACTGCACGGACGGACAAACTGCGCAGTGAAATAAAAGAACTGGAAAAGAGAATAGAGGACAGGGACGAAGTATTGAAGGAACGTGTCCGTTCCATGCATCAGAGCGGAAGTACCGTCCATTACATTGAAGTAATTCTCGGGGCAAAAAGCTTTGGTGATCTATTGGAAAGAGTGTCTACTTTGCATAATATTGCGCAGCAGGACCGATCTATCCTTGATGAACATATCGAGGATATGGAATCTCTCGAGCAGGCAAAGCTTTCACTGGAAGAAGAACTTCTGCTCCATGAAGAACAGCTGCAGGAATTGGAGCAGCTGCAGGCTTCACTGAAGCAGCAAAGTGCTGACAAGGATCTATTATTAGAAGAATTAGAGGCACAGGGATATGTGCTGGAAGATGACCTGCTGACTCTCGAAGAAGAGCGTGCGTTGTTAAAAGCACAGGAAGAAGCTGCGAAGCAGGATCTTGCAGCCTGGGAAGAAGAACAGCGTCGTCTGGAAGAGGAACGAAGACTGGAAGAAGAGAGAAGACAGCGGGAAGAAGAAGAGCGGTTGGCAAGAGAAGCTGCAGAAGCAGAAAGAAAAGCACAGGAAGCCGCAAGAATAGCCGAAGAGGAAGCAGTGCAGGAGGCAGAGAGAGAAGCAGCCAGAACTGCAGAGGAAACTGCCAACGTAAGTGAATCGGAGCAGGAAGAAAAAGAAGAAGATAGTTCTTCGAATGAAGAAAGTGGAGTAGCGGGTACGAATACGGAAGATCTTGAAGAAACTTCAAGAGAAGCAGCAGTCCCTGCCACATCTCCTTCCTCCACTCTTCACCGGCCGGCAGATGGGAGAGTCACTTCGCCCTACGATAAGCATCGTCTGCATCCTGTCCATAACACTGTGCGTCCGCATAATGGCATTGATTTCGGCCGTGACGGCGGGTTAAATATTTATGCAGCAGAAAGCGGAACAGTAATTTCAGCAGGATGGATGAGCGGTTATGGGAACACAATCCTTGTCTCCCATGTTATTAATGGGAAGCCTTATACTACGCTGTATGCACACCTGGCATCTATGAACGTTTCTCCGGGAGAGCGTGTAGAACGAGGAGAAGTAATCGCAGTAATGGGAACGACAGGGGTTTCTACAGGAGTCCATCTGCATTTTGAAGTACACCCTGGGGGATATTCCGGTGGAGGCTCAGCAGTGAATCCCGCGCCGTACCTTCCTTAAGCGGAAAATTATATCAGCAGAAGAAAACAAGCCGGAGACCAGCGTTCTTTGAAAAAAAGAACGCTGGTCTTTGTGTTATCCAGGAAGTTATGTGCTGCTCTTCGAAGAGACGCTTGATTTTTGCAAAGCTTTGATAAAATAATTTGATAGCAGTTCTGCGCACCACTTCAGCGAAAGCAGTAAGACAAAAGGTACATACCTGTGGAATTTTGTGTAACTGAAAACACTTCCTTTCATCTTTACAAGGTTCTCTGTTATTATATAGAAAACAAATGCTTTAATGGGCTGATTATGAGAGTGAATGGGGTGGGTACGTGAAAAATAAAATATTTTTACCAGTTGTCTTTGTGCTTGCACTTTTAATTGGCGCTGGAGGTATGTATGCAGGGATGTCAATTATGGGGCTTCCGCAGGCAGAACCAAATTCAACTGAACAGGCTTCTTCAAGCCAGGGAGATACCGAAACATCGGGAGCTTCTGATAATACAGAAACTGCGGCTGATGAAAACGAAGAAGATCAGATTCGTCAGGCGATGGATACTATAAAAGAATCTTATGTGAATGAAGTAGAGGATGAGCAGCTTATCGAAGGTGCTATTTCGGGAATGATTGAAACCCTCGATGATCCATATTCTGATTTTATGAATGAATCTACTGCCGAAGAATTTATGAATTCACTGGATTCCTCTTTTGAAGGAATCGGAGCTGAAGTAAGTATGACGGATGGAAGAGTGACGATTGTTGCTCCTTTCCGGGACTCCCCCGCAGAAGATGCCGGGCTGCGTCCGAATGATCAAATTCTTGAAATTGATGGAGAAAACATAGAAGGGTTATCTCTGTACGATGCTGTATTGAAAATTCGCGGAGAAAAAGGCACGACAGTAACACTTACGATAGATCGTCCAGGTGCATCCGATACATTGGAAATTGATGTAGTGCGGGATGAGATACCGGTGGAAACGGTTTACGGTGAGGTTGTTGAAGAGAATGATACTTCGATTGGTGTACTGGAAATTCGGTCTTTCTCTGAAAATACTGCAGAAAGATTTGAAGAAGAACTTACAGAACTTGAATCGGAAGGTATTGATGGCCTGATGATTGATGTCAGAGGGAATCCCGGAGGCTTCCTGCAGAGTGTGGAAGATATCGGCGATTTATTAATTCCGGAAGGGGAAGTTGTCGTACAGATTGAAGATCGAGATGGTGAACGGATTACACATGTTTCCAATATGGAAGGGGAAAAAGAATATCCAATTGTCACCTTAATAGATGGAGGCAGTGCATCCGCTTCTGAAATTCTTGCGGCTGCGCTTCAAGAAGCTGGCGGACATGACCTTGTCGGTACTACTACTTTCGGTAAAGGAACAGTCCAGCAGACGATTCCTATGGGTGACGGCAGTCAGTTAAAGCTTACTTTATTCCGCTGGCTCACCTCTGATGGAAACAATATTCATGAAGAAGGGGTAGCGCCTACAGTAGAAGTAGAGCAGCCTGATTATTTTTATGCAGCTCCGATTGATGCAGAAGAAACGTTAGTGCTGGACATGCTGAATGAAGATATTGAAAATGCCCAGCTTATGCTTGATGGTCTCGGCTATGATCCTGATCGGGAAGATGGATATTTTGATGAAGCCACAGAAGAAGCCGTGATGAATTTTCAGGAAGATGAAGGACTTGAAGTCACTGGCGAAATCAATGAAGAAACAGCAGATACATTACAGGAACGTGTAATTGAATCTGTGCAGGATAAAGAAAATGATCTTCAGTATCAAGAAGGTCTGGAATTGTTAATAGAACAAGCTTCTTAAATTGCAGCAGGACCATCCGCCGGTCGATAAAATTCGGCCGCGGGTGGTCTTTTTTTATCCTGTTAAAGGTTCTTCTGCTGGAAAAGAAAATCTGAGAAAGCACTTTTCTTTTCAGATTAATCATTTAGAATGGAAGGTAGAGGACTTTTATAGGAAGGAGGGTACTGATATGGGAGATATTTTAATAGAAATACTGCTTGGGATCGGCAGATTGTTTTTACATCCACTTACTTACATATTTGTAGCAGCACTGCTTTGGTTTCACATAAGCCGTGTTAAACGGGAAAGAAAAGATTTTCATACCAGAGTGCATGATGTGGTCTCGACTATACTTACGCCTATACCTAAGGGATTAATTGTGGGGGTGATAGTTTCCGCAGCTGTTATTTTGATAGGAATCGAACTTCCTTACGCAATTATTCCTTTGATCACGCTTATCTGGCTGGTGCAAATGCCATTCCGGCAGATGCGCTGGTACAGCTTGACAGTTACTTTATCGGTTATTCTTCTTTTGCTCCCATTTCTGCCTGCCGGCGGAACAGGTGTGGCATTTGTAGACGGCTGGCTGTCAGATTTAAATGAAGTTAATCTGCTTTCGCTTGGCACACTGCTTGTGCTCCTGCTGATTGCAGAAAGCGTGCTCGTACTGCTAGATGGTGCTGCCCAGTCTTCGCCAGCTTTACGAAAAAGTCCGCGCGGGAAGATTGTAGGAGAACATATTGTTTCACGTGCCTGGATTCTGCCGGTGGCACTTCTGTTTCCTGCAGGAAGTCTTTCCAGTATAGACTGGTGGCCGTTAATGGGATGGAACAGTGAAACTTTTGGGCTGATGCTTCTACCATTCATGCTTGGTTTCCAGACAAAAGTACAGTCTTACTATCCTGAAGAAGCAGCTTCCATGCTTGGAAGAAGAATGATGCTGCTTGCAGTTGCTTCGGCAGGGTTGTTAGCTGCTTCGTTTTACTTCAGCGGTGTGATTTATTTTGTTGCTGCTTTTGTATTGATCGGAAGGGAATGGATTTGTGTAGCTTTTGATATCGGCGATAAGAGGAGAACAAGGTTGTTTACCGCGAGAGAAAATGGGCTGACAGTGGTAGATATTCTTCCAAAATCGACTGCAGAAAAGATGGACATTCGTACCGGTGAAACCATTGTAAAAGTAAATGGAAGAAAAGTAGAAACGCAGAGAGAATTTTATGACGGGCTCCAGCAGAACTCTGCTTTTGCAAAACTGGAAGTAATAGACCATGCTGGAGAAAAACGTTTTGCCCAGGCCTCTGTGTATGAGAACGATCATTATCTCATTGGCTGTCTGTTTGTACCTGACGACGAAGGTGTAAATTTATCGCTGAAAGGTCTTCGCTCATCGGTCGTAGTCCATGAGGACAGACGAAATGTACGGGACCTGGAACAAAAGGCACTCGCAGGAAAGAAGGAACCAGTCCCGCAGCTGGAAGCACCTGAAGAAAGAAAAGAAATCAAAGAAGAGGCAGAGAGCCTGAAGTAAATTTAATATACTGAACATTTGAATCGCTTCGATCCTTTGGAGAAGCTGCCTGGTGCAGCAAATCCATAAGGAGAAGCGATTTTTTTGAGTTGAATTTACAGGTTTTTCTTCAATTTAAAGCTGATAAACAGAAGAAAGACAGCTCTTTTTATCAAAACAGAAGACAAGGCGGTGAACACACCAGCGGAAAAAGAAAGCGTGAAGATCTTTAAGGGAGGACACCTAAAGGATCAGCACAGTTGGAGAATCCAAATGACTTTCCGGAAGGTTACTTAGCACGTGCGGAATCGATCCTGATTTTTAAAGCCAGCATGGCGGTCTCTGCCCCGCTGTCTGTAGATCGATGGAAGCCGAGCTCTGTGAAAGAAATTAGTCGAGAACAAGCCCTTGCGTAAGCCTCTCCGAAAGTGAAGCAGCAGTTTTACTTCTTTTTAGCGAAACTTTTATTTCAAGGTAGCCAAAATCAAAAAAAATAAATAAACAACATTTAAACAAAATAAGTAAAATCGTCAAAAGGGAATGCACGTTCGCAAAAAAGCTTTTCTCGTGGTATAATTGATAAATTCATAAGAAGAACGGGTAAAGGATAGTCAGGCCTCAAGCAGATCGATTGCAATTATCTTTGCAGCAGTTAAGCTGTAAAAAGAAGTGATGTACGAAAGGGTGAGTGGGAATGGCTATAGAATCAGTGCCGTTTAAATTAGCATCTCCATATGAACCTGCGGGAGATCAGCCGCAGGCGATTGAAGAGATTGTAGCAGGTATTAAAAAAGGGGAAAGGTTCCAGACGCTTCTTGGAGCAACAGGGACAGGAAAAACTTTTACGATGTCCAATGTAATTCAGCAGGTAAATAAACCGACATTAATTATAGCGCACAATAAAACACTCGCTGGTCAGCTCTACAGCGAGTTTAAAGAGTTTTTCCCGGAAAACCGGGTAGAATACTTTGTGAGTTACTATGATTATTATCAGCCGGAAGCTTATATTCCGCAGTCCGATACATTTATCGAAAAAGATGCCAGTATTAATGATGAAATTGACAAACTGCGCCACTCTGCAACGAGTTCTTTGTTTGAACGTGATGATGTTATTATCGTTGCCAGTGTTTCCTGTATATATGGCCTTGGTTCGCCGGAGGACTACAGAGATCTTGTGGTATCTCTTCGAACGGGGATAGAGCGGGAGCGGAACGACCTGCTGCGGCAGCTCGTGGACGTCCAGTATACGAGGAATGACATTGACTTTCAGCGGGGAACCTTTCGTGTGCGCGGAGACGTCGTAGAAATCTTTCCAGCTTCCCGGGACGAACACTGTTTGCGGGTGGAGTTTTTCGGGGATGAAATAGACAGAATCACAGAAGTGGATGCGCTGACAGGAGAAGTAATAGGGGACCGCGAACATGTGGCTATTTTTCCGGCTTCCCACTTCGTTACGAAAGAAGAAAAACTGAAACGTGCGATGGTGAATATTGAAGCAGAACTGGAAACAACGCTAAAGGATATGCATGAGCGGGGCAAGCTGCTGGAAGCGCAGCGGCTCGAACAGCGGACACGCTATGATCTGGAGATGATGGCAGAGCTTGGATACTGTTCAGGAATTGAAAATTACTCCAGACATCTGACATTCCGTGAACCGGGAGCAACTCCTTATACATTACTGGATTATTTTCCGAAAGACTCGCTGATCATTGCAGATGAGTCCCACGTAACACTGCCGCAGATCAGAGGAATGTACAACGGTGACCAGGCAAGAAAAGGAGTACTTGTAGAACATGGTTTCCGGCTTCCTTCAGCAAAAGATAACAGACCGCTGAAATTTGAGGAGTTCGAGAAACATTTAAATCAAATTGTCTGTGTATCTGCAACACCGGGTCCTTATGAAATTGAACATACACCGAAAATGGTAGAGCAGATTATCCGGCCAACTGGACTGCTCGATCCTACAATTGACGTTCGTCCTATCAAAGGACAGATAGATGATCTTATTGAAGAAATAAGACTGAGAAAAGAACGGCACGAACGAGTACTCGTTACGACGTTAACTAAGAAAATGTCAGAAGATCTAACTGCCTACTTGAAAGAAGTTGGAATTAAAGTGCAGTATCTTCATTCTGATATTAAAACGCTCGAGCGGATTCAAATCATTCGTGAGCTCAGGCAGGGACAGTTTGATGTACTTGTAGGAATCAACCTTCTGCGGGAAGGACTTGATATACCGGAAGTTTCCCTGGTTACCATACTCGATGCCGATAAAGAAGGATTCCTGCGTGCAGAACGTTCTCTTATCCAGACAATGGGGCGGGCAGCACGAAATTCAAATGGACATGTAATCATGTATGCCGACAAAATGACAAGATCCATGCAGGTGGCAATTGATGAAACAACCCGGCGCCGTATCATTCAAAAAGAATATAACGATAAATATGGCATTACTCCTACAACGATTCAGAAATCTATTCCTGAATTGATTCAGGCTACTTATGCTGCAGAAGAAGAAGGCACCTACGAAGCACTGGAAAAAGCACCGAAACAGAAACTCAGCAAAAAAGAGCGCGAAAAAGTGATTCAGCGTATGGAACTTGAGATGAAGCAGGCAGCCAAAGACCTTGACTTTGAACGGGCGGCAGAACTGCGTGATGTAATTATAGAATTGAAAGCGGAAGGATGAGCGAGGCATGGCACTAGATAATTTAATTGTGAAAGGTGCGAGATCCCACAATCTGAAAGACATCGATGTAACAATTCCCAGAGATAAACTCGTTGTAATGACGGGTTTATCCGGATCGGGAAAGTCATCTCTGGCATTTGATACAATTTATGCAGAAGGACAGCGCCGGTATGTGGAATCACTTTCAGCGTATGCTAGACAGTTTCTTGGGCAGATGGATAAGCCGGATGTCGATTCGATTGAAGGACTTTCCCCGGCAATTTCGATTGACCAGAAAACAACGTCTAAAAACCCACGCTCCACGGTGGGAACAGTGACAGAAATTTATGATTACCTGCGGCTGCTCTATGCGAGAGTAGGGAAGCCGATCTGTCCGATTCACGGGATTGAGATTACTTCCCAGACCGTCTCCCAGATGGCGGATCAGCTGATGGAATTTGAAGAACGGACGAAGATGCAGATTCTTGCCCCGGTCGTGTCCGGACGAAAGGGCACACATGTGAAAGTACTCGAAGATATCAAGAAAGAAGGCTATGTAAGAGTACGTGTAGATGGGGAAATGCGGGAAGTTGCTGATGACATTCAGCTTGATAAAAATAAAAAGCATAATATCGAGGTTATTATTGACCGGATCGTGATTAAAGAAGGAATAGAATCGCGACTGGTGGATTCTCTGGAAACAGCACTTCGATTTGCCGATGGAACGGTGATGATTGATGTCATTGGCCAGGAAGAGCTGAAGTTCAATCAGCACCATGCCTGCCCGCACTGCGGATTTTCCATTGGTGAGCTGGAGCCGAGAATGTTCTCCTTTAACAGCCCGTTTGGCGCGTGCTCCAAATGTGACGGACTCGGCCACAAGCTGGAAGTCGATGTAGAACTTGTGGTACCGGATGAATCACTTTCCTTAAATGAAAACGCAATTGCTGCCTGGAAACCGACCAGTTCCCAGTACTATCCTTCTTTACTGAAAAGTATCTGCAAGCACTTTAAGATCAACATGGATAAGCCGTTTAAAAAACTTACGAAAAAAGAAAAAGACGTAATTTTATATGGAAGCGGTAATGAGAAAGTGCATTTTCGGTATAAAAATGAATTTGGCAGAGTAAGGGAAAAAGATATTTATTTTGAAGGCGTGCTGCAAAATATTTCCCGGCGCTACCATGAGACCGGCTCTGATTACATCCGGGAGCAGATGTCACAGTATATGACGCAGAAACCTTGCCCAAAGTGTAAAGGAAATCGTCTCACGGACGAAGCGCTTGCAGTCAAAGTAAATCATCTGCATATCGGCCAGGTTACCGGCATGTCGATTAAGGAAGCGAAAACTTTCTTTGAAGAACTTGAGCTTTCAGAAAAAGACATGACAATTGCAAGAATGATTCTTCGGGAAATTGATGAGCGGCTGGGCTTTTTGATGAATGTAGGTCTTGAATATCTGACCTTATCCCGCGCAGCAGGAACGCTTTCAGGAGGAGAAGCACAGCGCATTCGTCTGGCAACACAGATTGGTTCTTCTTTAATGGGAGTGCTTTATATTCTGGATGAACCTTCTATCGGTCTGCATCAGCGGGACAATCATCGCCTGATCAGTACACTCGAACGGATGAGAGACTTGGGAAATACGCTGATCGTCGTGGAACACGATGAAGATACGATGCTTGCGGCTGACCACTTGATTGATATCGGTCCGGGGGCAGGCGTGAACGGCGGAGAAATCTGTTCTACAGGAACGCCGGAAGAAGTGATGAATGATAAAAATTCCTTAACAGGAAAGTATTTGTCCGGCGAAAAATTTATCCCGCTGCCTCCGGAACGGCGGAAATCGGACGGTCGCAAGCTGGAAATTAAAGGAGCGGAGGAAAATAACCTTCAGAAAACAAATGTAAATATTCCGCTCGGACTGCTCGTAGCTGTAACCGGAGTCTCAGGATCCGGAAAAAGTACGTTAATTAACGATATTCTGCGGAAGTCACTTGCCCAGAAGTTAACGACGGCGAAAGACAAGCCGGGGAAAGTAAAAGAAGTGAAAGGTATAGAGCAGCTGGAAAAAGTAGTGGATATTGATCAGTCGCCGATTGGCCGTACTCCTAGATCAAACCCTGCTACTTACACGGGAATGTTTGATGATATCCGCGATGTATTTGCGATGACAAACGAAGCAAAAATGCGCGGCTATAAGAAAGGGCGTTTCAGCTTTAACGTGAAAGGCGGCCGCTGCGAGGCATGCCGCGGAGACGGCATTATAAAAATTGAAATGCATTTCCTTCCCGATGTCTATGTGCCGTGTGAAGAATGCCACGGAAAACGCTACAACCGGGAGACGCTGGATATTACCTATAAGGGAAAGAATATTGCAGACATTCTTGATATGACAGTAGATGAAGCAGTGACTTTCTTTGAAAATATTCCAAGAATCAAACGAAAAGTGTTAACACTGCAGGATGTGGGGCTCGGGTATATTAAGCTGGGGCAACCTGCCACTACTCTTTCCGGAGGTGAGGCGCAGCGGGTGAAACTTGCTTCGCAGCTTCATAGACGATCTACCGGAAAGACCTTCTATATTTTAGATGAGCCGACTACCGGACTGCATGTGGCGGATATTGCACGCCTGCTTCAGGTGCTGCAGCGCCTGGTGGAAAACGGAGATACAGTACTTGTAATTGAGCATAATCTCGATGTCATTAAAACAGTGGACCACGTGATTGATCTTGGGCCGGAAGGCGGCGACAAAGGCGGAAAGCTTGTCGCGCAGGGAACTCCTGAAAAAGTAGCTGAAGTAAAAGCTTCTCATACAGGTGCTTTCTTAAAGCCGATTCTGGAGCGTGAAAGAAAACGTATGGAAGAGAAGATGAATAAACAGACTGCTTCAGTAAAATAATAAAGTTATGAAACATTTGCTGCTCACATGCGTAATACACCTAGAACAACCGGCCCAGACAGAATACGTCTGAAGGCGGAGGCACTGGAAGAAGCGTTCAGTGTATGATAATAAGAAGGATATTACAGGAAGGAGCGTGTCTGTTATGCAGGAAGAAAGAAGAATGATCTTAAAAATGATTGAGGACGGAAAAATTTCCGCTGAAGAAGGAATGAATCTCCTCAATGCACTCAAGGAGGATCCGGAAAAGCAGGAAAAAGAAGAGCCTTTCAAAAACACACAGGAGAAAACCTCTGAAAAGCAGGAGCAGTCCCGTGCAAAAAAACGTACCAGCTCTGCCTGGGATTATCAGCGTGCAGAAGAAAAAATGACTTCTTTTGCAACCAAATTTTCTGAGTTCGTTGATGATGCTGTGCATCGTGTAAAGGATTTTGACCTGGACTTTAATTTCGGTCCCTCCGAATCAGTAGAGCATGTTTTTGATCATAAAGATGTCTTCTTAAAAGAAGCCAACATTCATATTGAAAATGGAAATGTGGAGCTTCGTCCCTGGGAGGAAAAAGACATCCGGATCGAATGCGATGTGGAAGTTTACAGAGTGAAAGACAGTGAAACTGCCCGAAAAGAATTTCTGCGTGAAGCGGCGTTCAGCTTTTCCAATGGAAAACTTCAGTTTCATGTGCGGAAAAAATCAATGAAAGTAAATACAATTATTTATTTCCCAACAGAAAATCTGGATAAGCTTCAACTCTATACGTTTAACGGGAAAATGGCAGGGGAACATATTCCTGTACACCAGTTAACTGCGAAAACAATTAACGGAAAAATGTCGTTTGACCAGATTGATGCAAAAGAAACAAGGCTGGAAACGATGAACGGTCCTATCTATGTTCGTCAGCTGAATACAGTCGAAGGAGAGCTGAAAACGATGAATGGGACTGTTACTATTGACGGTGCCAGGGGAAACATGAACATCGAATCAGTAAATGGCACGATTCACTTCCGTCTTTCAGAAGCTTCGCAGTCAAAGGCTTACATGAAAACGCACATGGGCAGCGTACACATTGCTGTGCCGGATGGGGTGAAAACGGAAGGTGAAGTGAAAACGTCTGTAGGAGGCATTCACTGCCAGCTCCCTAATCTCAGCATCATTGAAGAAAAGAAAGAATATGCTCAGAAGCGGCTGACATTCTTAGCCAACAAGCAGGGAGAAGGCCACTTTTATATTGAAGCTGAAGCAACCACAGGCTCAGTGCATATTAAGTAAAGTTCAAGTTATGCAGAAAAGGAGAGATATCCAATGAACAAATTAACCCGTTCGACGCGTGACAGAAAATTAGCCGGCGTCTGCGGTGGGATTGCGGAGTATTTTAACGTTGATTCCACCGTCATCCGAATTGTAACTATCATTCTCGCTTTTCCTTTTTCGCTTCTTATCATTTCACTGTACATCATTGGAATTTTGTTAATGCCGAATGATACCGAAGTGAATGAACAATGAGCTGGCTGATTCAGTTAATAGTGAATGCTGGAGTGCTGCTGCTTATTGCCAATGTATTCGGAAATATTGAGTTGACAGGATTCGGTGCGGCTCTGCTGGCGAGTTTTATCCTTGCTGTAGTAAACGTCATTGTAAAACCTATTCTTGTAGTGCTTACACTGCCTGTAACGATTTTAACCCTCGGGCTGTTTTTATTCGTGATTAATGCGATTACGCTGATGCTGACCGCATGGATGATGGGCGACAGCTTTGTAATTGACGGTTTTGGAGCAGCGCTGCTGGCTTCTATTATTTTCGCGATACTGAATGCGATTATTTCTAATTTTATTGTCGATCCACTTACGAAAAAATAATTTCTCGAGAAAAGCAGTGCCTGTTACAGGGTGCTGCTTTTTTTATAGAAAGCTACCTTGAAAATAAAAGTTTTGCTAAAAAGAAGTAATCATACTGCTTCACTTTCGGCGAGGCTTGCCCAAGGGCTTGTTCTCGACTAATTTCTCTCTCAGGGCACGGTTTCCATCGATCCACAGACAGCAGGGCACAGACCGCCATGCTGTCTTGAAGAACCAGGATCGATTCCGCTCGTGCTTCGTGACCTTCCAGAAGGTCACTTGGATTCTCGAACTGCGCTTATCCTTTGGGTGTCCTCTCCTTCGTTACACAGCAGTATTAATTTTCATACTTTATGGTGCAAAAATTTTGCATGAGTGTCTCTGTTAATGCTCATTGTTGATAAGAGAAAACTTCGCTGCGGGATCTTCCCGGCTGTGCGTCCGCCGGTTTTCGCTTCGTTCTTTCCTTTGCGAAACAATAGAAAAAAATTGTTTCTATTACAAGCTTTTCTATCAACAAAGCGAAGCCAAGGCGGTGTAGACACCTGCGGAAAAGAAAGCATGAAGATCATCCCGGACGAAAGGGAGGGATAGCTGAAGGATTTCTCCGCGGCAAGCGCAGACAAAAGAGCCGCAGGCGGGCTTTTCTTATATTAACATCAGAGCCTTACAGAAAAAGCTTCCACTGGTTATGTTAAAACATCTGGTAAGGAAGCATACAAAATTTTTAATTATTTCGTTCTCTTTCCACTATAAGCATTACCTGTCTTCTTGTGCAGTTTTTTCCCGAATTTCTTCTGAGGCACTGGAAGGTCTGATATGCTAAAATGGACGAAGGCAATGTAAGTTGAGAGGAGAGTTTTAAATGGCAGAAGTAACAGCAGAAGGCTTGATGGAGGAATTTCAATTAACTTTAGTAAATGACGAGGAATCTGTAACTTTCCGTCCGATTACTACGAGCGATATTTCACGTCCGGGGATGGAAATGGCAGGTTATTTTACATACTATCCAGCGAAACGAATTCAGCTTTTAGGGAAAACGGAAATGTCTTTTTATGAACAATTAAGCACGGAAGATCAGCAGGATCGCATGAAAAGACTTTGCACCTATGACACTCCTGCGATTATCCTGTCAAGGGGTATTGATGTACCTGAGGCGTTAAAAGAAGCAGCGAATGAAGTCGGCGTACCTGTATTTTCCACGCAGATTTCCACAACCCGGCTCAGCAGTAAGCTGACAATCTTTTTGGAGAGCAAGCTTGCCCCAATGACTGCACTTCATGGGGTTCTTATTGATATATACGGTATAGGAGTTTTAATTACCGGCTCAAGCGGTGTAGGTAAAAGTGAAACAGCGCTCGACCTGGTAAGACGTGGACACAGGCTGGTAGCAGATGATTCTGTGGAAATTCGCCAGGAACAGGATGGGGTGCTCGTCGGAAAAGCGCCGGAGCTGATTCGTCATCTTCTGGAAATCCGCGGGCTGGGTATCATTAACGTGATGACGTTGTTTGGTGCCGGCTCAGTACGTAATGAAAAAAGAATTGGTCTTGGGATTGACCTTGAAGCATGGGACCAAAAGAAGCAGTATGACCGTCTTGGACTCGACGAAGATTATCTGCAGATTCTGGATACAGATCTTCCAAAGCTGACAGTACCGGTACGTCCAGGAAGAAACCTTGCTGTTATCATTGAAGTAGCGGCAATGAACTTCCGCTTGAAGCGAATGGGAATCAACGCAGCGGAGCAGTTTTCAGAGCGCCTCACCTCCGTAATCGAAGAAAGTGATCATGATAACGATTAATATTAATATAGAAAGCTAACTTCATAGGAATATTAAAGTATTTTCAGCAGATGATGCTTTCTAAGCGATCCTGTAGTTTGACTAAATGATAAGATACCATTATTTCTTACACGTAAATAAAAGGTATTCCGCAGTGGCAAGGTGTTATTTCGAGACGCCTGTGGAAAAAGAAAGTTTGAAGATCACCCCGGTGTTCTTCCCGGGGAAGCTGAAAGCTTTCTCCACGGCAAGCGAAGAAATAGAAACCGCAGCCACTGTATTACTGTCTCTTATAGGTGAATTTTTTCAATTAAATAGATAATCAACAGACATGATATTCGAACTTATCTACACTCTGAACTGCTAATGAAGCAGCTTTCATAAAATTGAAATCACCATTGCAGATAAAATAATTGAACGAGGTGAAAGAAGTGCTGCTATCTACTCAGCCATTGAATCCAGTGGCATTTGAACTGGGACCCATTACAGTTTTCTGGTATGGAATTTTAATAGGACTAGGTGCCTTTCTGGGGTATCTGCTTGCAAATCATGAAGCAAAAAAACGAGGTCTGCCTGATGATCTGCTGGCAGACCTGCTTATGTTTGCACTTCCCGCTGCGATTATCGGAGCAAGAATATATTATGTAATCTTTCGCTGGGATCAATTTGCAGATGATCCGATCAGTGTCTTGTATATCTGGGAGGGCGGTATTGCAATACACGGAGCATTAATCGCCTCTGTTATTACAGGATTAATCTTCGCAAAAAAGCGGGGAGTCTCTTTCTGGAAACTGGCAGATATTACTGCACCCGGTATTCTGCTCGGCCAGGCAATCGGCCGCTGGGGAAATTTCATGAATCAGGAAGTCTACGGCGGAGAGGTTTCCCGTGGATTTTTAGAGAGTTTACTGCTTCCTGAATTTATTATCAACCAGATGTTTATTGACGGTGCTTATCACCATCCTACCTTTTTATATGAATCGATCTGGAATATACTCGGGGTGGCTCTGTTGTTATACCTGCGGCGCGTAAATCTGCGGCGCGGAGAGATGTTCTTAACGTATGTAATTTATTATTCCATTGGAAGACTTATTATCGAAGGAATCCGCACGGACTATCTGCTTCTGTTCGGAACACTGCGGACTGCGCAGGTATTATCAATTATTCTTATCGTTGGCGGAATCGCCTTGATTCTTTACCGGAGAAAGGCTGGCCTTGCAGACAAGCGATATCTAGATGATTAAAGGAAGGATGCTTTAGAATGCAAACCTTAAAACAAGGGCTGCTTGTCGGGCTGCAGACAACCTGGAAGCTCGGGAAAATAATCTTTCCAATAACACTTATTGTAACGATGCTCAGCCAGACGTTCGTAATGGACTGGCTGACGCGGGTTCTATCTCCGCTGATGGGCTGGATTGGGCTGCCTGGAGAAGCTGCCATCCCATTAGTCCTTGGAAATGTGCTGAATTTATATGCTGCAATCGGTGCGATGCTGACAATGGATCTGACGGTAAAGGAAGTGTTTATCCTTGCAGTCATGCTGTCGTTTTCCCATAATTTATTTGTAGAGTCCGCCGTGGCAAAGCAAGTCGGTCTGAGCATAAGTGTCGTTCTTGCAGTCAGAATAGGACTCGCCTTATTTTCTGCCTGGCTGATCCACCTTGTCTGGCAGGGCGGAGCAGAACGGGCGAGCTATGGTTTTGTCCCTGCAGGCCCCTCAGAAGTGGAAGGGTTCGGTGCTATCGTCATGTACGGGGTGGAAAGTGCTTTGATTGGGATACTGCAGCTGGCCGTCATTGTGATTCCTATTATGATATTCGTGCAGATAATGAAAGATATGAGATGGCTGCCGGTGTTCTCCCGCTGGATGACGCCTTTTACAAAAGTACTTGGGGTGAAATCCAATACTTCCACCACGCTTGCAGCAGGTCTGTTATTTGGGTTGGCTTACGGCGCAGGCGTAATGATTCAGGCAGTAAAAGAAGATGGCGTGGAGAAAAAAGACCTTTATCTTGTGTTCATTTTTCTCGTGGCCTGTCACGCAGTAATTGAAGATACACTGCTGTTTGCGCCGCTCGGCATTCCGCTCTGGCCGCTTCTGCTTATCCGCTTGATTACCGCAATATTATTAACGATCGCCGTAGCTTTTGTATGGAACCGGCTAGAAAAACAGCCCCCGGATACTGAATATGAAGATGTCCCATCTGCTTCCTCAGACCGCTAATTTTAAAGGAGTTTTTATATATGACGAATAAAATAGATACAATCTTATTTGACCTGGATGGTACGCTCATTAATACAATTGATTTGATTGTTGCTTCATTTGAGCATACCCTGGAGGAATATTTCCCGGGAAAGTATGAGCGGAATGATATTCCTTCGTTTATAGGCCCGCCCTTATCTGAAACTTTTGAGCGGATGAATCCGGATCATGTAGATGAAATGATAGATGTATACCGAAAGTTTAACCACGCAAATCATGATTCACTTGTAACGGAATACGAAGGTGTAAAAGAAACTTTGGATAAGCTGCAGGAACAGGGCTATGCTATGGCAGTAGTTACTACGAAAAAAAGAGATACAGCGCTGAAAGGGCTGCAGCTGATGGGAATGGAAGAATACTTTCCGGTAGTAGTGTCTCTTGATGAAGTAACCCGATACAAACCGGACCCGGAACCTTTAATGCTTGCACTGGAGCAGCTGAATAAATCTCCGGAACAGGCAGTCATGGTAGGAGACAGTGAACATGATATTCTCGCGGGAAAAAATACAGGCACACTTTCTGCAGGCGTATCCTGGTCTATCAAAGGGAAAGAATTCCTGGAAACGTTCGACCCGGATGTCATGCTTGAGAAGATGACAGATCTGCTTGATTATATGGAAAGTCTGGAAAAGCAAAGCGTTTAATACCAGCTGCAATGTTTATCGGAAGGAAACAGCAGAAAAGAAGCTGATCATATGAAATTCCATCACGACACGAGGAGGAAACGGCAATGCCGCGAAATACAGAACGCTTTCCTGTGAAATCTGCAAATTCACTCTGGCACATTTATAAGACCGTACCGTTTCTAAAAGTGATGAAAAACTTTATTGTGATTCAGGCAGCACGGTATATGCCTTTTTTAGGTGTGAAAAACTGGCTTTACCGTACTTTTCTGCGCGCAGATATAGGCGATCAGGCAGCGATAGCTTTAATGGTGATGTTTGATGTCATGTTTCCTGAAAAAATAAAGATAGGAAAAAATAGTGTGGTAGGATATAACACCACGATTCTGGCACATGAATATTTAATAAATGAATATCGTCTGGGAGAAGTACGCATCGGAGAAAACGTGATGATCGGAGCAAACACCACCATCCTGCCGGGAGTGACCATCGGGGACGGAGCGGTAGTTTCTGCAGCCACGCTGGTACATAAAGATGTACCGGCAGGTGCGTTTGTCGGCGGCAATCCAATGCAGATCATCCGGACGAAAGATGAGCCAGCAGCTTCTGAATGAGCAGCTGGCTCCTATTTATATAAATATTCATGCTTATTTATATAAATTAATATAGATTGTTGCCACAGAAAAAAATGAACTTTCTCATTACATATAGAAGTTGGTTGACGCAGGATAAATTGCCCTGTAAACTATGTTTTAAGGTCTTTATCACTCTATCACGTTAGCACGGTAAAGTGAATCGGATATATATTGCTTACGGAAGGAATGGAAAAAATGTCGAAACTATTTATGTTTGAAAAACCGCAGGGCATGCGAGACACGCTCCCGGAACTTTATCAGCTGAAAACGCAGGTGAAAAGCGCGGTCGCAGAAGAAATGAGACTGTGGGGCTACGAGAATGTGGAAACACCTACAGTAGAGTTTAACGAAACAGTAGGGGCAGCTTCCGCCATACTCGACCAGCAGCTGTTTAAACTGCTTGATCAGGAAGGAAACACACTCGTCCTCCGGCCGGACATGACTGCTCCTATTGCAAGAATTGCAGGATCGACTTTAAAAAACGTGAAGCGTCCGCTTCGCTTAACTTATGATGCACCGGTATTTCGTGCGCAGCAGTATGAAGGAGGAAAGCCGGCAGAATTTGAACAGGTGGGAGTGGAATTGATCGGAGATGAATCTTCCAGTGCGGATGCAGAAGTTATTTCCTTAATGATCTCCTCTCTTCAGAAAGCGGAAGTTACTTCCTATCAGATCGCGATCGGACATGTTGGTTTCGTGAATGCCCTGCTGAAAGAAGTGCTCGGTAACGAGGAACGTGCCCAGGAATTCAGAAGGTATCTCTACGAAAAAAATTATGTCGGTTTCCGTAAAGCTGTCGACGAACTTCCACTTTCCTCTCTCGACAAGCGCAGGCTGCATGAGCTGCTCCGTTTAAAAGGCGGAAAAGATATCGTAGAAAAAGCGGAAAAACTGACGGAATCAGAAGCAGGGAAAAAAGCACTCGAACAGCTGCAGAAACTCCTTCATATATTAGAAGACTATAATATGAGTGATCGCGTGTTAATAGATTTAAACCTGGTAATGCATATGAGCTATTACACCGGTACCGTATTTGAGGCATACAGCGAAGGGCTCGGCTATCCTCTCGGCGGAGGCGGCCGCTATGACCAGCTGCTTGCACAGTTTCATCATGCAGAGCCGGCAACAGGATTCGGTCTAAGGGTAGACCGGTTAACGGAAGCTCTCGGTAAAGCAAAACAAAAAGTAAAAAAAGATACCTGTATTATTTTCAGCAGTGAACGCCGGAAAGAAGCGATGGATGAAGCCAAAAAACAAAGAACAGAAGCGCGCTCGGTCGTGATGCAGGAAATCACTGGGATTGAAGACGTAGATGCTTATTCAAAACAGTTTGAGGATGTAATTTATTATATTGGTTCAAACGGAAATGGGGGAGCTGGAGATGAGCAGTGAACTGTTAACGGTGGCAATGCCAAAAGGAAGAATATTTGAAGAAGCAGTCGAACTGCTCCGGGAAGCAGGATATGACCTGCCGCCTGAATTCGACGATTCAAGAAAGCTGATTATTGAAGTTCCGCAATCCGGGATGCAGTTTATTCTGGCAAAACCGATGGATGTCCCGACTTATGTAGAACACGGCGTGGCAGACGTAGGTGTGGCGGGCAAAGATGTGATGATTGAAGAAGAAAGAGACGTGTATGAGGTACTGGATTTAAAAATCAGTTCCTGCTATATGGCAGTCGCAGCTCTTCCAACATACAGTCCAGGACGTGATGTTGCACCGAAAGTAGCCTCCAAATATCCTAAACTTACTTCAGATTATTTCCGCGAGCAGGGGGAACAGGTGGAAATCATCAAATTAAACGGCTCTATTGAACTTGCCCCTATCGTAGGACTGGCAGACCGGATCGTGGATATTGTTTCCACCGGACAGACGCTGCGGGAAAACGGCCTGGTGGAAATTGAAACGATGATGCCAATTACTTCCCGTTTTATCGTGAATCCTGTCAGTTACCGTACGAAAGCAGCGCAGATTGATGATATGGTAGACCGCCTTTCTGTAGTGGTAAATAAGGAGAATGCCTGATGAAAATCATTCCTTTAACAAAAGATATCACCTTGAAGCGTTCGATCGATCAAGGTACTTCAGCCCAGCGTGCCTCTGTACTTTCCATCTTAGAAGATGTAAGAGAAAATGGAGATACAGCGGTGCAGAAGTATACAGAGAAGTTTGATGAGGTCGCTTTAGCAGATGCAAAAGTGACGGAGGAAGAAATCCACGATGCAGAAAAAAATGTGGATGATGAAACAAGAGCGATCATCCGGGAAGCGATTGCGAACATTCGTGATTTTCACGAGCGGCAGCGCCAGGAAACCTGGATTACAACGAAGCCGGATGGAACCATTCTCGGACAGAAAATAACGCCGCTGGAAGCAGTGGGGGTGTATGTGCCTGGGGGACGTGCGGCATATCCTTCTTCTATTCTAATGAATGTCATACCTGCGCAGGTAGCAGGGGTAGAAAGAATTGTCATGGTGTCCCCGCCGCAGAAAAACGGCAGACTGGAAGATATCGTGCTTGTAACGGCCCGGGAGCTTGGTGTCGAAGAAATCTATAAAGTTGGAGGCGCACAGGCAGTCGGAACCCTTGCCTATGGCACAGAAACGATTGCCCCGGTAGATAAAATAACAGGCCCGGGGAATATCTTTGTCGCGCTTGCGAAACAGCTTGTCTACGGCACAGTCGATATTGATATGATTGCCGGGCCGAGCGAAGTAGTTGTTCTGGCAGATGCCTCCGGCCACGGGGACTACATTGCAGCCGACCTTCTCAGCCAGGCGGAGCATGATCCGATGTCTTCTGCGATACTTGTCACTACAAGCCAGGATGTAGCAGAAGAAACGCTGAAAGAAGTAGAACAGCAGCTGGAAACACTTCCTAAAAAAGATATTGCAGAAGCAGCAATCCGTGATTTCAGCAATATTTATGTAGCTGATAATTTAGCGCAGGCAATTGCAGCGGTGAATGAACTTGCTGCCGAGCATTTAGAGCTTCACGTCGCAAAGCCGTGGGACGTGATGGGAAAAATTAAGCATGCAGGAGCGATATTTATCGGGGAAAACAGCTCTGAACCGATCGGCGATTACTTTGCAGGACCGAATCACGTGCTCCCTACAAACGGGACAGCCCGTTTTTCCAGTCCTTTGAATGTAGAAGATTTCACGAAAAAATCCAGTATCATCGCCTACAGTGAGCAGGCCATGATTGAAAATGGAGAAAAAGTGGCAGCTTTTGCAAGACTTGAAAATTTAGAAGCACATGCACGAGCAGTAGAAATTCGTCTGGAGAAGGGAGCTCTCTATGGAAAAGAGAACAGCGAGTAAAAAACGTGATACAAAAGAAACGCAGATTGAACTGACATTTACAATTGATGGTGAGGGAGAAGCGGAGTTAAATACGAATGTTCCTTTTATGTCCCACATGCTTGATTTATTTACGAGACACGGACTGTTCGATTTGAAGCTGAATGCGCACGGGGATGTGGACATTGATGACCATCATACGACAGAAGATATCGGAATCGTGCTTGGTACGGCACTCGGTGAAGCACTTGGAGATAAAAAAGGCATCCGACGTTACGGCTCTGCATTTGTTCCGATGGATGATGCACTGGCGCACGTAGTGATTGATTTAAGCAACCGTCCGCATTTCGAGTTAAAAGGAGAAATCCCGCACCGGAAGCTGGGAACATTTGATACAGAGCTGATTGAAGAATTTTTATGGAAGCTGGCACTGGAAGCTCGCATGAATCTTCACGTAAATATACATTACGGCACAAATGCACACCATGTAATTGAAGCAATATTTAAAGCGCTGGGCCGTGCACTGGATGAAGCAACCATGCTCGACCCAAGAGTAAAGGGTGTACCTTCTACGAAAGGAAGTTTGTCATGATCGGGATCATTGACTACGGAATGGGAAATCTGCACAGTGTAACAAAAGCATTGGAGCGTTTGGGCCACACACCATTTTTATCAGAGCATGCGGAAGATCTGGCGAAAGCAGACATGCTGATTCTGCCGGGAGTAGGGGCATTTAAAGACGGTATGGCTGAATTGGAGAAGCGGGGACTCGATACTTTCGTGAAGCAATGGACAGAAGACGGAAAACCGCTGCTTGGAATCTGTCTTGGAATGCAGCTTCTTTTTGAAGAAAGTGAAGAGAACGGCAACACGAAGGGGCTGGGACTTCTTCCCGGCCGCGCCATTCATTTTCCTGCAGGAAAAGTAAAAGTACCTCATATGGGCTGGAATCAGCTTATTTTCAAACAGCCGGAACACCCTATCCTGAAAGAAGTAGAAGAGGGTCACGTTTATTTTGTTCATTCCTATTTTGTGAAGGCTGATACAGAGGATATTCTCGTCGCTTCGACGGATTATGCAAATGAACAGGTTTCTGCAGTAGTAGCGAAGGATAATATCTGGGCGACACAGTTTCACCCGGAGAAAAGCAGTTCTGTAGGAGTCAGCATGCTGAAAAACTTTGTAGAACAGAAAGGAGGCGTACGTGTTGAGTAAATTCACTATTTATCCTGCGATCGATATGCGCGGCGGGAAGTGCGTCCGTCTGCTGCAGGGCGACTATGATAAAGAAACAGTTTATGGAGATTCTCCTTTTGAAATGGCAAAAGCATTTGCAGAAAAAGGAGCTTCCTGGATCCACATGGTCGATTTGGACGGGGCTAAAGCTGGAAAGCCTGTGAACCAGGAATATGTAATCCGTGCTGCAAAAGAGCTGGATGCAAATATTCAAATCGGCGGCGGAATCCGTACGCCGGAAGATGTGGCTGCATATTTGGAAGCAGGAGTGGCACGCGTTATTTTAGGGAGCGCTGCAATTTCCGATCCGGATTTTGTTCAATCGATGCTCAATGAATACGGCGGAGAAAAAATTGCAATTGGAATAGATGCGAGAGACGGATACGTAGCAACACACGGCTGGCTGGAAACTTCTGAAGTTCGTGCGGAAGAATTAGGAAAAGAGCTTGCAGAGGCGGGAGCGGAAACTTTTATTATGACGGATATTTCCCGTGACGGCATGATGTCCGGGCCAAACGTGGAAGCCATTGCAAGTCTCGGCCGTGCGACGGAAAAGCAGGTGATCGCTTCAGGCGGCGTAAGCAGCATGGCGGACCTGCAGGAGCTTTCTCAGTACAGCAGTAAAGGGATTTCCGGTGCAATTATCGGGAAAGCACTATATACAGACAAAATTGACCTTTCGCAGGCGTTGGCGGAGGTGGAGCGCTGATATGCTCACAAAACGAATTATTCCATGTCTGGATGTGAAAGAGGGACGCGTAGTTAAAGGCATACAATTTGTAAACCTCCGCGATGCGGGAGATCCTGTAGAGCTTGCTGCATTTTATGACGAACAGGGAGCAGATGAGCTTGTGTTCCTTGATATTTCAGCTTCCCATGAAGGCAGGGAAACAATGGTTGATGTTGTAGAACAGGTAGCAGGGAAACTTGCCATTCCTTTTACTGTAGGAGGCGGCATTAATGCTCTGGAGGATATGAAACGAATCCTGCGTGCAGGAGCAGATAAAGTATCTTTAAATACTGCAGCGGTGCTCCGTCCTGAGTTGATCAGGGAGGGAGCAGCATTTTTCGGCACACAGTGTATTGTTGTTGCGATAGATGCAAAATGGGATGATGCGCTTAATTCCTGGAGAGTGTATACGCACGGAGGCAGAAAGCCGACGGAACGCGAGGTAGTGGCTTGGGCAAAAGAAGCCGTCGCACAGGGCGCAGGAGAAATTCTGTTAACCAGCATGGACCAGGATGGAGAAAAATCCGGCTTTGCAGAAGCACTGACGAAAACTGTGAGCGAAGCGGTAAGCGTCCCGGTCATTGCCTCCGGAGGGGCAGGAAATAAAGAGCATTTTGCCACGGTTTTTAACGAGGGCAAAGCAGATGCAGCGCTTGCTGCCTCCATCTTCCACTACCGCGAAACATCGGTGGCAGAAGTGAAAACGTATCTTAAAGAAAAGGGGCTCCCAATTCGATGATTCAAATTGATCAGCTGGTCTTTGATCAGCAGGGGCTGATTCCTGCAATTGTGCAGGATGCCTCTTCCAAAGAAGTTCTGACACTTGCTTATATGAATAAAGAATCGCTCCAAAAAACTTTGGATACTGCCGAAACATGGTTTTACAGCCGGTCCCGGCAGGAACTCTGGCACAAAGGAGCGACTTCCGGCAATACCCAGAAAGTAAATGAAATCCGCTATGACTGCGACCAGGATGCACTTGTCGTATTCGTAACGCCGAACGGCCCTGCCTGCCACACAGGGGCAAGAAGCTGTTTTTCAGATGCGCTCTGGACGGGTGAAGGTGAAACACCTGAGAAAACAGAGAAAGAACGCTTTGCTGTTATTGAAGAACTGGAACAGCTTTTGAAAGAGCGGGAAGAGACTCGACCGGAGGGATCTTATACTACTTACTTATTTGATGAAGGAGTAGACAAGATTTTAAAGAAAGTCGGGGAAGAAGCTTCAGAAATAATTATTGCAGCGAAAAATAAAGATGCGCAGGAACTTACGTGGGAAAGTGCCGATTTTCTTTACCACTGGCTCGTATTGCTGCAGGAGCAGAAACTTCCGCTGGATGCCGTGCTTGAACGCCTGGCAGACAGGCACAGCGGGAAGAAAAACGTCTGATATTGAATCAGTAGATTTCTATTGTTTTCTTAATGCAGAGGAAATGCATTGGCGCAGAAGAAGTTTTCTTTGAATTTTGTCTGCAGCTCAGATGAGTTAATTTTCCCATACTGTGCCGGGGGGGGGAAAGTGCCAGCTGCAATCTCAATATGTAAAAGGACCGTTCTCATGTCGTTATCGACAGAACGGTCCTTTTTAAATTATTTTGCTTTTTTCGTTTTGAGTTCTTTTTTCTCGCGATCTTCTTTAATTAAATCAGCGGTCAGCTGGCCAGAAAGTGTCACCATCGGCACTCCGCCGCCGGGATGGGTAGCACCCCCGCTGAAGTACAGATTTTCATACACCTGGCTTCTCGCAGGAATTTTAAAGCCGCCGTTCGTTGCTTTATCAGCTGCAATGCCGTAAATGGAGCCGCCATGCGAGCCATAAAGTTCTTCGATTGTATCCGGAGTGAATTCATATTCGAATTCAATGGAATCACGGAGGCCTTCCATTCCCATGCGTTCCAGTTTATCGAGAATGACTTCACGGTATTTATCCCAGTCCACTTTTTTCTTCAGCGCGGTTTTTGGCGGGACGTGGGTGAGAACGAAGAGGTTTTCCTTCCCTTCCGGAGCTTGCGAAGGATCGGTTTTAGAAGAAACCCCAATATAAATCGTCGGATCATCAGCCGGCACTCCTTTTTCGAATATTTGCTTGAATTCTTTTTCCGGATCTTCCGAGAAGAAGAAATTGTGATGTTCGAGTTCTGTGAATTTCTTGTTTACACCGAGCAGCAGAACCTGTCCGGAAACAGTAGGGGCGAAATTTTTTGTTAGTGTTTTTATTTCTTTTTTCGTCTTGCCTGTTTTAGGAAGAAGCTGTTTATATGCAGGAATTGCTTCCAGGTTTGAGACGACAATATCTGCTTCGTAAAAATCCCCGGATTCCGTTACTACTCCCTGGGCTTTGTCTTCTTTAATATAAATGTGTGAAACCGGAGAATTCACCAGTACATCCACCCGAAGTTCATCGAGGACTGTTTTCATTCCCCTGGCAATATTGTACATGCCGCCTTTCACATAATGAATTCCCAGGCCGAGCTGCACATATACGAGCTGGTTCAGTATCGCAGGTGACTGATATGGATTGGAGCCCACGTACATGACGAAGAAATTAAACAGCTGCTCCAGGTATTTGTTGTCGAAATGTTTTTTCGTACTGTCCGCCACTGTATGAAAGGGGTCCATGGAAAGAAGCTCTTTCAGGGTGTGCTGCTGGCGCAGGTCTTTTAATCCCCCAATGGAAGTCTTATAAAAGCTTTTCATACATAAATCATACATATCCTGAGAGTAGGAAAGGAATTTCATAAATGACTTTCCGGGCTCCGCTTTTACTTTACGCATTTCCTCGAGCATGCCGGGAATATCGGAAAGCACGTCGATAGAAGTGCCATCTTCGTAGAAAGTCCGCCACTGCGGCTCGATTCTTACAATATCCATATAATCATTGATGTTCCGGTGCACACTCTGAAAAAGTTTTTCGAGCACCCAGGGCATCGTAAGAATGGAAGGACCTGTGTCGAAAGTAAATCCTTTTCCGCTCCGCTGGTTCAATTTCCCGCCGATAGTTTCATTTTTTTCGAGTACTGTTACTTCGTATCCGTCTCCTGCTAAGCGCATTGCTGCAGAAAGACCACCTAAGCCTGCTCCCACTACTACTGCTTTTTGTTTTGCTGTCATTATGACGGCACCTCCAGAGTAAGTATATTATTCAGTTTTTCCAAGTGATGCAGATGCTGCTTAAAGTACGGGGAACAGCATAGAAAAAATGCTGTTAATAAGCTCTATGATGTTCATTGACAATAGAAGGAAAATTAGCTGAAACTGATCTGCTGTGGACGCGCTCCTCTGCGGGATTTTTCGTTTTCCAGAGGCTGAATGAACTTTCACCGCGCACTGGCGCACCCGTCCAAATAATCTTAAAGTCTCATCTTCAAGATCTTTATGAAGAATACTGCTGGTCGAGAGGAGCAATGCTCTCTAAAACAAACAGGCATATCCCGGTTTCCGCTTCGTTCTTATAATTATTAAACAGAAGAAGATCTGCTTTTATCACAAACATTTTTGTCAGAAAAACCGCCGGCGCAGCTTTCTTATAAGCACATCAGTCTTTTAATAAGCCTTTTGATAAATGGCTACCTTGAAAATAAAAGTTCCGCTAAAAAGAAGTAATACTGCTGCTTCACTTTCGGAGAGGCTTACCAAGGGCTTGTTCTCGACTAATTTCTCTCTCAGGCACGGCTTCCATCGATCCACAGACAGCAGGGCAGAGACCGCCATGCTGTCTTGAAGAACCAGGATCGATTCCGCTCGTGCTTCGTGACCTTCCAGAAGGTCACTT
>NZ_FNIL01000015.1 GCF_900103955.1 Alkalicoccus daliensis
CCGCTCGAGTATTCGGAGGGGACGAGACCGGCGTATGCCATCAATTGTCCGGGGGTGCGGAACCGATGAAAGGATCCAATTTCTGCGACAATTCCGATGGCTGTAATGAGTGCCACCCCTTTGAGGCATTGAAGTGCCTGAATCATGGGGGCGTGAACCCCTTGAATCGACTGAGTATAGATTTCGTCTTCCAGCCGTTGCACGCGTAGTTCCATTTCTTTGAGCTGATGGTAATATTCCCGGAAAACAACCCGCAGGGTATCCTGAGAGAACTTCAGTGTATCTAACCACTCTCTGTATTTTTTCGTTTGGCGCTTCACGCCTTGCGGCGGTCGAAGCTCGTGGCGCAGGAGAAACTTGCTCAACCTTTGACGGGTCCGAAGTTCATCTTCTTTTGCATCTTCTCGGCAGCGCACCAGATCGCGCAGTGCTTCATCTGCTTCCGTCGGCACGTAAATCGAGGTTAACTCTCCGGCACGATACAGTTGTGCGAGCCGAAGCGCATCCCGACGATCTGTTTTCACCCGCTCACCCGGTCGTTGGGGAATGAGAGAGGGGGCGATAATGTCACAAGAGATACCGAGAGAGAGTAGCAGCCGATACAATGGATAGCCCGTAGGACCGGCTTCATAACAGACACGCAGATGGTCCGATGGACCGAGTTTACGCATCAACTTTCGAACATTTTCTACCGTATGCGGGATGGTGCCCCAAAAGCGAGGAGCATCTCGACCTGCATCGGCGATCGCAACAGCAATCGTGTTCTTGGAGACGTCCAGACCAACAAATTTTGTGGTATCATTCATGATAAGCTGGCTCCTTTCGTAATGTAGCTCTGAGGGGGTAAGAGGTTCTTACAGATCTCTATACCCGATTAACCTACGTATTTACGGATAGGGTGCCAGTTTCGTTCATGATAACTCAATGCGATGGATCTTCCAAAACTGTGTAAACTTCCATAGCCGCTTCAATGATCTTAAAGTTAACTTCACCGAATTTGTACAGGAGACTGTTGGTCGAGCGGAGCCATGCACCCTCTAAAACAGGTTTCCGATTCGTTCTTATCTTTGGTAAACGCAAGAAAAAGATTGTTACTATTACAAACTCTTTTACAAGTAAAAAAATGGAGGCAGGGCGGTTTTTCAAGACGCCTGCGGAAAAAGAAAGCGTGAAGATCATCCCGGCCGCCAGGAAGGGATAGCTGAAGGATTTCTCCGCGGCAAGCGAAGAAAAAGAAGCCGCCGCATATCTTTATTATAAAAACACCAGACTTAAGCAGAGTCCTGTTTGAAAGGAGCACATAGATGAGTATTGAATTTATGATCATTATATTCCTGATTGGTTTTATCGGTTCCTTTATTTCCGGCATGGTGGGTATCGGCGGATCCATTATCAAATATCCGATGCTGCTGTATTTACCGGTAATCCTCGGATACACGGCTTTCAGCTCACATGAAGTGTCTGGAATCAGCGCGATACAAGTATTTTTTGCAACGATCGCAGGCGTCTGGGCTTACCGGGGCAGCGGGTATCTGAATAAAGCACTGATTGCTTACATGGGCGGGGCAGTGTTGATTGGAAGTTTTATCGGGGGCTTCGGATCCACTTTATTATCAGAACAAGCAATCAATATCGTTTATGCGGTGCTCGCGACGATTGCCGTAATAATGATGTTTCTTCCTAAAAAAGATATTGATAATATACCGATGGATCAAGTAACGTTTAAACGCGGGACTGCAGCAGGCACAGCATTTTTTGTCGGGATCGCTTCAGGCATTGTCGGAGCAGCAGGTGCGTTTATTTTAGTGCCGATTATGCTCGTGCTACTTAAAATTCCTACAAGAATGACGATTGCCACCTCCCTTGCCGTTACCTTTATTTCCTCAATAGGTGCGACTACAGGAAAAATCATTACTGACCAGATTCTATATGGACCCGCTGCTGTAATGATTGTGGCAAGTATAATTGCCGCTCCGCTCGGCGCCAGGCTGGGCCAAAAAATGAATACGAAATATCTTCAATCAATACTGGCATTGTTAATACTGGCAACCGCAGTAAAAATCTGGACCGAGATTTTTTGATTACTTTAAAAATATAATTAAGCGCGAACAGTTAAGTTGCTCCTGTTTTAGTGTATGGTAGAGAAAAGCAACCACACGAAGTAATTGCTTTTTTCCAGCAAAAAATAGGAGCATGTTACATATGAATATAAAACAGAAACGCATTCTTTTTTCAGCGTGTGTTCTTTTCTTAATAATTTTATATTTCGTGCTGCCACCATTCCGCGGATTTGTGGATCAGGCAGTCTCGATCATCACGTCAGGAGAGGCCGGACAGCTGCAGCAGTTTATATTATCCTATGGCGTATTTGCACCTGCCATATCCACTTTCTTAATGGTGCTTGCCGTGATTATAGCGCCCATTCCTACTTTCATCATTACGTTTACCAACGGTCTTTCCTACGGTGTGCTTTTGGGAGGTCTTCTTTCCTGGGGGAGTGCTCTGATCGGAGCTGCGATCTGTTATTATCTTGCTCATTTTTTCGGCAGGCCACTCGTAGTGAAGCTCGTACCTGCGCGGCCGCTCGACTGGGCAGACGAATTTTTTGAAAAATACGGGGTGTATGCGGTAATTCTCAGCAGGGTGGTACCGGTAGTTTCCTACGGCGCGGCGAGCTATGCTGCGGGCCTGACAAAAATAAAATTCGTTCCTTATATGATAGGTACCGCGATCGGACAGACCCCTGGAACATTTCTCTATTCCTATATCGGAGCGAGTGCCACTAATTCCTACACGTTTCTTTTCTGGCTGTTCGGGGCTATCATCGTATTCGGCGTTTTAGCCAGCATATTGAAAAAATGGATTTCCCGTAAAAGTTCTCAGAAGGATAGAAGATAACCATAATAAATATATGTGAGAGGTTTAAAAAATGCGGGCACCGTCTATAGATAGAAATAGTCTACATATTAGGAGGAAGATTCCATGCCATACATCGGTAAAGAACTATATGACCATTTCTTTCGCAGCGTAGACCAGGTAATTGACCGTATTGTCGCTGCTACATCTCAGGATCTTGAGTTCGAGCTCTCTCCAAAGGAATTTAAGCTGCATCACGAGTTACTTTATAATTTATTCCTAAAGATTAAAGAGGAGCTCGATGAACAGGATACTACGGGCGCGATCAATTTGGATTATGATCCTGCCGATGTGTTAAGTGAGCAGGGATACGACCTGAATTACATTATTATGCTGCTTACTCAATTTCGATTGAACGTAGTAAAGGAAATTGAAGGGGAATTTCAAAAGCATGGAGTCGGGATCCTCGGAGATGCATTTTATTTCATGAACCGGATGAGTGATATTTTCGATCAGGCGATAAAAAATTCTACATCGCATTACAATAACGAGTACCAATTAAACCTGCAAAAGCTGGAGAAAGAATTGCTGCTGCTTTCTGCCCCCGTTGTCCCGGTAAAAAAAGACATTTCTGTCTTGCCAATTGTGGGCTCTTTAAATGAGGAGCGGGCAGATCATATTATCGAGAACGTCATACCGGAAGTCGTGAAAAACAACGTAACGATCCTGATTATTGATTTTTCAGCAATACTTCAATTTGACTCCTACGTGGCTTCCCGTGTGTTAGAGATTGCGAAAACGTTACATTTATTAGGTATACACACTGTCACTACAGGCATTCGGCCCGACATGGCTCGTGCAATAATAAATCTTGAAAGCACCGTCGATGATATCGAGACCTACCGGGATGTTAAAGAAGCGCTGGAAAATGTTGAGCTAAAATAGAAGATGAGAATGTTGAATTCAGATTCGGCTCCGGTGAAGATATCCGCTTCAATTTTTAAGAGGTTTTAAATAACGTTTCACTTAAGCCAAAGCGATCTTCACAATAGGTATAGCTAATATAGAAAGGGGAATGACATATGAAAGCAGTAATTATAGAAAACTATGGCGGCAGGGAACAACTGAAGGAAAGCGAAAGAGAGGTTCCTGCGATCACAGAAGAACAAGTATTGTTGGAAATACATGCCACTTCGATTAATCCAATCGACTGGAAACTGCGCGAAGGATATTTAAAAGAGATGCTTCCGTTTGATTTTCCGATTATTCTTGGCTGGGATGCGGCAGGAGTCATTACAGAAGTCGGCAGTAAAATTACGGATTTCAATGTTGGGGACCGCGTATTTGCAAGGCCGGCAACGACTAATCAGGGAACCTATGCAGAATTTGTTCCGGTCGATCAGGAACTGCTCGCAAAAATGCCGGATGAGATGAGCTACGAGGAAGCTGCGGCGATTCCTTTAGCAGGACTCACCGCATGGCAGTGCCTGGTAGATTTTTCGGAAATTAAAAAAGAAGAGAAAGTATTAATCCATGCCGGTGCAGGCGGCGTTGGAAACTTTGCAATTCAAATAGCGAAACACTTTGGCGCCTATGTGGCAACGACTGCAAGCAAGGAAAATGAAGAGTTTGTAAAATCCTTAGGCGCGGACGAAGTGATTGATTATAAAGAGCAGGACTTCAGTGAAGTGCTTACCGATTATGATATCGTATTGGATGCTGTCGGCGGAGAAGTGCTGAAGAAAAGCTATAAAGTACTGAAGCAGGGAGGCAGGCTGGTTTCTATTGCCGGTCAGCCTGAAGAAGAAGAGGCGAAAAAATATAATGTTAAAGCAGGATCCCACTGGCTCGAGCCGAACGGCAGACAGCTGCAGCAGCTAGCGGAGCTTTATACAGCTGGGGAATTAAAGCCGGTGGTTGGCAATACGTTTGATTTATCTGAACAGGGTTTAAAAGATGCGCATGAGCTGAGTGAAACAAATCATGCCCGCGGAAAAATCGTGATTCAAGTAAAATAACCAATTTTATGGCCGGAATTTAACAGATTAAAAAAGAAACAGCACCCAACCCTGCAGTGAAGCAGAGGTCAGGGGTGCTGTTTTTTTTGGCTCTACAATATATGTTGGGGTTTTGAAACAATAAGGCATAAAGAAACACGCAGGCTCCTCTATCCTTTACACTTGAATTGTCGAGAAACAAGTTGAAGGAGAGGATCTGCGTGCATAGTATGTATTTTACCATGAATTTCCCGGGGTTAGAAGAAGTGACTGTGACAAACACAGAAGTAGTGGAAGGTGCGATGCACCTTCATATCGAAATGGAACGCAAGCCGCACCGCTGTCCGCATTGCTCCGAACGAACGAGTAAAGTGCATGACTACCGGATTCAGAAGATCGATCACTTAAAGATGTGGGAACGGCCCACGGTCCTGTTCTATCGTCGCAGGCGTTATGCCTGTACGTGTGGAAAACGTTTTGCAGAACGGCGTACGTTTGTAGAACGATATCAGCGGCACAGTGTGGAATGGAATCAGGCGCTGGGGCTGCGGGTGATTCAGGGAAAAAACTTCACAGATAGTGCCAAGCAGTTTCATACCTCTCCGACAACTGCGATGAGGAGGTTCGACAATATCTCTGCCCCGATGCTGGAGGAAATAGAAGACCTCCCTGCGGTGATTGCGATCGATGAATATAAGGGAGATACGAATCAAGGGAAATATCAGGTGATACTGGCAGATGGGGTCACAGGAGAACCCCTGGATATCCTCCCGGACCGTTCGGTCCAGACCGTCAAACGTTACTTGCAGAAAAAAGGAAGTCAAGTGCGCATCGTGGTGATGGATATGAGTCCTTCTTTTAAGTCTGCCGTCCAGCAAGCTTTAGGGAAGCCAGTAATTGTGGCCGATCGATTTCATTTCTGTCGCTATATCTATTGGGCGCTCGATCAGGTGAGGCGCCGCGTCCAAAAGGATTTTCATGAGTATGACAGAAGAAAATGTAAGCGAATGAAGCATGTGTTTCATAAAAAGTCGCATGAGCTCACAGAAAAACAGCGCTGGTATCTTGAACGCTACCTCTCGTTGTCTGAAGAGCTTCGCACCGCCTATGAACTGAAGGAAGCCTACCAGTCCTGGTTTCAAACAGCGAAAGAAGTAGGAAGAAGCGATGGGAGAAGAGTAAAAGAAGAGCTGCATGTGTTCTATCAGCGCGTGGTGGCATCCAAGATGCCCGAATTTCACAAAGCCATAAAAACATTCCGAAATTGGGAAGTAGAAATCTTGAATAGCTTTATCTTTGGGTATACGAATGGGCCGATTGAAGGGTTAAATAATCAAACGAAGGTGATCAAACGCAATGCCTTCGGATTTCAACGGTATGATCGCTTTCGTTTACGTGTATTGTTACACCATCAATGGAAAAAAAGACATTTTCAAGTAGGATAAGGGGCAGCGACACAAAGCCGCTACCCCAACAATTGACTTAGAACCTTTTTTTTAGAATAAATTAAAAACCTACTGCATCTGCGGCATTTGAAGCATCCTTATTACTAAAGCCTTCGAATTCCAACTGTTCGATCAGTCCGGAGCGGGAAAAGGAGCTGAAACTAAGATAATGTTCTGCCATTTGTACCGCCTGGGCACTCCAGTCTACAGTGATGTTTTCAACTGCATATTCCGCATGCTCATTACTGAAGCCTTCAAATTCTAATTGCCCAATCAAGCCGCTTTTGGAAAAAGAAGTGAAGCTTAAATAATGTTCTGCAGTTTCCACTGCCTGCGCCTGCCAGTCTACCTCAATATTTTCTACTCCGTACGTTGCATCTTCCTTGCTGAAACCTTCAAATTCCAATTGCTCAATTAAACCGCTCTTGGAAAAAGAGGTGAAACTTAAATAATCCTTTGCAGTGTTTACTGCTTGCTGCTGTGATACAGTTTCTGCATTTGCTGGTTCCTCCGCAGCAACTCGCTCTTCTTCTTTTTCAAGTTCTGCCTCTTCAGCAGCAATTCGTTCTTCCTCCTCTCGGTCTGCTTCTTCTGCCGCAACCCGCTCTTCTTCTTCACGTTCGGCTTCTTCAGCAGCAATTCGTTCTTCCTCCTCTCGTTCTGCTTCTTCTGCCGCAATACGTTCTTCTTCACGTTCGGCTTCTTCAACAGCAATTTGTTCCTCCTCCTCTCGCGCGGCTTCCTCTGCAGCAATCCGTTCTTCCTCTTCGCGTTCGGCTTTTTCCGCAGCGATGCGCTCTTCCTCCTCACGTTCGGCTTCCTCCGCTGCAATGCGCTCTTCCTCTTCACGTTCGGCTTCTTCCGCAGCAATCCGTTCTTCCTCTTCGCGTTCGGCTTCTTCCGCGGCGATGCGCTCTTCCTCCTCACGTTCGGCTTCTTCCGCGGCGATACGCTCTTCCTCCTCACGTTCGGCTTCCACCTGCTGATCCGCTTCTTCCGCTAATTCCGTTCCTGCCACATTCGAAACATTCTCTTCCACCGGCTCTGTCGATATTCCAAATAAAATTAAAAAAATAATGACAGCGGAACCAAAGTACATTGCAACTTTTTTTCTTTGTTTTTCCTCTGATGGACCCCATTTTAAAACAAGATTTGGTCTGATTAGACCAACAAAAAGCACCAAAACTGAAACAAGAAATAATAAGAGAAATAAATCTTCCATCATCTTACCTCCTTATTCATATAATAGGTACTGGTATTCCAATTATTGCATAAAAAATGTGATAATTAGATAGGCACATAGTTGATATTATAAATATGTTTGCACACGACTATATCACCGGATTTATGAAGTATATTTACTTCTTTGAAAACTTTTTTAAGAGTATTTCCCCAGCTTTAATATTAGGCATCTGCAAAATGAAAAAGATTAGCTTCTATAGTGAAAGAGGATCATAATAAATATTAAAATTTCTCCTAAACACACGCTCTGCAGCAAACACTGGTATAATGTTCTCCTTACGTCTTTTTTAAACCGGGGAGTACATCATGGCTATTCTGCTTTTAATTATTATTTATCTGGCTTTTATCAGCCTCGGCCTGCCGGACTCTATTCTTGGAGCTGCCTGGCCGGCGATGCAAAACGATTTTCAGGCTCCTCTAAGTGCGGCAGGCTTATTGTTTATGGTGGTCACCAGCGGTACAATTCTTTCCAGCCTGCTCAGCGGCCGCGTACTGCTTCGCTATGGCACAGGACGCGTGACGCTGGTAAGCTGCTTTCTTACTGCTGCAGCACTTTTCGGATTTTTTATTTCTCCTACGTTTCTTTGGCTGATTTTCTTTTCCATTGTGCTCGGTCTGGGGGCAGGGTCGATTGATACCGGCTTAAATCATTATGTGGCGAATCATTATAAAGCACATCACATGAGCTGGCTCCATTGTTTTTGGGGAATAGGAGCCACCGCAGGACCTGTCATTATGGCTTATCATATTTCCAGCCAGGAAGGATGGCGTTCGGGATATCTTACGCTCGCGATCCTGCAGTTCTGCCTGGTGCTCATTTTATTTATTTCGCTGCCGCTGTGGAATTTAAAAAGAAAGCAGCCTGCGCATTCTTCGGGGGAGGAAGCTGCCTCAATAGAAGCTGCCAGTGATCCTGGCAGCCACCCTTTTAGAATCAAAGGGGTGAAGTTAGCAATGCTTTCCTTTTTATTTTATGTCGGTGCCGAAGCCGCAGTAGGATTATGGGGAAGCAGTTATTTTGTGCACGTGAAAGGGATGGATCCTTCCACCGCTGCGCAGTATATTTCGTTTTACTATGGAGGAATTACAGTCGGAAGGCTGATTACGGGATTTGTTAACTTTCTTGCAAGCAGCCGGATGCTCATCCTTTCCGGCCAGCTCATTTCCTTGGCCGGTATAATCTTCCTGCTGCTACCTTTACCAGATGGATTTCTACTGCCTGCACTTGTCCTGATTGGTTTAGGTTTTGCACCCATCTTTCCCTGTATGCTGCACGAAACTCCAGTTCGTTTTGGAGCCAGGGCATCCTCTGTCATAATGGGGTATCAGATTGCAGCCGCTTACGTGGGGAGCGCTTTGATTCCGGCGTTTATCGGACTGAGTGCTTCCTTCATTTCAATCGCGATTTTTCCATTTTTTATTATTATGTTAATTCTCGGCATGCTCTATACTTCCGAAAAAATACATCTTTCTCTGAAACACAAGTAAAATAGGATAGGAAACAATTTTTCTTCCAGATTATTTTATAGTAAAGTTTGTTTTGGCTCTACCTTATCCACACCAGACAATTATTTTCAGAATAGAATGATGCAATACAGAAAATTTGATCTCACGGAGGAACAAAAATGACAAACAATGCGAAAGCGATATTTTTAGATATGGATGGAACCATCCTGAATCATCAAAATAAAGTAAGCATAGAAACGAAAAAAATCATCGACTCACTCCGTAAGCAGGGGAAATACGTTTTTATAGCCACAGGGAGGGCTGCAGGAGAAATTGAGGAATTAGTGCCTGCAGGTTTTGAAGTAGACGGCATTATTTCTTCGAACGGAATGATCGGACATATTGAAGGGTTAAAATTATATAAGCATTCCCTCTCAATGGACCTTGTAGAACAAGTGATTCAGGAAGCAAGAACTCACGGAATTTATTATGAGCTTTTTCCATACGACCATCCGAGAATTACGCTGGCGCAGGATAGAGAATATATGAAAAAAGAAATCATGGACCCGAAGCCGGAAGATGTAGGCATGAACGAGTGGCTTTCCCGAAAGCAGGCGATCGCAGAGGATATTCATTGGACGAAAGGGATCCAGGGAGAGGAATTTTCAAAGTTTTACTGTTTTGCTAGAACAAAATCACATATTGACTCCTGGAAAAGTAAGCTGGAGGAACTGAAGAAAGAGCTTCCATTCAGCACGTCTATTTCTTCTCCATTCAATGTAGAAATTATGGTAGCGGACGTGAACAAAGCTACCGGCATCCAAAAGATGCTGGAGCATTTCAAACTGGACCGTGCAGATACGCTGGCAATCGGAGACAGCAATAACGACCTGCCGATGTTTGAGTACGTGAATTACGCGGTTGCCATGAAAAATGCTTCTGCAGAAATCCAGGAAATTGCAGATGAAGTAACGGCATTCTCCTGCGATGAAGAGGGAATTTCTCACTTTTTCCAAAACTATCTGGCAGCGGAGAAAAAATAGTAATGCTGCGGAGTATTTATTTAGTGCTGATAAGGGATTAACAAATTTTGTCTCCTTATTTCATAGGTAAATAGGTACATTTTTACGCTTCGCATGCTTAATCGATTATGATTATTTCATGAGTCAACCTGTATATGTTACAATATGAGCATTATTAAGGTTAACAATCTATAAAACAGCCAAAACCTTGAGAGAGAGGTTTTTTGGCTGTTTTTTTAAGTGGATTAGCAATGGACTGGCAATAATCAATCGTCCGTTACAGAAATATCAGGGAACGCCGTTTTTGTCACAGAAGAACATTTGGCGTAAAGATGACATTTCCAGACCGCTATTAAAAAAATTATTCCTAATATGATTCTATAAACATTGCAGTGCCTTTACCGAAAGTAAAGCAGCTGCATGAACTTTTTTATTCACGATTAAAATGCATAAGCGAGGTGATCCTGTATGAAATTACACCAGCTGTTAGCTGATATAGATATAAAAACACCGATGCAATCTGATATTGGTGATATCCCGGTCCATGAAGTAACAGATAATTCCGCAGATGTAAAAGAGGGGTACGTGTTTGTCGCGATAGGGGGATACTCCAGTGATGGACATGATTTCATTGAAGCTTCCATCCAGCAGGGCGCTTCACTTATTATTGGAGAAAAAGACATAGATAATCTTCCTGTTCCTTATATACAGGTGCCGAACAGCAGAAAAGTACTGGGGATGCTTGCCAGAAAACTTTACAGCGAGCCGGCGAAAGAAAAACTGATCATCGGTATTACCGGGACGAACGGGAAGACCACTACCAGTTATATGCTTAAACATCTGCTGGAAAGCAGCGGAAAATCCTGCTCTGTCATTGGAACGATAGAAAATATCATTAATGGAGAAAAAATCCCCAGCAGGAATACAACACCGAGTTCTCTTATTTTACACAAACTCCTGGCAATGAGCACCGATGAAGTAGTCATCATGGAAGTATCTTCGCATGGACTGTCGCAGTGCCGGATAGAAGGTGTGACGTTTGATTATTGTCTGTTTACCAACCTGCATCAGGAGCACCTCGATTATCACGGCTCCATGGAAAATTATTTTCAGGCGAAAAAACTTCTGTTTGAAAAGTTGGCTCCCGGCGGTACCGCTGTGGTGAATACAGATAATCCCTGGGGAGAAAAACTGGCTGATCATTTACAGCATGAAGAAAAAAATGTCTATCGTATTGGAGCATCTGTCAGCAGTAATTTAAGAATTGCAGATATCAACTTACAAAATTCCACAGCAACCGTGGAGGAAAGGGGAGAATCGAGCGCTGTTTTTACTCCGATGAATGGAATTCACAATATGTACAACATGATAATGGCATTTGGCACCGCTGCGTTAATAGGAGTAAGCAAAGAAAATCTTCTGCCGGCGCTCTTTCAGTTTAAAGGGGTGGAAGGAAGATTTGAAATATACAAACTGGCGAATGGTGCTGCCGTAATCGTGGATTATGCCCATACACCAGATGCCGTCGCCCACTGCCTGGCCACTGCAAAACAGCAGGGTGCAGGAAGAATCGTCCATGTGTTTGGATTTAGAGGAGACAGAGATCCGGGGAAGAGACAGGAAATAATGTCTGTAACCGCTTCAATGAGCAATCAGTATATACTAACCTTGGATGACTTAAATTCAGTTTCTTTCAGTGAAATGGAAACAACACTCACCTGGTTAAACAATACTTATGGCAATGAAAAAGGCCGTATTATTCCTGACCGTACAAAGGCCATTCAAACAGCAATCGAAGAAAGCCAGCCGGAGGATTGGATTATCATCACCGGAAAAGGGCATGAGCAGTATCAGCAGAGCTACAAACTGCCTGCCAGATCGGACAAGGAAATAGTGCAGTATCTCAGCAGCCCCGAAAATGTTTAACGTAAAGGCCTTTGTGATTCATTAAAAGAAGAAAGACTTCTAAAGTTAAAGAAAATTAAGGAGGAAACATTCATTCTGGATGATTCCTCCTTTTTTTATGAAAGAAGATTTATTTTTATAATAAGAACAACGGCTCTTCTGCCCGGAACCGGGTTTGACACAGCAGCGAACGGTAACAGAGCGTTACTATGTAAAATTAAAGAGCTGCAATACGGATTTCTTAACTACACAAAAAAGCATCAGGATTTCACCGCAAGTGCGCTGAATTTATCCTGATGCTTTTTTTAGATAGTATGAAGAAGTTCTTATAATCGAACTGCGCCAGCGAAAGAAAAGTCCTTTGAAAACTGAACAGTATTATTACCGGCAGACAGGTCGCTGTAAAACTTTTAAAATGAAGTTCTTACCACCATTTATGCTGATCTTTTTCCAGCAGCAGATCGGCAGCTTCCGGACCGGTGGAACCAGCTGGATAGAAATACAGCGGCAGCAGTTCCTGCTGGTATGCCTCAAGCAGTGGATCAATCCATTTCCACGAGAGCTCTACTTCTTTCCAGTGTGCAAAGAAGGTGGAATTACCAAGCATTGCGTCATGAAGAAGAAGTTCGTATGCTTCCGGATGATTTTCCGCATTGGTCGAGAAGTTGATCCAGGCAGGTTTAAACCGGTTGCTGGATGGATCCTTCATGTTCATTCGCATGGAAATATTTTCGTTCGGGCTGATCTCCAGTACAAGCAGATTGGGAGAGATTCCTTCCAGTACCTCTGTATCAGTAATTTTATTTTTGAATTCAATCAAAATCTGGGTAGATTTCTGATCCATCCGCTTTCCTGTACGAATATAAAAAGGTATTCCTTCCCAGGAAGGGTGGTCGATAAACAGGCGTGCTGCGAAATACGTATCATTTGCAGAAGCTGGATCAATTCCAGGCTCTTCTCTGTACCCAATCACCGGCGTATCCTGAAGTTCTCCGGCTTCATATTGTCCGCGGACAATATTCTGATAAGCATTTTCTTTCCGAATAGGGCGGAGGGAATCCAGAATCTCTGTTTTTTTCGCGCGCGTTTTGTTGTCCATGATTTTTTCCGGCAGATACACTGCAGTCATCATTAATACCTGCAGCAGATGATTCTGTACCATATCGCGGATGGCGCCGGATTTATCATAATAATCGGACCTTCCTTCCACACCGACAGTTTCACTTGCTGTAATCTGCACGTTTGCAATCTGGTTATGGTCCAGCAGTGATTCCAGCACCGGATTGGCTAAAATTAAGGTTTTCAGGTTCTGTACCATCGGCTTGCCGAGGTAATGGTCGATTCTGTAAATTTCATCTTCACTGAACGTTTTGCTTAAATTGTTATTCAGCTGTCTGGCTGTTTCCAGATTGCTTCCAAAAGGTTTTTCAATAATCAGCCGTTTCCAGCCATTGTTTTTGCAGATGCCGCTCGAGTTAAGATTGGACGTAATCAAATCGACCAGTCCCGGAGCAACGGACAGGTAAAACATACGGTTCTGCGGGATTCCAAGCTCTTCTTCTCTGCTTTCAATCATTTCCAGCAAATTCTGATAGGAATCATCCGCCGTAGCATCAAATACACAGTAGCGGAACTTCTCTAAAAAATCCTCAAGCCGGGAAGCACGTACATTTCTTCTGGAATAATCGTGGAGCGATTCTCTCACTTTTCCCTGAAACACTTCATCTGAAAGTTTTGTTCTCCCCAGGCCGATAATAGAAATGTTTTCAGGGAGTCTGCCATCAAGATACAAATTATATAATGCGGGATATAATTTTCGTTTAGCTAAATCACCAGTAGCTCCGAATAAAGCTAGTGTCATGTCCTGCATTGTCCTGATTTCCTGAAATTCAGATAAATCTTCCTGCAGATCAGATCTTTCAGTTGGATTCTTTACATTCATTCTTTAAACCTCCTACTATTCTAGTACTGGCAAAGCAGCACTGCTGTACCTGTTAACACCAGGTTTATATAAGTTCACATTCTCGCATCTTATAATTTAAAATGAATATTCTATAAATGGGATTATATGGAAAGTAGTCTCCATTCCAGAAGCAAATAGAAATCCGCTCATCGAATATCTATTTTTTATATCCTCCTATATTAGCGTGATTTTATATGGTTGTACATAAATTTGCAACATCAAAACCGCATGAAAACGCTTTAATCAGCGGAAAATTGAAAAAAAGATGATTTTCTTTTACAGTATTCATGCGGGTTTCAGCGTGAATTATACTCTTTTTTAAAATTCTTATAAGAATTGACGGAATTTAGTGTGAATTTATTTCACATCAGAAAATTACTGTATATTATTTCGTTTTTTAACATAAAAATACCATTTGAGAATTTTCTTGCCGGTTCAACTTTGATATGTGCCAAGGTGGTGGACTGAAAAATTAATTAATTTACACATCACTTATATCTCCTGCTGAAATGCCGCTTATAAAAAGATTTTGACTGGACAATTATATAAAAAACATGCGAAGGTAGATACATAGTTTGATAAAAATAAGTGAGAAAAGGGTGGATCACATGAAAATGTATGATGTAACAGGAACAATCTATGAAGGCATGACCGTGTACAAAGATAAGCCCGAGAAGCAGCCAAAGCTGAATACAGAGACAAACGGCTACGTGACGGAAACACGTCTGGAAGTAGATGTGCATACAGGTACACACATCGATGCGCCGCTTCATATGATCGAACAGGGAGAGACCTTCGAAACGATTCCGCTCGACAGCCTGGTGGGACAGTGTAAGGTCCTTGATCTGACGGACGTAGAGGATGGCGTCACAAAGAAAGATCTGGAAGCATTTGATATTCAAAAAGGAGATTTTATTTTATTTAAAACGAAAAACTCCTTTGAAGAAGCATTTAACTTTGAGTTTATTTTTCTGAAAAAAGACGGAGCAGAATACCTTTCGGAAATCGGCATCCGCGGCGTCGGCACAGATGCACTTGGAATTGAAAGAAGCCAGGAAGGACATCCAACACATAAAACGCTGTTTAACAACAATGTCATCATTATTGAAGGACTGAGATTGAAGGAAGTAGCAGGGGGAGATTACTTCATGGTGGCAGCACCTTTGAAACTGCACGGCACTGATGCGGCACCTGCGAGAATTATGCTGTTTGAAGGACTGAACTAAGTACTGTAATCAGACAGAAAAACATTACTGCAAGGAGAGAATGTATGTATAAATTAGTTGCAATTGATCTTGACGGGACGCTGCTCACAGACGATTTACAAATACCGCCGGCGACTGTTGCCGCGATCCAGCAGGCGGCAGAAGCAGGGACAGTGGTTACGATTGCCACAGGCCGCATGTTTCCTTCGGCAAAACTGATCGCCCTGCAGCTTGGCATCAACGTGCCGCTCATTACGTATCAGGGCGCATTAATCAAAGATGTGAACGAAAAAGAAGTCATGTACGAGCGCAATATTGCGCCGGACGTTGCCAATACGCTGATTAAAATCGCCCGGGAAAGAAACATTCATCTGCAGGTGTACCAGGATGATATACTTTACGGCGCGGAAGAAAATGAGAAACTTGTTACGTATGCGGGAAAAGTGAAAGTTCCGTATATGATAGAACCGGACCTGACAAAGCTTACGCAAAAAAGAATGACAAAATTACTTTTCATCGAGGATCCGGCGTACCTCGATGAACTGCAGCTGGAATTACAGGAGCTGCTCGGTGACAAAGCACATATCGCAAAATCTAAACGGCACTACCTGGAAATTACGCATCCAGAGGCAAATAAAGGCAGCGCTCTATTGCACCTGGCGAAACAAATGGGCATAGCGCAATCGGAAACGATCGGCATCGGGGACAATCATAACGACTTCGAACTGGTAGCCACCGCTGGACTCGGTGTCGCAATGGGCAATGCGGTACAGGAACTAAAAGACATCGCGCAGTATACTACTCTTTCCAATAATGAAGAAGGCGTCCTGCACGTGCTGGAGAAATTCGTTCTAAACGCACCAGTCCCTCCACCGTCAGATAGTAAAGTTGTAAAGTAGCCGTTTGGGAGGGGAAGCATTCAAGGGGAGCTCCGTCTGTGCACCGTATGAATAAAGATACAGAGATTATACTTTTTCTCCCACTGGCAAAGCGGATTTCAGTTGATGAAATCCGCTTTAATTTATACAACTTTCTTCAAATGTCTTTGCAATTCTGGTAATATAAATATATTGTTTTAAAAAAGGGTTAGGAGATCAGTGCGCTGATACATAGCATTTGGGAGAGTTTCCAGCGTATTTATCTTCTCTTGACCGGGCTGGGCAGGTATCAGAAGGTTGTTCTTAACACTGAATCTTGTTTACCGGAAAAGCAGCCGGGTGAAAATGCTGCACAACGCAGAGATGAATAATTATGCTATACTGACTGTTATGGCTGAAAATGTTCATGTAGAAACTTAAGCAGCCAGGGAATGTTATGCAATTTGAATTCTCAGCGTTTCACAGGGGATTCACAAAGCATGATGAAATTTCTCCTCCTTACCCTCGCGCGTAATTTTCAGAGACTTCCACTGAGGCAGCAAAATATCAAAAGCGATGAAACTTTTTGAAAAGTGTGGCATAGTATTTGTTATGAGAAAATGAAAGATACTTAAAACTATTAAATTAAAGAAGGAGAATAAAGATGCAAAAACAACAAATTGGCGTAATTGGACTTGCAGTAATGGGAAAAAACTTAGCAATGAATATTGAAAGCCGCGGATTTTCCGTGTCTGTTTTTAACAGATCCTACGAAAAAACAGAAGATTTCCTTGCGAACGAAGCAAAAGGCAAAAACTTCTTCGGAGCAAAATCTGTAGAAGAGTTTGTGAACTCTCTTGAGACACCAAGAAGAATTATGCTGATGGTAAAAGCGGGCCCTGCAACAGATGCAACAATCGAGTCGCTCAAGCCGTATCTGGAAAAAGGCGATGTACTGATTGATGGAGGAAATACCCTGTATGAAGATACGATCCGCCGGAATAAAGAGCTTGATGAAACAGGCATTCACTTTATCGGTACGGGCGTATCCGGGGGAGAAGAAGGGGCGTTAAAAGGACCTTCCATCATGCCAGGCGGACAGAAAGAAGCGTATGATCTAGTTGCGCCTATTTTCGAAGCGATTTCTGCAAAAGTAGACGGCGAGCCGTGTACTTCTTATATCGGTCCGGACGGCGCAGGACACTTCGTGAAAATGGTCCACAACGGGATTGAGTATGGAGATATGCAGCTTATTTCAGAAGCATATTTCCTGCTGAAAAATATTCTCGGTATGGAAACAGATGAACTTCACGAAGTATTTTCTGAGTGGAATAAAGGAGAGCTCGACAGCTATCTGATTGAAATCACTTCAGAAATCTTCACGAAGCAGGATGATGAAACAGGCAAAGCGATGGTTGACGTGATTCTTGATACTGCAGGACAGAAGGGGACAGGCAAGTGGACAAGTAAAAACGCGCTTGATCTCGGTGTACCGCTGCCCCTGATCACAGAATCTGTATTTGCACGCTTTATTTCTGCAATGAAAGAAGAGCGCGTCAAAGCAAGCAAAGTCCTGACAGGTCCTTCTGCGAGTTTTGACGGAGACCGCAGCGAATTAATTGAAGCGGTGCGTAAAGCTCTATACATGGGGAAAATCTGCTCCTACGCACAGGGATATGCACAGATGCGTGCCCAGTCGGAAGAAAATGACTGGAATTTAAATTACGGAGAAATCTCCATGATCTGGCGCGGCGGATGCATTATCCGGTCCCAGTTCCTGCAGAAGATTAAAGAAGCGTATGACAGCGATCCAGCGCTTTCCAACTTACTGCTTGATCCTTACTTCAAGGAAATCGTCAATGAATACCAGACAGCCCTGCGCGAGGTAGTAAGTGTCGCAGTAAAGCATGGTATTGCTGTGCCGACACTGGCAAGCGCTGTTGCATACTACGACAGCTACCGTTCCGCAGATCTGCCTGCAAACCTTATTCAGGCACAGCGTGATTACTTCGGTGCGCACACGTACCAGCGTAAAGATAAAGAAGGCACTTTCCACACGCAGTGGTTCTAATCCAATAATAGTTAACACACGCTCCCCTTACAGTAGAAGGAGAAGAGATTTCTTCCTTCTGCAGGAGGGGAGTTTTTTATTGGACTGAGACCTTATCAGTACGATTAATTGTACTAATAAGTGTGAGGTAACTGGCTGGGCTGCGTTAATATCACTCACAGTTTGCAAGCATGAATGTATGAATGATATTTACTCAAAGTGGAACAGAAGAAACTCTGAGGAAAAGATGCAGGAAACGCTGCGAGCATATTTAGAGATGAAAATTTAATTAAAAGTGGTGAGCAACAAAAAAGTCGATTAAAATGCACACGTTTACGATTACAATTAAAGTGATTGATCGTCCGTTTAGACAAATAGAAGAAGGTTGCCGGTGAGTGTCAGGTATTATTAGGTACAAAAGAAATTAACTAACATTACACGAGTCGAATAAATTCTGAATGTAAATAGTAATCAGCCCGTACCAAAGATTATTTTTAATCTAAGATACGGGCTGATTTCAATATGTGTTTTAAGAAGGAATCAGGTAATGAATTTCCACGAAATTAATTTGTAATCGTAGGCGCTGCAATATCCTTTCTGCGATAAACGTTCAGTATAAGCCCTAATAGTGAAGAGTAAACTAGCAGCATGCTTCCTCCATAACTAATAAATGGCAGCGATACTGTTATGATAGGGGCTATTCCAAGACCCGTGAGAATGCTCCAGCAAGTGGGAACAACAAACAATACAGCCCCGCCGATTGCTAATAATCTGCCGAATAAATCCTTTGTTTGAAAAGCATTTAATGAAATCCGCAAAATAAATGCAAAAAGCAGCAGACAAAGGATGGTTCCGAACACCCAGCCAAAAGAATAGATAAGAAATGGGAATACAAAATCTGTATGTGCTTCAGGCAGGTTTAAATTATGGTAAAGCCCATTGCCGAACCAGCCAGCCTCTGAAAGGATATTTCTCAATGGTATGAGAGTGTCAACGAGATTGCTGTTAGAAAAATGAGGAATCATCGTACTAATAAAAATGATACCTAAAATCAAATTACCCACGGATACTTTCATGGAATATTGTTTAGGAGCGTAAGAAAAAACATACATCGCTAACACGCATAAAAAGTAAATAATGCTGAAGGTAAATTGCGGGACCATGACATAGAGAGGGACTGGAATCCAAAATAGGCACAATAGCGCTGCTTGTTTTTTCCAGCCTTTAAACTCACTGCTCTTGGCAAAAATGCCGGCCCACGCTATCAAAAATAAAAATAAGGATATCGCTGGACCATCAATTGTAATCCCCCCGAAAGAAATCCATCTTTTTGCTCCGTTCATCTCAATGCCAACTAAAAAAGTGGTGAAAAATACGATTAAGCCGCCTCCATAAAAATACATCCACAAATTTTTTAGTTTCCTGTAATCGAAGAAAAGAAATCCTATGAGAGCAAGAATTGAAAGGAAAAGCCAGACTGCCTGATTTTTTATGAAAGAAATACTGGATGCTGAAACACCATGAATCAATGGAAGAAAACTAATAGCTGCCAGAATGACAAATAAAACAATAAGCAGCCAATCCATTCTCGGCTTATGCAGGTGATTCATGTTTTCACCAACGATAGAGGGCTCTCCCATTTCCTGCATTGCTTTTTTATCTGCATCCTTTACAGATAATCCTCTTTCTTGAAAGGATTGGCTTAGTTCTTCCATATGATTACTAAGCTCCTTCTTGATCATGCTGTGAGCTTCCCTGGATTTCACTTTAGAGATTACTTTACTTAAATATTCCTCAAATTTAGAATAACTCATAAAGAAGCCTCTTCAATGAAGTTTTTCAGAGAATTCAGTTGTTTGGAATCTGGATGTTCCCGGGAAGCTGCATATTTTTTTCCTTTCGTAGTCAGGGAGTAGTATTTTTTGCCTTCTATCCATTTTGAAGTAATTATTTTCTTATTTTCAAGTAAATGCAAAAGAATATAAATCTGGCCTTCATTACTTTTGAAGCTGCTTTCATTTTTACGAAATAGCTGCGTGGAAATATCGTACCCGTGCTTTGCTTCTTCCTGCAGTGAATCTAATATATTTTTAAGGGTTTCTACTTTCCAATATTGAAGTTCCAGGTGATTTTGTTTTCTGCGGATTGTTTCTCTCACTGCATTTTTTCTCTCCTCGGAAAAAGAAAGATCTTCAAAGTCTTTTGATAAAGAATTCTTTAAGTTAGAAAATGGATCGCCCATGGTTAAACCTCCTTTTTCATCTTTTCTTTTAATAACTTTCTGGCTTGTTTTAATCGAGTTTTTAATGTATTACTATTTACACCCGTAATCTTGCTGATATTTGATAAAGAAAGCTCCTCGTAGTAATATAAAAAAACAACTTCACTGTATTTTATTGGTAAATCCATAATGGCACTCGTCAAACTGTCTGCTACATTTTTTGAAATTATTTCCTCTTCCACATGCTTTGACTTGCTCGGAATATAATCCCAGATTTTATCGCTGAATTTTATTTTCCGATAATGCCAGCTGCGCAAGTAATCCTTACAATGATTAATGGCAATTCGATACAGCCACGTTTTTATGGAGGACTTATTATTAAACTGTCCTAGTTTTTCATAACATTTAATAAATATCTCTTGCGTTAAATCCTCAGCTGTCGTTCGATCTTTTACATATGAATAAACAAGGTGCAGTACCTCATCGCTGTAATTATCCATTAATTGGCCGATAATTTGTTCAGTATTTTCTATGCTATTAACATCTATTGCTATTTTTTCAGGTTCAGCCATGCTTTGTTTCACCCCTTTCTCTATGTTAGACGGAGGAACTATGATTTAGGTTTGGATTACTTAAAGAAAATTTGTATGTATCATAGAAATGGAAATTTTAAAAAATAATGTTTTCTGTAGATGGAGCTGCAGCTAAATTATCGAAGGAGTGAAAATATGTTTGGGAATAAAAAAAGAAAGAGAAAAGATTTTATGTGAAATTATTATAAGTCGTACCTTCGTTTGGGAGGATAATGATTTTGGTCGATCGAAATACGGGAGTGAATTACCTCCAATTCATGTTCGGTACAGGCTGTGAAATTACCCTTTTGTTAGATGAAAATGGACAAGTTGCTGCAGAAGAATAGATGTTGGGCGGTTTGAATTGAAAAGGGGGAAGCAGTTTGGCACACTTCAGGAAATAACCACCACTTTTCGCAGAGGCGATAGTTTCTTAGGTGAAGATATAAGATTTATTTCAAATGCTGCTGTTGATTTTTTCATTCGGAATAGTAAGCCCAGGGGCTCACAATACTAGAGAAATATGAGCATCACGTTAGCTGTTTACTTTTTGCTGACAGAATCTTTTTAACTGATGCTATTTGAAATATCGGTACCCATCTGCTCCAAGCATAAAATCATAATAATCACATTCATCGAGTGCAGCATTTGCAGTAATGTTGTTCAGAGATTCATGAAGTTCTAAACGTGCAAAAGAGCAGAACCTGCTCTGCTCCTTTCGTATAATTTCAGTTTTAACTGTACGGTAATTAATGCTTATACCATTCCATTAAATATTCTTCCTCTTTTGTGTTTTCATCTAATAATTCTTTTTTTACTACAAAAGAATTTCTAAGGTAAAAGTCTGCTGCCCTGAAATTTTTTTTGTAAACTTTTAACTGTATAAAATCATATTGGTCCTTTACGTAATCTAATAACTCTTTCCCATAACCCATTCCTTGATATAGCGCATTGACAAATAAAGCAGCCAAATAATTATCCACCATTGATACAAATCCGATGATTTCAGTTTCGTTTCGAATAATGTAGTTCTCTGCTAACGGAAAATATTTAAGTTTCATGTCATTCCTTTGAGATGCCCAGTATTTTGCGTCAACAAATCCGTGAGCTGTTACTGAGCCTTCATACCATATGTCCATCATCTCTTCTAATTCCGCATTATTATTTAATCTTATCATTAGAAAAACCTCCATCCTGTCACTGCTTTAAAATTAGTCGCACGAGTGTCAGAGAAAGTTACAGAAAAAAGGTAAGCATTATGCTAATGATAAGGCTTTAAGTGAAAATTTAAAATGACTTGCAAGTCAGCTGCAAAAAAGAACGTTGCAAGGCAAAGTTACTCATCCGGGGATAGGAGGGGAGAGAAAAGAATTAATGTATAGGATCAATAAACATTAAAACATCTAAAATTTGTATCATATATCTGAGTTGTACGGTTTCTAAAACAACTTCTCTTAATAAACAAACAATGAATACCCTGAGCTGCTCACTCTATTGTAAAAAAGTTTACCTATAATCACGATAGAATATTTGTGATGATGTTTTATAAAAACCATTCACCTTCCAAATGAAAGAGAACAAAATGTTAGGGTACTTATCTTTATAAGTTGACAGCTAAATATCAAACTGATATATTTAGTCTGCTAAATAAATTGAGCAAGTGGAGGTTTACCTATGAATAATAAGGTGGACTGTGATATTCGCGAGTCTTTAGATAAAGTTTCCTCCCGGATGCGTCGAGATTACAGTGAAAGTTTAAGAGAACTTAATCTGTATGTAGGCCAGGATAATTTGCTTTATCGTCTATGGAGAGAGGATGGAATTACACAAATGCAGCTGTGTGACCATTTAAAATGTGAGCCTCCGACCGTAACGAATATGGTCAAGTCATTGGAACAAAACGGATTCATTCAACGTAAACGGGATGAACAAGATGCCAGAGTCATGCGAATCTATCTCACAGATAAAGGAAGAGCATTAGAGCAGCCGGTGGATGCCAAATGGAAACACCAGCAGGAAAAATTACTGCATTCTATCTCACCGGAAGAACGTTTGGTGTTAAGAGAATTGATGATGCGAATGGAGAGAAACTTATTTTAAGTTTTCTCTGAGTATTTACTTAGCAGACTAAATAAATGCTGCACATTAGTGTATTTAACTTTAGTCCAAGGTAATCATTTAGATTAGCCTACTAGGAAGAATAAGTGAGATAGCGGTTAATTTTCGGAAAATTATTTAGCAAGCTAACTATCAGCAGGAAGTTCGTTTAAAGAAAAAAAGCTGATACAAAATTCATCACAGGGGCATTGAACGAAACTGGGCCCGTCTAAATCAAAGGAGAATACAAACATGACAGAACGAAAAGAAATGCAGCTGGCATTACAAATGGTTTCTGGGTACGGTGCGGAATTCAGCGCCTGGAGAATGCCGGGTACTGACCCGGCAGCCTATACAAATACGGACAGTTACGTGGAACGGGCGAAAATAGCAGAAAAAGGGAAATTTCAGATGATTTTCATCGCAGACACTCCTGCCTTAACCGTTGACCTGGGACCGCAGACGCCGATGTTTCCAATGGATCCAATGCTCGCTCTTATGGCTGTGGCCAGGGAAACCAAGCATATCGGACTGGTGGCAACCCACTCTACAACGTTTAATTACCCTTACAACATTGCGCGTCAGTTTAAAGCACTGGATGTGATAAGTCGTGGACGTGTCGGCTGGAATGCGGTGACCTCCTCCACTCCAGCAGCGGCAGCGAACTTTGGTATGCAGGTTGCCAGCCGAAAAGAACGATATGCCAAAGCGCATGAATCTATCCAAATTGTCCAAGCGCTGTGGGGGAGCTGGGAATCAGATGCTGCGACACTGGATGCAGAAGGCGGCCAATTTGCCGATATGGACAAAATTCAGCCAATCAATCTTCAAGGAGAGTATTATGCCTCCCGAGGCCCACTGCCAATTCCACCATCCGAACAGGGCCAGCCGGTGATTTTCCAGGCTGGTGGGGGAGAAGAAGGCCTGGAGTTAGCGGGAAAATATGCTTCCGGCGTCTATGCGAACCCTTATGACATCGATTCTGCCCGGGAGCACCGGAAAGCGCTTCGGCAAAGTGCCACTCGTTTTGGCAGAAATCCAGATGACATTAAGATGTATGCCGGCTTTATGTTTTCCATCGGCGCAACGGAAGAAGAAGGCTTGGAACGGCGCAGACAGCTGATGAGCTTCAATCCCGACGAGATTCCAGGGCGGGTCAGCTACCTTGGTTCCATGGTAGGCCTGCGGTTATCGGTGCATTCCATGGATATTGATCAGCCTTTACCAGCTGACCTGCTGGAACATGCCTACGCCAATCCACAGGATCCCCGTTCCCCCAGAGCCTTGCAGCTGCTCAAAAAAGGACTTTCCATCCGGGACGTGCTGGCGCACGGCGTCATCAATTATCATCCGGTAGTTGCCGGTACCGCGGTGCAGGTGGCAGACTTCCTGGAAGAATGGTTTTTGGCAGGCGCGACGGACGGTTTTTCCGTTGTGCCAGATATCGCCTACGATGGCGTTGCCGATTTTGTGGAGCAGGTTGTTCCGATTTTGCAGGAGCGCGGATTGTTCCACAAAGAGTATGAAGGAGAAACACTGCGTGAGAATATGGGCGTTTCTTATCAATACGGAAGCGCTCAGACAAATTAAAAAATGACTAAAGGAGAGATTTACATGAATCATACAATTGATTTGCTTCAAAATCATGCATCTATTCGTTCTTTTACCAACGAACCAGTAACAGAGGAACAGCGGAGTGAAATATTTAAGGCAGCGAACCAAACGTCTTCATTCAGTCTGCTGCAGGCTGTTTCGATTATTCGAATTACTGATCCAGAACTGCGCAAAAAAGTGATGCAGCTTTCTGTAAATCAACCTTATATTGAAGAAGCAGCAGAGTTTTGGATTTTCTGCGCGGATTTTAACAGGAATCAGCAGATTGCACCAAAGGTAGATCTTGACTATATTGAATACCTGTTAATAGGTACATTCGATGCCGGGCTCATGGCGCAAAATGCTTTAACAGCCGCAGAAGCAATGGGACTGGGTGGTGTCTATATCGGTGGGGTAAGAGCGAATATTGAAGAATTAACCGAGGCATTAAATTTACCAGAGCTTGTGATCCCTTTAGTGGGACTGTGCATTGGCCATCCTGCTGGAGAGAAACCAGGAGTGAAGCCGCGTTTACCTCAATCAATGGTAATGTTTGAAAATCAGTATCAGCCATTAGATGAAGAAAAATTAGCAGATTACGATCAACAGATGCGTGAATATTACCAAGGTCGACCTGTGAAAGCTCCTTTCTCCGTGAAGAAAGTAAAGGGATGGAAAGACCATATTGAAGATCATCTGGAAAGAAGCAAACAGCCGTTAATGCTTGAGTATTTAAATAAGCAAGGGTTTGCTAAAAAATAAACAGGTATCGCTTAGAGCAATTAACATCGCCATGTTTTATCGTTTGAAGATAAAAAGGAGTGTGTGGACATGAACAAAAAAATCAGAGCAGGTATTATTGGTGGATCCATTAATAACGGCTGGGCTAAAGGAACGCATATACCGGCCATACAGCATTTGAATGAGCTGGAGCTCACGGCAGTTGGCACGAGTAATATGGAGAGTGCGAAAAAAAGCGCGGCAGCTTTTCATGCGGCTCATGCATTTGATAAAGCGGAAGATTTGGCGCAGCATGCTGATGTGGATATGGTTGTCGTAAGCGTCAACGTGCAGGAACATTATCGTGCAGTAAAAGCGATTCTTCCTGCAGAGAAGCCTATTTATTGTGAATGGCCATTGGGATCAAATACAGCAGAAGCGCAAGAGATGCAGGATTGGGTGGAGTCCCGGCAATTGAACAATGCGATTGGATTACAGGCCAGGCAAGCTCCAGCCGTTAATTATGTGAAAGATTTGGTGGCGGAGGGCTATGTCGGAAAAGTGTTGTCTGCTAATTTAAAGATATCTATGGATGTTATGGGAGGCGTAGGGGATAAAGCCACTGCCTACCTGTATGACCGCAGGGCAGGAGGAAATTTGTTCACTATTGTGGGCGCCCATAACCTGGATGCATTCACCTATATGCTTGGAGAATTCAAGGAGCTTTCCGCTGTTACCGCCCAGCAGTATCCTCAAGTGGAGTTGGTGGATATCGGGGAAGTCATTGAAAAAACGACAGATGATCAAATATTGATTACAGGAAAATTAGAAAATGACGCCGTAGCGAATGTTCATATACAAGGGGGAGTGAAGCACCAAACCGGTCTTACTCTTGAAATTTTAGGAGACAAAGGCACTCTCGTACTCGAGGCACCGGCTTCCATTCAGTTCGGTTCGCACGAGTTGCGGGGGGCTGGCCCGAATGATGCAGCACTGCAGCATTTACCCGTGCCGGATCATTATTACCAGGCACCTGATTCGCTGAAAAATGATGCAGGCTTTGTGCTGAATGTTGCACAGGCTCATCGGAAGTTTGCCAAAGATATACAGGAAGGAACCTCCGAGACTCCTGGTTTTGCAGAAGCCGTAAAACTGCACCAGCTGCTTGATACTGTAGAAAGAGCTGCCCAAACAGGAGAACGTCAGTATTTATAAAACCTCTTAGAATTTTTGCACTAATGCGTTGCTTCCTGCATCTTTCAGGGTAAAAGGTTATTAAACAGTTAAACGGTACTGATGTTAAGGAGGATGCTATTTTGAAGGTCACCCACAAAATGGTGGATAAGCAGCTGCGGACAAGAGGGATGCTGTTTAATTTATTAGTGAAAAAATCAAATGAAGAAAAATTTATAGCGTCTATGCATCATTCAAAGAAACGAATGGAAAAATCGTTTCGCGGAAAGGATGTCAAAGGGCTGGACTGCAGTGAAGACTGGGTAAAGAGAAGCGATGGTTCGAGTATTCGCGTACGAATTTACCGGCCGCTTCATCAGGTAGAAGATGTTCCCGGCGTATTATGGCTGCACGGCGGTGGGTATGCACAGGGATTGCCTGAAATGAGCGGGGAAATGTACAAGCGGTTGATACAAGCGGGGGATTGTGTGATTGTCGCTCCTGACTACCGTTTGTCCATTGAAGCACCTTATCCTGCGGCGCTTGAAGACGCTTATGATGTCTTATTATGGATGAAAGACAATGCGCATGAGCTGGGAATTCGTAATGATCAACTGATGGCAGGGGGAGAGAGTGCCGGCGGTGGCTTAACGGCGGCGCTGACACTTTATGCCAGAGATAAAGGAGAAGTAAATATTGCCTTTCAAATGCCGCTTTATCCGATGATCGATGATCGAATGGTGACAGAATCTGCAAGAGAGAATAATGCGTATATCTGGGATACAAAAATGAACCGCTGGGCTTGGAAATTATACCTGGGAGATTTATATGGAAAAGAAGTACCTGTATACGCAGCCCCCGCAAGAGCGGAAGATTACAGCAGTCTGCCGCCAGCTGCTACCTTTGTCGGTGATATCGAACCGTTCCGGGATGAGACGATCACATACGTTGAAAACTTAAAGCAGAATGGAACGCCGGTGGACTTTGAAATATACAAAGGAGCTTTTCACGGATTCGATATTATTCACCCGAAAGCGAAAATAAGCAGGGATGCGAGAGACTTTTTAATGAATGCATTTCAATATGCGGTGAAGCATTATTTTGCTGCCCAGAAAAAATAAAAAGCGGTTATTAAGTCTAGGCAGGACAGAAATGATGCCTCCTTCGGATGTTAAACAGAGAATTGTTCCAACCCATAAGCAAAAGTAACCCTCACGACGGTGAGGGTTGTTTTTATTAGAAACATCACAAATGATACCAATTAAAAAAAACTATGATTATTTAGATGATACATACGGAGATTTAAATTATTTATTTAATAATAAAGCTCTATTAATGCTCGTTGTTGATAAGAGAAAATTTCGCTGCAACTCGGCCGGCTTGCCGTGGACGAGCTCCTCAGCTTCCTCGCTGCGCTGCGGGGTCTTCCCAGCTCGTTCTTCCACAGGCGTCCGCCGGTTTCCGCTCCGTTCTTCTCTTTGAAAAACAAAAGAAAGAGATTGTTTTTATAACAAGTTTTTCTATCAATAAAATGAAGAGAAGGCGATTTTCAAGACGCCTGCGGAAAAAGAAAGCGTGAAGATCAAAGGTTCGTCTCGCACTGCAGACGAACTCGTAAAGCAGGGGGCAGCCAGCCGGGCTCTCGAATCTAAGCAAGACGGTATTTGTTTTGCTTGGATTGGCTGCGCGGAACCCTGCTTATTTCGAAGGGATAGCTGAAGGATTTCTCCGCGGCAAGCGAAGAAAAAAGAGCCGCAGGCATACCTTTCTTACATCAACATCAGCCTTTAATAGAGCCAAAAATAAAAATCCAAGGCTTTAAAAACGGAAGACTGACTTTTCACAGAGACGGAGATATAGAAATGATAGTGTATATTCCTGACTCATACACATTGAAGCTTTAGAGCGCTTCTATACGCTATGCTGCAGCATAAATCAGTTATGTATTAACGAAAGATAGTTTTGGTAGATTGGAATTATTATTTTCCAATGTTTTCGACCCATTCGAGCAGCTGCTTTTTAGGATAATACACGCTGTTATTAATAATGATGTGAGGAATATCAGCATGTTCTCTAAGTAATGCCTCTACATCCTTTTTCTCGATTCCCAGTGTGTGATGTACATGTTTTTCATGAATGAGTTCTCTTTCATCTTCCTCCGTGAAATAATCCATTGTATTTTTAGCCTCAGGATTTTTAAAATTTTTCAGTCCATCCCCAATAAAATAAGCAGCTGCAGCCAGTCCGATGGCAAGCCAGAAAAAAGTTAGTTCCATAAGAGATCCTCATTTCCTTAGATGATTTTGATTTTATTTTAACATAAATTACCATAGTTACCACTGGAACTTAGTGAATTACATTTTTAGGAATGATAAACTTATTGTAAAGAGTAGATAGAATTCCTGGATCTGCATTTCATTATTTTACAGCTGAAAAAGCTAAGTTATAGTATTAAAAACGATTTGAGGAGTTGGGAGTAGTGGATAAGAAAGAAGCAGCAAAAACCATGGTTCATTTGGAAGAACATAGCGCCCATTGGGAAGCGCAGTATAGTCATGAGAAGAATAAAATTATGGATATTATTGGTGATGAAGTTGATACTATTGAACATATTGGAAGTACCGCTGTAAAAGACCTAAAAGCTAAACCGATTAATGATATTATGGTCGGGATAAAAGAATTAAAACTTGCACCAGATCTTATCGATCCATTAAGTGAAATAGGGTTCGAGTATGTCCGAAAAGATGAATTTCCTGACAGGGGATTTTTCAGAAAGGGATCTTGGGGAAACGGTACTTGTCATTTACATCTTGTTGAAACAAAGAGTACAGAGTGGAAGGAAAAATTATTATTTCGAGAGTATCTTAGAAATTATCCAGATGTAGCAAATGAATACGAATTGCTTAAAAGTAAACTTGCTGCGGAATATAAGAATGACAGAAGTTCCTATACTCAAAAGAAAGAACCTTTTATTCAAGATATTATTAAAAGAGCTAAAAGAAGTATTGAATGTTTTTAGCATCCTAAAAATTCCTGAGAATTATACGGTAAATATTCTCTTATCTTTTCTAAAATTAAACCCAGAGCACTGCAGCTCACCAATAAAACTAGCCCAGCAAATAGAATTAGTAAGAAGCGAACAAGGGAGAGATCAAAATGGTAGTAAGAGAAATAGAAACCAATGATGTAGAAAAGTTAGCAAGCCTTATAAAAAAGGTAGATAGCAGCTCTGCTTATATGCTTTGGGAAGCTGGTGAAAGAAATATTCAATCAGATACCCAACTTAAAATGATTGAGAACCTAAAGAAAGCAGAAAACTCGACCATGCTTGTGGCAGAAAAAGAAAATGAGTTGGTTGGCTACTTATTAGCTGTAGGCGGAAATGCTCGCCGCAATAAACATTTGGCGTATGTTGTAATAGGGATATTGAAAGACTTTAGAGGAAAAGGAATCGGAAAACAGCTGTTTCAAAAATTAGAGCAATGGAGTGTGAATCAACAAATACGCAGGTTAGAACTAACAGTAGTAACGAAAAATGAAGAAGCAATATCTTTATATAGGAAAATGGGATTTGAAGTGGAGGGAACGAAAAGAAACTCTTTACGAATTGAGGACAAATTCGTTGATGAGTTTTATATGTCGAAGCTTTTACGTTAGTGGTCCTAATTCATCAATGTATTCAGATTGCTGTATATGCAATAAATAAGCAAGGATTAGAGATTTGGGTATTTATAGGATTTGAAAAATAGGATAAGAGAACTTTTAAAGATAAAGTATGTGATAGCTTAAAAACAAAAAATATATTGTTAGAAGTGTTGTCTTTGATAATATTCTCTTTAAAAAATTATGATGCTCTAATATTTTTTGTGACTTCGACCACAGTTCCACCTTTTTAATTTATGAATTGAAAAAACACTAAAATCCTCAGTTTTAGAAGTCTTTAGTGTTTGAAGGATAATTTAATTGTTAACAGTATTTTAAAATTCCTACCTATTCTCCAGTACTTAGAAGAGTCTCTATTTCTCTAATAACTCTTCCCATTCTAAAATTGAAAGTTTATCATTGACATCTTTTAAGTGGGAGGGAACGTCTACGTAACACATAAATTCTAAGCTGTTTTTATCCGGATCTTCAAAATAAACTGAAGCATTCCCTTGATAAGGCCTTACGAAAGGTTCTATTGATTTTCTATTACCAAAAGGAACTATTGATACTCTCTTATTTTCAAGCCATGCTAAAGCATTTTTCATGTCTTCATAATCTATTGTAAAAGCTATATGTTTTAAAGAGGGGTGATATGAAGTTTTATACTCCTCTCCTTCCCAAAGTCCTAACCAACTTTCTTTCTTAACAATCCAAAAAAAAGCGGAACTATTGTTTCGCCAAGCAATCTCTAAGCCTAATTTCTGATAAAAATCAATAGATTGTTCCAAGTCGCTTACAGGTAAATGTGCTTCATACAATCCTTTTATCATACATCCTCCTAATATTAAATGAAATTTGAAATCAAAACTAATAATACAATATTTTTCCATATTAAACAAATGAAATTTGATGATTAATTAATATATAAAGCATCAATTATAGGAATAATAAAATTATGCTTCTAGAAACAACCGAGATGGTAAACGGTTGGGCTGCTGAAGGATATTTAGGTGTTAATATAGAAACCGCTACTACATTCGCAATTGCGAAGAAATTCAATAAAAAAGCAATAAGCTTGTTAAATCTGTCAGACCATCTAATTCCTGGAGAGACTTTATATTCATATACAAAAGAAAGAGAAAAATTAGAAATGGAATTGGACAAAAAGAAAAGGGGTGTAGCGTGGTACATATCGACAGTCGCTGATACATTGTATGATGAAATAAATGGAAAGCATTATAAGCTTTCCTAAGAACCTCTAAGAATCCCAAAAGCTTTGTATAGATAAAGCAGAGGGGATCTTTTTCTCTGTATAGCTGTTTCCATTTAACTCCTTAGTCAATGACATAGCTGCCGCGCCACGAACCAGCACAATTATCCTTTGATTATAAAAATTTTAAAAATAAAAAATGAAGGGTGAGATGAGTGTATGACAAAATATATTAAAATTAGTTTGGCTCAGCGAGGTGTTTCCTGTATTGCTAGACTTTTGGAAGAAGAGGCTCCAAGAACTTGTGAAGCAGTCTGGGAAGCTCTTCCACAAAGCGGTCAAGTTTATCATGCGAAGTACGCTCATAACGAAATTTACAATATGGTACCTCCTTTTCCTGAAAAAGAGATCGGATTGGAAAACTCTACGGTAACTCCAATTCCTGGGGACGTTTGTTATTTTTACTTTCAATCAGGTCAATTGGATAAAGCTTTTAAAGAAGAGAAAAACATTTCTCATCTACCAGGAGTAGTAGATTTAGCTGTTTTTTATGGAAGAAACAATTTACTGTTGAATGGAGATATTGGCTGGGTACCGGGAAATGTATTCGCAACGATTGAAGAAAACCTTCCGGCTATGGCAGAAGCATGTAACGATGTATGGTTTGCGGGAGCGAAGGGGGAACAGTTAATTTATGAACGATATGAATATAATAAGTAGCACAGGTACGCATACAATAATAAATCCGTAAAAAAGGGGGCCTCACTAGTAATTGATGTGCGAAATAAGGAAAAAAATAGTGGGGGACAAATTAAGAATCCTGTTCTGTGCAACAGCAATCATTAACCGTCCTGGCATGGTATAGCTTTACTGAAAACTGTCTACAAATAAGTTCCTAATAATTCTTGAACTCTTTTTCGATGACCGTCCATATGAAAAATTTCTCTATTTCTTTTTCACCCAGTCACCTTTCACTCGAAACTTATTAATATATAGCCCAATACGTTCATTAAAGTATGTGTAATTATGCGAACGTTCGAAAAGTAAAAATAAACTTTTTTGAACTTATAATTTTCGAAAAATTATACCGAGATTTGCCGTTCGAGAAAGTGTACTTTTTCGAACGAATAAATATTCAACCAAAACAGTTCACTCGAGTTCCAAATTTTGTTAAAGTTAATCTGACAGTTTATTTTTAATATGAAGGAGGTTTTTTAATGATAGAAGAAAGAATGAGAAAAAAGATGTTTTATTGGAGAGGGAAAGAGGACAAACTAAGCCATTTAGAATTCGATCAACAAATTCAAGAAATTTCAAAGTTCATTCAACAACAATGTAAAAGTGAAAATTTACATTTTTTGATAGGATCAGGTTGCTCTCTCCCTCATGTGCCATTAATGAGCAAAACGTTTGATAATATAAAATCAAATACTGAAATTAGTTCATGTCTTGGTGATTATGCAGAAAGTAACGATATAGAAGGATATTTAAATTGGTTAAAGAATGCAATGACATTTTTACAAAGTGGAGATGAATACAACAAATACGCAAAAGCTTTTAAAAAAACAAAGGAAAGCTTGTTATTGACAATCCCTAAATCTTATACTGGCTTATCAGAAGCAGAAAATATTAAACTCATCACAACCTCCGATAATTATAAGAAATTTTATAATAGCATATTGAGTCATAGAGAATACAAAGACTTTACTCCTATAAACATATTCACTACAAATTATGATTTGTATAATGAAATTGCAATGGAGCAAAATGGTATTCATTATGCCAATGGTTTTAGAGGGTTAATTAATAGAACATTCGATCCTCAGAACTATAGAATGAGACTAGTTGATGATGAGAATAGGTACAAAGAGAAATGGACAACAGTTAAGAGATTTATAAAATTACATAAAATCCATGGATCAATAGATTGGAATTACGATACTAATTTAAAGACTATCGTTCAATCATCTAACTCTTTGTCAAAAGAAGGAAATGAGAACGTAATGATCTATCCTACAATTAACAAACACTTAGAAACTCAACAATCACCTTATTCAGAGCTTATGAGAGAATTTACAATCAACTTACAAAAAAGAGATTCAACTTTAATAGTGATAGGATATGGATTTCCGGATTCACATATTAATCAATTAATATCTCAAGCTTTAAACAATGACGACTTTAATCTCATAGTGTTTGGCGACAAGACAGAACAAAATGCCAAAGAGTTTTATAATGAGAACAAGGACAGAAATAATTTTCATTTTATAGAAGGAAATTATAATAACAATAAAGATGGCCACCATTTTAATAATGTTATTAAATTTTTAGGTGGGTTTAAATTATGAGAAATCAAAACAGTATAGGAGTAATTAATAAAGTATTTCCAAATAAAATAGTAATGGAAATTTCTAATTCTAATAAACTTATTCATAATTATAAAGGCGATCTATATACTTTTGCCGGAATAAATAATTTCATAACCATCTATCAATCTAATTCTAATAAATTTATTTACCAAGTAATTGGTTTATATGAACAAGAAAACCCGATTGTGGATGATGAAATGTCTAAATTTAAAGAGAAGCTATACTTTGAAGCAGTTCCTCTAGGTGAAATCGAAAATCAAACGTTTAATTTCGGTTTATCAAAATTCCCTATGGTAGGAGATTCAGTCTTTTTAACACTAATTGAAGATGTCAATTCAATCTTAAGATTAAATGATAAAGAGAGTTATTCAATAACTTTAGGGAAAATGGCTTCTTTTGACAGTTATTATCCCCAATTAAATATAGACAGTTTGTTTTCTCATCATACAAGTGTTTTAGGTAATACAGGCTCAGGTAAGTCAACAACTGCTAGAAAGCTGATAGCTGAAGTTATCAATAAACTTAGTACAAATACTGAGGTAAATAATGCTAATTTTATAATATTCGATGTGCACGATGAGTATGAGTCTATTCCTCTTGACTATTTAAACAGAATAGATGTTGAAAAAGAATTATCTATACCTATAGAATCATTGAACAAAGAAGACTGGATTAATTTAGTTCAACCTTCACCTGGGGTGCAACTCCCAGTCTTAATGAATGGTTTAAGACTAGGAAATTTAATGAGTTCAAGTTCAAATTTCAAAGATTGGATAAATGCTTATTGTGCCTTATTTATGTATGAAAATGTACATACTGATGTAGTAGGTAAAAGAGCCAAAATAATAAAATTGTTAGAAGCTGTTAAAGACAATGGTATTAATCAGCAACTACAAAATTATAATTCGCAATATGCGAATTTTAGAAGTGGAGATGAAGAGTCATTTAAAAGAGTTATCAAAGAATTTATAAAGAAACTTTCAGGCTATGAGTATGAAGAATGTAAATCAATTATTGAAGAATCGATAGGAGAAGCTGATTGCACGGTAACAAGTTTATCTTATCTCGAAACAGGAATCGATATGGTGCTTCTATTTGAAGAGATTAGAGGTAACGATCAAGCTAGGTCTCATTGCTCTACTCTTATGACGCGTATTGAGAACTTGATTTCCACTTACAAAAACACCTTATTTGATAATAGTCCGCACAAATTAAAAACATATTCTAATGTTATGAAATTTGAAAAAGGTTTTACAGTATTTAAAATTTCAAGCTTAGATGATACTGATTTGACCTTTTTCACAAGTTATTTTTTAAGAATATTATATTCTAAGCAAAAGCAAATTCGAAAAAGTGATAAAAATATAAATAATATGTACCACATTGTATTAGATGAGGCACATAAATATATACACGAAAGAAATTTTGAAGATTCCATCTATTCGTTGAGGATGTTTGAACAAATTGCTAAAGAAGGAAGAAAGTTCGGGATATTTATGATTCTTGTTAGTCAAAGACCAGGTGAACTTTCAAAAACAGTTTTATCACAATGTAATAACTTTATTTTGCATCGTATAAGAAATAATATCGATTTAGATCAAATGAGAAAGAGTATTCCATATCTTACCGAATCTCAACTTACAAGAATATCTTTTCTCAGAACAGGAAGTGCTTTATTAGTAGGAGAAGCATTTTCTATTCCTATGGAAATAATTATTGATGGTAACGACCAGGGGAGCTCTTCATCAACTTTACCTCCTTCTAAGGCATGGAAAATGAAATAAATAGGTTAACATAATCCCACATATTGGGAGCTAAAGAACTACAACTGCGGGAAGTGACTGAACAAAGTCTCACTTCCCGCCCTGATCTGTCTGTATAAATTCACTTTTCGAAGTTTAAGTGATCTTTAGAGAAATAAGGAATTCTCCTTGAATGCTAAATACACCTTAAAAGAACTCATATAACCCCTTTACAAAATAATTGTAGTCCCATTCATTCATAATCCTTGCTCCGTAGCCTTTAAAGAAAAGCTCTTTGTCATTTTCAGTTTCAAAGGCCTTCGGTTTGGGACGTACCGCAAGCGAAACATCATACCGCGGGTCGCCATAAGATCCGCCACCCCAGTCAATTATTCCAGCTACTTTCCCATGATTGACTATTACATTGTCAATCGTAAAATCACCGTGGATTAATACCTGTTTTATTTCAGCGGGTTTTATCACCTTTATATGTTGCAACAATTCTGCATCTCCATCCACAGTGGAAGTCTTTAGGTTAATATCTGCTTGAGCCAGCATTTCGTCCAGCCATGATTTTTCGTATATTAATTCACTTGGACATGGAGTTGAATGGACTTGAGCGAGTATTTTTCCGAAATTAAAGATAATTTCCTGCCTTTTCTCCTCAGCTACTTCATTGGATAAAGCTGTTCTCACTGTTTCTCCCTCTATCAACTCGAATAACGCCCACGATTGATTGTTGGTTTCTTGTTCAACGAATTGATGAACGGTTGGAATCGGTAGGTTAGTAGCGGCTAAATGATTGAGGACGGACACTTCTCTGTTTAATGAAGTGTTATTTGGCATTCCTTTCGTTCTTTTAAGTACAAAAAAGCCGTTTTTACATTCAATTACCCCTACGTTCGAAGTATAACCTTGCCGCGGAAATGTAATGGACTTGATTGTGCCGACAAAGTCTTTTATTTCAGTTGGAATTTCATATATTTGTATGGGTTGCAATTAGATACACCTCAAGAAGTTAGAATGAATTATTAAGATTAATTCGATTTTGTTAATTGAAAATCCTTTTCGCGACTTGAATAAAAAAGGCGGCGAATTGTGCTTCAAAAAGTAGCTTCTCGCATTTAAAGTTTGGAAAAGTGAACATTTAAGAACGATCAATAATTTTCCTTAAATGATTATAAATAATTAACCTTATTGTAAAATAAATAATGGTATTCAATTACATTTCACAAGTTATCAGAACCATTAAAAAGAGAGAAGGGGACTGATGGAAGCAACCTTCTCTCTTTTATTATTTTTAAAAAGCGACATATTTTTATTAATAGGCTAATCAATCATTTACTTAAAATTGCGGTAGAGAAGATAGGTTATATCTGGATCGTTCATTTAAAACGAAAAATCTTGTAAAATAAGCGGTTGGTGTTACTAAAATAAATAAGACCACAGCAGCTCGGATTTTTATTTTATAATGCGCATTTCTCTACTCGGCCGGCAGTCATTTTAACAAAGTTTATCTTAATGACGAAAAACCTGCTGGCCAGCTGTACAGATCACGAAACCTCTCTAATATGTGCTGAACCTGGTAACTTTCTGCAGGGTGTAAAGAAAGTATTTAAACGCAGGGTAGGAGGGGGCATACTCCTCATAGGCTGCTGTAAAAATGGCATCCTCATTATTCCAGATGCGGTGAAAATAATCATCCACTTCTGTCATAATTTCCGTATCTGCCGGAGCGGTGACGCTGATATTGTTTTCCAGATTAAAATCATCCAGGTTCCGTTTCGTAAAGTTTGCAGCCCCTGCAATAACATTTCCTACTTCTCCGCGGTCCGCATACAAAATTTTGGAGTGATACTGTTCGTCCTGGGTATCATACCAGCGGACGTTCATATTTTCTCCCCCGCGCCTTTTCAGTTCACTGGCTACGGGCAGGTTGGGAATACCAATTTTGTCCTGGCCGAATGCATCCTGATTAGGATCCAAAATAATATTTACCGTGACGCCACGAGAAGCAGCGGTTAAAAGGCTTTCAATAATATTCCTGTCGGACAAGTAAAACAGGCCGCACCAGATCGTATCGCCTTCTTCCGCAGCAGCAATGACTTTACGTAGTGCCTGCTTCGTTTTCCCTTCTGTAATCATCTGTGCCTGCACCGGCCTGTCTTCTTCCCCGCTCGATACGATCCATTCATCCAGCTCCTCTTCGGTGGGAAAACGGCTGAGATCACCATCGGAAAAGGCGGCTACTGCTTTTTCAGATTCCACGATGTCCCGCAGCGTTTCTCCCTGCACCCTTATTCCAATATTGGAATGATGAGCACTTGCATCATGCGCATTGGCAGACGTAATAATGCCGGCATTTTCACTCACGATGGTTTTTCGGTGGTTTGCTTTTGTATTCGCGAGCTTTAAGTAAGAGCGGACTGTTGCATCGGGAGCGTCTTCTCCAAACACGTTCGGGAGCCAGCCGCTGCCGCTCTGGCCAAACCACTGCAGGCCGATCCGCCAGAATGCGGTATAAAAATAATTGGAATCTCTTAATCGGGTTAAATCTGTATAAATGACTTCTGCTCCTGCTGCTTCCAGAGGATCTATATGCGCAGACCTGTGAGAAAAATAAGTGGTATTGATCGGGTCGGTAATAAATACTACTTTCATCTCCGGATTTTCTTCCAGCCTTGCTTCAATACGGTCGGTAAATTCCCGGCTCAGCTCCGGAAAACTGCCGTCTTCTGTCGAAAAGTCATTCACTAAAAACATATCTATGATTAAAAAGTGCTCCGCTTCGTCGATTAAAGCAAACACTTCTTCAAAAATTTCATGTTCATAAACTTCTTCGTTTTCTTCATTCAGATAAGTAAGGTCATAGAGAAATGATATTTCTTCTTCTGCAATCATCCGGGCCTCCCCAAGGTAGCTTACGTTTTCCGGAAGAGGTTTCAGCTGATGATAGGCAATCACACCAAGATACAATACGCCAAAAGCAGCGGCAGCGATCCACAGCTTTTTTTTCATAAACAACTGCTCCTTTCGTTCAGGTGCTGTTAATTTAACGGATGTTTCAACGTTTGAAATGGAGCTTTCATAAATGATCCGCAGGCAAGGGACATAAACGACAACCAGTGAATTTTATCCTGAATAAAGAGAATTACAGGTATTATATTATGATCGATGATTATCCATGTATTTGAAAAATACGTATAGGGAATGAAAAGGCAGTGTCTGGCGTTTTAAATCTTCGCCTTTGTAGAGGAAATTTTCGGCTCGAAGCACACCGGGCTCCTCTTCCAGCTTTCCTGAGACACAAGCGCCTCGCATAACCTCTTGCTACTGCGAAATGTCTGTAAATAGGAGGAAGGAATAATGCTGTCTTTTCCCTCGTGAAAACTGCAGTATTGTTTTTTCAAGCGTGCTCTCTTCCAGCATGGGAGAACTGAAAGCCTTCTCCGCGGGAAGTGAAGAAAAAAGAGCCGCAGGCTTCCTAAAACAAAATGGGGCTTTAACTAAAATATTCATTTCCAGTTTGTATTCATCGAGCAGGTTAAAATGTTTTTACTTAGCATTTCGGAAAAATGCTGCTAGGCCACAGCCCAGTCACATTAAAAAAGAAATAGAAGACAGAATTACTGCCGATCTATTTCCTTTCATCTTTTGCTGATGATTTAAAAAGAATGATTTAGGGCATTCGTACCTGTAAATCCAGTTAGTTAAAACTTATATGTTCACAGATAGCTTGTTAATTACTTTCTGCGATTCATAAATCTTCTTATCATTTTAAATACCATAAAAAACTTAAATATTTTCATGCTACTCACCTCCGTATCTGATACGTTTTCCTGTATTTGCGTATATGTGATTATTCCGGTTTTAATTTCTTCCTTACTTAATTCTTCGGTTCGCATGCGCCTATTCCTTTTCTATTGCCATATTTTTAATGGGTCAAACACAAGATGTATTAAAAGTACCTGGAGAAGAGGCTTCTCATGATGCTTCCTCTCCATAAAGGAATAGCCATTTGGAGTGTAAACATAACCAGGATGGAGGGTGTGCCGCTGATAATCTTAAAATAACTGGCATAACTAATAAATCTGAGAGGTAGCAGTTTGAACGAGTGTTCCAGAGGTTTAAGATACCTCTGGGAAATCCGCCTGCGAGGATCTATCTTTTAGTTGAGTTTTCCACCTTTATAGACAGTTTTATTAAGTATTTTTCTATTCCACTCACGGACAGTCCGTCCAGAAGGACATCTTCATAAAAATAGCTTGCCAGTGATAAATGATGCTTAGCGGCATAGTCCATCATTTGATTGTATGCTTCGAGCATATAATCATCTTGCACTTGATACGTGGTTAAATAGATACCTGCATCCAGCTGCGCATTCGCTTTATCAGGATCTGCTATCCGTGTGAATAGGGAGGAGGAGCTGTTCATCAGGGTTTCTTCAGTATATGTTTGTTTTTTTTCTATCATCCATCCCGGGCTGCGGCTTGATGGTACTTCTAATTGCTCTAACTGTTGATAGTGGAAGAACATAGAGTCGACGATATCTTTTTCATTGTGAAGCGGCTTTAGTGGAGTTTGAATTAAATAGCTCGTTTCGCGTTCCTCCAGAATGATTTCCCCTGCCGGAACACGCAAAGCTTCTTGCGTGTCCCCTGTTTTTTTCAGCACCTGGTCCTGTCTTTGCTGCAGCTTTTTTATTTTATGATCCAGCTCTTCTTTTTTATGATTTAGCAAGTCGAGCAGTGCTTCAGGGGACCGTTTATCTAAATAGTCTTTTATTTCTTTCAAAGGCATATCCAATTCTTTCAGTGTCGTGATGACATTGAACACTTCGACCTGAAAGGGAGAATAATACCGGTAACCATTTGTTTCCACGATTTCTGGAGAAAAAATCCCCACTTTGTCGTAATAAAAAAGAGTATCTTTTTTTATCCCTATTAATTTAGCGAATTGGCCAGTAGTGAGGTAAGGCCCATTTTTCATATATATCTTCTCCTTGACTATAGAGTTACTCCATACTTTATTGTAACATGAGTAACTTTAAATAAAGGAGATAAAATCATGTTAACTTTAGAACTAGTTTGGACACTTACAGGATTGGCGACTTTGGATGCTCTGGTCACCTCTACTCTTTATGTGGTGATCGTGATGCTGCTCACTGCCCGGCGACCTGCAGCCACCAGTATCTCCTATGCCTTCGGGGCACTGGGGTCATTCTTTGTGCTGACAATGCTCCTGTACTTCGGGTCAAGCTACATGGCGGAAATGATGAATACCTTTACGTTTTGGGTGCGCAGTATCGTGGTCTTCGCCGCCGCAGGTTTTTTTGTGTATCTGGGTATTAAGCGCTTCAAGTCCCGACCACGCCACGGAATGAAACTTCCTGGTTGGGTGAACCCTTGGACAGCCTTTCCTTTTGGCATTTTATTGATGCTTATGGACATTCCCTTCTCTTTTCCGATGTTTTTAGCAGTGGAACGTCTGGTGGAATTAGAGATTACTCCTCAGATTGCTTCCCTTACACTGTTCGTTTATACATTGGTGAGTAGTTTGCCCACAGTGCTCCTTATTGGGGTGGGGCTGATTTTCCGGAGACGGGCTCAAAACTTCCTTCAGCGGCTTTTAAACCGTTTTACCAGCGGATACGCGAAGGCAAGCTGGAGGATTGCTTTCATTCATTTCAGTCTGTCGGCATTCTGCCTGAGTCTGCTGATTGTGATGATCCGGTAACAGCTTTCGGCTGCAATTCAAAGGCACCTCCATGAAAAATTGCAGGGGGAGCAGTGGGTGCCCTGCAGGAAAAGTCAGCCCCGGAACATTATCTGCACCAGGGATGGCGTCAGTGCTGGCTAACCCAAGCTGTTTCGGGGAAAACTGTGCCGTTGACATACGCTGTCGAAAAATGAGAAAAGGGACAAGACCGGCAGAACACAATGACATGATTAGGTTCGAGATGGATGGAATAGCCTGTATGCGGACAGATAACGATTTGTAAACGATTCGAATGTTAATTCAAGAGTTTGGCTTCTTCAGATAAATTTCAAGCATTTTAAGGAAGAAGCGATTAAATGAGATTGTAGTTTCTCTAATAAAACTTACATGAGGGATTAAGTTAGTGAAATTTATTAGATGAGCCAATTTTATATTCTGAACCAAGAGGCTTTAAACCCGAAAACTAAGAAGCTACCTAAAATCTAAGAGAGAAGAGGCTGCGACCATTACCTTTTCTCTTTTTTGTCTGTAAAAGTTTTCTGTCAATTTGACTAGCTACTCTACCGTATCTGATTTAAACTAAAGGTAGAGAGAAAACCCCTTCTTATACATAGAACTGGGGAAAATGAATGTTATAAAGAAAGATTTTCCTTAAATTAAAACTGAAGTAAAAAGGATAAAGGGGGTTTCCGGATGATGAATTTACAGTATTTAGATTTGCTTGCACAGAAATATGAAAGTGAAGAAAAAGTAGCTACTGAAATTATTAATCTTGAAGCAATACTTGATCTGCCGAAGGGAACGGAACACTTTGTGAGTGACCTGCACGGGGAATACCAGGCGTTTCAGCACGTGCTGCGGAACGGATCGGGGAACGTGAAGGTGAAAATCATGGATCTTTTCCAGGAGGAGCTGCAGGAATCAGAAATCAACGAGTTTGCGACGCTGATTTATTACCCGGAAGAAAAGCTGAAAATGACAAAAATTCACTTCAGCAGCAAACAGGAACTGCGGGAATGGTATATAGAAACCATCGGCCGGATGCTGAAGCTTGTTTCCTACGCGGCGTCAAAATACACCCGCTCGAAGCTGCGGAAAGCTCTGCCGAAACAGTTTGTCTACATTATTGAAGAGTTACTTTATAAAAAGGACGAGTTTGATAATAAGAAAGCATATTACGAAAAAATGCTGGACCGGATCATTTCCTTGAAGCAGGCAGATAAGCTGATTGTCGGCCTGGCCTACACGACGCAGCGGCTCGTAGTGGACCATCTGCACGTAGTCGGGGATATTTATGACCGGGGACCGGATCCGCACTTAATTATGGATACGCTCATCAATTATCATTCCGTAGATATTCAGTGGGGGAATCACGATGTGCTGTGGGCAGGGGCCTTTGCCGGTTCGAAAGTATGCCTCGCAAATATCATCCGCATCTGCGCTCGCTACAATAACCTCGATATTATTGAAGATGTTTACGGCATCAATCTGCGTCCGCTGCTGAACCTGGCGGAGAAATATTATGATGACCATCCGGCTTTCCGCCCGAAGCGGGTGACAGATGAAACGTTAACCGAGCAGGAGCAGCTGCAGATCACGAAAATTCATCAGGCAATCGCCATCATCCAGTTTAAATTGGAGAGCCCGATTATTAAAAGACGTCCCTGCTTAAATATGGAAGACCGGCTCCTACTGGAAAAAGTGGATTATGAGAAAAAAGAAGTCACGCTGCACGGTAACACCTATTCTGTGGACAGCGCCTGCTTTGCCACAGTCAATCCCGATAATCCGGCTGAATTATTAGAAGAGGAACAGCAGGTCATTGATAAACTGCTTTTCTCCATCCAGCATTCTGAGAAATTGACGAGACATATGAATTTTCTCATGAAAAAAGGCAGCCTTTACTTAAGGTACAATGGAAACCTGCTGATCCATGGCTGTATTCCATTGGATGAAAACGGAAGTATGAAAGAAATGGAGATTGAAGGTAAAACATATGCAGGGCGGGAGCTGCTCGACGTGTTTGAACGCTATCTGCGCTATGCTTTTGCCCATCCGGAGGAAACCGATGACTTTGCGACTGATATGGTCTGGTATCTGTGGACGGGAGAAAATTCCTCTCTTTTCGGAAAACGAGAAATGACCACCTTTGAGCGGTATTTCATCAAAGAAAAAGAAACACACAAAGAACGAAAAAACCCCTACTATTACCTGCGGGAAGATGAAAACGTATGCCGCAGCATGCTGGCAGAATTTGACCTGGACCCCGAGCAGGGCCGTATCATCAATGGCCATACGCCGGTAAAGGAAATCGACGGGGAAGATCCGATCAAAGCAAACGGAAAGATGATCGTAATCGACGGCGGCTTCTCGAAGGCGTATCAGTCCACCACGGGAATCGCGGGCTATACGCTCCTTTACAACTCTTATGGGATGCAGCTCGTCGCGCACCAGCTGTTTAACTCAAAAGAGGAAGTGTTAACGAAAGGAACGGACGTCCTGTCTGTCAAACGGCTTGTTAATGAAGAACTGGAACGGAAAAAAGTACGGGAAACAAACATCGGAGCAAGATTGCTAAAGGAAATTGAGAGCTTGAATGATTTGCGGGAGCACCGCTATATGAAATAGATAACTGCCGTAAAATCAGCTATACCATACTATAAAAGAGAGAAGAGAGGCTTACCCAGGCACTGCTTCTCTCTTTTTTTGACGAAAACACCCCAAATTAAACAGAGGGGACAGCGCCCATATGTATGGATTTATCGTGAATACTACCGCAGGCAGCGGAAAAGGAAATAAAGTTTGGAAAAAAGCAGAAGCAGCGCTTAAAAAGAATGGAACACCTTATCTGGTTTCTTTCACAGAAAAGCCGCAGGATGCGGGGCGGCTTGCAAAAGATCTGGTCCAGCGCGGTGTAAACGCAGTAGTGGCAGTCGGGGGAGACGGTACGGTAAATGAAACAGCGGAGGTTCTTTTACACAAGTGCATCCCGTTAGGAGTCATTCCTGCAGGATCAGGAAACGACTTTGCCCGAAGTCTTGCTGTTTCAAATAATGTGGACCAAGCACTCTCACGTATCATAGAATATCAGCCGAAAAAAATAGATGTTCTTTCATTAGGAGACTCCTGCTGCTTAACGGTTACCGGTATTGGATTTGACGCCGCCGTAGCCAAAGCTGCCAACGAATCTTACTTGAAGAAATGGTTCAACGCGGCAGGGCTGGGGCGCTTGTCTTATGCTGCCGGTGTGCTGCACGTGTTAACCTCGTTTTCACCGACACATATGACGATTACGATAGACGGCCACAAACGGGTTTTTACGGATGTGTGGCTTACCGCAGTGGCAAACGCACCGAACTACGGAGGTAATATTCGAATCTGTCCCGACGCGGAAAATACGGATGGTTACTTGAACCTCTGCATTTTACACGGCAGAAAGAAATGGCCGCTTCTGCGCAGGATCCCGAGCATCTGCCAGGGAAAGCACCGGCCGAATAAAAATATCAGCTTTTTTAAGGGGAAAGATGTGCATATCCACGCGGATAGTCCGGTACTTGTTCAAAGTGACGGGGAAGTAGTCACAGAAACACCGGTGCGGGTGCAGATTTTACCAGGAGCGCTTACAGTATTATAAATGCTGTTTAAATGATTAAAACAAAAGAAAGTGACTATTAAAGAGGAAAAAGCATCATCCCGGGAGCGCAGCCGGGCTTGCAAAAGTATTTTTCTTTTCAAAGCACTTATCATTTCTCCAGTTGCAAACCTTTCTTCACTATGGTAGAACTAAACTAACAACTGAATTACTAAGCACCACCACTCTAGGGGGGCTGCGCTGCAGCTGAGAGAGACATTTGTCTTGACCCTTATTCACCTGATCTAGTTAGGACTAGCGGAGGGAAGAAGTGGCAGGATCGATTAAGTTTCTCTCGTAAACTTAATTTTTCATGGCCGATACCACTTCTTCCATTCGCGGAAGAAGTTTTTTTGTGTCTAAAAATTGCGTTTTCAGGAGGGATGAATATGTCCGAAACTAAGCTTCAGCTGGTGATCGAAGATATTGAAGCAAGACAGGAAGAATTAATTTCTTTAACGAAAAAGCTGATTGCCTATGAAACACCTGCGCCGCCAGCGAGAAATACAGCGGAAGCACAGGGGTTTGTGGAAAACTACTTACAGGAAATGAACTTTGCTGCGGATCGTTGGGATGTTTATCCCAATGACCCTAACGTGGTGGGAACGAAGCAAGGAACAGACAGCGCACATTTTCAAAGTTTGATCGTCAACGGCCACATGGATGTTGCAGAAGTGCGCCCGGAAGAGAATTGGGAATATGCACCGTTTGAAGCTGTCGAAAAAGACGGCAGGCTGATCGGACGCGGTGCAGCGGATATGAAAGGCGGACTTGCCGCTTCGCTGTTTGTACTCCGTTTGTTTCATGAGCACGGGATCGAACTGCCCGGCGATCTGATTTTCCAATCCGTGATCGGCGAGGAAGTAGGGGAAGCGGGCACCCTTCAGTGCTGCAAAAAAGGTTATACAGCAGATTATGCGGTAGTCGTCGATACGAGCAATCTCCATATCCAGGGGCAGGGAGGCGTAATTACCGGCTGGGTGACGATTAAAGATCCGAACACGTATCACGATGCCAACCGGAGGCAGATGATTCATGCCGGCGGCGGTATGGCCCAGGGAGCAAGCGCGATTGAAAAAATGGTCGTCATGATTGAGAGCCTGCAGACGCTGGAGCGGCACTGGGCGGTGTCCAAGCACTATCCCGGATATCCGCCGGGGACAAATACGATCAACCCCGCAGTAATCGAGGGAGGCAGGCACGCAGCATTTATTGCAGATGAGTGCCGGCTCTGGATCACCGTCCATTTTTATCCGGACGAATCCTACGAAACAGTAAGCAGGGAAATTGAAGAACATCTGCTGCATGCGGCAAACGCAGACCCATGGCTACGGGAGAATCCGCCGCACTTTACCTGGGGCGGGGAATCGATGATTGAAGAACGGGGCGAAGTGTTCCCTGCTTTTGAAGTAGATCCGCTGCACGGCGGGACGGAAACCTTAAAGCAGTCTTATCAGGAAGTGTTAAAAGAAACACCGGTACTGGACGTATCTCCTACAGTTACAGACGGCGGCTGGCTTGCAGAAGCTGGAATTCCTACAGCGCTGTTCGGCCCGGGAGAACTTTCAGAGGCGCATGCGGTAAATGAATCTGTCGCCATACAGGAACTGCTCGACTTTTCCAAAGTAATGGCAGATTTTATGTATCACTGGTGTCATACGAAAAAATAATTAAAGGAGCGTGATTCAGATGAAATTCAGTGAAAGACTTCATACAAAGTTGCAGCCGATCTGGAGAAAAAACCACAGCCACCCGTTCGTGGTGGAAATGGGGAAAGGCACGCTGGCAGAAGAAAAATTCCGCTTTTTTATGGTGCAGGATTATTTATATTTAATTGAATACGCGAAGCTGTTTGCGATCGGTGCGGCGAAAGCAGAGGACGTGGAGACGATGGGGCGTTTTGCAAGTCTGCTTGACTCCACGATGAATGAAGAAATGGCACTGCACCGCCAGTATGCAAAGCAGTTTGGGATCACCGAAAAAGAGCTGGAAGAAGCAGAACCATCCCCGACAACGCTTGCTTACACACATTATATGCTTCATGTCGGACAGAACGGAGGATTAAGCGAGCTGCTTGCAGCCCTGCTCCCATGTGCCTGGAGCTACTGGGAAATCGGCCGGGAGCTTGCGGCAGTTCCCGGTGCTGCGGATCATCCGCTTTACGGAGAATGGATCCGCATGTACAGCTCTGAGGAATTTGCCCAGACCGCGCAGTGGTGCATTGACCTGCTGGATGACGTGACCGGGGACGCTTCCGAATTAACGCTGCAGAAGCTGGAAAAAATCTTTTTGAATACGACAAGATTTGAATATCTGTTCTGGGATATGGCTTACAACGAAGCGATGTGGCCGATGGATGAGTAGCTCGCTGCTGGAAATGAAAAATCTCCATTTTCAATATGGTAAGGAAGCAATTTTTGAGGATCTTTCCCTGCAGGTGAATCAAGAGGAATTTGTCAGCGTGATCGGTCCGAGCGGCTCTGGAAAAACTACACTGTTCCGGTTGATAACCGGGCTGGAAGCACCGCAGCAGGGAGAAGTGCTCCTGCAGGGGAAAGCCGTCACTTCTGCAGGCGGCAGGATCGGATATATGCCGCAGCGGGATCAGCTCATGCCCTGGCGCACAATCCTGGAAAATGTCATCCTGCCGCTGGAGCTGCAGGGCATCAGAAAAAAAGAGGCGTGTGAAAAGGCACTGCCGCTGCTTGCTTCTTTCGGGCTGGAAGGAACGGAGCATTCCTATCCCGGCGAGCTTTCCGGCGGGATGCGCCAGCGGGTGTCATTTCTCCGCGCCTACTTAACAGGAGCGGAAGTACTCCTGCTGGATGAGCCATTCAGTGCGCTGGACGCCATTACGCGCCTTTCCATGCAGGAGTGGCTCACCGCGCAGTGGACAAAGTGGAAAAAAACGATTATTTTCATCACGCATGATCTCGATGAAGCGCTGTTTTTATCTGACAGGGTGTTTGTCACAAGCACACCACCGATGACGTCGCTGAAGGAGCTGCAAATTCCGCTGGCACGTCCGAGGACGATGGAAGATGTGAACGATCCTTCGCTGCTGCAGGTAAAACGGGAGCTTCTCCGTCAGTTCCGCGCCGAAGGAGTGCTGTAAATGAAGAAAAAAAGTTACATACGGGGCTGGCGCTGATGAAGCAGGTTGCAGAAAGGTATTATTTTTTATCGATCGGCATTTTCCTTTCATTTTTGCTTGTCTGGGAAATTACCGCCAGGGGCATTGCACTTGCGTTCATCCTCCCTTCTCCGACTGAAGTAATAATCCGTCTCTGGGAGCTGCGGGAACCATTGCTGCTGACACATCTGCCGGCGACGCTCTCCATCATTTTAGTGGGACTAATCATTTCGGTGCTGCTCGGCACCGGGCTTGCTTCCTGGATGTCGTGGAATACAACAGCGGAAAAAGCTTTTTACCCGCTGTTGATTGCTTCGCAGACAATTCCTGTGATTGCCCTTGCTCCAATTTTCGTCCTTTGGTTCGGGTATTCCATCTGGAGCAAGGTTGCTGTGGCGGTGCTGATCACGTTTTTTCCCATTACGGTGAATACGTTCGACGGCCTCCGCTCCACGAGCAGGGAGCTGAAAGAATTAATGCGGACGATGGGTGCTTCGAGAAAAGACATTTTCCTCAAACTGTCCCTTCCTTCCGCGCTTCCTTCCTTTTTTTCCGGGCTGAAGGTGGCGGTCACGCTCAGCGTCATTGGCGCTGCGATCGGGGAATGGCTCGGAGCGCAGGAAGGGCTCGGCTACTTCAGCCGGCGGATGATGACGCAGTTTGACGGAGCAGGTGTGTTTGCACCGATTGTATTACTTTCGCTGGTCGGGGTGCTGCTGTTTATAGGTGTTGTAGTATTAGAAAAATGGATCTTAAAATGGAGGAGTTATACATGAGAAAGCTCGAGAAAAGAAACAAAAGTGTTATTGCCGGAGCATTGATCCTTACTGGAGGGCTGCTTGCAGGGTGCGGCAACGGCAGTGAGGCGGAGCAGGAAAACGCAAGTATCGATATTATGCTTGACTGGTATCCCAACGCGGTACACAGCTACTTATATGCCGCAGAAGAAAATGGCTATTTTGAAGAAGAAGGACTGGATGTGGAAATTCACTTTCCGACGAATCCGACAGACCCGATCAATTTAGCAGCCTCAGGACAGATGACGCTTGGCATTACCTATCAGCCGGACGTGATTACCGCGAGAGCAAGCCAGGATATTGATATTAAATCAGTAGCTGCGATTGTGCGTTCGCCGCTGAACCATATTGTTATGCTGGAAGACAGCGAAATAGAAAGTCCGGCGGACCTGGAAGGAATGCAGGTCGGCTACCCGGGGATTCCCCTGAATGAAGCGTTAATTCAAACGATGGTGACGGAAGACGGCGGTGATCCGGAACAGCTGGAAATGATAGATGTAGGATTTGAGCTCGGCTCCTCCCTCGTCAGTGAAAGAGTAGATGCAATTATTGGCGCCTATATCAACCACGAAGTGCCGCTGTTGGCACACGAGGGCACGGAAACGAAGAATATTAATCCGGAAGACTACGGGGTTCCGCCATATTATGAGCTTGTCGTAGTAACAAACGATGAGACGTGGGAGGAAGAGGAAGAACATATCCGCGCCTTCTGGAGGGCTGCATCCCAGGGCTACGAATGGATGGCGGATAATCCGGAGGAAGCAGTGGAGCTTCTCTTAAATAACCAGGATGAAGCAAACTTCCCGTTAATAGAAGAAGTCGAGCAGGAAAGCCTGGAAATTCTTCTTCCAAAGATGGAGTCCGCAGAAGGCTTCGGCAGCCAGAGCGAAGAAGACTGGCAGACAGTCGCTGACTGGATGCTGGAAATGGAGCTGATAGAAGAAAGCCCGGAAATAGAAGAGATTTTTGAAAATCTGGGAGAAGAATAAAACGATAGAAAACTCCGGTTTCTTCGAGGGGAGCCGGACCTTTTTTAGGTAATGAAAGTTATCGCTTATAAGGAACTAAGGCGAGGAAGATCAGAGGATCAGTGTAGTCTGAGAATCCAAGTGACCTTCTGGAAGACCATTGAGCACGAGCGGAATCGATGAAAGCCGTGGGGAGCTTTTGAATTATTAATCGAAGGCAGGCTCTCGGGCAAGCCTTCGCCAAAAGTGTAACAGCAAACGAAGATTCATTATGCAATTACTATAGGATGACTTATAAAGTTGATTCAATCTGGATAAACTCAGGCAAAAAAAAGAAACCATTTCCTTCTCTAAGGCGTATAACAATTTAGAGAGGGTGATTTGCATGGGAAGAAAAACAAATACTATAATACTTACTTCTTTATTTTTCATCGCAATGCCTGTAACTGCAAGCGCGTTTGAACTCACGATTCCGGAAGCAGAAATTGATGCCTATCTGCAGGAAGATGGAAGCGTGCAGGTGGAAGAATCTTTTACGTATGATTTTGAAGGAGACTTTAACGGTGTGGTGCGTACTCTCAACCATCCGGGATACGCTCCAATAGTGAATCTTGAAGCATATGAAGGCGGGGAAACGCTTGAGATCGAAACAGTAGAGCAGATGGAACATCGTATTCACCGGCCGGGAGAGGATGAGACTTTTACGGTAGACCTCCACTACACGATTGAAGACGGCGTAGAGCTTTACGAGGATCTTGGGGAATTTCACTGGTCCTTTTTTGACAGCTCAAACGAAACCGATTATGAATCGATGCAGATCCGAGTGTACCCGCCGGGAGCATCAACGGAAACAGAAGCCATCGGTTATCGCGCAGCCGAAGGGACTGAACAGATCGAAGATGACTATGTACTGTTTGATCTTGGGCATGTCGAAGGCGGAGAGGACGGAGATGTCCGCGCTGCTTTTGACGAAGCACTGTTCGCCGGGGTGACGAGAACGGCAGAAGGCTCCGCTGCAGAAGAGATACAGGAAGAAAGAGATGATCGGGAGGAAGCTGCCGCGGCTGCTGCAGCCAGAGAGGATTTCCTTGCAACTGCTGCTCCGATTGCGATTCCTTTACTGGCTCTGTTATTTTTAAGTGTCATTTATGTAGACCGAAAAAAATACAGTCATTTAAAGCAGAGCGCCTACTCTAAAGATTTAACTCCTGGCGCACCGCCGCTGGAGCTGAGCATGCCGGCAACCTTGTATTATGTACGGCCGACGGTGGCTCCGGAAATGCTTACCGCTTCTTTACTGGATCTTGTCCGGCAGGGTAAAGTAACACAGGAAGGTGAGGACAGCTTCCGTCTGGAGAGCAGAAAAAATCTGCTTGCCCATGAAGAGATTCTTGTTTCGATGCTGTTTGACGAAATGGGAGAAAACGATGTGTTTCATTCCTCAGATATGTCTGCATATTTGCAGGACGAAAAAAATTATGAATCGTTTGAAGCAAAAAAAGCAGAATGGCAGAAAGCGGTAGTAGAGGAAAAGAAAGCAGCAGACTTAAAGATCAACAAAACAGGGTTTAAGCTGGGGCTCGGGGCTGCTGCATTTCTACCGCTGGCTTTGGGCATCGTGTATATCGTGCATGGCATGGTGGTGCCATTTGTTGTGTTACTTGCTTTATATTTATTCGTTTTCGGATATGCATTAATCTACCAGCCGAGAACGGAAAAAGGATGGACGCTGCTGAGAGACTGGCGGGATTATAAAGACGAAGTTGCTGATTACGAAATGCAGGACTGGCAGCGGCTGTCGCCGGAAGAACAAAAGATTGCTTTTATTTACGGGCTCGGCCTGAACCTGAAATCTGTGAAGAAAATGAGCGGTGACCTGACTAAGGAATTTTCTGCAGCTCCTGCTTCCGGAGGTTACCGAAGTGATGTACCAATCTTTATGACTGCGGGCCTTCTCGCAAGCACCCAGTTTCAATCGTCTTCTGCAGAAGCCGCGAGTTCCTTCAGCTCCTCCAGCAGCGGTGGAATTGGCGGAGGCACAGGTGTCGGCGGAGGCGGCGGAGGTTCCGGCGGTTTTTAATATAGCAGGCACCTGTGGATAATTTCACAGGTGCTTCTTTTAATACTACCGTAAGAATTTTGCATATTAAGGAGGTTCTAAGGTGACGTATCAAGCGAAGAGGGACAGTACATTTACTTTGTTGATTATCGGTATAATCTTACTGACCGCAGCCAGCTGTTTCCTTCCAGTTATTTTCACCGCAGGAAGAGTGTCAGCTTCAGAAATAATTATTTTATCAGCCATTTTTATTTTTACAAGCAGCTTTGTTCTGTGGATCAGTTTTTCCATGAGTTATGCTTTGAAAGAAACGTACTTACATTTACAGGCAGGCCCAATAAAAAAGAAGATTTCCTATAAAGATTTAACAGAAGTAAAGCAGACGAAAAATATTCTTATTGGATTTCGTTTGCTTTCTTCCAAAGACGCACTGGAGCTTTTTTATAAAACGTCGATTCTTGGGTCAGTCAAGATTTCACCTGCGCGGCAGGAAGAATTTGTTACTGAACTTCTAAAGCGAGCTCCCCATATGAAGGATCTTCGTAATATTGACTAATCTGCAGACGCTAAAAGAAGCAGAGGAGAGGAATCAGCAAAATCAAGGCTGCAGAGTGTATTTTCTTGACAATCTTTCCCTCTTTCATCGTAAAATGTAGGAAGAGAAAGGGGAGAGACTGGTGGATACTACTGTACATATAGAAAAAGATCATTCGCTCCGCCAGGGATTAACGGCGGGGCTTTCCATTGCGTTCGGCTATATGCCGGTCGCAATAACTTTCGGACTGCTTGCAGGATCAACGGGACTTACTGTAGTGGAAGCGGTCCTGATGAGCATGATCGTATTTGCCGGTGCTGCACAGTATATGGCGCTTTCCATGATCGCAGTCGGTGCGGGGGCAGTGGAAGTTATTTTAGCTACGTTTATTGTGAATTTTAGACACCTGCTGATGAGCGCCGCAATTCAGGAACGGGCCGAGCCTTCCTCAAAGCGCTACCGGGCGCTGTTCGGCTTTTTTCTCACAGACGAGGTGTTCGCCGTATCTTCAGTAAAGGAAGCTCCGATCAAGGCACCTTACATACTCGGTGTCGGGCTGGTGGCGTATTCCAGCTGGGTAGGATTCACCGCTGCCGGCTACTTTACCGGAGCAGTGCTGCCGCCGGTGCTGCAGGAAAGTATGGGAATTGCTCTCTATGCACTGTTCATTGCGCTGCTGGTACCATCGATCAAAGAAGCAGGCAGGCCTGTGCTGATCCTGGCACTGATGGGCGGCGGCCTGCACTGGATTTTCCAGCTCCAGCTTGCCACAGGATGGGCGATTATGGCAGCAACGATTACTTCTGTCATCATTTATGAACTGGTGGAGCAGAGAGGGGAGCGTAAGTCATGAGAGAAGAAATTTTCTGGATGATTCTCGGTATGGGAATTGTCACATATATCCCAAGGCTTCTTCCGCTGATCGCCTTATCTACGGAAAACTGGCCGGACTGGCTGCGCCGTATGCTTTCCCGCGTGCCGTATGCCGTGCTTGGAGCACTGATTTTTCCGGGAATTATGTATGCACAGGAAACAATATGGTATGGACTGCTCGGAGGAGTGGTTGCTTTTTTTATCTCCTACCGCGGTGCACCGCTGATAGTTGTCGTCGCAGGCACCATTCTGCTCCTTACCGGTGTGAATCTGGTGCTGTAGAAAAAACTTCCTGGTCCAGCTGCCGGGAAGTTTTTTCTATAAGCAAAGAAATATAGCAGAGCGGATAAAAATAAATAAAGGGAACAAGTCCCTCTGTTGTTGGAATTTAATAGACGAATTCCCTTTGAAAAAGGTATATAAAGTCCTTTTTTTCATCGATATGAGAAACACACGTTAGGGAACCCCCAGTCGAGGGTAGAACGATATATAAGCTTCTTTAAAAATAACAAGGAAGACGCAACAAAAAAGGAGGAACTAAGTTGAAACCATCTATGAGACATCATCCTAGTGAATCTTTAAGCGTCACCCTGCCTTATCAAACCAAGCAGGACCTAATAGATATATTTATGAAATCCTGTGTTGCGAAAAAAGAGTATTTAGAGCCGTTAAATACACTTGCGCTCCGGGATGGATTGTTAGAATTATTTTCCAGAGATGAGTACGGATGCTTTTTCACGGAGCATGGAGAATGGCGGCCTCACATTATGGAAATGACGGAGGAAGAAAGAAACCTCTATCTCTATTATCACGTGAAAAGAAACGCTGAAGAATTTTGGGAAGATGAACCGGAAGTTGCAGCTGAATTCATTGAATCACAGCTCCCTATTTTAAGTTACAGTGAATTACCGGCCTCGTTTACGGCCAAGTTATACTGCACCACCTTAAAAAAACTGATCAACCAAAGAGAATGGGAACAGTTTTTAAGCGTCTTCGGCCCGAGTGTCGGAACGCCTCATTATTCATTTTTATTTAAAGTATAAGTGTGACACACGCTTCTGCAATTATATTTTATACCGGCCGGCTCTCTAAAAACTGGGGGAGCGGCCATTATTTTTGTTTTATTTTTGAATATACAAAAAGACGACGGATAATTAACTCCGTCGTCAGCTTTCTTCAGAATTATCCTTTTCGGCTTCTGCCAGCTGCAGTTCCTGAATTGTCAGGCCAAACGTCATTTGAATATGCGGATAATCAAGGAAATTTGTCCAGTCTCCGCCCCATTCAAAGCCAAGATCCTTTGCAATTTCTGCAACTTCCAGCCAGTCCGGTGTACCACTGCCGTTAAAATCAGTATCCACATCCCAGATAAGCGAGCCGTCCTCCGCCTGTAATGCATAATCCAGAGCCAGACCGTAGTTATGATAGGATTCGCCGCCGGCTGCGTGGGTAACAATGTCTCCGCCGCTCGTCCGTCCCTGTGCGTAAAGGTCGTCCTGCCTTTCATGAGAACGGTAACCTTCTGTAATAACTACGTCAATATTTCTTGCTGCTGCACGAGCCAGCAGTTCTTCTTTCGCTTCTTCCACGAGAGGATAAAGGCCTTCTTCCGCAACTACCTCCTCGGCAGTTACACGAGGATCCCGAGCTTCCTCTGTTTCTCCAGGTTCTTCTGATACGTTCCAATCTATATAAGAAAATGCCACAAGGGTGAATACTGCAAATATTAATAGAAAAAAGCGGTACATATATCTTCCCCTTTCCGATTTTTCCTAACTCTCCCATTTTATCATATTTTGAATTATTTGGGTAGTTAGACAGGGGAGCAGAATTAACAAGTCTTTCCACTGGATTTAAAAAATTCATTTCGATACTATAAAATTGTAACCTAATAACAAACTGATATAGAAAAGAGGCATGGGGCATGAAAATACTCGTCACAGGAGCGACAGGGAACTTAGGGTCAAAAATAGTGCAGAAATTACTCGGAAAAATTTCAGCAGAAGAGCTTGCAGTGAGTGTGAGAAATCCGGAGACAGCTGAAGGATTGGGAAAGCAGGGAGTGGAAGTACGATACGGAGACTTTGATTACCCCGATACGCTGGATAAGGCATTTGCAGGAGTGAACCGGCTGCTGATTATTTCCACCGATGGGGCAAATGAAGTAAGGATAAAGCAGCATACGAACGCTGTAGCCGCAGCAAAACGTGCCGGGGTTTCTTTTATTGCCTACACAAGCATTGCAAATGCACAGGAAAGCACGAACAACATGGCACCTCCGCATAAAGCAACCGAGCAGGCAATAAAGGAATCCGGTATTCCTTACGCATTTCTGCGCAACAACTGGTATTTGGAAAACGAAGCAGGAAGCATTCAAGGGGCAATGGCCGGTGCACCGTGGGTTACTGCAGCAGAGGATGGAAAAGTCGGATGGGCGCTGCAGGAAGATTATGCAGCAGCTGCAGCAAACGTGCTGACAGAAGAAGGACATGAAAATAAAACCTATGAACTTTCGGGTCCGCTGTATACGCAGGAGGCACTGGTGAAGGCCCTGGAGCAAGTGCTGGATCAACACATTTCACTGGAAAAAGTGGAGGGCGAGACGTACGCGAAAGTGATGAAGGACGCTGGTCTGCCGGAAGGTATTATTCCCATCGTGGCAGCGATTCAAAGAGATATTCGTAACGGTACACTGGCAGTGGAAAACAGTGATTTCGAAAAAGTAATTGGCCGACCAGTTACACCGTTAAAAGATGCTTTAAGTAAACTGGTGCGAGAACTGGAAGAAAATAAATAGTATATAAACTGAGGACAGGGCGCGCCCTGTCCTTTAAAATCCGCAGTGCTATTCAATCAATAAAAAAATTCTAAAAGAAAGGGCTTGCACCAAATTTTATTCTCGTGTAGTATTAAGGAAAACGTATACAAAGAACGGATTGTTACTGTTAAATCAGGCAAAACCGACGACCAGTGTGAATTGGTCTGGTTTTGTCTTTTTTGCGGTTTTTGGGGGTGAAGGTGTGAAGATTCGCAAGATCCTGAATAACAATGTAGTAGTTTCCGATAAAGATAACCAGGAAGTCATTGTCATGGGCCGTGGGATAGCGTTTAATAAGCGGAATGGCGAATTGATTGATGAGGAGAAGGCGGAAAAGGTTTTTACGCTGGAAGATGCAGATATCATTAAAAAGTTCAAGACGCTGCTTGCGGATATTCCGGTAGAATATATGGAATTATCCGAGCGGGTGATCAACTATGCGAAGGTGCATTTGGGAAAAAAGCTAAATGACAGTATTTACATCTCTTTGACGGACCATCTTCATTTTGCCATTGAAAGGTACCATGACAACATCGCAATTAAGAATGCACTGTTGTGGGAAACAAAGCACTTGTATAAAGAAGAATTCTCCGTTGGCATGGAAGCATTGAATATGGTCTTTGACCAGTTCAACGTTATTCTTCCGGAGGATGAGGCGGCTTTTATTGCACTGCACTTAGTGAATGCACAGCTGAATGAAGATATGACTAATGTGATGGATATGACAAAAGTCATCCAGGATATTCTTACGATCGTGAAATACAATTTCAAAATGGATTTCGATGAAGATTCGCTTTCCTACTACCGGTTTTTAACGCATTTGAAATTTTTTGCACACCGGCTGGTGAAAGGCACCCATTATACAGGGCAGTCTGAAGATGATCTGCTCGAAGTAATCAAAGCAAAATATCCAGAAGCCTACCGATGTTCTCAAAAGATAAAAGTGTTTGTGGACAAACAGCACGGCTACGAGCTTATGGAAGAAGAAATGCTGTACTTAACAATTCATATTGAAAGAGTAGTAAAAACAACCAAATAATTATCCCGAATTTAGGATTGTGACTGAAAAGGCAAAACCTAAATGGAACTTTCGCATGCGAAGGTATCCATTTAGGTTTTTTTCGTGAAAGGAGCAACAAAATGAGGCAGGCTAGGGCACCAAATGTATAAAAGAAATTTTAGAAAACTAAAAATAGATATCAGGAGGGTAAAGAAATGAATAATGCTGAATTAGCAGAAGTAATAATTCAGAATGTCGGTGGTGAAAAAAACATCAATGGACTTGTTCACTGCGCCACGCGTCTGCGTTTTACACTAAAGGATAAAAAGAAAGCGGACAAAGAAGCGCTGGAGAATACAGACGGAATATTGAGTGTGGTCCAGGGAGGCGGTCAGTATCAAGTAGTCGTGGGCTCGCATGTATCAGAGGTATACAAAGAAATTACGAAGCTGATTTCAATTGATGGGAATGACGAAGAACAAGGAGAAAAAGGTTCCCTGACTGCAAGAGTTTTTGATGTAATTGCAAGAAGTTTCCAGCCGCTTCTTGGGGCACTTGCCGGTGCGGGTATGCTGAAGGCGCTGCTTATTGTACTGGTCGCACTGGGGTGGATGTCAGAAGAGAGCGGTACATTTTTAATTTTAAGCGCTGCCGGGAATGCAATATTTTACTTTCTGCCAGTATTTCTAGGAATTACTTTAGCAATCCGTCTCGGGGCTAACCCTTACGTGGGAGGGTCGATCGGGGCTGCGCTGCTGGAACCAAATTTAACAGGTTTACTGGAAGGCGGCGGAGGAACAGATTTCCTGGGAATTCCAACGGTAATCGTGGATTATTCTTCTTCCGTATTCCCGGTTTTTATCGCAATATCTATCTACGCTTTATTTGAATCCCAGATAAAGAAAGTAATTCATCGTGATTTACAGATGTTCCTGGTACCGATGCTGTCGCTTATCGTAATTGTACCGCTGACAGTACTCATCTTTGGACCATTTGGAACTTATGTCGGCGATGGAATCGGTGCGGGTATTGCATTTATGATTCAGCACAGTGCACTTCTTACAGGTGCTTTAATGGGAGCAGGCTGGACATTCTTGACGCTGCTCGGTCTTCACTGGGGCGTCGTGCCGATTATGCTTGCAAACCTTGCAGCAGGCGGAGATCCACTTGCCTCCATGCTGACAGGGGCAGTATTTGCGCAGATCGGTGTAGCATTAGGTATATTCATTAAAACGCGCGATAAGCAGCTGAAAACGCTGGCTGGCTCTACGATGCTTCCAGGTGCTCTTGCAGGGATCACGGAACCTATTCTTTACGGTATCATTCTTCGCTACCGCAAAACGCTGATTTATGTTATCGGTGCCGGTGCTATCGGAGGTGCAATTAATGGTGTACTCGGTTCGCAGTCGCTTGCATTTGCTTTTCCAAGTATTCTTACCATTCCAGCCTTCTCACCGATGGCCCTGCACGCAATCGGTGCATTTACTGCAATGGGAATCGCAGTCGCAGTTGTCCTAATTTTTGGATATGAAGTAAAAGAGAAGCAAACGAAAAGCGAAGTGAAAAACAAAGAAACCAACGAACCTGCAGAAAGAAAGTTGGCTGTAGGGGAAAAAATGGCTGTCTCTTCAGAAAACCAGAAAAGAGAAGAATTGCTAAGCCCTATGACAGGCAAGCGTATTGAACTGAGCGATGTGAATGACGCAGCGTTTTCTTCTGAAGCAATGGGCAAAGGGATTGCAATTGAACCGGAAATCGGCGATGTTGTATCACCAGTCGGCGGTCAAATATCTGTCTTTTTTCCAACGGGACACGCAGTAGGGATCAAGTCAGATGACGGCACTGAAATTCTGATTCACGTCGGAATTAACACGGTACAGCTGGAAGGAAAACATTTCACACCGCACGTAAAGCAGGGAGACCGTGTGGAGGCAGGAGATATGCTGCTTACATTCGATATTGAAAAAATTAAAGAAGCAGGTTTTGAGGTTACCACACCTATTATTATTACAAATACAGAAGATTATCAGGAAATAGCAACGGAAAAGAGATCTGCTTTTAAAGCAAATGATCCACTGTTAACTGTGCAGTCTTAAGCATTAAAATTATCAATTAATAGGTGAAGGAAGTAATAGAGATCCGTCTTGGCGGATCTCCATAATCTAAGGAGGATGTTATTATGACAAATACACTATTTCCAGAGGGATTTTTATGGGGCGGCGCGACTGCTGCTAATCAAGTGGAAGGCGGATTCAATGAGGGGAATAAAGGGCCTAATATGGCAGATGTACTTCCGGGAGGAAAAGAGAGGCTGAAGGTGTTGAAACAGGCAGATTTTGATTTTGAACCTAAGCCTGGGACACACTATCCGAATCATGAGGCGATTGATTTTTATCACCGCTACAAGGAAGACATTGCATTATTTGCGGAGATGGGATTTAAAGTTTTCCGCATGTCCATCGCCTGGTCCCGCATTTTTCCTAAAGGTACGGAAAAAGAGCCAAATGAAGAGGGATTGGCGTTTTACGACCGTGTATTTGATGAGCTGCATAAGCACAATATTGAACCGGTCGTTACAATTTCTCATTACGAGATGCCGCTTCACCTTGTGAAAGAGTATGGCGGCTGGAAAAGCAGGGAAGTCATTGGGTTTTTTGATCAATATGTGCAAGCGCTTTTTAACCGCTTCAAAAATAAGGTAAAGTACTGGATGACGTTTAATGAAATTAACAGTGCGATGCATTTTCCTATCATGAGTATGGGATTTACTATAAATGATGGAAACGATAAGTATCAGGAATTATTTCAGGCATTTCATCATCAGTTTGTAGCGAGCAGTATGGCAGTAAAGCACGCACGGAAGATAATGCCGGAAGCAGAAATAGGCTGTATGATTATCGCGGCGCCTATCTACTCCTACGACAGCAACCCGGAAAATGTCCTTTATGCGCTGCAGGAAGAACAGCGGTTCAATTATTTTGCGGGAGATGTGCATGTTCGTGGAGAATATCCAGCTTTTATTCAACGGTTTTTTGAAGAAAATAACGTAAAGCTGGACATTCGGGAGGGAGATCTTGAATTAATTCGTGACTACACAGTAGATTATGTGGGATTAAGTTACTATATGTCTATAACGCAAAAAAAGAACAAAGAAGATGCAGAAACTGCTGCTGGTAATCTGTTGGAAGGAGTAAAAAATCCATTTCTTAAAGCAAGTGACTGGGGTTGGGAAATTGATGCGACCGGCCTCCGTATTATACTTAACAAGCTTTATGACCGCTACCAAGTACCGCTGTTCGTCGTAGAAAATGGACTTGGTGCTTATGACAAAGTAGAGGAAGATGGTTCCATCCAGGATGATTACCGGATCGATTATCTGCGCACGCATATTCTAGCTATGGGAGAAGCAGTGCAGGACGGTGTTGAGCTGATGGGTTATACCAGCTGGGGCTGCATCGATCTTGTTAGTATGTCATCAGGAGAATACTCCAAGCGCTACGGTTTTATCTATGTGGATAAGCACGATGACGGCTCGGGGACGCAGGAACGACGCAAGAAAAAATCATTTGACTGGTATAAGCAAGTCATCGAAACGAACGGGGCTGCGCTTACTTCCGGCGAAAAAATTTCTTCAGGAAGCTAATGTAATAAAACGACCAACTATATTCAGGAGAAGGGGATTTCCCCTTCTTCCTATTTTTTTAAGGGAAGAAAGGATGAAGATATATGCAGAAAGCTGTATTTTTAGATGTTGATGGAACGTTAGCAAATAATAACGGTATCGTTCCAGCCTCTGCAGCAGCAGCTGTCCAGCAGGCAAGAAAAAACGGTCATTTCATTTTTATATCCACAGGCCGTACTAAAGCAGAATTATTCAGTGACATTTTGGATATCGGATTTGACGGAATTATTGCAGCGGCCGGCGGCTACATAGAATATGAAAACAATGTACTTCTGCACCAAACAGTAAAACAGGAAGATGTAGCGTATCTTGTAAACTTCTTTAATCAGCACAAAATTGACTTCTATTTAGAATCAAACGGAGGTCTTTACGCAAGCAAAAACTGTAAAACCCGCATCCGTAAGATTATTGATGATTTTATTTTGAAAAATCCTGAAAGCCGGTCAGAAGTGGAGAAAGGCATTATGCCTTTTCACGATGCACTGGTCGCAGGGGAAGAGCTGGTACGTCCGGATATAAACAAAATTTCTTTTTTAGGATCTGATGTGCCGATAGAAACAATAACAGAGGAATTCTCTTCTAAGTTTCACGTGATTCCATGTACAGTATCGCTATTTGGGAAAAACAGCGGTGAATTATCAATTCCAGGTATTCACAAAGCAACAGCGATCGCACAGCTGCTGGAACATCTTCAATTAAGCAAAGAGCATACATATGCTTATGGAGACGGAATGAATGATATAGAAATGCTCGAATACGCGCAGTACGGTATTGCTATGGGAAATGCGAAAGAACCAGTAAAACAAGCGGCTGATGATATTACAGAGACACCTGATAATAACGGCATATATAACAGTTTTGTGAAGTATGGAATTATTTAAAAAGAGATGTAAAGAAAAGCATTCTTAATAGGAGCATGAAAAACTGTTTTACCATCCATCTAATTATTTTCTTCTTTGAACTGTAAATCGTTCAAGTTTTTGTTTGCAGAATACATTATCTGATAAATTTCATTCTCATTTTCTACCCAGTAATGATATGTTACCTCAGGCTCATCTTCAAATACCACGCCAATATAATAGGGGTTCAAATGCTTGTAGCCATCTTCCCGGTGCGGCACCGTGGTAAGATTCCAGTTCTCTTCCGGATACTGCTCTTCTAAATAAGGGGCTAACATTTCTGCCTTTTTGTCAATCTGCCAGTCCAGCCATACAGGACGAAAGATAAGAACTGCGCTCAGGCTTAAAACAATCAAAAGCACGCTTATAACGCTCAGTTTTTTCCAGGAAAACTTCATTGTATCTGGTCTCCTTTAATTCGAATTTAGAAATTAAGACAACTTTTATATTTTAAAGTCCAGATACGGTAAATACATCTTTATACTCCACTGATTTCATCAGGCAGTAGAGGGTGTGTGGGTTCTTTACCCAACTGATCCCCTTTGCTTATTTTAACATTCAATTCCAACAAAAACCCTAAATTTTCTATTTCTTATTCATCTGTGTAATGATATAATGTTAAAAATTTCTAAAATGCAGTGATGAGAAAAGTAAACAGAAATATTACCTCACAGAGAGCTCCGTCCGCTGAAAAGGAGCAGGTTAATTTTTTGTTGAAACAAGCCTCTGAGCAGGGCACCGGAACCTTACGGAAAGGGGATGGTGTGACGGGAGCTCCCGTTACAGAGCCAGGGTATAAGCATTTACTGCCGTACCTGATGAGGTTAATATGGAGACATATTAATAAACTGGGGTGGCACCACGATTATAAAATCTCGTCCCTGAGACATTCGTCTCGGGGATGGGATTTTTTTGTTTATAAGCTGAGGAGGAGTGAGGAGAATGAAAGCAAAAAATTTGTTTAAAAAGTGGAAATACCCATCCATTTTGCTGCTGGGAATAGGGATCTCCAATCTGGGAGCATGGATGTACTTAATTGCTTTAAATTTAATTATTTTCAATCTGACAGGATCGCCGCTTGCTGTCGCGGTGCTTTACATTTTGCTTCCTGTCGCTGCGCTAGCTACAAATTTATGGGCGGGGAGTGTGGTTGACCGGCTGAATAAACGGAACTGTATGATTTTTCTAGACATCTTTCGGGCAATCTTAATTTTTCAGATTCCGTGGCTGCTTGAACATTCATTGTGGCTCGTTTACATGATAGTATTTTTTATCAATATGGCAGGCGCAGTGTTTGGTCCGGCTTCAATGGTATATATCACAAAGTTGATCCCCGTGAAGGAACGCAGAAAATTTAATTCCTTCCGCAGCTTGATTGATTCCGGAGCTTTTCTTTTAGGGCCAGCGCTTGCAGGACTGCTGTTTATGGTCGGTTCCCCGGAATTTGCGATTACTTTCAATGCATGTGCCTTCTTTTTCTCCGGGATGATCACTTTGTTCATGCCGGATTTGGAAAAAAATCTTAAAAATGATTTGGGTAAGGAGAAAATCTCTTCAGCCATGTTGAAGAAAGATTTTTTCATGGTGATGAATTTCAGCAGAAAACACTTGTATATCATGCTGGTTTATTTCCTGTTTACATCTGTGATTATTATGACGGAAGCAGTTGATTCTCTGGAAGCTGCTTTTGCGAAGGAAGTGCTCTTATTATCAGATAGTGATTACGGTTTCTTAGTGAGTATTGCAGGTGCCGGGATAATTGCAGGGGCCATTTTGAACACCTTACTGGTAAAAAAGCTGACTGTATCTGCTCTGATCGGGCTCGGTGCGGTTTTTGTTTCCTCCGGGTACCTGCTTTATGCATTCTCGCACACATTTTTCATGGCAGCAGCTGGCTTCTTTTTTCTCTCCTTTTTCACAGCCTTTATTCACACTGGATTTCTTACGTTTTATCAGAACAATATTCCTGTCGAGGAAATGGGAAGGATCAGCAGTATCTATGAGCTGATTCAGGCGGTATTTGTTATATTCACGACCCTGCTCATCGGTTTTCTTGCACAGGCAGTATCAATTCAAAATGCAGTCATAGCTGGAGCGTTCGTCATGCTATTTTTTGCTGCAGTGTTAAGTTTCTTCTGTATGCCTGCTTCCAAGAAAGAGTATTTTCAGGATATCCCGGTGGAAGAAACAAAAGCAGTATAGAGCGTTTTAATTGGGAGTGTAAAAAAATAACAATTATGAAACTGGAAATTGTATAATAAGTTTATATTAATCAGCAGATATCACTAACAAAAAATACAATGTTTTAATAGAGAACCTGAATGGAGGAATATCTAAATGAGATTTCCAAAAGTAATGGCAGCTTTATTTGCGTCTATTCTCACTGCAGTCTGCATGCCGGTTATTCTTCCTCTCTTTGATGAGCCGGGTGCTTATTTTGCAAACGTGTTAATTTATGCGCTGTACACCAGTCCTGTTATATATTCCTATGGCATAGCAGCTTCTAAACTCTCGGAATTTTTAAGCGGGAAATATCACAAACGTTTTTCAAAATTTTTCTCTTTCTTGTACCATATCAGTTTTGGATTTTTATTTGGCATTCCTTACTTTCTTCTGGTGGACAATTTAATCTTCAGCGAAGGCTTGCTGAATTATATTTCCATCATTGGAATGGTGGCAGGGGCAATATATTTTCTTGTAAATGAAGTCGTTATGTATATTTATCATCGTCAGGGAGCTGCCTTAATGCGGGAAAATGGAGAGGAACTAATATAAAAGAAGACCTTTTCTGTTTGACTGCACTTTTGCTATACTTAGAAAAATTCCTGTTTCTTTATAAGGAGGGTCCCTATGATCATAAAAGAAGCGTCTCCGGAAGACGCAGAAATTATTCAATACCTGATGCGGCAGGCATTTCAGGTGTATAATCACGAAAATCCGCCCTCTGGTGCGCTGAAAGAAACAATAGAAGAGATTACTATGGCACTGATCAATGGACATCGCGCCCTGATTGCTTATGAAAATCAGAAGCCGGTGGGTGTCGTAAGGTTTAGTGCAGAGGAAGAAGGCTGGTATTTTTCCAGACTTTCCGTACTTCCTGAAAAACAGGGAAGAGGGATCGCGAAACAGCTGGTGGACAGGCTCGAACAGCTTGCGCTGGAGGAAGAGAATACCTACCTGTATTGTAAAGTCAGAAAAAGTGCACAAAAAAACATTGCGCTATACGAAACGTGGGGATACGAACTTTTTCACGAGGAAATTATTCATAAGCCCGGCGGCATTCAAATTGAAGCTGTATCTATGGAGAAAACGTTAGCTGCAAGAAAGGAAAAGGCACGGTGAAGCATATTTACGCATTTGAATCAGGAAGTGAGTTCCGGCAGCACCAGTCTTTTATAGAGGATGTAAAGAAAAAGCTGGCAGCATACGAACTTTTTTTGAAGCAGCATTTTACATTAACAGCGCTGCCAAAGGCAGTCTAGCTGAGAAAGTCCCCTCCGGAAAGCGTCCGGCGGAAGCAAAGCGTCTTACCGCATTCCAGATAAGAAGCTCTTTCGTTCGTTTTTAGATAAGAAACACGAGATAATATCAGCTAATCAACAGACGTGGCAGAAGACAGCCTTTTTAATCAGGCTATATTTAAAAACAAACCATGCAAAAAATGGAACTTTAACGCAGCATAGGACATCTTAGACTGAAAAAAACAGAAAACAACAGGAGGATATGCAATGAAGGATTTCCATTATGAGAAGTATGACGCAACAGGCCTCGCAGAACTGATCCGCTCCAAAGAAGTCACTTCAAAAGAAGTGGCGCTGAAGGCAATTACGAGAATTGAAGGAATGAATCCTGCGCTGAATGCCGTGATACATAAATTTTATGATAAAGCAGTGCAGTCGGCTGATACAGGCAGACAGGAAGGGCTCTTTCCAGGAGTGCCGATGCTGCTAAAAAATTTAAACCAGGAAATAGAAGGAGAAATTATTTCAGAAGGATCGAAAGTTCTCCGGCATTACAGAGCTGAAAAGGATGCGACTTATACGAAATGTTTGAAGCAGGCTGGAGTAAATATTTTTGGCGTGACGAATGTGCCTGAATTTGCTCTGATGGGTATTACTGAGCCTGCCGTTTACGGACCTACAAGAAACCCGTGGAATATTCACGTAACCCCGGGCGGATCAAGCGGCGGCTCCGCTGCAGCAGTTGCCTCCGGGATGGTGCCGGTTGCCGGTGCAAACGACGGTGGCGGCTCAATCCGGATTCCAGCAGCGTACTGCGGTTTATTCGGCATGAAGCCGACGCGGGGCAGAACGCCGGTGGGGCCAGTCCGCGGGCGGGCATGGCAGGGCGCTTCCGGAGACCATGTGTTAACGAAATCGGTGCGGGACAGCGCTGCGTTTCTGGATATTCTGGAAGTAAGAGAGAAAACAGGAACCTTCCGTGCGCCGCCGCATAAATCCCGCTATCTGGAGATAATGAAAAAGCCGCGGATTAAACCATTAAAAATTGCTTTTTCTCTCAATTCTCCGATCGGTTCCGCAGTGGATGAAGAATGCAGGCAGGCGGTCCTGCAGACGGTCCAATGGCTGGAAGCCGCAGGGCACTCGGTTGAAGAGCGGTCAGCTCCGGTAGATGGAAACAGCATCGCGAAAAGCTATATGACACTTTATTACGGGGAAGTAGCTGCAAGATTAAAAGAAATTGAAGCACTGATCGGCAGAAAAGTGACAATGTCTGATGTCGAGCCTGTAACCTGGCTGCTCGGTATACTCGGCAGAGCAATTTCAGCAGAAGAATTTGTGCTGCGGCTGCGGACCTGGGATGAAGCTGCAATACAAATGGAAGCTTTCCACGAAACGTATGATCTGTACCTGACACCGGCAACCGGAAAGCTCCAGGCAGGCATCGGAGAATTTCATTTACAGAAAAAGGAGCAGCTGCTTCTGCAGATTGTTTCCAGGCTGAATGCCGGAAAAGCTCTATTGAAAACAGATATTCTCGATCAGCTGATTCAGCAGAGTCTGGAAAGAACGCCGTTTACGCAATTGGCAAATTTAACAGGCCAGCCTGCGATGAGCGTTCCACTGTATCAAACGGCAGCAGGGCTGCCGGTGGGTGTCCAGTTTATGGGAGCAAGGGGAAGAGAAGATCTCCTGTTTCAATTAGCGGCAGCCCTGGAGAACTCTGCTTTGTGGCAGGATGTCCATCAAAATCCATTTATGAAGCTTTAAAATATCTGCACATGAAAAAGGAGCTGCCCTTAGGGGTGGCTCCTTTTTTGCAAAATTTAATATTTGTTAGGAATTCTGCTGCTGATAAAACTACCAGCGAGCGTATAGCCGCAGATAAGGCTGATGAGCGAAGGAATATTCGTCTCAAATAAACGAATAAAGCTAAAAGTAAACGGAAGTGTAAACTCAAACGGGAGAAATGCAAAAAGCAGTGCTGCGGGCACATAAGCCGCAGGAATAACGATAAACAGAATTTTTGCCCACTGCACTTTCCAGCGCCTGTCAGCTCTTTTCTCCTGAAGCAGCCGGGGTATGCGCAGAAGAATGCCTATGAAAAGTGGAAATAAAATCACAAACAGCGTTCTTGGCAGAATATCACCGGAGGTTCTGGCTATATTTTCAAAGTAGAAATATAACTGTCCTCCTCCTAAAAGAATGATTCCTATAGCGACAGCCCATACTGCAGTTTCAGCATAATTTTTCATGATATCCTCCCTTGGTAAGTAGCTTGGTTTGGTGGTTAATATGAAATCTTTACAGTGTCTGGATCAGAATGCCTGCTTTATGTAGCTATATCCAGCCAGCGTTCTGTCTGCTTGGAAATCTCCTCTCTTTAAATGGCTTTATTACTATACGGAGGAGCAGTTTTAAAAGTTTCAATTATATGGTATTTTTAGAGGATAATTAGAAATTTCTGGAGGAGGATCTAATGAGAAAATTTCATGTTATTGTTTGTTCAGCATGATTATAATCACAGCCTGCGGCGCGCAGAGTACAGAAACCGATCAACTGCCGGAAGAAATGCCGGAGGACTTTGAAGTCATTCTGCAATTCGGCATGAGGCAGCCGCCGAACGAATTAAATACAATAGAAGAAACGTTTACGAAGGATTTGATTACAGAAGGTCCCGCCACTACAGAATTTCCGCTTAGTGGAGAAGAACGGGAATTCATTTATACAGAAATGCGGGAGGCAAATGTGCTTGACGTTGCAGAAAACCAAGGCGGTTCCTCCTGCAAAGAACCTCATTACAGCTACGATTTGGAAATGACCGCTGCTGGAGATACGTACAAGGAAAGCTGGGATACTTCCTGTGAGAACCCCAACACAAACGCCTGGGAATCATTTATGGATTCAATGATGGCAGAAATTATCGAACCGCGGCCGGAATATCAGGAGCTGCCGGAACCCACCGGAGGATATGAATGAAAGCTTCGCAACGATAATTTTATTTTTTAAACTGATGAAATCTCTGGGTACAGATTACAATAACGACTCAATTCTCTAAGGAGTGAAAAAGATGCAGATTTCAGCGAAACACGCAAAACTGTCTTTCTTCATTGCGGGAGCTGTTTTTACAGCACTTACCGTGCTGTTTTTCACCGCATCCATCCTGGGTGGTGCATTCTTTGCAGGACATGAGCTGAGTGTCGCAGCGATGGCAGTAATGAGTTTTTGTCTTGCTTATTTTTATCCGCATTTCATGGAAAATAAAGAAATAGCGAAACAGGTGAGAGGAGAGGCAGCCTTTTATACCTGTTTGTGCATTTTAGGATATCTCTCAATATTTATACTGCTTTATCAATTTAACCTCCTCTTACTGACAGGTATTCAAACAGTCTGGCTTCTTGCATTCCTCAGCACGTGTACGCTGTATACCTTTTTTGCTGTAGTAACGCGTAAAAAAATTAACAGCGTTTCAGGCTATTGAAAAAATACTTCTTCAGTATATGTATGCGCTTTTATGATTTGTCTTCGAAGGTACGCGTTCTGGAGGGATCTCCCCCAACTAACTTGTTTGTCCATGCGAATCTCCGAATCGTTCATAATTCTCCGAGGAGTCGATCTTCTGCGACTACAGTTTAGAAAAAAGGCGATGGGGTTTTTTCAGCGTCTCCAGAACAAACGCATCTTTTTTCTATAAAAACCGATTCTCCATAGCGTCCGGCGGTGACGCCAGTGGGATTCAAGCGCAGTCTGAAGATCCTTTCTTTTGCCCCAGGGGCAGGAGAAATAGCTGAAGATAAGCCCCACGGCAAGGTAGTGACCCCTAAAAGTTAGAGTTTTCTTATGAAGCTGATTGGATGGTTTGATTCCGATATTGGATGGGGCTCAATCCGTCCAATTTTGCTTTTACACGTTCATGATTATAGTACTCCATGTAGCTCTCCAGTTTTCGTTTCAGTTCTTCATACGAAACCAGGTCTTCTCCGTGATACATCTCCTGTTTGAGAATCCCGAAAAAATTCTCCATCATGGCATTATCTGCGCAGGTTGCTTTTCTGGACATACTTTGAAAGATTCGATGTTTCTTTAAGGTTTTTACCCACTTTTTGTGTTGGTAGTGCCAGCCTTGATCCGAGTG
>NZ_FNIL01000019.1 GCF_900103955.1 Alkalicoccus daliensis
GCGAGATTAAGGAAGGGTCGTGCAAGTCGAAGGCGGTCGCCGTCTCCTGAAGAGAAGCACCTGTCTGGTTCCTAAAGTGTAATACATGCAGTTTGAATTGGACAGAATAAACTGGTTTGGAACGTGGTTTCTGTACTCCTTTTACTCCGTAATGTTGATAGGCACGAACCCACCGTTTGATGGGAGTGACACTAGGGATCAAGTATTTCTTCGCCAATAACCGGTATCCCAGCTCTCCTTGCATATACTCCTTCACAATCATTAATTTAAATTCCTCACTATACATTGTCATACAAAAACACCCCAGAAGTTAGATTTTTAACTCTAACTTCTGGGGTGCACTACCCAAGCTTCCGCCGGTAAGCGAAGGAGAACCTTATACATAGCATATAATCAATATAAGAAATTCCTCACTTTATAAACACGCTGAATAGAGGCTGTGATCCGTACAGCCTCTTTTTTATTTTCCCTGCCTCCTGTGGACAATTGCTTCTTCAGCAAGCAGTGAAATGACTGCGTCATCCATCGGCGGGTTATGCAGCCCCGCACGCACATCACGGTAGTAGCGCTGCAGTGGATTTTCTCTTGAAAGACTACGTGCCCCGGTAATTCTCATCGCTAAATCCACGATATCTACTGCATTATTTGTCACGGTGTGCTTCGCTGCGGCAAGCTGGCCTTTCCAGAGCCGTTTTTCCTCAAAAGAAGCTTCTTCAAATTTACGTGCAGTATCGTATAATACTGCTTCACTCTGCCGGTACAGCAGCTCCATCCTCCCTAGTTTTTCTCTTACGTGCGCCGTATCAGAAATGGTTCCATTAAGACTGTTAGGGGAGTAACTCAAGCTGAAATCAAGCGCATATTCAAACGCCGCTTCTGCAATCCCCAGATAGCAGGCAGGAATGTGCAGGAGCCAGCCATGGACTATTTCTTTTTCCGCTATCGTAAGCTCAATTTTGTGGTCAAGGGGGACCTTTACATCAGTTAACAATAAATCGTGGCTTCCTGTTCCTTTCATTGCGATAGAATCCCATGTTTCTTCTATTTCGATTCCTTCTGTATTCATCGGCACAAAAAACTGGGAGACTTCTTCTGTTTCTTCTACCGTGGCAGTTACAGCTGCAAAATCGAGTGCAGGAGCCATCGTCGTAAATGTTTTTCTGCCATTCAACACCCAAGCACCTCCGCTTTTTACTGCTGTTGTTTCAGGTTTGCCGCCTCTCGTAGGACTTCCCGTTGCTTTTTCTGTAGCAGCTGTATTAAACAATGAACCCTTCAGTGCCTGTGCACATAATTTTTCAAAATGGTCTCCTTTCCATAAGTCATAGGAGCCGGTGTGATAAATGAGGCCTACGTGCCAGCCGATCGATAACGCGGTCGCTCCATCTGCTTTTGCGAGCCGTTGCTGGAGGTGAAGCATCTCGTTTAAATCAGCTCCAAACCCTCCCAATGATTCCGGTACAGTCAGACCGGTGTAGCCGGCCTCCCTTAATAAATTCAAATTATCAAATGGGAACGTCCCGTTCTGATCGTGCCGCATTCCCGCTTCTTTTATTGTTGATTCATGCAGTTCCAGCCAATTGTATAAGTCTTTTATATTCATTTCCTCACCTCATTATTTGTAGTTTGTATGATAACTCACTCCTCCGTGATAAGCTAGGAATATAAAACCTTTAGGAGGATTTTGCATGACTGAAAAAGAAAAAATGATTGCCCAGCAGGAGTATAACCCGCAGGATGAGGAACTGGTAAGAGACAGATATATATGCCGGCGGATGATCAGGCAGTTCAACGATATGAATGAAGAACATGAAATTGACAGAGCGGAAATTCTGCGGGAAATTCTCGGCGCAGCCGGCACCAATATTTACGTCGAATCCAACTTCCGGGTGGACTACGGCTATAACGTGCATGTCGGAAAAAACTTTTATGCGAACTTTGACTGTATCCTTCTTGATGCCGCTCCAATTCATATTGGAGATAACTGCAAGCTCGCACCCGGCGCTCATATTTACACTGCCACACACCCCTTAAATCCCGAAAAGAGAGCTTCCGGTATTGAAACTGCAAAATCAGTGAAGATAGGAAACGATGTGTGGATTGGCGGTGGAGCCATTATCAACCCAGGCGTTACCATCGGAGACGAGGCAGTTATAGCGTCCGGTTCCGTAGTAACAAAAGATATTGAGAGCCGGACGGTAGTCGCGGGAAATCCTGCCCGCCCCATAAAAAACGTATATTAATTTTTAAAGAAGAGGAGGCAGTCGTGCTCCTCTTTTTATTTTACTGCAATAAGCACTTCTCCCCCCACCTTCCTTGATCCCCATTTTTCAGATGAATATATTTTCCTGTTATGCAAACAATTAATTTACATTAATGCCTTTCTTTTTCCTTCATTCATGAAATGTATGTATATAGATTAATAAAACACAGGACTATTGTTACCTTTATTTCTTCCAGAAATAATTCTTATTACCTTTCTATCTAATAAAGAATATACTTATAACGATTCCATATTAGATTGAATTTCGGAGGCCGTCATGAAAATTATTTCAGGTATTATTATTCTTATTATTGCAGGCACAGCACCGCTTCTTTTCTGGTTATTTCAAGAGGAGAGAGAGCTTACAGTAAGCGTGATAGATAAAACAGTTCCCACAGAATCTTACCGGGAACACCAAAGTGTTCACTGGCTGTTAAATCATCATAAATATACAGCTGAGGGCAGTTATGATGCCTCCAGTGATTATTACGGTTTCCATCCGGATGAAAGCAGTGAAACCTACGAAATAAAAGAACTTCCTGCATCTTATGAAGATACAGATCTTATTTATGTAACAGATACATATGGCGTTTATGAAGAAGACCTCCCATGGACAGAAGAAACATCTGACGGGCCGCCCGAGCTGATTTACGGCGGCTGGACAGAAGAGGAATGGCAGGCTGTAAACCGGGCAGTAGAAACTACTACTACAGACCTGGTGATGGAGTTCAACACGTTTGCTTCGCCTACATCTGAAGCAGTACGCACAGAAATTCTGGATCGTCTCCAATTAACCTGGGAAGGGTGGACAGGCCGTCATTTTGAAGACCTCTCCCCTGAAGCTGAAGAAGTAGCACCGTGGCTTATTTCCCGGTATGAAGAAGCAAACGGCGAGTGGAATTTTGATGGACCCGGCTATGCTCTCGTAAATGATCTGACCGAGGAAATTGCTGTGCTGCCGGTAAATGAAGAGTATTTTACAGAAGATAATATTTCTCTCGCATTTACGGAAAACGGCCAGGAAATGTTCAATTTGGAGGACAGTCCTTCCTATCCTTACTGGTTTGATATAGTAACACCGGAGTCTGAAGAACAAATCCTCGCTTCTTATGAGTGGCATTTGACTGAAGCTGGTGCCGATGTGCTGGATGAATATAACATTCCTGCTTCCTTCCCAGCAGTACTGCATCACGAAGTCACCGGTTCTCAAATTTACTATTTTGCCGGGGATTTTGTTGATATAGAAGATGCACCCGGATTTTATCAATATGGAGGATACGCGGCGTTAAAGTCATTGATTACACCCGAGTCGATATATCCTGAATCCAGCTTTTTCTGGAATACTGTCAGCCCTATGTTAAAAGTAATCTTCGCTGAAGCTTCCTCCGACGAAAATGAAGCGTGGCAGATGCCGATGGAAATAACACAGGCATCGTCCGCGGATATTTCTTATTCTTCACGCGTAGCTGAAGATCATTTTGAGGTTTATCAGGACGGTGAATGGGTGGAGCTTCCCATCAAAGGAGTAAATATGGGAATGGCCAAGCCTGGTTATGCTCCCGGGGAAGCAGCGATTACAAGAGCAGAGTACAGACGCTGGTTTGAACAAATTGGCGAAATGAATGCCAATACGATTCGAAACTATACGCTCCATCCCCCTGCTTTTTATGAAGAACTGCTCTCTTATAACCTGGAAGCAGAAGAACCTTTATATTTGTTTCACGGTGTATGGATTGACGAGGAACCGCTGGAAAAAACGCGGGATGCTTTCACACCGGAAATCATAGAGAAATTCGAAAAAGAAATGCTGACAGTCGCCGATGTAATTCACGGCAATGCACAAGTAGAACAGGTTCCTGGGCATGCCTACGGTAACTATCAGGCGGACATCTCCCCCTACGTTATCGGATGGATCATCGGAATAGAGTGGTACCCGGTGATGGTTGATAATATGCTGACAGAGTATCCTGATCTCGGCGACTACGACGGAAAATATATTTACACAGAAGACGCCGATCCAATGGAATACTGGCTGGCAGAACGGCTCGATACTTTATTCACCTATGAAAAAGAAGAGTATGCAAGCATGCGCCCTCTCAGCTTTACAAACTGGGTAACGACAGATAATCTGGACCATCCGGCCGAACCTTCTGAACAGGAGGATATGGCAGTAGTTGATCCGAATCATATTCATACAAAAGAAGATGCAGAGGCAGTAGGAATGTTCGCTTCTTATCACGTATATCCATATTATCCTGATTTTCTGAATCTGGAAGAGGAGTACCTCGAATATGAAGATCACCGCGGCAATCCAAACAGCTATGCAGGTTACTTGAACGACCTGGAAGAATCTCACGAGCTGCCGATACTTGTTGCTGAATTTGGAATTCCAGCCTCACGCGGACGTACCCACAGCAATCCCTATGGCTGGGATCAGGGATTTATTTCCGAGCAGCAGCAGGGGGAAATTGTTTCCTATTTATATGAGGTAATAGAAGCGGAAGGAATGCTCGGCGGACTTGTATTTACCTGGCAGGATGAATGGTTTAAGCGGACCTGGAATACAATGGATTATGATGATCCTTACCGCCGTCCCTACTGGTCCAATGCGCAGACAAATGAGCAGCAGTTTGGGCTGTTAAGCTTCGACCTGCATAAAGTGAGGATCAACGGTGAAGATGACTGGGCAGAAGGAACTGTGCTTGCCGAAAACAGCTCCGGAGATTTAAAAGAACTTACTGTTGATCATGACGAACGGTATTTATATGTAAAATATACCGGTGAATTCAGTGCAGAGGATGAAGTAGTCACCCATTTCAGTATACGTCCAGGGGAAGGCGTGAATGTAGGCGGCTTCGGAGCTGACTTCCGCCTCACACTGGCAGAAGATTCTGGTGAAATGGAAATAGCCGGAGACTATGACACTTTTTACTTTGATTATGAAGACTCACTTCCTGAGGATGAAAGAACTTCTCCGGAAGATCTGGAGGAAACGTTCCATCCTATCCGCCTGGCACTGAACAAAGAAATTACCCGCCCGGATACAGGAGAAGTTCTGCCGTTTGAATATGATCGGACAGGAATTTTTCAGGAGGGAATTGCAGACCCTTCCCATGAAGACTATAATTCTCTAAATGATTACGTTTTTAATGCAGAAAATGATATTATTGAAGTCCGTATTCCCTGGATGTTATTCAACGCGAAAGATCCAAGTCTGAAAGGTTTTATAGGTGAAATGGAGGAAGACTGGTCTGAAAGCTTCATGAAAATAGACCAGATTGAAATGCAGGTTTCGTTAATGCGTAACGGAGAAACATTGGAGGAGCTCTTCCCTGCCGATGGTTATACATGGGAAGATTGGGATATTCCTGAACACACAGAAAGATTAAAAGAATCTTATTATATTCTCCAGGAAGCATTTGAAGAGTAAATGCTGTGCAATAAGGAGAACTCTTCAAGAAATTTCTTCATCGTTTTTGCAAGATAAGGGAGGGTTTGGATGGATTTAAACTTAACCGCACTGCTTATCGTTATCGGCTGCGGACTGCTTATTGGTATTTCAAAAACAGGACTGCCGACATTGGGAATTTTTGTTGTTGCGGTTATGGCGACTGTTTTTCCGGCAAGAGAATCCATTGGAATTGTCCTCCCCATGCTGATTATTGCAGATATCGTCGCCGTTACTTATTATCGGAGAAATGCTGACTGGGCAACGCTGTTCCGATTAATTCCCTGGGTAAGCGGCGGGCTGCTTCTCGGATTTTTGTTTTTGTTTTTTATCGATACAAGCCGGGCGATCGAAATTGCTTTAGGAATTATCGTCATTTCAATGGTCCTGCTGCAGATCCGCAACAGCCTGGTGAAAAATAAAAAAGCGAGCGGAGACTATTCCACTGTTTTTCTTGTTTTCATCGGCACGCTTGCCGGGTTTACTACAATGATTGGAAACGCAGCCGGTCCGGTAATGGCTATATTTCTGCTTGCTGCCGGCCTGCAGAAGCGGGCTTTTATTGGAACAGGAGCATGGTTCTTTCTCGCAGTCAATTTAATCAAAGTTCCTTTGTACAGTTCTCTCGGATTAATTACTGCCGATACCCTTATTCTGAACGCCTGGATGATCCCCGCGATTTTAATCGGGACATGGATTGGCATCCGCCTGCTGCAGCATATTCCGCAGAAATGGTTTAATTACTCTATTTTGATTCTCGCACTGCTCGGAGGGATCCGTTTATTTATTGGTGCATAGTATTTGTTATTTTCTGCAGAATATCATAAACTCTTTACAGATTTTGCGGAGAGGAGACAACTTTATATGCCGGAAGGACCCGAAATCCGCAAAGCAGCGGATCAAGTAGAAAAAGCATTAAAAGGAAAAAAGGCAATCGATGTTTATTTTGGGCTGGAACGACTGGAAGGCTATGAGGAAGTGCTTACTGGAGCAGAAGTCACTGGTGTAGATACGAAAGGGAAAGCGATGCTGACAAGGTTTGATAATGGCTATACGGTATATTCACATAATCAATTGTATGGAAAATGGATCATCCGTAATGCTTATAATTATCCGAAAACAAACCGACAGCTGCGCTTTGCTGTGCACAATGAGAAAAAATCAGCCCTTCTCTACAGCGCTTCGGAAATAGAAGTACTGCCGGACGAAGAAGTAGCATCGCACCCTTTTATTGAAAAAGCAGGACCTGATGTATTCAGTGAAACAGTGACAGCTGATATGCTTTATGATCGTTTTCATGAAAAACGTTTTTATAAACGGAAATGGGCGGGTCTTCTACTGGACCAGTCTTTTGTGGCTGGCATCGGAAACTATCTGAGAAGTGAAATTCTTTATACAGCCAGAATCCATCCACAGCTTCGTCCTGCCGATACCTCAGAAGCCTCTCTCAGAAAAGCTGCACAGTTTATTATAGACCTGATGTGGCAGTCCTATCATCACAAAGGAATTACGACAGACCTGGACCTTGCGGAGAAACTAAAAAAAGAAGGAAAACCCCGCCGTGATTACAGACACTGGGTTTTCTCCAGGGAAGACAAGAGCTGCTTTATCTGCGGCACCCCAATCACGAAGATCCAGGCAGGTTCCAGACGGCTGTACTACTGCGAGGAGTGCCAGAAAGTTTAAATGGAATTTTTGCATATCATAAACTTCCCTCACATAAAGAGCCCCTTTCCTCATTAGTTATTATGAGGAAAGGGGCTCTTTTAATACGTCTGTTGATTAGCCTATATTATTTAAATGGCATCTCGTGTTTTCTATTTAAAAAACTCATCCAAATTCTCTGTATGATGAGAGTGCACTTCTCCTTCCGTCACCCGCAGGACAAATGGTTCCTCTCCTACATTCACCTTTAATAATCCTGTCATAAAGTCGGTGTGCAGATTCTGGTAGAACACTCCGCGGTAAGCAGGTACACCCGGCTCATCCAACGTCATTTTATAAGTATTATTTTCTTTTAGTAAATACCCTGTAATACCTTTACCGTAATCAGATTCTGAAGACGCAGATGACTTTTTCACTTTGTAAATTGTTACATCTACTTCATCCAATTCATGAAAAAGCTCATTTACCAGAGAGCCCCGGATCAATAAGTCCCACCGGCTTCTTACAGCCTGTCCCAGAATAATATGCTGCACATCGTTGGCCCGAGCTACTTCCCCTATTACTTCACTCACTCTCTGGCCGGACTTTAAAGGATGGAAAATCATCGTAGCTCTGTATTTATCGGCCCATTGCTGAATCTCGTCCCGTTCTTCCTCTCTGCTGATATCTTCTTCGGATTCCGGTCTGTAGACATGCAGTACGATACATTCACTTTTAAAAGCCTTTTTCTCCTGTTCTCCCCGTTCAATAAGTTCTTTCGCATTTTTATAGTTGGAGACACATATTAAAATATTATCTTTTTTCTCAAGCATGCTCTTCCCTCCTGACCCCATATTCTTTAAAATTATTTATCTATTAGTTCAGTTTCGACAGTTGTCCCCTCATTCCTGCTTTCATTCAGCAAAAACCGTGCTGAATTATCTCAGCACGGTTCCGAATTAATTGAAATCCCGTTCTTCTTCCACTTCCATCTTATTATTGTAAATTAATAGACGGGCTGGGGATTTTTCTTTTGCCATCTGCTCTGCGTGTGCAATTGCTTCATCTTTCTGGTCAAAAGACGTTTCAGGCGCTACGTCTTCAATTTTTACCATCCATTCGGTAACATCTTTGTTTGGTCTTACAGAATATTCCTTCATTTTAACACATCTCCTCTTTCCAGAGTTTTAATTCTTTGCTATACAAAACTATTACCACTTTTGCTCTTACTCAAACGACTTTTTATTAAGTTTACTTCTTCGTGAAATTGGTAATAAGTACCTTAACTACAATGAAGGAGGCAATATTATGAAGTATGAAGAAATACGCAAACTGCAGACAGAAGGGCAGCCAAAGCAGCACCAGGACCGCCAGCCCGGATTTGAAGATAATGAAATGGATCCTCAGCCTGTGTATGATGATCCTGATTATAGAGGAAGCGGCAAACTCGAAGACCGAGTAGTACTTATAACAGGCGGTGACAGCGGTATTGGAAGAGCAGTCGCTATTGCAGCTGCAAAAGAAGGCGCAAAAGTTGCTATTGCATACTGGGATGAGCACGAGGACGCAGAAACAACGAAAAAGCTCGTCGAAGAAAAAGGCGTATCCTGCATTCTTTTTGACGGTGATCTCGCAGATGAAGAGCACTGCCAGAAAGTCGTAAAGGAAACAGTAGATCATTTCGGCCAGCTGAACTGCCTGATTAATAACGCTGCAGAGCAGCATTTCGCAAAAGATCTGCGTGACATTTCGAAAGAGCAGATGGAAAGAACGTTTCAATCTAATATTTATGGTCCATTCCATATTACCAAAGCTGCGCTCGATCACCTTGAGCCCGGCAGCACAATAGTCAATTCAGTCTCTATCGTTGCGTATAAAGGAATGCCTGTATTAATGGACTATGCGGCGACAAAAGGTGCCCTCGTAGCACTGACGCGTTCGCTTTCCGAAAATTTAGTTGCAGATGGCATCCGTGTAAATGGGGTGGCTCCCGGTCCAATTTGGACACCGCTGATTCCAGCTTCCTTCCCGGAAGAACAGGTAGCTGAATTTGGAACTTCCAGTCCCATGGGACGTCCAGGACAGCCTGCAGAATTAGCTCCCGCTTATATTTTCCTGGCTTCAGACGATTCTTCCTACGTATCCGGCCAGGTAATTCATGTAAATGGCGGCCAGGTAGTAAACAGTTAAAGCATCACTGCACACAAGCAGCCCTCTTGTCAAAATGACAAGAGGGCTGCTTTATTCATTCATTTTATTCTGGTTCCGGGTAGCTGAAAGTCAGTTCCTGCTTTTCTTCATCATATTCTATCGTCAGATCATATCCGTCAAAATACCACAAATCTGCTTCTTCCACAAAAAACGTAATGCCGTCTTTTTCCGTTGTAACTCCTGATTTGATAGGAGTTTCGTGCAGGGAGAATCCTATGGAAAACCCGCTTTGTACAGGGCTGTCTCCTCCGTATTGCGCGAAAAACTTTATTTGGTCTCCTTCATCTACTCCTACTTCTTCTTTAAACCAGGACAATGCTTGATCAGTAACTTCTAGTTTCAACTTTATCCACCTCTCTTACTTTCCCTGAAAGAATTCTTCTGCTTTTTTTAAGTAAATTTCCTGATCGGGTGCTAATTCGTGCTCATCCAGGATAGCGTCCACCGGACAAACAACTACACATGCACCACAGTCTATGCAAACATCCGGATCAATATAAAACTGCGCTTTGCCTTCTTCAATACAATCAACCGGGCAGACATCTACACATTCGCCGGCCTTCTCACCTTCGCAAGGACTTGTAATAACAAACGCCATTTTATTACCTCCTTCTTCGGTCTCTATTAAATTCTTATTCCTTTTTTAACTATGTTTCAAACCTCTCCCTGCATATTATATACTCGTCCTGGTATAATTATGCTGTATTTAGAAAAAGATAAAACAAGTTCGTGTAGGAACCATACATTAGACTGCTGCATTATTAGAAAGGGGGATTATTTATGATTGAATTTTCCACACTGGACGAAATTGAACAGGTTATTCACAGCCAGCCGCTTGTACTGGTTTATATCTCCCGTGAAAACTGCTCCGTCTGCCATGCGCTGCTGCCACAGGTGGAATGTATACTTGAAGATTTCAAAGAAGTAACGGGTATTTTCCTCTCTGCAGATAAATTACCTGAAGCCGCCTCCAGATTTGAAGTGCTGACTGCTCCTGCTGTTCTTTTGTATGCAGATGGAAAAGAAAAATGGCGCGGTGCCCGTTTTATTCAGCAGATGGAATTAAGACATCAGCTCACGCAGTGGACGAATGCTTTAAAGTAAAAATTTTTTTTCAGGCTGGGAAATGCCTTCCCTCTTTCTTTCTGAAATAAATAATTTGTTGGGATTAATAGAAATCACGGGATGTTTTCGATATACTGGTTAAGTGACCATTTATAGTTAAAGTATTATGTATAGAAGCAATGCAGAAACGATAAATTTTGTGAAGGAGGGGTTTGAGTGCAAACAGAAAAGCAGCTTCAAAAAGAAGCCATGAAAATGCTGAAGGATACGAGCCGGACATTTTATATCCCTATTACGCTGTTGAATCCGTCTCTTAAAAAAACTGTTGCCTCCGCCTACCTGTGTATGCGTGCAATCGATGAAATTGAAGACAGTGAAATACTGGATAATCAAACAAAAGCATATCTGCTTCAAGAAACAAGTAAGATGCTTCACACCACTTTTGATCCTGAAGCATTTAAAGAATTAACTTCCCCTTACGCCTCGAAGCTGCCCGAAGTGGCCCTGCGTCTTGGAGACTGGCTGGATACCTGCCCCGAAAACTATGTTCATAAAGTAAAGGAATTTACTTCTACGATGGCCGAAGGAATGGCTTACTGGGCAGAACACAACTGGAACATCCAGACGAAAGAAGATCTCGATGACTATACCTATTATGTGGCAGGACTCGTTGGGGTGATGCTTTCTGATATCTGGGAGTGGCACGATGGTACGAAAACAGACCGGGAGCTGGCAATTGGCTATGGACGAGGCCTCCAGGCGGTAAACATATTACGCAATGTAGAAGAAGACAGAGAACGAGGGGTTTCCTTCATTCCTGAGGGCTGGACAATGGATGATATGTTTCAGTATGCGGAGAAGAATCTTGCACTCGGAGACGAGTATATGAAAGACATTAATACAAAATCTATTCTGCTGTTCTGCCGGATCCCTCTTGCATTAGCTAAGAAAACGCTGAAAGCACTGCGGGACGGCAGGGAAAAAATGTCCCGGTCGGAAGTGGAAGAAACTGTAGAACAAATTAAAAACGACGCTTAAGATTGTGGCGGCCGAAATTTTATTATTGATAGATTTTAAATTGAAAGGCTGCCTGCATTGAATAAAAATGCAGGCAGCCCTTTTTTAATATTCATGCTGCTGTATTATGTTAAAAGCATCCCATGGATATTCCTTTGGCGGGTTCGCTTTAAACGACATCATTTCTTTTTTAACCGGATGCTCAAAGGAAAGCTCATGCGCCCAGAGCGCAATTTGTTCTCCCGGCTTATTTACACTGCTGCCATATTTTTGATCCCCATAAATAGGACATCCTATTTCTGAAAGCTGTACCCGGATTTGATGGGAGCGTCCAGTATATAACGCTACGTTTATAAGAGCCAGCTCTCTATGAGAAGCAATCACGTTATATTCTAGCAGTGCCTTTTTTGCACCTTCCTTGCCTTTCGGTTTTACATAAACTTGATTTTTATTTTTATCTTTCCATAAATAATGTTCCAGCCGGCCAGCATCTTTCTGCGGCTTTCCTCTTACTGCGGCGAGATATTTTTTATCAAAAGCCTGGCGTCTCATCGCATCTGACAACCGTGAGGCTGCTTTTGAAGTTTTTGCGAAAACCATGACGCCGCCTACCGGACGATCCAGTCTGTGTACCAGTCCTAAATATACATTGCCTGGTTTCTGATATCTGACTTTAATGTCCTCCTTCAGCAGCGTAAGCATATCTTTATCTCCAGTAGCATCTTCCTGCACAGGAATGTTCACAGGCTTTTCTACGACGATCACATGGTTATCTTCATAAATAATTGGAATCAATATTAACAGGCCCTTTCTTGCAGTAAATGTTTTTCAACTCATGTATTCTGAAATTATGTGCTGCACGGACACTTAGTTAAGCTGGGTTACTGCACGCTTATATAATAACCCTCTGTCTCTTTTAAAAAATGAAAAACAAAAATTTTCACTCTTGATTTTTCATTTTTTCGATTCGCTTCTCCAGTGGTTCCCGCCACGCATCGGCCAGGGCCGGCACAGCAAGCAGCATTTGTGCAGCAGCCTCATTCTTTGTATCATGATACATAATTCGGTTTGCTTCGGCTACCGTGACTTTTCTTTCGTCTGTTTCCACCCGCTCAATCTGATCTCCGGGAGCAACCGTACCTTCCTCCAGTACCCGGAGATAATATCCGGTATATCCAGTATCCCGGAGGAGCACGGGAAATTCCTTTATGCCGTGTCTTGCTGCTAATTTATAACAAGGCTGCCGCGGCTGGGAAATCTGCACAAGTGCGTCTCCCCATGTGAAAATATCTCCAATATGAACTTTGTCTTCGGCCAGGCCTTCCACCGTGAAGTTCTCTCCGAATGCTGCTTCGGGCAGTTCAAACTGCAGTTCCTGTTTCCAGTACGGATAATGCTCTGCAGCATAGACGCAGGCTGCTTTATCTTCTCCACCGTGATTTACGGTATCGCCCTGGCCGTCTGATTCCAGTTGCAGCCTGGAAAGAAACAAAGGTTTTAATACTGGATCTTTTTTTATCCCAGTAAGAATCATTTTCCCCTGCCAGGGAATTTCCACAGGCCTGCCGACATTCATCTGTAATATCTTCATTGTTACAACCTCTTTTCCAGACAATTTAATACGTTTATCATATCACAGCAGAGGTAAATTGATAAAAGACGATGACGGCATTACCATAGAAGTTATATATTTGTGAATCTCTATGTACAGATTCCCGGCGGAAGCTTGCCGGCCGGTCTTCCGCTCTATCCAATACCTGCAGAGTTAAAACATACCTGCCCAGGCGAAATCATAGAAGCTTGGTGCTTTCCTTGTCTAAATTTCATCGTTCTTTCTGCATAGGCGGTGCCCATTAAAACTGTAAAAGCAGGTGATATTTTGAGCAACCTGGAACGGGATCAATACTTAAAGTCGGTAGCTTCTTTTTTGACTGCCCAGTATGGAATAGATGATAGAACCGCATATGAGCTGATTAAACAAGCGGAATTAAAAAAGCGGTATCATCTGAATGCTGACGACTTACTTACCGTGAATCCTAAGAAACAAGCGGAACTTCTAATGAAGCAAGACAGAATGCAGTAACAGGACACCCACAATTAGCAGAAGTTAATTTCAGGTCATCCATTAAAAAATAACACTGTATATTCAGCTCCTCCTCTTTTAAAAAGCACTGTTAATGATCATAGTTTATAGGAGAAAAATTCACTTCTACCCGGCAGGTGATGAAAGAAAGATCTCTTATATTAACATCAGTATCAGCACACAAAAAAGAGAGCTGCCCCGCTGGACAGCTTCTCTCACGGGATTTATTCAGATTTCACATCATCATTGTTCCAAATCAGCGCAAGTGTCCCTTCTCCTGCATGGGCCGCAATCGTAGAGCTGATTTCCCCGGTCACCACGCGCAGATCCGGAAAGTTTTCTTTTATCCTGCTCTTTAAATCTTCTGCTTTCTCCAGAACATTTCCGTGCATCACCTGTACTTCATTGAGCTTCCGTTTTTCTAATGCCTGTTCAAGCAGCTCGATCATTCGTTTGATTGCTTTTTTCTCGGAACGTACTTTCTGGAACAAATCAAACTTACCTTCATTCGTAATTCTGATAATCGGTTTTATCTGCAGTAAATTTCCTAATAGATAGGAAGTGCCGGACATGCGTCCGCCTTTGTAAAACTGCTCCAGGCTTCCAAGCAGAATATAGCTTTCTGATTTCGGAGCGGAACTGCGAAGCTGCGTACTTATTTCTTCGACACTTTTACCCTGTTCCTGCATTTCCATTCCTTTATGCATTAAAGTAGTAATACCGTAAGACATCGTTAATGAATCAATGACTTCGACCGGAAATCCTGAAATTTCCTGTCCCTGTACAGCACTGGAATAAGTGCCGCTTAATTCGCTGGAAATATGAATTGATACTGCTGCATCGTATTTTTCTTTAAAAGAATCATAAAGCTCCGCAAATTTACCTGCGGAAGGCTGAGAGGTTTTAGGCACCTCTTTGTTTTCTCTAATACGTTTATATAGTTGATCTACCGTTAAATCTACACCATCTTCAAAGGTTTCTTTATTAAAGGTAATGGATAAAGGAAGTACATACACGTCCGGGTGTGCTGCTAATTCTTCTGTAATATAAGCTGTGCTGTCAGTGACCCATGCTATCCGCTTTTCTGTCATAGCTATCCTCTCACTTTCTTGGTGTTTACTATAATCTCTATGTTACAACATTTTATCACCAGGTACTACTCTCAGATTCTAATTGTGTGAATTTTTTATGAAAGAAAAAAATGGAAGTTTCTAACTGACTTTTCACAAGTTGAGTTTACAGTAGAGAGTTATTATGTGTTCGCCGGCATTGCTGTTGAGACAGCCATTTCCTGAGCGCACCGTCTCAGGCCAAGCGCAGAATTAATTCTTTTTAGCAAAACTTTTATTTTCAAGGCAGCCATTCCAGAATAAAAGTTCTTTGTTTACTTTTTCATTCGATAGACTGGTGATGAAGATAGAGGCCTCTTATTCTGTCATCAGCCGCAGTTATCTATATACGATGACGTATTATCTGCTTTTAGCAGCAGGCATTCTGTTATTAGTGTGTGTATCTGTTACTAAAAAGAAGGAATCTGATTTTAAGAACACCATTTCCCTGGTTATCTGTCATTAGTAATTTCGAATCTGCTATTAACAAATAAGCACCTCAGCTGCCCTCTCCTCTTCATTCGTCCTGCCTCCTCATTTTACCAATTAGCAAGTTACCCACAAAAGTAGTAACTTGTCATTTCCTAAACAATAAAAAAGCTTCAGTCGAGTGGTTCCCGACTGAAGCTTTTTTTAAACTGATAAAGGTGTCTGTGCTTTTTTGATAGCTGCCTGCGCTGCCGCGAGCCGGGCTACCGGCACACGGAAAGGTGAACAGCTTACATAATCGAGGGATTCATTTTCACAAAACGCAATGGAAGAAGGTTCTCCTCCATGCTCCCCGCAAATACCAGCTTTCAAACCGGGCTTTGCTTCTCTGCCCAAACTAACTCCCATATGCACCAGCCTGCCGACACCTTCCTGATCAAGCTTTACGAAAGGATTTGCTTCCAAAATGTCATCATCGACATAGCGCTGCAGGAATTTTCCTTCCGCATCATCCCTGCTGTATCCAAATGTAGTCTGTGTTAAATCATTTGTTCCAAAAGAGAAGAAATCTGCTTCCGCTGCAATTTTATCAGCAGTCAGCGCGGCACGGGGCACTTCGATCATCGTCCCCACCGTGTATTCAATATTTACCCCTGTTTCTTCAGCTGCTGCGGCAGCTGCATCCACCACCACCCGGCGCATTGCTTTCAGTTCATTCACATGGCCTACGAGCGGAATCATGATTTCCGGAGATACAGACTGCCCGCTTAATTTCAGGCTGGAAGCCGCGTAGAAAATAGCTTTTGCCTGCATTTCGTAAATTTCCGGATGCGTCATGCCAAGGCGGCAGCCGCGGTGGCCCAGCATTGGATTAAATTCATCCAGTTCACGCACTTTTCGCAGCAATTGCTGTTTTTCTTTTGTTTTTTCTCCGTATGGATCATGCATTTCTAATTTAGTGACTTCAATCAGCAGTTCTTCTTTATCCGGGAGAAATTCATGGAGCGGTGGATCCAGCAGGCGGATTGTTACCGGCAGATCGCCCATTTCCTTGAATATTCCCGTAAAGTCTTCCTGCTGCATAGGAAGAAGTTTTCTTAATGCTTCTTTTCTCTCATTCATTGTCTCTGCAAGAATCATTTCTCTTACAATCGGCACTCTTGCTGCATCCATAAACATATGCTCTGTACGGCAGAGACCAATACCTTCCGCGCCGAACCCACGCGCTTTCCCCGCATCTTCAGGATTATCTGCGTTCGCACGGACCTTCATGCGGCGGTGCGCATCTGCCCAGGTAAGGAGCAGCTGAAACTCATTGGACAATTCAGGCTCTACCATCGGAACTTCTCCTGCAAGCACTTCTCCTGTTGTTCCATCGATAGTAATTGTATCCAGGTAGGAAAGCGTTGTTTCTCCCATGGTAATCGTTTTTTTCTGCATATCTATTTTCATGCCTTCACATCCGCAGATACAGGCTTTCCCCATTCCCCTCGCTACTACAGCGGCGTGACTCGTCATGCCGCCTCTGCTGGTAACCACAGCTTCTGCTGCAATAATCCCGTGTATATCATCCGGGGTAGTTTCAGGACGGATGAGGATAACTTTTTCTCCTTCTTTCACCAGCCTGTCTGCATCGTCTGCATCAAAGACAATTTTTCCTGTCGCAGCTCCTGGTGATGCAGGAAGTCCCTGTACGAGTACTTCTCTTTTAAATCCTTCATCGATACGCCGGTGCAGCAGCTGATGCAGCTGATCCGGATCAACACGGAGCAGTGCTTCTTCTTTTGTAAGGACATTTTCTTCGACCATATCTACTGCAATTTTAATGGACGCCGGTGCTGTCCGTTTTCCGTTCCGCGTCTGTAATAAATACAGCTGGCCTCTTTCCACTGTGAACTCAATATCCTGCATATCCCCATAGTGCTCTTCCAGCCGCTTACAGGTTTCTGAAAACTGCGCGAATACTTCGGGCATCGCCTGCTGCATAGTAGAGATTGGCTGCGGAGTGCGGATACCAGCTACAACGTCTTCCCCCTGAGCATTAATTAAGTATTCTCCATATAATTTTGCCTCGCCGGTAGACGGATTTCTTGTAAAAGCTACTCCGGTGCCTGAATCTTCTCCCATATTCCCAAATACCATGCTCTGAATATTTACGGCTGTCCCCAGATCATGTGGAATGTGGTGAAGCCGGCGGTAAATATTCGCTCTCTCATTATTCCAGGAATCAAATACTGCTTCTATGGATAAAAGGAGCTGCTCGTGCGGATCTGTCGGAAACTCTTTCCCGGCATGCTCTTCTACCAGCCCTTTAAAAATATCTATCATAATCTTCCAGTCTTCTGTCTGCATTTCAGGATCTGTCTTATATCCTTTATCTTCCCGGTAGCGTTCCAGCTCCCTTTCAAAAAAGTAGCCGTCCACTCCGAGTACTACATCCGCGAACATTTGAATAAAACGGCGGTAGGAGTCGTAGGCGAACCTTGGATTTCCGGTAAGATCTCCCATCCCGATTACTGTTTCATCATTCATTCCCAGATTCAGTACGGTATCCATCATTCCCGGCATGGAAAATACTGCACCGGACCGGACGGATACAAACAGCGGATTCTGAACAGATCCGAGCTTTTTGCCGGTTTTCTGCTCCAGTTGCTGAAGAGATGTGAACAGTTCTTCTTTCACATGCAAGGAAAGCGTTCTGCCTTCTTCATAGTAATTTTTACAGGCGTCCGTCGAAACTGTAAATCCAGGCGGCACCGGCAGCCCAATCTTGGTCATCTCTGCAAGGTTCGCCCCTTTCCCTCCGACAATATGCCGCATTTCGCGGTTACCTTCTTCAAACATGTAAATGAATTTGTTCACTTTACTGCACTCCTCTCTACTTTTAAAACATCCAGAATATAGCTTGCAGTTTCTTCCACTGCTTTATTGGAGACATCAATGACCGGACAGCCGATTCTTTTCATAATTTTTTCCGCATATTCCATTTCTTCTAAAATCCGCTGCATACTTGCGTACTCTGCTTTTTCGTTCAAGCCCATTGACTTGAGCCGCACTCTGCGGATATCGTTTAATTTTTCAGGAGAAATTATTAGCCCGATACACCGGTCCCTGCGGATTTGATACAGCTCTTCCGGTATAGGAACTTCCGGCACCAGCGGGACATTTGCGACTTTCAGCTGTTTATGCGCAAGATACATGGATAAAGGGGTTTTCGAAGTTCGGGAAACACCTACCAGTACAAGGTCTGCTTTTTTTAATCCTGAAGGATCCTGTGCATCATCATACTTCACCGCAAATTCGACTGCTTCAATTCTGCGGAAATATTCTTCATCAAGCTTTCTCATCATACCCGGCTCATTTTTAGGTGCTGCACCAAAGGTTTCCGAAATAGTTTCCACCAGCGGGTGCAGGAGATCTACCGTTTTAATGCCGGAAGCTTGCGCGAGGGCTTTAATTTCCTGGTTCATTTCCTCAAGTGCAAAGGTGTAAGCTACCACAGAGGTTGTTGTTGCAGCTGTTTCCATAATGCGCCTCAGCTTATCAACTGTATTAATATGAGAAAATTTCACCGTATCCACCTGTGCCAGATTAAATTGCGTTAAAGCCGCGTGTACCATTCGATCCGCTGTTTCTCCAATAGAATCAGATACAATGTATATTTTTTGCTGGTGATGGTTCATTTAAGCCCTCCCTTTTAATGTGACATACTAATAAAAATAAGTATATCATATTGGAAATAAATTTAAACATATTAAATTGAATTTTTTTTATAATTTTTAGAAGAGTTTTGTAGTTCAGTGCCATTTGAAAAATTGAGTGCTGACATAATATTTACTCTTGACCTGGATCTCCGCTGACTATCCTTTTTTTATAAGATCTTCCATACGTCTTCTTTTCTCCGGCCTTGTTTATACCCTCTACAAGCTTGCGTTTTTTAATGTAATGCATTTAAAAATATCTTATTCTCAAATAAACTGTGAAATGCAGCAGGAAGCTGCTGTGTTTCTAAAAAATAGGCTACCTTGAAAATAAAAGTTCCGCTAATAAGAAGTAATACTGCTGCTTCACTTTCGGAGAGGCTTACCCAAGGGCTTGTTCTCGACTAATTTCTCTCTCAGGGCACGGCTTCCATCGATCCACAGACAGCAGGGCAGAGACCGCCATGCTGTCTTGAAGAACCAGGATCGATTCCGCTCGTGCTTCGTGACCTTCCAGAAGGACACTTGGATTCTCCAACGGCGCTCGTGCGTCCTCTCCTTCGTTACACAGCAGTATTAATTTTCATACTTCATGGTGCAAAAATTTTGCATGAGTGTCTCTGTTAAAGGTTAGTGTTGATAAAAGAAAGGTACGCCTAAGGCTCTTTTTTCTTCGCTTGCCGCGGAGAAAACCTTCAGCTATCCCTTCGAAATAAGCAGGGTTCCGCGCAGCCAATCCAAGCAAGACTAAACCGTCTTTCTTGGATTCAAGAGCCCGGCTGGCTTCCCACCTGCTTTACGAGTTCGTCTGCAGTGCGAGACGAACCTTCGATCTTCACGCTTTCTTTTTCCGCAGGCGTCTAAACCGCCTTGCCTTCTACATTCTTAAAAAAAGAAAGAGTAATTTATAAAAAGCTGTCTTCCTTCTTTTATTATCAACACTGAACATTAACAGAGCTAAAAATAAATAACTGTCTTCAGCTTGTTGACTGAAGACAGTTATTTAAAAAGCTTTATATGCATTTTTTCTTACCCTCCATCATTACACTTTCATTTGTTTGCTTCATCTGCAGAAATGATTTTACGTCCTCAGGGGAAAGCCCGATTTCTCTGGCTTCCTTCATCAATGAAGCCCAACCTTCTGCTTTAATTAAGTTCGCCATATCCTATACCCCACCCTATGTTAAGTATTTTTTCTACATAGGTAGCCCGGCTGTCTTAGAGTGATCCCCATCCCCTTAGATCCGTAGCTTTGCGTCACTGTTTTTCAACAGCTTTGCCTTTTACCTGCAGACTTATATGTTTGCACTTCCTCCTTTCCTATTCATTGCCCTTCCCAAAACCCGCTGCGTCTGATTGATTAATACCTACTATACTTAGGAAAAGTTAAAATAAGGTTAAAAAATAAAAATATTCAAATTATTTTCCGGAAAATTTATAACCGAATCCTCTCACTGTTTTTATATAACGAGGTTCTTTCGGTTTGTCTTCAATTTTTTTACGCAGATTACGAATGTGTACGGAAACAGTTTTTAAATCTCCATACATATCGAGCCCCCAAATTTGATTGTATATCTGTTCCGCACTGAACACCTGCTCCTTATGTTTCATTAAAAACAAAAGCAACTGATATTCCTTTGCATAAAGCTTAACTTCCTGCTCATTTTTATATACCTGGTACTTTTCTGTGTCTACAAGAAGATCGTTTACCCGCAGAATTTTTTCATTCCGGGAAAATCCAAACCTGCTGCGGCGTAGATTTGCATTTATTCTCGCTTCAAGTTCCGCCAGGTCGTAGGGCTTAGTTAAATAATCATCTCCTCCTGCATTCAGTCCTTCAATTTTATCTTCAGATGTACGCTTGCAGCTTGTGAAAATTATCGGTTTTTCTGTTATTTCTCTCATTTTTTTACAGACCTCATATCCTTTCATGCCTGGAAGAAGAATATCAAGCAGCACCAGCTCCGGTTCTTCTTTTGTCACAAATTCCACTGCTTCCGCCCCATTTTCCACTGCATGTACAGCAAATCCCTTTTTTTCAAGGTACAGAGAGGTTATTAATCGTATGTCATCATCATCTTCGACTATTAATATTTTTGCTTTATCCATAATACTCCATCCCCTTTTCCTCAGATTTTTTTACAGCTGGAAGCGTGAAAGAAAGCACAGTGCCGTTTCCTGGTATACTTTCTGCCCATATCGTCCCCTGATGGTGCTCAACTATTTCTTTCGTAATCGCAAGGCCCAGACCTGTTCCCTGTATTGCTTTTTTCTGTTTGTAATCAGTCACTTTATAGAACCTTTTGAAAATAGACTGGAGTTCTTCCGCTTTAATCCCTTCTCCATTATCATAAATACTGATTCTTAATTTCGTATCACCTTCAGCATCTGCAGGCAAGAGCGCTGCTTCGATTTGAATAAAAGGATCTTCTTTCACGAATTTACGCGCATTCCCGATTAAATTACTAAACACCTGAAGCAGTCTTTCTTTATCGATGCATACAAAGTAATCATCTTCATTCGTTATTCCTTTTAAAACAGGCGGCGGAAAATGAATGCCCGCCTCTTTCAGTTCCCAGGAAAAATAATGATACATTTCTTCAAGAAAAGCATGGATTTCAATTTCCTGCAGCATCATATTCATGCTGCCGGACTCCAGCTTCACCAGATCAAACAAATCAAAAATAAGTCTGTCGAGCAGATGAATTTTCTGCTGTACAATTTTTAAATACTTTTCATCGTTGGCATCAATGAAACCTTCCTTTACCGTCTGAATATAATTCTGCAGGAAAGTAACAGGAGTGCCAAGCTCGTGTGAAATATTGGAAAGCATTTCAATACGGGAAGCTTCCATTTCCGTCAGCTGCTCATTTTTATATTCGAGTTCGCTGTTTTTTGTTTCCAGCTCGCTCGTTCTGATTTCTACTTTCCTTTCGAGAATTTCATTTAAGCCCTCAAGTTCTATTCTCCTTTCTTCCAATTCGAAGACGGCCCGGGAAAGTTTAATATGTGTTTCCACCCGTATAAGCAGCTCTCTTCTGTCCACAGGCTTGACTAAATAGTCATTCGCGCCTGTCTCATAAGCTGCCAGCCTGTCTTCAATTAGTCCTCGGGCTGTCAGCATAAGTATAGGAAGCTCTGTATAAGAATATGTTTTCCGCAGTTCTCTGCAGGCGTTATATCCGGAAATCTTAGGCATCATCACATCCATAATGATCAGGTCATAGTTTCCACTGCTTACTTTCTCCAGCACTTCGCTTCCATTTGATACTGCCGTCACTTCGTATCCTGCAAGACGCAGATAATTAGTAAGCACGCGCACATTCACTTCTTCATCATCCGCAATTAAAATTCTTCCCTGAAGCATCTCCCTGCTTACGGGAGCCTCCGGTACAGGAGCTGCATTCATATGTTCCTTTTCCAGCTGCATGTTTTTTTGATGTGCCTCTTCAGCAACCGGGAAAGAAAAAGAAAAGGTGGATCCTTCTCCCAGTTGAGATTGCAGCGTAATTTCTCCTCCCTGCAGTTCAATCAGGCGTTTTGATAAATGCAGCCCTATTCCCATTCCCTCTTTATACGAATGATCAGCGTTTGTTCCCCGCTGAAACGGATCGAAAATAAGCTGCAGTTCGTTTTCTGAAATGCCTATTCCTGTATCTTTCATAAATAACGTTACTTTTTCGGCGTCGGCTTTTCCTTCAATAATTATGCTGCCTTCTTTTGTGTACCTGACAGCATTAATCAATAAATTGTAAAGAATCTGCTGTATCCGGTGTTCGTCTGCATAAATTAAAGGCAGCTTTTTCACTTTATTAATAATTTCAAGAGTTGGCTTGTTGTTCATCACACGGATCATCTGCACTACCACATTCAGCGTTTCAACAATATCCACTTTACTGATGCGAAGATGGAAATCTTTATTTTCCAGTCGTGAAAAATCTGTAATATCTCCGATTAAAAGTGCCAGACGTTCTCCGCTTTTTACAATAAGATCTAAATTATACCTGGTCAATTTCGTTTGTTTTCCTGCAGCTCCTTCTTTTAAGGATTCTGCAATGCCGATCATTCCATTCAGCGGAGTCCGTAATTCGTGTGAAGTCATTGCAAGAAATTCATTTTTTAGTTCATCAGTGCGCTGGAGTGTTTCCAGCATTTCCTGCCGTGCTCTATCTTTTTCCTGGCGGATAATATTGATCTTGTTTGTTAAAGCAAAAGAAAACAGAATCAGTTCTACAGAGGTAAATATCTGCCAGGCGTATTTCGTAAAGAAAGAATATGGAACCACTCCCAGGTCGGTGGAAATAGAAATAATCACCCCAACGACGAAAAACTGCCAGGCAAATATAAAGTAAATGGCAGGATGATAACCTTGACGGAATCGAATGACAGCTGTGGTCAACACTACAAACACGGTAAGTATACTTGCGACAATGGATATTTCCAGCGCAATACTGTAGGAAAAAATCCATATAAGCAAAATAATTATATTTGCTGCGATAGCAATCTGAAAATAGCGGAGTGCTTTGGGAATTAACTTTCGAAGCTCGAGAAAGTTACGGGCAAAAAGAAGCGCCATTATATTGGAAAGCGTCAGGAAAAAAATAATTGCCCGGTTATTCCACCAGACTGCCTCCGGCCAGATAAACTGATAGGCAAGTCCGGTAAAAGACAGAAACGTAAAAAGATTCACGACTATGAACATTACATAGTATAAATAGCTTGAATTTTTAAGGCTTAAATAGATAAAGAAATTGTATACAGCCATTACGCCAGCAAGTCCTGCAAGCAAGCCTAGAATCAAATAATCGGACTGTGTATTCTCGCTGTATACAGTCTGATTACTGAAGGTAATAGGCAGCTGCATCGCTCCTTCTGTCTCGTGTCTCATATAATAAGTATAAATGCCTTCTCTTTCTGAAAAGTCATATCTAAAAACGAAAACTCTGTTATTCAGTTCCCGTTGATTGTAGGGGAATAAGTCTCCTGCTTCTCTCGTTTCCACATCATTATCCGGACCAACCTCATAAATCACAACATTGTCCATCGTAGGATTATCTAATTTTAAGTACCACATGTCCTCTGCAGTGGAAGCATCTACCATGAATTTGGCCCAATATACTGATTCAGTATACCCGTAACTCGGGGCTGCGCCGGTTACTTCTTCAAATTCCAGCTCCTGTACTTCTTCCAGCTGGAGCTCCCCGGTCTCATCTTCCAGTACTTCCATATGCATATGAATATTGGCAATGCCTTCTTCCTCGTCCAGTTCATGCAGTATTTCTGCATGCACAGAAGGGACAAAAAACAATAATAATATTAACATCACTACCATTTTTTTCATAAAGTCCCTCCGATATCTCTGACGTGAAAACTTGCCTGCAGATATTAATATAGTATCGCGGTATTAGAAAGAAGGGCGCTTAATGCTGGAATATCCGTACAAAGGTAAAATTAAGGAGCAGGTGCAGCAATATTCCCTATGAAGTTCATGCAGCAGTGCAGCCTTTTAAGCCAATAATCATCAGTGACAGCAGTTTGATTTTGAGAAGAACGTACTCCTAAATTTAAAATAGTACTTTTAACTTATTTTTTTACCAATTACCAATGTATTAGTCACATTTTTATTGTTTCTTACCATTATAGCAACTTTTCAGAAAAATAGGTTAATTACATTCAATTTGTGTATTAATTTATGTTTTTCCAAAGTGGTTCACCGGCCTTCCTTTGATAAATCTCTATATACTAGCATTTTTAAATCTCTATTTAACTTAGCCTCGAAAAATTATGAGTATTTATTTTTATAATTTTCTACTCCTGACGCCACAAACTGCTTTTCCCAATCAGAACTTTAAAGTAATAATATAAAAAAGTAGGGGGATAAATGACTGATTTATTAATTCAGCAGGTAATACTGTCATTTTGAAATTCTTTTGGCTTCACGATTTATCGCAATTCAAAAAGAGTCACTATAATTGGAAGTACTTCATTGTTTTTTGGATGACATTTACCCACAAAAAAACTTCTGGGAATATTAATATTCCCAGAAGTAATACTTCACAGCGCAAAGCCGTAATATTTCTATATTTAATCACTTAAAATACCTGCGTTACTCTCTTAAAAGGTTTCTCCACTGAAATATGCATCGATCTCTTCTTCGAGCTCCTGCAGATCTTCTTCCTCTAAAACATCTGTTTCTTTTGCGATATCAAGAAGCTGCTGCTGCGCAGTAAACAAATAGTACAAACCTGCGTCAACTCCTTCATAGAAATCATCTACCATATACTGTTCGTGTGTACCCTCTTCGATATAATCTGTATAAAAATCCAGCATATCAATTGCCAGGCTGTGTTCAAACATCCCGTCAATGTAGTACTCTCTGATAAAATTAACTTCTGCTGTGTTCAGTTCAATGCCCATTAAATCGTACATTACTGGATCCGCCTGATTTCTATAGCTTTCTATATGCGTAGAGATGGTAATTTGATGCTCCACTGAGTCAATAATGTTTCCGAGATAAAATAAACTGTCGTATTCCGAATATGCATATAAGGTGTCAAAGAAAACTGCCAGATCTGCTTCTATTTCCTCTTCTGAGGACTGAATAGCAGGCGGTTCTTCTTCCAGATTCTCTTCATAAAATTCAAAATCCATATCTGCATCTTCATATTCATACATATAAGGGTCATATTCCATCATAAACTCTTCCATTTCCCAGTCGATCTGGTATCCGATATCATTCAGCTGCTCCTCTGTAATATCTTCTCTATCCTTTCCATAGAATACATAAGAAACTTCGGTACCATATTCATACTCACTGTGTACTTCTCCACTCATTTGTAATGTTTGTCCTTCTTCTTCAAAAGACACAGTAATATCCATCAGGCTTTCCTGAATTTTATTTCCTGATATTAAAAATGCTGCATCCACAAATAGATCTACTTCCTCAAATTCTTCCCTTGCATCTTCCACATCTTCCATAGATTCTTCAATCGGCTGCTCCGAGGATTTTTCAAATGCCTCTCTTGCCTCTTCATCCTCTTTTACTTCTTCCAATGCATAAAGTAATGAATCAATAAGAATTTTTTCATCTGTTTTTACATGAATCCAGTTATCTTCCTCTGTGACGAGTTCATCTTCTCCATGTTCTCTCATATAATCGAGCATTTTTTCTACAATAAATGAGCCGAGATAGCGGTCATCTGCATCTTCAGCAAAGATACTTTCCTCCAGATCGAGAGAATCTCTGTACTGTTTTCCAGAAAATCCTTCTTCCAACACAGGAAGAAACCTTTCGTTTAATTCTCTGGAAAAGAATTCGCCCACTTCTTCTCCCTGTGTTAATTCCTGCAGTTCTTCCTGCAGCTCAGGAATATTAGGAAGAATTTGATGAGAGACTGTATTTATCAGATCCGATCCGAATGCTGCATAGGGATCCAAATCTACAGCCATATTATTTTCACCTTCATCAAAATAAAGTGCAAAAGGAACGAGCAAAGATACATCTTCTCCATAAACCTCCCCTTCAATTCCAAAAGAAGAGCTTACTTCTATTATTTTATTTTCACTGTCCCATATCAACCCACTGGTCCCTGACATGTTTTTCAAAATATCCTGCATTATATGAAAATATGTTTCTTCCTCTCCATAAAGACCCAGCTCTTCTGAATCAATATCCATATCCAAAGACATGTTATAAGTACTTGTCACTTCCACTTGATTTTCTTTTGTTAAGCTTTCCATTGCCCGTGCTAACTTTATTTCAGGAGAAGTTAAGAATGAATAAAGCACTGCTCCTCCGATAATTAAAAGTAACCCTAACGTTGCTCCTACACCTAATTTTCTTTTGCTGTCCACTTGGCCTGCCACCCTTCTATTCAATTATTTCCATGTATAATTATTACATAAAAATTCAAAGGTGAATTTCCTGTTTTTGTATGAATAAAAGGATACATATTCCAAATATGGCGTATGGAAGAAAAAAGAGAATGATGTCGAACCTCCTACTTCCGGCATAAGTAGATAGAGAACTACCTGCTGTTTCTTTAATTCTGCGGGACATCTTCCCATCATCCATTGAGCAAACAATCTTTTAAAAGTGAAAAAGTACAAAGAATCTTTTGTTATTTACAAAAAATCTTTTTATCATGACAGGGATGTTAAAAAAAAACAGAAAGCGGCACAGTTTCCTTTTAAAATTTTCTATAGAACCATGATAAAATGAACTTCATAACCAATTCACAACCGAAGATTTTTAATATCTAATTATTTTGCGGCACAACTCCTCAGCGCAGTCCGCATAATTAAACCGATAAAAGGAGCAAGATGAAATGAGCATGCTGCCCTTATTTGTAAATCTTAAAGGTAAAAAAGTATATATTATTGGAGGAGGTACAGTTGCACTGCGGCGAATTCAACATCTGCAGAAAAGCAATGCTTCTCTTATCGTGATCAGTCCTGAGGCGGAAGATGAAATTCAAACCATGCACTCTCATCAACAATTAACATGGAAGAAGAAAGAATATGAAGGAGAAAAACTGGCAGACGCTTCCCTGATTATTTTAGCGGCCGGCAATAAACAGGTTCATGATGCAGTGTATGAGAATGTCTCCAGTACCACTTTTATAAATGATGCCATGAACGCAGCTTGGGGAAACGCAGCGGTACCCGGGACTGTACAGCGGGGAAAATTAAATATTGCAGTTCATACGAACGGAGCAAGTCCGAAACTCACAAAACAAATTACAGCGTCGCTGGAGAAAAATTTTGATCATGATTACGGTGAGTATGTAGATTTTCTCTATGAAGCGAGGCAGTGGCTGAAAAAAACAAATTTTTCTGCCGGAAAAATGCAGGCTTTGCTCGAAGAATGGCTTTCAGAGGAGTATCATGCTAAAGAAGCACAGCAGAAAGTACTCCAAATGTTAAAAAACCAAGCGCAGCAATAAGGAAAAAACATAATAAAAACTGCTCAGTTTGCGGACTTCCCCGGAACAAAAGGTGTAAGTATAAAAAAAGTTTTGCCTGCTTTACACTACTTCTGCTTCTGGAAAAATTTGCTGATTTACTCTCATTGGGGCCGCTTTACTCTTGCGTTATGGTAAATTACTGATTTTGTACAGACTTAACTCCCGCGTAAACCATTTACTCCTACACTGGAATACTTTTCTCATTTTTAAAGTGACGAATTTCCATTTATTCATTTTTCCAGCACTGGAATTCATTTTTTACCTCACGCATCTGCAGCGCGCCGACGCAAAAAAACGCTCAGATTTTATGCGGTGCTTCTTGCCTTATGCTATTACGCAAGTCTTTCTTATTCCTCGACAACAAAAAAGCAGCCGCTGATTCTCAGAGAATCAGCGGCTGCTTTTTAATTATACGGTATGAAAGTTCAAGCCGGAAGTTACTTCTTTAATATACTCAGCACGGATAACAAAATCACCAAAATGCTCTCCCGGGAGCTTGTCTTTTGCGTAATGACGAAGCATCGGTTCAAGAATTTCCAGGATTTCCGCTTCTCCGATATTTTCCCGGTAAAGCTTATTTAAACGGTCTCCGTTAAAGCTTGCACCAAGATAAAGATTGTATTTTCCCGGAGCTTTTCCGATAAAAGCAATTTCTCCAAGACCTGGTCTTGCACACCCATTTGGGCACCCTGTCATGCGGATAATTATTTCCTGCTCCCGCAGTCCTGCATTATCCAGTACATCATCAAGTTTATCAATCAGCGTTGGAAGGTACCGTTCAGATTCTGCCATCGCAAGTCCGCATGTTGGAAAAGCAACACACGCCATGGAATTCCTGCGCAGTGCTGAGTTTTCTTTTCCATCAGTCAGCCCATACTGTACCACCAGCCGCTCGATGTTTTCCTTTTCCGCCTCACTCACATTTGCCACAATCAAGTTCTGGTTCGGAGTCAGCCTGAAATCACCTTTATGGATTTTCGCAATCTCCCGAAGTCCTGACTGCAGCGGATAATTCGCATGATCAGCAACTCTTCCATTTTGTATAAATAACGTAAGATGCCACATACCTTTATTTTCCACCCAGCCGTAGCTGTCTCCATTGTTGTCAAAGGAAAATTCCCTTGCCGGCTTCATATCCCAGCCGAGCCGGTCATTTAATTCCTGCCTGATCCAGTCAAGTCCCATCCGGTCCACCGTATATTTAAAACGGGCATATTTCCGCTCAGAGCGGTCGCCGTAATCCCGCTGAATCGTCAGAATTTTCTCAGCTACCTCTTCTACTTTCTGCGTAGGGCAGAAGCCGAGTACCTTGGCAATCTGAGGGTAAGTTTTATCATCGCCGTGGGTCATCCCCATTCCACCGCCGACTGTCACGTTAAATCCGAGAAGCCGGCCATTTTTTACAATGGCGATAAAACCAATATCCTGTGTATATATATCAACATCATTTGACGGCGGAACAGCCACGCCAATCTTGAATTTTCGAGGCAGATACACCTTACCGTACATCGGCTCAGTTTCTTCTTTCGTATCTACTACTTTTTCTTCATCAAGCCAGATTTCATGATAGGCTCTGGTTTTTGGAAGCAGATGCTCACTGATTTTTTTGGAAACCTGGTACACTTTTTCGTGCACCGCTGACTGGTACGGGTTTACATTGCACATAACATTTCTGTTTACGTCTCCGCAGGCGGCAATGGTATCCATTAGAGAAGCGTTCATTTCCTGCATGCTCTTTTTCATATTCCACTTTAAAATACCATGCAGCTGAAAGGTCTGGCGGGTCGTGAGCTTCATCGTATTATTTCCGTACTTTTGTGAGAGTTCATCCATTTTCAGCCATTGTTCCGGTGTCGCAACACCTCCGGGGAGACGGACACGGACCATAAATTGATACGCTGGCTCCAGTTTTTGTTTTTTTCTTTCCAAGCGGAGGTCACGGTCATCCTGCATATAGCTGCCGTGGAACTTCAGCAGCTTTGTTTGTTCCTCCGGGATGCCTGCTGTAAGTCTGTCTTCAAAGTGCTTGACCAGTTCTCCACGCAGATTGCTGCTTTGTTCTTTTATTAATTCTGTTTCACTGGGAGGCCCAGCATCATATTTCGAGTATTTTGTCATGATGACTCTCCTTTCTAATCGCCGATTCATTGCAACCGGTAAAAATACATTGTATTTGCATCATCGGGAAGGAAGTTCCGCGCTGTGGCGCAGCCCGAATAATAATTCAGCTGCGCCAGCAGACCTGCAGTATATTTTAATAAACGTCCCGCTGGTAACGCTTTGCCTGACGCATTTCAGATAAATATGCATCTGCTTCTTCTTCCGAAACGTTTTTCTGTTCACTTACTACCCTTACCAGTGCTTGATGAACATCTTTGGCCATTCGTTTTTCATCTCCACATACATATACGTGTGCACCATCTTCGAGCCACTGAAACAATTCTTCTCCCTGCTCCAGCAGTCTGTGCTGCACATAAACCTTTTCTTCCTGATCCCGGGAAAAGGCTACTTCCATATTTGTCAGAATTCCTTTTTCCATCCATGCCTGCCATTCCGTCTGATAAAGGAAATCAGTGACAAAATGCTGGTCTCCGAAGAAAAGCCAGGAGTTGCCTGCCTGCTCGCTTTCTTCCCGCTCTTCCATAAAAGAACGGTAGGGAGCGATGCCGGTACCGGCACCAATCATAATAATCGGTGTTTTACTGTCTTCCGGCAGTTTGAAGTTCTGATTGGACTGCACAAAGACTGGCAGCGTATCTCCCGCTTCAGACCGCTCTGCACATTGTACACTGCAGACGCCGCTTCTGGCACGCCCATGGGCATCATAGCGCAGTGCTCCCACCGTAAGATGTACTTCATCCTCGTTTGCTTTTAAGCTGCTGGCGATAGAGTAGAGCCGCGGAGGAATTGGACGCAGCTGTCCGATAATTTCTCCTGCTCCGGCGGACCAAGGTGCAAAATCCTTTAAAAGATCCAGCAGATCCCGTCCTTCCAAGTACGCTTTTCTCTCTGTTTCATCTTTTATCAGTTCCTGCAGCTTTTCAGAAAAAGGTGCCAGCTTATCAAGGAGCGGCTTTGTGAGCGTAGTAATATCGTAAGTGGAAGTTAATGCTTCTCTTACAGGGAGAGCAGTGCCCTCTTTTCCTGTTTCCACCGGCTCTTCGGGATCCCAGTTCATTTCCTGAAGAAGATTTTCTACGAGAACAGGATCATTTTGTGGAATAATGCCAAGGCTGTCGCCTGGCTCATAAGTAAGGTTGGAACCTTCAAGGTCCAGTTCTAAATGTCTTGTTTCTTTATTCGATCCTCTTCCGTTCAAGTTAATATTCTCCAGAATTTCTGCATGGAATGGATTCTTTTTTGAGTGTTTCGGCGTTGCTTTATCAGCAGAAGGAGCAGTTTCCCTCGGAGTTTCCGCAGGGGCTGTGAGAGAAGCTTCCAAATTGGAACGGACTCCTTCAAACCAGGATTCTGCATCGTCTTCATAATCTAAATCGCAGTCTACTCTTGGGTAGAAACGTTCTGCTCCCAATTCTTCCAGGCGCTTATCAAAATCTTTGCCTGTCTGGCAGAAAAATTCATAAGAGCTGTCTCCTAAAGAAAGCACAGAAAATCGGACGCCGGTAAGCTTCGGCGCACGCTTGGACTGAAGAAAATCATAGAACGGAATCGCGTTATCCGGTGGCTCTCCATCTCCGTGTGTGCTTGTAATAATCAGAAGATCTTCTTCCTCTTTTATCTGCTTTGGCTTGTAGGAATCCATGTTGCTGAGCTTCACCTTAAAAGCAGGGGCAAGCTTTTCTGCAAATTCCTCCCCAAGCGCCTGGCCATTGCCTGTCTGTGAGCCTACGAGTATCGTGATGGCACGTGTTTCTGCCGGGGAAGCAGAAGCTTCCGGCGTTTCTGCACTTTCTGATAATACAGCAGGAGCGGTCGAAGCAGCACTCGCAGCAACAAAGCCACTCAGCCACTGCTTCTGCCCTTCTGTCATCGTAGGTAATAGCTGATTTAATAATTCAGTCTGTTTTTCGTTGAAAGGACTGTTACTTGTCTGCAAATGCACCTTCTTCACCTCTTACAATTATTTGCACAGTTAAATCCACCATGCTTTACTTTCTTCTACACCATAAGATTCGGAAACTCCATGATCTGACTGCACTGCCTGCACAGCCCGATCTGCTAATGCAGCAACAACGGAGGGATGGGAGCCTAAATAGCCGCAGAGCTCTATTGTTAAGCCCTGTTCTCTTAAATTTTGCACTTTCTTTTCCATCTCCTGCATTAAAAGACCGGTAAACCAAAGATATGGAATTACAAAAGTTATGGAATGTTTTTTTTGTTTCACTGCTTCCAGACCTTCATCAAAGCTTGGCTTGCTGGCAGCAAGATAGCAGGTATCAACACTTTTTACTCCAAGCTTTTTCTTCAGCCGTTTTGCGATCAGCTTTGTCGCCTGTTTTGTTTCCGGAGAACGGCTTCCCCGTCCAACCAGCAGCAGGTGCGCATCTCTGGGTACGTCCCTTCCGGTTTCGTGTATCCGGTCAATCAGCACTTCTACGAGCCGCTCCTGCACCCCAAGAGGCCTTCCATAGGTAACTTTAATATCCGGATAGTTCTTTTTTACCTTAGCAAGCTCTTCCGGAATATCCTCATAATAATGACCTGCGCTCATCAGCAGGACCGGTACGACTGCAATTTTAGTAGCACCCTGTTCTGCAAGTTTTGTAAATCCTTCTGCAATATCAGGAGCAGCGAGTTCAAGAAAAGCAGTTTCCTGCAGCGGTACGTCGACACGCTTCTGCACTGATTCCATAAACTCCATTGCTTCTACTTTTGTTTTTTCCACTCTGCTGCCATGACTGACATAAAGAACGGCCTGCATAGCATTTCCTCCTATCCGACTACAGCTTTTACCGGCATGTGCTCAAACCATTGCAGCTCCTGCCTCAGCTTTACAACTTCCCCTATCACAATCATTGCCGGCTGCTCAATACATGCCGCCCCTTCAGAAATATCTTTCAGGGTGCCGGTAATCGTTTTCTGATGGCTGGTTGTTCCCCACTGAATTAAAGCCGCAGGTGTATGTTGATCTTTTCCATGCCTTATTAAAGTTTCGCAGATACGGGATAGTTTTGCCACCCCCATATAAATGCAGAGGGTTTCGGCAGACTGTGTTAAATGATGCCAGTACGCTTCATCCTTTAAATCCCGGACGCCGGTAATAAAAGTAACAGAAGAGCTGTAGTCGCGGTGTGTAACAGGAATTCCTGCATAAGCCGGCGCAGCAACTCCCGAAGTTATACCAGGCACGATTTCAAAGGGGATAGACCGGCTGGAAAGTGCCTGTGCTTCTTCTCCGCCTCTGCCGAACACAAAAGGATCTCCTCCTTTTAACCGGGTGACAGCTTTCCCGGCTCTGGCCAGGCTGCAAAGCAAGTTGTTTATTTCTTCCTGCTGCATCACATGATTGCCAGGCTGTTTTCCGCAGTAAATCAATTCAGCTCCTGTTTTGGCCTCTGTTAATAATTCCTGGTTGATCAGGCGGTCATAAAGAATAACATCAGCATGCTGTACTGCTTTCAGGCCTCTTACTGTAATCAGGTCAATATCTCCGGGACCAGCTCCCACAATTTTCACCGGCTGCATGTCTTCAACTCCTTTTACTTCTTTGCTGAACCAGGAAGATGAAGTCCACATTCTGTTTTCATCGTTCCCTGCCAGCGTCCACCTCTGCTGTCTCCAGTTTCTACTGCAGTAGTACACGGCGCACAGCCAATACTTGGGTATCCCCGATCATGAAGCTCGTTATAGTCCAGATGATGTTCCTGGATATAATTCCATACATCATCCCAGGTCCAGTAGATTAACGGGCAGACTTTGACAGAGTGAAAACGCTCATCTTTATTCACAAAATTTGTGTTTTTCCGGCTTTCCGACTGCTCTCTGCGCAGCCCGGATATCCAGGCGGGCACTCCCGTTAAAGCTTCTTCCAAAGGAAGTATTTTTCTGATATAGCAGCATTGATTCGGATCTGTCTTCCACAGTTCTTCTCCGTATTGGGAAGCCTGTGCTGCGATTGTTAATTCCGGCTGCTTCATTTCAATCTTTAAAGATGGGTACCGCTTTTTCACTTTTTCAATAAGCTCATACGTTTCTTTGAAATGAACTCCTGTATCAAGGAAGACGATATGCGCGTCTTCTTTTATTTTGGCAATCATATCAATTAATACAATTCCCTCTGCACCAAAGCTGCAGGCATAGACCAGGTCTGATCCGTAGGCATCGTAAGCCCATTGTAAAATTGTATCGGCACCTTTATTTTTATCATCGGGAGTCCAATCTGAAAAAGGGTCTCCTGAAAAATTCTCATATGTCACTTTTTCAGCTGCCATATTAATTGCCTCCTTCTGCTGCACCTTCCTGCGGAATATAACCGCTCTTCTCCAGGTACTGCAGTATTTGCTTTACGGATTCTTCCAATCCGGCACTCGTGGTGTCAACAGTCAACTCTGGATTTTCAGGTTCTTCATAAGGATCATCAATACCGGTAAATCCTTTAATCTCTCCAGCGCGTGCTTTTGCATATAATCCTTTTGGATCGCGTTTTTCACACGTTTCTAAACTGCATTTTACATAAACTTCAATAAATTCATCCGGCGCAAGTATTTCTCTTACCTGCTGTCTGTCCGCCTGATAAGGAGAAATAAAGGCAGTTAGGGTAACAAGCCCTGCATCTACCATCAGCTTGCTTACTTCACCGATGCGGCGGATGTTTTCCGTACGGTCCTCCGCTGAAAATCCCAGGTTATTATTCAGGCCGTGCCGGACGTTATCTCCATCCAGACGGTACGTGCGCAGCCCTTTTTCAAACAATTCCTTTTCCACTGCCACTGAGAGCGTGGACTTTCCTGAACCGGATAAACCAGTAAACCACAGTACTGCACTTTTATGCTGATTTAATTTCTGGCGGGCTTCCTTTGTTACATGTGATTCGTGCCAGACGATATTTGATGAAGAACTCATCTTTCTCCTCCTTTAATTTCTGCTGCTTCCGCGGCTGTATTTTAGAGCCAAACGAAAGATACAATTCCTACAGTGACAACTAAATATAAAACATTCAGCGGCATGCCTACTTTTATATAATCTGTAAACCGGTATCCGCCGGGACGGTAAATAATTAAGTTTGTCTGATAGCCGATCGGCGTGGCAAAGCTTGCGGAAGCCGCGATTGCGATAGCTACAAAAAATCCGGTCGGGTCTGCCCCAAGCTGCTGTGCAGTGGCAAAAGCTACAGGAAACATCAGAACTGCAGCGGCATTATTGGTAATCACTTCAGTAAAAATAGATGTGAGTAGAAAGATAACGATAAGCGCTCCTACTACTCCCCATCCACTGGACAAGCTCACGAGATGCTCCGCCAGATATGATGCTGTGCCCGACTGCTCCATCGCCGTACCAATTCCAATGGCTGCTGCAATTAAGAGAAGTACTTCAAACTGCACAGATCGAACCATTTTTGTAAGTGTCACAACACGCGTCAGGATTAACACCGCAGAGGCAGCAAGTGCCGCTTCAAACATCGAGAGCACTTCAAATGCTGCCATTAAGACCATGGAAACAAGAACAATGATAGAAAAATATGATTCAAACCCTGCTTTTTTCGCTGTGTTTGCAGCTTTTGGCTCGTTCGCCGGCGCTGCATAAGACAGCTCCGCCTGTCTGTTTGGAAGAAGTTTGTAGCCAAAAGTCGACATATATATGATTCCGATCAGACATGCAGGAAGACCCACAATTGCAAGCTGAAACATAGAAAAACCTTCGAGGCCCCGGTCCAGCATAAATCCGTGCACGATTAAATTCGTGGAAGTTCCGATTAAAGTTAACGTACCTCCAAAGATTGCAGCAAACGAAAGCGGCATAAGAAATTTGGAGGGAGCGATACCTTTCCGCTCGCACCACCTTCTTATAATCGGCGCGAATATCACTACAATCGGGGTATTATTTAAAAACGCTGACAAGCTGGCAATGGGAAACATCATCTGCATGACGGATCTTCTTGGACCCTTTCCCGTACCCAGCCCTTTTAATACCATGGAATGGAGCAGCTGATTTTGCTGTACAGCACCTGCGACGATAAAAAGCAGCCCCACGGTCCACATTCCTTCATTCATAAAACCGTTAAGCGCTCCTGCCGGTTCCACTACCCCTAAAAATAATAGAATCAGAAGTGTGACGCTCAAAATAATATCCGGCCTTGCTATCTCTTTGATTAAACAGAGCAGCATAAGGAGGACTATTGTAAGAACGATTCCTATTTCGATCGTCATGGCGCCCACCCTCCTGTTACGATCTGTTTATGTTGTTGTTGTCTGCTTAAGACCTTTAATAAGGACATCTGCCACTTCCGGCCGCGAAAATTGCTTTGGCGGTTTTTCTCCATTGCGCAGCATTTCCCGCACCTTCGTTCCGCTGAGATGAACATGATATTGTTTATCATGCGGACACGTTTTTGCAGAAGCCATATTTTCGCAGGCTTCACAGAAGAATGCATGCTCGAACTTGAAAATTTGAATTCCGAGTTCTGCTTCAAACTGTGTAATAAAATCCTGTGCTTCGTAAGTTCCGTAATAATCGCCGACACCAGCATGATCCCGGCCGACGATGAAGTGGGTACACCCGTAATTTTTTCTGACAATTGCATGAAGGATCGCTTCTTTCGGTCCGGCATATCGCATCGCAGCAGGATAAATTACCAGTCTTGTACGGTCTTTCGGATAATATTTATCCAGTATTACTTCATAGCTTTCCATGCGGATTGCTGCAGATACATCATCTGATTTTGTCTCGCCGACTAATGGATTTAACAGGAGGCCGTCTACCGCTTCCAATGCACATTTTTGAATATATTCATGGGCACGGTGGACGGGATTTCTTGTTTGAAACCCAACGATTGTTTTCCAGCCAAGCTCTTCAAAAAGCGCCCGTGTTTCTTTCGGATCCAGATGATAAGCATCAAACTCACTGTGATCCGGCCTGTTGAGGAGCTCAATTTTTCCGCCAAGGTAAAATTCCCCTCTGGCATATAATTTCGCCACTCCAGGATGTGCTTCTTCTTTCGTGCCATAGATTCTTTCCGCTTCTTTTTCTTTATCATACGTATAAATTTCTTCTACCTGCAGTGTTCCATAAATTACTCCGTCTTCTCCTTTAAGAGACACTTTGGAACCTAACGCAGTATGCTGAATTTCTTCTTTTGTGGCAGAAAGTGTAATCGGCACACTCCAGACTGTGCCGTCAGCCAGCCTTGAAGCTGCAATGACAGCCTCATAGTCTTCCTGTTTCATAAAACCTTCCAGCGGACTAAATCCACCGATGCCGATCAGTTCCAAATCAGAAACTGTCCAGGCAGAGATCGTTAAATAAGGTAATTCTGCAGCTTCCTTTAAAGCGGCTTCTCTATCTGCTCCTGTTTTTTCAAGTTGAACCAGCTTTCCACCATGCGGGGTAATCGCCATGTAAATCCCTCCAGTAATTAAATTCTCGTTAAAATATCCCTATACTTATAATTCATCCCTTTTTACTATGAATTAAAATAAAAAAAGAAGCAGCAAATTTATGCTGATTTTGTAATTATAAAGTGAGTAAATTCTATTGTTCCTAAGATTATATCATTTTTATTAAGAATGCAATCGTAAATCTGAAAAAATTCACATTTTCAACTTATTTTCCTGCTGTGCAATGATTGAAAAAGCACTGTGACATGTTGATAGAGGACACCCCTCGTACTTTGTGCCTAAATTATCCTAATATTGTTTATTTTAATAAGTACGGGGTACAGACAAGTGGACGAAGGAGCCTTTAATTGTAAATTAAACACATAATCAATAATGTTTTCAATCTTATTATCATCAGACTTTAGATGATTAATAAAGGCTGCCTTCGTAAAAATTTGTCAGGAGGAATGTTAGTATGGTAAAAGATCTTTATCCTTCCCGTGTCAGTAATGAAGTAAAGATGCTGGAGCGCCAGGACCCCGTGATTCACAGCGAAGATGCTGAAAGTAAAGGTCCACTCACAAAAGAACAGCTGGACTTTTATGAAGAGAACGGTTACCTGCTGCTGGAAAGATTTTTCGAAAATGAAATTCTTGAGATCCTGAAAGAAGAATTGGAAAAGACGATGGAAGCTAACAAGGATCGTGAAGGACCGGATGTAATCAAAGAGCCGAGCAGTAACGAAGTCCGCTCTATTTTTGAAATCCATAAGGACGGCGACTTCTTTGAACGTCTTTCTACAAACGAACGTCTTGTCTCCATTATGGAACAGATCCTGGGCAGTGAAGTTTATATTAACCAGTCCCGCATTAACTTCAAACCAGGATTTAAAGGAAAAGAGTTCTACTGGCACTCTGATTTTGAAACTTGGCACGTAGAAGATGGAATGCCTAGAATGCGTGCTCTAAGCTGCTCTATCGTGCTTACAGATAACTACGAATATAATGGTCCGCTGATGCTTGTGCCAGGTTCTCACAAGTATTATGTATCCACTGCTGGTGAAACACCTGACAATAACTTTGAATCTTCCCTGCAGAAGCAGGAAGTCGGTGTTCCTGATGAGGAGAGCATGAGATGGCTCGTAGATAAAGCAGATGGCAGAATTGACAGAGCAACTGGCCCGGCAGGTTCTGTACTCTTGTTTGACTGCAACACAATGCATGGTTCTGCAGGTAATATTTCTCCTTACCCGCGCAGTAACGTGTTCTTTGTGTATAACTCCATCAAAAACCAGCTGGAGCAGCCATTCAGCGGTAAGGATCCACGCCCTGAATTCCTTGCCAACAGAGAAAATATTCAGCCGATCAAAGCAACGTCCGAGCTGAAATCCACAGTGAAATAATGGACATTAAAGAGCTCCCGGCAAATAAATGCCGGGAGCTTTTCAGAGTGTTTATAAAGTAAGAAATTTTGTGTATTTATGATTTGCTAAGTATAAGGTTCTCCTCCGCTTTCCGGCGGAAGCTTGGGTAGTGACCCCTAAAAGTTAGAGTTTTCTTATGAAGCTGATTGGATGGTTTGATTCCGATATTGGATGGGGCTCAATCCGTCCAATTTTGCTTTTACACGTTCATGATTATAGTACTCCATGTAGCTCTCCAGTTTTCGTTTCAGTTCTTCATACGAAACCAGGTCTTCTCCGTGATACATCTCCTGTTTGAGAATCCCGAAAAAATTCTCCATCATGGCATTATCTGCGCAGGTTGCTTTTCTGGACATACTTTGAAAGATTCGATGTTTCTTTAAGGTTTTTACCCACTTTTTGTGTTGGTAGTGCCAGCCTTGATCCGAGTGGATCGT
>NZ_FNIL01000016.1 GCF_900103955.1 Alkalicoccus daliensis
CAAAGGGAAGAACGGAGCGGAAACCGGCGGACGCCTGTGGAAGAACGAGCTGGGAAGATCCCACAGCGCAGCGAGGAAGCTGAGGAGCTCGTCCACGGCAAGCCTGCCGAGTTGCAGCGAAGTTTTCTCCTATCAACAATGAGTATGACTCTTACGTGAAAAAAGTGATTTTATTTTTTAGTTATTAATTTCCAGTTATTCTTGTGCTCAAAAAGCTGTGAGTAAAGGTTTGAACAGCTAAAGTAATTTGGTTAAATTTAGAAAATTTGTTAAATAAACTTTACTTTCACTAGGTTTGCGTAAGAGCCATGAGCATTAACAGAGCTTTTTATTAAATTGTATCTACGCTATTTTGTCAGTTCCATAAATGTTTCTACATCCTGCTTGATAAAATCGATCGCTTCCTGCCAGAATTCCGGCTTCGTAAGATCCACCTGCAAATGCTTCTCTGCCAGAGTCTCTACATCAAGACGCCCGGTATCCCGCAGTAATTCTGTATACTTCGCTTCAAACGACTCTCCTTCTTGAGCCGCTTTTGCATAAATTCCCATACTGAATAAATAACCGAAGGTATAGGGAAAGTTGTAAAACGGAACGCCGGTAATGTGGAAATGAAGCTTTGACGCCCAGAATGTAGGCGAGTACTCACTTAACGCATTATTGTAGGCTTCTTTCTGCGCTTCCGTCATCAGCTTATTCAAGCGATCCTTACTAACCAGTCCTTCTTTTCGTTCTTCATAAAACCGTGTTTCAAACAAAAAGCGGGAATGAATATTCATAAAGAAAGCGATGCTGCGGTTCAGCTTGTCATCGAGCAGCTGAATTTTTTCTTCTTTTGTTTCTGCCTGCTTCACCGAAGCGTCTGATACGATCATTTCTGCAAATGTAGAAGCTGTTTCAGCAACGTTCATTGCATAGCCCTGCGAAAGATACGGCAGATCATTCATTTTGTGCTGGTGATAAGCATGGCCCAGCTCGTGTGCCAGCGTTGCCACGTTGGAAGCCGAACCGTCGTACGTCATAAATATACGTGACTGTTCACGAATCGGAAAACTTGTACAGAAGCCGCCGGGACGTTTTCCTTCCCGATTTTCCGCTTCAATCCACTGATTGTCAAAAGCATGCTGCGCAAATTCTGCCATATCCGGACTGAATTTCCGGAACTGCGTTACAATCATATCTGCGGCATCATCAAAGCTCACTTCAGGAACTTTTTTAGAAACCGGAGCTCCGACATCATATATCGCCAGTTTATCTAATCCCAGCAGCGCTGCTTTCCGGTGAAGGTATTCTGTAAACACATCTTTATTTTTTGTAATGGTATCCCACATTACATCCAGCGTCTCCTGCTTCATCCGGTTAATCATCAGCGGTTCTTTTAAAACGCTGTCCCATCCTCGTGCTTCATATGTCTCCAGCCGGAACCCTGCCAGATGGTTTAAAGAACTCGTAAACAATTCTGCTTCGTTTTCCCAGGCCTGCTCAAACTGCTGGAAAACATGCTTGCGCACGCTGCGGTTTTTATCGGATAACTTATTTTCCGCCTGCCCTACTGAGTATTTTTTCTTTCTGCCTTTTTCGCGGATTTCCACTTCCATCCGTCCAACGATCGTATTATACAGCTCGCCCCACGCCTGGTACCCATCCACAGAAAGTTTTTGAATCAGCTGCTCTTTGTCTGCGGACAGCTTTTCTTTTGCATTTTTTCTTCGTTCCTCGAGATTAAATACAATTTTCTGCATGCTTTTCTGGTTGATAAAGTCTTCCCAGACAGCGTCAGTAAACTGCAGCAGCTGTTCATCCACCGCTGAAATCAGCTGACGGTACTGCGAAGCAACCCGCTTGGTTTTTCCCCCGAGCAGCTTTGCCTCTTCGTCTTTCACATCCTGGGCTGTTAAACAGCTGACGAATGCGTTTACTTCCCTGACTTTCATTCCGATCGTCTGCAGCCTTTCCACTACTGCCGCCCATTCTGTCACATCCGGCGCATCTTTTTTCGCAGCCTGCGCTACCTTTGCTTTCATCGTAGAAAGATCTGTTTCTGTATTCACTAAAAACTGACGGAACTGATTCGAGGCGCTTCCTCCTGGAAAGACCGAGTCAAGATTCCATGTAAGGCTGTATTTCTGTTCTTTCGAAGTGCTGTCTTCTGCTGCTTTTTCATCCTGATGCAGCGCCGAGTGAATTCGATGCAGATCTTCATTTTCGTATATATGGAATCCCTTGCTTTGAATTTTAGCAATAGTGCGCATTGCTTCTGCTACAGTTGCGGCTTCAATTGGCTTGAATTTGCGCAGGGAGCCCTTCATCCATCCACGCAGAGGTTTAGAGATTATTTCTGCAGACTTTTCCCCGAGCCGGAACTCGTAACGGTCTCCGGTGATAAGGGAAGGACGGATAATGTGCAGGGAAGGAAGTTCAAGCGCCATTAAAGCTTCTTCCATACTTCCCTTTACCTGGTTATAGAAAAATCTGGCATCCCGGTCTGCACCCATTGCTGAAATTACTAGTACTCGTTCGCTATGATATTTTTTTGCCATTTCCGCTATTTTCAGTGGATATAAGTAGTCAACCTGCATAAATCCTTCCCTCGATTTCACCTGTTTCATGGTGGTGCCCAAGGTAATAAAAACATCGTCTTTCCCTTCAAAGATTTTTTCTTCTTTTTCCATTTCATCAAAGGAGACTACGTGTTCTGTTACTTTTGCATGGTCATAGAATGGTGTTCTTCGTCTTGTAAGAAGGTGCACTTCTTCATACTCGCTGCTTTGCAGCAGCTGTTCTGTCAACTGTCTTCCAATCAGGCCTGTTGCCCCTGCTACTAATGCTTTTTTCACAACTTGCCACCTCTGCTCTCTTCGTTTAAGTTTATGGTATCATTTTTGGAACGGAAACTTTGGAAATCCGCTTTCTATTATCCTTTTACTTTATACCACTTTATCTTAACGGATTATCGAACTGCACTGCCCCCTTACCGGGTTTATCATTACTGCAATGGAGATTGTTTCATTGTCTTGTTATTCATAATAGACCTGTGTCATTTTTGAAAATAATATTTGATCAGCACCTGTGTGCCTGCATCTTCATATCCCGCTTCAGACATCCTCGTATACAGCGACTCTGCCAGTGCAAGGCCGGGAAGATTCAAATTCATTTCTTTTGCTGACTCAATCGCAATACGCATATCTTTTATAAAGTGTTTTACGTAGAATCCGGGTTCGAAATCCTCCTCCAGCATTCTGCGTCCCAGTTTTGAAAGGGAAAAGCTTCCGGCGGCACCAGTTTCAATTGTATTAATCACCTGTGCTGTGTCCAAGCCGGCTGCTTTTGCATAGGCAAGTGACTCACTTACCCCCATCATCGTGCTCGCAATGGCAATTTGATTTGCCATCTTGGTAAACTGGCCTGCGCCGGCATCTCCAAGAAGCTGAATATTCTCTCCCATTATTTTAAAAAGCGGCTCTGCAAGCGTAAAGGCTTTCTTGCTGCCGCCGCTCATGATTGCCAAGGCTGCATTTTTCGCCCCGATATCGCCTCCGGAAACCGGTGCGTCCAATGCGAACAATTTTCTTTTTTCGGCTTCTGCTGCTATTTTCACTGCCAGATCCGGTCTTGATGTAGTCATATCAATCAGCAGTGTTCCTTCCCGTGCATTCGATAAAATTCCTTCTTCCCCGAAATACACTTCCTCTACGTCTTTAGGATACCCAACCATTGTAATTACTGCATCACATCTGCCGGCAAGAGCTGCCGGTGTTTCATGCCATTCGGCACCTTTTTCCAACAGGTCTTCTGCTTTTGCCCTGGTGCGTGTATACAAATGAATATGATAGCCTTTTTCAAGCAGATGGCCTGCCATGCTTTTTCCCATTACTCCTGTGCCGATAAAGCCAATGTGTTTCATACAGCATTCCTCCTAAAAGATTTCGTCGGGATGTGAGCCAAATCGTCGTTCCTCGTTTAATTCGCTGAGTTTCTTCTGGTCTTCTTCTGTAAGAGAAAAATCAAATATATCTGCATTTTCCTGAATACGTGCGGGAGTAACCGACTTGGGAATGGTCACTACCCCCTGCTGCAGATCCCAGCGCAGAATAATCTGGGCCGGTGTTTTTCCATACTTTTTAGCTAGTTCCAGCAGGAATGGGTCATCCAGTTTTCTTCCCCTGGTAAGCGGACTCCATGCTTCCAGCTGAATGTGATTTTCATTGCAGTACGCATGCAGGTCCAGCTGTGTCAGCCACGGATGATATTCCACCTGATTCACCATCGGAACAATAGTGCTGTGTGGAAGCAGTGCTTCCAGATGATGCGGCAGAAAATTACTGACACCGATCGCCCGTACTTTTCCTTCTTCATAAATCTTTTCCAGCGCACGCCATGTTTCCTGGAACGTTTCTTTTATCGGCCAGTGAATTAAGTATAAATCAATTATCTCCAGCCCGAGTTTATGCCTGCTTCGTTCAAAAGCTTCCAGCGTACTTTCATATCCCTGTTCATCGTTCCAGACCTTCGTTGTAATAAATAATGTTTCACGTGGAACACCAGAGTCACGGATGGCCCTTCCAACAGCTTCTTCGTTTCCGTAAAAGGAAGCAGTATCCACACTTCTGTAGCCAACCTTAAGAGCTTCCTTCACAGCGGTTTCTACTTCTTGATCATCTGTAACTTTATACACACCCAGCCCTACCTGCGGCATTTTCACTCCATTATGCAGGGTAACAGTATCCTGAATTGAATTCATATCTATATTCCTCCTGAAATTATTTCCACTCTACGGGAAGTTCCCAGTCAATCGGAGCATCTCCCCATGCTTCCAGCTGTTGGTTAATTTTGGAAAATGGCCTGCTTCCGAAAAAACCACGGTTTGCGGAAAACGGACTCGGGTGCGGTGAGGAAAAAATCACGTGCTTTTCCTGATCCACTCTTTCGGCTTTTTCCTGCGCCGGCTTTCCCCACAGCAGAAAGATCACAGGTTTTTCCCGTTCATTTAACCGGTCAATCACTTCATTTGTAAATTCCTCCCACCCCTTTCCCTTATGGGAGTGCGGCTGTCCTGCACGGACAGTAAGAACAGAATTCAGCATCAGCACGCCTTCGTCTGCCCACTTCTGCAAAAAGCCATGCTTTGGAATTTCAAATCCTAAATCTGCATGAAGCTCCTTATAAATATTCACGAGCGACGGTGGAACTTTCACACCTGGACGAACGGAAAAACTTAATCCGTGCGCCTGATCCGGTCCATGATAAGGGTCCTGACCGAGCAGCACAACTTTTGTATCTTCATAGGCAGTGGAATGAAAGGCATTCATTACATTGTCTTTCGGCGGGTAAACAGTCTGTTCCTTATATTCCTGTTTTAAAAAGGCACGCAGCTCATGAAAATAAGTTTTTTCCATTTCATTCGTGATTTTATCTTTCCAGTCGTTTTCAAATGGCTGTTTCATTCAAATCTTTCCTTTCAGTTTTGGTCCTGCTAAGTATCTTTCCCTATTACAGCAGAAAAGAAAACTCTCTTCCTGTATTAATAGCTTTCCTCTTATAAACTATTCCTGAAAGCCTGAATTAATTAACTAAGAAAAAATATTCAGGAAAATAGAATGTGTACTTCCCTATTTAGAGGGAATACATTATAATAAAAGGGACTATTGAATCTTAAAATTAATTTTTTATAAGGTATTTAGGACTATTAAAACATTCAATATATTTATACAGGAGGATATTATGGCTAAATTACTGATAACAGACGACGCTGCATTTATGCGGATGACTTTAAAGAAAATGGTGACTGATGCTGGATTTGAAGTAGTAGCAGAAGCTGAAAATGGACTGGAAGCCGTGGATCTTTATAAAGAGCACCGGCCCGATATTGTGACAATGGACATTACGATGCCCGAGATGAATGGAATTGAAGCCCTGCAGAAAATTCGTGAATACGATCCGGAAGCGAAAGTGATTATGTGTTCTGCGATGGGACAGCAGAATATGGTAGTGGATGCGATTCAAAAAGGAGCTTCTGACTTCCTTGTGAAACCATTTGATGAATCAAGGATTAAAGAATCCCTCGAAAAAACACTCAGTAAATAATTTTCTTGTGATATGCAGAGGAAAAAGCCCGGCATCCTTCCAGCTGCGAGCTCTTTCTTCAAATTGCAGGAAGAGAGCTCATCATCCGGGCTCTCTTCTTTTTAATATGTGCCCGCGTTATGCCAGCAGTTTCTTACGATAGCTCCCAGGAACTCCATGTGATTCTTCCTTCTCCTCCGCTGATCTGCACTGTCGGAATTTCCGGATCCGGAAAAAATCTTGCAGACATAACACTTTCACCATCGTTAATAAATACTTCTATCGAAGAATGATCCAGATAGATATGCAGCCTGCTCAGCTGTGCCACACTGCAGGAACGCGTTTCTGTTGCGCCATCGCGAAAACGGGGACGCGAGAGCTGCAGTAATTTTTTCTCCGGATCATAATATAAAGAAATTTCTTCGCGGATAGACAGCTTCAGTTCTTCTGCTTCCTCACAGTCAATTTCAATTTCCGAGGCAGGTGTAAGGGCCACCTCTGCCCCGAATGCCGTATTTACTTTCATCTGCAGCGGCTCATCTCCGCGCAGTTTCTTTAATTCAGGCACTGGCTGCTGGTAAACTTTATTATTTTTTACTTCCAGCATCCGGGGAATGGTTAAACAATGAACCCATTCATTCTGCACAGTCGGCTGGAATTCCTCATCTGAATCCGGCACACCCATCCAGCCTACGAGAATCCGTCTCCCCGTATCATCCACTGTCGTCTGCGGAGCATAAAACTCAAATCCCTGATCAAGCTCCTGGAAATCACCATGAGAAAAACTCCCTGCTTCCAAGTCAGCTTCTCCCAGAAAATATCCGGATTGGTATACATTTTCAAAATCGTGTCCTTTAGTTTCCAGTCCCTGTGGAGAAACTACGAGGATATCTCTGCCGTTGAGTGAGAATAAATCAGGGCATTCCCACATATACCCGAAATCTCCGAGACCATTCAGTCCGGATCCTGCAAACGGGCCTGCATACTTCCACTGTTTGAAGTCTGCAGATTTATATAGCAGCACCTGTCCCTTTAATTCTTCTGTCTGCGCGCCGATCACAAAGTAATAGACACCATTTTCTTTCCATACCTTTGGGTCACGGAAGTGGGCAGTGTACCCTTCCGGCAGTGAATCTACTACAGGTCCTTTTTTCTCGAAACTTATTCCGTCGCTGCTTACTGCAAGACACTGATAAGACTCCCGCTCATCGTTTTCATCCTTTACGTTTCCTGTATACAGCAGTGCTAACTCGCCGTCTTTTTCTATGGCACTCCCGGAATAACAGCCATTTTTTTCATACCACTCGCTGGGTGCAAGCGCAATTTTTTCTTCGTTCCATGAAACGAGATCTTCTGATGTATAATGCCCCCAGAATTTATGTGTATGGTCCGGGCTGAAAGGATTCCACTGGAAAAACATGTGGTAGGTCCCCTTCCACTGCACCCACCCGTTTGGATCGTTTAAAAGCCCAACCGGCGGCATGAGATGATACGTCTGCCGATAAGGGTCCGCCTGCACTTTTGCTCCTTTTTGGACTACTGCCTGATATGCCTGGTCGTGAAGCTGCTTTTCATTTTCAGTCACTGCCTTGCCCTCCCTGTGCTCTGCGTTCTTTTACTTCTTCCAACGTAGGAAGTGCTGTCATAGCGCCTTTAGTTGAAGCGGCCAGTCCTCCGGACACTGCTGCAAACGAAGCCATTTCCGCTGCCTCTTCTGGAGAGATCCCTCGTATTGATCCTTTGCGAAGGTGCAGCTGATAAAGAAATCCGGATACATATGCATCTCCTGCCCCTGTCGTGTCGACTGCATTTACTTTCATCGCAGCAACCTGTACCGGCGCTTCTCCCTGGATGAAAATATAGCTTCCTTCTGCTCCCATGGTTATCAGAATGAGCGGAATATTGTAGGCATCAAGTCTTCCTACCCCTTTTTCAATATCTTTTTCTCCGGTAATGAACTCGAGCTCTTCTTCTGATATTTTTAACACATCCGCTTCTCCAAGCATACTGCTGATCTCCTGTTTTGCCAGCGCTGCAGACTCCCACAGCCCAAGCCGCAGGTTCGGGTCATAGGAAACGAGCAGTCCATGTTCTTTTGCAAGGGACACCGCGCGTTTCGTTGCTGATTTTGCGGGCTCGCTGATCAAACTGATCGATCCGAAATGCAGGAGGTTATGTTCTTTAAATAACTCTTCTTCTATTTCTTTCTCTTCCAGAAAGCGGTCTGCACTTGGATCAATATAGAATTCAAAGCTTCTTTCTCCGCCTTCTCCAAGTGTGACAAATACAACTCCTGTGCGAGTATCTTTCGTAAAAAGCATGCGGGTCGTATCCACTCCATAGCTGTCGAGCGTTTCTTTCAGGAAGCGGCCCAGTACGTCGTCTCCCACCTTTCCTAAAAAGGTGCTTTTCGCCCCAAGTCTTGCAAGCCCTACTGCTACGTTCGCCGGAGCACCACCGGGACTTTTTTGAAATGTTTCATTGTTATCGTCCAGCGGAATAAAATCTATTAATGCTTCTCCTAAACTGATAATTCCCTGTGTCATATAAATCTCTCCTCGTCTCCCAAAGTCAACCGCTGTGCAGTTATCGCAATCTACGATAAAGAAAAAGGCTACCTGTACACCATGATGGTGGTATAAGGTAACCTGTTATTATTCTTTGTTCAATTATACGTTTTCCTTGCTTAAGCGACAAGTGTCAGACGTGAAAACGGCTTGTTTTCGTCTGAAGGTCTGCACTCAAATCATTTAATTGTTCTGAGTTGCTGCCTACTTGTTCCACTGCCTTTGTCTGCTCGGAAGCCGAAGCAGAAACTTCTTCTGCAGTAGCTGCGGCATTTTCCGCTACTTCTGCAACATTTGCGATAGAAGCAGTAATATTATCTTTATATGAATTCACTGTTTCCAGATCAGAGGTTAAAGCACTGATTACACCGCGCAGAGATTCGATAGAAGTAATAATGGAGCCGAGTGATTCCCTCGTATCCTGGACTGCCTGCTGCTGTTCCTCCTGCATACTGTTTGCGCTCGTAATAGATGCTGCCACCTGCTCAGTTTCAGTTTCCACTTCTGCAAGGGTACTGTTTATTTTAGTTGTTGCAGCAAGAGACTGTTCTGCCAGCTTACGTACCTCATCCGCTACCACCGCAAAACCTTTGCCATGTTCTCCTGCTCTTGCAGCTTCTATACTTGCATTCAGTGCAAGCAGATTCGTCTGATCTGCAAATTCAGAAATGGTTTTTACGACAATGCCGATATCCCCGACCTTCTCCGTAAGTGCTGTCACCGCCTGATTTACCTCCCGGAAAACTTCTGAAGAAGCTTCGGTACGGTCCTCCAGCGTCTGCACCTGTTCACTGCCTTTCATATTCGCATCACGAATGGAATCAGATAACGTGTTCATTTCTTTAGTCTGATTGTTCGCCTGCTCCAGCTGATCAGCGAGCTGCTGCATCTGACGGTTCATTTCATCTATATCCTCTGCCTGTTTCGCAGCACCTTCAGCAACCCCATTTACCGCAAGAGACATATCGTCACTGGTAGCCACGGTTTCTTCTGAAATCGCGCTCAGCTCCTCCGACATGGCTCTGGAATTATTCGCAGAAGTCTGAATCGAACCGATTAACGCTCTCAGTTCTGCCGTCATATGATTGACAGAAGATCCGAGCTGGCCGATCTCATCTTTGCCTTTTATGGAAAGGTTATGTGTTAAATCCCCATCAGCCATCCGGCTGACATGCTCATTCACTTCTCTGATAGGTTTTGCCAGCTTTCCTGCAGCGATATAAGCAGCCGCCAGGGCAAGCAGCACAGCCAGCAGCCCTACAATGATAAACGTGTTGCGTGTACTGCTGAGTTCCTGGTATAGATCACTGTCGTTATAATGAGATAATACTGTCCAGCCAAAGTTATCTACTTCCTGGTAGTAAGCAGTCTGTCCATTCCCTTCAAGGGAACCGCTTCCTTCAGCTCCTGCCGCACCTTGCAGATAGGAGTTTTCATCTACGGTCTCACCCAGCAGCGACACATCTGTATGCGCAATATATGTGCCGGTGCTGTCCAGCAGGGCAAGCTCTCCGTTGTAGCCTATCTCGGATTCTTCCAGCGCAAGCACCATGTTATTCAGCGATAAATCCATAGCCTGTACACCAAGCACTCCGGTATTACCGGTGACAGTTTTTGCAACGGTAATAATTAATTCCTCTGTATCTATGTCTATGTACGGATCTGTCCATATGACTTCCCCTTCGGAAGCTAAAGCATCTTCATACCAAGGTCTCGTACGCGGATCAAAATCTTCCGGGAGATCGATTACCGGAGTGGTAAGCATCTCTCCTTCCTGCGTACCTACATAAATTAACTGTGCTCCCTCTTCCCTTGTCATGAAGGTTTCATGCGTAGCTGCGACTCCTGCCCACTCCGCAGGGTCTTCCTCTTCCAGAAAAGCAGCCGTTCTTTCATCTTCTGCAAGTAAATCAGTTGCCATAGAGTATTTGTCCATATATTCCTGAATAAATCGTTCTACATCTTCTACAGTAGCAGAAGCATTTTCATCTACCGACTGCGCAATGCCGTCACTTAATTGAAAATAAATAACAAGTGATGTTACCAGCATGGTCAGTACAATAAGTACCCCTGCAAATAATACGAGTTTTCCTTTAATCGATTGTACCACTTTATCTCCCCCAGATTTCCTATATGTACTCTTTTTCCTATGTCTATTATCATATTAAATTTTATAGAAAACAATGATTTTTTTGACTATTACCATTATTTTTATATTTTAAGGATTTTGTTAAGGCTTACAAACCAGATACTATATGCTCATTTCCAGCTGAAGCTTTTCATAAGTAATATCGGATCTGCACATAAATTTTTCATAGGTACATTCTTTTTTCTTTGACTCTGTTAGAGCTGGTGTTGATATAAGAAAGTACGCCTGCGGCTCCTTTTTCTTCGCTTGCCGCGGAGAAATCCTTCAGCTATCCCTTCCTTTCGTCCGGGATGATCTTCACGCTTTCTTTTTCCGCAGGCGTCTCGAAAAATCGCCTTGCCTTCTATATTCTTTAAAAAAGAAAGAGTAATTTATAAAAGCTGCCTTCCTTCTGTTTATTAAATGTAAGACGAAGCGAAAACTGGCGGACGTTCTTTCTGCCAAAATTAGTCGAGAACAAGCCCTTGGGTAAGCCGCTCCGAAAGTGAAGCAGTATGATTACTTCTTTTTAGCAATATTTTTATTTTCAGGGTAGCTTTTTCTTTTAAAATCCAATTTGAAGAAGTATTTTTATGGCCTGAACAAACGAAGCAGGTGTAAGCCGGCAGAGGAGTTCGAGCGATTATGTTGAAATGACACGCCTTCCTGCTACAATTAGAACTAGAGAAGAAAGGATGATCTGCAGATGAAAAAAGTTTATATTTTACATGAAAACCGCGAATGGACACAGCCATTGCTTGATGCATTAACTGAGCTGGATGTTCCTCATGAAGACTGGCACCTGCATGAAGGTATTGTTCCGCTGGATGAAGAGCCGCCGGATGGTATTTTTTACAATCGGATGAGTGCTTCTTCACATTCCCGCGGCCACCGATACGCACCTGAATTAACAGAAGCAGTATTGAGCTGGCTGGAGCGGCATGACCGTGTAGTACTGAATGGCACCCGGGCACTTTATCTGGAAGTAAGTAAAGTAGCTCAGTATGAAGCTTTGAAAAAGCATGGTATTCCTGTGCCCCAGACCATTGCTGCCGTAGGAGAAAATCAATTATTACAAGCAGCAGAAAAGATGGAAACACCTTTTATTACGAAGCATAACCGGGCTGGTAAAGGACTCGGTGTGCAGCGGTTCAACAGCGTCAATTCTTTGAAAGAAACGCTTGCATCCGGCGGTGTAGATCCCTCCATAGACGGTGTCATGCTCCTGCAGCAGTATATTGATGCTCCTGCTTCCACTATTACAAGATGCGAATTTATTAACGGGAAATTTATGTATGCAGTTCAAGTGGACACCTCAGAAGGGTTTGAGCTTTGTCCGGCTGACGCCTGCCAAATCGGCGACCAGTTCTGCCCCACCGATTCACCCGAGACAAAAAGCCGTCCTAAGTTTGAAATTCTGCCTGATTTTCAAAGCCCGTTAATTCAAAAATACGAAGCGTTTCTGAAAGAAAATCAGATTACTTTCGCCGGAATTGAACAGATTACAGATGCTGAAGGAAGAACTTACACGTATGATGTGAACACAAATACAAATTACAATAAAGATGCTGAAGCGGCCTACGGAGTTTACGGGATGAAAGAAATGGCGAAAGCTCTTCAGTCCTATGCCGGCCGTTCCGCGATTCGAAGTTAGAAAGGAGCACTTATTTTGGAAAAAATAAATCCTTCCCTTGTACAGGAAGAATTAAATAAACTGGCTGGGGAACCGCTTTATATACACCTGGAAACGACAAACGGAGCGTATGCAAGCCACAATGATAAGTCTATGCTTTCTGCAGGCGCTTTTATCCGCAATGTTAAGCTGCAGTATAAAATCGGGAAAATTACCGGCCCGGGACCTTACCGTGTTGGTCTTGAAACTGAAATGGGATGGCTTTACAGTGAAGGGTTAACGGAATGGGAAATAGATGAGGAAGGAAGATTGCTGCTTGCTGGACATGATGCTGTCGGCCGGCTTGCTATTGCCCTCGAATTAAGCAAAACACCTTTTCGCAAATAGACGATTGGAGGAAGTTTCTTATGGAAGAAAAGCACGTACTAGTTATTTTCCCTCATCCGGATGATGAAGCTTTTGGTGTTGCCGGCACTATCCTCTCTCATACAGACGCCGGGACCCCGGTGACTTATGTATGTCTCACACTGGGAGAAATGGGGAGAAACATGGGCAGGCCCGTAATGGCCAATAGAGAAACACTTCCGGATATCCGGCGGGAAGAACTGGAAGAAGCAGCAAGACTGCTTGGAATCGATGATCTGCGTAAATTCGGCATGCGGGATAAAACGGTAGAATTTACAGATCAAGATGCTTTGGCGAAAAGATTTCAGGAAGTTATTGAAGAAATAGAACCTACGACGATCATTACGTTTTATCCAGGATACGCTGTGCATCCCGATCATGACGCTACCGGCGCTGCAGTAGTCCAGGCCGTCCGTCAGCTGAAAAAAGAAAACCGTCCGCGTATTCATGCTATCGCTTTTGCAGAGGGAAGTGAGGAAGAAATAGGAGATCCGGACGTAGTTACGGATGTCCGTCAGTACAGAGACCGGAAGCTGGACGTTATTGGAGCACACGCTTCTCAAACTGCCGGTCTGATGGAACAAGTGCGTGGACACATGGAAGCACAGGATGAAACGATTGAGTATATGCTGCAGACAGAACGATTCTGGACTTATCCAATAGAGGAGTAGCCATTCAGAACTCCCCCCTGCAGCAAATTCATCTTATGATTTAAAACGAAAGAGAGCTGGGGATTACTCCCCTGCTCTCTTTTACATTTCTACTTCCAGTCTTGCTTCATTTGTTCTTTTGCCGAATTCTTCCCGCACTTTTGCCGGAGATGCAATTATAAAGTGAATACACCTTTTTTCGAAGGCCTGTTTATAAAGCAGTTCCATATATCCGCCTTCCACATCAAAAGAATGTACATCTTTCCACTCTGTAATAAAAGTTGTTTTATGCATATGCGGCACAAACAGTATATACGACTCCGTCATTACCAGAAATCCTTTCCAGTCAGCACGCGGCATAATAGCAGGAAGCATCGCCTGCGCGCCTTCTTTTGTCAGCTTTTCTGCTTTGTATTTGGAGAGTTGATACATTGCCGTATCCCACCCAAATGTAATCAGCAGAGCCACAATAATGCTTATAAGCGACCACCATAGCTGTGTTTCCACAAGCACTACTGGAACTAATATTCCCAGCACTAACAGCGTGACTACGTACCGCAGGTATCTTCCGATAAAGGGATTGTTATAGCGCAGCATCTTCTCACCACCCGTCATAATAAAGTAATATTCACTATTACCCTAATTCACAGGAGATTAAACTTATTTTTTCTAAAAAAAGGAAAGCAAAAAGGAGAATGGTTATAAGTACTCACTTACAAACATCCTCCTTTTGATTACATTTCCTCTTCGTTAAAGAAACGCATGAGATCTCCATAGATTATCTGATCCGAATAGTAAAGCTCATCTTCTCCTCGCTCTGCGGCTTCTACGCATTCCCCAAGTTCCAGTTCTTCCCCGGACTCGGCATCGTAACAGAGTTCCCCAGTATAAACCACTTCATCTGTTACCACACTTCCATTACGAAGCACCGCAAAATCTTCACGCTCTTCTGCGAGCAAATCACTCCCGAACATAATATGTTTATCCTGAGATAAACCTAACAGATTCACAAGGGTAGGCATAATATCTATATGTCCTCCCACTGTCTCAATTGTTTCTGCTTCCTCTTCCATGCCGGGAATATGAATAATTAAAGGCACCCGGTCCAATTTTACAGTTTCATATGGATCAATTTCTTTATCCAAAAAACTTCCAAGTTCTTCGTAATGACTTTCCGCAATTCCGTAGTGATCCCCATATAATATAAACATGGTATTTTCATAAAGACCCGCTTCCTCAAATCGGTTGAATAAAAGGCGCACCGCTTCATCTGTATATCTGACAGCAGGAAAGTACCGATTCACAATATCACTTTCTGTTTCTGCAGGATCAATAAAATAGTCTTCCGGGTCCAGTTCATAGGGAAAATGATTTGTCAGTGTTAAAAAAGTAGCGTAAAAAGGCTGTTCCATATCTTCAATATGGGGCATAGACTGTTCAATAAAAGGCATATCTTTCAATCCCCAGCCCACAGAATTCTCATCAGTTACGTCAAAGTAGTCTAAACCAAAATAGTAGTCATAGCCAAGGCGCGGATAGACCTCGTTACGATTATAAAATGTCTCGCTGTTCGCGTGAAAGACAACGTTATAATACCCTTCTTCGCTCAATGCCCTCGGAAGAGGCGTCATTTCAATTTCCGGATGTGTATGAAACACTGCCCCGCGGCCAAGTGGATACAATGAATTATTCACCATAAATTCTGTGTCAGAAGTTTTCCCCTGGCCTGCCTGGTCATACATATTATTAAAATAGAAACTGTCTTCAATCAGCTCATTCAGAAAAGGAGTAACTTCCTGGCCATTGATTGTCTGTTCCAGAGCCATTGTTTCTACTGACTCTAAAGAAACTACAACTACGTTCATATCCTCAGCCTTTGCAAAAAAATCTGCATTTGGATCGACATGGGTTTCCTGTAGGTGTTCCTGGATGTTATCCATATCTTCCCGTTCTGCAAAAGCAGGCTGTGCACCTGTAGTAAAGTGCAGATACACATCGTAAAAATAGAAATTATAAATTCCGAGACTTTTTATTAAATGCTGTCTGTCAAAAGAATGCGCAGGAGTTTCTGCTTCTCCGACTTCCACTCTTCCCAACAGAATAATTAAAGCAGAAAGCACCAGCACTGCAAGGTATTTTCCTTTGGAGTCTCTTAATCCTGCTCTTGTGGCAGGGAGTGCAGATGGTTTTTTCACCATCGTATACCCGATGAATACTAAATCTAAAAAGAAAATAATATCCCACCATTGAATCAGTTCAAAAATACTTGTACTAAGGTCGCCCACATTTCCACTCATCACAAGCATTGGCAGCGTAATTATATCTGCGAATTCTCTAAAGTATACGGCGTTAGCATAGAGAATAGAGGTGAGTACAAGGCTCATTATAAAATAGTAGGGACGCTGCCATGATGGTTTCAGCAGCATGCCGAGACTAAAGATAACTAAAAGAAAAGCCAGTGGATTCACTATAAATATTACTGCTTCCAGCCAGTGCGTAATGACGAGATTGAACGTGAGAAACGAAACGACTACCGTCTTTAACCACATCAGTGATAGACAGAGCAGCATAAAGCGGTGCCGATATATAAATTCCCGCATTCGCACCCATTCCTTTCAAAATTATTTAGCCGCTTTGTATATATTATATTTATATAGTTGCATATGAATGATTTTATAAAACGGGATCGAAATATGATAAGCGAATGTTGTGAAGAGCTGCCACTCCAGACCTTTTCCTAAGGTCCGTTGAAAACAATCAAAAATTCTAATGAGGGAGATTGTTTCCACCATTCTGCTTTCTTCTATTTTACAAAGGGCTTGTCTTTGATACTTCCTCTCTCAGCAATCTATCACTGGAATCCAGAGGTTTTAAAACTTCGCGGATTCTATCGCTTCCGCAGCCACGAAGCTGAGGATGTCGTCCACCGCAGGTCATCTGCAGAGTAGTTTTCTCCTATCCACAATGAATATTAACAGAGACACTCATGCAAAATTTTTGCACCATGAAGTATGGAAATTAATACTGCTGTGTAAAGAAGGAGGGGACGCACGAGCGCCGTTCGAGAATCCAAGTGGCCTGGTCACGAAGCACGAGCGGAATCGATCCTGGTTCTTCAAGACAGCATGGCGGTCTCTGCCCTGCTGTCTGTGGATCGATGGAAGCCGCGCCCCGGGAGAGAAATTAGTCGAGAACAAGCCCCTGGGTAAGCCGCTCCGAAAGTGAAGCAGCAGTATTACTTCTTTTTAGCGGAACTTTTATTTTCAAGGCAGCTTAAATAATGATCTTTTTATATCAGCTTAATATTTGATTTATATCTACTTTAATAAACATTCATGAATCCCTCTATATCCATTCGCTATTTTACATGATTTTGTACAAAAAGATATCATTATATCATTCCCTCTTTTGTATATTATTAATCTTTCATCTATTTAGCCCCTCGAAGTATTCAACATTTCTGAAAACTGCTATACTACAAAGGGAATTCTAATACAGAAAGGAAGATATAGATGACTAGTTTTGCTCAAAAACTTGATAAATATGCTGAATTAGCTGTAAGAGTCGGAGTAAACGTGCAGAAGGACCAGACGCTTGTTGTAAACGCGCCGATTACTTCCGCAGATTTCGTCCGCTCCGTAGCCAAAAAGGCGTACGAAGCCGGCGCAAAAAATGTACATGTAGAATGGAATGACGACGAGCTGACCCGTCTGCGCTATGATGAAGCTCCGTTGGAATCTTTTAAGGAATTTCCACAGTGGAAAGCTAAAGGATTTGAAGAGCTTGCGCAGAATGGCGCTGCCTTTATGACAATTAAATCAACTGACCCTGACCTTCTCCAGGGAGTGGAAGGCGAAAAAATTGCAACGGCAAACAAAGCGGCCGGACAGGCGATGAATACGTTCCGCAAATATATTCAATCTGATAAAGTAAGCTGGCTTGTAATTTCTGCTCCATCTCCTGCATGGGCAGCGAAAGTATTCCCGGATACTCCGGAAGAAGAACAGGAAGATAAGCTTTGGGAAGCAATGTTTGAAGCAACACGAATTAATACCGAAGATCCTGTAAAAGCATGGCAGGAGCACGATGACCTTCTGCAGACAAAAGCAAAAGAGCTTACACAGAAAAAGTATAAGCAGCTTCATTACACTGCCCCGGGAACCGATTTAACGATCGAACTTCCGGAGAATCATATTTGGATCGGCGGCGGCGGACCAAACACTGATGGCGTGCACTTTATTGCCAACATGCCGACAGAAGAAGTGTTCACTGCACCTAAAGAAGACGGTGTAAATGGAACAGTCCGTAATACAAAGCCACTCAATTATGGAGGTAATGTAATTGACGATTTCACCCTGACTTTTAAAGATGGAAAAGTAGTCGACTTTTCTGCTGGACAGGGAGAAGAAACCTTAAAAAATCTGCTTGATACAGATGATGGAGCAAGAAAACTTGGGGAAGTAGCTCTTGTGCCGCACAGTTCCCCTATTTCGCAGAGCGGCATCTTATTTTACAATACGCTGTATGACGAAAATGCATCGAATCATATCGCTCTGGGAAGCGCATATTCCACCTGTGTCGAAGGCGGCGCAGATATGAGTGAAGATGAGCTGAAAGAGGCCGGTTTAAATACAAGCATCACACATGTAGATTTCATGATCGGCTCCGCTGAAATGAACATTGACGGTGTTAAAGCTGACGGAACTTCTGAACCGGTCTTTCGTAACGGCGAATGGGCTTAATAACGAATAATTGTATGTACGAAAAACCTCGGGAGATTTCATCTCCCGAGGTTTTTCTTATTTTCCAAGGCTACTTTGAAAATAAAAGGTTTGCTAAAAAGAAGCAATAATACTGCTTCTCTTTCGGAGCGGTTTACCCAAAGGCTTGTTCTCGAATAATTTAGGTGGAAATCAAACTGCGCTCGTGCGTCTTCTCCCTCGTTACATTGCAGTATAATTTTCCTCTTTTTATGCTCCAGATTTTTTACATGAAGGTCTCTGTTAAGTCTGGTGTCAGGAAGAGGGTCCTGCGGTTCCTTCTTCAATTGCTGCTGAAAAATTCTTCAGCTATCCCTGACGTCCAGGATGATCTTTAAAAGTATTTTATCCATAATTCCATCTTGATTTTGCCGGAATATTCTGTATTTTATAGATGTAAGATTTTTTTACAATATTTTTTCCTTCATTAAAGCTAGTTATTTCAATATATTTTCTGTTTACTGACTAATTTTTTTCACATAAAGTTCACAATTTTGAAATTCCTGCTTTTTAATTCTAATTTTTCGGAATATAATGAGAACATACATATAAAAAGGGGGTAGTTTTTGTGCAGGATTGGTTCATGAATATTTTAGGTGCGATTAGTGATGTCGTATGGGGCGTTCCGACGCTCGTGTTAATTGTAGGTACAGGATTATTTTTAACCATTCGATTAGGATTTCTTCAATTTCGGACGCTTTTTTATGGTTTGAAGCTTGCTTTCAGTCCAAGTAAACAGGATAAGAAATCAGAGGGTGACATCAGTCACTTCGAAGCACTGACAACTGCTCTTGCTGCAACAATCGGAACTGGTAACATTGCCGGGGTTGCTACCGCAGTGGTGCTTGGTGGACCAGGGGCCGTTTTCTGGATGTGGATTAGTGCATTATTCGGAATGGCTACCAAATATGCCGAGGCCATTCTCGCAGTAAAATACCGCGAGAAAAACAGCAGAGGAAATTTTTCCGGTGGTCCAATGTATTACATAGAGAAAGGGCTCGGATTAAAATGGCTTGCAGTACTTTTCGCCATCTTTGGTGCGTTTGCTGCTTTCGGAATTGGAAACATGGTACAGTCCAACTCTGTATCTGATGCGCTGAATGAATCTTTTAACGTAAATGTATATATAACAGGTATTGTGTTAACTGTGTTAGCTGGGCTTGTTATTCTCGGCGGCATCCGTACGATCGGACGCGTGACAGCTTATATTGTTCCGTTTATGGCTTTATTTTATGTAATTGCAGGTATTGTTATTATGATAGCAAACTGGGAACTCGTCCCTGCTGCAGTCGGATTTATCTTTACTGATGCTTTCACCGGAGAAGCTGTGGCTGGTGGTGCTATCGGTGCTGTTATCCGCTGGGGTGTAGCGCGTGGCGTATTCTCCAACGAAGCTGGACTTGGTTCTGCTCCAATTGCTGCTGCCGCTGCGCGTACAGACTATCCGGGGCGCCAGGCGCTTGTTTCTATGACCCAGGTGTTTATTGATACGATTATCGTCTGTTCGATTACAGGTATCGTTATTGTTATGGGTGATATGTATATTGGCGGACCGGAGGGTGCAGCATTAACTTCCGCTACTTTTGACTTCTTCCTTGGAGGCATCGGAGGTACAATTGTTGCTATCGGTATTGTTTTCTTCGCCTTCTCCACCATTCTCGGGTGGTCCTACTACGGCGAAAAATGTTTTGGATATCTTTTTGATGATAAATTCATCCCTTACTACCGCGGAGCATTTGTAATTGCTATCTTCTTCGGTGCAATTGCGGAACTGAACCTTGTTTGGGCGCTTGCAGATGTTATGAACGGTTTAATGGCAATTCCAAACTTAATTGGTCTCCTTGGACTTTCCGGCGTAGTCGTTGCAGAAACGAACAAGTTCCTGAAAGTAGCCCGGGCAGAAAAAGAAAGAGATCTGCAAAGCAGATAAATAAATATACAAAAATTATGTATGGAAGAGCCGTCCCGGATTTTATTTTCTGTGTGGCGGCTGCTTCTTTGATTAATTATGTAAGCGCTTTATTATTTACTGAATATTCTTAATACAAAGTAAACATGTCTCTTAAAGCTCTACATCAAGCGGATTTATCATTTTCTATTCTATTCACACTGCTGGGAAGTAATTTTTTTAATAATTAAGATTGATTTCCTGTTCGTTATCTATTAAAATGAATTTCTGTGAATAAATATAACAACAAGAAAGAGCTGATACAGATGAATGAACGTTCGCCTATTAAATTTATAGTATTCTCTTTACTCGGTGTCCTTTTATTTATGACACCCATACCTACGGGAGAAGGTTTCACTATTCCAATTGCAGTTCTATCCAGCTATGCGCAGGATCTGCTTGGAAATGCGCTCCCTATTTTATTGATCGTCATAATTTTAGCCAGTTTTATCGGAAGTGCAGTGCAAAAATTTGTGCGGCCTGCTTCTATGGTAAATAATACATTTTTAAGCAGACTGTTTGATGTTTCCTATTTTTGGTTTGCCGTGCGGCTAATTGCTTCGGTGCTTGCTCTCATGACCTACTTTCAGATAGGCCCGGAATTTGTATGGAGTGAAAATACGGGTGGGCTGCTTTTCGGAGAGCTTCTTCCTACCTTGTTTACGATTTTCTTTTTTGCGGGGTTATTCCTTCCGCTGCTGCTCAACTTTGGGCTGCTTGAATTTTTCGGGGGATTGCTCACAAAAATCATGCGTCCTTTATTTACACTTCCCGGACGATCTTCTATTGATTCCCTTACCTCCTGGCTTGGAGATGGGACGATCGGGGTCATACTTACAGATAAACAGTATCAGGAAGGCTACTATTCGCAGCGGGAAGCTGCGGTAATCGGAACCACCTTTTCGGTCGTGTCGATTACCTTTGCACTCGTCATTATTGAATATGTGGAATTACAGGACATGTTCTTTCAATTTTATGGCACGGTGATCGCAGCTGGTTTTATTACTGCGCTGATCATGCCAAGAATTCCGCCGCTTTCCAGAAAATCAAATCAATACGCAAACGGACAGGAAAATCAGCTGGATGAAACGCTGCCGGAAAGCTACCGCGGAAAAAGCTTTGGTCTTGTCCGTTACGGATACGACCTTGCTATACAGCGGGCAGCGAAAAATAAAAGCGCAGGCAGCTTTTTTTCTCAGGGAGGAAAAACTGTTCTCGAAATGTGGCTGGCTATTGCTCCTATTATTATGGCGTTTGGAACAATTGCTACGATACTTGCAGAATTCACTCCGTTATTTTCCTGGCTCGGTGCTCCTTTCGTACCGATCCTGCAGTTAATGCAGGTTCCGGAAGCGGCGGAAGCATCTGCAACGATGGTGGTCGGCTTTGCTGACATGTTCCTTCCTGCAGTATTTGCAGCAGGCATTGAAAGTGATATGACTCGTTTTATTATTGCCTGTGTTTCGGTGACACAGCTTATCTTCCTATCCGAAGTCGGCGGTGTACTGCTGGGCTCCAAGATACCGGTATCGTTCCTTGATTTATTGATTATTTTCCTGGAACGTACGCTTATTTCTCTGCCAATTATTGTAATGATCGCGCACCTTATTTTTTAATCCTTTGCCGCTTCGAGGTAATTTAATCAATATACTTTCAAAGTGAATGGAGCGCCTTTCATTAAAAAAGCTTCCCGAGATGACACATCTTGGGAAGTTTTTTTATGCGCGTGTTTATTCTTTTACAGCAATGACTTCTACCTCTACAAGCGCCCCTTTAGGCATTTTGGAGATTTCTACTGCGCTTCTTGCAGGGTATGGCTCTGTTAAATAGGAAGCATAAATATCGTTTACTAGGCTGAAATCTTCCATATCCTGCAGGAAAATCATTGCTTTAACGATTTTACTGTTATCCAGACCTGCAGCCTTCAAAATAGAAGATACATTTTTCATGACCTGATGTGCCTGTGCTTCCACTCCTTTAGTCATTTCCCCTGTTTCAGGATCAAGGCCAATCTGGCCGGAAGTGTATACAAATCCATTTACTTCTACTGCCTGTGAATAAGGACCAATTGCTTCCGGTGCCATATTCGTATGAATAATTTTTTTAGTCATCTGTCTATTCCTCCTAAGCAAGCGTTACTTATATTTTACGCATTTTAATTTGATTTACCAAGTGGTGTCCGCCTTTTCGCAGGATTAAATCTGCTCTGTTTTTCGTCGGGCGGATATTTTCTGTTAAATTTTTATGGTTGATGCGGTCCCAGATATCTTTTGCAAAATCATATGCTTCTTCGTCATTCAGATCGGCATACTTGCGGAAATAGGAATGTGGATTACGAAAAGCTGTTTCCCGCAGCTTTTTGAACCGCTCAACATACCATTTAAAAATATCTTCTTCATCTGCATCTACATAAATGGAAAAATCAAAGTAGTCGGATACTGCCACTTCCTGCTCCTCTTCTTCCACCTGTCTTCTCGGCGGCTGAAGTACATTAATTCCTTCGATGATCACGATATCCGGCTGTTCTACAAGCTGTGTTTCCTCCGGCAGCACATCATAGGTGAGGTGGGAATACACGGGAGCTTCCACCTGCGGCTTGCCGGATTTCAGTGCTGCGAGAAACTCAAGCAGCGCCTGCACGTTGTAACTTTCCGGAAACCCTTTTTTGTTCATAATTCCTCTTTTTTCAAGCTCTTCGTTTGGGTATAAGAAGCCATCCGTTGTTACCAGGTCTACCCGGGGATGCCGGTCCCAACGCGAAAGAAGAGTGTGCAGCACTCTGGCAAGCGTACTTTTGCCAACTGCAACACTCCCTGCAATTCCAATTATATATGGGACCTTTTTTTCCTGATTCTGCAGAAAAATAGAGCGGCTGCGGTATAATTCCTGGGAAGCAATCGCGTGCAGGTGAATAAGCCGGGTTAACGGAAGATAGATATCTGCTATCTCCTCCATATTTAATACATCGTTCACACCTTTGAGCTTATCAATTTCTTCTGCTGATACTTCCATCGGATAAGATTCGCGCAGGGCCGCCCATTCATCTCGTGTAAATGTAGTAAACGGCGTAACGTTTTCAGTTACTTTCATCATCATGTACCATCCCTTGTTCAAAAATCACTGTTCGCCGTATTTTCTCACATTTTCACGGCTGATGACCAGTATTTACGAATGTTTTATTGTAATCGCTTTCCTGATTATATCTTTCTGCATTCGAAATATCCAGTCTTTAAATGAAAACGGATGTTTCATTCTGTTCAAGCAGCTGGACACTGACACTGACATCAAGTGTATGCTGGCCACCCCGATAGACTCCTTCTACCGGACTCGTATCCAGGTAGTCTCTTCCTACTCCGACACGAATGTGCTGTTCCAGTGCTTCCAGATTGTTTGTAGGATCCAGTCCTACCCATCCGATGCCAGGTACCATCATTTCCACCCATGCATGCGTGGCAGAATCTCCGACGAGGGCAGAATCTTCTCCTACGTATAAATATCCACTGACATAACGGGCTGGAATTTTACGTGCTCTCAGCACTCCCAGCATGACGTTGGTTAAGTCCTGACATACGCCGCGTTTTAAATCAAACGCATCACATGCTTTTGTTTCCACAACAGTTGCATTTCCATCGTAGGTAAACCGGTTGTAAATATAGTTCATCGCAGCAAGCGCATATTCTACCGGATTTTCTATGATTCCTATCTCATTATTTAATTCTTCCAGCTGTGCTTTTTTAATATAGGTGGACTCTGTATCAGCTAAAAACGCGAGGTAGTGCTTATGAAAAAGATCTGATTCATAAATTTTCCGCATTCCATCAGAATAATCGACCATCCGGATAAACGGACTTTTTTGTATGCTTACAATTGATTTTGTTTTTACCGTCAGCTTCTGGTGCGGTTCGGCAATAAAAAATGTTTCGACGGTATTCCCCCATATATCTGTGTGCTCTTTCGTCATGGATACAGGGGTAATCTCCGGCTGATAGGAAAGCAGCCGCTGGCACTCATCCGTTCTCGGCTTCAGGCGGATACGGTTTAAGCTTTGGTCTACGAGCGTTTCGTAGTTAAATTCATTCACATGATCAATTTGATATTTCATAGTTCCCACCTCTGATGATGTATTATTATGCAAAATAATAGGTATTGGCAAAAACTGAACTAATGCGGTTGCAGTCGTTTTGGAACCTGTCGAGAAACGGTCCCATTTCTTTCGTGGACATCTCTTTGAATTTAATTTTCATAAATTCGTTCGTCACATTATCCAGCGCGCTGAAAAGATCTTCGGAATAATGTGAAACCTGTCCATCTTCCAGCTTCATTACTACTTCTTTGACATGTTCAATACAATATTCTATCGAACGCGGAAACTGTTCATGTGAGATTAAAAACGATAGTACGTGCCTTGGCTGCATCGTAGGAGGATATCTTTTTAAATAAGCACTGTATCCATTCGCAAACTGCAGGGCGCTCAGCCAGTAATAATAGTGATCCGTATGCGTTTCTTCTTCGGCTTCCAGTGTCTTTTCGCAAGTCACATTTAATATTCTGGCAGTTTTTTCTGCACGCTCTAACCATTTTCCCACTTTAATGAAATAATAAGCCTCTTCCCGCAGCATACTGGATTCAATAATTCCCTGCAGGGCAAGCGAAAGCAATTTCACTTCCTGCAGGAAGGTATGCACCTGCTTTGTACTCCAGTTGGAAAATTGCTCTGACTGGAAAGAAATATAGTGTTCGTTTAACACTTCCCACAGTTCTTCCGGTATATTGTCTCTTACCGCTCTTGCATTGGCGCGGGCATTTTCAAGACAGTTGATAATAGAGTTTATATTATCACGGTCAAAAGATAAATAATAAGAAACAAGCTTGGGTTCGTACTCTTTATGTTTCGCCTTATAATCATCTGCCGAGGCACAGATTTCCAATACTGCTTCCCATTCCTGATCAGCTACAATACCATAATCGGAAATTTCCAGTGCATTGATCAGACGGGACTCGAGTACCCGGGCATTACTTTCCGCCCGTTCAATGTTGCGTGCCATCCAGAATAAACTTGAAGCTACGCGGCTAAGCATACTGATCACTCTCCTTCAGCACCCAGGTATCTTTACCTCCGCCCCCCTGGGAAGAGTTCACTACAAGAGATCCTTCTTTTAAAGCTACTCTGGAGAGGCCTCCAGGCATAACGTGGACATGATCACTGCCTATGGCATATACCCGGAGGTCTACATGGCAGGGATAGAAGCGTTCTTTTTGAAAAGCAGGGGCTCTCGAAAGCTGTATCGTCGGCTGTGCAATATACTGCTCCGGTGTTTCCTCTATTTTTTGTTTGAACAGCTCAATTTCTTCTTCCGTCGCCTGCGGTCCAATCAGCATGTCATATCCGCCGGAAGCACCGACATTTTTTACGACAAGCTCGGGCAGTCTGCTTAACACATCTTTTCTTACTTCGGGATCGCTTAAAAAGTAAGTATCTACGTTTGGAAGGAGCGGTTCTTCTCCAAGGTAATAACGGATCATGTCCGGCACGAAAGCATAGATTGCTTTATCATCTGCCACTCCATTGCCCACGCCGTTTACGAGTGCCACGTTTTCTTTCCTGACCGCTTTCATTAAACCTGCCACTCCCAGTGCTGAATCTTCACGAAATTCTTTCGGATCGATAAAATCATCATCAATCCGGCGGTAAATAATATCCACCCGCTGCAGGCCGCGCATTGTTTTCATATATACTACGTCACCTTTTACAAGCAGGTCCTGCCCTTCTACAAGCTCAATTCCCATCTGCTGGGCCAGAAAGACGTGATCGTAGTAAGCAGAGTTATACATGCCGGGAGTAAGCAGCACTGCTGTAGGATTGTCCTGTTCCTTCGCATTTGCTGGAATATGGCTTAACAGTGCGGAGTGCAGATGCAGCATCTGGTGCTCCAGTGTTTTAATCGCATGCTCAAAGAAAAATTCAGGAAATACTTTCCGCATTACAAAACGGTTCTGAAATACGTAGGAAAGGCCGGAGGGGTTGCGCAGATTATCTTCAAGCACCCGGTAAACCCCATTGTCGTCACGGATAAGATCAATGCCGGCAAGGAAAATGTGGTTTTTATGCGGCATTACTATGCCTGCTGCCTGCTCTTCATAATAATACTGATTTTGTTCCACAAACTCTCGGGGGATAATATTATCTTTTAATATTTTTTGTCCGTTATATACGTCTTCCAAAAAGTAATTCAATGCTTTGACCCGCTGTTTTATTCCTGCCTCAATATCCTTCCACTGATCATCCGGAATAATAATGGGCACGAGGTCAAAGGGCATTGTTCTTTCAGTGCCGCCTTCTTCATGATAGACAGTAAAAGTAATCCCCTGTCTTAAAAAGCTCAGCTGGGCAGTTTCATGCTTTTCATGCAGCTCTTCTTTTGTCATCTGGTGCAGAATCTGGTGAAATTTTTCATAATGAGGACGAGCTTTTTTCGCATTCTCCATCATCTCATCATAAAAAGTGGAAGTCTGGTAGTTCTGGAGCATACTTATCGCCTCTTTCACTATAAAATTTTGAATTTTCTTTCTTTTATTATACACATCTTTTATTCTTTCTCCTACTAATATCTGGCTGATTGGTTGTACATACAAAGAGCGTGCGATAAAGTAATGGAATAGAAATGATGAAGGGAAGAGAAAAATTTATGAAGGAAATAATTCAGCAGCATATAGATGCAAACCAGGAGACTTTTTTTGAAGTCAGTCAGTTTATTGGACACCATCCGGAACTGGGAAACGAAGAATTTCAGGCAAGCAGCCTTCTTTCTGATACATTGAAAGCACATGGATTTGAAGTAAACAACAATGTTGAAAACCAGCCTGAAACAGCGTTTATTGCTGTAAAGTCGTCAGGAAAACCGGGTGCAGAAATCGGATTCATGTGTGAGTATGATGCCCTCCCCGGTATCGGCCACGCGTGTGGACACAACTTGATCGGCACCCAGGGAATAGCGGCTGCAATCGGCTACGCGGCCGTGCTCGATGAAGTCGGCGGCAGTGTATATGTGTACGGCACGCCTGCGGAAGAGACGAACGGCGCAAAAGTGACAATGGCGGAAGACGGCATATTTGATCATCTTGACGCGGCTTTAATGGCCCACCCATCGTCCGAATTTGTAAAAAGCGGTACCTCTTTAGCGATGGACGCGCTGGAGTTTTCTTTTTATGGAAAAACTGCCCATGCAGCCGCGGCTCCTGAGGAAGGTATTAATGCACTGGATGCAGTGCTTCAGACCTTCCAAAGTATCAATGCCCTTCGGCAGCATGTGACAGATGATGTGCGGATTCATGGGATCATTCCTAATGGCGGCTCCGCTGCAAACGTTGTACCGGAGTTTGCTTCTGCGCAATTTTATGTACGTGCCGATTCCCGGCAGACAGTCAATCCGGTTGCTGAGAAAGTAAAAAATTGTGCGCGTGCTGCAGCTCTTGCTACAGGTGCACAGCTGGAAATCAATAATTATGAGTATTCCTATGACGATATGCGTACAAACGCTGCACTGTCTGATTTATTTACCAAGCAGCTCCTGGCCCTCGGTGTTCCGGCAGAGGAAATTTATGAACAGGAAAGTGGCAGTGGCTCTCTTGATATGGGAAATGTAAGTCAGCGGTGTCCTTCTATTCATCCTTATATTAAAATCACTTCCAAACCTCTTACACCGCACACAGTGGAGTTCCGGGATGCTGCCCTGAGCGAGGAAGGTTTTGCTGGAATGATGCTCGGTGCCAAAGCACTCGCACTGACCGCATTGGATATAACACAAAATCCAGATATGCGTGCAAAAATAAAGCAGGAATTTCAAGGCGTTTTATCTATGAATTAATATATCCATTTTTCCCCATAATGAATATAATATGGTTAAAGATCCGGAGGAGGATGACTGAATTATGCCCACACACAAAAGGCACGAACCATTCCGCTATGAATTTAGAATTCCGCATGATACAAGCTTTTATATCAGTAAAGTGAGTGGCAGGGAATCTCACTCCAAAAGTGGAAAAGGCGTGTTAATTAACATCAGCCCCGGCGGCCTCCGGATGAAAACCTCATTTGATCTGCCGGAGAAATGTGAACTGACTTTTGAATTTATCATCGCGGAAATGACGCTGCAGCCTGTCGGAGAAATTGTCTGGAAGCGCTCCAGCGGCAAAGAATATTTATACGGCGTAGATTTCACAAGCGAAGCAGAAGCAAAAGACATCCTGAAAGCATTGAAGCTTTATGCAAAGAAATAACAAAATGCGGAAAATAGGCCTTGTGGGAGGAATGAGCTGGGAAACTACAATGCAGTACTACAGCCGGATACAGCAGAAAGCAGCGGAAGTTCTGGGTCCGAACCATACGGCCCCCTGCTTGATTTATTCCATACCTTTTCACGAGCTGATTGCTTATCAGGAGGCTGGAGACTGGAAGTCTGTTGGAGCAATGATGGCAGAGGCAGGGCAGGCACTGGAGAGATCCGGCGCAGAAGCAGTCGCTTTCTGCTCCAACACTGTACACAAAGAAACACATTATATTCGCAGCCAGCTCCAGGTCCCGATGCTTTCTATCGTAGATGCTGTCAAGGCGTCCCTGCCTCCCGGGATAAAAAGACCTTTCCTGCTCGGTACCGCTTTTACAATGCAGGCAGGGTTTTATCAGAATGAATTTGCAGCTCATGGAATTGAGATTGCTCTTCCGCAGCAGGCAGACCAGGAAAAACTCCATCAGCTGATTTTCGGAGAACTTTGCAGAGGAAACGTAACTCCGCAGGCGCAGCAGTGGGTTACAGATTTACTCGGAGACGCAGCAGCATCCCAGCAGGTTGATGCAGTCATTTTCGGCTGTACAGAACTTGATCTGCTGCATGTAAAGGATGCAGGGATGCCTGTTATTTCTTCCACACAGGCACACATTCAGCAGATAACAGATTTTGTGTCTGGGCATGTTTAACCTTTTCTTAAAAGGGGAATTTGCTTACTTGTAGTAAGTGAACGAATTTGAAGGAGGTTTCATTCATGACGAAAAAAGTATTAATTGTAGTAACAAGCGCAGATAAAATCGGCGATAATGATACGGGGCTCTGGTTAGAAGAGTATGCAGCTCCTTATGTGAGTTTTGTACGTAAAGGATATGATGTCATCGTAAAAAGTATAGAAGGCGGTCAGGTACCGCTTGATCCCAACAGTCTTCCGGAAGACGAAAATCTGACTTGGCAGGAAGCGCAGTCGAAACTTGCGAATACAGAAAAGCTGTCTGAAGATGATGTGAAAGCTGATTATGATGCTGTTTATCTTCCCGGCGGCCACGGTACTGTATTCGACTTCCCGGACAATCTTTTACTGCAGCGTGTGATTCGCGCCCATGCAGAGAATGATAAAGTCATCGGTTCTGTATGTCATGGTCCTTCCGCCCTTGTACATGTCACTTATACTGACGGTACACCGCTCGTAAAGGATAAAAAAGTAAGTGCCTTTACTGACGAAGAAGAGCGTGAGATGGGTCTTGAAAATGCAGTGCCATTCCTTCTGGAATCTACGTTAAAGGAAAAGGGCGCAATTATTGAAAAAGGTGACAACTGGAGCGAATTTTCTGTACGTGACGGTAACCTTGTGACAGGACAGAATCCTATGTCCAGCCAGGGTGTTGCGGACAAAGTAATTGAAGCTGTAGAAGGAAAATAATAACTTATAATAAAGGCCTGCTCCCTTATAGAGAGAGCAGGCCTTTTCAGTTTGTTTATAAAGCAAGAAAGCATGTATATTTATGATTTTTTCTGTATAGGTTCTCCTTCGCTTCTCGGCGGAAGCTTGCCTTGGGGCTTGTCTTCAGCTATTTGAAATGCCTGCCGGCATTCCAAAGGATCTTCAAACTGCGCTTGAACCCCACAGGCGTCCCCGCCGGACGCTTCGGAGATAAATTGTATTTATGGAATACTTCTTGTATATTGTTGCTTCCCCTAAAAAAATCTATGTCTATTACATACATGCTGCAGTCGCAGAAGGCCGACTCCAGGAGGAATTAGAACGATTCGAAGATCCATCTGCCAAAGGCAGATTAGCTGAGAGAGTTCCCTCCGGAAAGCGTGCCTTCGGAGACAAAAGCATAGAACCGTATACTTATACAGAAAAATTACTTTTCAACAGCCTGTAAAGACCTGCTCACTTAGAGAAAGCAGGCCTTTTTTGTTTGAAATTATTACAATCCTTATAACACTACCAGATTTTAATAAAGTTAATATTCAAAGAAGTTGTGCTTAAAGTTTAAAAGAACTCTTCAATCCAACGATGCGGTTAAATATGAGCTTTTCTTCTGTACTGTCCTGCGGATCTACATTGAAGTAGCCGTGTCGGAAAAACTGAAATTTGTCATTTGGCGCTGCCTCTTTCATATTCGGCTCTACAAATCCATGCTGTACAGTAAGCGATGCTTCATTTACATGATCAAGGAAGTTGTTCCCTTCAGCTTCATCATCGATCAGCGAATCATACAGACGGAATTCTGCAGGCACCGCCTGGGAAGCTTCTACATAGTGCAGCGTTCCTTTAACTTTACGTGCGTTAAAGCCGGAGCCGCTCTTTGTTTCCGGATCATACGTACAGTGAAGCTCTGTGATTTTACCATTTTCATCTTTCACGAAATCATGGCACTTAATGAAGTATGCATGCTTAATGCGGACTTCGTTTCCTGGGAAGAGACGGAAATATTTTTTCGGCGGGTCTTCCATAAAGTCTTCTCTTTCAATATAAATTTCTTTCGAGAATGGAATTTCCCGCATACCCATTTCATCGTTTTCCGGATTAATATCTGCAGGCAGCCATTCTACGTGGCCTTCCGGATAATTTGTAATGATTACTTTAATCGGATCAAGCACTGCCATTGTCCGTGGTGCTTTCAGCTTCAAATCTTCGCGCAGAAAATGTTCCAGCATCCGGAAATCTACGAGGTTATCCGCTTTTGAGACACCAATTTCCCGGCAGAACTGCTTAATGGATTCCGGTGTGAATCCGCGGCGGCGCAGGCCGGAGATTGTCGGCATCCGTGGATCGTCCCAGCCGTCTACGTAATTTTCATCCACCAGCTGTTTCAGCTTACGCTTGCTCATTACTGTATTTGTTAAATTCAAACGAGCGAATTCAATCTGCTTCGGTGTGCTTTCCAGATTCGCATGAGCTATTACCCAGTCGTACAACGGACGCTGATCCTCGAATTCCAGTGTGCAGAGAGAATGTGTCACTCCCTCAATCGCATCCTCCAGCGGATGAGCAAAAGAATACATCGGATAAATGCACCAAGTATCACCTGTATTATGATGCTCGGTATGGGAAATGCGGTAAAGAATTGGATCTCGCAGATTAATATTTGGAGAACTCATATCGATCTTCGCCCGAAGGACTTTTTCTCCGTCCGCAAATTTCCCCTGGCGCATCTGTTCAAACAGCTCCAGGTTTTCTTCTATGCTTCTTGTACGGGAAGGACTTTCTTTGCCCGCTTCGGTCAGTGTGCCGCGGAGCTCGCGAATTTCCTCCTGGGAAAGATCCTCTACATAAGCCAGCCCTCTTTCTATCAGGCTTACAGCCTGCTTGTACATATCTTCAAAATAGTTCGATGCAAAGCGGAGCTCTTCCGGCTCATATCCAAGCCATTCAATGTCTGTTTTAATTGCATCTACATATTCTTTATCTTCTTTTAGAGGGTTTGTATCATCGAAGCGTAAATTCGTACGGCCGTGAAACTCGTCTGCGAGCTCAAAATTCAGGACGATTGATTTTGCGTGGCCGATATGAAGATAGCCGTTCGGTTCCGGTGGAAATCTGGTTACTACTTCTTCATATTTCTTTTCTTCCATATCCTTTGTCACGATGTGCTTAATGAAATGGGTATTATTTTCACTCATAAGAACTCACCTTTCTGTTTTTGAAGTGTCATTACTCGTGTGAAGCTGCTCTAGGCACTATGTTAATTTTTTTATAAAAAATACTTTCAGGTAATTCCCTTCGGCAAAAGAAGAATGTGTAACAAAATCCTCCGGCAGAGAATAAGATTCCTTTATTTCGTATTCATGCCCGTTTTCCTTAAATGCCTGGTCAATAAAAGAAAGAAATTTCTTTTTGGATAAGCCTGCATGATTTGTAGAAGCGATAATGAGTCCTCCGCTGTTTGTGATAGGAAGTGTCTGTTTTATCAGTTCCCCATAATCCTTCGAGGCACGGAAAGTCGTTTTTTTCGTCCTGGCAAAGCTTGGCGGGTCCAGTATCACAATATCGTAGTTTTCTTCCCGTTTTGCAGCTCTGCGGTAATAGGCAAACACATCATCCACAATAATTCTGTGCGCTGCGGGATCAAGTCCGTTCACACGGAACTGCTCTTCTGTTTTTGCTTTGCTCCGATTTGCAGCATCAATACTTGTGGTATGAGAAGCTCCTCCAAGCGCCGCAAATACAGAGAAGGCACCCGTATAAGAGAAAGTATTCAGCACCGTTTTCCCTTGGGAGTATTTATCCTTCAGCGTTTTTCTTACTTCCCGTTGATCCAGAAAAACGCCTGTCATGGCGCCGTCATTAAGGTAGACTGCAAAAGTAACACCGTTTTCTTTTACGAGAAGCGGGCTCTCTGCCTTCTCTCCCGTTACAAAGTCTTCATCTTCCACATACTTGCCTTCTTCTGCAAAGCGTTTTTTCTCATAAATTCCTTTTGCATCAGTGGAATTTAAAAGGAGGTTAATAATCGTTTCTTTAAAGGAATATATGCCGGCACTGTACCATTGCAGCAGATAGTAGCCGTCGTAGTAATCGATGATTAAACCGCCGAGCCCATCGCCTTCTCCGTTCAGCATGCGGAATGCAGTCGTATCTTCAGAAGCAAGGAGCTCGCTGCGTCTGCCAAGTGCAATCATCAGTTTTTTCTCAAACAGTTTTTCATCGACTGCTTCTTTTTCTTTCTGTGTGAGAATCCACCCTACGCCTTTGTTCTGCTCGCCGTAGTAGCCGCGGCCGATAAATGTACCGTCTTCCAGTACAACTTCCAGGAGCTGTCCTTCTTCCTGCAGCACGTGCGGATTGGCGACAGCTTCTTTGAGCAGCAGCGGAAAGCCTGCCTGATATTGTTTTTTATATTTCTGCTTTATTTTCAGCGTAGTCAGTTCCATACATCTTTCCTCCTCCGGACACAAAAAAACCGCATCGATCCCAACGTTTGTTGATTCATCACTGCGGTTCCATGTGAAATAGCTCTCCCTTTTTCGCTTTTTTAAAATCGAAAAGGCAGAGCTAGTTCTGTTGTTGAAGTTGTAGGCGGGCATTCATCATATCGCGCCATCCTCCTGCTTTTTAAACTTCTATAAAATTATCATAGACCAAAAAAGATTGCAACTCAGTCTTCGACGATGCGCTCTGGATGGGTGTAGACATTAAAACGGTTCTTGCGGATAAATCCAACGGCTGTAATACCGAGATCCTCTGCGAGATCCAGTGCCAGTGTTGTAGGTGCAGATTTGGACAATACAACTCCTACACCTATTTTAGACACTTTTAACAGCACCTCTGAAGACAGACGTCCGCTGAAAACAATTACTTTATCCCGAAGCTTCACTTTATTTCGGACGCAGTAGCCAAAGACTTTATCGAGCCCGTTATGCCGGCCGATATCCGACCGTGTTAACAGCAGTTCCTCCGGCGTAGCGATACCCACATTATGGAGCCCGCCGGTATCGTGAAAGTCCTGGGAGTTTTCCTGCATATCCCGCATTCTCGCCATGATCTGCTGCGGCGTAATCGTCACATCTGTTGTGACTGTTTTTGCAGTTCTGCGGTCATTTTCAAAGTAAAACTGCCTGCTTTTGCCGCAGCAGGAGCCAATGACCCGCTTCGATACCCCGAGCCGGTCCAGCGGGCGCATTTCTGTAAGCTCTGCATAGACGAGCCCTTTTTCTTCCGAAATGTTTAAAGAGGTCACGTCAGATGCTTTTCTGATAATACCTTCAGATAATAAAAAACCGTAAGCCATATCTTCTATATAAGAGGGCGTGCATAAAAGTGTAGCGAATTCTTCCCCATTTACGTACATTGTCAGTGGTGCTTCCACCGCTACAAAATCCTTCGGCTGTTCCCATCCTGCCTCGTTGTATGTTTTTATTGTTCGCTTGTTTCGCACTGATTCTGCCTGTAATTTTTCATGATCGATCATGAAACTCATCCCCATTCTTTGAATGCTGCCTAGAAAATAAAAGTTTCTTCAAAAAGAAGTAATACTGCTAATATACTTTCGGAGAGGCCTACCCAAGGGCTTGTTCTCTCCTTCGTTCCAAAGCAGTGTTAATTTTCATCTTTCATGGTGCAGTTTTATTACATGAAGGTCTACCTTGAAAATAAAAGTTTTACTAAAAAGAAGTAATCATACTGCTTCACTTTCGGAGAGTCTTGCCCAAGGGCTTGTTCTCGACTAATTTTGACGGAAAGAACGTCCGCCAAAATGGATTCTCCAACTGCGCTCATCCTTTGGACGTCCTCTCCTTCGTTACACAGCAATATTAATTTTCATAATTCATGGTGCAAAAATTTTGCATGAGTGTCTCTGTTAATTTATGTATTTTTTAAATTCCAGCTGAGGTTTAACTTCTATAAAAATAAAGGTGGTTCTAATTGCGTTCTACTCTCGGCGTCCTTCTCTTTGTTCCCCAGCAGAGCAGTTTCTGTGTCTGCAGGAAAGCCTTTATAGCTTCATAGGCGGCTTCGCTCTTCACTTTATAAGTGTAGCATGAAAGAAAGCCTTTACAAAAAGCTTTTGCATCGAATTTTTGGTTTCTGCCTGCCGCTTAGTTTTTCTGTTTTAAATAGGTGACAGCTGGAAGAAAACAGTGCTGCTTTTAATTTTCAGGAAAAAGCGATAAGATAGGTGAGAAGTTTTTATATTAGAAAGGAACGATTTCTTATGGCACATAATCGCGAAGAAGAAGTGAACCTGCTTGGAAATACAAATGTAGAATATAAAATGGACTATGATCCATCGATTTTAGAAGCTTTTGAAAACCGTCACCAGTACCGTGACTATTTTGTGAAGTTCAACTGTCCAGAATTTACAAGTCTCTGTCCAAAAACCGGGCAGCCTGACTTTGCTACAATTTACATCAGCTATATTCCCGGTGAAAAAATGGTAGAGAGCAAGTCGCTGAAGCTTTATCTGTTCAGCTTCCGCAATCATGGAGATTTTCATGAAGACTGTATGAATACTATTTTAAATGACCTGGTTGAATTAATGGGACCCCGTTACATTGAGGTGCTGGGTAAATTTACACCACGCGGCGGCATTTCTATTGACCCTTATGTAAACTATGGTCAGCCGGGCACGAAATACGAAAAAATGGCGGAACACCGTTTAATGCAGCATGATATTTATCCGGAAAATATAGATCACCGTTAAAACTAAAAAACCAGCAGCTTCGCAAAGCTGCTGGTTTTTTTTGCGTAAATTTCCCTTAAAAAGGATTTAGATTTCTTCCTCTGCCGGAAACAAAATATCTCCTTTGTGGCTGCGGTACTCCTGGATGAAGTTCAGCAGTGTCCGTGATAAATCCTGCGGCGGATACGGCTTGGTCAGGTACTTCTCAATTCCGTACTGGCGCATTTTTTCATCAGATCTGTCCAAGGCAGAAGATATTACTATTGGGATATCCTGTGTTTCTGCATTTTCCTTCAGGCGCTGTACCAGATCCCATCCGTCCACTGTGTCTCCCAGCATGAGGTCGACCACTACCGCGGAAGGCTGCTGACGTAATATATCTTTATAGGCGTGGTCCGGATTTAAGTGGTGAATCACTTTAAACCCGTGTGACTTTAATTCTTCCGACAGCAGCAGCGCCAGGCTCGCATCGTCTTCTACGATAACTGCAGATGCTCCGTCCGGATGTCCTTCCGGCAGGGTCACTCTTGGCCTTGCATCATCGTGCGGCTGCATTGGAAGCCGGAAAGAGAAAGTAGACCCCTTTTCCTCCACCGACTCCACCCAGATTCGGCCGCCGTGCCTTTCAATGATTTCTCTGCAGATGGCAAGCCCCAGACCAGTGCCGCCGATGTTTTTCCTGTCCCCTTGATCAATTCGCTGAAATTTATTAAACAGCGTGGATATAGAAGCCTCTGGTATCCCTAAGCCTTCATCTTCGATCGCAACGACAATATCTTCTCCTTCATTGCGCAGATGCAGTGTGATCTCTCCTCCTTCCGGAGAAAACTTTACTGCGTTGCTTACCAGATTTGTAAGCACCTGCTGCAGCCTTTCCCGATCTGCTTTTACAAGCGCTGAACTTGTCTCATCGATGAAAGAGAATTCATGTTTTTCATTTTTAAACTGATAAATAATTTCCATCGCCAGTTCATCCAGTGAGGTGTTTTCCATATGGTACGGCTGGCTTCCTGCTTCCATTCGCTGCAGATCAAGGAAATCGTTAATAAGATTGGTCAGTCTTTTTGCCTCTTTGTGAATGGTGGACAGGTAGCGTTTCTGCCTTTCCGGCTTCAGCTCTTTTGTTAATAACAGTTCCGTAAACCCGAGTACACTGGAAAGCGGCGTGCGCAGTTCATGACTTACAGTGCTCACAAGCTCTGATTTCATCTGATCTAATTCGTATTCTCTTGTCATATCCCGATAGACAAATACAGTTCCCAGTTTTTCTTCTTCATCATACACTGTGGTTCCGTAGGCAATGATTACTTTTCGTATATTCTCTTCCGTCATTTCAAACTGGCGCGATTTGGTTCCTTCATAGTGATTATTTAAAAATTCATTAAAGAAATCCTGCAGCGATTCAGGGTCTTCCACTTTATCCAGTAAGCTCTGTTCCCATTCGCTCCGCTCCAGATCGCCTGTTTTCTGCAGGAACCGGCTCATAGAGCGGTTCATCTGCACTGTCGTTCCTTTTGCAGAAACAAACTGAATCGCTTCATTTACATTATCAAGAATATCCTGGCTCAGCTTGCGGGAGCGTGCTATTTCTTCGTAAATCACAGAACGTTCAAGCCCAAGACCTACATGACTCATTACGGCTTCAATTTCTTCCATTTCTTCTTCTGTATAGGATTCACCAATCTTAACAGAAGTAAAAATCGCGAAAATCTTGTCATTGGTATCTTTAATGGAAGTGTAGTAATCGTACACCATCACTTCCTCGTCTGCGACACCTCTCTCACTTTGTGTCCCGGGACGCTGAATTAACACATGCGAGGATTCCCGCAGGCGCTGGATCCATTCCGTTTTATCGGCATTCTTCCAGTTTTGTATATTCTCCTCTGTCATCCCGACCGCACGGTATTCTTCGTCCTCCAGCATATAAAGAATACTTTTATCACTCGGATAAAGTTCATTAATATATTGAAAAATGGAAGTGAGAAATTCTTCTTTTTCCAGCTTTGTGGACATTGTCTGGTTCAATTCACTGTATCGGTCAATTTTCATTTTTTCCTTTTGAATTTCATCCAGGGAATCTTCCAGCATTTCCTGCTGGGCATGGAGCTCTTCATTCTGTGCTGTAAGCTCTTCCTCATTCCGCTGCATTGTATTTACCATGTTTTTAAAGGCGAGATTCAATACTCCAATCTCATCATTCCGATTGGATCCTTCCAGCCTCATTTCTTTTCCTTCTGCAAGATCATCTGAAGCAAGCGTTAATTCCTCGATAGGTTCCACCAGTTTATTCAGCATACGCAGAGAGCCGATAATCATGGCTGTAAAACCAAGTGCCCCGAGAAGCATTGCCAGAAGAATGTTACGGTTGCTCTCCGTCATGGCTTCTGCATACCCATCCTGCAGTTCTTCAAATGCCTGGTCACTTAATGTATCAGCCTGATTCAGCAGATAATCAATCTGTGCTGTGGAGCCCTGGACTCCGTAATTTTGCAGTCCCTCATAATCGTTCTCCTCCACAAAACTTAACGCTGTCGGGAGAATCGTACTCTGGTATCGTATAAGGAAAGATTCGAGTTCTTCAATAAACATAAATTCTGATTCTTCCAATTCACGATCCCGGTAATTGGAAATAGCCACTTCTATTCGCTCTATGACATTATCTATAGACGCTAAATCATTCTCCTGCCGGTACGCAAAGTAAGCACGCGAATGATAAAATAAGCGGTTTAATTCATCACTGACGTCGTTCGTTGCTTCTAATTGCGCGCTTAAATTTTCCTGTTCCTCCATCTTCTGCTGCTGATCAATAAAAATATAAATCGTTACTGCCAGTGCTACCGCTGCAATGACGGAAATAAACAAAATCGTTCTTCTTATAAAGTCTCTGCGGATACTGCCTTTTTTCTTCTGTCCCTCTTTCATAAAATACCGCCCACCAGACTTTCAAGCTCCTGCGGACTGAAAGGTTTGGCCACAAAGTAGCTGGCTCCTTCCGACAAGGCGCGCTGTTTATCCTGATCCTGCGCTTTGGCAGTCAGCATAATAATGTATGTGTTTTCTTTTATGTCGGAAGAAAGCGCCTGCAGCACTTCCATTCCGGTCTTTCCAGGCATCATATAATCTAAGATAACAAGATCGTAGTTTTCTGCCTGCAGCTTCGTCAGCGCTTCTTCTCCATTTTCTGCTTCTTCAATTTCGTAGCCAAGGTCCTCCAGTGTATCTACAATCAGCATTCTCAGAATTTCTTCATCGTCTGCGACTAAAATTCTTTTCATATTCTATAACTCCTTTTCTTCGTCTTCACTAATTCCGGTACGCTTCATCTCTCCCCACGTTTGTTTCTTTTTTAAAACGGAGAAGAACCCTACCACCCGGCACCATACCATAAAGGGACGGTACCAAAAAGATTCCGTCAGCGCCCAGCCGTACAGGACCACTACGCTTTTTAAATCCCGATATTTATGATAGGTCCATTCTTCCAGTAAAATTGCCAGGGCGGAAAGCAGGGAACCATACAGCACCGTTACAATTACCATCAGCAATGTCACCTGCGGATTGACCAGGCCAAAAAATATTCCCAGAATGATAATCGCATAGCCCAGCAGCTCGAACACCGCACTCAGCAGTTCCACGAATAAATAGTAGGGCATGGAAAATAACCCAATACTTTTATATTTTGGATTGAACATCATCTTTTTATGGCGCCATAAGGTTTCCGCCAGCCCTTTTTGCCAGCGGATCCGCTGGGATTTCAGCGATTTTATATCAGAAGGTGCTTCTGTCCAGCAGACCGGGTCCTGGATATATTCGATCCGCTGCTTTGATTTTTCATCTTTCAGCATGCGGTGAATGCGGACTACAAGCTCCATATCTTCCCCGATAGTTTTGGTTTCATATCCGCCGGCACGAATTACCCGTTCCTTTTCAAATACTCCAAACGCCCCGGAAATAATCAGTAAGGCGTTTACCCGGCTCAAGCCCAGGCGCCCGATAAGAAAGGCCCGGAAATATTCAACAATCTGCATAATTGCAAGCGGATGTTTCGGAAGCGCAATTTGCTCGACGACACTTTGCCTTATTTTTGAGCCGTTGGCAATGCGAACTGTGCCTCCCGTAACCGTTACATTTCCGTTCGAATCGATAATCGGCTTCATCGTTTTCAGCAGTGCATCACGTTCCAGAATAGAATCTCCATCAATCGCTGCGAAGTATGGATATTTGGAAATGTTTATTCCAGCGTTCAGTGCATCGGCTTTCCCGCCATTTTCTTTTTCCACAAGCACTACGTTTGGGTAAATTTCTGAATGGTAGACAGCAACGACTTCTGCTGTTGGAAAATGCATTTTAATTGCAGAATTCACTTTTTTCATCTGAAACGCTTTGATCATTTTATCGTTTGTAGCATCCTTTGACCCGTCATTCACTACAATTATTTCAAACTGGGGATATTTCAGGGCGAGTAAAGAACGCACCGTTGTGACTACCCCCACTTCTTCATTGTAAGCAGGTACGAGAATCGAAACAGGATAGGTATCCTGGCTTTCCTGCAGCTCTTCAATCGGTTCCTCTCTATGGAGCCCATGCTCCCGGTGAATTTTAGGGCTTGAGAATAGAAAAAGTGCCACATAAATTACACAAACAATAATCATATAAACAATAATTGCATAAGCCATGATAGTTAACAGCAATGACACCCAGTCCATTATTTATTCACCTCTGTAAATGTGGTAAGCATCTGTGCTGCCATATCACGTCCATATCGATCCTTGTGATTGTTTTTCGCATACTCCAGGATGATCATTCCATCGGAAAAAGTATTTAATGCCTCTGCGGCTGCAAAACGCACCCACCACTCTTGGTCGCCGAGCAGTTCCATCAGCTCCTCACGCCACGTCTCTTTGGAAAGCGCAGCGGTCACTTTGCAGGCATACATTCTTTCTTCCCAATACGGAGAAGTCATAAATACTTTTATTTTTTCCGGATGCATCATAAACTGGTAAAAAATAATGCTTTTCATGGCCTTTAACCTTATTTCCTTGGAGTCACTTTCCAATGCTTGCTCGACGTCTTCCAAAAAATTTATTAAGTGCCGTTCTCCAACGTGTACCAGAAATGCCTGCAGCAGCAGCTCGTTGCTTTCTTCAGAAGCATCCAGCGCTGTCTTCAGCTCATGCAGCTGGTCTTCATCAAATCTCCGGAGAATTTCTTTGATAAACGTGAGACTGATTCTATTGCAGTTCATTATTAATTCTACTGTTCTCGGATCAGAAAGCGTGGCAAGAGTTCTCATTGCCTGCCTGAATTCATCCTGCTCCTCACTTAACCTGCGTACATGCAGATAGATATCATCCTGCATTTCCTGCAGTGCAAAATCCTCAATAAAGTACAAAGCATTCATGCGTGCAGACCAGGAACCTTTCAGCAGCATCTTTTTATAAAGAGGCTGTAGTTCTTCCACTGCCAGCTGATGCAGACGTTCCTGCTCTCTGGATTCCTGTGTTATCGTAGATAATCGGCTTAAAAGAAGTTCGAGCACTTCCTTCCTCAATTTTCTGTCTTTCGGCAGATCCGGCAGCGCTGCACTTTCTTCTGCGGAATATGCAATTACTTCAGGGAGCAGTTCATCAAAAAGCGTATCCAGCTTTGCCTCATAACGAATGCTCCTTGCTTTCGACACTAAAAGATATGCCAACAATACAATCTGTAATAACAGGAAGATGCCTATCATCCACCATGCCCAGGTCATCAGCTAAACACCCTTTCCATCAGTCTTTCCATTCTCGCCATTACTTCTCTAACGCGGAAAGGTTTTACCATATAATCATCTGCACCAATCTCCAGCGCACGCGCTACTTCAATTTCCCCTTTACGGGCTGTAAGCATTGCTACAAGAATGTTTTCTTTTTCATATTTTTCCCGTACTTGTTTCAGCACTTCTATGCCGTCTATTTTTGGCATCATGCCGTCCAATAAAAGAAAAAAGTAATCTCCTTCCACATACCACTCATCCTCCAGAAAAGCAGCCCCGTCCTGGTAGCTGTGGAACCGGATGACTTTCCCTGCCATTTCGGTGCGTCTTTCAATATAATGACGGATAATATCGCGGACAACTATATCGTCATCCACAATAATAATATGCACTACACCTTTTCCTGCTGAATCCTCCATGGAAGAATGATAGCTCAGCGTGGAATTTCTTCCGCTTTTTTTAGCAGCATAAAGGGCTTTGTCGGCTTTTTCAAGGATTTCTTCCGAGTGAGGTGCTTCTCCAAGAACTTCTATTAAACCTGCAGAAAACTGAATTTTTAAATCTTTTGTTCCTGGAACAGCTTCTTTTTCCAACAGCGTTCTCAATCGTTCTGAAGTTCGATAAGCTTCTGCTTCTGTCGTATTAGGAAGTACTAAAACGAATTCTTCCCCGCCATAGCGGCAGACGAGATCACCTGGCCCGGACACTTTAAGTAATTCACGTACAAAATGGCGCAGCGCTTCATCTCCAATTACGTGCCCGTAAGTATCGTTTACTTTTTTAAAGTGGTCCAGATCAAGCAGCATGAGTGTAAAGCGTTCTACTTCGCTTCGCTCCATTTTTTCTTTTAAGCTTTTCATTTCTCCTATCATAAACTTGCGGTTTTTTGCGCCTGTAAGTTCATCCTGAAGAGCGGAAGTCCAAATCCTCTCCTGCAGCGCAAGACGATTTTCCACAAACGGAAAAAACAGCTCCCGCTGAATTGGTTTACTAAGAAAATCCATCGCCCCAAGCTGATAGGATTTTATTCGATTTTCCTGTGTAGCATTTGCACTCAGCATAATAACGGGTGTAAAGTCATGCTTAGCTTTTTCTGTGATCTGCGCTAAAAGCTCCACTCCATCAGCATCCGGAAGACAATAATCCAATATCACCAGACGAGGGCTGAATTCATAGTACAGCTCAATTCCTTTTTCTCCATTAAGTGCAATCAGTGCCTGATAGCCATTGTCTTCCATTAAATCCTTTAGAAATGCAGCGAATTCAACATCATCATCTATGATTAGGATCAGGGGCACAGAGGGTTCTGCTTTAGTTTCTTCCAGCTTCTCTTCCTCCACCGGTTCTATTTCCTCGACAGCTGCGTAGGGCAGCAGTTCACTGAGGAGAGGCTTCCATTCTTTCTGTGTCCATTTTCTCTCTGAGTCTTCAGCCAGAAGATTTAATTTTTCTTCGGCTGTATCATGTATCCCGCTCATCCCTATTGTTCCAGCGGTCCCTTTAATATTATGGAAAAAGCGATAAAGTTCTTTCTCCCGAATATACTCTGCTGTAAGCCACCCTTCATAGGTGGATTCGATTCTGCTGTAAATCATCTGTTTATATTTTTCCATGTAAAGATGTCCTCTCCTTATCGTTCTGCCCAATTTAAGGATTTTTCTCCTATAACGTTACAACTATTATAGGCTTTATTTCAAAAAAAAACGAGAAAAAATAACACTTGTAGACTATATTCACTTATTGCATTAGTTGAAACAGGGAATTTTTTCTATACACCTTAGGAATATTCTTTTCGTTTTATTCTATTCAAAATAATTCTTGATTATCCGAGGGCTATGCTATGAAAATTTCACATGGCAGTTATATAAAAATTTCTTGCCAGGTGCATTGTTTTCAGATGCTGCAAAAACAAAAAATTACCCTACAAAAAAACGGACAGTTTTATTCGTTGTTCCTCTCACAGCGAAGACTTATCGAAGGGCTTATTTTCGCCAAAAGAAGAACGAAGCGAGGAAGCGGAGGAGCCCGTTCACAGAAGGTCGGTTGCAGCAAAGTCTTCTCTTATTAAAAATAAGTATTAAAAAAGATACTCATTCAAAATTTTTGCACCATGAAGTATGAAAATTAATACTGCTGTGTAACGAAGGAGAGAACAACCCCTTGGTAAGCCTCTCCGAAAGTGAAGCTGAATAATTACTTCTTTTTCTTCTTCAGTAAAACTTTTTATTTTCAAGATAGTTTAATTTATAAACAGCCTGAATTCTTTTGCCGGATGGAAAGCATGCAGGGATATCATGCTTAAAGTAAGCGCATACAGCAATTTAATAGGTTTTTTTAAAGATCTTCTGTTGTATTCTATATCAAACCCCTCTATAATGTCCTTTATACAAACACATTTGTACTGTAAATAGAGACATTCAGGAGTGATAGTTGCATGGCACAAGTAATGAACGTAGGATTGCTCGGTTTTGGGACAGTAGGCACAGGCGTGCTGGAAATTATCGAGCAGCATCAGGATAAATTATCGCATCAGATCGGTGCTGAAGTACGGGTAAAAAAGATTCTTGTGAACGATTTGGAAAAAGACCGGGGGAATCTTGTAAAACCGGAACAATTAACGAAAAATGCTTCAGAGGTACTGGAAGATGATGAAATTGATGTTATTGTAGAAGTAATGGGCGGCATTGAAGAAGCCCGTAACTATATGAAGCAGGCTTTGTTAAACGGAAAGCACGTAATCACAGCAAATAAAGATGTCATGGCGCTTTATGGCAGTGAACTGCTCCAAATAGCTAATGAGAAAAACTGTGACTTGTTTTATGAAGCAAGCGTTGCCGGCGGTATTCCTATTCTGCGAACGATTGTGGAAGGACTCGCTTCCGACCGCATTACGAAAATGATGGGAATCGTCAACGGAACAACGAATTACATTTTGACGCAGATGACGAAAGAAGGCAGACTGTTTGATGATGTATTGAAGGAAGCGCAGGCGCTCGGCTATGCAGAAGCAGATCCTACCGCGGATGTGGAAGGCCTCGACGCTGCGAGAAAGATTGCGATTCTTGGAACACTCGGCTTTTCAATGCGGCTGGATTTAGACGACGTAAGTGTAAAAGGTATTACAGACGTTACTTCCCAGGATCTAAAATATGGAGATCAGCTCGGATACACGATGAAACTCGTCGGTATTGCAAACCGTACCGGCGATAAAGTGGAAGTCAGTGTACAGCCTACACTTGTCCCACACGAGCATCCGCTCGCTTCCGTAGATGATGAATTTAATGCAGTCTATGTATACGGGGAAGCCGTGGGAGAAACGATGTTCTACGGACCAGGTGCCGGTAAGCTTCCAACTGCGACTGCTGTCGTATCCGACCTGGTGGAAGTCCTGAAAAATAAAAGGCTCGGCGTCAGCGGTAACTCTGCGGTGATTCCGCAGCACGAAAAGAAATTAAAAACAGACGAAGAAATCCATTCTAAATATTTCCTCCGTCTGCACGCAAAAGACCTGCCGGGTACATTTGCTGCATTAACAGCACTTTTCCATGAAAACAATGTAAGCCTGGAAAAAATACTGCAGGTTCCTTTGAATGAAGGAAAACTCGCAGAAATTATTTTAGTTACCCATGAGGTATCAAAAAAGGATTACGACATTTTGCTCAAGCGCCTTGAGGAAGAAGAGGTAGTAATTGAAGTGAAGAGCAGCTATCGTACGGAAGGAGAAATGAAGTAATGTTATGGCGCGGATTGCTTGAAGAATATAAACAATATTTACCTGTAACGGAGGAAACTCCGATGCTTTCCCTTCAGGAGGGAAATACTCCATTACTTCCATTAAAACACCTTTCAGAAAAATTAGGAGTAGAGCTGTTTGTGAAATATGACGGCGCAAATCCCACAGGTTCCTTTAAGGACCGTGGAATGGTAATGGCAGTTGCAAAAGCAAAAGAATCCGGAAGCGAGGCAATCATGTGCGCTTCTACGGGAAATACTTCTGCGGCGGCTGCGGCCTATGCAGCACAGGCAAAAATGCGCTGTCTCGTTGTAATTCCTGAGGGGAAAATTGCAATGGGCAAGCTGGCACAGGCAGTGGTTTATGGCGCTGAAATCGTCAGCATCGCCGGGAACTTTGATAATGCCCTCCAAATGGTGCGCAACCTGGAGAAACAGTCTCCTATTTCCCTGGTGAACTCCGTCAATCCTTTCCGTATTGAGGGTCAGAAAACGGCTGCATTTGAAATTGTAGATGCACTTGGAAGTGCGCCGGATATTTTAACAATTCCAGTAGGGAACGCAGGAAACATTACTGCTTACTGGAAAGGATTTAAGGAATACCATGAAGCGAAGCAGACCGGCCTTCCACAGATGCGCGGCTTTGAAGCAGAAGGCTCCGCTGCCATCGTGCAGAATAAAATCATTGACCAGCCGGAAACACTTGCTACTGCGATCCGTATCGGAAACCCTGCCAGCTGGGATAAAGCAGTAAAAGCTTCCGAAGAATCCAACGGAAAAATTGATTTTGTTACAGATGAGGAAATTGTAGAAGCGTACAAGCTTCTGGCAAGAGAAGAAGGCGTATTTGCAGAACCAGCTTCTGCTGCGTCAATCGCCGGACTGATCAAGCAGATTAATTCCGGAGAAATTAAAAAAGGCTCCCGTGTAGTATCCGTCCTTACAGGAAACGGTTTAAAAGATCCGAATACTGCAATCGACACTGCACCGGTGCAGCCGGTAAAACTGCCTAACGATGAGCAGGTGGTCTTTGATCATATGCTCGGGCGGGTGAAATCTTCATGACAAAAGGCTGGAAAATCCGCGTCCCGGCAAGTACCGCTAATTTAGGTCCTGGCTTTGATTCCGTAGGGATGGCGTTAAGTAAATATTTAACTTTATTTGTTACACCAGCAGCAGAATGGTCTTTTACCGGCCATTCCAGGCACCTGGAGGGAATTCCATCCGGAAAAGATAATTTAATCTATATTATTGCGGCATGGGTAGCTGAAAAGTACGAAGTAACCCTCCCAGCTGCAAAAGTGGAAATGGAAAGCGACATTCCCTTATCCCGAGGTTTTGGAAGCAGTGCGACGGCGATTGTAGCAGGTATAGAGCTTGTAAATGAACTGTGTGAATTAAAGCTTACGAAAGAAGATAAAGCCCACTGGGCGAGCCTGTACGAAGGGCATCCTGACAATGTCGTTCCTTCTATTTATGGAGGCCTTGTGATCGGGAGCCAGTTTGAAGAAGATACCTATCTGGTTCATGCCGGCGTGCCGACGGTGGATCTTGTTGCTGTTGTTCCTTCCTATGAACTCAGTACAAAAGAGTCCCGGGATACCCTTCCGGAAGGATTCACTTATAAATCAGCAGTCGCCGCAAGCAGTATTGCAAATGTGCTGGTCGCAGCTATTATGCAGGATAATTGGGAACTCGCGGGAGAAGTCATGCAAAAAGACCTTTTCCACCGTCCTTACAGACTCCCCTCTATTCCGGAATGGCAGCGGGCAGAACTGCTCGTAAAAGAACTTCCTGTTTACGGGGCTACTCTGAGCGGCGCCGGACCGATTATCCTTTTCTTTGTACCGAAAGGAAAAGGAAAAGAAGTACAGCTGCAGCTCCGCTCTCATTACCAGGAACACGTAGTGGAGCAGGTAGAGGTGGATACCGAGGGTGCTGTCACTGAAGTGCTGCAGAAAGATCATTCTTATGTAAATTCGGGAAAGCAATAAGTTTACCTTCATAATAAGAAAAGCCCTGGTATAAGGTGATGCCTTATACCAGGGCTGCTTTTATATGGTGAATTAGAGTCCGCCTCGCTGCGACTCTGCATCCTGATCTGGGTACATATGCGTATTCCTAGTATTGTTGTCTCTGAATGTTGTATACACATCAGATTCCTGATTTTCATCTGCTTCTACCAGCACTACAACATTGCCGTCTTTAATATACTGGTCATATTCTTTTGCGTCCTCTTCGTTAATACCGGCTCCTGTAAGCGCACCAACTAGTCCGCCGCCGCCGGCACCAAGAACGCCGCCTTCAATCGCTGCAGCAATAGGTCCGATTGCGAGGAATGGTCCTGCACCAGGTACTGCTAATAAACCAAGCCCTGCTGCACCACCGAGTACTGCACCGGAACCTGCGCCAATACCGGCACCTTTACCTGCTTTTTTTCCTTTATTATCATCGTCAGTAGAGTCTGCTACATCAACGTCTGTTTTGTCTCCGATCGCGTCTGCATCATCTCCCTGTGCAAACACAGAGAAGTCATCTCGCTTGAAACCCTGGTTTTCCAGAGCCTCAATTGCTCTTACTGCTTCCTCTTCATTTGAAAATACTCCGCCTACAATCTTTTTTTCCATGATTATAACCTCCTATAAGTTTTAATTATTATCCTGTTCTATAGGAGCCATACCCAGCAGCAGAAATCATTAATCATAAAATCGGGTGATTTTATTAAATTTCGTGACTTTTTCATAAGGCTTAAGATGATAGAATCCTTGTCATAAGCCTTTTCTCATCAATTTAATCTTTAACATATATTGGCTAAAAAATATTTACCGCGCCGATGAAGGTAGAGACATTCTATCGTATATTTAGCAGCAAAATTTTATTTTGCCCAGCTTAAAGCCCCTCGAAAAAATTCGAGGGGCTTTAATTATGCTGCTTTTGTATATTTTCTATGAGGAAGACGATTTTTCAGCCATTCACGCTCTGTGAAGCTTGCTTTAAGGTAAGGAAGCACCCAGCGGTCTCCGCCGAATCTGCCGGCATTTGCTCCTGCAGCGAGAAGGAAAATTGTGAACAATACGAGCCAGGGATTGCTGCTGATGGTACCGGCGAACATAAACGCGAAATTCATCATGATCCCGAAAAATGCCGCTGCGGTAGTAAAGACACCTAGAATCAAACCGAGTCCTACGAGCAGTTCTCCCCAGGCTACCATGAAACTGAACAAGCCTGCATTCGGAACTGCAACATTTTCAATAAATGCATGATACGTTGGGTACTGTGTCATTACTGCTTCATTAGCGACTACGCCCTGGAGGTAACCACCTGCATCAAAACCCCCCATTACTTTTCCCCATCCGGCAGTTAACCAGGCATACCCTACATAAAGACGAATAAAAGTAAGTATTCCAGCTGCCACCTTATTATTTCTTAAAAAGTCCATAAACATGAGAAGTTCCTCCTTCAAAGTTTTAAGTTAGGAAGAAAGGCTGCTCATGCATGCGCGCCTTGATTCACTGCATCATCTGGGGATATTGTGAAATCATGAGCAACTTTTCTATAGTCTTAATATATCACATCATGTGAAATTATGAGCAATTACTTTGTGAATAAATTGTGAAATTATTCACATGTATAATTCAACTGTATTCGGCTGACTTTACAACGTTAATTGCAAATATGGGCTCACAGGCTTGATCCGCTCTTCTGTTTAACCATTATTTGAAAAGGGTATTTTGTAAGGAGAGTGATACTTTTACTGACTTTAAACATAACAGGAGGAATTTCAAATGAAAAGAGCAGTCTTACTACTTTCCCTGAGCACCGTCTTCGCGCTGGGTGCCTGTGGAAATAATACAGATCATAATGAAAATAATACTGCAAACCCTGACAATGTACTGAATGATAACGCTCCTGAAGCAGATGAAGACAATATGGAAGATGTAAACGCCGATGATGCTACACAGGATACAAGCAATATGGAAGAAAACAATGGGAATCTGAATGATGGAGCAGAAGAAGATGGAAATAGTAATATTGATGGAAGCGGAAATGCAGAAGAAAGCGAAGTCGACAACGAAATGCATACTGATGATAATGAAGGGCAGAACAATAACGTAGAAGGCGTAGAAGAGGAAGAAGTAGAAAATGAAGAAAATACAGATGAAGAATAAAGAAAGCACCCGGAGGATTTTTCCGGGTGCTTTTTAAAGTATGTATGGCGACCCTGAAAGGATTCGAACCTTCGACCTGCCGCTTAGGAGGCGGCTGCTCTATCCTGCTGAGCTACAGGGTCCTGAGAGAAGGAGAAGTATTTCTTCTCCCTATTTAATTAATGCAAACTGACGCAGTGCTTTCACAATCCCATCGTCATTAACATGCGCTGTTTCAATCGCTGCCGCTGCTTTTGCCTGCGGTACGGCATTTCCCATGGCTACACTGTTTTCTGTAAAAGAAAGCATTTCTACATCATTCGGCCCGTCTCCGAACACATATACATCTTCTTTTTTCATCCCCAGTTTATTCATGATAATTTCAATCCCGATAGCTTTTGAACCTCCCGCGGGCAGAACATCTGTAGAGACTTCATGCCAGCGGATAAAATCAAACTCCGGAAATTCTTTTTCATAGGGGACTTCCTCTCCATCGGTACAAAAAAGAAGTGTTTGATAAATATTCCGATCCTCCAGGTAAGTTTCATCTAATTCCGGATGGTCAAATTTTAAGGAGCCTAGACTTTCTTCTATGTGAGGATGGTGCGGAACGTTTGCTTTCATATCCAGATGATCCAGATAAACAACTGGATGATCGTTTTCTGCTGCAAATGCGGTAAACCGCTTGAGTTCTTCCGGATTTAAAGACTGCTTATGTACCGCTTCGCCTTCAAACTCTACGTAAGAGCCATTAAAGCTCACAAATGAATTAATCTTGAGTCTTTCCTGCAGTTTGGAAAACATAAACGGCGCCCGTCCGGTAGCAATCACTACATAGTGTCCTGCTTCTTTTAATTCTGCCACGGCAGCTTCTGTTGAAGCGGGAAGGTGTTTTTCTTCATCCAGTAAGGTTCCATCAATATCAAAGAAAATAAGCTTGCGTCCTGACATCCTGACTACCCCTCTCTTTTTTCAGCTCCCCCTATTATAATTGAAATAGAAAGCATCGTACAGCGTATCAAACCAATGATTTTGCAGGAAGCGCTTACAGTTCTTGGTCATGGAGAGAAAAGCATTGTAGATTTCCTGCCAGTTGTTATAATAGAAGTTATCAGAATTTTTGCTTCTTAAGGAGGGTGTTTTGCAGTGCCGATCAATGTACCGAAGAACCTACCGGCTAAGGATATTTTAGAAACAGAAAATATTTTCGTAATGGAAGATGAACGAGCTACACTGCAGGATATCCGGCCGTTAAATATAGTTATATTGAATTTGATGCCAGAGAAAGAGAAAACAGAAGCACATTTACTGCGCCTTCTTGGTAACTCACCGCTTCAGGTAAACATTACTTTTTTACGTACGGTTACGTATGAACCTAAAAATGTAAGCAAATCCCATCTGGAAGCATTTTATAAAGACTTTGAAAGTATTAAACACCATAAATTTGATGGAATGATTGTTACCGGGGCACCTATCGAACATTTAACTTTTGAAGATGTGCTCTACTGGAAAGAAATCACGGAAATTATGGACTGGGCGGAGGAAAACGTCACTTCCAGCCTTCATATCTGCTGGGGCGCACAGGCAGCACTCTATCACTTGTATGGCATAGACAAAGTACCTCTCGAAGAAAAATGCTCGGGTATTTTCCGTCACCGTATCGATCCGATCATGAAAAAAATTGAGCTGCTGCGCGGCTTTGACGATGAATTTATTGCTCCTCACTCCAGACATACGAATATAGCGATCGATGTTTCTGAAGAGCACGATGAACTGCTGCTTTTGGCTGCTTCTAAAGAAGCCGGACCGTTCCTGCTGATGTCAAAAGACGGAAAACATGTTATGGCGACAGGACATCTCGAATACGATACTGTTACATTGAAAGAAGAGTATGAACGCGATCTGGACCGTGGATTAAGTGTGCAGATTCCAGCACATTATTTTCCTAATAATGATCCTACTGAAGCACCAATGAACCGGTGGCGCTCTCATGCCCATCTTTTATTTTCCAACTGGCTGAACTATTATGTGTACCAGCAGACTCCTTATGAATGGAGATAGAAAGTGCAGGAAAAGTTTTATGGAAAGACTGCCTTGAAAATAAAAATTTCGCTAAAAAAAGTAATCATACTGTTTCACTTACGGAGAGGTTTACCCAAGGGCTTGTTCTCGACTAATTTCTCTCACAGGGCACGGCTTCCATCGATCCACAGGCAGCAGGGCAGAGACCGCCATGCTGTCTTGAAGAACCAGGATCGATTCCGCTCGTGCTTCGTGACCTTCCAGAAGGACACTTGGATTCTCCAACTGCGCTGGTGCGTCCTCTCCTTCGTTACACAGCAGTATTAATATTTATACTTCATAGTGCAAAAAATTTGCATGAGTGTCTCTGTTAAATTTCCTGATTGGTAATGGCAGAAAACTCCGCCTCCAACTCGGCAGGCGAAATTAAAGGAACTGCAGGCGTGCCTTTCTTATTAAAAAGTCATGGGAGATTCGAGCGTTTCCCATGACTTTTTTTGTGTTTCTCATTTTATATAGATGTTGTATTTGTTTGCTCCTTTCTTTCCGGGGGTATAGATAAGATATTCTAATTTAAAGGGGGGCTTCAATTGGCGGATTTACCAGAAAATAGAACGATGATGCAATTTTTTGAATGGCACCTCCCGAACGACGGCGAACATTGGAAGCGTCTTGCAGAGAGAGCAGAGGAACTGAAAAGCAAGGGCTTTGATTCTATATGGATTCCTCCCGCAGCAAAAGCCATTTCACAGGATGATAATGGTTATGCTACATATGACGTTTACGACTTAGGGGAATTTGATCAAAAGGACACCGTCCGCACCAAATATGGTACAAAAGAAGAGCTTCTTGAAGCTGTGGAAGCATGCCATGAACATGGTCTGCAGGTATATGCGGACGTTGTAATGAATCATAAGGCCGGAGCCGATGAGACAGAAACATTCGAAGTAATAAAAGTAGACCCTGATAATAGAGAAGAAGAAATTTCCGAACCTTTCGAAATTGAGGGATGGACTTATTTTAATTTTCCTGGAAGAGACGGAAAACACTCAGATTTTGTATGGCATCACCACCATTTTAATGGTACAGATTATGATGCTGCAAATGATGAAGAAGGGATTTTCCGTATTCTCGGGGATCATAAAGAATTTACTGATCACGTAGTAGATGAATTTGGGAATTATGATTTTCTTATGTTCGCCAATATTGATTATCAGCATCCCGAAGTAAAAGAGGAAATGATTCACTGGGCCAGCTGGTTTGCAGAGGAAACCGGGGTGGACGGTTTTCGGCTGGATGCAATTAAGCACATTAACCATCTTTTCATTGCTGACTTTATAGGAGCGGTAAAAGAGGCCCACGGAGATGATTTTTACATTGTAGGGGAGTTCTGGCAGCCGGAGCTGGAGATAATCGAAACTTTCCTTGAGTATGTTGACTATGGAATGAACCTGTTTGATGTTACTCTCCATTATAAATTTTTTGAAGCTTCAAATCAGGGCCCTGACTTTGATTTAACAACGATTTTTGAAGATACACTTGTAGGCACTCATCCGCTGCAGGCAGTAACTTTCGTAGATAACCATGATTCCCAGCCGAACGAATCTCTGGAATCCTGGGTGGATGACTGGTTTAAACCACTGGCTTATGCCCTGATTCTGCTCCGAGAAGATGGCTATCCCTGCGTATTTTACGGTGATTATTATGGGATTGATGGCGAAGCGCCCCAGGACGGAAAGCAGGAAATGCTGGACCCGCTGCTGCATGCAAGATCTCATTTCAGCTACGGACCGCAGGAGGACTATTTTGATCATCCTAATACGATTGGCTGGGTGCGGTTCGGAGAAGAAGAAAAACCAAATTCCGGCTGTGCGGTTATTATGTCCAACGGCGAGCCTGGTGCCAAGGTGATGCATGTAGGAGAACACAGAGCCGGGGAAACATGGCATGATATGACGGGTACGATGGACAATAAGATCACGATCGGGGACGATGGAAATGCAGAATTCCCTGTCGAAGGTGGAAGTGTTTCTGTGTACGTGCAGGAAACTGAGTAAACATAAGCTTCTTTACATGTGAGGACACCTTTCTTTCTTCCCATAAAAAATGCCTTTCTGACCAGCTGGCACACAGCTGAAAAGAAAGGCATTATATATTTCTAATAATTCGGCTCTGTTAAAGTCTAATGTTGACATAAGAATATTACGCTTGCGGCTCCTTTTTCTGCGCTTGCCGCGGAGAAATCTTTCAGCTATCCCTCCCTTTCGTCCGGGATGATCTTCACGCTTTCTTTTTCCGCAGGCGTCTTGAAAATCGCCTTGTCTCCGTTTTGTTGATAGAAAAGCTTGTAATAGAAACAATCTTTTTCTTTTGTTTCGCAAAGGAAAGAACGAAGCGGAAACCGGCGGACGCCTGTGTAGAGAGTGAGCATTGCTCCGCTCGACCAGCAGTCATCTTCACCAAGAGCGTGAAGCTGACTTTAAGATCATTTGGTCGGCTGCGCAAATGCTTCCGGCGGTGAAAGTGCACAAAACCTCTGGAAGAACGAGCTGGGAAGATCCCGCAGTGCAGCGAGGAAGCTGAGGAGCTCGTCCACGGCAGGTCAGTTGCAGCGAAGTTTTCTCTTATCAACAGTGAGCATTAACAGAGCTAATAACTTTAAGCTTTCGCTTTTGCAAAACAGGCATTATATAAGCTCGTTACTGCAAGGTCCGCTTCGGATGCATTTACGCCGAACATCATGCTCACCTCGGAGGATCCCTGGTTGATCATCTTAATATTTACTCCTGCTTCTGCGAGGGCAGTAGTCGCTTTCGCTGCTACCCCTACTGTTTTTGCCATTCCTTCTCCTACGACCATCACCATTGCAAGCTCCCGCTCCACATGAACTTCTTCTACATCCAGTTCCTTTTGAATCCGCTCCAGAATTTTCTTTTCTGCTTCTTCGTTTAAATATTCTTCGCGCACAATTATAGACATATTGTCTATTCCAGAAGGTGTATGTTCAAAGGAGATTCCTTCTTCTGCAAGAATATGCAGCAGATGCCTGCCGAAGCCCACTTCTTTATTCATTAAATACTTTCGTACATTGATAGAAATAAACCCTTTATCACTGGCAATGCCGATCACAGGAAGCCCACGCTGTTCTCTCTCATCCACGATATACGTTCCGGCTGCCTGCGGGTGGTTGGTATTTTTAATGCATACAGGGATTTTTTTCTTTACTACGGGATGAAGTGCTTCATCATGAAAGACCGAAAAACCTGCGTAAGCAAGCTCCCGCATCTCCCGGTAAGTAAGTTCTTCCATCTCGTGCGGTTTTTCCACTAAAGAAGGATTTACTGAATAAATAGAATCTACATCAGTAAAGTTTTCATACAGGTCCACTTCTGCTCCTGCCCCGATAATTGAACCCGTAATATCTGATCCACCGCGGGGGAAGGTTACAATATGTCCTGTTTTTGATACACCGAAAAAGCCTGGTATAACCAACCTGCCGGACCGCTCCCGCAGCTTGGCAATTTTCTCGTAGGATTCCGGCAGAATTCTGGCATTGCCGGGATCATCCGTCACAACCATGCCTGCTTCCTCCGGAGACACGTAATAAGCCTCTTCGCCTAGCTGCTGCAGATATGCCGCCATCAGTTTGGCATTTTCATTTTCCCCGCTTGCCATTAACGCATCATACAATCTTGGGTGATCCTCCTGATACGTTTCAATTAATGAAATAAGCTGTGCTTTAAGCTCTGCAAGCAGCTGTGAGGGTAAAGAAAGGCTTTCCACGATAGCTGTATAGCGTTCTATTACCTGCTGGAGCTCTGCATCATAGTCTTTCTTTTCTGCAGCAGCATCCGCTAAATGAATAAGTAAGTCTGTGGTTTTAATATCTTCGGCAAATCGTTTTCCTGGTGCTGATACGACAATAAGACGGCGCGCTTCTTCCTCGCGGATAATTGCGGCCACCTTTTCAAACTGTTTTCCGTCTGCGACAGAACTTCCGCCAAACTTTACAACTTTCACCATGAAAACGCCCCTTCTTGTGTATTCTCTTGAAGTACAAATGCTCTCTCTAAAAACACATAACGATAGTATACTAAAATTTCCGCTTCCAGACAATACCTGACAGCTTTCTCCCGGATTGCTCAAAAAAAACGCCCGGGAGAGTCCCGGGCGTTCGCTTAATAATTATTGTTCGATTGTTACATCACGTAACTGATAGATACCGTTTGGATGCTTCCAGAAGCCTTCTACTTCATCACGTACACCTACAAGGTAGTCTGTGTGGTAAAGGTAAAGCATTGGAGCTTCTTCTACAAGAATTTCCATTGCCTGCTCGTAAAGGTCCTCACGAGTAGCTTCATCCGGCTCGCGGCGAGCTTCGTCAAGGATTTCATCAAGCTCTGCGTTGTCCATGAATGAACGGTTACCAGCAGCACCCTGCTGTTCAGAATGGAACAGTGCATACATACCGTAGTCAGCATCTGCTGTTACAGTAACCCAGCCAAGGATGAACATGTCATGCTCACCAGCAGCAGTGTTGTCTAAGTAAGCACCCCACTCAAGAACTTCGATCTCAGCGTTAACGCCGATTACAGAAAGCTGTGCCTGAACAAGTTCTGCAACTGCAATACGCTCGTCGCTGTCATTTGTCCAGATAGTAGTATCAAATCCGTCTTCATAGCCTGCTTCAGCAAGAAGCTCCTGCGCACGTTCCGGATCATAATCTAATGCATCAATTTCGTCAGAGAAACCAAATACCTGCTCCCCGATTGGACCAACTGCAGGTGTTGCAGCTCCTTCATATACACCTTCAATCAGGTCATCTTTATTGATTGCCATAGACAATGCCTGGCGGACCTGCTGATCATCAAGCGGTTCTTTCTGCATGTTAAAACCGATATAAGCAAGGCTTAAGCTTTCCTGCTCATACATATGGATGCCATCTGTTTCTTCGATTCGTGAAGTATCACTTGGGCTTACAGGATAAATAATATCTGCAGCGCCTGTTTCAAGCTCACCAATACGCGTCAGGCCTTCAGGAGACACGCGGAATGTTACCTGCTCTACTCCTGCAGTATCGCCCCAATAGTCATCATTGCGGGAAAGTACGATTTCCGTACCCGGGCTCCACTCTTCAAACTGGAAGAAGCTTGTACCGATTGGATTTTCATTCAGATAATCCCCAGGCTGTCCTCCGTCTTCCATTGCTGCGTAGTCTTCTTCAATAACTTCCGCACTCATAATGGATCCACCAGTATGTGCAAGGTGTGATGGGAATGGTGCAAATGGGTATTCAGTGTGGAATTCTACAGTGTAGTCGTCCACTACTACTACTTCTTCTACCATTTCATATAGAAAAGCACGCTCAGAAGCTACATCTTCATCAAGCACGCGGTCAAAAGTAGCCTTTACATCATCTGCAGTAAAGTCTGATCCGTCATGGAATGTTACGTCCTCACGAAGCTGGACTGTCCATACGTTATCTTCTGTTGCTTCCCACTCTGTAGCAAGAAGCGGCTCTAATTCTGCTTCTTCATTTTGTGAAATAAGTGTTTCAAAAATATTGTGCTGTACAGCACTGGAAGGAACATCATTTGAACCGTGCGGGTCTAGAGAGTTTGCGTCAGAAAGAGTGGCAATTACAAGGTTGCTTGGATCCGCGTCTTCATCTGAAGCTTCTCCGCCTTCACCTTCGTTATTTGTATTGGTGTTATCAGCGTTACCATCGTTTACTTCTGCATTGTTGTCATTCGCCGGTGCATTATCTCCGCCGCCGTTATTGTCCGGCTCGCTTGCACACGCAGTGAAAGTCAACGCAACTGCTGCTGAAATAACAGCTGCTTTCAGTGACTTGCTTCTTAACATAATGTTTCCCCCTTGATTTCATAATTTTACAAACTTGTTCCATACCAATTTACAATAGTCGGGAAAAAAAGACAAGCAATATTTAGAATATTAATTTAATGTATAATTATTAGTTCAATATAATTTCATTAGCCCTTTACAGCACTGCAGTTTTTGTGCACTGAATCACGAGGATGTCAGTGTTTCTGACAAGGATTTTACTAAGATATGGAATAGATCCTGTTTCTTGTTTCATTATATTGTGAAAATATTCGCCTTTTTGTAAATTAGGACTTGTGAAAAAGTGTGGGGATGATATAATTTTTTCGTATCGTCCGTTAAATTTCCTTTATATAAGGATATATCTGGAAGAAGATTCTAGGTTTTATACCAATATAAATATGAAAGAGAGGTTTAATTACATGTCAGAAACGACGGCTAACGTTTCCAAGGAAGAAAAGAAACGTATTAATCCGCAGATTGAAAGTTTGAAAAACGTTTGGCGTAAACTTAAAACAAACTACCTTGCAATGGCAGGCGGCATATTAATTATCTTATTCATAATTACCGCTATCGTAGGCCCATGGCTTACCACCCTCGATCCAAATATGCCGAATGTACAGGCACGGCTGCAGGGGCCTTCCAGTGAGTTCTGGTTTGGAACAGATCACCACGGGCGCGATATATTTACCCGGATTGTTCACGGTATGTCTATTACCCTTTACATAGGATTCTTTTCAGTAGCTATTGGTATGGTTTTAGGTGTAGTTTTAGGGATTGTTGCTGGCTATTACGGCAGACGCATTGATGCAGTAATTATGCGTATTATGGATGTACTTCTCGCTTTCCCTGGTATCCTGCTTGCACTGGGTATCGTAGCGGTATTAGGCGGAAGCATTAACAATGTAATCATAGCGATTTCGATTTTCTCGATTCCTGTGTTTGCACGTATTGTAAGGGGTTCCACTCTATCCGTACGTAAACTGGAATATGTAGATGCAGTCAGAGCACTCGGTGCTTCTGATTTCAGAATTATTTTTCTTCATATTCTTCCAAATATTTTGTCTCCGATCATTGTACAGGCCACGTTGCACATTGCGACAGCGGTCCTTACTGCTACCGGTCTTTCCTTCCTGGGCTTAGGAGCGCAGCCTCCGACTCCCGAATGGGGTGCAATGCTTGCATCAGGACGAAACTATATGTGGGATCACCCTCATATCGCGCTTTTCCCAGGGCTTGCTATCGTTCTCGTAGTACTTGCCTTTAATCTGTTCGGCGATGGCGTGCGTGACACACTTGATCCTAAAATTAAATCCTAACAGTGAGAGAGGTGAAGCTTTTTGTTTATTTATACACTTAAACGATTACTGCAGACAATCCCTGTACTTATCGGGGTAACACTCGTAGTATTCTTAATGATGCATTTAATTCCCGGAGACCCGGCACAGATTATGGCCGGCGAACGCGCAAGTGAAGAGCAGATCGAACTGACTCGCGACCGTCTCGGCCTGAATGATCCACTTCCGGTGCAGTACGCAACCTTTGTAGGGAATGCAATTCAGGGAGACTTGGGCAACTCTATCCGTAATGGGCGCGCAGTTACTACAGAAATCGGGACACGCTTCTGGGTTACCGTGGAGCTCGCTTTTTACAGTACGTTATTAAGTATTTTTATGGGTCTGATGGCGGGGATCATTTCCGCAACGAGACGTAACTCTCCAGTAGATATGTTCATTATGGTATTTGCATTGTTCGGTTTATCCATGCCCAATTTCTGGCTTGGACTGATGCTGATCCAGTATTTCGCATTAAATATAGACTGGCTGCCGGTTTCCGGCTGGGGCTCGCCGCAGGCACTTATCCTGCCGGTTATCACGCTTGGAACAGCCGGTGCTGCAATCATTGCAAGAATGACACGCTCCAGCATGCTGGAAGTTATTCATCAGGATTATATCCGTACAGCGCGGGCGAAAGGTGTAAAAGAACGTTACGTAATATACAAGCACGCACTTCGTAATGCGTTGATCCCTGTTGTTACTGTAGTCGGGCTCCAATTCGGCGCACTTCTGGGCGGAGCAGTTCTGACAGAAACTGTTTTTGCAATTAACGGTCTCGGACGTCTCGTGGTAGATGCGATCGGCCAGCGGGATTTCCCGATTGTACAAGGCTCTGTATTGGTTCTTGCACTTCTGTTTGTACTTGTTAACTTCCTGGTAGACATTTCGTATCGATTCCTGAACAAGCGAATCGAACTTGACTGATATTTCATCCCGACATAGAAAGGTGGGAAATTTTTTGGATAATACAAATACGATTATTAAAGTAGATAATCTGCAGACATCGTTTTTTACACATAGAGGCGAAGTAAAAGCTGTGGATGGCGTACACTTTGATGTGCCTGCCGGTAAAACGCTCGGGATTGTAGGGGAATCAGGTTCCGGAAAAAGTATCACTTCCCTATCCATTATGAGACTGATTGAATCCCCGGGACGTATTAAAGGCGGTAACATTACGTTTAATGGAGAGGATCTGCTTGCAAAAACGGAAGCAGAAATGCGCAGCATCCGCGGCAACAAAATTTCTATGATTTTCCAGGAGCCGATGACGTCGCTTAACCCGGTATATACCATCGGCGATCAAATTGCGGAAGCCTACCAGATTCACCAGGGACTTTCGAAAAAAGAGGCACTCCAGAAATCGCTTGGTATGCTTGAGCTTGTTGGTATACCTTCTCCCAAAGCCCGTTTGAAAGCATATCCACATGAGCTTTCCGGCGGTATGCGCCAGCGGGCCATGATTGCGATCGCCCTTGCCTGCAACCCGCAGCTGCTGATTGCTGATGAGCCGACGACTGCACTGGATGTAACGATTCAGGCACAGATTCTCCGTTTAATCAGCGGGCTGCAGAAAGAGCTGGGCATGTCTATGCTGCTTATCACACACGACCTTGGAGTTGTTGCAGAAACGTGTGACTATGTAGCTGTTATGTATGCTGGTAAAATTGTAGAATATGCTGACGTAACCACTTTATTTAAACAACCGAAACACCCCTATACTGTAGGACTGCTCAAGTCCCTTCCCCGTCATGATATTGACCAGGATGAACTGCAGGTAATTAAGGGAATGGTTCCGAGCCCGGATGACCTTCCCGAAGGCTGCCGCTTCGCACCGCGCTGTCCTTTTGCAAGAGAAATGTGCGTAAACAGCCTTCCCGATCTGCGGGATCAGGAAGAAGGAAATCAAGTCCGCTGCTGGATTCATACAGACGAGTGGGACGGCCCGGAGGTGAATGTTAAAGATGACTACGACTACGGATACAGAACTGTTGAAGGTACAGAATCTTAAGCAGTATTTCCCAATTAAAGGCGGTGTATTCGGCCGCAAGGTAAATGATGTAAAAGCGGTGGACGACATCTCTTTTGAAGTAAAAGCTGGAGAAACATTAAGTATTGTGGGAGAGTCCGGCTGCGGAAAATCCACAACCGGACGGGCAATTTTACGGCTGGATGAGCCGACTGCAGGTCAGGTGGAGTTCGGAGGAAAGGACCTGCTTGCTTTAAGCAAAAAAGAAATGCGCAAAATGCGCAAAAATCTGCAGATTATTTTCCAGGATCCCTATGCTTCCATCAACCCCCGTCAGACGGTGCGCCAGATTCTGAGCGAAGCGATGCAGATTCAGGATGTGCTTCCGAAAGACAAGCGGGAAGAGCGCATTAAAGAACTGATGAAAACAGTAGGTCTTGGGGAACACCAAATCGACCGTTTTCCGCACGAATTCAGCGGCGGGCAGCGCCAGCGTATCGGTATCGCCCGGGCACTCTCTGTAGACCCGCAGATGATCATCTGTGATGAATCAGTTTCTGCACTGGACGTATCTATTCAGGCTCAGGTTTTGAACCTGCTGAAAAAGCTGCAGCGCGAGCTTGATCTTACCTATCTGTTTATTTCCCATGATCTTGGGGTGGTAAGACATATTTCCGACCGTGTACTCGTGATGTACCTGGGGAAAATTGTAGAAATTGCTGACAAAAAATCTCTATTTGATAACCCGAAGCATCCGTACACAAAAACGCTGTTATCAGCGATTCCTGTACCGGATCCAACAGTGGAAAAAGAGCAGATCATTCTTAAAGGTGATGTTCCTTCTCCTATTGATCCGCCGACCGGGTGCCGTTTCCATACGCGCTGTCCGTTTGCGACAGATAAGTGTATACAGGAAACGCCGGAGCTTCGTAATAACGGTGATTTGATGAAAGACGGCCACCGTGCTGCCTGTCATTACATTGAAGAAATTGAATCCGGTGAAATGCAGCCGAATTATTAATATCACGGAAAAAGAGGCTGGACAAAAGCTTTTTATTATATGAAAAAACCGAACTATCTTTTGAAACTCTTTTCGGAGTTTCTTGATAGTTCGGTTTTTTGTTTTCGCAGTGTTTGCAGACATCTTATTATTCAGCTTTATAAATAGTGAATATAGTTCTCTCCCTGCCTCTTTTTGCAGTTCAACTATAAATGAAAACAGGAAAGTTCATATTGCTTACTTGTGGCGAATGCTTGCTCTCGACTAATCCTCTCAGCAGCCGAGCTTTTATTATCTATGGTACAGAGATTTTTTCTGCATAAACGACTACTTTGAAAATAAAACTTTCATTTAAAATCATTCTATTAAACTATCTTATTGATCATGATTTAAACGCTGCTTTCACTAGGCAGGTTTGCCGTGGTTTAAGCTGAGGCTGATTCACAAAAACGTTTCTGCTGTTTTTTCTGCCTGCAGTTTTGCTGCTTCCAGCCGTTTTACGGCTTCCTCTGGATAAGTGCTCGTTCCTTCTACATAAATATGCTCATACTGCTTTACCCCTACCAGCTTAAAAATCGTACGCAGGTAGCTGTCTCCATGTTCAAATGCAGCAAGCTTGCCCTCCGAATAAATGCCGCCTCTCGATTGAAGGTGGAGCACTCTTGTATCCTGAAGCAGTCCTTCGATCCCTTTTTCACCGAACCGAAATGTTTTCCCGGGCAGGATAAGGTGGTCGATATAAGCTTTTACCGGGGATGGCACTCCCATATTCCAAAGCGGTGTTACAAACACTACCTGTTTATATTTTAAAAATTGTTCCACATAGGTGTTTGTCACTTCTGCATCGCTCTGCTTTTCCCAGGCAGCAAGCGCATCTCCTTCCAGCGGCGGAATCTGTTCAGCAAATAAATCCAGCTTCGTTACTTTTGAAGACGGGTGCAGCTTCTGGTAATGCTTCAGAAAATGTTCTCCCAGCTGCAGACCGTATGATTCCCCCATTTGTTTCGGGTTTGCTGTAATATATAAAAGACTCAACGGGTTCACCTACTTATCAAGAATTTTCTTTGCATGGTAGAGCCGCTGCATGGCGGCAATTAATTCCACTGCCAGAAAGAGCAGCGTGAAAAACAATAAATAGTTTACAAAAATAATCATCAGCGAAAGCAGAATAAATCCTTCCGTTCTTTCTGCAATTGCCGGCTGGTAGTAAAAAGATTTTTCCGAGTTTTCATCTGCCACCGCTCCTACTGTAAGAAATATAGTCACAGTATAAAGGATAGATACTACGAGCAGCAGCATGACCCACATCAGGTCCGGAAAGCGGAAAGCGAGTCCCACAATGATGCCTGCTTCCACCAGCCGGTCAAAGCTCACGTCCAGCACGGTTCCAAACTTTGTAGAAGTGGTTTTCCGGGCCATTGTTCCATCGACGGCATCCAGATACCCGGAAAACCATAATAATGCAAGGGCCAGCCAGGAATAGCCTAAATACACCGCGCCCCCCGCTGATATGCCGACAAGAAAGCCTATGATGGTTACCTGGTTAGCGGTCAACCCTATTTTCAATGCTGCATCCGCACTTTTATTAAGAAGCGGCTGCACAGTATGGCGGGCTTTCGTATCAATCATCAGCAGCACTTCCCTTTTGTTGAACTGCAATCGAAACCTGCTGTCCTTCCTCCCGGACTTCGTCTGAGCGGACAACAACGGATTGTTCCAGCTCCGGAATCTTAATCCTGTAAAATGTATAGCCATATGCAAATAATGGGTGTTCAATTATTCCCTGATACGTTCCTGCTTGAGACCCGCTGATGGATAAAGAAGACGCTGTATAAAATTCCCCGTCCAAATGCAGTCCATCACTCATAAAATCAGCAACGTCTTTATTCAACGGCTGTTCATACACTTCCCTGGGTTCTCCTTCCTGCTGCAGCTTTCCATCTTTCATGACAATCAGCCGGTCACTCATGACAGCTGCCTCTTCCCGGTCGTGCGTAACAAATAAGGCTGTGACGCCCTCCTGCTTCAAAAAATCACGCACCCAGATGCGCAGAGAATGACGCAGATGAGCGTCAAGGCTGCTGAAAGGCTCATCAAGCAATAAAAGTGACGGCTGCAGCAGCAAGGCTCTGGCAAGAGAAACTCGCTGCTGCTGGCCACCTGAGAGCTGAGAAGGGTATCGGTCTTTCCATTCAAACATTTCAATTTTTTTAAGCATTTCTTCTGCCTGCCGGATTCGTTCTTTTCTGGATAGTTTTCGTTTCCCGTGTTTCATTCCGTAAATCGCATTCTGCAGTACAGTGAGATGCGGAAACAGAAGCGGCTCCTGAAACATCAGGACAACTGGTCTGTTTTCAGCTTTTATACGTGTCACTTCCCTGGAATCAATAAACAACTCTCCTTCGGTAAAAGCAGCAAGTCCTGCAATGCAGCGGAGCAGTGAGGTTTTTCCACATCCGGAGGGCCCAAGTATACTGACAATGTCTCCAGCTTTTACCGCTATATCAATATTGGAAAATATCACCTGGTCCTCGTATTTTTTAGCAGCTTGTCTCAGCTTCAGCATCTTTTCCCTCCTTTTTATAAACGGTGCAGCCATTGTTTATACAGATAGATACTACTTTCCATCAGGATTAAAAATAATATAGGGAGTGCAGCAAAGAGTACGGAAAAACCTGCCACTACTGCTTCATTTGCGCTGTTGAAAAATGGATAATACAGCAGAGGCAGTGTCGTTACCTGTCCGCCTCCGATAATTGCCGTAAGCACATACTGGCTCAGAGAAATAACAAATACGAGTATTCCCGCACTCCGTATACTCGGGAGCATCATAGGCAGCAGGACGATAAAAAATGCAGCTGCCTGCGAAGTTCCGATCGTCCGGCTCTGCTTGACCCAGTCCGGAGAAATTCTGTCAAAGCCTGCCTTCAGCACTCTTACAGCATAAGGGAGCGTTGGAAGCAGATGAATCAGGATAACTCCTGCTGTGTTATCTGCAATACCGAGGCGTATCATAACAAGATGCAGTCCCATGGCGATTGCCAGTACAGGCACCAGTATGGGAAGAAGCAGAATCGTTTCTATCAGTGTTTTTCCTCTTGGATTTCCGTGACTCAGTGCATAAGCGGCGGGAAGAGCAATGAGATAATTGAGAATAACGACCACAACGCCTATAAAGACTGTGGTGAACAGCGAGCGGTAGATCAGAGGGTCGTTAAATATTACTGTCCATGCCCGCAGATTTAAGGTGTGCGGTAAAATATCCGGCCAGTTCCACCCAAACGTAATGCTTTTAAAAAACAAAAACAGCACTGGAAAAATGAAGAGGAAAAAAAGCAGGCTGCTTAAGAGGATTTTTGTCCACTTTTTACGCATTGCTTTTCCCTCCCTTCATCCATTTCCTCCGGGAACGCTGCACAGCATACAGCAGGCAGAAGGAGAGCAGCACGGAAAAGAATGTCAGTACGATCATCATCGCCTGGGCAAGCGGCCTGTTGGACCAGCCGCCCTGATAAAACCATTCAAATGCAAGTACAGGAACCATCGCCGGATAGGTTACCCCGAGCAGCGCAGGGACCTCAAACGCACCTAATATAAATACAAAGAGAATGAGAAACACTTCTGCTGTTACCGGACCTGCCCAGGGCCACTCCACCGTGCGGAATAAAGTGAATCCTTTTGCCCCGAGACTCCTCCCGACCTCTTCCATGCGCCAGTCAATTTCCTGATATACAGGCAGAAGCATTAAGACGACAAAAGGTACTTCTTTCCATATATATGTAATAATCACCCCGAGATATAAGGGGTCGTTTACCAGCACCGGGAACGTGCCTGCTAAGGGCAGGCTCTCCAGCACTGCAGAAAACCAGCCGCTCGGCGAGAAAAAAAGCACAATAATATATGCAGCTACAAAATGCGGTATCAGCATAGGAAACCATGCAGCAAGCTTCCACTGATCTGTTCGAAACAGGCGGAATAATGTTCTGGTGATCCATAACCCAATGATTAATGAAAGCAGCGTGGAGACGAAAGCTACATATACGCTTATCTGCAGAGAAGACCAGAAAGTTCCCTGAGTAAACAGCTGTTCGTAATTTTCCAGAAAGTTGTCTCCCGCATGTAAGCTTTCACTGAATGCTCTGTAGAGACCCTGTCCTACAAAGAGAATCATAAATAGAAGCAGCGGCGCAAGCAGGAGAAAAGATCTAGCGCTGCTGAACAACTTCCTGCTCCCAGTTCTCCTGAATCCAGCTTATATAACGGGCATCAAGTTCAGGCAGAGCTTCCTCCTGCGGGACTACCTCTTCCCCGACCAGACTTTCAATCTCTTCCACTTCTTCTTCAGTCAGCTTGTTTAAATCGAGTATATGCCCTTCACCCCACATTGACGGATCCAGCTTTGCGATCTGCGCCTCCGGGGAAAGCATATAATTGATCGCTACTAACGCAGCTTCCGGCTCCTGGGTATTGAAAGCCATACTCAGGTAATGTGTACTGCTGATAGAACCGGAAGAAAGACCGACTGTCTGCGTGTCTTCCGGAAACGTTCCCTGTTCGATGAGACTTTCTGCACGATATTCATTGAATCCCAGCGTGGCACTCACTTCCCCGTTCGCAAATAACTGATCCTGCTGGGAAAGCGTCTCCGGATAAGTTTCTCCATTTCTCCACAGCGAAGGCTGAAGACTGCGGAGGATCTCCCACACTTCATCTCCATTTTCTTCGATCCATGCCTCATTAAACTCTGTCACTTCCTCCGGGTCCTCTGCTACGTGATGAATAATATGGCGTATAAACCCATTCCCCGTGTCATTGGAAACATTCGGATATGTAAATTCTCCCGGATTTTCTTCTGCCCAGTAGAATAACTCCTCTAACGTCTCCGGAGGATTTTCTTCATCTCTGAATTGAAAAGCGTACTGTACATTGCCCCAGGGGACTTCCATTTCGTCTACTTCAATCCCCATATCGTATTCAATATAAGGTGCTTCTGTATTTACTGCTTCTTCCATATTCGGAAGGATAGATGCAAAAGAGCCGTATAACAGTTCATTTTCTTTCGCATTTCTAAAATTCTCTCCGTTAATCCAAAGGATATCTGCTGCACCGTCCTGCTGCCCGGCTTCTTTCTCTGTCATCAGGCGCGATAAAAATTCCGGGGTGTCCATCGGATAGCGCTGAAAGCTGATATCATACTGCTCTTCCAACGCCGGTGCCACCACTTCGTCCATATAGGCATTGATCCCTTCATCACCGCCCCACATATAAATGCCTACTTCTTTGCCGGCAGCTTCTTCTACTATTTCTTCCCAGTCCCTCTCCTGCTGGGTTTCCACATCTGCTGTATTATTCTCCGCACAGCCCGCTGTCAAACTTGCTGCACCGAAAAGTAAAGGATACCATTTATTCATTCATTTCTTCCTTTCTCTGTTTAAAATAAAGTGGATAATGCAAAGCGCAGTTCGGATTAAAATTTTTCCTGCAGTTCGGACACTGATTTCCCGCAGTCAGGTATTCGTTAATCGTAAGTTCTGTTTTGCAGGCACCGCACAGAACAGCATACGCATTTCTTTGCTCTTCCGGCCATGGCTGAAATTGCTTCTTTGTCTGCTCCTGATGGCAATGCAGACAAGGATAGTACTCTTTACAGCAATAGCACTTTATTGCGATACGGTCTGTCTCGCTGTGGTAATGTACGCACCTGGTTTCATTATCAATTGCTCCAAACACTTTCACCTGCTTTGCGACCATTCCGCTTCTCCTCCCCCTGGCTAAAACTGCTATAATAAATAGAATCAACTATATTAGGAGTGACTTACATGGAACCTAAAACATGCAGACAATCAAAAGTAATTAAAACCGGACGGGTTTTCCCCCAGGACACAAACAATCATGATACGCTTTTCGGCGGCAAGCTGATGCGCGATATAGATGATGTAGCCTCTATTTCTGCTTCCCGCCACTGCCGCACAGAATGTGTCACTGCTTCTACAGATTCAGTGGACTTTCTTCACCCTATCCGCCAGACCGATTCTGTCTGCCTGGAATCTCATGTATCATCCACTGGTAAAAGCTCGATGGAAGTTTTCGTAAAGGTAATTGCTGAAGATCTGCTTACCGGTGACCGCAGGCTGGCAGCTACAAGCTTTCTTACCTTTGTAGCATTGGATGATGAAGGAAATAAAGCTGTGGTACCGGAAGTTATTCCTGAAACCGAAGAAGAAAAGTATCTTTTTAATAAAGCAGAGGCACGAATTGCTGTCCGAAAAGAAAGAAGACGGCACAGCAGGCAGCTTGCTGAAATACTTTCCGACTTAAAGCCGTGGGATCAGGGATTCTAGTTTGTATTCTACTATATATTGCCCACCAGCGTGTATTCTTTGCTTTTCCATCTAAAATCAGCCCGGAAAGCAGCTATCTATGCTTCCCGGGCTCAGGTATTTATTATAAGGTGCAGCTGCAGAAGGCCGACTGAAGGATTAAGAACGATTCTTATATCTTTCCAAGTATTTTTACTCGGAAGATATAGTAAGCATGCGAGAAACCAGCCAGTGTTTTGGCTGCGTGAAGCCATGCTCCTCTTTTAAGAAGGCCCTCCGGAACGCGTACCTTCGAAGAAGGAGATCTCCTCCACGGCAGGTCTGCTGCAGCGAAGTTTTAAATTATATACAATGAACATTAACTGAGACACTCACGCAATTTGTTTGCACCATGAAGCATGAAAATTAAGACTGCTGTGTAACGAAGGAGAGGACGCACGAGCGCAGTTGGAGAATCCAAGTGACCTTCTGGAAGGTCACGAAGCACGAGCGGAATCGATCCTGGTTCTTCAAGACAGCATGGCGGTCTCTGCCCTGCTGTCTGTGGATC
>NZ_FNIL01000017.1:0-32543 GCF_900103955.1 Alkalicoccus daliensis
TTTCTTATAGAAGTTGCAAAAGGAAGCCCATCTTATTGCATACGATAACTTAAAAATATCAAAGATTGCTCAGGTAATAAAAAAAGCGCTGCTCGTGTTGTATAAACAGCGCTTCGGATTATTAAGAAAGTATTTATTGTATAAGTATATACTTCTATCTACGGAGGCAGGGAAGATACCTTAACTTTTAGCTACCTTGAAAATAAAAGTTCCGCTAAAAAGAAGTAATACTGCTGCTTCACTTTCGGAGCGGCTTACCCAAGGGCTTGTTCTCGACTAATTTTGACGGAAAGAACGTCCGCCAAAATGGATTCTCCAACTGCGCTGGTGCGTCCTCTCCTTCGTTCCACAGCCGTATTAATTTTCATACTTCATGGTGCAAAAATTTTGCATGAATGTCTCTGTTAAAGACTGGGGCTCTTACGTGAATAAAGTGATTTTACTTTTTGGTTATTAATTTCCAGTTATTCTTGTGCTCAAAAAGCCGTGAGTAAAGGTTTGAACAGCTAAAGTTATTTGGTTAAATTTAGAAAATTTGTTAAATAAACCTTACTTGCACTAGGTGTGCGTAAGAGCCAAGACTGGTGTTGATATAAGAAAGGCACGCCTGCGGCTCCTTTTTCCGCAGGCGTCTTGAAAAATCACCTTGGCTTCGTTTTTTAGAGAGAAGAAAATAGGAAAGAAACAGTCCCTTTCTTTTGTTTTACATAGTAAGAACGAAGCGGAAACCGGCGGACGCCTGTATTAGAGAGAGCATTGCTCCGCTCGACCAACAGTCCTCTTCACAAAGAACGTGAAGAGGACTTTAAGATCATTTGGTCGGCTGCGCAAATGCTTCCGGCGGTGAAAGTTCACACCGCCTGTGGAAGAAGGAGGTCGGAAGATCCCGGAAGACGTCAGTCTGAGGAAGCTGGACATCTCCTCCACGGCAGGTCAGTTGCAGCGAAGTTTTCTAATACCAACAATGAACATTAACAGAGCTCAACTTTTAAGCAGAGAATAAAAAAAATAGCTGAAGACGGGTCGTCAAGCTTCCGCTGGAAAGCAGAGGAGAACCCATATAGGAAACATCATAATAAATACGAAAATGATAACTTTATAAACAGTTTAAAACGCTGCTCGTGTTATACGAACAGCGTTTTTATATGCTGCAGAGAAGTTAAACTTCCAGCCATTTCGTTTTCAAAAACTGCTGGTACCAGAAATAACTCTCTTTTTCTGTACGCACCAACGTGCGGTAATTCACGTGTACGAGACCAAACCGCATATTGTAGCCTTCTGCCCACTCAAAGTTATCCAGCAGCGACCAGGTCATATAACCTTTAATCGGGACCCCGGATTGTATTGCCCGGTGCAGTGCTGTTAAATGCTTCTCCAGATAACGGATTCTGCCATCATCTGCTACTACGCCATCGACCGGCTCATCGTTGTAGCAGGAGCCGTTCTCGGTAATATAGATGGGCATGTCTCCATATTGCTGATGAATTTTAGTAAGAATTTTATAAAATCCTTCAGGATAAATATTCCATCCGATATCTGTTTTTTCATAACCTTGATCAACACGTTCGTGATCAAATAAACTGGCACCTTTTTGATAACGGGCAACACCGCCTGTGTAGTAATTAATCCCTAAGAAGTCAATGGGCTGACTGATAATATCAAGATCACCTTCTACGATGGGAACCTGTACTCCTTCTTTTGCAAACCAATCTGTCAGAAATTCAGGATAGCTTCCTTTAAACACGGGATCAAAGAACCAGTCTAAAAACCAGCCGGTTGCACGGCGGCATGCTTCAGCGTCTTCCTCGCTGCTGCTGTAGGGCTCATTCCACTCCACGTTAGGGGCGTAACCGATCTCCCCTTCGAAAGAGAGGGCACGAAAACTCTGTACAGCGCGGCCGTGGGCGATCATCAGGTGGTGTGCTGTATCGACACCTGCCTGCAGGCTTTGTTTCCCGGGAGCATGAGCACCTATGTAGTTCGATAAGAAGGAAGCGCACCATGGTTCATTAATAGTTAGATACTTTTTAATTTTCCCTTCAAAAGAACGGAAGATGGTTTCCGCATACGCTGCAAACGCATCGATTGTATCCCGGTTTTCCCAGCCGCCATTTTCCTGAAGTGCCTGCGGAAGATCCCAATGATACAAGGTGCAGACAGGTTCAATGCCGCTGTCCAGTAAGCTGTCCACCAGTCTGTGATAATAGGCGAGTCCTTCTTCATTTACTTCACCAGTACCCTTCGGAAAGATACGGGGCCAGGCGATGGAAAAGCGATACATATCTACACCCAGTTCTTTCATTAGTTGTACATCTTCAGGAAAACGATGGTAGCTGTCGCAGGCAACATCCCCGTCATGTCCTTTAAAAACGTTTCCTGGTGTTTTGGCAAAGGTATCCCATATGGAAGGGCCTCGGCCATCTTTCCGGGCAGCTCCTTCAATTTGGTAAGAAGCAGTAGCCGTACCCCATTTCATATCTTTTGGAAATTGTAAGATCGTCATGTTGAAACCTCCTGAGTAGTCAAAATATTGGGTGGTGTATTATGGGTGCTTGATTCCCTGACAATCAGCTTGGGCTCTAATAAAAGAGGGGCAGGGGCAGGATGACCGGAAATCAATTCATTAAGCATGGTGGCTGCCATGGTTCCGATCATTTTTTTGTTTTGCCGAATCGTCGTTAAACTGGGCTGTACGAGTGAACCTGCCGCGAGATCATCGACCCCGATAACAGAGAAATCTGAAACTGGAAAAACTGATTCTTTAATTGCACGAAGTGCTCCGAGCGCCATAAGATCTGATGATGCAAAGACAGCATTTGGTTTGTGATCCATAGATAAAAGCTGTTTCATTAAGTAATAGCCGCTTTCTTCGAAAAAGTCGCCGATGAACTGCCATTCCTGTTTTGAATGCAGAGAAAATTGCTGCACTGCCTGCTCAAATCCATAACGGCGTTCCTTGGAAATAAAAGAAGTTTCTGAACCTCCGAAAAATGCCACATTCTTATATCCGAATTCATAAAAATGACGTAACGCAAGACTGGAAATTTCCCGGTTATCGGTCATAATATAACTGGACTTGGGTCCGCTCATTTTTAAATCAATCCCGATACTCGGAATAGAGCTTTTATCAATCTTTGCGATCGAAGGTTCTACTTCTTCTCCACTGATGATTACGCAGCCATCCACATTATAGTGAAGGCATCGTTCTAAATAATCTTCTTTATGCTGATGAAACTTTTCGTTGGAAAAAAATAATAAATCATATCCTAAACTTCCTATCTCCCTTTTGAAAGCATCCAGTACATCTACAAAAAAAGGATGGCTGAATCCGACATTTACCTTCCCAGCATAAATAACTCCAATTACATTCGTCGAGTTACTTGCCAGAGATTTTGCAGAGTAGGAAGGACGGTAGTTATGTTCTTCGATGATCTTCCAGACTTTTTGTTTCGTTTCTTCATTAATATCATCATAGTTATTAATTATTTTTGAGACAGAAGAGGTAGATAATCCTGCTAATTTTGCGATTTCTTTAATAGTAACTCTCACAATAAGAGACTCCTTTACATAGGATACTAACTTTTTACAGCTCCATCTGTAATACTCTTAATGAAGAGACGATTAAAGAGCAGGAAGACGACAACAAGAGGCAGGGTAGACCAGAATGTACCAGATAAGATCATTCCATAGTCACGCACCCGGTCATCCATTAAGCCACGGATGGCAACTTGTACAGTATGCGTTGATTGATCCTGAAGTACTACGAGCGGCCAGAGATAATCGCCCCAGATAGTCATGTAAACAATAATTCCCAAAGTAGCGAAAGCAGGAAGAATTGTCGGCACTACAATATTCCAATAAATACGGAAGTTGGAACACCCATCAATTCTCGCAGCTTCAATCAATTCATTAGGGATAGCAGAACTAATATACTGCCTCATCCAAAATATTCCGAAAGCATTCATGAATCCAGGTACAATTACTGCAGGAAGCGTACTTAACCAGCCAAGCTCCGCAATAATCATATATTGGGGAATTAAGCTAAGCTGAGGCGGCACCATCATTGTGGCAAGAATAAAGATAAAAAGAATGTTTCTGCCTGGAAAGTCCAGCTTTGCAAAAGCGAATCCAGCCAGTGAGCATAAAAAGAGAACGCCGATCGTTACACTTGTTGCAACGATAAAGGAATTGAGCAGCGATTGGAAAAAAGGAATACTGTTTAATACGTTTTGAAAGTTTGTAACAAGCTCTGTTCCAGGCATAAACGCAGGCGGCGTTTCATTAATTACGTTGTTCGGGTTGGTGGCCATGACAAACATCCAGTAGAAAGGGAAAAGAGAAGCAAACGAAAATAGAATCAGCATAGAATAAACGAAAATTTTCGCACCGGAAAATTTCTTCGCGCCGACTTCAGTAACAGGTGCAGCCATTATAATCCCCTCCTAGGTGACTGGCCGATACGATTTGCAATTAATAAATTCGCAACAGCCAAAATGATAATTATAAAGAATAGTACAAGCGCAACCGCAGAGGCAGTACCAAAGTAGTTGCTTACGAAGGCTTCGCGGTATAAGTAAAGCACAATGGAAATACCTTCCGGTCGCCCGCCGCGTCCCTGGAAAATCTGGGGCTCGGCAAATACCTGCAGCGCGCCGATAGTAGAAGTGAAAACCGTAAAGAAAATAAATGGCTTCAGCATAGGAATAGTAATATGGCGAATTTGCTGCCCGACAGTAGCACCATCCATTTTGGCAGCTTCATACAGATCGTTTGGTATAGCCTGCATCCCCGCCAGATAAATAATCGTATTATAACCGACCCAGCGCCAGAAGATCATCGTAGCAATCGCTACTTTAGTACCCCACTCAGATCGGGACCAAGTGATAGGTTCAACACCGAAAAGACCAAGGAAAGAGTTTACAAGTCCACCCTCCTGGTTGCTGAAAATAACACTGAACACAATCGCCACAGCTACAATTGAAGTAACATAAGGGAGAAAAATAGCCACTCGAAATATATTTGTAAAGCGAAGCAGCGCTGAATTTAAAGCGTATGCCAGCAGCAAACCAAAAACAAGCTGAGGAGCCGTTCCCATTAGGCCGATAATAATTGTGTTATAAATAGATTTCCAAAAAAGCGGGTCATTAAAAATAATAGAGAAATTGTTAAAAGCAACAAAAGTCATATCTCCAAGTCCATCCCACTGGAAGAAAGCTAAGTAAAAACTGAATAAAATTGGAAATAACCCAAAAACAATAAACAATAAGTAGAAAGGAGAAATAAATAGATAGCCGGAAATCATATTTTTAACTCTTTGGCTCATTCCTTTTTTTCTCTTATTAAGTTTAACTTCTTCTGCAGCAGTAGTATCTGAAGACATTATTTTTCCCCCTTATAAACAAGCAGTATGTAAAGAGAAAGAAGGCGGAAAGCTCCAGCCTTCTTTCAGGTGAATTTAATTAACGGTCAATGCGCTGTTCAATACGCTGAATCATGTCATCCCATTCCTGATCTGGGTCTGCACCATCAAATACATTAAATAATGCATCAATCATTTCATCGTTTGCAGCAGTATAGTTCGGGCCTGTATAGGTGTGCTCTACCTCTTCAGCAGCGTTTGCGAAGATGGAAGCTGTTTCCTGGCCGCCGAAGTAATCGTCAGTATAATTCTGGAATTCTTCCATTTCATAAACTTCCGGTGCAGAAGGGAAAAGTCCCATATTTTCAAAGGCTTCCAACTGCTGCTCTGGAGAAAGTAACCAGTTTAGGAAAGCGTACGCTTCTTCCGGATGCTCGCTCTGCTCAGGAATAGTAATCCAGGAACCACCCCAGTTGCCGGCGCCTTCAGGAAGAGAAGCAATTCTCCAGTCTTCATGGTCTGGAGCATTATCTTTGATTACACCCTGCATCCAGGCAGGAGCAGGCAGCGTTGCATAGCTTCCATCAGACATGCCGGAGCCCCATTCAGGTGTCCACATTTCGTAGCCGCCGACATATCCTGCTTCGATCATCTCTGTTGTAAAGTCATAAGCTTCTCTAAGATCTTCATTTTCTGGAAGAATAAAGTCACCTTCTTCGTTGAAATAAAGCTGTTCGCTCTGATCGCGCAAAGCATTAAAAATAGTTTCCGGACTGTCTACCATCGGCAGGCCTGTAGCGTCATAAATCTGAGCTGCAGCCTCCTCATATTCATCCCAGTCAGTAAGCATTTCTTCTACGGATTCCGGATCAGAATCGAGGCCGGCCTCTTCAAAAATATTCGCCTGATAGAACATAACTGTAGGGCCAATATCAGTTGGAAGTCCAAACAAATAATCGGATTCCGGATCCTGTCCGATTTCCCATACCCAGTCCAGGTACTGATCTTCCATTTCTTCTGCACCTAATTCATTTAAGTTGTAGAACCGATCTTCCGCTCCCCGGTATCGTTCAATCTCAGCTACTTCCACCGCGGCCATATCAGGTGCCCCGCTCCCTGCAGAAAGCGCAGTAAATAAATTGTTGTGATGATCTTCCATATCAATTTCCTGGAAGTTAATATAAATATCAGGATTTTCTTCCATGTACTGTTCTGCCAGATCAGGATAACCAGTTGCCCCGAACAGCCAGAAATTTAATTCAATCTGGTCCTCGGAGGCACCACTGTTATTATTTGCTGCTTCTTCACCTTCATTATTCGCCGCTTCTGCATTACTATTGTTTGCATTGCCATCATCATTACCGCCATTATTTCCATCAGCGTTGTCGCCGCCGCAGGCAGCGAGTACGAACAGTGCAGCAACAGATGTTAAACCAAAATACTTTTTCATAATATTTCCCCCAGTATTCGTTAGTTTTTAAAGCGCTTCTTAGTGACAAACAAATTTGTAAAACACTTGCTTAAAAAAATGGCTGAGTAAAAAATCATTTACTAAACCGGTTTCGTTAATTTGTATTTTATATGTAAGCGTTTTATTTGTCAATTAAATTTACAAAATATTTTTAAAAATATTAATAAAACCCATTTATAATATGTTTTAGCCTGTAAAAGAGGAGGTATAGAGAGAACTTTCGCTGCCACTGACCTGCAGTGGAGGAGATCTTCCCAGCTCGTGCTTCCTAAGACTGTGTGGACTTTCACCCTCGAAAGCATTGGTGCAGCCGATCAAATGGTCGTGAAGTTCTCTTCACGTTTTATGTGCAGAGAAATGTGGGGTGAGTGGAGCAATGCTCTCTCTAAAAAAGACGTCCTCCGGTTTTCGCTTCGTTCTTTCCTTTGCGAAACAATAGAAAATGAGAACAAGGCGGTGCAGACGCCTGCGGAAAAAGGAGGAGTGAAGATCGAAGGTTTGTCTCGAACTGCAGACGGACTCGTAAAGCAGGTGTGATTTTCAAGGTCGCCTTTTAATAAAGTTTTAATAGCTGATTTTAATGAAATACTGGATAATTTTGCAGGATACGCAGTAGAAACTTAATATACTGACCCAAATAAACATATTTTCTATCTTTAATGAAATTTATTTTAAAAAAAGATAAAAAGAGTAGATGTACGTACCTCTTTCTGTTAGTATAGATAGAGTGAGAAAATGACAATGAACGAAACATCTAAGGAAGGTGACAATATGCAAGAAGTACTATTGGCGATGCTCGCAGGTTTAATTGTAGGATTTGTATTTGCGTGGATAAAGCTGCCTATACCAGCACCCCCGGCACTACCGGGAATCATGGGAATTTTCGGTATTTATTTTGGATATCAAATATTTCAGTGGGTCTCCCGTTCATTTTTCGGATAATACAGAGCCTTCTATCGTGTCATACCGATAGAAGGCTTTTTTTCATACAGAAGTAAAGTCGTCCACAATGGTGAACAATTAGATATTTCTTTTATAGAGAGTTATCAATCTCTGTAAACAGGTTATATAGCAGTAAGAGGAGGAATTTCTATGACTTCACACGAGGAATGGATCGAGCGGTGTATTGCTATGGCAGGCGCAAATGCAGATGCAGGGCAGATGCCATTTGCATCAATCATAGTAAGAGACGGAGAAGAGGTAGCAAGAGGACTCAACGATGGAAAAGCAGCAATGGATCCGACGGCTCATGGAGAAATAAGAGCACTGCAGGCTGCAGGAAAAAAACTGAAGCAGACAGATCTTACCGGATGTATTCTTTACACAAATTGTGAACCTTGTCCCATGTGTCTTGGCGCAGTCTACTGGAGCGGTATTAAAGAAGTTTATTACGGATTATCCATTGAGGCACAGGCAGAGTTTGATCAGCTTCCCAAGTATATGTATGAAGAATTTCAGCGGAATAAAGAAGACAGAGAAGTAAAAGTTACAGAAATAAAAGGAAAGACAGACAGCAGAGCACCATTTAAAAAATAAGATTTATCAAAGTTTTATTTTATTAAAAGCCCCTGTTAAAGCCTGAACGTTAACAAAGACCTCCATGCAGAAAAAAATGCACCATGAAAGCAGAAAATTAATACTGTGTAACAAAGGCAAGAAGAAGCCCTTAGGTAAGCCTCACCGAAAACGAAGCAGTATTATTACTTCTTTTAGCAAAACTTATATTTATAAGATAGCTGAGCCAATTTCATAATTCCATTTCCAAAGAGAATTAACGAACATTTATTAATATTATACATTTAATGTTCGTTTTTTATTAAGGGTTCCGAAGTGGCAGACGGTGACTCCCAGAGGATCAGCGCAGGCTGAAGATCCAATAGGACGAAGGTTTTTATCGTCCTATTTAGCTGAAGACAAGCCCTCGGGAAAGCATCCGTCTACAACGCAGGAACCTTCTATTATTCGTATTAAATCATCTGATTTTGTATTATGAAATCGGCTCAGCTTAATAAAAAATGAAGAGGGTGCTTTTTTTCTTCTTTTAACGCCGTGCTGCAGGATCCTGGACAAATTTCTCCAGCAGATCTCAGTATAGGTGGCCTGCTGGATTTTTTTCTGTAGGGCAGCATTAGGAACGGAGCAGGCGGAGACCGTTAAGAATAACGAGAATAGTACTTCCTTCGTGCCCGATTACCCCGAGTGGAAGTGTCAGATGCTGAGCGAAGTTTGCGGTAATCAGTAATGCAATAACAGCAATAGAGAAAATCAAATTTTGCATGATAATACGTTTCAAGCGATAAGACAGCTGAAAAGCGAGGCGTATCTTCGAAAGTTCACTTTTCATCAGCACCATATCCGCCGTATCTATCGCTACATCCGTGCCGGAGCCCATAGCGATGCCGATATCAGCTTTTGCCATAGCAGGAGCATCGTTGATTCCATCCCCGATCATCGCCGCAGCACCGAAGCTGGAGCGGAGTTTTTCTATTTCTTTTACTTTCTGCTCGGGGAGGCACCGGGAAATCCACTCTTCTATCCCGGTTTCCGCTGCAATTGCTTTTGCAGTTGCTTCATTGTCCCCGGTAATCATTACTGGATGAATGCCCCGGCGTTTAAGTTCGGTGACAAGCTTGACTGCTTCTTTTCGTACTTCATCTTTCAGCGCAAAGATCGCTTGAGGGGTATTGTTTTTCATCACGAATACCACAGTGTGCCCATCTTTCATCCACTGCTGATGAAGCTGCGCGGCTTTCCTGGACCATGGACCAGCAGAAACAAGAGACTCGTTTCCTACAAGCCAGGTATCACTGCCTGCAGAAGCTTGAACGCCAAAGCCTGTAATGTCTTTAACTGTATCTATTGAAGCTTTTTTATGAATATATTTTTCCGCATACTGCGTAACAGCTTTTGCGAGAGGGTGGGAGGATTGTTCTTCAATTCCAGCAACGATTTCCAAAAGTGCTGTTTGCGTTTCTGCTCCTGGCTCCATATGAATATGCGTAACAGCCGGTTCTCCTTTCGTTAAAGTACCGGTTTTATCAACAGCGACAACTTTTACTTTAATTAACGATTCCAGCGGGAGTCCGCCTTTTGTTAGGATTCCATGCCGGGCACCCGTGGAAATTGCGGAAAGCAGTGCAGGCATAATGGAGGCAACTACTGCACAGGGGGAAGCAACTACCAGCAGCACCATTGCCCGGTAAAAAGTTTCCTGAAAAGGAGCAGCGAAGAGAAGTGTTGGAACTGTGAGCATAAGAAAAACGACAGCAAGGACGGTAATAACGTAGGGACCTTCAATTCGTTCAATCAGTTTTTGAGAGGGAGGCCTGCTGGTCTGTGCTTCTTCTACAAGCTGGATCATTTTTTGAAAAAGAGAATCTTTATTTTCTTTCGTAACTTTTAAAGTAAGGGTGCCGCTGCCATTCATCGTGCCATTGTACACAGTGTCTCCCGGAAGCTTTTCCACCGGAACCGATTCGCCGGTAATTGCCGCCTCATCTACCGCAGAGATACCGTTCTGCACAATGCCGTCTGCAGGAAGGCGCTCTCCATTCCTCACCATAATCAGGTCGCCCGGGCGAAGAGATTCTACAGGCACAATGATCTGCTGCCCCCTGTCATCAATACGAAGCGCTTCCATCGGTGCTAGCTTCACGAGTGCAGCAAGATCCTTTTCGCTTTTTTGCAGGGTGTATGTTTCTAATGCACCGCTCATCGCAAAAATGAAGATAAGTATGGCCCCTTCATTCCAGTAGCCGATGGAAGCTGCTCCCAAAGCAGCGAGTATCATAAGTATTTCCACATTCAGTTTCCGGTCCGTGATTAAATCTTCCAAGCCTTCTTTTGTTTTAAAATATCCTCCGCACACATAAGAAAGCAAATAGAAAAATAAAGCTGCGGCAGGGGAGGCGGTGAATATGCCGAGCAGTAGAAACAAACCTCCCCCCAAAGCGAAAAACAGTTCCCGGTGTTTCCAGACAACAGGCAGCTTTGTTTCTGTGTAAACTGCAGAATCAGCAATATTCACCTGGACCTCCTCCTTTGAATGGAGCTCATTTGATAAAGAGAATCATACTCAATTAGCCGCTCAAACGAGAAATTGCTGCCGCCTGAGAGAGGCAGCAGCAATTTAAATTAAAGTCGTTGGTGTCGATTCATGATGTTATTAAACAATTACCCTTTTATCCACATTATAAACACACATTCTGAGATTAAATCTTACATCCAGGGAGAAATTAATTTTGCTGATTTTTCTCTTGTATGATCCCAGAAGTTCCGGCTGTCGAGCATCTCGTAAGTAATTTCTTCGCCATAGGTAAAAAAGTCTCGCTGAATAATATTCTGTACATTTTTTACCCAGGCTTTATCTTCGATCGTGCAGTTAATTTCGTGATTAATATAAAAACTTCTCATATCAAAGTTGGAAGTACTGATATCCAATATTTTGTTGTCGATAAGCATAAGCTTTGCATGATAAAATCCTTCAGAAAACTGCCGGACCCCAACGCCTGCATCCAGCAGTTCACGGATATAATTAAAGGCACCGTCCCTTACCAGCGGATGATCCGGATTTTTAGGAATTAACAGCTGTACTTTCACCCCGCGCTCGGCCAGTTTCAATACTTCGGTATGCATCTCATGTCCTGGAATATAGTAGGGAGTACCGATAAAAACAGATTTTTTCGCTCTGGAAAAAAGTTCTTTAAAGTGATCTGTCACATGTGCTCCGTCTGTGGACAAAAGCTGTATAGGTATTTCCTTTTCAGGTCTTTTCTTCGGCCGGGTAATCCGGAGTTTTTCCCCGGACGCTGCGAACCAGTCCCTTGCAAACTGTTTTCCAAGGGAGGCTACAGCAACGCCTTGTACATATAGATGATAATCACGCCACATGCCGATCTTAGGGTCGCCCCCTGTATATTCATCTCCGACATTAAATCCTCCAACATAAGCATGCTCCCCATCAATTACAGTGACCTTGCGGTGGTTACGTTCATTCAAAGAATAAAATAAAAAGGGGAGACGCGGTTTTTGCGCATAATGCAGCTTCACACCGGATTTCTTCAGTCTGCGGCGGATTTTTGGAGATAAACGAGCACCTACCCAGTCTACTAAAAGCTTTACTTTTACCCCTTCCTTTGCTTTCCGTTGCAGAGCTTTTAAAATTTCTCCTCCGATAGAATCGTTTCGGAAAATATAAAAGTGCATATAAATGGTAGATTCCGAAGCGCGGATCTGCTTTAGTAAATGCTCAAAAAAAGTTTCTCCATGTATGAATAAAGAAGCATCACCTGTAGTAATTGCAGGCGGCTCATAAAGTCCCGCTTTACTGCGGTGATGTTTTTTTCCGAAATAAAGATCAAGTGTAATCCAGGCAGCTACTCCAGCAGCGGCCCACGGCAGCTTTCTCATGAACTTTCCTCCTTCAGGTACAATCAACTGAAATATATATTCCCTAATTCTAAAAAATTAACCGTTGGAGCAGGCGTTTTGTGCAGGGTAAATATCGTTACATGCATCAATTTCACAAGAAACAATTTTTGAAAATACAGGTTCATGAGGTACAGGCGGAATCGATCCAGGTTCTTAAATACAGCATGGCGGTCTTTGAAGAGATAGAAGCCGTGCCTTGTTTTAGAGAAATGATTCGAAGACAAGTCCTTTAGCAAGTCTTTTCCGAAAATTGGAACCTTCTGCTCAACAGAAAAATTTACTTTATGTTGATAAAGAATGATACATAAGAATATCGACCCCACGAATGATAAAACTTACCATTGCTGCAGAACGAAGGAGAGGACACCTAAAGGATGAGCGCAGCCTGAGAATCATTTCGAAGAAGCGGAGCGACGAAGAATTAGGTCGAAGACAAGCCTTCGAGCAGTCCTTCACCGAAAGCAGCGCAGCAATATAAGCTGTTCTATTTCAAAAGTCGTTTTTCATGAGAGTGCCAGGCAGGTGCTGTGGAAAGCGCGGGGACATCATGCAGACCCTTTTCTTCTGTTGAAAATACCTTTATAGTAAGAGATAAGAAATTAAAATACCTAAAAATCTCTCTAAAAGAAAAAACAAAAAATAATTTATGAATGAGTATTCATTCATATAAAAACTATGCTATAATAACTTCACAAACATAAAAAAAGCCTAACAGAAGGAAAGGAGCATTTCTCATGGATCCAATCGTAATCAACTGGATTATGTTTCTGCTTGTAACCGCTTACGCCGTATATTTGTTCGCCAGTCTCGTCAGAACACGACTTGCATACATTAAAATGGGGAAAAAGCCGGAATTTATCTTATCGATGAAAGAACGCCGTGATGCCATGATTACTATGGTTTTCGGACAGAAGAAGCTGTTAAAAGACAAGAAAAGCGGCATTATACACGTCATGTTTTTCTATGGGTTTTTACTCGTTCAGTTCAGTGCAATTGACGTAATCTGGAAAGGATTAAATCCGGGAAGCCATCTTCCGCTGGGCCCGGTCTATCCGGTATTTACATTTTTCCAGGAAATTGTTGTACTCATGATTCTTGTCGCTGTCGTGTGGGCTTTCCACCGGCGATATGTAGAAAAACTTGTCCGTCTGAAGCGTAACTTCAAGGCTGGGCTTGTACTCATCTTCATTGGAGGGCTTATGGTCTCCAAGCTGTTTGCAAAAGGATTTGAATTCGTCTGGCTCGGAAAAGACCTGACAGCAGCAGAACCGATCGCTTCCGGAATTGCTGCCATGGTTGCACCTCTGGGAGTTACGGCAGCAAGCGTTGGATTCTTTGTTTTCTGGTGGGCACACCTTTTATTCCTGCTCATCTTTCTCGTATACATTCCACAGTCCAAACACGCACACCTTATCGCAGGGCCTGCAAACGTATGGGTGGGGCCGACACACAAGCGCGGACAGCTGGAAGCTATCGATTTTGAAGATGAAGAAGCAGAAAAATTCGGAAAGAACCAGATCGAAGACTTTGACCAAAAGCAGCTGCTGGATCTTTACGCATGCGTAGAGTGCGGACGCTGTACAAATATGTGTCCTGCAACTGGTACAGGGAAAATGCTGTCACCCATGGATCTGATCATAAAGATGAGAGATCATTTAACCGAAAAAGGAGCAGCTGTTACTTCACAGAGTCCGTGGATGCCAGCTTATGCTTTCGGCCATACACGCGGCAATAAAATTGCAAATGCGGATGAGGAAACAATCAAAGGAATGGATATCAATCCTTATGACGTAAGTCTGATCGGGGATGTTATTACAGAGGAAGAGATCTGGGGCTGCACGACCTGCCGGAACTGTGAAGACCAGTGCCCGGTAATGAATGAACACGTGGATAAAATTATTGATCTGCGCCGTTATCTTGTGCTGACGGAAGGGAAAATGGATGCCGATACACAGCGTACGATTAAAAACATTGAAAAGCAGGGGAATCCTTGGGGGATTAACCGTAAAGAAAGAGAAAACTGGAGAGACGGACGCGAAGATATTGATGTCCCTACAGTACGTGAGATGAAGAAGCGCGACGAAGAATTTGAGTATCTTTTCTTTGTAGGCTCTATGGGCTCCTATGATAACAGAAGTATGAAAGTAGCCCAGTCTTTTGCAAAATTAATGAATGAAGCAGGGATTAAATTTGCGATCCTCGGAAACAAAGAAAAAAATTCCGGTGATACACCGCGCCGAATCGGCAACGAATTTCTTTTCCAGGAGCTTGCGGCTGCAAACATTCAGGAATTTGAGAAAAATGATATTAAAAAAATCGTAACAATCGATCCGCATATTTATAACACGTTTAAAAATGAGTATCCTGACTTTGGGCTGGACGCGGAAATTTTCCACCACAGCGAGCTGCTTTTCCAGTGGATTCGGGAAGGACGCCTAAAGCCGACCCACGAAGTAAAGGAGCAGATTGTGTATCATGATTCCTGTTACCTCGGACGTTACAATGACGTATACGATCCACCACGCGAAATTCTTAAGTCGATTCCAGGTGTAGACCTGGTAGAGATGGAGCGCAACCGCGAAAACGGCATGTGCTGCGGTGCCGGCGGCGGAATGATGTGGGCAGAAGAAGATACAGGAACACGGGTGAACGTAGCCAGAACAGAACAGGCACTCGCCACGTCCTCCTCCATGATCGGCAGTGCATGTCCTTACTGCTTAACGATGATGAGTGATGGCACGAAAGCAAAAGAAGTGGATGAAGACGTACAGACAATGGATGTTGCCGAAATTCTGGAACGCTCCATCGTGAAAAGAGAAGAACCTGCTGCAGTTTAATCTGCAGAGAAATAGCAGAAAAGCTCTCGAATAATGATTCGGGGGCTTTTTTGCATCCTGCTGAGTCTTTATACTCACCTGCTCACAATGAAAGAAAGTTCTACGATGATATATTTATATTTGGTAGTTTCTATGAATTATTTATCCATTGCTCCACTGGCTTTCTTTCTGAATAGCTGGGCTATATCAAAATACTAATAAGATATGAGTCTTTAGTGTTTTGAAAAAATATGTAATTGGGTATAATATACTAGATGTATTTTATGTATAGTGATATATTATAGGAATTAATTATCATTTTACTGAGGAGAAACGGTTAAAACGCCGTAAAGGAGCCCCTGATGAAAAACTCAATCGTAGACTTTGGTGAATACAGCAGTCTGATCCGCATGGATTTTCAGAAAATCAATTTTGTAATATGCGCAGTTCACTTAGTATTTTTAACGATCTATCTCGTATTGAATGTTCCGTTCCTTTTTTGGATGAACCTGTTTATGGCGTCCCTTAGTTTATTTTATCTCCTTATTTTAAAGAATAATAATTTCCTGCTTTTTTATGGACTGATTTTTTGTCAGGTTACTGCAGTTATCATAATGACTACAACAGTTTTAGGATGGGATGCAGGGGTGCAGCATTATCTTGTTATCTTCCCGGCTTTTGTATTTACTGTAGTAAGAGGATGGCAGAAATACGCGGTAGTTATTATCAGCGGAGTTTCTTATTTCGGATTGTATAAATGGGTTCCGGAAGCAACCGGAGCTGTCTCTGAAGAGGTAATGAGTTCATTTTATATTGTCAATATAGCTGGTGTGCTCCTGGTACTTGTTTTTATCAGCAACTTGTACGGTAAAACAACGCAGAAAATATTAAACGAATTAAATGATTTGTCCCGTATAGATCCATTAACAAAAATATTAAATCGAAGATCGATGTATCAATACGTAAATAAAGCAAGAAAGAAAAAAATACAAAGCTACCTGCTGCTCATTGATCTGGATGATTTTAAAAATATCAACGATAAATGGGGGCATGAATGCGGAGATATGGTGCTGATTCACTGCGCAGAAGTTTTCCGCCAATTCACAAAAGAGAAGGGACGCGCAGCCCGCTGGGGCGGAGAAGAATTTTTACTTCTTCTCTATGCTAAGAATAAAGATGAAGCACTTGGAAAAGCAGAAGAAATTGCGGAAACAATTAATAAAAAAAGAACGTTTTTTTATCAGCAGAAAGAAGTGCCGCTGTCGATCACCGGAGGTATGATTGCTTTGGATCCTGTCATTCATACAGAAAAAATGATTAATGCTGCTGATGAAGCGCTGTATCACGGAAAACAGAGAGGAAAGAATCAAATTGTATACGCAGGATCATTCAAAAATAATGAAAAAATAGATAATTTAGGGTGAAATCTATTATTCTTTCGCGAGCTAAGCAAAAAGGAGTCCTCCATAATTGGAGCGGCTCCTTTTTAAAATTTATTTAGAAAAAACGAATATTTAAAATCCCTTACTCAGTATAATCAGAAACCTTTATGAATATTTCTGCCGAAGTTATTGTTTAATTTGATACATACTTTCATCGCTGGACAAGACAACTCCCGGGATCTTAAGCATACACATGCTGTGCCTGCTGCAGCTTCGCGTAATGTCCGCCCCGCTTCAGCAGCTGTTCATGGGAGCCCTGCTCTTCTATGCCTTCCGGCGTGACGACGACAATCCGGTCAGCATGCCGGATTGTTGCAAGGCGGTGTGCGATGATAAGCGTAGTTCTGCCTTCAGCGAGCTCAGACAGTGAGCGCTGGATGGAAGCTTCTGTTTCGGTATCAAGCGCAGAAGTTGCTTCGTCCAAAATCAGGATCGGCGGATTTTTCAGGAACATGCGGGCGATGGAAAGCCGCTGTTTCTGTCCGCCGGATAGTTTCACGCCTCTTTCTCCAACGATGGTGTCCAGCCCGTCAGCCAGCCCCCTAATAAAGGATTCAAGTTCTGCACGGCGGGCAGCCTCCCACACCTCTTCATCACTTGCTCCAAGTTTTCCGTAGCGGATGTTATCCCGAAGCGTTCCGGAAAACATAAAGACATCCTGCTGTACAATCCCGATCTGTCTGCGTAAAGAGGTAAGCTGTATATCACGAATATCCAGTCCATCCACCGTAATTGCACCTTCCTGTATTTCATAAAAGCGCGGCAGAAGGCTGCAGAGGGTAGTTTTCCCGGCGCCTGAAGGACCGACAAAAGCAACTGTTTCTCCAGCAGCAATCGTAAGGTCAATACCTTCCAGTACCGTACGCCCTTTTTCATACCCGAAGCTGACATCGCGGTACTGGATATCACCTCTTGCCTGCGGCAGTTCTGCCGCATTGGGACGATCGAGAATATCCGGTTCCGTATCAAGCAGCGCAATGAATCTTTTAAAACCAGAGTATCCCTTAGGATAACTTTCTATAATTGCATTGATCTTTTCAATAGGACGGAAGAAAACATTTGTTAATAAAACGAAGGCCATAAAATCTCCGATGGACAGCTGGCCCTGAATAATAAAATATGCACCGCAGAGAAGCACAAACAGCGTCATAATCCGCATCATCATATAGCTGAGGGAATTATTAATACCCATAATACGGTAGGACCAGATTTTAGCTTCTTTGAATCGGATATTGTCTTCATGAAAAAGCTTACGCTCGTGCTTTTCATTTGCAAACGCCTGGACAAGGCGGATTCCGCCGACGGTATCTTCGACTCTTGCATTAAAATCAGCCATCCGGGTAAACATATTTTTCATCGCAGCCGTCATTTTCCGGTTGCAGTAAATAACGATAAAGATAAGCAGCGGAACCACCAGGAAAGTAAGCACGGCTAATTCCACATTAATATAAAGCATGACGGCAAAAGAACCGAACAGCGTCATAATCGCGATGAAAACATCCTCAGGGCCATGGTGGGCAACTTCCCCGATTTCAAATAAATCATTTGTCAGGTTCGAAAGCAGGTGCCCGGTCTTATTATTATCATGATAAGTAAAAGAAAGCTTCTGAATATGTTCAAATAATTCGGCGCGCATATCTGTTTCAATATTAATTCCAAGACGGTGCCCCCAGTAGGTTACGATAAAATGAGCACCGGAATTGAAAATATAAACGATAAACAGCGCGACACATGCCCAGAAGATAATCATCAGATTCCCGCCGGGCAGGAGAGAGTCCACCACATAGTTAACGATCAGCGGAAAGGCAAGCTCAAGCAGAGCAACAAAAACAGCGCAGATAAAAGTCATCGTAAATAATTTTTTATAAGGCTTATAGTAAGTCATAAACCGTTTTAACATTATAATCCTCCTCAAAAAGCCATCTATCGCAAAACGGGCATATAATTGAAAATGAGATTCATTATCAACAACGCTAATAATTATATTGATTATTTAAAAGGGAAGCAAGCACTTGTTAAAAAGGCATTATGCATTTTTCTGAGGCAGCTGAAAAACGATATTTTTATTTATAAATATACAGCAGCATGCTTTCGCCTTTCGCGGCACGCTTTCCGGGCGGGCCGGCCTCAGCTAATTTCTTCCTTCATTCGGCGGAAGAAATGGATCTTCTGCTCGTCCTGATTCGCCCCGGAGTCGACCGCTGCGGCTGCAGCGTCAGAAAAAGTAATATTACTTTTAAAAAAAGTCCTGCCATATCGGTCTTTCTGTTAAAAAAACGGCTTTTCTCCGGAGCGTCCGGCGGTGACGTCTGTGGGATTTAAGCGAAGTCTGAAGATCAATTTTCTTGTCTGCGGACAGGGGAATTAGCTGAAGGCGGGTCGGCAAGCTTCCGCCGGCAAGCGCAGGAGAAAAGCTAATCACGAAAAGCGAATAAAAATAAGCTATTTACCACTTTTTCAGCAGCCCCTTTTTTCTTGCGGGTTTTTTAAGGAAAATGGCAGACATGAAACGAATTTTGTTTTACAATAGAATAATGAAAGCGCTTTAATTTAAAATCTCTGATTTTTGAAAAAGACTGTCTTGCTTTTTAAATCTCGCTTGGGAAAAGAGATGCTGTAGTTTCACGAAGTGAGGAGATACCATTATTTCTTCCTCTTAAATAAAAAGATATTCCGCAGGGGCAAGGTGTTATTTCAAGACGCCTGTGGAAAAAGAAAGTTTGAAGATCACCCCGGCGTACTCCCGGGGAAGCTGAAAGCTTTCTCCACGGCAAGCGAAGAAATAGAAACCGCAGACACTGCATTACCGTATCCTAAAATGATTTTTTCAAATAAATGGATAATCAACAGGCGTGATTTTATACCTGGCAGAACTATTGCAGCAAATGCAGCCGAAAATCAGATAGTCACTTCCTGGGGAGGCTTTGAGCGAGCGTTCATTCACAACTCACGACAAAAGTGAACGAGCATTCACTCAGAAAGCAGAAAAGCTGTTCTATCCGGGAAGTCTTTATAAAAAATCCTTTCCTCGATGCAGACTTTTATTTTAGCAAGCGATAATTCCAAGGGAGAATTTGTGAAAGTTTAATTCTTTGAAAGCTTGAAACTCAAAAATATATTTTATTACAAGGAGGAACAATAATATGAATAAAACAGTAATCGTTGGCGGAGCAAGAACACCGGTAGGGAAATTAGGAGGTGCCCTTTCGGGATTTACAGCTGCGCAGCTGGGCGGGAAGGCAATTACAGCCGCGCTGGAACGAAGCAGGACTTCCCCGGAAAATGTAGATCATGTCATTATGGGGTCCGTCCTGCAGGGCGGGCAGGGGCAGCTCCCTTCCCGGCAGGCAATGCATGAAGCAGGCATTCCGTGGGAGACAGAAACGGAAACAATCAATAAAGTCTGCGCTTCAGGAATGCGCAGCGTCACGCTTGCAGATATCTTAATCCGGGCAGGGGAATATCAAACTGTCGTCGCAGGCGGCATGGAATCCATGAGCCAGGCGCCGTTTTTCGTAAAAGGAGCAAGGTTCGGCTTTAAAATGGGAGAACAGAAATTTCATGACATGATGGTGCACGACGGACTGACCTGTACCTTTACCGGAGTGCACATGGGCAGCTATGGAAATAAAACAGCAGACGAATTCAAGCTCACCCGCGAAAAGCAGGATGAATGGTCCTACCGGAGCCATCAGCGTGCAACCGCAGCAGCAGAAGCAGGGAAAACAGAGGAATTAATTCCTGTAGAAGTTCCGCAGCGTAAGGGGGACCCGCTGCTCGTGGAGCATGATGAATCTCCACGAAAGGATACCACCGTCGAGCGGCTCGCGAAGCTGAAGCCCGTTTTTGGAAAAGACGGCTCGATCACAGCAGGAAATGCCCCCGGAGTAAATGACGGTGCGGCGGCAATGGTGCTCATGTCGGAGGAAAGCGCAAAGGAAAAAGGCCTCGAGCCGCTTGCTGTTATCGCAGGACATACGCAGATTGCGGTAGAGCCGGAGAGATTTCCCCAGACGCCGGGTCTTGTCATTAATAAGCTGTTGGAGAAAACAGGACGTAACCTGGAAGATATCGATTTATTTGAAATAAACGAAGCTTTTGCTGCAGTGTCTCTTGCCAGCGGGGAAATTGCAGGCATTGATCCGGAGAAAGTAAATGTAAACGGTGGGGCTGTGGCAATCGGCCATCCGATCGGCGCGAGCGGCGCAAGAATTATTTTAACGCTTGCATACGAATTAAAAAGACGCGGCGGCGGACTTGGAATTGCAGCAATATGCAGCGGCGGCGGTCAGGGCGATGCAGTGCTGATTGAAGTATCCCCGTCCTAAAGGAGGAAAAACAATATGAAAATAGCGCAGGTAATGGTTATTGGTGCAGGACAGATGGGTTCCGGCATAGCGCAGGTCTGTGCAGAGAATGGGTATGAAGTGTTTCTGCATGACCTGAAAGAGGAGCAGACGAAAAAAGGAATCGCAGGAATTGAAAAAAGATTGCAGCGAAACATAGAGAAAGAGCGCATTACCGAACAGGACAAAGAACAGACGATGAAAAGAATCCAGGCTTCGACGAAGTTAGAAAATGCGGGAAAGGCAGATATCATTATCGAGGCTGCTGTAGAAAACATGGAAGTGAAAAAAACCATCTTCCGGCAGCTGGATGAGCGTGCTGCAGAACATGCAATACTCGCAACAAACACATCCTCCCTGCCGATTACGGAAATAGCTGCGGTGACCAGCCGGCCGGAACAGGTAATTGGAATGCATTTCATGAATCCCGTTCCGGTAATGAAGCTTGTCGAAGTGATCCGCGGGCTGCAGACTTCTGACGAGACGTATGAGGCAGTGGCGGACATCGCTTCTTCCCTAAAGAAAACATCGGTAGAAGTAAATGACTTTCCGGGATTCGTTTCCAACCGCATTCTGATGCCGATGATTAATGAAGCAATATATACCGTGTACGAAGGGGTAGCTTCTCCAGAGGATGTAGATCAGGTAATGAAGCTCGGCATGAACCATCCTATGGGACCGCTGACGCTTGCTGATTTTATCGGCCTTGATACTTGTTTATACATTATGGAAACGCTGCACGAAGGATTTGGAGATGACAAATACCGTCCCTGTCCCCTGCTCCGGAAGTATGTGAAAGCAGGCTGGCTCGGAAAGAAAACAGGCCGGGGATTTTATCAGTACAACTAAGAGAGGGTGGCATCAGGATGAATCTTCACTTTACGGAAGAACAAGAAATGACAAGAAAAATGGTGCGTAAGTTCGCCGAAGAAAAAGTTGCTCCAGCTATCCCTATGATGGAGGAGCACGATGCATTTCCTGAAGAGCTCGTCCGGCAAATGGGGGAGCTCGGCCTGATGGGGATGCCGATTCCGGAAAAATACGGCGGGATGGCAATGGATTATACCTCCTATGTGATTGCGATACACGAACTCTCCAGAGTAAGCGCAGCGGTCGGTGTTATTTTATCCGTGCACACTTCTGTGGGAACCAATCCTATTTTATATTTCGGCACGGAAGAACAGAAGCAGCGCTTTATCCCGAAGCTTGCCTCCGGAGAATATCTGGGAGCTTTTGCGCTCTCTGAAGCAGGTGCCGGAAGTGACGTTTCCTCCATGCGCACAACCGCGGTGAAAGATGGAGATCATTATGTGCTGAATGGCTCCAAAATGTGGATTACCAGCGGGGGCTATGCAGATACATATATTGTTTTTGCCAGAACAGGCAAAGAAGCCGGGAACCGGAATATCAGTGCTTTTATTGTGGAAAAAGACACACCCGGTTTCACGGTGCAGCCGAAAGAAAAAAAGATGGGACTGAAAGGTTCCAGTACTACTCCTATTACCTTCGAGGACTGCAGGGTTCCCATAGAGAATATGCTGGGAGAAGAAGGAGACGGCTTTAAAATTGCGATGGCGAATCTGGATGCCGGACGTATCGGCATCGCTGCCCAGGCGCTTGGAATTGCAGAAGGAGCGCTGGACGCAGCAACTGCCTACGCCAAAGAAAGAAAACAGTTCGGTAAACCAATTGGGCAGATGCAGGGCATCGGCTTTAAGCTGGCAGACATGGCCACCCGGGTAGAAGGAGCAAAACTGCTTACGTACCATGCAGCCGACCTTCGTACGCAGGGAGAGGCAGCAGGAAAAGAAGCGTCCATGGCGAAAATGTTTGCCTCAGACACCGCAATGGCCGCTGCAATTGAATGCGTCCAGATCCACGGCGGATACGGTTATACAGAAGATTACGCAGCAGAACGCTTCTTCAGGGACGCCAAAGTAACCCAGATATACGAAGGAACCAACGAAATACAAAGAATCGTCATCAGCAAACATCTGCTGCGAGACTGAGTTTTATAAGTTGCTGTAAATAAACTGCTCGAGTTTTTACAGCTCGTTCGAAACATGTATTGAATTAATTTTAACCAAAAATAAATACAACCTCTTGGATGAGCAGGGAAGCATTTACAGCTGCGGAACGAAGGCGAGGACACCAGGAGGATTAGCGAAGTCTGAGAATCCATTTTGACGAAGCGGAGCGGAGACGAAATTAGTCGAAGACAAGCCCTCCGGTAAGCCTTCGCTGAAAGTGAAGCAGTAAATAGAACTGGCCACCTTAAATATTTCATCATAAAAACCATCAAAGGAGAGAAAATAACATGCAGTTTAAATTATCAGATGAGCAGGACATGATCCGCAAAATGGTACGTGATTTTTCAGTGAAAGAAGTCGAGCCGACCGCCGCAGAACGAGATGAAGAAGAAAGATTCGACCGCGGGCTGTTTGATCAGATGGGAGAGCTCGGCCTTACAGGAATCCCCTGGCCGGAAGAGTACGGAGGAATCGGTGCTGACTACTTAAGCTACGTTATTGCAGTAGAAGAACTATCCCGCGTGTGTGCTTCCACCGGAGTAACCCTTTCTGCACACACTTCCCTTGCTGGCTGGCCGGTGTACACTTTCGGCACGGAAGAACAGAAGCAGAAATTCCTGCGTCCAATGGCCGAAGGAAAACTGCTGGGAGCCTACTGCTTATCTGAGCCGGGATCCGGCAGTGACGCTGCTGCCATGAAAACAACGGCGAAAAAAGACGGAGATGACTATATCCTGAACGGATCCAAAGTATGGATTACCAACGGGGGAGCGGCGGATCTGTATATTATGTTTGCCCTGACTGATCCAGAGAAAAAACATAAAGGCTGCACCGCTTTTATTTTAGAAAAAGGAATGGAAGGCTTTTCGATGGGCAAGAAAGAAAAGAAGCTCGGAATCCGTTCCTCTCCTACGCTGGAAGTCATTATGGACAACGTACGCGTACCGGCCGCCAACCGTCTCGGAGAAGAAGGTGAAGGCTTTAAAATCGCGATGATGACGCTTGATGGCGGAAGAAACGGAATCGCGGCGCAGGCAGTAGGGATTGCGCAGGGAGCGCTTGATCATGCAGTTGCCTATGCCAAAGAAAGAAAGCAGTTCGGCAAGCCGATCGGACAGATGCAGGGAATCGGCTTTAAGCTGGCAGATATGGCGACCAAAATTGAAGCTTCCCGGCTGCTTACCTACCAGGCAGCCTGGAGAGAGTCAGAAGGTGTCCCTTACGGAAAGGCATCCGCTATGTCAAAGCTTTTTGCTGGAGACACAGCTATGGAAGTGACGGTAGAAGCCGTACAGGTGCACGGAGGCTATGGCTATACGAAGGACTATCCGGTGGAAAGATATATGCGAGATGCAAAAATTACGCAGATTTATGAAGGGACGAATGAAGTGCAGCGGCTCGTAATTTCAAAAATGCTGCTGGCAGACTAGGGGGGATAAGGATGGATCAGCAGCTGATAGATGCCTTGCTTCAAGGACAGGAACGCGCCGTCGGAAAAGCGATATCGATCGTGGAAAATCGTGCGCTTGCGCAGAGGGATCTGATGAAGCAGATACATCCTTATACAGGAAAAGCACAGGTGATCGGCATTACAGGATCGCCGGGTGCCGGGAAAAGTTCCCTCGTAAATCATCTGCTGAAACACTGGCGCAGAAAAAAAGAAAAAGTTGCAGTCCTTGCGGTCGACCCGACGAGCCCGTTTTCAGGGGGCGCCCTGCTCGGGGACCGTATCCGTATGCACGATCACGATGCGGATAAAGGAGTATTTATCCGGAGCATGGGAACCCGGGGCAGTTTGGGAGGTCTTTCCGAAGCCTGTCAGGACAGCGTGCGCCTGCTTGATGCAGCGGGCTACGACAGGATTATTATTGAAACAGTAGGAGTCGGCCAATCAGAGCTTGATATTATGAAAACCGCGGACACAGTAGCACTCGTGCTCTATCCCTCCGGCGGAGATATTATTCAGGCATTTAAAGCAGGAATTATGGAAATTGCGGACATCTTTATTATAAATAAAGCAGATCTTCCGGGCGTGACGCAGCTGCGTGCAGAACTGGAAGATTTACTTCATATTTCTGCAGCGCCGGAGCACCGGAAAGTAGTGGAGACGGTCTCCACCACAGGAGAAGGAACGGAAGATGCTGTTGAAGCACTTCATACACATCATCAATACCTTGAATCTTCCGGCGAAAAACAGCAGCGGCGCAGAAGGCAGCTTGATTCCGAAGTGAAGCGGCGCCTCACAGAAAAGTTTCATGCGGCTGTTGCTCCTTTATTGGAAGAAACGCTCCAGCAAATGGAGAATGACGACCCGTATGAGCTTGCAGAAATAATTTACGAAACGTACCGGAAGAACGAAAGGGAGTGATGACTTGGAGAAAAAAGAAGTTCCTTCCCTGGTAAAAGATCAGCGGCTCATTTTGAAAAGGCGTGCCCAGATTGTAAAATCAGCGGTACAGCTATTTAATGAAAAAGGCTATCACAAAGCAACCACCCGCGAACTGGCTAAGGCTTCAGGATTCAGCATTGGTACACTGTACGAATATATTGGCTCGAAAGAAGATATTCTCTATCTCGTCTGCGACTCAGTATACGACGAAGTGATGAGCAAATGGGAAAAACTGCTCAACAGCAGGCTGAACGGATTGGAACGGCTCAAACAGGTGATTGAGGCATACTTCCGCGTGGTCAATGATTTACAGGACGAAGTGCTTGTCATGTATCAGGAGTCAAAGTCCCTCTCCGACGAAGCACTCACGTATGTGCTTGAAAAGGAAATGAAAATGAAAGAAATGTTTGAAGCCGAGCTTACACGTGCCCGGTCAGAAAATGTACTTACACTCGACGACAGAGAAATCTCCCTGGCAGCACACCAGATCCTCGTCGTGGGGCAGATGTGGACCTTCCGCCGCTGGGCCGTACAGCGGGAATACAATATAGAAGAATACATTACTTCTCAGCTCCGGCAGCTCCTCTACGGCTTCAAAGTCACTGCCGCAGACAGCTAAAAATATATAGAGAAGAATCTTCCATAGAAGAGCTGCGTGAATGCATACGATTTCCCTGGAAGAAGATTAACAATGTTTAGGTTTAGCGGTATAGCAAAATACACAATGAAAACCAATACTGATGCGACCCGAATACGAAAACATTCGGTTGGGAATTCTTTCTGAGGGAACTTCGTTACAGTAAATTATTCCCTTGTGCAGAATACTGAAGTACAGGTCTTGGAAATTTTTACTGCTGTGAAATGAAGGCGAGGACGCTCGGAGGATCAGCGCAGTCGGAGAATCCTTTTCGAAAGCGCGAAGCGAAAGAGAAATTAGTCGAAGACAAGCCCTCGAGCAAGCCTTCGCCGAAAGTGGAGCAGCAAATGAAACTCTTTTTCTAAATAGCTTTAATATGTAGATTTTCCATTAATAAAAAGGAGGGGTCTCTTTGAGTTATCAGCCAGAACACCCGGTCCGCTTTGTTACCGCATCCGCCCTGTTCGACGGGCACGATGCTTCCATCAATATTATGCGGCGTATGCTGCAGGCATCCGGAGCAGAAGTCATCCATCTCGGCCATAACCGCTCAGTAGGAGAAATCGTCCAGGCAGCCATTCAGGAAGACGTGCAGGGTATCGCAATTTCCTCTTATCAGGGCGGCCACGTAGAATATTTTAAATATCTGCGGGATGAACTAAACGCCCTGAATGCTTCCCACATAAAATTGTTCGGCGGAGGCGGCGGGGTTATCATTCCGTCGGAAATTAAAGAACTGCATGCTTATGGAATCAGCCGGATCTTTTCCCCGGAAGACGGAAGGAAAATCGGTCTGCAGGGGATGATCGATGAAATCATGCAGGAATGTGATTTTGAAACGCCTGCCGGAAAGCTTTCCTATGAAGAAGTGAAAGAGAAACAGCAGCGTGCACTTGCCAAGTTCATTTCCCTCGCGGAAAAAAAGTCATTCGGACAGGAACTTTCAGATGAAGAAACAGCACAGCTGCAGGAACTCCAGCAGAAAATCGATAAAAAAGCGCCGGTGCTTGGGATTACAGGTACCGGGGGAGCTGGAAAAAGTTCTTTAACCGATGAACTTATCCGCCGTTATTTGAGAGCGTTTCCAGAGAAGACTGCTGCAATTCTTTCCGTAGACCCTACAAAAAAGAAAACCGGCGGTGCACTGCTTGGCGACAGAATCCGGATGAACGCGATTCATCATGAGCGGGTATATATGCGCTCTCTAGCTACGCGGGACAGCCGGCAGGAATTATCCAAAGCGGTGGGGGAAGCAATTCCCGTCGTACAGGCTGCCGGCTATGACTTGATAATTGTCGAAACAAGCGGGATCGGGCAGGGGGATGCGGCAGTTACCGATGTTTCTGATGTTTCCATGTATGTAATGACAAGTGAATTCGGTGCCCCTTCCCAGCTGGAGAAAATAGATATGATAGATTTTGCGGATATTATAGCGATTAATAAGTTTGACCGGAAAGGTTCAGAAGACGCCCGCAGAGAAGTGCGGAAGCAGTATCAGCGCAGCCATCTGCTTTTCGATCAGGAGCCTGAAACTATGCCGGTGTACGGAACGGTAGCAAGCCAGTTTAATGATCCGGGAATGAACCGGCTTTTTTATGAAGTGGTGCAGATCATCAATAAAAACTTTGGCACCGATTGGGAAACTGACCTTGGAAAAGATGATGAGATTCAGCTGAGGAACGCGGTGATACCGCCGGATCAGATTCATTATTTACGGGATATCGCCCACACAGTCAAAAATTATCATAAAGAAACCGAAGAGCAGGCGGCGGCTGCCAGACAGCTGTTTCAGCTCGAAGGAACGATGGAGCTCCTGGAAGAAGCAGGAACAGAGATGCAGGAGCTGCCGGCACTGAAGGAAAAGGTAGAAACAAAACTTCTGCCGGAAACGAAGCAGTCTCTGGAACAATGGGAAGCTGTGAAGAAAGCATATGCAGAAGATACATTTGTGACGAAAATCCGTGATAAGGAAATTGTGACGGAGTTAAAAACACGGTCTCTTTCCGGCATTGATATTCCCAAGGTGTCTCTCCCGAAATATAAGGATTACGGGGAAATTATCCGTTGGATCCGCAGCGAAAACGTGCCGGGAGCTTTCCCTTATACCGGCGGAGTATTTCCGTTTAAACGAAAAGGAGAAGATCCGAAGCGACAGTTTGCCGGGGAAGGAAGCCCGCTCCGCACGAACCGCCGCTTTCACTATCTGTCCGACGGGGATGAAGCAAAACGTCTGAGTACGGCTTTTGATTCCGTGACGCTTTATGGGGAAGATCCGGATCACCGGCCTGACATTTATGGAAAAGTCGGAGAAAGTGGTGTAAGCATCTGTACGCTGAACGATATGAAGCAGCTTTATGCCGGCTTTGATCTGACTGCTCCTTCCACTTCGGTATCCATGACAATTAACGGACCGGCACCGATCATTCTTGCAATGTTTATGAACACGGCAATTGATCAGCAGCTCGCGAAATTCGAAGAAAAAGAAGGGCGTGCACCGAACCAGGAAGAACAAACGAAAATTCAAAACGAAACGCTGAGTGTCGTGCGCGGCACCGTGCAGGCCGATATTTTAAAAGAAGACCAGGGCCAGAACACCTGTATTTTTTCCACAGAATTTGCGCTCCGGATGATGGGGGATATCCAGCAGTATTTTATCGATCATAAAGTCCGTAACTATTACTCGGTCTCTATTTCCGGCTACCACATTGCAGAAGCAGGCGCGAACCCGATCAGCCAGCTTGCCTTTACGCTCGCAAATGGTTTTACGTATGTGGAATACTATTTAAGCAGAAAAATGGATATTGATGACTTTGCTCCAAACCTTTCGTTTTTCTTCAGTAACGGACTGGATCCTGAATATGCAGTTATCGGCCGGGTGGCAAGACGTATCTGGGCGACCGCGATGAAGCGGAAGTACGGTGCAAACGAACGAAGCCAGAAGCTGAAGTATCATATTCAGACTTCCGGACGGTCCCTGCATGCGCAGGAAGTGGATTTTAACGATATCCGCACCACGCTGCAGGCGCTGATGGCAATTTATGATAACTGTAATTCCCTGCACACAAATGCATATGACGAGGCTGTAACAACGCCGACAGAAGAAAGTGTCCGCCGTGCAATGGCGATTCAGCTCATTATTACAAAGGAAATGGGGCTGGCGAAAAATGAAAATTCCCAGCAGGGCGCTTTTATCATTGAAGAGCTGACAGATCTCGTCGAAGAAGCCGTTCTTCTGGAGATGGAGCGGATGAGCGACCGCGGCGGCGTCCTGGGTGCCATGGAAACCCAGTATCAGCGCGGAAAAATCCAGGAAGAATCTATGCTCTACGAAACCAAAAAGCACAATGGCGATCTGCCGATTATTGGGGTGAATACGTATTTAAACCCAAATCCGCCGTCTGAGGAAGACTTTGATATGGAGCTTGCCAGAGCAACAGCGGAAGAAAAAGAAACACAGATTGATGAGCTGAATACTTTTAAAGAAACACATGCGGCAGAAGCAGAAGAAGCCCTCGCAGTTTTAAAGCAGACGGCGCTTGACGGCGGAAATATATTTGCAGAACTGATGCACACTACGAGAGTGGCGAGTCTCGGGCAGATAACGACTGCTCTTTACGAAGTAGGCGGACAGTACCGAAGGAACCTGTAGCAGGCAGTACGGAAGCAATCTCTCTGCATTTTCATGAATTTACGCAAAAAAATCTCTATTCTGCTGGAAATATAGCGCAGCTTGTGTTTATAATGGAAGGTATGAATTTATGCGTAGAATCGTCTCTGAATGCCTTACAGCAAAGAGAGGTTGTCACTGATACAGGATGAATTGGGAAAGGGTGTGCCTACTATGAGTTTAAAAGACTACACAGAAGAACAATTAAAAGAAATCGCGATGATTGATGTTGCATTTGAACTGCTCACGGAACAAAACAGTCCCGAAGATTACAGCAGCCTGCTGAGCCAGGTAGCTGAAATTCAAGGATTGTCACAGAAACGCAAAGAAGAGCGTATTGCTCATTTATATACGCAGATGTCTCTGGACGGACGTTTTGTGAACCTGGGAGATAACCGCTGGGCACTTCGTTCCTGGTACCCGTTTGAACAGACAGAGGAAGAACTTTCTCAAATGATGCCGAACCGTCGTAAAGCAGAGAAAGAAGAAGGCTTTGACGATGAACTCGAGGAAGTAGATGAGTTTGAAGATATTGAAGACGAACTCGATGAACTGGCAAACGAAGAAGATACAGACCTGGACGAAGTGGATGAAGAAGACTTCGGCGATGAAACACCTGAAATTGATGAAGAATCTGAAACAGACGAAGATGAAGAAACGGACGAGGAAGAATCAAAGTAAAATCGCGCTTGACTTTTACCCGGGACGCCGATAGAATCATCTTTGGGCTCCATAAAAACGGAGTAGCATCTTGAGCGAAATTACGCGCCCCCTCTTAATAAAAGAGGGGGCGCTTTTACTTTTTGTGAGCACATTGTTTGAGAAGAGATCTTACGTATTAAAGGCTGTGTTACAGGTGGTTGTTTACAATTACAGAAGACGCCGCAGCGGCAGTCACTGAAAACAAGCACGCAGATATAACCGGACTTTATAAAGAATCTTTCAAGCAGGAGACACTCACATGAAAAGCCTGTGGAGCGATGAAATGCAGTTTCTTTGCAGCGAAAAACGAAAACATCGTTACGTCCGCTCACAGATACATCAAATATTCCTCCTTTTCAAATGTCTTTTTTGATCAGAAAAACCAGGCAGGAACCCTTATTGTCACGACCCCATAATAACCACCACACATGCACATAAAGTGCGGAAGATATGAAGGAGATGAGTATGCATGACTAAGTATATTTTTGTAACCGGCGGTGTAGTTTCTTCGCTCGGTAAAGGAATCACCGCAGCTTCCCTGGGACGGCTGCTGAAAAACCGCGGTATGAAAGTAACAATTCAAAAATTCGATCCATACATTAACGTAGATCCTGGAACGATGAGCCCATATCAGCACGGGGAAGTATTCGTTACAGATGACGGGGCGGAAACAGACCTGGACCTCGGTCACTACGAGCGTTTTATTGATATCAATCTCGGTAAATTCAGCAACGTAACTACAGGAAAAGTATACTCCTCTGTTCTTCGGAAAGAGCGCCGCGGAGACTACCTTGGGGGCACCGTACAGGTAATCCCGCACATTACCAATGAAATTAAAGGCCGTATTAAGCAGGCAGCAGCGGAAGGAAATCCTGACGTAGTCATTACAGAAATCGGCGGAACCGTAGGGGATATTGAAAGCCTTCCTTTCCTGGAAGCAATCCGTCAGGTGAAAAGTGATTTAGGTGCTGAAAATGTACTTTATATTCACTGCACCCTGATCCCATACTTAAAAGCAGCAGGGGAAATGAAGTCGAAACCAACCCAGCACAGTGTGAAAGAACTGCGCAGCCTCGGCATTCAGCCGAACGTTATTGTTGTTCGTACCGAAAAGCCGGTTCCTGAAGATATGAAGGATAAAATTGCGCTCTTCTGTGATATTGATAAACGAGCAGTAATCGAAGCCCGCGACGCTGAAACACTTTACGAAGTACCGTTGGAGCTGCAGAAGCAGAAGCTGGACCAGTTTGTCTGTGACCACCTGGGTCTCGACTGCAAGCCTGCAGAAATGGAAGAATGGCTCGGACTTGTAGACCGCGTAAAAAATCTTTCCAAAACAGTGAATATCGCGCTTGTAGGAAAATACGTAGAACTTCCGGATGCATACCTCTCAGTAGCAGAAGCATTGAAGCACGCTGGTTTTGAGTTCGATGCAGACGTGGAAATTTCCTGGGTGCATGCAGAAGAAGTGACGCGGGAAAATATTGCAGAAAAGGTAGCAGGCGCAGACGGCATCCTCGTGCCCGGCGGATTCGGCGACCGTGGCGTAGAAGGGAAAATCGCGGCAATTGAATACGCGCGGGAGCAGAAAGTTCCTTTCCTCGGCATCTGTCTCGGCATGCAGCTTGCTTCTGTAGAATTTGCGCGTAACGTACTCGGGTACAGCGATGCGCACTCCGCAGAATTAAATCCGGAAACGACGCATCCGGTCATTGATCTGCTGCCAGAGCAGAAAGCAGTGGAAGATTTAGGAGGCACACTGCGCTTAGGCTTATATCCTTGCAAGCTAGTGCCAGGAACGAAAGTATACGAAGCCTACAATGAACAAGTAGTATACGAGCGTCACCGCCACCGCTTTGAATTCAATAATGCCTACCGTGAGGAGATGGAAGAGCACGGATTCACCTTCTCCGGATTAAGCCCGGACGGACGGTTAATCGAAGTTATTGAAATAACAGATCATCCATATTTCCTTGCTTCCCAGTTCCATCCGGAATTCGTATCCCGTCCGACACGTTCACATCCACTGTTCCGTGAATTTATCCGGGCCGCACAAAAATAAATAAGCACCAGAGCTGTCCTGCTGATAACGGGACAGCTTTTTTTTCGCTTTTTCGAGGCTGGAGATGCCCGCTTATTTTACTGTGGCGCCCGCTATTTTACTCCGAACCGGCTATGCTGACATGAAAACCGTCTATACTTTACTCCGAACCGGCTATACTAACATCCAAATCAGCTATACTGACATAAAATC
>NZ_FNIL01000017.1:32743-55744 GCF_900103955.1 Alkalicoccus daliensis
GGCTATACTAACATCCAAATCAGCTATACTGACATAAAATCGAGCTATGCTGACTTCCCGCTTTTGCGGTGTTTTCCTCACGTCCACTACCTGTAAAAGCATATGAGCTGCTCTATTCAAAACCGTTCTCCACATAAAAAGTTAAAATAAAGGAAGCTAACTGGATCCCTTTGCCTGCTTAATTTACTGTCAGACCCGCTATTTTACTCCGAACCGGCTATGCTGACATGAAAATGGGCTATACTTTACTCCGAACCGGCTATACTGACATAAAAACCACCTATATTTTACTCCGAACCCGCTGTACTAACATCCAGCCTCTCCCTACTGACATCAGCCATCATAAAAAGCTGCTCCGGAAGAATTCCGAAGCAGCCGTTCCTTAATGCGATACATTTAATCTTCATGCTCCTCCAGCATTTCCAGCAGCTGAAAATAAAGCGCATAATACACGTGCAGCGAAACGAGAAGGTGGGGTTCGCCAATCCGTCCGCCGGATTCCGTAGGTAATAGGGGGCGCGTTACCTTCGTTTCAATGACAAATGCTTCTCCAGTGTCCTCTGGTGCTTCAGGAATGACAAGCACCACCGTCGCGCCGGCATCTGCAGCCTGTGTCCACTCCGCCTTAATTCCCTCCACGGAAGAAGTAAACAGCCAGACTGTATCAATAGATGTCAGTTCATCTTTTACTTCCAGCCGGTTACAGCCAGGAATAGGATCTGCGCCATGGACAGACTGGGAAACAATACCACCCAGATCTGGAGAGGCAGCGATATACATATTACCATCACTGATAATCGTCTGCGCCGTCATTCTTGCACTGTCCTCAATCATCATTTCCTGGTCCTCGAGCTTGCGCAGCAGGCCGGAAAGCTGCGTTTCAAACATTTTAAGCATACATACACTCCTTTACGATTAATCTGCTTTCATGATAACAGGAAGTCCCGCAGGATAGCACGGAAGATGTCGAACGGAAAAGGTTGTATTTTCTAACTCACTTCATTTATTATGGTAACAATAGGTAATTGTAAAATTCGGGAAATTGAGAGGAGAGGGACGAAAAAGATGAGCGAAAAATTACTGGTGGTAGATGACCAGTTTGGTATACGAGTGCTGCTGACGGAGGTATTCACACAGGACGGCTACACTACATTTGATGCGGCAAATGGGCAGAAGGCGCTGGATCTGCTTGAATCGGAAGAACCCGATCTGGTGCTGCTTGACATGAAAATTCCAGGAATGGATGGAATAGAAATTCTCCGGGAAATGCGGCACCGGAATATTCAGACCGACGTATTTTTAATGACCGCCTACGGAGAAATGGAACTGATTCAGGAAGCAAAAAGTCTTGGTGCGATGGAACATTTTTCTAAACCATTCGATATTGACAGCGTGCGGCACCGCGTACGCAGTTTTTTTGATGAAAAAGCAAAGATGTAAGCGCTGCCTTAAAAATTATCTTCTGATTCACCGCGAAAACCTTGTCTAATATGCTATAATGGATTGGTGAGTTCACTTGAATTGTATGCTCGCAAACGTCCGAATCATACAAACGGACGCGTGATGACCAAAACATCATCGGCGTTTGTATGTTTTTTGTGTGAGGATGCATCAGGAGAACTAATTTTTGTTCGTGACAATCAGAAGGAGGATTTTAGCACATGCCATTAGTATCCATGAAAGAAATGTTGGAATCAGCAAAAGCCAATTCTTACGGAGTTGGACAATTTAACCTGAACAACCTTGAGTTTACACAGGCAATTCTTCAGGCAGCAGAAGAAGAAAAGTCTCCAGTAATTCTCGGTGTATCTGAAGGTGCAGCGAAATACATGGGCGGCTTCAAATCTGTAGTCTCTATCGTAAAAGGTTTAATGGAAAGCTATGGAACTACAGTTCCTGTAGCAATTCACCTTGACCACGGTTCAAGCTTTGAAAAGTGTGTAGAAGCTATCTATGCAGGATTTACTTCTGTAATGATCGATGGCTCTCATCATCCACTGAAAGAAAATATTGCACTAACGAAAAAAGTAGTGGAAGTAGCGCATCTCTGCGGTGTATCTGTAGAGGCGGAGCTCGGACGTATCGGTGGCCAGGAAGACGACATCATCGTAGACGACGCAGAAGCTGCTTATGCAATTCCTGAAGAGTGTGATGAATTAATCCGTGAAACAAATGTAGACTGCTTTGCACCTGCACTTGGTTCTGTTCACGGTCCTTATAAAGGTGAACCAAACCTCGGTTTCGACCGTATGGAAACTATTTCAAAAATGACAGATGTTCCACTTGTTCTTCACGGTGGTACAGGCATTCCGACAAAAGACATTAAGAAAGCAATTTCTTTCGGAACTGCTAAAATCAACGTAAACACAGAAAACCAGATTACTTCTGCTGCGAAAGTGCGTGAAGTACTGGATGCAAACCCTGATATGATCGACCCGCGTAAATACCTTGGACCTGCTCGTGAAGCAATCAAGGAAACAGTGATTGGTAAAATGCGTGAGTTCGGTTCGTCCGGCCAAGCAAAATAAAAAGAGATAAAAAGGAGGTCGGCGATTCGCCGACTCCTTCTCTTTCATCCATAGAGAAAGCGTTCTCATAACCATAACATCCGTGTGGATAAAGTCTTTAAAGCTATAATGATAATTCATTCACGGACCTGGGAGGGTGAAGATCAATGAAATTTTTTATTGACTCAGCAAATGTGAAGGAAATTAAACAGGCGCAGGAGCTCGGTATTTTGGCAGGGGTTACGACAAACCCTTCTCTCGTAGCAAAAGAGGGAGCCGACTTCCATGAACGACTTCGCGAAATCACCAGTTTTGTGAATGAATCCGTCAGTGCAGAAGTGGTAGCGACGGATGCGCAGGGAATGATTGAAGAAGGAAAAGCACTTGCTGCCATCGCTCCGAACATCACTGTAAAAGTGCCGATGGGGCTGGAAGGGTTGAAAGCTGTACGGACGTTCAGCGAAGCAGGAATTAAGACAAACGTGACCCTCATTTTTTCTGCAAACCAGGCACTGCTTGCTGCAAGAGCAGGAGCGGCATATGTTTCCCCTTTTATCGGAAGACTGGATGATATTGGTCACAACGGCATCGAATTAATCGGCACGATTGCAGAAATGTTTGAGATTCATGAAATAGATACACAAATTATTTCGGCTTCCATCCGCCATCCGCAGCATGTAACTGATTCTGCGCTGCAGGGAGCACATATAGCAACAGTTCCCTGGAAAGTGCTGGAGCAGCTGGCCAAGCACCCGCTTACGGATATTGGGCTGGAGAAATTTCTCAGTGACTGGCAGAAAAGCCAGGCGCATAAATAAAAGCCATTATGTAATATAAATAAATCGCCGGTTAACGCCGCTCCACCAGTATTTTCCTCAAAAGATATTACCCGCAGAAAAACCAATATTTCAACTTTTTATGTAAGAAAGGAAGCAGTGATGAATAAATTAATGATTGAAGGCGGTCATCCTTTAGAAGGGACTGTTAGTGTCAGCGGAGCAAAAAACAGCGCTGTTGCACTCATACCTGCAGCAATGATGGCAGATTCCACAGTTACAATTGAGAACCTGCCCGATATATCCGATGTAGGAATTTTAGCAGAGCTGCTGCAGGAAGCAGGAGCAAAAACAGAGCTTTTCGAAGGAACCCTGCAGGTAAATCCTGCCGATATGATTCCGATGCCTCTGCCGAATGGCCTTGTAAAAAAACTCCGTGCCTCTTATTACATGATGGGGGCAATGCTTGGGAAATTTAACAAAGCAGTGATCGGCCTGCCAGGCGGATGCAACCTTGGACCGCGCCCGATAGATCAGCATATTAAAGGATTTGAAGCATTAGGAGCAAAAGTTACAAATGAGCATGGGGCACTTTATCTGCAGGCAGATGAACTAGTAGGAGCAAGAATTTATCTGGATGTAGTCAGTGTAGGCGCAACGATCAATATTATGCTTGCTGCAGTAAAAGCAAAAGGAAAGACGGTTATTGAAAATGCGGCGAAAGAACCGGAAATAATTGACGTAGCTACGCTGCTGTCAAATATGGGAGCCCGGATCAAAGGAGCAGGTACAAACGTGATTCGTATTGAAGGAGTAGAGGAGCTGCACGGCTGCCGGCACTCTATCATTCCGGACCGGATTGAAGCGGGAACATATATGATTTTCGCAGCGGCAATGGGGAAAAGCGTCCTGATTGATAACGTAATTCCGCTCCATCTGGAATCACTCAGTTCGAAACTCAGGGAAATGGGGGTCTCCGTAGAGGCAGGAGATGACTCTATTCACATTCAAAGCAGCAAAGTATTAAATCCAATAGATATTAAAACACTCGTCTATCCAGGATTTGCCACAGACCTGCAGCAACCGGTCACCGCTCTTCTGACAAAAGCCGACGGAGCAAGCATGGTTACCGACACTATTTATAATGCCCGCTTTAAACATACGGATGAACTCCGCCGTATGGGCGCCGATATAAAAGTAGAAGGCAGAGCCGCATTGATTTATGGAAAGACGAAGCTGCAGGGGGCACGGGTAAGAGCCACAGACCTGCGTGCGGGAGCAGCACTTGTTGCTGCCGGGCTTATGGCAGAAGGAGTAACCGAAATTACCGATGTACATCACATAGACCGCGGCTACGCCAACCTGGAAGAAAAATTAACCGCGCTTGGAGCAGTAATCTGGCGGGAAGAATTAAGTGCTGCCGAACAGCAGGAGATTGAAAACTCCTAAATAAAATTGACCGGAAAGCAATACAGCACATATGGTTTTTCAAGATAAAAGCGGGGCTCCCGAATACCGGGAGCCGGCTTCTGTATTGGCAAGGGCCATATTGAAATCCGTCAGATTTTCAAATAAGCAGCAAACGGATTTCCTCTGTGCACTCCGTCATTTCGGAATAGCAGGTACTGTTCGTTTTATCGATAAACCAGCGCCACTGCGAAAATAAATCAGAATGAAAATTGTGTGGCCAGAGATGCTGTTTCCGTTCAGCGGAAATATCAGGGTGGGCTTTCAGCTTCCCTGTTCATTCTTTATCCCTACTTGCGCTTTCTGAAAAAATAGCCTAAGATAGAGAACGATTCAACGTAAACTACTCGAATTCCCTCAGGATTTCTCCCGATTTTCAATATAAATTACCCAGGCGGATTAATTTTATAATGAAGTTTCACTTTTTGCCATGCTGTATAAAAGTGCTGATTCGTATGTACAAACAACGGAAGAACTGAAAAAGAGGCATCGGAGAAATAACCGTCCAAAGCATTGTCAGCCGTTAAGCAATGTAAAAGATAATATGGACTTTCCTGCAAATTTAACAAAACGAAGAAAAGGTCTGGTGACACATATGGGTGTAACACTTAAAGAGATGGAGCATTTAAAGCTCAAAGAACTTTATGCGCTTGCGAAAGAGCACAAAGTTTCCTACTACAGCCAATTAACGAAAAAAGAATTGATTTTTGCGATATTTAAAAAACAGGCAGAAAATGAAGATTTAATGTTCATGGAAGGAATTTTGGAAATTATTCAATCAGAAGGCTTTGGTTTTCTGCGTTCGAATACATATAAGCCAAGTCCTCAGGACATATACATTTCAGCTTCGCAGATACGCCGCTTTAAGCTTCGGAACGGAGATAAAGTATCCGGCAAGGTAAGAAAGCCGAAAGAGAACGAACGCTATTACGGACTGCTCCAGGTAGCAGCTGTAAACGGGGAAGACCCGGAGCAGGCAAGCGAACGTCCGCACTTCCCGCAGCTGACACCGCTGTATCCTGATAATAAAATCACGCTGGAAAACCAGCCGAACATGCTGGCTTCCCGGGTGCTGGACATGATCGCCCCGGTCGGTTTCGGCCAGCGTGGTTTGATCGTAGCTCCTCCTAAAGCCGGAAAAACGCTGATTCTCAAAGAAATTGCAAATAGTATTTCGGCGAACCATCCTGACATGGAAATCATTGTTCTCCTGATTGATGAACGTCCGGAGGAAGTAACAGACATGGAACGTTCCATCAAAGGGGAAGTAGTGAGCTCCACGTTTGATGAAGTGCCGGAAAACCATATTAAGGTAGCGGAACTGGTACTCGACCGTGCGATGCGTCTCGTAGAAGCGAAAAAAGACGTGGTGGTATTAATGGACAGCATTACGCGGCTTGCAAGAGCGTATAACCTCGTTATTCCGCCGAGCGGGCGCACGCTTTCCGGAGGAATTGATCCAGCGAGCTTCCACCGTCCAAAGCGCTTCTTCGGTGCTGCCAGAAATATGGAAGAGGGCGGAAGCCTAACAATTTTAGCGACTGCCTTAGTAGAAACAGGATCCCGCATGGATGATGTTATTTACGAAGAATTTAAAGGAACCGGAAACATGGAGCTGCATCTGGACCGCAAGCTGGCAGAACGCCGTATTTTCCCTGCGATCGACATCCGCCGCTCCAGCACGCGCCGGGAAGAACTGCTTCTTCCGAAAAATCAGATTGAAAATCTCTGGGCCATCCGCCGTACATTGAACGATCAGCCGGATTATATGGAGAAATTCCTGAAAAAAGTAAAAGAAACAAAAACAAATGACGAGTTTTTCGAGTCGTTTGAACGCGGAAAGCAGAGCCGCAGTTCTAAATAAAAAATTGCTGCGTGGAGGATACACAAAGTAGCTGGAACCGGAAAGGCGCTGAAGGTGCTTTCACGCTCAGCAGGTACAGCTTCCTTTTTACTTTGGCTCTGATAAAGAGTGGGGTTGATATAAAAGGTACGCCTGTGGTTCCTTTTTCTGCGCTTGCCGCAGAGAAATCCTTCAGTTATCCCTTGGAAATAAGCAGGGTTCCGCACAGCCAATCCAAGCAAGTGAAGATCTTGGCTAGCTCCACCTGCTTTTCAGTTCATCTGCAGTGCAAGATGAACCTTGGATCTTCACGCTTTCTTTTCACCAAAATTAGTCGAGAACAAGCCCTTGGGTAAGCATCTCCGTAAGTGAAGCAGCAGGATTACTTCTTTATTAAAAATCTTTCGTGATGAACTCTCGCTTGTTTATAAAATATCAGTTGCAATCCTGCATCAGCCTTGTTATACTGCTTCTATGTGTGAATGAATTCAACACAGACTTACTCTGTTTCGAGAGATTCAGGGCGGAAGGAGCTGAAAAGACATGAAACAAGGAATTCATCCAGAGTACCGCACGGTGGTATTTAAGGATACTAGTACTGGGTTCTCGTTTTTGAGCGGTTCTACAGCAACTACAGACCAGACAATTGAATGGGAAGACGGAAACACGTATCCACTATTTAACGTGGAAACATCTTCTGACTCTCACCCGTTCTACACTGGTAAGCAGAAGTTCGCTGATGCTGGTGGACGTGTAGACAAGTTCAAGAAGAAGTACGGTATGTAATGTGAAGACGAAACAGGCAGGATTTTTTCTTGCCTGTTTTTTTTGAGACTAAATACAGTTGCGCGGAAAATAATTCACGCGTACGATTACATAATAGAGGAAACATGATTCAGGAACGAGAAGCAGAAAATATATCGGAACAGGAGCGTCGCCTCATGCACCTAACACGAAAAGAAGGCTGGTTGGAAGTAGTCTGCGGAAGTATGTTTTCCGGTAAGTCCGAAGAACTGATCCGCCGCGTCCGCCGTGCCAGTTTTGGCCGCCAGAAAATTCAAGTATTCAAGCCGCAGCTGGATAACCGCTACAGTGAAAAAGAAGTGGTGTCTCACAACGGTTCGAAAGTTTATGCATATCCAGTGACAGATGCAGAAGATATCTATACGCTGCTCGAAAAAGATACACAAGTTGTGGCAATTGATGAAATTCAGTTTTTTGACCCGGAAATCGTAAACGTAGTGCAGACACTGGCCGATGATAATATCCGTGTGATCTGCGCGGGGCTGGATCAGGATTTCAGAGGAGAACCTTTTGGCTGTATGCCGATCCTGCTCTCCCTCGCAGAGTCCGTAACAAAGCTGCAGGCGATCTGTTTATCCTGCGGCTCTCCTGCCAGCAGAACGCAGCGGTTAATTGATGGGAAACCGGCTTCCTATGACGATCCGATCATCCTCGTAGGAGCATCTGAATCCTATGAGCCGAGATGCCGGCATTGCCATGAAGTACCCGGAAAACCAAAGACCACTCATGTGCACGCAGTAAACCTTGCCCGAAATAATCAGTAACCCGAATCCCGCCGCGAGCGGGATTTTTTTATTATCTGCAAAAAAGAACGAATGCAGCAGGCGGATTTTCAAATGTGGAGGCTCGAGAAAATGAAAAAAGCAGAAATCCTCTCCCTTTAAATGAGTTACGCACACTGGCGCTTGAGTATTCCCTTTTAAAAATGAGTAAATGAGGTTTACAGCAGAGTAAATCTTCATACACGAGAGTAAACCGGCGCAGTAAACCTCACTCCATCAAAAAACACCGCTGAAATTAATTCAGCGGTGAGAATGGAAATATTACTGGAATTATTTAAACTTCCGTGCCCCTTTTTGAATCGGATCCCACGTAGAGTTATACGGGGGAGCGTAGCTGATATCGAGGCTTTGGATTTCATCGACCGTCATTTTGTTATAAATCATGACAGAAGCTGTATCAATCCGCTTATCAACGCCGGTCGTGCCAACGGCCTGGATTCCCAGCAGCCTGTTGTTCTTATTATCTTTTAACAGCTGGATTTTCATCTTATCGCTGCCGGGAAAGTAGCCGGCGTATGGGGAGGCTTCAATTATTTCGCAGCTGAAATCAAAACCGCAGCTTCGTGCTTCATGCATGCCGATGCCTGTCCGCCCGGCAGTCAGGTTAAAGAATTTTAAGATAGCAGTGCCGAGCATCCCCTGGAATGTTTTTTTATCCCCGGCAATGTTCGCTCCGGCAATCCGTCCCTGTTTATTCGCATGGGTGCCAAGCGGAATATAGTCATGCTGCTCTTTGATGCGGTGGTACTGCGTGGCGCAGTCTCCCGCAGCGTAAATGTTGGAGATATTCGTCCGCATATAAGGGTCCACCATCAAAGCGCCTGTATAATGATAATGAATATCTGTATGTCTGAGAAATTCGGTATTCGGCTTAATTCCTATCGCCACAACCACTCCGTCGGTTTCATAAGTGCCTTTATTTGTTTTTACGCCATTTACCCGGCCGGAATCGTCGCTCGTAAAAGAGGATACATGCTCCTCCAGTACGAGTTCCACGCCGTTGCGCTCTGCTTCCGCCCGCAGTTCATTACTGATAGTTTCATCAAAATTACTTCCCAGGCTGTTCGTCCGGTTAATAATCCGTACCTTTTTTCCGGTCTCAATAAAGTTTTCTGCTACTTCCAGTCCAATATAACCGCCGCCGATTATTGTAATGTGCGCTGCTTCTTCAAAATCGGATTTAATATTTTCTGCATCCGGAATCGTTTTTAAATAATGAATACCGGACAGCTCTGCGCCATCCACAGGGATTTTATTCGGGCTTCCCCCGGTAGCAACGAGGAGAGTATCATATTCCAGCGAAAATTCTTCCTCTTTATCCAGGACGCGTCCATAGACAATCTGATTATCCGCATCAACATGCGTTACTTCATGATGAATGCGTGCATCTATCCCTTTATCCCGGAACGAAGACAAAGGACGTGCAATCAAGTCTTCCTGCTCCTCCACTACATCCCCAAGATAATAGGGAAGTCCGCACTGCGCATACGAATAAAAAGAGCCTCTTTCCAACACAGTAATCTCCGCATCTTTTCTTTTATGTACCACCTGCATGGCCGCACTCATCCCTGCAGCATCCCCGCCGATAATAATGAATTTCATTTTTAAAAACCTCCCTTATTCTCTATAACTTCTATACCCCCGCACCTACTCAGGATAAACACAGGCCGGTCCTCTGGAGAAGGAGATTGATTTTACAACCTAATACGCCTATACTAGTGAGAGGTATGTGGTACGAATTTTAAGGTGAGGTGAAGTTAGGTGTTTGATCGCCTGCAATCAGTAGAAGATCGATATGACCAGCTGACAGAGCTGCTTATGGATCCAGACGTAATTAGTGATAATAAGAAGCTCCGGGAATATTCCAAGGAGCAGTCCGATATTCAGGAAACGGTGGAAACTTACCGTAAGTACAAAGATGTGAAGCAGCAGCACGAAGAAGCGAAAGAAATGCTTCGGGAAAGCCTGGACAGCGAGATGCGTGAAATGGTGAAAATGGAAATGGAAGAGCTTGCCGAGCAGATTCCTGCACTGGAAGAAAAGCTCCGTATCCTCCTGATTCCAAAGGATCCGAATGATGATAAAAACGTTATCGTGGAAGTGCGCGGTGCTGCAGGCGGGGACGAAGCTGCATTATTTGCAGGAGATCTCTACCGCATGTACAGCCGCTACGCCGATCAGAACGGATGGAAAACAGAAGTGATTGAAGCGAGTGAAACAGGACTCGGCGGATTTAAAGAAGTTATCTTTATGATTAACGGTAAAGGTGCCTATTCCCGTATGAAATATGAAAATGGAGCGCACCGGGTGCAGCGGGTGCCGTCTACAGAATCCGGCGGGCGCATTCATACTTCCACCGCAACAGTGGCCGTTCTTGCAGAAGCGGAAGAAGTAGAGATCGATATTCATGATAAAGATATCCGTGTAGATACGTTTACTTCCAGCGGACCAGGCGGGCAGAGTGTAAATACAACAATGTCTGCAGTGCGTTTAACGCATGTTCCAACGGGAGTTGTGGCATCCTGCCAGGATGAAAAATCCCAGATTAAAAACAAAGAAAAAGCAATGAAAGTACTTCGCGCCCGGATTTTTGATATATTTCAAAAAGAAGCGCAGAAAGAATACGATGAAACCCGGAAGTCTGCAGTTGGAACGGGAGACCGCTCTGAGAGAATCCGCACGTATAACTTTCCGCAGAGCCGCGTAACGGACCACCGTATCGGCCTTACACTGCAAAAGCTGGATTCAATTCTGCAGGGGAACCTGGATGAAATTGTAGACCAGCTGATTATGGAAGAACAGTCAACCATGATGGACAACGCGAACAAATAGAAGGAGAGACCTATGCAGAAAGAAATGTACGTTCATGAAGCCCTCGCATGGGCTTCTTCTTTTTTGGAAAAAGCAGAGTATGAAAAAGAAATCGGTTATATTCTGCTCGGTTATCACACAGGGTGGAACCGGTCGCGGCTGCTTGCAGAACTTAGAACGATGTTAACTCCGGAGGTTCTCGAAATGTTTCAAAAGGATGTTGCAGCTGCAGCAGGCGGAGTTCCCGTCCAGCATATTACCGGCAGAGAAATATTTTATGGCAGATCATTCGCAGTGAACAGCAGTGTGTTAATCCCACGGCCGGAAACTGAAGAGTTAATCGAAGCGGTGCTGGAAAAAGTTCCAGCAGGAAAAATTCGCATTGCGGACATCGGCACAGGAAGCGGAATTATTGCGGCAACGCTTGCTTTGGAAATAGCAGAAGCCGAAGTGACGGCGACGGATATTTCTCCAGAAGCATTAGTTACAGCAGAAAAAAATGCTGCAGCTTTAGGAGCGCGTGTAACTTTTCATGAAGGTGATGCGCTAGCCCCTTTACTAGGGAAACCTCCCTTTCACGTCATAGTATCGAATCCTCCTTACATTCCGGAAGCGGAAAAAGCGGATATGAATATAAACGTGACTGAACACGAACCGGAAAATGCACTGTTTGCCGGGGAAGATGGCCTGACGATTTACAAACGGATAACAGCACAGCTGCCGGAAGTCATCCACAGCCCGGGATTAATTGCTTTTGAAATAGGACACGGGCAGGGAAAGGCAGTCCAGGAACTGATTAAAAACAATTTTCCACAGGCTGTCACAGAGCTGCGTTTAGATATTAACAGGAAAGAAAGAATTGTAATCGCAGAAGTGTAAGTGTTCGTACGGTGGATAACTTTTTTCGTCCTCCACAAAGTTATACACAGAAATGGCTGAGGTTATCCACTGTTTTTGTGGATAAGTGTGTTTATATGAAAGTCCATGTGGAAAAAAGATACGAACAAAAAATTAAATGAAAGAGGGAGGTGGATAAATGATGAGTTACCAACAAACAAAATACTGGTCTGTGGATAACATTGTAGATAACTTAATAGAAAGTAAGGAAATTCAGGAAGCAGCAGCATTTCTCCGTGAAGGAAAGCTTGTAGCATTTCCTACAGAAACAGTCTACGGACTGGGCGCCAGTGCACGTTCTGACGAAGCTGTCACTTCGATTTTTACAGCGAAAGGACGGCCTGCAGACAACCCGCTGATTGTCCACATTTCACAGCAAAAAGATGTGTATAACTTCACAAAATCTGTCCCCGAAAAAGCAGAAAAGCTTATGGAAAAGTTCTGGCCGGGAGCGCTGACGATTATTTTAGCGCATAACGGCAGGTTATCCACAAAAGTAACCGCGGGTCTTTCCACAGTGGGACTGCGGATGCCGGATCATCCTGTCGCACTTGCATTAATAGAAGCAAGTGGAGAGCCGATCGCTGCACCAAGTGCAAACCGCTCCGGAAGACCAAGTCCAACTACAGCGGCGCACACTGCAGAAGATTTACAGGGGAGAATTGCTGGAATTGTAGATGGAGGAGCGACGGGGCTCGGGGTGGAATCTACCGTGATAGACTGCAGTGGAGAATTGCCCATTATTCTTCGGCCGGGTGGCGTTACACAGTCGCAGCTGGAAGCAGTGATTGGACGAGTAGAAGTGGACCAGTCACTTACAGAAGAAGCTGCGCCGCGTTCACCGGGGATGAAATACAAGCACTATGCACCGGAAGCACCGCTCACTCTTGTGGATGGGGATGAAGATTTTTTCCGCAGCTGTGTGAGGAAGCATAAGGAGAACGGAGAAAAAGTGGGACTGATTCTTTTTCCTGCGCTGGCTTCGATGGAGGCTGACGCTGTATATATTCTATCCGATAATCGAATAGAAACGACTGCCAGAGAGCTCTACAGTGCACTTCGTACATTTAAAAAAAGCGAAGTCGATCATATCCTGATGCAGGCAGTGCCGGCGGATGAACTCGGATTTGCCGTAATGAACAGGCTTGTAAAAGCAGCCGGAGGCAGAATCCTTACCCAGTAACAGAAGCTGGCTGCACTTTCAGCTGCAGAAGCACCGGCACCTCTTTCTTCTCAAAAATGTGATAAAATAGAATCAAGATTGACCTCTCCTTTTCCAGGGTAGAAGGTAGATAAAGCCAAGAAAAGGAAGTGAAAGAAATATGGAAAGAGTGTTATTTGTATGTACAGGAAATACATGCCGCAGTCCGATGGCGGAAGCAATTTTTAACAAAAAGCGTACGAACGAAAGAATGAGTGCCAAATCTGCAGGAGTGCATGCGATAGATGGCATCCCGATGTCTGAAGGTTCAAAGCAGGCGGTCGCAAGGCATGGAATGATGGAAAGCCACCAGTCAAGAATGCTTACGGAAGACCTGCTGAACTGGGCGGATATTATTTTAACCTTAACAACTGCACATAAACAGGCGGTCGTTTCACAGTTTCCTGATCGTGCTGCGCAAGTTCATACATTGAAGGAATATGTATTAGACGATGCTGTTACTTTAGATAAAATAGAGGAATTAAAACACCACTTAGCCCAGCTCGAACTAAAACGCGCTTCCTTTGTTGCAGAGCATCAGCAGCAGATCGATAAATATAACGAAGAACAGTCCATTAATAATCAAAAACAGCTGGAAGAAGAACTTCTTAAGCAGATCGAGCCGCATCAGCGGGCAATTGACCGTCTGGAGTGGGACCTTCCTTCGTTGGATATCCGCGATCCCTTCGGCGGAGATGATTCAATTTATGAAGCTGCCTATCAGGAAATTGAAGAAGCTGTTGAGAAACTGATTGCGAAAATGGAACGGTACCAAAAAGGTACGAATTAAAGAAAAAGGGGACAGGTAAAATGAAAATTGTTCTGGGGTCAGATCACGCAGGTTATGCTTTGAAGGCACAAATCAAACCAGTGATTGAAGAACTTGGTCATGAAGTGGTGGATGTAGGAAATCACTCGGCAGATTCAGTAGACTATGCAGACTACGGCATTCCTGCAGCGGAAATGGTGGCAAACGGTGAAGCGGACCGCGGGGTAATTATCTGCGGGACAGGAATCGGCATGTCTATATCCGCGAATAAAGTAAAAGGAATCCGCTGCGCACTTGTGCAGGATTTATTTACTGCAAAAGTGACCCGTGAGCACAATGATACCAATGTGCTGGCAATGGGAGAAAGAGTAGTCGGACCGGGTATGGCGCAGGAAATCGTGAAAATCTGGCTTTCCACCGAGTTTGAAGGCGGACGTCATCAGCGTCGTGTAGATAAGATGATGAGCTACGAGAACAGGTAGTTTGAAAGAGGTGGATAAAAAATGACCACGCAGATAAAAGAAGATCTCAGCCGGGCGTTAAAGGAACTGCAGGAAGCTGCGAATCTGAAAGCAGGCGATCTCTTTATTATTGGCACGAGTACGAGCGAAGTCCGGGGTAAACAGATTGGGAAAGCCGGTACGCTCGATACAGCAGAAACACTCTGGCGTGCATTTGATGAGTTTCAGAAAGAAACCGGTGTCTATCTCGCTTTTCAGGGCTGTGAGCACATTAACCGTTCCGTTACACTGGAACGTGAAGCGGCAGATCGGTATCATCTCGAACCCGTCCAGGTAGTGCCGGTACCGGAAGCAGGCGGCTCCATGTCTGCCTACGCTTACGAGCAGCTGCAGGATCCGGTAGTCGTGGAAGAAGTTGCGGCACACGCCGGTATTGATATCGGGGACACGTTTATCGGGATGCACTTAAAACGTGTCGCAGTCCCGGTACGCACCTCCGTAAAGGAAATTGGAGAAGCACACGTCACCTATGCACGGTCCCGTCCGAAGTTAATCGGCGGCAACCGGGCAAAATATGAATAAACAGAACCGCTGTGTATCCGCAGCGGTTTTTTTGATGTGAAAATTCAAGTGGAAGTTTGCGTGAGAGTAAATTCCGTTGGAACAATGAATGAAGCGAGAATACTGCTTTTGAGAATGAGTGAAGTGGTTTGAAAAAAGAGTAATTGCTCAGCGCGGGAGTATAGCGGCTTTAAAATGAGTAACTGCCGCAGAAAATGAGTAAACAGTTTTCATGCGAGAGTAAACACAACAAAAAAAGTAAGCTGGCCCAGGCAGGTAAAAATATTTATAGGAAGTTGACAAAGACAAGCTGTAGATATAAAATACAATTTATACAGTTTGTTTAATTTGTACAATAATTATTAAACAAACGGAAAGGGGTTAAATCCATGAGTGAAGATAAATATTTGCAGGAGCTGGAAGAAGCAAGAGATGTAATGATCAGCGCACTTGCACAGACGATGGTGATTTACGGCGTAACGCCTTCAGTAGGACGCATATATGGGGTGCTTTACTTTTCAGAAAAGCCCTTGAATCTGGACGACATTAAAGATGAAGTTGCGATGAGTAAGGCGAGTGTGAGTAACGGACTCCGTGAACTGCTGGAAACAGAAATGGTAATTAAAGTCTGGAAAAAAGGTGACCGGAAAGATCACTATATAGCAGAAAAAGATTTCATGAAAAACTTTTTAAACTTTTTTATTAAGAAATTACGTCAGGAAAGAAGCCTGATTATGAAAGCAAATGAACAAGCAAGGCCCGTACTTGAAGAAGTGGCTGCGGAAGCAGAAGGAGAGCCGAAAAAAATTGCGGAAAGAGACTTAAAGAGCATGAATCATTCCATGGAATACTTTGACTGGACTATGAGGCTTGCCAATGCTCTTGAATCAAATGAAATATTTGAATATATTCCGAAAACTACGCAGGAGGAAAATGATAAAAATGATAAATAAACAAAAAACAGCACTTGTACTTATAGATATGCAGAAAGAAAGCCAATTCGGCATCGACCAGCTGGACCAGGCCGTAAACAATGCCGATCGTTTAATTGAAGCTTTTCGAGAGGCCGGCATTCCTATTATTTACACACGTCATTTGAATCGGGCTGACGGGACAAACCTTTCCATCGGAGAACCGAAAAAAGAAAATGGAGAACCTGTCTATTACTCTACTGCACAGGAAAATCATAAAGTAATTGATAAAATCGCACCTGCTTCTGCAGAGCCCGTAGTAGACAAACACAGATGGAGCGCGTTTTATGAAACGGACTTGCATGAACAGCTGCAGGAGCAGGGTATCGAGCATATTTTCATCGGAGGGTTTGTTACTGATGGATGCCTGATGACTTCCACTTTTGATGCCTATTTCAGAAATTATCAAATTAATCTGGTGGAGGATATCAGCGGTTCTACAAATGAAGGGTCTCATATGGCGTCTATTCTGATGATGGCAAACTGGATTTATAATCTAAAAGTTTTTTCCGCAGATAAAGCTATTCAGTGGGTGCAGGATAAGCCAGTACAAGTATGGGAATGTCCACGTCCGGACTCGCTGCCATTCACTCCGGAAAATATGCGGGAACAATTTCAAAAGTTACTTTAATTTACCGAAGGGAGCAATATTATGAAAAAGTCTGCGTTTATCTTAACTGCAGCATCTGCAGTACTGTTAACTGCCTGTGGGGAAAACAATTCAAACAGTGCAGAAGTAGAGGAAAATAACGGAGCTGAAAATGCAGCAGAAAATAATGAACCAACTGCCGTAGAAGAAGGAGAAACGATTACGTTTGGATTAACAAACTGGACGAGTACCGAGGTGCCTTCAAATATTGCAAAATTAATTTTGGAGGAAGAAGGGTATGAAGTAGAGTTTTCCCTGCTGGATCAGCCGGTTATCTTTGAAGGAATGGAAAATCAGGACGTCGATTTCTTTATGGACGCCTGGCTTCCAAATACAGAAGCAGAACTATGGGCAGAATATGAAGAATCTTTAATTCAGGTAGCCGCAAGCTATGAAGATGTACCGCTTGGCTGGGTAGTGCCAGAATATGTGGAAGAAGAAACAATTAATGACCTGACCGGCAGAGGGGAAGAGTACGGCGGAGAAGTGTTCAGTATTGACCCGGGTGCTGGAATCGTTTCTTTATCGGAGGAAGTAATGGACGAATATGACTTGCATGATGAATTTAGCCTTACTACTTCCAGTGAATTTGCAATGGTTGCCCAGCTGCAGGAGAGCATTAACAATGAAGAGCCCGTCATTGTAACAGGATGGAGGCCGCACTCCATGTTTGCAGAGTTTGATTTAAAATTCCTGGAAGATGAAGAAGGGATATTTGAATCTGATAACGTATACGTTATCTCGTATGATGGAATTCAGGAAGAACATCCGCGCGCATATGAAATTCTATCCAACTGGAGTATTGAAGTGAGCGATCTGGAAGAAATGATGCTTGAAAATGAAGAAAACGATACCCCGTTTGAGGAACTTGCTGCAAACTGGATGGAAGAAAATAGAGACAAAGTGGACGAAATGAAAAATTAACGTTAAGAACCATTTTATTCAGGGGTAAAGCAAAAAAATTGAAACTAAAACGATTGTGACGATACTTCGTCATGATCGTTTTTTTATATGGTATTTTAAAAGAAGGGCTTAAAGCTGAAACCAAAGCTCGTATATTTGGCTGTTGTGTGAGAGTAAATGCCGTTAGAACGATGAACGAAGAGAGAATACTGCTTTTGAAAATGAGTAAACAGTCCGCACACAGGAGTAATCCCAGGAAAATTAACGAAACACCAGCTCCGCCCCTTCACGTACATACAGCATTTCTTATTCCCTGAAAAATCCATCGAATCAGACTAACTTTTCCGCCATTAGTGTATGATAAAACCATCAATGGAAAAGAAAGGGGAGGCACCCGATGTCCCTGCGGTTTGAACATGTAGAAAAACATCATCAAAACACAGTCGTAATACCTTCACTCAGTCTTACCATCCCAAAAGGGGAAGTTGCGGCGCTGCACACGAGTATTGATGCTAAAGCACATCTTCTTCAGCTCCTTGGGAAAAAAGACGTTTCCGGAAGTGGAGATATTTATATAGAAGAAACACTTCTGCATAAGACGAAAGAAAAGTATCATCCTTCCCTGGGCATTTCTCTATTAGAAGAAGGCTGCTACGAACGAATGACGGTAAAAGAAAATTTAACATTTTTAAAACGATTGTTTCAAAGTACGAAAACACAGAAAGAAGCAGCCGTGCTCATGCACCTTGAAGAAAAGCTTCATACGAAAATCCAGCAGCTCTCTTACTCAGAGAAGCGACGTGTACTTATGACGAAATTATTATTTCAGGATCCGGCGGTGATCGTTCTAGAAGAACCTGATCAAAATATGGATATTGAGTCAAAAAGAATCCTGCGGCTGGCGTTAGAAGAATGGAAGAATCAGGAAAAGTCGATACTGCTTTTAACAAGCAATATGGAAAGTGCCATTACGCTTGCAGATCAAGTGTATCGGCTCACAAATACAGGGCTGCATAAAGTAGAGACAGAGGAACCTGAAACAGAAGCAGAAACCGATGTGGAAGAAGAGCCGTTCCGGTTCAGTAAAATCCCGACAAAAGTAGAAGATAAAATGGTGCTTTTCGATCCGCCGGAAATTGATTACATCGAAAGCCGTGAAGGCAAGTCGTATGTGTTCATTGAAAATGAATCATTTCCTTGCGCGTTTACCTTAAACGAGCTTGAAAATAAATTGAAGTCCTTCGGTTTTTTCCGCTGCCACAGATCCTATATCGTTAACCTGCAAAAAGTAAGAGAGGTTATTACCTGGACAAGAAACAGCTACAGCCTGCAGCTGGATGATAAAAAGAAATCTGAAATTCCGCTCTCCAAAGGGAAAATGGAGGATTTAAAAGAAATGCTCGGCCTGAAATAGCTCCTTTCAGCACCCAAATAGCGCTCTTCATCCTGAATTTAATGCGGTTGTGCTTTTTTCTTCCTAGTATAAAGTCAGAAAGCATAAGGAGGGAAAGCACATGCAGAATATAATTTCTGTGAAAAATCTGACGAAGTATTTTGGAAAGGAAAAAGCACTGGAAGGAATGAATTTTGATGTAAAGCAGGGAGAAATATTTGGATTTCTCGGACCAAGCGGTGCAGGAAAAACTACGACGATACAAATTTTGACCGGGCAGCTGCGCCCGACAGATGGAGAGGCGAAAATCTTTAATGCAGATACGGAAAACGCACGTAAGCCGGAATTTCTGCAGAAAATTGGTGTCATGACGGATAACAGCGGCTTGTACGGCAGGCTCTCCGTATATGAAAACATGAAACTGTTTGCGACACTTTATGGAGTAAAGAAGCCAAAAGAGAGAATTGAAGAAGCATTAAAAATGGTAAACATGCAGAACGAACAGAAAAAAACCGTATCAAAGCTTTCGAAAGGAATGACACAGCGGATTATTCTTGCCCGCACATTTCTGCATGAACCCGAGCTGTTATTTTTGGATGAGCCGACGGCCGCGCTGGATCCGGTAAACTCCCAGCATATTCATAAGGGATTGAAGGCGCTCCAGAAAAAAGGAACGACGATTTTTTTAACAACACATGATATGCATGAAGCAGAAACATTGTGTGACAGAGTCGCTTTCCTTTATAAGGGTGCCGTGAAACTTCTGGATGCACCGAAAGCGCTGCGCAGGGAATACGCAGACAATACGATGACACTGGAACTTTACAATGGAGAAACGCGGGTAATAAGCAAAGGGGCAGACGGAGCAGAAGAAGTAGCTTCTTTCATGCAGAAGAATGCGATTGCCTCTATGTACACGAATGAACCGACACTTGGTGATATTTTTGTGGATATTACAGGGAGGGAATTAACATGAGCTTTTCTATAGAAAGAATGTACGCAATTTTTGCAAAAGATTTAAAAGACTTATCTAAAAATATGTTTGTATTATCTACGGCCGTGATGCCTTTGTTCTTCGCGTTACTGTTCGGCAGAGGAGACGTTGTCCCGCTGGAAATTCATTTTCTTGTAATCAATCTGACGTTTGCGACGGTTGCTTCCTTTGTGCAGGGAGCACTCATTGCGGAAGAAAAAGAAAAGAATACGCTGCGCGGTTTAATGATGTCCCCGGCGAATACGGCAGAAATTCTCATCGGCAAAAGTCTCGTCAGTGCGGGATTGACGGTAGTGACACTGATCCTGTGTATACGAATGATGAATTTCTCTCCGGCAGAGCCAGTCATACTTTACGGGGCGATGGTGCTTGCTTTAATCTTCTTTCTTTTGCTGGGGACGATGCTGGGACTGCTCGCCCGCACGCTGATAGAAGCATCGGTAATCATTATTCCGATTATGTTTATTTTCGGTATGGGAAATATTTTTACCGGTTTCTTTGCAGAATACGAATTTCTTACAGTGCTCGAATACCTGCCTAACTTTCAGCTCGAAATTCTCGCAGGAGAGCTGGCAGCAGGCGGCGGATGGGCAGAAGCGGCAGGAGCCTATCTGATCATAGGAGCATGGGCGGCCGCCAGCTGTATTCTCACAGTAATGATTTACAGGAAAAAATCATTCGAAACATAAATATTTCCTGGGAAATATGAAAATGCCAGGTGGTTATCCGAACGTTAGAGAATCGAAGTAAAATAAATGTACGTCTTTAGACCAATATTTCTGCCATGACACCCCGTATAAAAGGCTCATTTTTTAGAAAAACCGTAATGATAGCGCATTCATTTGTCAGACAAGTGCAAATTCCTTTGCTTATTCGAAGAGGAAGCGTTAAAATGAAGTGCATATGAGGCAATTTCGAATGAGCATAGGAGGGTCCAACAAAAATGACAACGATTGATAAGCAGACGTTAAGTAACGTAAGAGCACAGGATGCAGAGGTTTTTGCAGCAATGGATTTGGAGTTGAAGCGTCAGCAGGACAACATTGAGCTGATTGCATCAGAAAATTTTGTGTCGCAGGCAGTAATGGAAGCACAGGGTTCTGTTCTTACAAACAAATATGCAGAAGGCTATCCTGCTAAGCGTTACTATGGTGGCTGTGAGCATGTGGACACGGTGGAAAATATTGCACGTGACCGCGCGAAGGAAATCTTTGGTGCAGAATATGTGAACGTACAGCCGCACTCCGGTGCCCAGGCAAATATGGCTGTATACTTTGCATTCCTGGAGCAGGGAGACAAGGTGCTGGGAATGGACTTGAATCACGGCGGCCACCTGACACACGGAAGTCCTGTGAATTTCAGCGGAAAGCAGTATGAATTCGTTGGATACGGCGTGGAAAAAGAAACTGGCCGCATTAATTATGAAACAGTACGTGAAATGGCAAAAGAGCACAAGCCGAAAATGATCGTTGCCGGTGCAAGTGCCTATCCGCGTGAAATTGATTTTAAAATATTCAAAGAGATCGCAGATGAAGTGGATGCCTATCTGATGGTTGACATGGCGCATATTGCAGGACTTGTAGCTGCAGGAGACCATATAAACCCGGTGCCTTACGCAGATTTCGTTACTACCACAACGCACAAAACGCTCCGTGGACCGCGCGGTGGAATGATTTTAACAAAAGAAGAGTACGGCAAAAAGATCGATAAAGCGATTTTCCCAGGATTGCAGGGCGGGCCTCTTATGCACGTAATCAGTGCAAAAGCGGTTGCTTTCGGCGAAGTACTGCAGGAAGACTTTAAAGCTTACTCCAAGCAGATCATTAAAAATGCGGAAGCGCTCGGAAAAGCGCTGACGTCAAATGGAATTGATCTTGTTTCCGGCGGAACGGACAACCACCTTGTGCTGCTCGATCTTCGAAGCCTCGAATTGACCGGTAAAGTAGCAGAAAAAGCACTGGACGAAGTAGGAATTACTACAAATAAAAACGCGATTCCATTTGATCCGGAAAGCCCGTTTGTCACAAGCGGGATCCGTATCGGAACAGCAGCAGTCACTTCCCGTGGATTTAAAGAAGAAGATCTCACGGAAGTAGGAAAAATTATTGCTGCGGTTCTGAAAGACGTAGAAAATGAAACAGTATTAAAAGATGCGAAGGAACGAGTAGCAAAACTGACACGTTCTCATCCAATGTACGAATCTCTATAAAAAGGAAGGAGCCGAAGTCTACGGCCTGGTATCCTTTTATACAGAGGCGCCCCTCCCGAATTGGGAGAGCGGCGCCTCTTTTTGGAATAGACAGGAAATATTCAGCTTGATTTACGATAAGAACTTCGGTAGAATACGCAAAGGATATTGAACTTGAGGAGTGTGGTTTCTGTGGGAAAAGTATACGTATTTGATCACCCGTTAATTCAGCACAAACTTTCTTACCTGCGTAACGAAAAAACAGGTACGAAGGAATTTCGTGAGCTCACGAATGAAATCGCAGGTCTGATGGCATTTGAAATTACCCGCGAACTTCCATTGGAAGATGTGAAAGTGCAGACACCGGTCGCAGAAGCTGACTGTAAAACAATCTCCGGTAAAAAGCTGGGAATTGTTCCTATCCTCAGAGCAGGTCTTGGCATGGTGGACGGGATGATGGATTTAATTCCAGCAGCAAAAATTGGCCATGTTGGTCTCTACCGCGATCCGGAAACACTGCAGCCGGTCGAATATTACGTGAAGCTTCCTAGCGACACAGGGGAACGTGACTTTATCGTTGTAGACCCAATGCTTGCCACTGGCGGCTCTGCGATCGAAGCCATCAACGTAATGAAAAAACGCGGTGCGAAAAACATTCGTCTTATGTGCCTCGTAGCAGCACCGGAAGGCGTAGAAGCAATGCAGGAAGCACACCCGGAAGTAGATATTTATCTTGCTTCCCTCGATGAAAAACTGAACGAAAAAGGCTACATCGTTCCAGGACTCGGCGATGCCGGAGACCGATTATTCGGAACAAAATAAGCTTTATTGAGCCGCGCAGGTTTCTGCGCGGCTTTTTAGGTGGGGAGGACGCAGAGTGGGAGAAACTTATAATAGCTGTATCGAAGTTCGCACCCATTATCCGGCTGGAAGAGCATGTTACCTTCTTTATTTTCAACCGCTTTATAAAATGAAGTCGCTAATTGATGGGGCGTGCCCGCTTATTTTACTGTCGGACCCGCTA
>NZ_FNIL01000018.1 GCF_900103955.1 Alkalicoccus daliensis
AAGCCAGATACCGGACAACGATCCACTCGGATCAAGGCTGGCACTACCAACACAAAAAGTGGGTAAAAACCTTAAAGAAACATCGAATCTTTCAAAGTATGTCCAGAAAAGCAACCTGCGCAGATAATGCCATGATGGAGAATTTTTTCGGGATTCTCAAACAGGAGATGTATCACGGAGAAGACCTGGTTTCGTATGAAGAACTGAAACGAAAACTGGAGAGCTACATGGAGTACTATAATCATGAACGTGTAAAAGCAAAATTGGACGGATTGAGCCCCATCCAATATCGGAATCAAACCATCCAATCAGCTTCATAAGAAAACTCTAACTTTTAGGGGTCACTACCTTGCCGTGGGGCTGGCCTTCAGCTATTTCTCCTGCCCGCAGGGGCAGAAGAAAGGATCTTCAGACTGCGCTTGAATCCCACGGGCGTCACCGCCGGGCGCTATGGAGAATATATTTTTATAAAAAGTTGCACTTATACTGGAAACGCTGTATAAAATCCAATCGTCTTTTTTCTCAGTTGCTGTCGCAGAAAAGTCGACTCCTGGAGGATGAAGAACGATTCTCATATCTTCCCAGGCGTTCTTACTGGGAAGATATAGTAAGCATGTGCGAAACCAGCCAATGATCTTCAAATCACTGGAAAAAGCTCTTTGCTTTCCAGTGATTTGGCTGCGTGAAGCCATGCTAGCTGAGAGAGTTCCCTCCGAAAAGCGACCCTTCGGAGACAAAAGTATACTAGCGAATACTTATACTGAAAAAGTACTTTCTCAACAGCCTCTTTCGTTTATAAATTTTCAAAGAAGACGCGCAGCACATCTGCACCGCCGACCATGGTACCGATCGTACTTCCGATATTCGATAAAATAACAACAAGCAGAATACGGGTTACTTTGTTTCTCCAGAAACCTTTAAATGTCTGCACATCATCCGATAGCGCTTCTAGATCAGCAACATGCGGCCGGCGCAGGTAAGCCTGGGTAAAGCCGGCGAACCATCCGGCAGCCATAAACGGATTCAGTGAACTGATCGGTGCGATAACAAAAGCAGTAAGGATTGTTAAAGGATGGCCAAAAGCAATTGCAGCACCCAGTGCTGAGAAAGAACCGTTCCATAACAGCCAGCTGATTGTCTGCTCCATACCGGCAGAAGGATTGTTCATAAAAGTATAAGCAATCACCGCAATGATGGCGATAGGAATTGCCCAGCCGATCATTTTCGGAACAATCGATTTTTTCGGTGTTTCCATTAACTTATCAAGGTCGTGTTCATGTTTAATTTCTTCCAGAATGCCTGGAATGTGCGCGGCACCTAAAACAGCTACAATTTTCTTCCCTGGAGCATCCTTTATTTTCTGCGCCAGATACTGATCACGTTCATCAATTAAGGGCTCTTTTAAACGGGGAAATGCCTGTGAAAATTCATTCATGGCTGCATTAAGGGTATCCTGTTTTTTCATCCGTTCAAGCTCTTCTTCTGAAATATTCTCCTGCACTAAAATACTTCCAAATACAGAAGTGATTAATTTCCCTTTTCCCAAGAATCCCAGGTTGCCCCAGATACGTGAGAACGTTGTTTGAATATTACGGTCTGCAAGGACAAGTTCTGCATTAATTTCCTTCGCAGATTCAACGCCCTGAATCATTTCCTGTCCGGGCTTAATGCCGAACTGCTTTGCCATCCTGTTTTGAAAAGAGGATATAGCCAGGTTCATGAATAGCAGCGTTGCTTTTTTCTCGCGGATTACCTTAAATATATCCATATTGCGCCAGCGGTCACTGTCGATCACCGACTGATACCGCTGTTCATCAAGCTCTACACATACAGAATCCGGCTGTTCCGCTTCAATTACTTCCTTTACCTGAATTGCGCTGGATTTTGAAACGTGCGCTGTTCCAATTAAAATAATTTCCTTATCATCTATCGTAATACGGGTAATATTTTCCTCACTCATACGAATCTGTCCCTCATTTCTTCTCACTTGCCTCTATCATATATTGAACTAATTAGATGATTTTTTCAATGGATTTGTAAAAGCGTCCCTCAGACACTTCCTTATCATCGGCAGATTTTTGATCTTTATTAAATAGCTGCCTTGAAAATAAAAGTTCCGCTAAAAAGAAGTAATACTGCTGCTGCACTTTCGGAGAGGCTGCCCAAGGGCTTGTTCCCGACTAATTTCTCTCACAGGATACGGCTTCCATCGATCCACAGACAGCAGGGCAGAGACCGCCATGCTGTCTTTAAAAACCAGGATCGATTCCGCTCGTACTTCGTGACCAGGCCACTTGGATTCTCGAAATGCGCTCGTGCTTCCTCTCCTTCGTTCCACAGCAGTATTAATTATCGGACTAGGGCAAAAATTTGCATGAGTGTTTCTATTAAAACTGGTGTTGTCAGGAGGCAGGGACCTCTTCGGCTCCTTTTTCTTCGCTTGCCGCGGAGAAATCTTTCAGCATTACCTTGGAAATAAGCAGGGGTCCGCAAAGCCAGTCCACTACGAGTGATTGCTGTCTTAAAAACTTCTGCAGAGATATTCAAAAAAGCATCACAATAGTTTGACAATTCTCCGTGTTTTTCACTGCATTTCATGCTAAAATGATAAAAAGAAACAAAAGGGAAGGGACGGGGACTGATGAAACTCTGGATGAGAAGATTGACGATCATAATGATGTCAGTACTCACTCTTGGTGCCTACATACCGCAGCTCGACTGGGATGATGACAGAAAAGATAAAGATACAGAACTTCCGAACGGAGAGAAAAATTCTGCAGATTCTGCTTTTGATGAGGTATCTGACAGTTCACTTGATCTGGAAGACGAAGAAGACCTCTGGTCCATAGATGAATATATAGATAACATGAATATGCAGGCGCGCGAGCAGATGCTTTCGAAGCTCGGTCCTAAAATCGTAAACCGCGTGGAGGATAATCTGCTGCAGGAAATCCTGCCGCAGATGGAAGAAGTTATTTCTTCTATTTATGAGCAGTCTGACGATCAGGCGCCGCCGAAGCTAACGATTACGGAGCACCCTTCTACAGGATACGGGGAAAAAATATTTCATATTTATGATGAGGATGAAGAAACAGATGTTGTCCGATTTCATGTAAGACGCGATATGAAGCCAAAGCAGGGATACTTCTTTAACTTTCATTACCATTTAAAAGAAGATGGCTTTGAAGAACATCATACACTCGGAGACGTTTATTGGGATAAAAACACCCCGCCGAAGTGGATGGCACATTAGACGGTACCGTTGACAGCGGCAACCTTAAAAAATCACTTATAAAAAATCAATATCCTGCAGCGCTGGGAAGACAATCCTTCCCAGCGCTTTTCACTGTCACATATTCTTCACTTTTCAAATGAGCACCCTTGATGTACCGTGCGCAAAAATGATTTATAATGAAACAATGGTAAAACAGGAAGGAGTTATGTCTGCATGACAGCTCAACAAAGGCTGAAAGAATTATCTAAACAGGACAAAACAACGCGGCGTCTGTTGATGCTTATTTCTGCTGCAATCGGTCTCACTATTGTAGCGCAGGCATATTTTATTGTGTCCGTCGTTGATCAAATATTCCTCCAGGGGGCCTCTGTTGCGGAAGTAGCCTGGCCGCTGTTTGGTGTACTTGTTTCATTAGCACTTCGTGCGCTGCTGCAATATGTGAACAATCGCACAGGTGAGCGGATGGCAGCCCGTATGAAGCAGAAATTCCGCAGTCAATTAATTAATAAATATACACGCAATCCAGTGCTGACCTCTGAGGAGGGGCAGTCGGGCGGTAAGGTAAGTGTGCTTCTCGATGCTGTCGATGAACTCGATGCCTATTTCAGCCAATATTACGTAGTAATGATGCAGTCCTCCCTCGTTCCGCTTATTTTATTAGGCGCTATCTTTTACATGAACTGGGTGTCCGGACTGATCCTGTTAATTACAGCTCCGTTTATTCCCGTTATGATGATTGTGATCGGAAATAATACACAGAAAAAATCGGAAGAACAAATGAGTCAGCTGCAGGCTTTTTCCGGAAAATTTTTAGATATTCTACAGGGGCTTTCCACGCTGAAATTATTAGGGAAAGCAGAAAAGCAAGTGGAGGAAGTTGAAAAAAGCAGCTTAAATTACAGAGACGCCACAATGACGGTATTAAAAATTGCCTTTCTTTCTTCTTTAATGCTTGAATTTATTTCGATGCTGAGTATTTCGCTTGTAGCTCTTGAAGTCGGGCTGCGCCTCGTGTTGTACGATCAGCTTTCCTTCTTTATCGCATTTTTCGTCCTGATTCTGGCACCTGAATTTTTTGCTTCCTTGAAAGAAATGGGAAGTGCATTTCATGCGGGCCGTGGAAGTATGGCAGCCGCGGATAAAATATATGCAGAGCTTGATAAAGAAGAAAAACAGACAGAGTGGGGAGAAAAAGCTGTACCGCCGTCTCCTGCACTTACTTTTCGCAGTGTCTCTTTCGCTTACGATGAAGAACGCTTTCAGTTCGGACCTGTGTCTCTGCACATGGAGGCAGGCTCACACACCGCTGTGGTTGGGAGGAGCGGAGCTGGGAAAACTACGATGATGCAGCTGATTTCCGGGCTTCTTCCTGCAGAAGGAGAAATAAAGCTGGATGGAAATCCCCTTTCACAGCACCGGGAATCTTCCTGGTTTCAGGAAGTTGCGTATGTGACGCAGCACCCGTTTCTCTTCTCAGGCACGTTAAAGGAAAATATCCTGCTCGGAGTAAAGCAGGGGGAGGAAGATGCGCTTCAAAAAGCAGTGGAAAAATCTGGTCTTCGGGAAGTGGTTGATCAGCTGCCGGAAGGTCTGGAAACAAAGATCGGGGAAGGCGGCCGAGGCCTCTCCGGAGGAGAGAAGCAAAGGGTGGCGGTTGCCCGTGCTTTTATGAAAAAACCGACGATTCTTTTGTTTGATGAACCGACAACCGGTCTTGATGTGAAAACAGAACAGATTCTCCAGCAGTCTATTGCAGAATTATCACAGGGAGCTACTGTAGTAACGATTGCCCACCGGCTTCACACAATTCAGCAGGCAGATCAGATTATTTTCCTGGAAGATGGAAAACTGGCAGCCTCAGGAAGCCACCAGGAACTGCTCGCGCAGTCAGCAGAGTATCAGAATATGGTAAACGTACAGCAGGGGGTGCGGATATGAAGGAAATAACACGGCTCTTACTTACGGAAAAAAGAGATATATTCCTTTCTGTGCTGTTTGGTTTTCTCGCAGGAATGGGAGCGGTAGCTTTATTTGCCAACAGCGGCTATTTAATTTCCAGAGCTGCTGTTGCACCGCCTTTAGCAGTGCTCACTGTCACAATCGCCCTCCTGAAACTGTTCAGCTTTACCCGGGCATTAAGCCGTTATGGGGAGCGATATTATTCCCACCGGGCAACCTTTACTATGCTTAGTAATATCCGCAGTCACTTCTTTCAGCGGCTGGAACCACTGGCTCCAAGAATCTCTCACAAATTTAAAAGCGGAGATCTTCTCTCACGTATCGTTGGCGATGTGGAAAGCCTGCAGAATTATTTTCTGCGCGTGTACTACCCTCCGATCGTGATGATTACAGTTTTTCTTGCCACGATAGCCTTCACAGCTTATTTTTCTATTCCTGTCGCAGTCATTTTAATTGCAGGTGTGCTTGTGACCGGCTGGCTGATACCTGCCTGGTTTCAGGTTCGGCACAGAAAAATTTCTTCTGAGATCCGAAAAGCAAGAGGAGAAGTTTCTACTGAGATCACAGAATTTTTATATGGGTTCCAGGATTTAAAGCTTCATCAGAAGTTAGAGGAAAAAGAAGATGCGCTTCTTGCTTCTTCCCGCCACTATATTGAGGAGCAGGCAGGAGCCTCTCACAGAAGGCTCGCCAGTGTCTCATGGAATCAGTCAATCGCTTTTACAATTTCCTGGATTGTACTTGCAGCAGGGGCTTATCTTACAGCGGAAGGGCAGATGGAAGGAGTCTTTCTTGCGATGCTTGTGATGGTAAGCCTGACAGTATTTGAAAATGCAACGCCGATGGCAGCGTATCCTTCCTATGCAGAAGAAAGCAGGCAGGCAGCAGCCCGGTTGGAAGAAGTAATGCAGGATGAATCTTCCCGTCTTCCTGAAAAGAAGCAGCTGCGTGCCCTTCCGCAGGGGACTCCGGAGATTTCCTTTCAAGGTGCTTCATTTACGTACCCGGAAGAATCCCGCAGTGTGCTGAAAGAAATTAATCTTACTATTGCTCCCGGTACGAAAACAGCTGTTGTCGGAGGGAGCGGGTCAGGCAAATCTACAATGATTCAGCTTATCCTCGGTATTTATCTGCCGGAAGATGGAAAGGTCTCCATCAGTGGCATATCGACCGAAGAATTGGAAGATAAAAAGATATGGGAAAAAACAAATGCCATTCTGCAGGATCAGCATTTCTTCTTTGGGACTGTAAGAGAAAATCTGCTCATATCCAATGATGAAGCAAATGATGCACAGATGAAAAATGCTTTAGCGCGGATGAATCTCGCGTACCTTTCTCTCGATACGACGCTCACAGAAAAAGGGAAAAACCTTTCCGGCGGTGAGAGACAGCGCCTTGGACTTGCGCGCTCTATGTTGAGAGAGGCAGAGCTCTGGCTGCTTGATGAACCTACTTCATCTGTAGATGCAGCAACTGAAGCCAAAGTAATGAATGAAATATTCACAGAAGCAGAGAATAAAACTTTAATTCTGGTGAGCCATAAGCTGCAGGGACTTGAAGATATGGACCAGATTGTTGTCATGGACCATGGCAGCATCGCAGAGACAGGAACATTTGCAGAGCTGATGGAGAAGCGCGGGGTGTTTTACCAGATGAAACAAATTGAAGCAGAGCTCTTCGCTGCCGGTTAAAGGCTTTGCAGGCAGACATGTACCGCACCTGCGGAAGTTTTCATTATCGGAGGGGAGATTTATTCTCCAAGTGCGGACTATATAAACAATTTATTCTTTATCTTTTTTTGTTTATCCTTTAAGACAGCCGGTAAAAAGGCTGTCTTTTTTTATCCTCTTTTCCCATAGCTATACAAAGTAAAGTTCGCTATGATGAAAGAAATACAGATGGGGAGGACACAATGCTTCAGGAAAATGATTACATAAAAATGGATGCAGCTGCGCTTGCGGCTGGAATAAAGCAAAAGGAATTCAGTCCGGAAGAAGTAATGAAAGCTTTTGAAGCAAGGAAAACGAAAGTGAACCCTGCTTTAAATGCAGTTGTACGCTCCAGGAACCGGGAAATAGTGTTAAAGGAATATCAAAAACAAAGCATATTCAGTGGTGTCCCTTTTTTAACGAAAGATATTTCCCAGGCAATAAAAGGAGAACTGCTCACGGCAGGATCATCTCTTCTGCACCATCATTCAATAGAAGACTCCCATCTGGTCAGCCGTTTCCGCCAGTCGGGATTCATGATAGCCGGGCAGACGAATACACCTGAATTTGGGCTGAAAAACATTACAGAACCAAAAAGATATGGACCGACCCGTAATCCTCATCATCTGGAATTCAGTGCAGGCGGTTCAAGCGGAGGGGCAGCAGCTGCAGTCGCCGCTGGAATGGTGCCTATTGCCGGAGCGAGTGATGGAGGAGGATCGATCCGAATTCCTGCCTCGTTTACAGGCATATTCGGGTTAAAACCGACAAGAGGAAGAACCCCTGTCGGACCGGGAACAGGAAGGCAGTGGCAGGGTGCTGCGATTGACTTTTGTGTAAGCAGATCCGTAAGGGACAGTGCTTTACTGTTAAAGGAAGTACAAGTATTTCAAAGAGAAGCAGCCTTTCCTTATCCGGTAATCCCCCATGATACATTTTTAAAAATCAGCCGCCCCCTGCCAAAGCTGAGAATTGCATTCAGCAGCATAAGTCCTGTCGGGACAAAAGTCAGCAAAGCGGCAGAAAATGCTTTGTTCCAGACGGTCGCGTTTTTAAAAGAAGAAGGACACGAACTGGAAGAAGCGGCACCTGCGATAGATGGCAGAGAGCTGATGAGAAAATACTATGTAATGAACAGCGGGGAAATGGCTGCAGTGGGCTCCAGATTGCACCAGGCGCTTGGAAGAAAAATCCGCCAAGAGGAATTTGAACTGGAATCGTGGATGCTGCAGGAAGCAGGAAAATATATATCCGGTGCGGAATATGCACAAAGTCTGCAGTCCTGGGATGAGGCTGCTTTCATAATGAGTGAATTTCATCAGCAGTATGATATTTATCTGACTCCTGCTACTGCAGACTCCGCACCGCGTGTCGGAGAACTTACTTACAGTGCGCAGGAAGACAGGGTGTGGAGAGAACGAATGAAGCAGACGGAAAACCGGCAGGAACTTATATATGAGATGTTTCTGCCAAGTCTTGCTTACACTCCTTTTACGCAGCTGGCGAATTTAACAGGACAGCCTGCTGTCTCGCTTCCTGTGGGAGAAAGCGAACTCGGTATGCCTGTAGGTGTGCAGGCGATGGCCTGGAAAGGCGAAGAAATTTTACTGCTGCAGCTTGCAGATAAATTAGAAAGATCTCCTCTTTGGAAGCAAAAAAGTTTACCAGAAATTTTTTAATTAAGTGATCCAAATTGGCTTGCTGCACGTTATATAAGTAACGAAGCAATCCTGAAAAGGAGGGTAAAATGGAAAAGATGGAAGATACAGAGGTGTATGGACAGATTTTAAAAAAAGATAAAGAAGCGCTGGAGCAGCTGTATGATAAATATGAAAAGCTGCTGTTTTCTTTTGCATTAAAGATGGTAAGAAGCCCGGAAAGTGCAGAAGAAGTAGTACAGGAAGTAATGATGAAATTATGGAGGGGCAGCGGCGGTATTTACGATGAAGAAAAAGGGAAATTTTCTTCCTGGATCCTTACGATGACAAGAAACACTTCCATTGATTACCTGCGAAAGCAGAACAGACGGCAGGAGGAAGAAGTCCATCAGGAAATGGAACTCCAGGATACACAGGCTCCTGTAGAAGAAATAGTAGAATGGAAGCAGCAGAGAGAAAGAATAAAAGAAGCGATGACTTCCCTGAAGCAGGAACAGCAGCATGTCATTGAAATGTTTTATTTTAAAGGGTACTCCCAGAAAATGATTGCAGATAAAATAAATATTCCTTTAGGTACGGTGAAAGGACGAATACGATTGGCATTAAAGCACCTGAAAAGTGAACTTGCAATGGAAAGGGGGGATTGGCAATGACAGAGAAGCAGTGTGATAAGCTAGTGGACTACTTTAATGGACAAATGGATGATATGGAAAAGGAAGCATTTGAAACGCATTTAGCAGGATGTGCTTCCTGTCAGGAGGAGCTTGCAGAATGGGAAGCGCTGTCCAGCGACCTTCCGTATTTAAGTACGCCGGCTGATCCTCCGGAAGGAATGAAAAAAAGAGTACTGGATAATGTGTTTGCAGAAGAGGAAGAACCTGCACTTCCGCAGAAGAATTATACAGAATCAAAAGTGAAGAAAAACCGCTTCACGAAATTTTCTTCTCCATGGGTCATGGGTACGGCAGCGGCTGTCCTGCTGCTCTCGTTGGTGGGGAACGGGATTCTGTGGAGCGAAAGGCAGGATCTGGCGTCGGAAACAGAAAGATTGAGTGAAGAAGCGGAGAGGCTGGCTTTTGAAAGAGATCTTGCGGAACAGAACCTGGCAACTGTACTGGAAGAAGAGGAAGAGGGCGGAGTTTCCGATGTACTGCTTGCTTCTAATCTTGCGTCCATTGGAGAAGCTGAGTTTTCCGGACAGGGTTCTGCAACAATTATCAGTGAAAATGGGGAGCTGGAGCTGCTGATCCAGGTTACGGACATGCCGGAACTGCAGGGAAGCGAAGCATTTCAGGCCTGGGTGATCGAGGGAGAAGTGCCGATTCCTGCAGGAAGTTTTACAATTGATGAAAACGGAAATGGAGCAGTAAGCTATAACTTAAATGATATGGAAGATACGCAGATTGACCAAATAGCGATAAGTCTGGAACCGCAGCCGAACAGTCTGCAGCCGCAGGGAGAAATCCTGCTTGCTTCTCAATAAAATCCATCAGGAAAAATTCAGCGGAGAAAGGAGCAGATAAATGGATATTATGTTAGCCGGAATATTAATAACTGTTATACTGCTTCTCATTGCAGGAGTAAGCTATTTACTGTACCGTTCAAACTTAAAGAAATAGCGCGTGAAGCAACACCGGCCGTGCAGTAAAAAAAACGCCTCTTTCGCAGCATGTGTAAAAACTTCTGCGCAGAGGCGTTTTTTCGTATTGGTTAAATTCCATTTTTTGGTAATTGACTCTATTATGGTTCGGTGTTGTTGCTCAGTAGAAACTCTGTTTCAGCCGGACCTGCCGTGGGCGGGCTCTTACACTAGCAGAATGAATCTTTTGATTTTGGTACTGATAAGCCGAACAGCGGGCGCAGATACAGTGCCAGAAAAGTTCCGAGCAGTGCCATCACTCCCCAGATATATCCATGCAGGCTGAAGGAAGCAATGCCGCCGAAATAAGCACCGATATTGCATCCAAAAGCTAAACGGGCACCATAGCCCATAAGCAGGCCGCCAATGACAGCTGCTGCTACATTCTTTCCGTTAATACTGGAAAAGTTAAATAAGCCGCCTGCAGCTGATGCTAAAAATGCGCCAATAATTACACCAAGGTTAAGCACCGTTGTAGTGTCAGCAAAAACAGAAGCTTCCAGTGCTGCTGCGTTATCTCCCTGCCAAAATCCCCAGCTGGCAACATCAAAGCCGAGAAAATCTGCAGCATGAGAGCCCCAGAGAGCAAAAGCGAAAGTAACTCCCCAAGGTTCGCCCCGTGTCATCAGCGTCAGGGCATTCAGGACAGCGAGCACGATAGCTGCGGCAAACAGCGGCCAGGAGCCGCGCAGCATCCTTTTCCATCCTGAGGTGGAAGGTACAGGAGCCATTTTTGGAGGCTTTCTCTTTCTTTCCACCACGAGGGTAATCCAGGCAATAATTCCGAATAGTACAATAGAGATAAGCCAGGCGCCTCCAAATCCAAAACCGGTAGTTTCAGCGAGAGAAACTGCAGGGCCGTTTGGCATTTCATCCGTCCAGAAAGGCAGATGTGCTGCGCCTATAACCGAGCCGATGATAAAAAACAGCAGGGTAATAAACATGACGGTGCGGCCGGCTCCTACAGCAAACAGCGTGCCGGAGGCGCAGCCACCGCCAAGCTGCATCCCAATCCCGAATAAGAAAGCACCGACGAGCAGACTGGTACCAACAGGGAAAACATATCCGCTTACTTCCACATCAAAGAACGAAATACCAAAGGCAAGGATAGGAGCGAAGAGAGTAACGGCTGCAGCGAGCATGACCATATGGGAACGGATGGCCTGGCCATTTCCAACAGACATAAATCTGCGGAATGCTGACGTGAACCCGAATCGGGCATGGAATAATGTATAACCGAGCAGCAGGCCGAGGAGCAGCAGTACAGAATGCGTTGCTTCCTGAGTGAGGAGCAGATACACTGCCAGCACAGCAGCAGCTGTTAATCCTCCAATTATTAATTTCATCTGTGGAGGTTTTAAGCCTGTATCAGGACGCTTTTCTACATCTTCCTGTGCACCCGCGGAATGCACATAAGTTTGAGCCATAATAATACCTCCTATTCATAGTTATCTAATCAGGAATACGAAATTATTCTACGGGTGCATGGACCGGTTGTCAAAAATGATGATTTTATATTCATCTTAAATCAGTAGAGGCTGTTTTTAAAGAAAGCAACTTTGAAAAGAGTCTGTGAATGAGATATACATCATGCTGCAGCACTCCCACAGATCAATATCGGAAGCCGGAATATCTGGCAGAAAATAAAAAAGCAGTTAACTTTAAAAGAGGCAGGAGAATGAGTATGATAAAAGAAAAGAGGAGGAATGAATATATGGAATTATCTTATAAGCTGGAAACTGAAAAACGCGAAAAAGTAACCTTTGATTCACTCCTGGGAGAAAGAGAAAAAGTAATTGTATTTGTAAGGCATTTAGGCTGACCGATCTGCAGGAACCACCTTGCGCAGTTGCGCAGGAATCAGAATGTTTGGGAAAGCAGGAACGTGGAATTAATCGTGATCACTCCATCCAATGGAGCGTATAATGCTGATTTCAAGAAAAAATTCGGGCCATTTCCGTTTTCATTTTATGGAGACCCAAAGCGAAAGGCTTTCCGTGGTTTAGGACATGTCACTATGCCGAAAGCAAAACTTTTAACTGCGGCCGCCGCTGCAGGTGTATCAGGAAGAGTGAAAAACTTCCTGCCGAAAGATAAACAGCAGCGCAGTTTTGTAGCAGATTCTATGCGTACACAGGATGTGTACATTCAGGGAGGCACTTGGATTTTTGATAAGCAAGGAATCCCGGTCTGGTCACATATTGATGATTCACCGGAAAATCATGCATCCATTGATGATGTAGAAGAAAAACTGCGGGAGCTCAAAGACAACAGTTAGAAAAGTTTTACAATTGATAAACGAGGGTAGAAATTACCAGGACACAACCACGACAGGAGAGATACAGATGGATAAGCAGGTAGTGGCAGTTTTACAGTCCCTGGAGCAGAAAGAAGGAGTAATCCGGGAGCTCGAATTAAAAAATGTAGCTCGTGAAGATGTGGAAGTGATTCATAGAGAAGATGAAGGTGCCCCTGATTATCAAAGCTTTTTTAAACAGGGAGATTATGTAGTTGTAGTAGAGTCAGAAAATGAAATTGGGAGAATTCCGGTAGAGCAGGAAGACACACAGAATGACAGGCGGACTCCCAAAGGCCACCATCACAAGCCCCATCACCAAATGAAAGAAGGCTTTTAGCTTCACGCACCATGAAAGCCGCCGGCAATCAGCTGGCGGCTTTTTACAATGAATCAGGAACCGAACTGAGCTCAGGTGAGAAAGCGCTGGCACACATTCGGAATATTCCGGAAAAACCTTGATACTTTTCAGCTTCAGAAGCGATATTTCCTTCAGATCATGCTAAAATAAAAGAGGCAGCTTATGAAAGCTGCAGCAAGTTTTTAAGGAGGATTCCTTTACTATGAAAAGAAGACAAGAGCGTTCCGTTACGGAGCACCCTCAAATAGAAGCACTAATTCATAATATAGAAAAAGTAGTAGTAGGAAAGCGAAAGGAAATTGAGCTGAGCTTAATTGCCATTTTAAGCGGAGGCCACGTACTGCTGGAAGATGTTCCGGGAGTAGGGAAAACGATGATGGTCCGCGCGATTGCCAAGTCGCTCGGAGCGCAGTTTAAGCGTATACAGTTTACTCCGGATCTGCTTCCTTCGGATGTTACCGGAGTGTCTATATATAACCAGAAGGTACAGGAATTTCAATTCCGGCCCGGCCCGGTCATGGCAAACATTGTGCTCGCAGACGAAATTAACCGTACTTCTCCAAAGACGCAAGCTGCTCTTCTCGAAGCTTTGGAGGAAGGCAGTGTAACGACCGATGGAGAAACACGGGAACTGGAGAAACCATTTTTCGTCATGGCGACACAGAACCCTATAGAATACGGCGGAACTTATCCACTTCCTGAAGCGCAGTTGGACCGGTTTTTATTTAAATTCCGCATTGGCTACCCGACGAAATCTGAAGAGCTGGAAGTCCTTTCCCGGGTAGAAAATGAACATCCAATTGAAACTTTGCGTCCCGTCCTGGAGCTGGATGAATTACTGCATATGCAGAAAAAGGTCAAGAGTGTGTATGTACAGGAAAGCATTAAGGAATACATTATTAGAATCGTGAGCGCTACCCGCCAGCATCATGCTGTGTACCTCGGTGCAAGCCCGAGAGCTTCTATTTCCTTAATGAAAGCAGGGCAGGCGCTGGCATTTATCCAGAATCGTGACTATGTGATCCCCGATGATATTAAGTACCTGGCGCCCTTCACTCTGCAGCATCGTATTATGCTTAATTCCGACGCAAAACTTTCGGAAACCACGACAGAAAAAGTGCTGCGTGAAGTGCTGGAACAGGTGCGCATACCGGCAGGAAATGAACAAGCGCAATGAAAGCCCTCTGGAAATGGACGAAACTAATTCTAAAGGTACTTGCTGCAATAGCAGTGATAGGCGGATTATTCAGTTATGCGATGTTTCAGGGCGGCTTTGTCAGCTGGTTTTTATTTTACACGGTAATGAGCCTGTTTCTTCTGCTTATCCTCTATGCACTGATACCACTCGGCAATTTTCAAGTGGAACGCAGAGCGGGAGACGGAGCTATGTCTGCAGGAAATGAGCTGAAAATAGAAATAATCATTGAAAGAAAATGGCTCTTCCCTTTTTTATATCTGGCAGTAGAAGACGTTGCTGAAGATACACTTACAAAACAACTTCCTTTTCAGGCCTCTAAAATGATTTTTTATCCCACCATGAAACGCAGACTTTCCTACAGCTATATTGTGCCTGAATTAAAGAGAGGCAAATACTATTCCTACGGAGTAAAACTTTCCACTAGTGATTTATTTGGATTCGTCAATAAAGAAAAATTTGTTTCCATGCCGTCCGAGCTCCTGGTCTACCCGAAATATCATGACATTGAGCAGTGGGAAGCATTTGAAAAGCATGAAACAGAAACTACGATGTCCCTGCAGGACTTTATTGAGGACCGGACTTCGATTGCCGGAGCAAGAGAATATGTACCAGGAGATAAATTAACAAGTCTGGACTGGAAAGCAACAGCCCGGGCCAGTAAATTAATGACGAAGGAATTTGAAGAGTATATGGGGCAGAATTTCCTCGTTATCCTGAATAATAAAGTAACAGATTCTTCTTTTGCGGTATCGGATGCCTATGAGAAAGGAATAGAACTAGTAACTTCTCTTGTAATGTATGCCTATAAAGAACAGCTGCAGCTTGGTTTTTGGTCTTTTGGGACAGAGAAAAAAAAGTTCCCTGTAGGACTTGCAGCTGAGCAGCAGAAAGAAATTATCGCTTACTTAGCACAATTGAGGCCTGCCCGCTCCGGATCGTTCGCAGCTTCTTTAAAACAGGCAGAGAATGATGTTTCCCAGGGAGTTACGCTGGTAATCATATCGGTAGAATTAACGGACGAAAGCTTAAAAAGGTTAAAGGTGCTTCTTGGGAGAAGGGTTCGTATTTTCTTTGCACTGATGGACAAGGGAAAAGGAATAGATCCCTGGGAATTCAGACGATTGAAAGAACTGAGAGAAGCAGGTGCAGATGCTTATGTTTTGTCGGAAGGTCACTGGTCCAAAGAAAATTAAAGAATAAGGGTGATTAAGTGAATCGTTTTCAATCAAAATCAGTGAATTCCATCACTCACTTTTTTATATATGCATTGACGTTTTTATTAATATGGGAATGGCTGCGTCCTATTCCTGTCATCACTTCAACCGGCCAGATTGAAATTTTCGTCTGGTTTACGTTTTTCAGCGCAGCACTTATATATTTGCGGATACCTGCCTATATCACAGGTCCGGCTATTTTTATCGGGAGTATATTCTGCCTGCATATTATATTTTTTGAAGGCAGTTTTTTATCCTGGGAAGGCGGAATAGCTACGTTCCAGACATTTCTGACTGAATTAGCCGTGAATACAGCGTTGATATTCAGCGGTAACTTTGCAGGATTAACGGATTTATTCCGGACATTTCTCTTATTTATGCTGCTGGCGATCATTTGTTATCTGCTTTACTTTTGGGTACTTTATACACGAAAAGTGTTTTTCTTTCTTTTATGTACAATCGTTTATATTACAGTGCTTGATACGTTCACGCTTGTAGATGCTTCCCAGGCGATTGTCCGCATTGTCGTGATTGGATTTTTTATGCTGACACTGCTGCATATGCTGAAGGTGCAGGATGAAGAGAGAGCGATTGGAAGAAGAAAGGGAGCATTTATTTCTCCGGCATGGATGTACACTTTAATTACAGTCGTTTCCATTGCCGTTCTTGCCGGATTTATTGCACCGAAACCGGAGCCTCAGTGGTCGGATCCTGTTCCGGCGATGATGACGATGGTAGGGGGAGAAAGCTTCGGGAGTAACAGCAGCGGTACGATCCGCCGCATTGGTTACGGCGAAAACGACGAAAGACTCGGCGGCGGGTTTATTCAGGACGACGGTGTTGTTTTTCAGGCAGAAATCGATCGTGAAACCTACTGGCGGGGAGAATCAAAAGATCAGTATACCGGGCAGGGATGGGTTTCAGAAGGAGATTTCACTTCTTTTGATTCTGCTGCCGGGGAATTGGAAAATTACAGAATGTTTGAAGAAGAAGCCGGTTTGGAAGAAGGACAGGTTTCCATTGAAATGGCGGAAGATGCGAACTTTGAACTGCTTTTTTATCCAGGTCAGCTCCAGGGAATAGAGGCTGCAGAAGGAACAGCTGGAGGAGAAGCTGCAGCACAGGAAGAGATGCAGTTTTACGCAGATGAAGCAGCTGGCAGATTCCGTGCAGAAGCACAGGAAGAAGATGTATTTTTTGAGAGCTATGAGCTTACATTTGAAGATACTGCATTTCCGATAGAATCTTTAAGAAATACCGAAGCGGCAGATCCGGAAAGAATTACGGAGCAGTACTTACAGCTTCCGGAAGAACTGCCGGAAAGAGTGGTGGAGCTTGCAGAAGAGATTACAAAGGAGCACGATAACCGCTACGATAAAGTCGTGGCTGTCGAGCGGTATTTTTCCCAAAATGACTTTGAGTACAGTACAACAGACGTACCGATTCCTGAAGAGGGCGAAGATTATGTAGATCAGTTCCTGTTTGAAACCCAGACAGGCTACTGTGATAATTTCTCTACATCTATGGCAGTCATGCTCCGGGCAGTCGATATCCCGGTCCGCTGGGTAAAAGGCTTTACCTCAGGGGAGGAAGTGGAAGAACTTGATAACGGGAATTCTATCTATGAAGTAGCAAACAGCAATGCGCACTCCTGGGTGGAAGTATACTTTCCGGAAGTCGGCTGGATCCCATTTGAACCGACGCAGGGATTCACGAACTATGCAGAATTTGAAATGGCATCACCGGAGCTCGACATGGATGATATCGAAAGTGCGGATACCCCCGACCCGGAATTCCCGGACCATGAGAATTCCGAAGTGGATGATCTGCTTGATGAGGGTGCAGAAGACAGCGGTCCTGTGGCCGGTGCGAATGATAATAACAGTGGAGGATTTTTCACTTTAAAAAATGTGTTAATCAGTATTCCACTTACGATTTTTGTGATGATTCTGCATCATTACCAAAATATTATTCAAAATAAATTCTTTCTTTACCGTTACCGCTGGTTCGGCCGTGATGATACTTTCCACCGGGCCTACAGCAGGCTGCTGTGGATTCTTCAGAACGAAGGGCTGCCGAGAGCGGAGGGAGAAACGCTGCGGGAATATGCCCGGAGAGTGGACCTGGCTGTCGGCTCCCAGGCGATGATGAAGCTGACAATGACGTATGAAAGAATCTGCTATGGCGGACGGAGTGCAGAGGGAACATGGAAAGAAGGAAAGAAAGAATGGGAAGAAATTGTAAAGACTTTGAACGCTTGACCTGTAAAATCCGTCTTGGTAGAATGATGAAGTGTTAATTGAAGATCGGCGCCTCATATATCCTTGAGAATAGGGCTCAAGAGTCTCTACCGGACCACCTTAAATGGTCTGACTATGAAGGCAGTTTTCTTAGTGATGCAAGCTGGAATTCTGCCTTCGTATTTTTTTATGCGAAGACAGGAGCCGGCTTTTTTTTTGTAAAGCTCTGTTAATGCTCAATGTTGGTAATAGAAAACTTCACTGCAACTGACCTGCCGTGGACGAGCTTCTCAGCTTCCTCGATTCGCTGCGGGATCTTCCCAGCTCGTTCTTCCACAGGCGTCCGCCGGTTTCCGCTTCGTTCTTTCCTTTGTGAAACAAAAGAAAGAGAGTGTTTCTATTACAAGATTTCAATCAATAAAACGAAGACAAGGCGATTTTCAAGACGCCTGCGGAAAAAGAAAGCGTGAAGATCATCCCGGACGAAAGGGAGGGATAGCTGAAGGATTTCTCCGCGGCAAGCGCAGAAAAAGGAGCCGCAGGCGTACTTTTTTTATATCAATATCAGACTTTAACAGAGCCTTTTGTAAATGAACAATGTAAATAATAATTATGTAACGGGTGAGGATGGAAAGGAGCCAGGAAATAATGCTGGAAATAAACGAAAAAATTATTGTGTTGGATTTTGGAGGTCAGTACAATCAGCTGATTGCACGGCGGATCAGAGACCTCGGGGTATTTAGTGAACTGGTTACAAATGAAATTACTGCGGCAGAAGTGAAAGAGATGCAGCCGAAAGGAATTATTTTTTCCGGCGGACCGGGAAGTGTCTATGCAGATGGAGCACCACAGTGTGATCCTGAAATATTTGATCTGGGAATCCCGGTACTGGGTATTTGCTACGGCATGCAGCTGATGACACATCATTTTAAAGGGAAAGTTGAAGCTGCGAATCACCGGGAGTATGGAAAAGCTACGATAGATCTGCAGAACGAATCACCGCTGTTTAAAGAGCTTCCGCAGCAGCAGACTGTCTGGATGAGCCATGGGGACCTGGTACAGGCGCCGCCGGAAGGTTTTGAAGTGGACGCTACAAATGTATCAACTCCGGTAGCAGCGATGAGTAATGCTTCCAAAGGAATTTACGGTGTGCAGTTTCACCCGGAAGTAAGAAACACTGAATTTGGTAATGACATGCTCCGCAATTTCATGTATGAAATCTGCAAGTGTGACGGAAACTGGACAATGGAAAGCTTTATTGATATGGAAGTCGATAAGATCCGCGAAAGTGTCGGAGACCGCAAAGTATTATGTGCGTTAAGTGGAGGAGTAGATTCTTCTGTTGTGGCTGCACTTGTACATAAAGCGATCGGTGACCAGCTGATTTGTATGTTTATCGACCATGGCCTGCTTCGAAAGGGAGAAGCGGACAGTGTAATGAAAACGTTCGGAGAAGGATTCGATATGAATCTTGTGAAAATTGATGCACAGGATCGTTTTCTTGGAAAACTTTCAGGCATCAGTGACCCGGAACAGAAGCGCAAAATCATCGGCAACGAATTTATTTATGTATTTGAAGAAGAAGCAACAAAGCTGGATGGCATCGATTTCCTGGCGCAGGGTACGCTTTACACAGATATTATTGAAAGTGGTACTGCCACGGCACAGACGATCAAATCCCATCACAACGTCGGAGGCCTTCCGGAAGATATGAAGTTTGATTTAATCGAGCCGCTGAACACGCTATTTAAAGATGAAGTCAGAGTGGTTGGTTCTGAACTTGGCCTTCCGGATGAAATTGTCTGGCGGCAGCCTTTCCCAGGACCAGGTCTTGGAATTCGTGTACTGGGAGAGATTACAGAAGAAAAGCTGGAGATTGTCAGAGAATCCGATCAGATCCTGCGTGACGAAATTAAAAAAGCCGGCCTCGACCGGGAAATCTGGCAGTACTTCACTGCACTTCCTGATATGAGAAGTGTCGGTGTAATGGGTGACGAGCGTACCTATGATTACACTGTAGGGGTGCGTGCGGTAACTTCAATTGACGGGATGACTTCAGACTGGGCACGTATCCCATATGATGTACTCGAAATCATTTCCACCCGGATTGTAAACGAAGTAAAGCATGTTAACCGCGTAGTGTATGATATCACTTCAAAGCCGCCTTCCACGATTGAGTGGGAGTAAGGTTATTCACGAAAGTATTTTAAAAAGTAAGCACTAATCATTCGGATTTAGCATTGACATCCCGAATATCACCTGCTAAACTAAGCTTTGTTAAAAATAATGTCGAATGTTCGTATAATGTTGGGAATATGGCCCAAGAGTTTCTACCAGACTGCCTTAAATGGTCTGACTACGAATAATGAAATTATTTTATGCAGGTGCTGTGGAACAGTCTGTATATTATTCCTTCATTATATTGTCAGATGATTCAGGGCCGTCCCAGGTAGAGGGGCGGCTCTTTTTATTGCGAAGCATACATCGGCAAAATATATTCAGTGGGGGAAATCAGGCATGAATCGTTACTTCCAATTCGATGAACTGGAAACAAATTATAACAGAGAGATAATGGGTGGGTTAACTACCTTCCTGGCAATGGCATACATATTATTTGTGAACCCGTCTATTCTCTCCGGTGCAGGTATGGACGAAGGTGCTGTTTACACTGCCACAGCGTTAGCTGCAGCTATCGGTACAATTATTATGGGGCTTCTTGCACGCTATCCGATTGCGCTCGCGCCGGGTATGGGATTGAACGCTTTCTTCACTTATTCTGTAGTGATCGGCCTTGGCATTCCATGGGAGACTGCGCTGTTGGGTGTTTTCATTTCAGGTATTATCTTTATTATCATTACGCTTATCGGAATTCGCGAAGTAATTATTAATGCAATTCCGCAGGAGCTTAAATTTGCAGCGGGAGCAGGTATTGGATTATTTATCGCGTTTATCGGGCTGCAGAATGCAGGTATCGTTGCCATGTCCGAAGCTACGATGGTCGAACTTGGAAACATGGGTGATCCTGCGACGCTGCTTGCAATTGTCGGTATTGTGATCACTGTAGTGTTTATGAGCCTCGGATTAAGAGGAGGAATTTTTTACGGACTGGTGCTGACAGCATTAATCGGAGTTTTGACCGGTGTGATTGCTGCTCCGCAGGCAATCGTCGGTTCCGTTCCAAGTCTTGCGCCTACTTTCGGAGCAGCTTTTGCTCCTTTTGGAGAAATGGCGCTTGGTGAAATTTTTACTTGGCAGCTGATTATCGTTATTTTAACATTCTTATTTGTAGACTTTTTTGATACTGCCGGCACACTTTATGCGGTAGCAAACCAGGCAGGTTTCACAAAAGAAAACAAGCTGCCGCGTGCACAGCGTGCGCTGCTTGCTGATTCTTCTGCTACTTCTATCGGGGCAATTCTTGGTACATCTACTACTACTGCTTATATAGAGTCGACTTCCGGTATTGCAGCAGGTGCCAGGACAGGATTTGCTTCTTTAGTAACAGGGGCATTATTCTTAATTGCTCTCCTGTTCTCACCGCTGCTTGCAGTCATTACTGATTCAGTAACTGCACCTGCGCTTATCATTGTCGGCGTGCTTATGGCCGGCTCCATCGCAAATATTGACTGGAAAAAGTTCGAAATTGCCGTTCCGGCTTTCTTTACAATGATTGCTATGCCGCTTACTTACAGTATCGCCACTGGTATCGCACTTGGGTTCATCATGTATCCAATTACGATGGTGTGTAAGGGAAGAGCGAAAGAAGTCCATCCGATTATGTACGTGCTGTTTGTAGTCTTTATTTTGTACTTTGTATATTTAGGAGAATAGGTTGTGAAGAGGATCCAGAGCGCAGATACGCACTCTGGATCCTCGTTTAATGAGGGGAATTTTCATAGGATGTTACAGCCTTACCACAGCTGAAGCGCTGTTTTCTGTTAATAGTGGCATTTATCTGTACAGCATAGACGGTTATCTGATTTTAGCAGCAAGCTTTCTATCAATAGTGCTTTTTTCTGCTATTAAATGAATGTTATCTGATTTTAAAAAGGGGAAATTCCAAAGAATTCATCGTCAGCAGACAAGAATCTGTCATTAGCAGCCCTGTAAAAATTTGATGTTACAGAAGCTCTTATCAAACCTAAGCTGCAATAACAATCTCAAGCGAATTGAAATCATTAGGTTCTTCACCTAAATATGTAGTTGACAAAAATAAAGAAAGAAAACTGAAGGGAAATGATTGCTTTCAGCGTATTATTATTTATCTTTATGGCAGGGGTTTCTCCTGCGCTTACCGGCGGAAGGTTGGCGTGGGTCTCCTCTTCAGCTATTTCACAACGCCTGCCGGATACAACAAAATAAGAGGAGCATGGATCCGCGCAGCCACATCCATCGCGGAAAAGCCCGCGGGATCGATGCAAAACCCTGGCTGGCTCCCCTTGTGCTTTTGAGAGAATGTCCAGAAAAAATGTTTGGACATTCTCCAACTGATTTCGCTTACATCCCGCAGTACACGCCGGACACACCGACAAAATTAGTCGAGAACAAGCCCTTGAGTAAGCCTCTCCAAAAAGTAGTTCAATACGATTACTTCTTTTTAGCAAAACTTTTATTTCGCAATTAGGCAATAGAAAAGAGGAACGGTGAGAAAGAAGCAAAATTTGAAATTTTCCTGACACTGCCGAGAGAAAAATCATCACAATGACTCTCTGAGCATCCAGCTGAAATATGATAAAATAAAAGCGCAGCAGAATGGAAAGGCAGGGAAAAGAATGGGCAGAAAGAAGAAATTTTATGTGGATGAAAAAGAAACAATTGATGCCTGTCTGGCGCGCATGAAACAGGAAGGCTATATCCCGGTACGGAGAATGGAAGAACCGGTGCTCAAAGAAACAAAAAAAGGCGTCGAAGTAGCTTATCAGCGCATTGTTTTTGAAGGGAAGCCGGTAGAGTAACAGTACTATCCTAAAAAAGGAAATTTTCAGTGCTTTTATCCAAAAAAGCGAGAAAATTCCGGGGGTTACTACCAAAAGACGAACAATAGAATCTTATGCATTATTAAATGTTCGAAAATAGTTGACGGTCTTCCCCGAAAATTGATATGATAACAATAGATTAATACGAAACCTCATATAATATCAGGAATACGGCCTGAGAGTATCTACCTGCGACCGCAAATCAGCAGACTATGAGGGACGAGATACATAATAGAAGAGAGACGAAGATGCAAGCTGTATCTTCTGCCTCGCTGTGCATGCAGGAGCATGTGCGATATTCTGACAAAGTCGTGTGTCTTATCGTTCCCTCAAACGTAGCAGGCGGACGGTAAGGCATTTTTTGTGGCGTAAATAAGGAATAAGCACCTGTGAATGTCTGTACTGAAGGAAATTACTTAATAGAAAAAATGTATTTTAATGAATTGAAGGAGGCACAACATGTCAGCAAGAGTTGGAGTCATTATGGGATCTACCTCAGACTGGGAAACAATGCGCCATACGACAGAAACGCTGGAGGAGCTGGAAGTTCCATTTGAAGCGAAAGTAGTATCTGCCCACCGCACTCCGGATTTAATGTTTCAATACGCTGAGGAGGCGCGGGGAAGAGGGGTTGAAGTAATCATTGCCGGCGCAGGAGGAGCAGCACATCTGCCGGGAATGGTAGCCGCGAAAACAACGCTTCCCGTCATCGGCGTTCCTGTTCAGTCAAAAGCGCTGAACGGCATGGACTCACTTCTTTCGATCGTGCAGATGCCTGCGGGCGTACCGGTAGCGACTGTTGCGATCGGCAGAGCAGGAGCTGCAAATGCAGCCCTTCTAGCGGCCCAGCAGCTTTCTGTGCATGATAAAGCAATTCAGGAAAGGCTGGAAGAAAGACGCAGGAAAAAACAGGAGGAAGTTATAGAACAGGGGGATTTACTATGAGCGGTCAGGGGAAATTTATCGTTCCGCCGGCAGTAATAGGGATTCTTGGCGGAGGCCAGCTCGGCAGGATGATGGCTGTTTCTGCCCGGGAGATGGGGTACCGGATTGCCGTAATGGAACCGAAAGAAGATTCTCCGTGCGGAATGATTGCGGACCATGAAGTAGTCGCATCATATGATGATCAGCTCGGCGCGAAAAAACTGGCCGATGTCTGTGACGTTCTCACCTATGAATTTGAAAACATTACTGCGGAAACGGCAGCTTACCTGGAAAAGACGATGTATCTCCCCCAGGGCAGTGAGCTTCTGCAGATAAGTCAGGACAGGCTGAAAGAAAAAGAAATGATCTCCAGTTATGACATTCCGGTCGCACCTTATCAGGCTGTTTACACTTTTGCGCAGCTGAAAGAGGCAGCAGAGGAAATCGGCCTGCCTGCAGTATTGAAAACAACACGCGGCGGCTATGATGGAAAAGGCCAGTATATGCTGAAAGAACAAGACGACATTCATAAAAGCTGGCAGCTCTTGAAAGAAGCAGCACCGCTTGTGCTGGAAAAGAAAATGGACTTTGATCTCGAAGTATCCGTGATTATGACACGCAGTACAAATGGGGAAATGAGTGTTTTTCCAATCGGGGAAAATGTTCACCGCAATGGCGTGCTCCACCAGACAATTGTACCGGCAAGAATTTCGCAGGAAGCGGAAGAAAAAGCAGAAGTGCTTGCCCGCAGGCTGGCAGAATCAATCGAACTGGTCGGCACGCTGGCAGTGGAAATGTTCGTACTCGGCAATGATATCTATGTAAACGAAATTGCGCCGCGTCCGCACAATTCAGGTCATTATACGATCAATGCCTGCGAAACATCACAGTTTGAGCAGCATATCAGAGCAATCTGCGGGTGGCCGCTCGGTTCTACAAAATTGTTAAAACCGACGGTAATGGTAAATCTGCTTGGACAACATGTTGAACCTTATTTAGCGCAGCACAGTTCGCTGCCGCCGGCACATGTACACTTATATGGAAAAGAGGAAGCGAAGCAGGGCCGCAAGATGGGCCATGTAACTTTTTTAACAGATGACATAGAAGAACTGCTGAAAACAATTGATGCATCACCAATATGGAAACAAACAGAGCTTACAGGAGGCCAATCATTATGATCGAACGTTATACACGCCCGGAAATGGGCAGCATCTGGAAAGATGAAAACCGTTATCAGGCGTGGCTGGAAGTAGAAATTCTTGCATGTGAAGCTTGGGCGGAACTGGGTGATATCCCAAAAGAGGATACAGTGAAAATCCGGGAAAATGCTTCATTTGATGTAAAACGAATTCTGGAAATAGAAGAAGAAACCCGGCATGATGTTGTCGCGTTTACCCGGGCAGTGTCGGAAACCCTTGGTCCGGAACGGAAATGGGTACACTATGGCTTAACTTCCACCGACGTAGTAGACACGGCATTATCCTATATGCTGCTGCAGGCAAACAATATTATTGAAGCAGATATCCGCCGCTTTATCGACATATTAAAGACAAAAGCACAGGAGCATAAGCATACTGTAATGATGGGGCGTACGCACGGCGTGCACGCTGAGCCCACGACCTTCGGATTGAAGCTTGCGCTGTGGCATGAAGAAATGAAGCGGAATCTGGAACGGTTTCTTCAGGCGAAAGAAACAGTGCGTGTCGGAAAGCTTTCCGGCGCAGTAGGTACATACGCAAATATTGATCCTTCTGTGGAAACATATGTATGTCGTGGTCTTGGGCTGGAAGCTTCTCCTATTTCCACGCAGACTTTGCAGCGTGACCGGCACGCGCACTACATTGCAACGCTCTCTTTGATTGGTTCTTCGATTGAAAAAATGGCAGTGGAAATCCGCGGTCTTCAGAAAAGTGAAACCCGGGAAGTAGAGGAATTTTTCGCAAAAGGACAGAAAGGCTCTTCCGCAATGCCGCATAAACGAAATCCAATTGGCTCAGAAAATATGACCGGGCTGGCAAGAATTTTACGCGGACATGTAGTCACTGCTTATGAAAATGTGGCTCTTTGGCACGAGCGGGATATTTCCCACTCCTCTGCGGAAAGAATTATGCTTCCGGACGCGACGATTGCACTAAATTATATGCTGAACCGTTTTGGAAATATCGTAAAGAACCTGACCGTTTTTCCGGAGAACATGAAACGCAACATGAGCCGGACCTACGGATTAATTTATTCCCAGCGTGTGCTGCTTTCTTTAATTGATAAAGGAATGGCGCGGGAAGAAGCGTATGATTTAGTTCAGCCGAAAGCTATGCAGGCTTGGGAGGAAGCGAAACAGTTCCGCGAATTAGTAGAAGCGGACAACGCAATTACAGATAAGCTTTCCTCCGCAGAACTCGATGACTGCTTTGACTACCGTCACCATCTGAAGCATGTAGATATGATTTTTGACCGTCTTGGTTTAAACGAATAGAAAAAGGGGTGCGCTGCATGGAATCAACCTGCTTATACGAAGGGAAAGCAAAGCGGATTTTTACGACAGAAGATCCGGATATACTAAGAATTGCCTACAAGGATGATGCAACTGCTTTTAACGGCGAGAAAAAAGAAGTACTGGAAGGAAAAGGCCGTTTAAATAATGAGATCAGCTCCCTTATTTTTACGCGCCTGCGGGAAGCCGGGGTGGAAAGCCATTTCGTAAAAAGACTTTCTTCCACAGAGCAGCTCGTACGTCATGTGGAAATTGTACCTTTGGAAGTAGTAGTGCGAAATATTGCAGCCGGCAGCCTGGTAAAGCGTACCGGATTTGCACGCGGCACAAAAATGAAGCATCCGATCGTTGAATTTTATTATAAAGACGATGAACTGGGAGATCCGCTGCTGAATAACGCCCACATCGCTGCACTGGAGCTCGCATCACCGGAAGAGCTGAGCAGGATGACAGAAATGGCACTGCAGGTCAATCAGGAGCTGCAGCAGGTGTTTGAAGATGCCGGCATTGATATCGTTGATTTTAAGCTGGAGTTCGGACGGAAAAACGGCGAGATTCTGCTTGCAGATGAGATTTCTCCGGATACCTGCCGTTTATGGGATAAAGAAACTGGCGATTCCTTTGATAAAGATTTATTCCGTTTCCAGCAGGGAAGCCTGCAGGATGGATACGAGACTATACTACAACGTCTAGGAGGACGATGATGATGACATTTGAAGTCACAATTTATGTAACTTGGAAAAATGGTGTACTGGATCCGCAGGGAGCTGCAGTTACAGAATCGCTTCATAAGCTTGGCTATGAAGGAGTAGAGTCAGTATCTATCAGCAAGATGATGCAGGTGCGTTTAACAGCAGAAAAGGAAGAAGTAGAAGCGCAGGTAACAGAAATGTGTGAAAAGCTTCTGGCAAACCCGGTAATTGAAGATTATACCTTTGAAATCGAGGAGGTTATCTCCTTATGAAGTTTGCAGTGATCATGTTTCCCGGGTCCAACTGTGACCTGGATATGTTCCATGCCATTCAGGATGGAATCGGTGAAGAGGTTTCCTATGTCTGGCACAATGACACCAATCTCGACGAGTATGACGGCGTACTGCTGCCGGGAGGTTTTTCCTATGGAGACTATCTCCGTGCCGGAGCGATTGCACACTTCTCCCCAATCATGGAAGCTGTAAAGAAAGCTGCGGCAGAAGGAAAGCCGGTGCTTGGGGTATGCAACGGATTTCAGGTGCTTTTGGAAAGCGGACTTCTTCCCGGAGCGATGCGCAGAAACGAAAACCTTCATTTTATATGCAAAAATGCCGCACTGCAGGTGGAAAATACAGAAACAATGTTTACACGAAGCTATGCACCGGGACAGGAAGTAATTATTCCCGTGGCGCACGGTGAAGGCAACTACTATTGTGATGAGAAAACACTCGCAGCATTAAAAGAAAACAATCAGATTGCTTTTACGTATAAGCAGAATCAAAATGGCTCTGTTGCTGATATCGCAGGGATTACCAATGAAGCTGGAAATGTGCTCGGCATGATGCCGCACCCCGAACGTGCGATGGAAACACTGCTGGGATCAGAGGATGGAAAAAAATTGTTTGAATCGATCGTGAAGGAGTGGAAAGATAAGCATGCAATTACTACGTGAGCCGTCGCCAGAGATGATTCAGGAACAGAAGCTGTATACAGAAATGGGTATGACTGACGAGGAATTTGACCTTGTGCTTAAAGAACTTGGCAGACTGCCGAACTATACAGAACTTGGTTTGTTTTCCGTAATGTGGTCGGAGCACTGCAGCTATAAAAATTCCAAAGTCCTGTTAAAGAAGTTCCCTGTAGAAGGAGAGCGTGTGCTGCAGGGTCCGGGAGAAGGTGCCGGCATCATTGATATTGATGATGAGCAGGCAGTGGTATTTAAAATTGAAAGTCATAACCACCCTTCTGCCGTGGAGCCGTATGAAGGAGCTGCAACAGGAGTCGGGGGCATTATCCGCGACGTATTTTCCATGGGTGCACGCCCGATTGCATTAATGAACTCTTTACGTTTTGGGGAACTGAGAAACCCGCGCGTAAAGTATATTTTTGAAGGGGTTGTGGCTGGAATTGCAGGCTATGGAAACTGTATCGGCATCCCGACCGTCGGCGGAGAAATTCAGTTTGATGACTGCTATGAGGGCAATCCACTTGTGAATGCCATGTGTGTCGGCTTAATTGACCATAAAGATATTCAAAAAGGACAGGCAAAAGGAATTGGCAACCCGGTATTATACGTGGGAGCAAGCACCGGCCGTGACGGTATCCACGGAGCGACGTTTGCGTCGGAAGAATTGAGCGAGGATTCCGAGGCAAAACGTCCTGCAGTGCAGGTGGGAGATCCATTTATGGAAAAGCTGCTCATAGAAGCTTGCCTGGTTGCAATAAAGCATCCGAAACTTGTCGGCATCCAGGATATGGGAGCAGCGGGATTAACTTCTTCCTCTGCAGAAATGGCAAGCAAAGCCGGTTCAGGAATTACGATGAACCTGGACCACGTGCCGCAGCGGGAAAAAGGAATGACTCCTTATGAAATGATGCTTTCCGAATCCCAGGAGCGTATGCTTCTCGTAGTGGAAAAAGGAAGCGAGCAGGAATTCATCGACATTTTTGAACATTGGGGCCTGAAAGCCGCAATCGTAGGGGAAGTAACCGACGACCACCGGCTCACATTGCTTCATAATGGAGAGACAGTTGCAGATGTACCTGTGGATGCCCTGGCCGAAGAAGCACCGGTATATCACAAACCATCAAAAGAGCCTGCTTATTTCAAAGAATTTCAGGCGCAGGAATACCGTCCGAAAGTGGAAAACTACAGCGAAACGTTAAAAACTTTGCTGCAGCAGCCGACAATTGCAAGTAAAGAGTGGGTCTATGAGCAGTATGATCATATGGTGCGCACAAGTACGGTAGTGGCACCTGGTTCAGACGCTGCGGTAGTCCGCATCCGCGGTACGAAAAAAGCACTGGCAATGACAACGGACTGCAACTCCCGGTTTATTTACCTGGATCCTTATGAAGGCGGAAAACTGGCAGTAGCCGAAGCAGCACGGAACATCGTTGCCTCAGGAGCAGAGCCGCTCGGTCTTACCGACTGCCTGAACTACGGCAGTCCGGATAAACCGGAAATCTTCTGGCAGCTGGAGCGGTCCACGGACGGTTTAAGTGAAGCATGCCGCGAGCTTGGAACACCTGTTGTAGGCGGGAATGTGTCACTTTACAATGAAACTTCCAAAGGCGCAATTTATCCGACACCTGTTATCGGTATGGTGGGATTGATTCATGACACGAACCATATTACCACGCAGGCTGTAAAACAGGCAGGTGACCTTGTGTATTTCCTTGGGGAAGTAACACCTGCCTTTGCCGGAACAGAGCTGCAGAAGCTGCAGGAGGGCAGAATTTTCGGAAAAGCCCCTGTCGTAGACCTGAAACTTGAAAAGAAACGTCACACAGAAATTCTTGACGCCATTCATAAAGAAACGACAGCTTCCGTGCACGATGTAAGTGAAGGCGGATTTGCAGCGTCTCTTACGGAAAAATTATTCGGTACAGGGCTTGGAGCAGAAGTTACGCTTCCTTCCGAGGATACGCTTGCTGCAAGCTTCAGTGAAGGAAATGCGAATTATATTATTACTGTCCCTGCAGAGAAACAGGAAATGTTTGAAGAAATTATAACGGAAGCAGTGCTGATTGGAAAAGTTACAGAACAGCCGACCCTCCGTATTAACGAAAAATCCGGAGCGAACTTGATCACAGAATCTGTTGCATCATTAGAAGAGCTTTGGAGAGGAGCGATCGCATGCGCGGTGAAATCAAAGGGTTAAATGAAGAGTGCGGCGTTTTTGGAGTATGGGGACATGTAGATGCTTCCCACATCACGTATTATGGACTGCACAGCCTGCAGCACCGGGGACAGGAGGGTGCAGGAATTGTAGTATCCGACCGGGAAAAGTTAAAAATCCACAAAGGGATGGGGCTCGTCAACGATGTATTTGATGAGGACCGCCTGGATCGGTTAACAGGAACAGGTTCTATCGGTCACGTACGTTACACAACAGCCGGAGACAGTGACTTTGTAAACTGCCAGCCGCTCCTGTTTAATTCCCAGACGACAAGTCTCTCCCTTGCACACAATGGAAACATTGTAAATGCTTCAGCTTTAAAGCATCAGCTGGAGCATCAGGGAAGTATTTTCCAGACGACTTCTGATACAGAGGTAATTGCTCATTTAATTAAACGAAGCGGCTATCCGAATCTGCAGGATTCCATAAAAAATGCGCTGACCATGATTAAAGGTGCCTATGCACTGGCAATTCTTGTAGAAGACGCGCTGATCGTGGCGCAGGATCCGAATGGTCTTCGTCCGCTTTCGATTGGAAAAATTGGTGATGCCTATGTAGTTTCTTCAGAAACATGTGCATTTGATATTGTAGGTGCAGAATTTGTAAGGGACGTACAGCCGGGGGAACTGATTACGATTAACGATGAAGGCATGCATATCGACCGCTTTGCCTACTCGACACAGCCAACAATCTGTTCCATGGAATACGTATATTTCTCCCGTCCCGACAGTGATATGGGCGGAGTGAATATTCATATGGCGCGAAAAAATCTCGGCCGCCAGCTTGCACTTGAAGCACCGGTGGAAGCGGACGTCGTTACAGGCGTGCCTGACTCCAGTATTTCAGCGGCGATTGGTTACGCAGAGGCAAGCAATATTCCTTACGAGCTCGGATTAATTAAAAACCGTTACGTCGGACGAACGTTTATCCAGCCTTCCCAGGCACTCAGGGAACAGGGAGTGAAAATGAAGCTTTCTGCAGTCCGCGGCGTGGTGGAAGGAAAACGTGTGGTCATGATTGATGATTCCATCGTCCGGGGAACTACCGCACGTAGAATTGTAAAACTGCTGAAAGAAGCAGGCGCGCTTGAAGTACACGTAAGAATCAGCTCGCCGCCAATTATTAATCCCTGCTATTACGGTATTGATACGTCTACGACAGGAGAGCTGATTGCCTCTAAGAAAACGACCGAAGAAATTCGGGAAGAGATGGGCGCAGACTCTCTTTCCTACCTGAGCGTAGACGGCTTAAAAGAAGGAATCGGCCGTTCCAAAGAAATGACAAACTGTGGACAGTGTCTGGCCTGCTTTACAGGAGAATACCCGACAGATATCTTCCCGGAAGCAGATCATCCGTACGACAAAGTGCTGGGGGGCAAATAACGTGGCTGGAGCTTACGAAAAAGCCGGCGTAAATATAGAAGCCGGCTATGAAGGCGTAAAACGAATGAAAAAGCACGTGCAGTCCACGATGCGGCCGGAAGTAATCGGCGGTCTCGGCGGATTTGGCGGGTTGTTTGATATGAGTCAGCTGAACCTGAAAGAGCCGGTGCTTGTTTCCGGTACGGACGGGGTAGGAACAAAACTTCTTATTGCGCAGCAGACAGGAATCCACGATACGATCGGGATAGACGCAGTCGCTATGTGTGTGAACGATATTGTCGCACAGGGAGCGTCTCCTCTATTCTTTCTTGACTACCTTGCCCTTGGAAAAAATGACCCTGCCCTCGTAGAACAAATTGTCGCAGGAGTGGCAGCGGGCTGCCGCGAAGCAGACTGCGCCCTGATCGGCGGAGAAACTGCCGAGATGCCCGGGCTCTATGAAGAAGAGGAATACGATGTAGCCGGTTTTGTAGTGGGAGCGGCAGAGAAAACAGCCATCTGGCAGCAGGCAGAAGCAGGCGATGTACTGATCGGCCTTCCGTCCAGCGGCATTCACAGCAACGGGTTTTCACTCGTTCGTAAAATTGCTTCTGACAAGGGCCTGACCTGGGAAGATAAAGCACCATTTAATGCAGCGCAGACAGTGGCAGAAGCACTGCTTACACCGACAAGAATTTATGTGCAGGCACTAAAAGGACTGCTCGGAACCTCGCTCGTACGGGCAGCGGCACATATTACCGGCGGCGGGCTCGTGGAAAATGTACCAAGAATGCTTTCTGAAGGGGCAGGTGCAGAAATAGATCTCACAAAGCTGCCGCAACTTCCGGTTTTCTCCTGGCTGCAGCAGGCAGGAGACTTAACACAGGAAGATATGCTGGAAACGTTTAATACCGGTGTCGGCATGGTGCTTTCCGTAAGCCTGGAAAATCAGGAAAAAGTAATGTCCGTACTTAAAGAAAACGGGGAAACACCATTTTTACTTGGAGAAGTAACGAATACAGGAAACCTGCAGTTCAAGGGGGAGCTTACTGTATGACAAACATCGCAGTCTTTGCTTCAGGAAACGGCAGCAACTTTCAGGCGGTAGCGGACGCCTGCGGAAAAAAGGAGCTGGACGCGCAGATCGTTCTCGCTGTCTGTGACAAACCGGGAGCATATGTAGAAAAGAGAGCGGAGAAAGCACAAATTCCGCTCTTTTCTTTTTCGCCGAAATCCTATGAATCCAAACAGGCTTTTGAACAGGAACTTGTAGAAAAACTGAAGGAAAAGCAGGTGGACCTGATTGTACTTGCCGGGTATATGCGTCTTATCGGCCCAACGCTCCTGCAGGAATTCGAAGGAAGAATGATGAATATTCATCCTTCTTTGCTGCCGGCATTTCCAGGGCTGGATGCAATTGGACAGGCATTTGATGCGAAAGTAAAAGTAACAGGAGTGACCGTCCATCTGGTGGATGCCGGCATGGATACCGGACCAATCCTCGCGCAGGAGCCGGTGCGGATAGATGAAGCAGACACACAGGAAGAGATTGAAAAGAAAATCCGGAACGTAGAGCACCAGTTATACCCGGCTGCCATTAAGCAGTGGATTACAACAACTCAAGGAGTGTGACATCAATGGCCAAAAGAGCATTAGTAAGTGTATCTGATAAAGCAGGGATCGTCCCTTTCGTAAAAAGTCTGATCGCGCAGGGTGTGGAAATAATATCTACCGGCGGTACAAAGCGTCAGCTGGAAGAAGAAGGCCTGCAGGTAATTGGAATTGAAGAAGTGACCGGATTTCCGGAAATGATGGACGGGCGTGTGAAAACACTTCATCCGGCAATTCATGGAGGACTGCTGGCAGTACGCAATAATGAAGAGCATATGAGTGCTTTATCCTCTGAAAAAATCAGCTTGATAGACTTCGTGATCGTAAATCTTTATCCTTTCCAGCAAACCATTGAAAATCCGGATTCCACCTTCCAGGATGCAGTGGAAAACATTGATATCGGGGGACCTTCCATGATCCGTTCCGCGGCAAAAAATCATCAGGACGTAACAATTGTCGTTGACACTGCCGACTATGATGGTGTTATCGAAGAGCTGCAGGAGTTCGGGGAAGTTACTGACCGCAAGAAACAAAAGCTTGCAGCAAAAGCTTTCCGCCATACTGCAGCTTATGATGCGCTGATTGCAGAATATATGACAAAGCATGTCGGGGAAGATGCACCTGAAAAGCTGACGAAAACGTATAACCTGAAACAGACGCTTCGCTACGGTGAGAATCCGCACCAGATGGCTTCTTTCTATGAGCGTCCCATCAGCAGCCCGGCAACGATTGCAAAAGCAAAGCAGCTGCACGGAAAAGAGCTCTCCTACAATAATATCAATGACGCAGACGCAGCAATTGCGGTTATCCGGGATTTTAACGAACCTGCCGTCGCTGCAATTAAGCATATGAATCCGTGCGGTGTCGGCATCGGGGGAGACATTGCCCAGGCCTATCAGAAAGCTTATGAAGCAGATCCAATGTCTATCTTCGGCGGTATTGTCGCCTGTAACCGCGAAGTAGATGCGGAAGCTGCTGCAATGATGAAAGAAATTTTCCTGGAAATTATTCTCGCACCTTCCTTTACAGAAGAAGCGCTGAAAATTTTAAAAGAAAAGAAAAATCTCCGGTTAATGACGATTGATCTGGAAGCACATTATGCCGGGGAAAGCCGGGTAACAACAGTTTCCGGTGGCGCATTGATCCAGGAAACTGATACACTCAGCTATGAGGATGTTGAAGTGACGATTCCAACAGACCGCAAACCATCAGACCGTGAGCTTGAACAGATTCAAATGGCCTGGAAAGTAGTAAAGCATGTGAAATCAAATGCGATCGTCCTGGCGAAGGAAGACCGTACGATTGGCATCGGTGCAGGCCAGATGAACCGGATCGGCGCTGCAAAAATTGCAATTGAACAGGCAGGGGAAGCAGCGGAAGGCTCTGTCATGGCTTCAGATGCATTTTTCCCAATGAGTGATACGGTGGAAGCAGCTGCAAAAGCAGGCATCCGGGCGATCATTCAGCCTGGAGGATCGAAACGGGATCAGGAATCTATCGATATGGCAAACGAGCATGGAATTGCGATGGTCTTTACTGGTGTGAGACACTTTAAGCATTAATTTAGAGGAGGGACCATTTGTGAATATATTATTAGTAGGCGGCGGCGGACGCGAGCATGCACTTGCCTGGAAACTTGCCGACTCCGATATGGTGGATGAAATTATTGTAGCACCCGGAAACGATGCAATTGCACAGATTCTGGAGTGCCGCGTGGAAGATGTAGCGATGGATGACCATGAAGGTCTTGTCCAGCTGGCGAAAGAAGAAGAGGTGGAGCTGGCAATCATCGGACCGGAAGCTCCCCTTGTTGCAGGGTTATCTGATAAGCTGAACGAAGCGGGGATCCGCGTATTCGGCCCTTCCAAAGCGGCAGCGCAGCTGGAAGGAAGCAAGCAGTTTGCTAAAGACATTATGAAGAAATATCAGATTCCTACGGCAGCTTTTGAAAGCTTTACAGATAAAGAAAAAGCAATTGCCTATGTAAAGCAGCAGGGAGCTCCGATCGTTATTAAAGCCGACGGCCTGGCTGCCGGCAAAGGCGTAACCGTAGCAGAAACAGAAGCGGAAGCGCTGGAAGCAGTTGAGCAGATGATGGAAGAAAAAGCTTTCGGGGAAGCAGGAAGCTCCGTAGTGATAGAAGAATGCCTGGTAGGAGAAGAGCTTTCTTTTATGGCATTTGTACATGGAACTACGGTCGTGCCGATGGTTACAGCACAGGATCATAAGCGTGCTTTCGATGGCGATAAAGGTCCGAATACCGGGGGAATGGGTGCCTATTCACCAGTGCCGCACCTCGATGGAGAGTGGGAGAAAAAAGCAGAAGAGGAAATTCTCCGTCCGATGGCAGAAGCGATGGTCAAAGAGGGCAATCCATTTACCGGCATCTTGTATGCAGGCCTCATGATCACAGAAGAGGGACCGAAAGTTATTGAATTCAATACAAGATTCGGCGATCCGGAAGCACAGGTCATTCTGCCAAGGCTGAAAAGTGATCTTGTCGGCGTACTGCTTGACGTGCTTGATGGAAAAGAAGTGACGCTCGACTGGAGTGAGAATGCCTGCGCAGGCGTAGTGCTCGCGTCAGAAGGTTATCCCGGCAGTTATGAAAAAGGGGTGCCTTTCACTCTTCCAATGACAAGGTCAGAGGAAACCCAGCAGTTCTTTCACGCTGGATCCAAAGTGAACAGCGAGCAGGTCGGCTGGAAAACAAACGGAGGCCGTGTCTTTCTGTTGTCTACTCAGGCACCAACACTGGAAGAAGCTTTTGATATGACGTATCAAGTGCTGAACCAGAAAAGCTGGGACGGGCTGTTTTACCGCAGTGACATCGGCCACAGAGTATTGAAAAAAACGGAACACAAATAATATAAGCGCTTCTCCTGTAGAGGGAGGAGCGTTTTTTTATGTTCTATTTCGGATAAGAGAATTTTTAGCTTAATAAGAGTTGCGTGGGTTGAAACGATGAATAACGTGAAAAAAGAGCGTTCTAAAATTCGTAAGCGTGATTCATTTGAGAGTTAGTGCCGCTTACGTGTAAGTAAAATGCCATTTCGTAGAAGTAAAGTGGTTTCATTTGAGAGTAAACAGCAGCATTCGGACGTAAGCAGAGAAAAGAAAGAAAACAGGGCAGTTTACTAAAAACAGATTCGGTCCTCGTAACGACGGATTCCGCGGGATATCGCTGTCTTAAAATCAGATAAGTTAATGTTAGCACCAGAAAAAGGAGTTAGTGACAGAAAACCATCCACTAAAATCAGATAATCGCCGATACTGCATAGATAATCGCTGTAAATAACAGAAAACTGCACCTTTAATTGAAAAACTAAATTTCATCAATAATGTACCGGCAAAATTTCTGCCCGTCCTGGAACCGAAAAATGCATATTTTTCCCGCAAAGTGGATATAGCTACTGTAAGAGAGATTAGACGAAAAAGGGGGCAGTCCAATGGATGTACTAATCATTATTGCAGTGACCGCACTATTACTCGTAACCGGCTTTCTATTAAGAAGAGGTTTGAACAAGCTTTTTGGCGTAACATTAAAATCTGCAGGAAAGTTTGAGCGTGAAGGAGGCGCCTACTTCAGCGCAGCAAGAGGAATTTTATTTGCTGCACTGTTAATTTATTTCAGTAACCGTCTCATAGATTGGACAGGCGGGAATCCGTTTCTTTCAGTAGAATGGGAAACGTTGATTATCGGCGTTGGAATCGCAGCAATGGTGCTTATTCAAATCTTATTTGAATGGACAAAATCAGGCGAGCCGCTGCGGGCACTTGTATCGTTAGCGATGCTGACGTACTTTATTTCTGCCGTAGTAGGAATGGTAATTTTACTGACGTCGTTGAACCTCACGTAAAGCCTGTATAGCCAAGGAAACATAGAAAAGATGAGCAGATCCGCTGCGGGCGGACTCGCTCATCTTTTTTATATCATTTCATTATTTCAGCATTCCGTGTGGATCAATGACGAACTTTTTCGAAGCGCCGCCGTCAAATTCCTGGTAGCCCTGCGGTGCCTGATCCAGCGAAATAACTGTGGCGTTTACTGCTTTTGCAATCTGGGCGCGTCCGCTTAGAATTGAATTCATCAATTCCCGGTGGTACTTCATGACGGGCGTCTGTCCGGTAACAAAAGTATGTGCTTTTGCCCAGCCGAGCCCAAGCCTGATCTTCAGCGTTCCTTCCCGTGCATCTTCGTCAATTCCGCCTGGATCGCCTGTTACGTATAAGCCAGGAATACCCAGCTTTCCACCTGCCCGGGTCAGCTGCATGATGGAATTTAATACCGTTGCCGGTGCTTCCCCGCCGCCAGAGCCATGTGCGGAAGCTTCAAAGCCTACAGCATCGACCGCACAGTCTACTTCCGGTGTGCCGAGAATCTGTTCAATCTGTTCCCCGATGTCATCATGATCGCGCAGGTTGATGGTTTCGCATCCAAAGCTTTTTGCCTGGTCAAGACGTTCCTGGATCAGGTCGCCGACAATGACCACAGAAGCACCGAGCAGCTGGGCAGAGTGTGCTGCAGCAAGACCTACAGGACCTGCCCCTGCAATGTAAACAGATTTACCAGGACTGACACCTGCACTGTAGGCACCGTGGAAGCCGGTAGGAAAAATATCGGAAAGCATCGTCAGGTCGCGGATCTTTTCCATTGCTTTATCTTTATCCGGAAACTTCAATAATTGAAAATCTGCATAAGGAACCATGACATACTCGGACTGTCCGCCTACCCAGCCTCCCATATCCACATAACCGTATGCTGATCCGGGACGATCAGGATTTACATTCAGGCATATATGGGTATCCTGCTCTTTACAAGCGCGGCAGCGTCCGCAGGCAATATTAAAAGGTACGGAAACGAGATCTCCCTTTTTCATAAATTCCACATCGCGGCCGCACTCGATAACCTCACCGGTGATTTCATGCCCCAGGATCAGTCCGGCAGGCGCGGTAGTTCTTCCCCGTACCATGTGCTGGTCGCTTCCGCAGATGTTCGTTGTCACTACCTTTAAAATAACACCGTGATCACAGCGACGTCCTACATTCAGGGGATTGACCCCGGGACCATCCTTTAACACAAGATCCGGAAATGCCGTATCCTGCACTTCTACTTTCCCTGGCTCAATGTAAGCAACTCCTCTGTTTCCACCCATACATAACATCCTCCTTTATTTAATCTGAAAAAATCCGTACAACTAATTATTAATGCAAAAATGGTGCCAAAAATAAAATCATCATAATTAAAGCGCTTACATAATTGTGCTATAATAAAAATGTCTCTAATTCGAACGATTGTGTCTTAAAATAGTACAAATAATTCTGATAATTTAGTAAGATTGCTGTACACCTTGAAAAGGGGGTTAAAACGTGGAACAAAGCTTAATTGAAGAATCCCGTAAACGTTGTCAGGAATCCGGGCTGGAGCCAACCGGCCCGATTAGATTTCAGCCTCTTACAAAGCAGCAGCTGAAGAAGCTGCTGGAAAAAAATAAAGACCTGGTGCGTCATGTCCAGCCGATTTTTTCCCACTTGCATACCCTGATAAATAAAGATCATTTTGTTGCTGTAGTGATAGACGCAGATGGCTACGTATTAAGCCGAGCTGGAGGAATAGGAAGCAGGGAAGCAGATGAATGTCTGGATGTAGGAACAAACTGGTCCGAGAAAAATATGGGCACGAATGCGATGGGAATTGTACTGCAGGAAAAACAGCCTGTCGTCATTCACGGAGAACATCATTATTATCAGAAACATCATTTTCTTGCCTGTGCTGCGAGTCCTGTATATGCACCGGATGGCACTTTTTGCGGTGCGGTGAACATCAGTACGAAACGGGAAAATTATCATCCGCTCCTCCTGAGTTTAACAAGCACTATTGCAGCAAGTGTACAAAGCAATATGAAGCTCGATAAAGCCGAAGAAGAGGAAACTCTGCTGGAAAAAGAGTTGGAAATTCTTGCGGATCTCACTGCCCAGCCGCTGATTACACTTGCGCAGGAAAACCAGATTATCCGGGCAAATGCCCATGCCAAAAAAATGTTCGGAAAAGAAATGATAGGAAAAAACTGGAGAGCCGACTGGGGAGGAGACCGGTATTTTTATCCTGTGCAGACCGGAACACGTACACTCCTTCTGTTAAAACAAAAGACTTCAAGGCAGCAATTATATACTTTTAATGACTTAAAAGGGTCCTGCTTAAAGCTGAAGCAGATAAAAAAGCTGGGGGCAAGGGCAGCAGCATTTGAATATCCACTAATGATCGGCGGAGAAAGCGGCACTGGAAAAGAGCTTCTTGCACAGGCAGTGCATGCTGCAAGTGAAAGAAGGGAGCAGCCTTTTATCGCCCTCAACTGCAACGCCCTGCCGGAAAACCTTATGGAAAGTGAGCTGTTCGGCTATGAAAAAGGGTCATTTACCGGGGCACATCAACAGGGAAAAGCCGGGAAATTTGAGGCGGCTGAAGGCGGCACGGTATTTCTAGATGAGGTAGCTGATTTATCTTTAAAAGCCCAGGGAGCGCTCCTCCGGGTGCTGCAGGAAAAAATGGTGGTAAGAATCGGTGGAGTAAAAGTAATCCCCTTAGATGTAAGAATTATCTCTGCGACAAATAAAGATTTAAGACAGGAAGTAAATCAGGGCAGATTCCGGGAGGATTTATATTTCAGGCTTAAAGGTATTTCAATTACGATGCCTCCGCTGAGAGAAAGGGCCGATCTGCTGGAGCTTGCAGATGTTATGCTGGAAAAACTGGTGGAAGGAAGTGCTGAGCTTTCACCAGAAGCAAAAGCAAAGCTTCTGACGTATGCCTGGCCGGGCAATGTCAGAGAACTGCAAAGTGTATTAATGCAGGCTTATTTTATATCGGAAACACAAAGGATCCCTGGGGAGGCAGTGCAGTTTGAACAAGGAGCCGCAGAAAAAACAGGTTTCAACATCCGGACGATAGAAGCACTGGAAGAAGAAGCAATCCGAAATGCCCTCCATCAGCTGCAGGGAAATGTCTCCCAGGCTGCAGAACGTCTGGGCCTCGGCAGAAATACTATATATGCGAAGATGAAAAAATACAATATAAGAATTTAAAGGGGATGTTCGACGGGCGCAAATAACAATGGATCCCGGTGTGAAAACATTGAATAATAAGAGATAAATGCATATAATGAACACAACTATCATTCTTACTTGAAAGTGAATTCTTTTTTAAAATAAAAATGTAAAAATATTGAAATTAAAGGTGCTTTATTTCCGGTAATTTCGGGATTTATATAAGCATTTTTCAGGAAAGCAGTCAGGAGTGGTCCCTATGGCAGATGCAAGACCGGTTTCTACCGCCTCTTCGAATGGAGGCATGGTATCTACTGCATCCTCCTACGCAACTCGTGCAGGGGTGGAAATGTTAAATAAAGGAGGAAACGCGGTGGATGCAGCAGCTGCAGCAGCTTTCTGCCTGGGCGTCTCTGAACCGCAGGCTTCCGGCATCGGCGGACAATCGATGGCGCTGATTCACCTGCAGGAGGAAGGAAGAAGTTTTACGCTGGATGGCTCTTCCCGTGCACCGTACGTACTGTCCCCAGAGAAAAATCCAGTCAAACCGATCAAACTTGGACTTCGCTCCAGTACGGTGCCTTCCACCCCGGCAGCAATCGGATATATGCAGGAAACCTATGGAAAGCTTTCCTTAGCTGAAGTGCTGGCACCTGCCATTCAGACCGCAAGAGAAGGAATCACCGTTTCCAGGCTCCTGCATCGCATGATTGTAAAAGAAGCAGAACAGCTGAGAAAAGACCCGCTCATATTTAAAAATTATTTTTCCGGCAGAAAACCGCTGGCGGAAGGGGCTCTGCTGCAACAGTCGGAGCTTGCAGACACCTTGGAAGAGATGGCAGAGAAAGGCTGGCGCGATTTTTACACAGGCGGCATCGGTCAAAGAATTATAGAAGATATGAAAAAGCGCAACGGCTTGATTACGGAAGTGGATCTGCACCAAATTCCGATGCCGGTGGAGCGGGGTGTGCTGGAAAGCAGCTACCGGGAATATGATATTGTGACCTATCCTCCACCTGGAGCCGGCCGCGTGCTTGTGCAGATTTTAAATACACTGGAAGGATTTGAAGCAGAAGAACTGGACCCGGATCAGCCGCTCGGGGCTGTAATTCTCGCACTCGCCTTCCGTTTTGCACTGAACTACCGGCAGCGGATGCCTGTCCATCCGGACCATTATTTTCAATCTCTCACGCAGGAACTTGTAGATAAAAATTATGCGGATGAAATTATAAAACGAATAAAAGAAATCTACCATCTGGCGCTGAAAGATACGTTTGTACCTCCTCCGACTTCCGGAGAAACAACACACCTTTCCGTTGTCGATAAGGATGGCAACGCCGTAGGAGTGACGCAGTCTATCGAGCTCGTATTCGGCAGTAAAAAAATGGCTGCAGGACTCGGATTTTTTTATAACAATTATATGTCAGCATTTGAATATAAAGATGTTACCCATCCATACTATCTTCTCCCGGGCGGAAGACCCTGGAGCAGCGTGGCGCCGGTACTGCTGCTGAAAAAAGGCAGGCCGCAGTATCTGCTTGGAAGCCCGGGCAGTGCAAGAATATCCACGACGCTCGCACAGGTTATTACACGCCTGGTAGATCAGGGAGAAAGCCTGGAAGCAGCAATTGCAGCACCAAGGTTTCACGCATCGGATGCCGGAGAGCTGATGATTGAAAAAGAGCGCTTTTCAATGGAAGTGAACCAGGCACTCCGATTAGCAAGCTTTAAAATTACGAAGAGAGATCCTTACAGTTTCTATCTCGGCTGTGTGCAGGGAGTGCAGATGCCGGTAAGGTGGCTCGAACAGTTTCAGGGAGTCGCCGATCCCAGAAGAGACGGAACAGCGCAGGGACCAGAATAATCATTGGAAGGGTGTGGAAGAGTGAAAATAGCAGTAGTTTATAACCGGGAAAGTCAAGCTGTCATTAATCTTTTTGGAACACAAAATCGGGAAAAGTACGGTCTGGAAACAATTAAACGCATTAAAGACGGCTTGAAAAAAGGCGGGCACGAAGTAAAGACATTTGAAGGGGATAAAAATTTAATCCAGAACCTTGAAGACTTTATGCCTTCTGTTATCTCCGGAGAACGGCCGGGCCTGGTTTTTAATTTAAGCTATGGCATCCAGGGGCGCGGCAGATACATGCACGTGCCGGGAATGCTGGAAATGCTCGGCATCCCTTACGTCGGCTCCGGCCCGGAAACTCATGCCCTTGCACTCGATAAAGTGGTTACAAAGATTATTCTGCTGCAGCAGGGGCTGCCTACACCCAAATTTGCAGTGCTTGATAAGCCGGACAGCCCGCTGCAGGAAGATTTAAAATATCCGCTGATCGTAAAACCAAAGGACGAAGCTGTCTCGTTTGGATTAAGAATTGTAAATAACGACGAAGAGCTCCGGGAAGGAATCCAGGTTATCTACGATACGTATAATGCTCCGACGCTTGTAGAGGAATATATCAGTGGACGGGAAGTAAACGTAGGGCTTCTTGGAAACGGGCCGACAGAAGCACTTCCGCCGGTGGAGCTTGTATTCGGCAAGGGACCGCAGATTTTCACTTATGAAGATAAGAAAAATGAAAGCGGCAGAACGGTAGAAAAAGTCTGCCCGGCACCTCTTACAGAAGAAGAAACAGCACGGGTAAAGGAATTGGCAGTAAAAACGTTCGAAGCACTGAACTGCTACGACAGCGCTCGTGTAGATTTTCGTATTGATGAGGAAGGGAACCCTTATATTCTCGAAGTAAACTCCATGGCAAGTCTCGGTAAAGACGGCTCCTTCGTTTTTGCAGCAGAAAAGGTGGGATATGATTATCCGGCCCTTATGAATAAAATTATTGACGTTACCTGCGAACGCTATTTCGGAGCAGATTTCTTCGATAAAGAATCTCACCAGCAGAATACTGCTGCAAACAAACTGTTTCAGCGGCTGACGACGAACCGGGGTAAGCTGGAAGCTGATTTAAAGAGCTGGACGAACTTATCCAGCCGCACAGAAGATGCAGTCGGGCTGAGCAGCCTGCGCAAAAAGCTTGCTGAAAGACTGACAAAGCTGTCAATGCAGCCGGTGGAATCTTTTACAAACGGCAGATCTGCCTGGACGTGGGAATCAAAAGCCGGGATGAAGGACGGAACGCTTCTCGTCATACCAATAGATGTGCCGGGAGCGCGAACCGGATTTCCTCTCCCGTTCCGAAAAGAACAGGAATGGATATACGGAGAAGGCGTCGCATCCAGCCGCGGGGGAATTACAATTACGCTTGCTGCCCTGCAGGCGTTGAAGGAGGAAAAGCAGCTATCGAAAGCGAAGGTCGGGATTTTCTTTTATGCAGATGAAGGCAGAGGCATGAGATACAGTGCAGGAATGCTCGAGAAAGCTGCAGCTGAAGCGAAAGAAGTGATCGTGATGCAGCCCGGATTTGTGGAAGGAAAAATTGTCGATCAGCGGCGGGGTTCGAAGCAGTTTCATCTGATCGTCGAAGGAGACCCGGAGCGGATTGGAAAACGTGCAGAGCCGGTCGATGTGCTCAGCTGGTTTCTTGAAAAAACAGGCAAGCTGAACGAACTGAACAGCCGCCAGAAAAAAATCGCAGTAGCAGTGCAGGATCTGCGTTCGGAAAGATACAGCGTACTGACGCCGCACCGTGTGAGTGCCACAATTGCGATGACGTATATTGATGAAAAAGTAGCAGAAAAAACTGAAGAGCAGCTGCGGTCATTGTTTAAAGCTTCCAAGCCGGGCATGAAGACGTATATTGAACTGCTGACAGAGCGCCCGCCTCTGCTCCGCAAAAAAGACCATCCGACGCTTCAAAGTCTGGAACGATGGGCGAAAGAATATCAGCTGCCTTTCGGCAAAGAATCAAGCCTGCTTGCGACAGCAGCCGGCGTTATTCCAGCGGAAAAGCCGGTTATCTGCGGATTTGCCCCGGCCAGCAAAAAGCTGTTTACACCGAATGAAGCGCTGCATCGAAGTGAACTTGTGCAGAGATCAGTGCTGCTTGCATTACAATTACAGGGGGAATGAGTATGAAACAAACAAAGCTGCCGGTATTAATTTCTGTTCCGCACGGAGGAACAGAAATTCCGGCAAAACTTCGACCCAGATGCTTGATCACGGATTTGGACGTCGTGCTCGATGGCGATACATGGACGAAGCATTTATTTAATTTTCAAGGTCTTGCTGTGGAATACCAGGTAATGGATATTTCCAGGCTTGTCGTTGATTTGAACCGTGACCCGATGGACAGACCGCCGGATAACCCGGACGGCGTCGTAAAAACGCGCACCGTCGAAGGGCTGCCGGTCTGGTCGGAAGAGTTAACGGAGCTCGAAGCAAATGATATTATCCGCACCTATTATGAACCTTATCATGAACAGCTGATGGAGAAATCCAACAATCCTGCCGTTAAGTTTGCGGTTGACTGCCACACTATGCTGGATGTCGGCCCAGTAAAAGGAAGCGATGAATGGGAAACACGGCCGTTATTTTGTATCAGCAACAGAGGACTTCCCAATGGTGAACAGGGAGGAGAAACGATTACTGCTCCGCCGGAATTTATGCAGAAGCTGAAGGTGCTTCTGGAAAATGTCTTTGCAGAGGAAGCAGATGAAAAAGTACCGCTCGTCGCTGTCAATCAGCCGTTTCAGGGAGGCTATATTACCCGCTCCCACGGTTTGAGAACAGACATCCCCTGGGTACAGCTGGAGATTAACCGCCGCCTTTACGTACCGGAAGCAATTGCAATAGATCCCACGCCGCAGGAACTTGCGCGGATGAAGGATATCCGGGATAAACTCTACGAGGTGTTTTCCCTGGCGGCCCAGGAAGAAATTGTTTTTTCTGAGGAAGAAATTCTTTCAGAAGAAGCGAAAACTATTTCATGATGATCATTTATTCAAACAGCATCCTGCAATTATAATATTTAGTAGAGAAAAGCAGCCAGGTGTCAACATACCTGACTGCTTTTTTTATGGTTGGAAATCGGCAGCAAGCAGGGTTTATCGTTCACTGATCAGGTGCTCTGCGCCAGCTGGGATTTCCGGATATCAAAACAAACCCGAAAAGCATGTGACCTTCATCATTTCAACCCGCTCTCCCGCTGGAGAAGCTAAAATGAAGCAGCTCATTGATGTTCGTGCCCGCTTATTATACTGTCAGCCCCGCTATTTTACTCCAAATCGCTTATGCTTTACTCCGAACCCGCTATACTAACATGAAAGTGCCCTATGCTGACATCCGAACCGGCTATACTATAATGAAATTTCCTTATAATGAATCATCAACCAAAAACAAACCCGAAAAGCATGTGACCTTCATCATTTCAACCCGCTCTCCCGCTGGAGAAGCTAAAATGAAGCAGCTCATTGATGTCCGTGCCCGCTTATTATACTGTCAGCCCCGCTATTTTACTCCGAATCGCTTATACTTTACTCCGAACCCGCTATACTAACATGAAAGTGCGCTATGCTGACATCCGAGCCGGCTATACTATAATGAAATTTCCTTATAATGAATCATAAACCAAAAACAAACCCGAAAAGCATGTGACCTTCTTCATTTAAACCCTTGTAACTCTTATTTGAGGCACACCGATCTTGCTCACAAAACTCAATAAGTGCAGAGTGATGCGCACAAAACGCAAGCTTCACTGGGAATTAAAACTAATTTTCCAGCATCATCCACTTCTCCTCTTTACTTTCCGGACAGACTATGTTTAAAATGAAGATAACAATTCGATACGTAACAATGCACTAGGGGTGCTGCAAGCTGAGAGACGGATGCGATCCGTTAACCCTTTGAACCCGAACTAGATAATACTAGCGTGGGGAAGTGCAGGTAGTTCATTTTTATGAATCCTGCATCTTCTTATTTTGGAAGATGCAATTTTTATGAGCGGGAAGCAGTGGTATATTCCATTGTTCCTCTACCTGTATTCAAGTACTCAGTTATAAAGCAGCCATCCCTTTTCAGGGAATCGGCTGCTTTTTTGCGTAACAAAGGCTTTTTGAAAACCGATAAAGCATAGCAGGCTTCACGATCGAATTGAAAAATTTTTTAACAGGAGGAATCATGCATGAATGGTCTTAGTTGTGGAACGAGCAATATCGTCGGGGTACGCTTCGCGGTATATCCGATGGCAGACAATTTTGTGGAAATTATTAAAGGTGCGCTGAAGGAAGTGGATACTTCCAAGGTGTGGGTGCAGACAGATGACATCACCACCTGTGTACGGGGAAGAAGTGAACACGTATTTGACGTAGCAAAAGCTGTATTTATTCAGGCGGCTAAAACAGGGACCCATGTTGTATTTAACGGCACTTTTTCTGTGGGATGCCCCGGTGACAGTGAGGGAGACACGTATATGTCAGAAGATGATATCCGGCTGAATGAAGAAGCCTCCCGGCAGGAGTCCGTAGAAGCAGCCACCCATTTTGCACTTTATCCGATGGATAATCCTGATTATATGCAGGTGATTGCAGATCAGGTGAAAACAGCAGAGAAGCACGGCACTTTTACTAAAGGCGTACATTATGCTTCCCGCCTTGACGGCACTGCAAATGAAATTTTTGCAAGTCTGGAAGAAATGTTCGTGGATGCTTCCAAAACAAAAGAACGCGCGCATGTCACAATGACGGCGACAATTTCAGCCAACAGTCCGTCCACAAAAGATAACTAGGAGGAAACAAGAATGCTATTTAAAGAATGGAAGTTAAAAGAAATTGTGCTGATGTCCATTTTAGGTGTTGTATTTGCTTTTATTTATCTTGGCTTTTTCCTTTTTGGACAGACCCTGCGGAACTTTCTGATTCCCTTTGGACTTGCGCCGTTTGCCTATGAGTTTATCTTCGGTATCTGGTTTATCGTTTCTATCATTGCAGCCTACATCATACGAAAGAGGGGTGCTGCCTTCTGGTCGGAGCTGATCGCAGGTACTGTGCAGGTGCTGGTAGGAAGCCCGGCGGGTCCAATGCTGATTATCTCTGCAGCGATCCAGGGTCTCGGAGCAGAGGCGGTATTTGCGGCTACAAAATGGAAAAACTACACGCTCCCCGTACTGGTTGCAGCAGGTATGTCTGCTGCGGTATTCAGCTACGCCTGGGGCTGGTTTAATTCCGGTCTCGCTGCACTTGCGCCGGGATTAATTATCGCTACACTCCTTGTTCGTATTGTCAGCGGTGCGCTGCTTGCAGGAGTTCTCGGGAAATGGATTGGCGACCAGCTTGCGAAAACTGGTGTCCTGCGGGGATATGCTTTAGGAAAGGAGCGTCAGAAGCCACGTGAACGCAAAGCCTCTTAATTCTAAACAGCTGCTGATGGAAGTCTCTGATTTTTCTTTTGCTTTTGAAGAAGAAAGTCCGATTTTAAACCAGCTGAATTTCTCTCTTTTTTCAGGAGAATGCTGTCTGGTCGCAGGAGCGAGCGGATCCGGCAAAAGTACGCTGGCACTTTGTTTAAATGGTTTGTACCCGGATACTGTGGAGGGAGAAACGAAAGGAAATATCAGCTGCCGTTCTCAAAATATTGCAGACTTTCCCCAGGGGAAGCTGAGTCAATCTGTAGGAGTTGTGTTTCAAGATCCCGAAAGCCAGTTCTGCATGATGAAAGTAGAAGACGAGCTGGCATTCGTATTAGAGAATCAACAGGCCCCCCGGGAAAGGATGCAGGAAGCCATTCACAGTGTGCTGAAAGAAACAGGCATGCTTGACCAGAAGCATGCGCTCATTCACGAGCTGTCGGGAGGGCAGAAGCAGAAGATTGCGCTCGCTTCTGTTCTGCTGATGGAACCTGATCTGCTGATACTGGATGAAGCAACCGCAAATCTCGATCCGATGTCGAGTTTTGAATTTACAAGATTGATTCAGCAGGTCCGGCAGAAACGGAACTGCGCGGTGCTCGTAATAGAGCATCAGCCGGACGACTGGATGGATATCGTTGAGAGAGTTCTCGTAATTGGGAAAGAAGGAACGCTGCTCGCGGATGATTCCCCAGACAACATTTATGGCGCAGGGAGGCCGCTCCTGATAAAAGAAGGAATCCACATTCCGCTGTCTTATCAGGAAGATAGAAACGTCCATAAAAATCCTCCACAGATGCATGGCGAAAAACTAATTACGCTTCAAAATGTTTCCTTCTCCAGAAAAAATAAAAGTATTCTCCAAAATATTAATGTTACTTTTCACCGGGGAGAGTTTATTGCGATCGTCGGAGAAAATGGAGCTGGAAAATCCACGCTGCTGCAGCTGCTTGCCCGGCTGCTCACACCAGAGAGTGGGAACGTTAAACTGGATGGAATACCGCTGCAGGATTGGACAGAAAGAGAACTGCGCAGAATCAGCGGGTATGTATTTCAAAATCCGGAACATCAGTTTATCACAGATACTTTATATGACGAAGTGGCCTTTGGGATGAAGCTGAATGGAGAAAAGGAGATTGACGCAAAGGTGCAGGAGCTTCTTACGGCTTTCCAGCTGGAACAGTTCGCTGATGCAAACCCGTTTGCTATCAGCGGCGGGCAGAAGCGAAGATTAAGCGTAGCCACGATGCTTGATGACACACCGGACATTCTCTTTTTTGATGAACCGACATTCGGGCAGGATGCGAAAACTACAAAAGAACTCATGCGGCTGATTACGGAGCTGCGGGAGCAGGGGACAACGATTATCTTTGTGACACATGATATGGAACTGGTAGATGAATACTGTGAAAGAGTACTTCTTCTTCTGGAAGGGAAGACTGCATTTGACGGTTCTCCGGAAGAACTGTGGTCCAGGAAATCCCTGCTGCAGAAGGCACGGCTGCGGCTTCCTTACAGCATGCGGAAGGAGCGAGCCTATGGTATCGTCAATTAATCCCTCGTTAAAAGGAATTACCGTATTGATTCCGGGTGTTCTGCTGAGCTTCAGTTTCGATATTTATACACCACTCGTTTTCCTGATTTTTATGATGCTGTTTACTTTTTTATTCAGTGGCATTCCGCTGAAAAAATGGCTGCTATTCTTTACACCATTTATTATCGTAGCGCTCGGTTTCGCCTGGATGACTATGCTTTATACAAGTGAATCCTTTGCAGGAGGGGAGCATTTATTTTCCATATGGCGGTTTGATGTCACGACAGGCGCTGTGATGACAGGAATCAGCCTTGCTCTTCGTTCGCTCTGCTTCATTACACTTTCTCTGCTGTTTATTCTCACAACGGATTCTACCAAATTTATGCTGAGTTTAATGCAGCAGCTTAAAATGCCGCCGAAACTTACCTATGGAATTTTAGCCGGCTACCGGTTTCTGCCTGCATTCCGCCACGAATTTCACATATTAAAGCAGGCACACAGAATCCGCGGAGTAGGACGGGCAAGAGGAATAAAAGACAGGCTGGAACAGATGCGGCGCTATGCAATTCCGCTCATGGCAAATGCGATTCGAAAAGCAGAGCGTGTAGCAAATGCAATGGAGTCAAAAGGATTTACTGGGTCGCATAATCGAACACACTATCATTACATGAAAATTAATAAAAAAGACTGGATGTTTTTCAGTGTAATCAATGGAGCACTGGTGCTTACATTTGTCTCTTCTTATTTTCTGGGATATTTGAATATTTTCGGGATCCGGGTGGGGTAATAAAATAATTTCAACGTTAAAGCGATCTGAACATTTCAGATCGCTTTTTGAAATTCGGTTCAGTTATTGTGTGTTGTTATAATGAAGACTTCCGCTGCAACCCGGCAGGCAAAGAAAAAGAACTGCAGGCGCAGCTTCCTTATAGAAACGCTGAACTTTCACAAAACCAGGAATAGAAGACGAGGGGTAACCCTTTAAAAACTGCTCTTATAGGGCAATCTTTGTTCGGAAATTGTAATTATTTCCTTTTTAAAGTTTACAGGCAACTGGTTAAGGCTATGAGAAATATAATGTCTGCCAAAAATAAACATACAGGAAAACGTCACTCTTTTATTCTTGAGAATTACATAGTTTTTACGTGTATAAAAGAATTAACATACCGAATTTTTGCAGTGGAGGGGATAAGATGGATGTGACTCCGGAGGTAGTTGGATTTAGTTTAATAATCTTAGGAATATTGCTTTTAATCGGAAAGTGGATGAGAGTATTCACGCCATTCTTTCAAAATTTCTTTATCCCGAGTTCAATGATTGCTGGATTAATAGGATTAATACTGGGACCGGAAATTTTAGGACAGTTCGGTATTCATTTTTTCGATGAAGGCGGGGCCTTTCCGCAGGTAATGATTGACATATGGAGCGAGCTTCCCGGACTGTTGATCAACGTAATTTTTGCTTCTTTATTTCTGGGAATGACCTTTCCTTCCATTAAGAAAATGTGGGAAATAGCAGGACCGCAGATTACCTTTGCGCATTTTATTTCCTGGGGAATGTATGTCGTAGGTATCAGTCTTGCCTTACTTGTATTAACGCCAGTATTCGGAATGAATCCCGCTGCAGGTGCTCTTCTGGAAATCAGTTTTGTTGGAGGACACGGAACAGCGGCAGGTCTTTCAGGTACGTTTGAAGCAGTAGGTTTTGAAGAAGGAAGAGACCTTGCTATCGGCCTCGCCACCATCGGCGTCCTGACAGGTGTTTTCCTAGGCATGGGGCTGCTGAACTGGGCCGCAAGAAAAGGAAAAACAGAAATAATTAAGGATCCTTCCGATGTTTCCGAAGATGAGAAAAAAGGATTAATTGCAAAAGAGGACCAGCAGGAAGAACCTGCAGGAAACCAGACAACACACTCTGAATTTATTGAAACACTCACCGTCCATTTGGGTTATATCGGTGTGGCAGTCACGTTAGGTTACTTAATGCTGGAAGGATTAATTATTATTGAAGAAATGTTCTGGATTGACGAGATAGAAATCCTGACACACCTTCCGTTATTTCCGCTGGCAATGATAGGAGCCGTCATCGTCCAGCTGTTTTTAACAAACTTTGTGAAACATGATGTGATCGACCGGGGAATGATCAACCGCATTCAGGGGCTGGCGCTCGATATGCTGATAACGGCTGCGATCGCTACATTGTCTCTGACGGTTATCGGAAACCATCTGCTGCCATTCCTCATTATGGCTGCCGGAGCAATTTTGTGGAACATCGTTGCGTTTATTTTTATTGCGCCGAGAATTATGCCAGATTACTGGTTTGAAAGAGGAATCGGGGATCTCGGGCAGGCGATGGGCATGAGCGCTGCGGGTCTCCTGCTCATCAAACTGGCGGATCCGGAAAATGAGTCGCCTGCAAAGGCAGGGTTCAGCTACAAGCAGCTGTTGCTTGATATTTTCGTTGGCGGCGGGCTCGTTACTGCAGCTTCTGTACCAATTATCATTGCCTTCGGACCGGTTCCTTCTTTAATTACTGCAGCAGTTATTATGACAGGCTGGCTGCTTCTCGGGTTATTTTACTTTGGAAAAAAATAAATAGCAGCAGGCAGGATGATGTTTTAGTTTATTAGCTCTGTTAATGTTCAGTGTTGATAATAATAGAAGACTTCGCTGCAACTCGGCAGGCTTGCCGTGGAGGAGATCTCCAGCTTCCTGATATGAACGAAACTGTCAAGAGAAGAACTCCCTTTGCCATTGGTATTACATTTTGACCGACCTAAAGAACCAAAGCCTTTCGGCTTCTTTTTCAAGTTCTCGTGTTCTTTCGGATCGCTTGAATTCCTCCTCTTTTCTTTCGGCGTGCCCGTAAAGGTAAGCACACGGCACGAAGGCAAAAATAGTGGCGACGGTTCGCACTCTGATATCCGTGGGTTCTCACATGGTCTCTTTCCGGATTAAGGACGTTACCACTAACTCAGGACGTGCGTTCATCCGGTGAAACCGGACTAGCACAGAGGAAGCACGTGGATGTTCCTTACCGGTCTTTCCTCTTTGCCTTCGAGCCCTGGGCTCATCTATCGGGTGTATTTCCGGGAAGAAAAGGATTACATTTGTTCGCTGGCGGGTGGCAACGGGTCGATTTCTCGAGAGATCGCCCAGATGAAACCAAGGAGTTCCCGGGCGACGGCAGTAACGGCTTTGTGACTTTCTTTTCCTCTGGCGAGCAAACGGTAAAATTTTTTATGAAGCCGATTTTGCGCTTTCCAGGAGATTAACTGCACTGCGGGAGAACTGCCAACTTGTCGTTTTTTCAAATCTCCTTTGACCGCAGGGGAATAGCGGTAACTCCACCCTGCCTCCACCAACAAATGACGTATATGCCGATTCCCGGTTTTCGTAATGCCTCCCTGATTCCGTCGTTCTCCGCTCGAGTATTCGGAGGGGACGAGACCGGCGTATGCCATCAATTGTCCGGGGGTGCGGAACCGATGAAAGGATCCAATTTCTGCGACAATTCCGATGGCTGTAATGAGTGCCACCCCTTTGAGGCATTGAAGTGCCTGAATCATGGGGGCGTGAACCCCTTGAATCGACTGAGTATAGATTTCGTCTTCCAGCCGTTGCACGCGTAGTTCCATTTCTTTGAGCTGATGGTAATATTCCCGGAAAACAACCCGCAGGGTATCCTGAGAGAACTTCAGTGTATCTAACCACTCTCTGTATTTTTTCGTTTGGCGCTTCACGCCTTGCGGCGGTCGAAGCTCGTGGCGCAGGAGAAACTTGCTCAACCTTTGACGGGTCCGAAGTTCATCTTCTTTTGCATCTTCTCGGCAGCGCACCAGATCGCGCAGTGCTTCATCTGCTTCCGTCGGCACGTAAATCGAGGTTAACTCTCCGGCACGATACAGTTGTGCG
>NZ_FNIL01000023.1 GCF_900103955.1 Alkalicoccus daliensis
CTCTCTTACGATAAGTCATCTACAAAAGAGAAATTCGCTCTTTTGAGATTCCTTTATCTCGTGAGATTCAGTCCAGTTACGGCGCAGCTGAGCGACCGATTCCGCTTTTCTTCCTACATTCTTTCTGGTGCGTTTACTCCTACTGTTTCCAGGGCGTTCTGCAGGGTGATGCGTACTGCTTCTATGAGTGCGAGTCTTGCTTTGGTCAGGCTTTCGTCTTCTGTGAGTACTTTTTCTGCATTGTAAAAGCTGTGCAGTGTCTGTGCCAGGTCGTAAACGTAATTCGTTACGCGGTGTGGTGCATGGCGTCTTGCTGCATCAACAATTGCTTCCGGATACTCGCCGACTTTCTTCATCAGTGCGTGGTCCTTCTCGCTTTTTAAAATAGAAAGATCCGCATCTGCATCAATTGTGTAGCCTTTTTCATCCGCCTGCCGAAGCATGCTGCAGATTCGTGCGTGTGCGTACTGCACGTAAAATACAGGATTTTCGTTGGATTCTGATTTTGCAAGCGTCAGATCAAAATCAAGATGTGTTTCCGGTGCGCGCATTGCAAAGAAGTAGCGTGTTGCGTCAATTCCTACTTCTTCCATTAATTCACGCATCGTTACCGCGTTCCCGGTACGTTTGCTCATCTTTACTTTTTCCCCGTTTTCAAACAGATTCACCATTTGAATGATCTGGACTGTCAGCTGATCTTTTTGGTAGCCGAGTGCCTGGATCGCAGCTTCCATACGCGGAATGTAGCCGTGGTGATCTGCTCCCCATACGTTGATCAGCTCATCGAAGCCACGGTTGAATTTATCTTTGTGGTAAGAGATGTCCGGGGTCAGGTACGTGTACGTCCCGTCATTCTTTATGAGCACACGGTCTTTATCATCCCCGTATTCTGTCGAGCGGAACCAGGTAGCCCCGTCTTCTTCATAAGTATTGCGCCGCTGCTTCAGTTCGTCCAGCACAGGCTGAATTTTATCTTCTTCGTATAAGCTTGATTCTGAGAACCAGTTATCGAAATTCACACGGAAATCAGCTAAGTCGTCTTTGAGCTTATCTGTTTCTCTTTTCAGCCCGTACTCTCGGAAAAATGCGCGTCGCTTTTCCTGATCTGCATCTTTAAAACGGTCGCCGTAGGCAGAGACGATTTCTTTTGCGAAGCCGATAATATCTGCTCCCTGGTAGCCGTCTTCCGGCATTACGGCATCTTCGTCAAGTTCCTGCAGGTACCGCGCTTCCAAAGAAAGCGTCAGGTTGTCAATCTGGTTTCCGGCGTCATTGATATAATACTCCCGCTCCACCTGGTAACCGGCTTTATCAAGGATATTGCTGAGGGAATCACCTACTGCTGCTCCGCGGGCATGGCCTAAATGCAGTGTTCCTGTCGGGTTTGCAGAGACAAACTCCACCTGCACTTTTGTTCCTTTTCCGTAATCAGAGCGCCCGAAATTTTCTTTTTGGGTAAGTACTGTTTTTACTACGTCCAGCAGATAATCCTTTTTCATAAAAAAGTTAATAAATCCCGGCCCTGCAATATCGAGCTTTTCTACAGCAGCTTCCTCGTAGTTTATGTGTTCCGCAATATCTTCTGCAATCGCGCGCGGTGCTTTTTTGGCAATGCGAGCCAGCTGCATTGCTGCGTTTGTTGCGAAATCTCCGTGATCTTTATCCTTCGGTGTTTCAATAACAATTTCAGGTATTTCTTCTTCGCCCGCTAATCCGGCAGACAGAATGGCCTGCTGCAGCTGTGTCTTTAAATTTTGTTTCAGCTCTTCTACCTGGCTCATGCTTTCTCCCCCTCTTCAAATACTATTTCCATAGAGTATGTCCCTGTTTTTGATCCCTGCAGTGTTAATACGTAAATAAGAGAGATGATTCCTTTTTTCTTCTCGTCATCCCACGTATATTGAATGCTTTCTGTATCTGTAATCATGTGCATCGGTCCATAAGGGCTGCGGTAAGTGCCTTCCGTCTTTACCCCTTCCACAAATCGCTGATTCATGGAGATCGCACCGTCTCTTTTTACAGAAAGTCTTCCATCACGCAGCTGCATTGTCTGCATCGTTTTCTGTTCTGAATCTTCCCTTGGCTCCTGAAAGCGGAGAACGATCAGTCCGCCTCTCCAGCTCAAATGTCCGAATGCATCCATGGAGTGCCGTTCCTTCTGCTTGCCGTCACGTATGGTGGTACGGATTTTAATATCTACCGGCATGCTGTTTTCAGTCATATGAAGTCACCCGTTCCTTTCGTTAATAACCAGACTATTATAACGGAAAAGGGGCAGCGTGTTCAAGGTATCTATTTGAAACCAAGCAGCATCTCACGAATAAATTTGCTTGCTGCGACAGCCGTCTGTTCAGAAGGATCGTATGCCGGAAGAACTTCTACAAGGTCACAGCCGATCACATTCACTGAGGAGCCGGCGATCGTGTGAATTGCTTCCAGCAGTTCTTTAGAAGAAATCCCTCCTGCCTCCGGCGTGCCTGTGCCGGGAGCAAATGCCGGGTCCAGAACATCAATATCGATCGTGACGTATACATTGCGGCCGTGGAGCTCTTCTATTTTTTCTTTCAGTGGCGCTGCAACTTCGAATTTGCTCATGTGCATGCCGGAAGTAGCGGCATATTCAAATTCCTCCCGCATACCGGAGCGGATCCCGAAGGAGTAGACATTTTCCGGACCGAGCAGTTCGCAGGCTTTTCGAATCGGCGTGGAGTGCGATAATACTTCACCTTCATATTCTTCACGCAGGTCTGCGTGGGCATCAATGTGAATAATTGCCAAATTATCAAAGGCAGCGTTCGCGGCTTTGATGACCGGCCAGGAAACCAGATGCTCCCCGCCGAGTCCTACCGGGAATTTCCCGTCTTTGAAAAGCTGTTCCGCATACGTTTCGATCATGGCGATGCTTTTTGCGGCGTTTCCAAAAGGCAGCAGCATATCACCTGCATCGTGCACCTGGATTTCTTCCAAGTGCCGGTTCAAATAAACGCTGTACTCCTCCAGTCCAATAGAAGCTTCGCGTATCCGGTTCGGCCCGAAGCGGGAACCAGGACGGAAGCTGACGGTATAATCCATCGGCATGCCGTACATTACAAACTCTGCTTCTTCGTAAGTTTTGTCTGCCATAATATATTTTCTTCCTGAATACCCTTCATCGAAAAACATGCTTATTCTCCCTTCAATATATCCTGGAGGAATTTTGGCAGCGCAAATGCCGCATGATGAATGTCTTTCGTATAATAATTTGTGTCCAGCAGATGAAAGCGGTCGTCATCGATCTGCAGCGGATCGTACACTTTAGAACCGATGGTAAAAGTCCACAGGCCGCTTGGATAGGTTGGAATATTCGCAGTGTATACACGCGTAATTGGGAAAGTTTCGGAAATATCTTTGTAGGCGTTTTTTATTAATTCCTGCTGGAACCAGGGATTATCAGTCTGCGCAACAAAAATACCGTCTTCTTTCAGCGCTTTGGAAATTCCTTCATAGAAACCACGGGTAAACAAGTTAACGGCCGGCCCTACAGGCTCTGTGGAATCCACCATAATTACATCGTATTCATCTTCACTTTCAGCGATATGCATAAATCCGTCTGCAACTTTCACTTCGACTCTTGGATCATCAAGCGATCCTGCAATAGTCGGCAGATACTGCTTGGAATATTCGATTACCTTGCCGTCAATTTCAACAAGGGTAGCTTTTCGTACTTCCGGATGCTTTAAAATTTCACGGATTACTCCACCGTCCCCGCCGCCGACTACAAGTACGTTCTGAGGGTCTGGATGGGTATGCAGCGGAACGTGTGCGACCATCTCGTGATATACAAACTCGTCTTTTTCTGTGGTCATCACCATGCCGTCCAGCAGCAGCATATTGCCGAACTCTTCCGTTTCCACCATGTCAAGCTGTTGAAATTCTGTTTTCTCACTTACGTAAGTCTGTTTTATTTTCGCCGTAATCCCAAAGTTGTCTGTCTGCTTTTCTGTAAACCAAATACTCATCTATACTTCCACTCCATTTCTCTTTTATGCCTTTGCACTCTTTTAAAAGTACCGAAAATCTTTTGCATACGCAAGGGGTGCCTCCAGGAGCGCCTGTTCCGGTCTTTTTACCTATTAAGTCTCTCTACCCGCTGCCGATATATTTTAAAATGAGAAGATGCTAAGTTTTTAATAAAGCTATCTTGAAAATAAAAATTTTGCTAAAAAGAAATAATAATACTGCTTCATTTTCGGAGAGACTTACCCAAGGGCTTGTTCTCGACTAATTTTGGCGAAAGGAACGTCCGCCGAAAGCATTTGTGCAGCCGACCAAATGCTCTTAAAGTCCTCTTTACGTTCTTTGTGAAGAGGACTGTTGGTCGAGCGGAGCAATGCTCTCTTTAATACAGGCGTCCGCCTGTTTCCGCTTTGTTACACGCGCTCTTTTCAAGCAGTACTTACTAAATAATATGGAGGAACTCCGATGGAAATTTCACGTTATCAGCCTTCACAGGCAAAGCCTGCGCAGCCAGCTGCGCCGAAAAATCAGGAAGCAACTGAAAAAACGGTGAAAGACAGTAAAGAAACGTATACTCCTTCTCCCCGGCCGGATGTAAAAAACATGAGTCCGGAAGAGCGGGACAATTATTTAAATAAACTTCGCCAGGAATCAGATAAGCATTTTGAGTCCTTAAAAAATCTCGTTGCGAAAATGCTGGAGAAACAGGGATTCACTTTTCAGGATCTCCACGGGGACAGTAATGTTGCAGAAACAATTGAAGTAGACGAGGAGACAAGGCTCGCTGCCGAAAAAGCGGTCGCAGAAGATGGACCTTATGGGGCAGAAGCCGTGAGCGACCGGCTCGTAAATTTTGCGATTGCACTTTCCGGCGGTAATGTAGATAAGCTTGATGTGCTGCGCGGAGCAATCGACATGGGCTTTAAAGCGGTGGAAGATATTTTTGGAGAACTTCCGGAAGTATCCAAACAGACTTATGCATTAATCCAGGAAAAACTTGCAGCTTGGGAAAAAGAGCAGCGCGGAACACCAGCAGAAAGCAGGAGCTGAATTTCAGCCCCTGCTTTTTAATCATTTATGAAAAGACAGCTTACTCCTCTTCCCGCAGTTCGATCCGGCGGATTTTTCCGGAAGCGGTCTTCGGCAGTTCCTTCATAAATTCAATTTTCCGTGGATATTTGTAAGGTGCTGTCATCTGCTTTACATAATCCTGCAGCTTTTTCTTTAGCTCTTCGCTCTCTTCAGCAGGATCTTTGAGCACGATACAGGCTTTCACCACGCTTCCGCGGATTTCATCCGGAGATGCGATGACCGCACATTCTTTCACGGAAGTATGCTTTAACAGCACGTCTTCCACTTCAAACGGTCCGATCGTATAGCCGGAGCTGATAATAATATCGTCGCTCCGCCCTTTAAACCAGAAGTAGCCATCTTCATCCTTCAAAGCCTGATCCCCGGTTACGTACCACTCTCCACGAAAAGCTGCGTCCGTTTTTTCAGGATCCCGGTAATATTCTTTAAACAGCGCAGGGCAGTCTTTGTGCACTGCAATGTCACCCGTTTCTCCTGGCTCTACCGGGTCTCCTGCAGAAGAAATGATGTCCACCGGATTCCCGGGAGTAGGTTTTCCCATCGATCCCGGCTTCACCGTCATCCCCTGGACATTGCAGACGAGCAGCGTATTCTCTGTCTGGCCGTACCCGTCCCGCACCTCGATTTGGAATGCATCTTTAAATGCCTGGATGACAGGGCGGTTTAACGGTTCTCCCGCAGAAACGGCACTTTTCAGTTCTTGTAAATTATAAGAAGCAAGGTCATCCAGTTTCGCCATCATCCGGTATTCGGTCGGCGTACAGCAGAGCACGTTTATTTTTTCTTTCTCAAGCAGGGAAAGATACGTGGAAGCGTCAAATGCCCCGTTGTACACGAACGCTGTAGCTCCAAGGGTAATCGTAGAAAGGAGCGGACTCCATATCCATTTCTGCCATCCCGGTGCTGCCGTAGCCCAGACTACGTCTCCCTCTTCTACACCGAGCCATTCTCTTGCTGCGGTGCGTACGTGGGCATAGCCCCAGCCGTGCGTATGTACTACGCCCTTCGGATTTCCTGTGGTGCCGGAAGTATAGGAAAGTACCACCGTGTCTTCTCGCGAAGTGACAGGCGCCTGGTACTCATTAGATGCAGCGTCCGCTTCCTGCTCCAGCGGAGTCCAGCCTTCTTCCTCTCCGCCGATAATGAATTTTTCGTGCAGTGAATAATCTCCAATTTTATTTACTTCGGCAGTTGTTTTATGAAAAGCTACGACCCCTTTTGCTTCAGCATGCTCCATGCGGAACCGGAGGTCTTTTTCCCGGAGCATTTCTGAACATGGCACAGCAATAATTCCTGCACGCATGCATGCGAGATAAGTAAAATACGCTTCCGGAATACGTGGAAGCAGCACAAGGACTCTATCCCCTTTGTGAATCCCCCTTGCATTCAGTGCCTGTGCATACTGATTTATTTTCCGGGCCAGCTCCCGGTAGGAAATATCTTTCCGGTCCCCGCCCTGGTCTCTCCAGGCGACTGCGGCAGTATCATTTTCTTTAAAGCGCATGACTTCATCAGTAATATTATATGTTTCCGGTGCAGTTAATTCAGTATTCATTATGTAGGCCTCCTATTTTCTCGCTGTCTTTTAAAACAAATTCTCCGCGCCGGCAATGATTCCTGCCTGGAAAGAAGAAAAAAGGCGGGAATTGGAAATTCCGAAGCGTATGTGTGACCTTTTTAACACTAAAAAACCTCCCGGAAATCCCGGAAGGCCTGACTATAGAAAAACAGACGAAAGGGATGTGTGTGGGATCCTCCTTCGTCTGTTTTCCTGTCTTAGTATGTTGCGTGTGTCCATTAGTGTACTAAATGAAAGGCGCATCCTGCAAGTGATATAAGGGATCTTCACACTTTGTTCACAAAAGTTAAAATTTCTGCTTTCTTAGTGCTTAATTCCCTTGCATCGCTTTACTCCTCGTCGTTGAGACCCTGCTTCAATTCATCTGTGGAATGATCCCAGAACTCCCGGTTAAAATCCTTCAGAAATTCTCTCAGTACCCGTTTGGATTCCACGTCCATGTGCTCGACTGCAATTTTTCCTTTCATGGACTTATCCATGTTATTTACGTGTTCCGGCATGCTTTTATAACCGCGTCGGATCGAGCGGTCCACAATCATTTCGCAGGCCCCTACCCCAGTATATGCGGGCTTGCCTTCCAAATGTTCTACCGTCACCCAGACGAGCCAGTAAAGCTTCCCATTCGGCACCGCTTCTTTTTCTTTCAGAAATTTAATTCGTTTTTCCACTTCGCTGCGGGCATGAAGCGCCCCCATATCTACAAACGCCGTATTTTCCTCCGGGTCGACAAAGACCGGTGTAACGTTGTTTAAGTTTATCGTACCGACACCGTAACCACCGTGCCCGTCTGTGGAGTCGTTGCTTAAAATATTAAAATTACCGCTCATCTTCTTTATTTTTTCATTCTTAATGCGATCTTGTTCATTCATAAAATTTCCTCCTTTCAAATCATGCACTTAACATTCAGTTTATCATACCTGATGTATTTCTTGGCAAGCGGAGACCCTAAGGAAAGTTCAGTAAAGGAATTCGCGCTTATTTCTAGTATACTTACCAAAGAGGGTTTCTGAATCCTACTTCGCTTAAAGGAGGAATATGCATGCCAATCGTTACTGTAAAAATGCTGGAAGGCCGCACAGATGAGCAAAAACGGGAGCTTGTAGAAAAAGTGACAGAAGCCGTTACAAGCACCACTCAGGCGCCTGCAGACCGCGTATCTGTAGTGATAGAAGAAATGAAGCCCGAAAACTTCGGAAAAGCCGGAGTCCGTGCGAGTGACGAAGTATAAGCAAAAAAGTCCTGCAGCGAGCAATCACTGCAGGACTTTTTAATGACGGAGTTTTTCCAGAAATGTATAGGCTTCTTCTATATCTTCTTCTGTATAATTCTGCTTTGCTTTCAGTTTGAACACTTTTGTTTTCACTTCTTCTTTGGTCAGCGCATCGAAATATAAAATGGTGGATACCAGCTCTAAAAACTTGGATGACTTTTCATTTAAAGCTCTGAGCAGCTCCTTATCCAGCATTTTTTTCTCTGGGAATACCGCCGCTAAAAATTGCTCTCCTTTAGAAGATAGCGAATAGCGGTACTGATAATATCCCGCCTTTTTTTCCCGCAGTTCTTCTACAAAATCTGCCTGGCACATTTCTTCTATCTGCAGCGTCAGTTCCTCCGAATAAGGCCCAAACATATGAAATTGATATTTTTCACGAAATGGCTGCCCCAGCCGTTTTGCTATATACACCATTTTCTGCAGTTTTTTGCGGCCGACAATTTCCTCTGTTTCCTTTAATAGTGCCAGTAGTTTGGCATGTTCCTGCAGCACAATTATCCCTCCTGTTGATGAAGCAGCGTCAGAATACGCCGCTTTTCTTCGCCATGCTCCTGCTGGTCCAAAAGCAGATCCATTGGAAAATATAATTTATGGTCCGTGCGTTTTTTGCCGGAAATAGATTCTACAATATCAGATTCTCTCGATAATTCCCGCAGCGATCCGTTTGGCATTAAGAGATGAATCGGCATCCGCTCATCTTTTTCTCCCGGCCGGTAAAAATCATAGGGCAGATCGGAAGAGGAATCTATCACAAGATAATACTCCGGATCCACGCCGATTTTTCGAAACAGTTCCTGCAGCTCGGGCCATATTATCATCTGCTCGCTCGGATCACACTCCACGTATTTAAAAAGGTGGCGGTCCATAAATCTTCTGCACAGATCACTGAGGATCGGATCGTTTTCCAGCTCCCAGGCCTGAAAGTAATAAAAGATAATATACTCATCCAGCCGGATATACTCCTCCAGCGTCATCGTAGATTCAAATAATGATTGAAAATGGTGCGGCGTCTGCTGAAATTCATATCCGTCTGCAAGCAGCTCTTTCGCCCGGTGAAGAATTTTACTCAGAATTACTTCCGCACTGCGCGTTACCGGATGAAAATATACCTGCCAGTACATTTGGTAACGGCTCATAATATAGTCCTCCACTGCGTGCATCCCGCTGTGTTTAAACACTGCCTGATCCTCCTGCGGTCGCATCACCCGCAGAATTCTTTCCATATCAAACTGGCCGTAGCTGACTCCTGTGTAAAAGGCGTCCCGCAGCAGGTAATCCATCCGGTCCGCATCAATCTGGCTGGAAATCAAGCTGACAATCAGTTTGTTTTCGTAAGTTTTTCCAATCACGTCTGCCACACGGGCAGGGAAATCCTCTCCCATGCGGCGAAGTACTTTATTTACTTCTGTGTCGCCCATAATGATCCTGCTTGTCCACTCTTCATGGTCTGTTTGAAAGACCTTCTCAAAAGAGTGGGAAAAAGGCCCGTGCCCTACATCGTGAAGGAGTGCCGCAGCCAGGCAGACAAGACGTTCATCTTTTTCCCAGGTCATCTTTTTTTCCAGGTTCTCCACCATCCGCCGCATAATTTCGTATACCCCAAGCGAATGGTTAAATCGTGTATGTTCTGCTCCATGAAACGTTAAATATGTAGTGCCAAGCTGGCGGATTCTACGGAGCCGCTGAAATTCCCTTGTGCCGATCAATTCCCAGATCAGTTCATCCCGGACGTGTATATACCGGTGGACCGGATCTTTAAATACTTTTTCTTCCTGTAATTGTCCGTCTGGCCTCAGCATCAGGCTGCCTCCCCCTCATTTAATTCTGATGAATTATATTTTCCCTTTTTTTGTTCTGATTAGACATATTTCATTCTACCTTTCCCGTTTCGGTACGGCAACGGGTTTTTTCCAGGAGAGATATGATATAATTTGGAGCGGAAAATCTGCCTGTAAGGGAGAATGAGCATGTTTAATTTACCAGAAGAACTCCAGCAGCAAAACTGGTTTGTCATAGATCAATCTGTCACAGGTCTGCAAATGAACCCTATGGCATCATTTGCGATGGATGATACGTTATGTGAAATAGTTGCCTCGAAGGAAAGTACAGGCTTTGCCAGAAGCTGGGTGCATGATAAAACAGTAGTGCTCGGCATTCAGGACAGCCGGCTTCCTCAAATAAATGAAGGAATTTCCTACTTGGAAAAGCAGGGTTATCAGGTGATTGTGCGAAACTCAGGCGGCCTTGCTGTAGTTTTGGATGAGGACGTATACAACCTCTCACTTCTCTTTCCGGAAACCCGTGCCCTTACGATTGACCTCGGGTATGAAGCTATGGTTGCTTTTACACGGGAGCTGCTCCCGGAACTTGGGGATTTGATACAGGACGGGGAAATCAGTACTTCCTACTGTCCGGGAAGGTTCGATTTAAGCGTGAATGGCCAGAAATTCGCCGGGATTTCCCAGCGGCGGATCCGGGGCGGGATAGCTGTCCAGATTTACCTGGCAATGCAGGGAAGCGGTGCGGCGCGTGCAGAATTAATCCGCTCTTTTTATAACATTGCTGCTGCCGGGGGCGATGTGAAGTATTCGTATCCTCAGATTGTGCCGGAAACAATGGCTTCTTTGACAGAGCTTATCGGTACTCCCCTCACAAACGAAGCACTGACGCACCGCATTTTTCTGGCATTGGAAAAGCATAGCGATTCGCTTGCAGAGTATGAGCTGTCAGAAACTGAACAGGAACGGTTCCAATATCATCTGGAGCGGATGTTTAAAAGAAATGAACGGCTGCGCTGATAACGCAGGAACTTCTATTATTCATTTTTCATTCGAGACGCCAAGCGAAAAGCTGCAATTGCAAGAAACAATTTCTTTCTTCACAGTTAAAACCCTGCTGACTGCCCAGCGGGGTTTTGCAGAGTGTTTATACAGTAAGAAATTTCTATTTTTATGATTTGCTGTGTATAGGTTCTCCTCCGCTTTCCGGCGGAAGCTTGCCGACCGGTCTTCAGCTATTTCTCCCGCCCACGGGACAGAAGAAAGGATCTTCAGACTGCGCTTTAATCCCGCTGTCACCGCCGGGCGCTATGGAGAAAAGTTATTTCCGAAGAAAAAGTGTCCGTATCTCTGCGGGTTCGTATAAAAACCATTGTCCCCCTTAATTATGCTGCAGTCGCAGAAGAGTCGACTCCGGGAGGATTTGAACGATTCGAAGATCCACCTGCCAACGGCAGGTTAGCTGAGAGAGTTCCCTCCGGAAAGCGACACTTCGGAGACAAAAGCATAAAATC
>NZ_FNIL01000021.1 GCF_900103955.1 Alkalicoccus daliensis
AGCCCCGGTTTCCCGGGGTTATTCCGATCTGGAAGGCAGGTTGCCCACGTGTTACTCACCCGTCCGCCGCTCATTCCACAGGCGTCCCCCCGAAGGGTTCTGCCTGTTTCCTGCGCTCGACTTGCATGTATTAGGCACGCCGCCAGCGTTCGTCCTGAGCCAGGATCAAACTCTCCAATAAATGGTAGAAGTCTGAACTTCTGACGTTCAAAACTGAATCTGGCTAAAGATTCTTTGCTTGCTTAAAAAATTGACAGAGAATGATTCATTCTCTTTACCTTCTTCTTCGTCTTTTGTTTAGTTTTCAAAGAGCAAATGTGAATGCCGCTTGTTTTTGGCGACTTTATTAATATAGCACGAAAGCAATCATTGTGTCAACGATTCTTTCTAAAAAAGATTTAAATGCTTGTAATTAAGCCGGCCTCTTCTCGGCGACAAGTAATAATATACCACGCTGAAAATACAACGTCAACAAGAAACTATAATTTCTTTAAAAAAAATTGAGGGATTTTAAATTACCCCCTGTCACAGCCTCTTCTTTGTTTTTTTACATCGCATTCTCTGTGAAATCATCTGATTTTGTATTTATTAAAGAAAGAAATCAATTTATTATATTAATAAAATGTAGTTCCTCTTACTCTGGCTTCTCTTAATAAAAACCAGTATTTTGCTTGTTCCGCTTTTGCCATACCCTGCAGTTCTTCTCTGGCATCAAAAGAATTATTTAAATATGATTCGTGCTGATTTACCTTCCGCTTTATCTGATCCAGATAATAAATCAATTCGTCGTCTTTTTCCCGACGCATTTTTCTTTTTTTACGTCTCATTAATAACTCCCCCTTTTCCTAGAGTTCTCTTCTGCCTTCAATTGCTTTGGAAAGCGTTACTTCATCTGCATACTCCAGATCTCCTCCAACTGGGAGTCCGTGCGCAATTCTCGTTACTCTCATTCCTGTAGGTTTGACCAGTCTTGATATATACATGGCAGTCGCTTCTCCTTCGATATTAGGATTGGTAGCAACAATTAATTCTTTCACTTCTTCATTCTGGAGTCTTTTCAGCAGGTCAGGAAGATATATATCTTCTGGTCCAATTCCCTCTACCGGTGAAATTGCCCCGTGCAGTACATGATACAAACCGCCGTACTCGCGCATTTTTTCCATAGCGATCACATCTTTAGAATCCTGGACTACACAGATAATAGACTGATCTCTTGATTTATCCTCACAGATGCGGCAGGGATCTGTATCCGTAATATGGTGGCAGACAGTACAGTAAGTTAATTCCCGCTTTACACTTACTAGTGCCCTTGCAAAATCAAGAACATCATCTTCTTTCATATCCAGTACATGAAAGGCAAGTCTGGCCGCTGTTTTCGGACCTATGCCGGGAAGTCTCATAAATCCATCCATCAGTTTTGAAATAGGTTGTGGATATTGCATTTGTTTTTACCTCCGATTTCTTCTTTCTTCTATATAAAGAAGTACGTACTTGCAAATAACAAAACAGCTTCTTTCATTAAAATAGAAAATCCCGCTGTTCTCAGCCAGCTTTCACCCTGCCGAGAAGAAAAGAACTGCCCCTTATCTCTGTAAAAAGGGGCAGTTTCTCTCTTAAATTATTCCCTCATTGCATTTTCCTTTAAACATCTGTTACATCAGGCCGGGAATGTTCATTCCTTTTGTGAATTTACCCATTCGTTCTTCCACGAGTTCATCTACTTTCGTTAAAGCTTCATTTGTCGCTGCAAGTACAAGATCCTCCAGCATTTCAACATCATCCGGATCTACTGCTTCTTCGTTTATCTGAATGTCGAGAATCTTCTTTTCTCCACTGGCAATAACTTTTACCATTCCACCGCCAGCAGACGCTTCTACCGTTTCTTCTTTTAACTGTTCCTGTGCTTTCGCCATATCTTTCTGCATTTTCTGCATCTGCTTCATCATATTACCCATGTTTTTCATTTGTATCTCCCTCTCTTTAATTGGATTCCTTCTTATCTATGCTATCTTACTCTTTAATTTCAAGCAAATCTCTGCCGAAAAGTTTCACGGCTTCATCGACCAGCGGATTTCCTTCTTCATCTGCAGCTGTTTCATCTTCTATCGTATCTCCATCTTCATTAGAAGAAACACGATTTTCTTTTCCACGCTGACTCTTTACATAATTAGCTTTGATTTCTTCCCAGTCTGCTTCGAGCAGCGTGAGCATTGTCATTTGTTTGGACATTTGCTGTCCTACTGCATTTTCTACGAGATTCCGGAATTTATCATCTACCATATCCCGATGCATTTCATTGCGGAACGCCAGTACAAACTCGTTTTCCGAACTTGCTGCAGGCTGGCAGTCATTCAGCCAGGCGGACGCAGGAACGCTCTCTCTCTTTACTTGTTCAAGCACATTCCCCCACTTGGACTGAATATTCTGCAGGTGGGATTTGGTCGCCCCGTCGAGCATCATCTGCACTTTTTTTGCATTCGCCCGGCTTTTATTGGACGGCTGTGCAGCACGCTGTTTCGGTCTCTGTACAGCTTCTTTCTGCTGGGGAGCAGCCTGCTTTACTCCTTCAGTCTGCAGCTGCTGCAGTGTCCTCTCCAGACTTTCCACTTTCTGCTGCAGCGCTTCTAATGTAGAAGAATTAGGCGCAGCATCTGCCTCCGCCATGGGAAGAGACGTTGTCTGCTGGGAGGCCTGGACAATAAACATTTCCAGAAATACCTGCGGATGACTTGCCCATTTCATTTCCTGCTGAAAATGATTCAGCCGTTCCATGATCTGAAAAATCCAGGCTTGATCAAAAGTTTCTGTTACTTCACGAAATTTTTCATCTGTCCCTATCCGGTCTTTGGACTCTTCCAGCTGAGGAGCTGTTTTTATCATAAGCGCATCCCGGAAGAAGAAAATAAGATCCTCAATGAATCTATTCGGGTCTTTCCCTTCCTGCATTATCACATCAATTGCTTCCAGTCCTGCGCCTACATTCCCTTCTCTTACAGCCTCTACAATGGTATACATCATATCATGGGAAACAGAACCAATAATCGCCAGAATGTCTTCTCTGGTAATTGTATCATCTGCAAAAGAGACTGCCTGATCCAGGAGACTCAGTGCATCTCTCATTCCTCCTTCAGACACCCGGGCAATCAAGGCAAGGGCATCTGCCTCTACAGCAATATTGCTTTCTTTTACGATTTCTTCCATTCTGCCAAGCATCGCATGTGCAGTGATCCGTTTAAAATCAAACCGCTGACAGCGGGAAATAATAGTAAGTGGAATTTTGTGAGGCTCTGTCGTAGCCAGGATAAAAATAACGTGCTGTGGAGGTTCTTCTAAAGTTTTTAGGAGTGCATTGAAAGCACCAGTCGTAAGCATATGCACTTCATCGATAATATATACTTTAAACCGGGCTGCACTGGGAGCGAATTTTACTTTATCTCTGATATCGCGAATTTCATCTACACCGTTGTTGCTCGCAGCATCAATTTCCATCACATCTACAATACTGCCGTCCTGGATGCCGCGGCAGGCTTCGCATTGGTTACACGGTTCCTCTGTCGGTGCCTGATGGCAGTTGACTGCTTTGGCCACGATCTTTGCAGCACTCGTTTTACCTGTGCCCCGCGGCCCTGTAAAAAGATACGCGTGCGATAGTTTCTGCTGAACAAGGGCATTTTTAAGCGTTTTTGTAATATGTTCCTGTCCGACCACATCCGTAAGTCGATGCGGACGCCAGACGCGGTACAGCGCTTGATAACTCATCACCGTTCAGCTCCTTCGTATACTTTCACCTTTATCAATTATACCGGCTCAGAGGGTTGATTTCAAAATCATTCTTACTGAAATTTCACTTTTTTTCGCATAAAAAAAGGATGGCTTATAAAAGCACATCCTTCTCTATTATATCTACTGCCGTGCACCTCTCTTCGACCGGACACCCTCAAGCGTTACCTAAGCAGTTTGCTCGATTCAGGCAACTCCACGGCACACGGAAGGACTCGCTTACTGCTGCTTCCTTCCGGACCTGACAGGATTCACGAGATTCCGTTGCGTGGAACCCGAATGTCAACACCACTTACTTAGGGCAGACCATGAGAACGTGCGGCCTCTGAGAGGAGTTCAGCCTCGCTGTAGCGGATTGCGAGTACAGGGCACCGCTAATTCCCCGCTTAGCACGACAAAATTGATAATTTATTCAGGCGTTTTTTCAACGCAAAATACAGTATATCTTTTTTAACTTTGAAATGCAAGAATAACACTAAAATCGATTACTTTTCCTCGTTTTCTTCCGCAGCTGCTTCTGCCTTCTGCAGCTTCGCCATAAGAATATGCGGCGGAGTGTGCATTACGTGTTCCAGCGGCATGTTAAGCTTTTTTGCCATCATCTGCGCTGTCTCCAGCGAAATTTGATTCGGTCGCATCGGATAGTCCCTCCTGTTTCTTTCGTTTTTTAGAGGTTCTCAGCTCACGAAAAAAATCCGTTAACAAAGCACCTGTTTCTTCCTTCATTATACCAGAAGTAAGGGCCGCCCTGTGATTAAATCGATCATCCTGTACGAGGTTCATCAGGGTGCCGCAGCAGCCTGCTTTGGGATCTTCCGCCCCAAACACTACACGTGCTATCCGTGACTGTACAATGGCACCTGCACACATTGGGCAGGGTTCCAAAGTGACGTACAACGTACAGTCTTCCAGCCGCCAGCTTCCTGTTGCTTCGCAGGCTTTTTCGATTGCAGTAAGTTCCGCGTGTGTTGTTGCCTGCTGCGTACGTTCTCTTTCATTATAACCAGTGGCAATAACCTGATCCTGCTTAACGATGACCGCTCCAATCGGCACTTCCCCTTCTGCCCCGGCTTTTACTGCTTCTTTTACTGCAAGCTGCATATAATATATATCTATTTCTTCCTGTGTCATTGTTATTCACTCCTGCCCTGAAACACTAAGTAAATTGTAGTGGTGTACAGAATGATCTGCAACGTTATTTTAATAACTGCCGCGGAAACAAAATCCCAGAGAGGAATGCTATATGCCGCTGCGCTTTTGGCGGAGGCGTCTAAACCTCTTATTGTTGCCAGCAAAGTTCGTAATGGAAGCCATCACCTGCTTCAATTTTTCAAATGTAAGCACAAAGCGGAAACCGGCTAGAAGCCTGCGGAAGCATGAACGGGAAAAATTCCCAAATAAAAAGCTGCCCGGAGGCAGCTTTTTAACGTGCAGATCTTGGATTGAAAGCATCTTTAATGCCTTCACCGATAAAGTTAATCGAAAGAATCGTAAAGGTAATCGCGAGGCCTGGCGGAATCCATACCCACCACTGGGTGCGGATAACATTCGGATCACGCGCTTCACTCATCATATTCCCCCAGCTCGGCGTCCCCTGTGGTACACCGAAGCCAAGGAAGCTTAAAGCAGTCTCAGCTACTATCATAACAGCTAAAATCAGTGTAGCCTGTACAATAATCGTTGTCATGACGTTTGGCAGCAGATGCTTTCGTATTACTTTAAATGGCGTACCCCCAATGGAAATGGCTGCCATTACATATTCGTTTTCTTTTTCTGACATCACCTTACTCCGCACTACACGGGCCGCTCCTGTCCACGATAAAACACTTAATACGATAATCAGGGCCCAGATGCCGGCATCCCGGAAAATGGAAGCAAGTACAATAACGAAAACGAGAAAAGGAAAGTTCATCATGAAATCAGTGAAACGCATTAAAACGGCATCTACCCAGCCGCCGTAATAGCCGGCAATCGAGCCGATTACAGTTCCAATTAAAATAACTGCAAACGTACATACAAACCCGATCGTAAGAGAAGTTCTTGCCCCATACATCAGCAGGGACCAGATATCTCTTCCGGAAGAATCTGTGCCCAGCAGATACCCTTCTCCCGGAGGCGTCGTCCGGTTCATGATGTCTACCTGCGTCGGGTCATATCCCGTAATAAAAGGAGCTAAATAAGCCATGGCAGTGACAACAATTAAAAAGGTTAAGCTAATAACTGCCAGCTTGTTTCTAATCAATTTCTTTCTTGCAATCGACCAAGGGGACTGCTTCTTTGCCTGTTTTTCCAACTTTGTTTCTGTTACAGCTTCCATCAGCGTCCCCTCCTATTCTACTCTTATTCGTGGATCGATTACTCCGTACAGCAGATCTGCAAGCAGATTTCCAAGCAGTGTTGCTACAGAAAGCATTAATGTTACAGCAAGTACTACTGCTGAATCCCGCTGCTGAATCGACGTAATCAGAAGTTCCCCAATACCACGATAAGAGAAAATAGTCTCGATGATCACTGCTCCGCCGATGATACTTGCAATATCAAAACCGAACAGCGTTACAATCGGAATAATCGAATTACGTAAAATATGTTTATTATAAATATCAGATTCGCTTGTGCCTTTTGCCCGGGCTGTCCGGACGTAATCTTTCTGCGAGCTTTCAATGATGTCATTCCGCAGAAACTGCGTATAACTTGCAGTTACTAAGGCACCAAGCACAAGTGCAGGCAGAAAAGTGTGATAAAGCTTGCTGATCCAGAAATCCAACGTCCCTGCTTCCAGGCCTCTTCCTACACTTCCGGTAGAAGGAAACCATCCAAGCTGGAAAGAAAAAATGAAAATCGCAAACAATGCTGCTACGAAGCTGGGTATTGCAAGCATTAAATAGTTCGTTCCCTGTATAGCATAATCTCCCTTAGTGTATGGATTTCTTCCGGCATAACGTCCCATGAGAAATGCAAGTATATATGTAATTATTAACGATACCGCCGACAATAATATTGTATTTGGCAGCCTGTCCCCAATTACCTGTGTTACATCCCTGCTGTGAACCACAGAACGACCGAAATCCCATTGAACAATGCCGGCAATCCAGCGGCCGTACTGAACGTGAATTGGATCATTTAATCCTAGTTCTTCTCGCATTTCTTCAATGTATTCCGGGTTAGCATTGGCCGGGTTAATCTGCCCACTTAAGGCATCCCCTGGCATAGCTAATGCCAGGGCGAATACCACAATGGAGACCAGGAACAAGATAGGAATCATGGTGAGTATACGTCTCAACGTGTAAATAAGCATGATCAGTTCTCCTTGCTTGGTCAAAGTAAAGCTTGTTTACTCAGTTTCAGTCGAACAAGCCGTTAAAGAATTACTCTTCTTCTACATACCAGTCCTGTGGATTTGCAGTAGCATCACGCACATCTACTGTTACACCGCCGACATGGTTGCCGATACCGTAAAGGTCAGTAGGAGAGTTTAAAGGAATCAATGGCAGCTCTTCATTTACGAGCTGGTGCCACTCCTGATACACTTCCTGACGATAGTCCTGATCCAGTGCTTCTTCACTTAAACCTTGTGAAATAAGCTCATCGGACTCTTCGTTATACCAGCGAGGGAAGTTCCAGATATCTGTAGAACGCCATAGTCCAGATGGATCCGGATCTGCCGTAGCAAGTCCCCAGGCACCCATAAAGATATCAATGTTTGGATCATCTTCTTCTACAAGATCATAGAAGAGGTTGAAATCAAGCAGCTGTCCGTCCATTAACTGTGCGTTAATGCCAGCTTCCTGAAGCGTCTGCAGAATATACTGCGCACGCGGCTCGGCAATATCAGCCGGCGTATCCATTGCTGCAAGATTTACCGTGAATTCTTCTCCATTCGGATCTTCTACAAAACCGTCTCCCGTCTGATCTTCATAGCCTGCTTCTGCAAGAAGTTCCTGCGCACGCTCAATATCAAACTCGTACTGGTTAAGCTCTGATTCATCCGGGTAAGACCAGCGGATCACAGATTCCGGAGCGTTGATTACAGTTCCGTAGCCTTCATTGAAAGAATCAATGATGCCTTGACGGTCAATGGCATGAGCAAATGCCTGACGAAGCTCTTTTGATTCGAATTTCGGATTGTTCATTTCTACTACGCCATCTTCTGCGTTCCACTCTCCAAGCTTAAAGCCAAGGTAGCTGTAAGAAAGTCCTTCAATTTCTTCCACTGTTACATTTTCGCTGCCTTCCAGCGGTCCTGCCTGGTTTGGAGTAAGTTCGATAATGTCAACTTCTCCCTGCTCTACAAGCTCTCCTGCCTGTGCACCGTCTACAATACGGTAAACAACTTCATCCAGGTTCGGAGCACCCTGCCAGTAGTCTTCATACGCTGTATATTCTACCATTTCCCCCGGCACAATATTTGATACTTCAAACGGCCCTAGACCTACCGGATTTTCCCGTACTTCCGGAGAATCAGCCATATCCGCTACCGCTACACCTTCCATATGTGCTTTCGGCATTGGATAGGACCATAACTGCTCCAGGTTGTTCGCTGCTGCTTCTTCAAATGTAATTTCAAGTGTATAGTCATCAACGACATTTACTCCTTCAAAATCGTCTGCTTCACCCGCTCTGTAGTCTTCATATCCTACAATGCGGTCTACGTTGGAAGCACGAGCACCGCCGTAATCCGGATCTGCAATTGTTTCGTAAGCAAATTCAAAGTCTTCTGCAGTCAATTCTTCTCCGTTATGCCACATTACGCCTTCTTCTAAATGAAAAGTAAGTACTGTGTTATCTTCATTCCACTCCCAGTCATGCGCCAGGTTTGGTTCAGGTTCGAAATCTGTGAAAGAAGAGATAGAATACAGTGCATCACCATTAAAAATGTTTAAGGCAAGGCTGTCGTCCTGTCCCTCATAAAAAGCCCAGTCGAAAACACCGGCGAAAGGTGCAATGTAGCCGTAGGTTACAGAACCGCCTTGTGGCGCATCTCCTTCTGCAGCTTCATTTCCTTCTTCAGTATCTTCATTGCCGTCTGCATTGTTTCCTTCAGTATCGGCATCGTTCCCAGCATCATTTGTTTCTGCATTGTCAGCATTTCCATTGTCTGCCGGATCTGCGTTGTTATTTTCGTCTGCATTATTCCCGCATGCTGCTGCAAGAAGTGACACAGAAATCAGAGAAGCACCTAATAAGTAACGTGAACGTTTCATTCAAATTTCCCCCTTGATTGTTTTAGTTGATCATTCAGCCAGTTGGTGAACGTCTATTCATATAATAGACACGAGACACGATGGTCGCGGTTCACCTCCCTTAACTGAGGTTTTTTGTCACTGCATTCAGGCATCGCCTTTGGACAGCGAGGATGAAATGGACACCCCGTAGGTGGATTCTGCGGACTCGGCACATCGCCTGAAAGAATAATTCTTTTACTTTTGTTCCGCGGATCAGGCTGTGGAATAGCGGAGATAAGCGCCTGTGTATATGGATGCTTCGGATCAGCATAAATATCCTGGGCATCTGCCACTTCTACCAGATTTCCTAAGTACATGACTCCGATACGGTCGCTCATATGTTTTACCACGCTTAAATCGTGCGCAATAAATAAAAGCGTTAAATTAAATTCTTGCTGCAGTTCTTTTAATAGATTTAATACTTGAGATTGTACAGATACATCAAGTGCCGAAACCGGCTCATCTGCCACGATCAGCTTTGGCTTAAGTGCCAGTGCGCGCGCAATTCCGATCCGCTGCCGCTGTCCACCGGAAAATTCATGCGGATACTTATAATAAGCGTCTTCCGGAAGTCCAACTCTTGAGAGAAGATTCATAACTTCTTCTTTCAATTTTGATTCGCTTCCTTTTCCGTAATTAATTAATGGTTCAGAAACAATGCTTCCTACCATCATTTTTGGATTCAGGGAAGCAAACGGATCCTGGAAGACCATTTGAATATCCTGCCGTAAATCCCGAAGTTCTGACCCGCGGAGAGAGGTAATATCCCGGCCTTCAAAAAAGATTTTTCCTGCCGTAGGCTTAAAAAGACGGGTAATTGTTCTGCCGGCAGTTGATTTTCCGCAGCCGGACTCCCCAACGAGACCAAACGTTTCTCCTCGCTTCAGCTCAAGGGAAATATTATCAACCGCTTTTACATCTCCGACCTTCCGCCTTAAAAAGCCACCGCGGACGGGGTAATATTTTTTCAGCTCCTGCACTTGCAGCAGGTGCTCTGATTTCACTGCATCATTTGCCATTACTTAACCTCCGCTTCTTTTTCTGGGTGGCTTGCATCATAGAGGATACAACGGACGGCATGTCCCTTTTCTACTTCCCCCAGCTGTGGATCTATTTCTGCACACTCCGGCATCGCTGAAGGACAGCGGTCTACGAACCGGCATCCTTTGGCAGGCATGTTTTTCAGGGAAGGTACAATACCTTTAATCGTATTAAGTACTTCTCTTGTTTCGTCCATTCTTGGGATAGAGTCAAGCAGCGCTTTCGTATAGGGGTGCTTCGGCGCGTAAAAGAGCCGGTCTGCATCTGTATATTCCACTACCTGCCCCGCATACATTACAACGACGCGGTCAGCCATTTCTGCTACTACACCCAGATCATGTGTAATCAGCAGCATCGCCATTCCCACTTCCTCCTGAATCTTAGTAATTAATTCAAGAATCTGTGCCTGTACGGTCACATCAAGCGCCGTTGTCGGTTCATCTGCAATCAGCAGCTGCGGCTGGCAGGCGATAGCCATAGCGATCATTACGCGCTGGCGCATTCCACCGGACAGCTGATGAGGATACTCGTTTACTACTTGATCTGCCCGGGAAATTCCTACCTGCTGCAGAAGAGAAATACTTTTTCGGCGGATTTCTTCATTTTTGGAAGTGGTGTGGTTAATTAATACTTCATCCAGCTGAAACCCTATGGAAAGTACCGGATTTAAAGCAGTCATCGGCTCTTGGAATATCATGCTGATATCTTTTCCGCGGATCTGATTCATTTCATTATCCGAAAGAGGTACCAGGTCCTTTCCTTTAAAAAGAATTTCTCCCTGCGCAATTTTCCCGTTGTGTTTAGGAAGAAGATCCATAATAGATAAGGACATTACGCTTTTCCCGCATCCTGATTCTCCTACGACGCACACCACTTCTTTCGGTTTTACATCGAAAGAAACGTCTTTTACTGCGTAATACGTTTTTCCTTCTATTTCAAACCCTGTATGTAAGTTTTGAACTTTTAAAAGTGATTCCTGGGTGCTCACAAAAATCAAACCCTTCAATATTTTCTGAAAATAATAAAGCGGTTTGTAGTGTTCTCGTAGTAAGTTTCCGCTGCTATTACTATCATTTAACAAATATGTAATATTTTATAATTATATTAATTGTCAGACTTTGCAATGTAAAGACTTTTTTTAATGTTAATGGGAATCTTCACCTGTATTACCTTTATTACAGTCACAAAAAGCGAACTATTTTGAAAATTTATATTATTCCGATATAAGTTATTTTAAGTTTATCATAATTTTTTAGATTGCTGCACCCTACCAAGGTACTGATTTTTTCGTGTGTCAAAACAATATGAATGAGCCTTCAGTCTTTTTGTATAAAAAAATCCAATTTTACGTTTGCTTTGCATACATGGAAGGAAGAACCAGCTGTCCCTGCAGTGCATTTTTTAAAGAAGCTTGATAAAAGCAGTGCACTCCTGCAGAGCACAAAAGCATCAGCGAAATTTGAAAATAATGATGAAATTGACTTATTTTATTTAATAACCGAACTTAACCGCTATTATATACAATACTTTGTATAAATGTATAGCTTTTTCGACAATTTTCTTACAAACTATTTTTATTTGTTTGTACTTTAGTACAGTTATGTATTAGTGTATTTCATTGGCAGTAACACCAGAAAATCTTATATTCAACACGCTTTATATAATCTGTACTAATATACATACAATAACTGTATCATTGAAATTTATAATATATAATGTATTAAAATACACAAATTGTGTTATTTACGCAGCAGGTGGTGTTTCTGGAAAATGAATATTAATTAGGATAGATGATTTTACAAGCTTACTTTTACTTTTTCACTGCCGAATTAAAGACAGGTCTTTCTCATCCCTTTGTATATATATAATAAAAGCTGCTTTCTTCTTAATGAAGAAAGCAGCTGTAGTAATGCCGTATCACTTTTGTTTAATGTGTGTACGGTTCCCCATGTAGCTGCGGAGCACCTCAGGAATTTCGATGCTGCCATCCTCTAATTGATAGTTTTCAATAATTGCAGCTACTGTTCTGCCAATTGCCAGTCCAGAACCATTTAGTGTGTGTACAAACTCTGTCTTTGATTTTGTATCTCTTTTAAAGCGGATATTTGCACGGCGTGCCTGAAAGGCCTCAAAATTACTGCAGGAAGAAATTTCTTTGTATTCGTTATAACTTGGAAGCCATACTTCCAGATCGTATTTTTTTGCAGCGGTAAAACCTAAATCTCCCGTACACATTTTCAGCACCCGATAAGGAAGCTTCAAGTCCTGGAGAATCTGTTCTGCATGGCCCGTCAGCTTTTCCAGTTCATTGTAAGACTCTTCCGGACGCACGAAACGTACAAGTTCCACTTTATTAAATTGGTGCTGGCGGATCAGTCCCCGGGTGTCCCTTCCTGCAGACCCCGCCTCAGACCGGAAGCAAGCACTGTAAGCTACGTATGCTTTCGGAAGCTCTTCCACCTGCAGAATTTCGTCCCGGTGCATATTTGTTACCGGTACTTCTGCTGTAGGAATTAAGAAGTAATCTTCTTCAGTAATTTTAAATGCATCTTCTTCAAATTTCGGAAGCTGGCCGGTTCCTGTCATGCTGTCCCGGTTTACCATGTAAGGCGGCAGCACTTCCTCATAGCCGTGCTTTTCTTCATGCAGGTCCATCATATAGTTGATGAGTGCACGCTCCAGCTTCGCCCCGAGTCCTTTATAAAATACAAAACGGCTGCCTGTAACTTTTCCGGCGCGGTCAAAGTCAGCAATATCGAGTTCTTTTAAAAGATCCCAGTGTGCTTTTTCTTCAAAATTAAAACTCCGCTTTTCTCCCCAGGTCCGGATTTCTACATTATCTTCTTCATCTTCCCCGACCGGAACATCCTCATGTGGAATATTAGGAATCGTCAGCAGCATGTAATCCAGCTCTTCATCCACCTGACGAAGTTCATCATCCAGTTTTTTAATTTCCCCGGAAACTTTCTTCATTTCTGCGATTACTTCGGTCGCATCTTTCTTTTCCCGTTTCATTTCGGATATTTCCTGGGAAACTGTATTCCGTCTGCTTTTCAATTCTTCTGTCTTCTGGATAAGCTCCCGGCGTCTTGCATCCAGCTCTTCAAATTGATCCAAAGCAGAGATGTCTTCATTTCTGCGGGATAGCTTTTCTTTCACTGCTTGAAATTCATTTCTCAGTAATTTTGTATCTAACATTTTCATCACTCCTCTTAAGTATTTAACAGCTGTTTCTTAAAGCAAAAAAAACCGTCCCTGAACGCTGTGCGCACAGGGACGGTTGTAACCGCGATACCACCCTGGTTGAAGAAATAAAAAGTTCTCCCACCTTATCCTTATAACGGAAGGTTCCGTGAGAGCTTTCTTCACTCTCATGCTCCAGGATGGATTCACGAATGTTTTCACCGGTTCACAGCAGCCACCGGCTCTCTGAAGAAAATTGATCCGCTACTATTTCCTATCACAGCTTTAGTTTGTTATGGCTTCTGATAAAGATTCCCTTACCATTTGTACAAAGTACTGGTGAAAACGATCATCCTCTGTTAACTCAGGATGAAAAGAACATGCAAGAAACGGACCTTCCTGCGCAGCTACAATGTCTCCATTATACTCGGCAAGTACGGTCACTCCAGGACCGACAGAACGAATAATCGGTGCGCGGATAAATACTGCCTGTACGTCTTCTCCGACATTTTTCATGGGAAGCAGGGCTTCAAAACTTTCCCGCTGACGGCCAAAAGCATTCCGCTCCACTGTCATATCCATTACCGATAAATGCGGCTCAACCTGCCCGACTATTTCTCTTGCCATCAGAATCGCACCGGCACAGGTACCGAAAACAGGCTTCCCGGCATGCGCAAATTTTTTCAGCGGCTCGTAAAAACCATATAGATTAATCAGCCGCCGCATCGTAGTACTTTCTCCACCAGGGAAAACCAGTCCATCCAGACCTTCAAGCTGTTCTACCTTTTTCACTATAGTTACGTTCACATCAGGAGCTTCAATTGCCTTCACGTGCTCTCGAATTGCTCCTTGCAGCGCTAATACTCCAATGTTCATCTGTAACCACCTCTTTCTTTACGCGAGAAGACTTACCAGCCGCGGTCCTGCATACGGTCTTTTGCTTCAAGTGTAGAAATTTCAATCCCTTTCATCGCTGTTCCAAGATTTTTGGAAAGCTCCGCGATAAGTGCAAAATCTTCGTAGTGTGTCGTAGCTTCTACAATTGCACGGCCAAATTTTGCCGGGTTATCTGATTTAAAGATACCGGAACCAACAAAGACACCATCTGAACCTAAGTGCATCATAAGTGCTGCATCTGCCGGCGTTGCAATGCCGCCTGCTGCAAAATTCACTACAGGAAGACGTCCTGCTTCACGGATCTGCTGTAAAATGTGGAACGGCGCACCAAGATTTTTTGCTTCTGTCATTAACTCATCATCAGACATGCTGACTACTTTACGGACCTGTGACTGAATCAGGCGCTGGTGGCGCACAGCTTCTACAATATTTCCTGTCCCAGGCTCCCCTTTTGTACGAAGCATAGAAGCTCCTTCACCGATACGTCGGGTTGCTTCTCCCAGGTCTTTTGCACCGCACACAAATGGAACTGTGTAATCTGCTTTATTTAAATGGAAAACTTCATCTGCTGGAGTAAGTACTTCACTCTCATCAATGTAGTCTACGCCGAGTGCTTCAAGTAATCGAGCTTCTACGATGTGACCGATACGCGCTTTTGCCATAACCGGAATAGAAACTGCATCACGCACTTCTTCCACAATTGTCGGGTCTGCCATACGTGCTACCCCGCCTGCTGCACGAATATCAGAAGGAACCCGCTCCAGTGCCATTACCGCAACTGCGCCTGCCTCTTCTGCAATTTTCGCCTGCTCAGCGTTGATAACGTCCATAATGACGCCGCCTTTTTGCATTTCTGCCATTCCTCTTTTTACACGATCTGTACCTGTTCGTTTTTCCATGATGATCCCCTTTCAACACATTAACCCTGATTTTTAAACGTATATCCATTCAAAGAATTATTCCATCTTTTATTATAACGAAATTACGCATCTTCGTAAGCTAAATAACGAAGAATTCGTAAAATTTTTCTTATAGTCTTGACGATTTATATTAACACATTCCCGGCTCCTCTTCAAACTAGCGGATTAGAACCAGCCTTTTACTGTGTTCGACACGTTAGACCATACACCAGAAAAGAAAGAGCCGACATTGTTCATCGTTAGAGAAATCCAGCCTGCACGCTCTACAGAGCCCGTAGTTACAATATCCACCCGGGAATTACCTGCTTCTTCCCCTTCGAGATACGATACTTCCCGATCTCCTTCATACTCTACTACCATTTGTCCGACTACAGTGCCTTCTTCCACAGGAGCTTCCAGCTTCCCGTCTTCTGTAAGCAGTTCTTCATCCAGCTCTATGCTGTAGGTATAGTCCTCTTCTTCTCCATCCATGACAAGCTGCGTCACGCCGTCAGTAGAGGCAATCGATACTTCTTCTTCCTCTCCCTTGGCTACTGGAAGTGTTTCCTGTGAAGATAGCGTCATGTTCTCCGGAAAGATTTCTACTTCTTCAAAGTTTTCGAATCCCCACTCCATTACGCTTTCTGTTTCCTGGAAGCGGTGCGGTTCAGAATCTGCTCCCATTACTACACTGATCAAGCGCTGGCCGTCACGTTCGGCAGTTCCTGTAAACGTATACCCGGCAGCCTCCGTAAATCCTGTTTTTAAGCCATCCGCATATTCATAGTCCAGATCACTGTACTGTGTGCCTTCGAGCATCCAGTTCCAGTTCTGCATATGAATTTCGTCTGAAGTGCCTTCGCGGAAAGTTTTTGCGGGGATACTTGCTGTATCCAGTACTTCCGGATAATCATTCACTAAGTGATAAGCAAGTGTTGCCGTTGCTTTGGCAGACATATAATTATCTTCTTCCGGTCCTGTTCCCTCCGGCTGATTTCCTTCAAGAAGCCTGTTGGGAAGTCCGGTAGAGTTTACAAATTGAAAGTCTCCATGTCCTGCTTCAGAGATTTCCACAAGTTCTTCCATTCCATATTCTGCTCCTGCTTCACGAAGCAGCTCTCCCATTCCAAGTTCTTCTCCCCGTTCATTCATTAACTCAACGAATTCACCTTCTGAACCTGCAATATGTGCAGCCAGCGCCATCGTAGAGGCGTTGGCGGAATAGATAGCCACTGATTCATACAACTCTTCTACTGTATATTGATCCTCTATTCTCATCATAACGTTCGATAAGGACTGATTATGAGAAAGCCCTGCAAGAAACTCATTTACTTCGATTTCATCATCCCAGGCGATATCTCCATTATTTACGGCTTCCAGGATAAGATATTCACTCATCATTTTTGTCATACTTGCAGGCGGCAGAGGGTTTTCTACATTCTGTTCAAATAAAATCTGCCCTGTATCTGCATCTACTAAAATCAACGTTTCTACAGATGGCTGGAATTCTGCTGCTGCAGGTACTCCCCCGGTAAATAAAATTGTCCCTGCTACCATAGTAATTCCGATCTTTCTTAACATTCATTCATCTCTCCCCATAATTATCTTTATATGTTCATTCAATTAGTTTCATGATTCGACATACAAGCGGTATTTTACCACATCACACGCAATAAAAATAGATAGGGGAGGCCCCTATCTATAGACTTAGTATATTTATTAAGAATAATTTGGTGATTCTTTCGTGATCTGTACATCATGTGCATGACTTTCTGTTAATCCTGCACTTGTGATACGTACAAATTTTCCTCTTTCCTGTAAGGCTGTCACTGTTTCTGTTCCGCAGTAGCCCATACCGGCACGGAGTCCGCCTACAAGTTGATGAAGCGTATCTGCTAAAGGACCTTTGTAAGGAATTCGACCTTCAATTCCCTCCGGCACCAGCTTCTTTTCTTCCTCCTGAAAATATCGGTCCTTACTGCCTTTTTCCATTGCTCCAATAGAACCCATGCCCCGGTATACTTTAAACTGACGGCCCTGGTAGATTTCTCTTTCCCCGGGACTCTCAGTAACCCCTGCAAGAATACTGCCGAGCATTACAGCGTGTCCGCCTGCAGCAAGAGCTTTAGTAATTTCTCCGGAATACTTAATACCGCCATCTGCAATGATTGGAATACCGTGCTTGCGTGCTTCTGTGGCGCAGTCGTAAATAGCTGTGATCTGCGGAACACCGATGCCGGCTACAATACGCGTAGTACAAATAGATCCCGGTCCAATACCAACTTTTACAATATTGGCCCCTGCTTCAATTAAAGCACGGGTTGCTTCCGCTGTAGCAACATTTCCTGCCACAATATTAATATCAGGATAATTTTTTCTTACTTCTTTTACTTTTTCAATAACACCGCGCGAATGTCCATGCGCTGTATCAATGACAAGCACATCTACTTCAGATTCTACAAGTGCCTTAATCCGGGCTTCCGAATCTCCGCCTACGCCTACCGCGGCTCCTGCAATAAGCCGTCCCTGCTTATCTTTTGCAGAATGAGGAAATTCAATCGCCTTTTCAATATCTTTAATCGTAATAAGACCTTTCAGCTTTCCTTCGTTATCCACGAGGGGAAGTTTTTCTATACGGTGTTTCTGCAAAATAGACTGCGCTTCTTTTAAAGTAGTTCCTACGGGCGCAGTTACCAGATTTTCGCTCGTCATTACATCTTTGATCGGAATAGAATAATCTTCAATAAAACGTAAATCACGATTTGTAATAATCCCTACCAGTTTTTCATTTTCATCCGCAATCGGCACACCGGAAATCCGGAATTTTCCCATAAGATGCTCTGCATCGAATACTTGATGATCTTCCGTTAAATGAAATGGATTCGTAATAACGCCACTTTCCGAACGCTTTACGCGATCCACCTGCTCTGCCTGTTCTTCAATAGACATGTTTTTGTGAATAATCCCAAGCCCACCGGCACGTGCCATTGCAATGGCCATGCCAGCTTCTGTCACCGTGTCCATTCCTGCACTGATGATAGGTACGTTCAGCTTCAAGGTTTCTGAGAGCTTTGTTTCTACAGACACTTGATTCGGCAGCACGTTCGACTCATCCGGAAGCAGCAGTACATCATCGAATGTTAATCCCTCTTTTGCAAACTTATCTTCCCACATGTAACACCATTCCCCTTTCAGCTGACTGAAAATATTATCAGTAGATTAACAATACCATGCACGACTGTCAAGAAAACGAGCATAGTCCAATTATTCAAATTATTCAATCACATAATAACTGGATAATATGTAAAGGAAAACAAACGTTATCGACTTTCCATAAATACAAAAAAGCACTTCATCCGCAGATGAAGTGCCGGGTACCTAGCAGCGTCCTACTTTCGCAGGGGGAGAGCCCCCAACTATCATTGGCGCTGGTGAGCTTAACTTCCGTGTTCGGCATGGGAACGGGTGTGACCTCACCGCTATCGCTACTAGATTGGTTGTGCCTGCCGATAAGCGTCAGATCACTTTGTCATCTGCGCTCGCGTCCGTCCTCACGCACTGAAGTGCGTGAGGGGGCCGCTCCCTTGGTTCCTCGTGCTCCTTGCCTCTCGGCACGCACAATAGTCAAAGGATTCGGAAACTACCGGAAGGTAGTGTTCTTCTAGAGAGGCTGCCCTCTCAAAACTGGATAACGGGA
>NZ_FNIL01000005.1 GCF_900103955.1 Alkalicoccus daliensis
TAGCCCCGGTTTCCCGGGGTTATTCCGATCTGGAAGGCAGGTTGCCCACGTGTTACTCACCCGTCCGCCGCTCATTCCACAGGCGTCCCCCCGAAGGGTTCTGCCTGTTTCCTGCGCTCGACTTGCATGTATTAGGCACGCCGCCAGCGTTCGTCCTGAGCCAGGATCAAACTCTCCAATAAATGGTAGAAGTCTGAACTTCTGACGTTCAAAACTGAATCTGGCTAAAGATTCTTTACTTGCTTTAAAAAAATTGACAGAGAATGATTCATTCTCTTTACCTTCTTCTTCGTCTTTTGTTTAGTTTTCAAAGAGCAAATCGCTGTTACAAAAAAGTTTCTTCCATAAATAGCGACTTATTACATTATATCTGTTCACCTCTATGAAGTCAACAATATTTTTAATGTATTTTATATAAATACGTCGCTGTTTTTTGCAGCAACGAGAATAAATGTACCATGATTTTAAAAACGAATGCAACAACTTTCTTTTATTCAGAATAATTGTTTTTTTGCTTCACAATATACAGTGTATTTGCATAATATTTCTCTATATATAGATAATTCCTTGTCTTTTAAATAATTTGTTACATGCAGGATTTGTACAAAGTTTCTTCTAATATAAAATTAATCTGATTCAATATTGCAGCTTGCAGTTTCCACACCACCTTCGAAGGCATGCATCCGCTGGTAAGCGCAGGTGAAAATACATGCAATAGGACAACTACACTTCTTTTTTCACTTAATCAACAAGCTGAAAGCTGCGGAAAGGATCTCTCTCCGCAGCTTTCATGTTTCTACTATACAGATGCAGCTGTTTCTCCATTAGATACTTCGGTGATATACAGCTGAGGATGATTCTTTAATATAATTTCTTCATTTCCTTCTGTTTGCAAAACGGGACGCGTAAGATTAGAAGATTCTATTTCCATGACCTCTGCAGTAACACCGTTATTTAACCGCACCTGCTGGCCGGGGTACAAATCAAGCACCATATCTATAAACTCATTCACCATTTTTTTATCGAGTTTTCCGTATTCTTCTATTTGAAGCAGTTCGATAACGCGGTAAGGAGATTGTTTTTCCCGGTAGACGCGCTCCGCTGTCATAGCATGGAATACATCTGCAATAGTAATAATTCTTGCAAAAGGATGAAGTTTGCCGCTTACCACTCCCAAAGGATAGCCGCTGCCATCCTGTCTTTCGTGGTGCTGCAAAACTCCGAGCATTGCTTTTTTATTAAATCCTGGTACTTCTTCCAGCATGCGGTAGCTTACTACAGGATGTTTTTTCATTTCCTCATACTCATCTTTATTTAAGCTTCCTTTTTTATTGAAACTGTCAAAAGAGAGGCGTGCCATCCCGGCATCAGCAAGCAGTCCTGCAAGACCGGTCTGTATAACATCGGCATTTGAATAGCCGAGCTTTTTAGCAAGCATCGCACTGTAAATAGATACTGCAACCGCATGATAATAGATGTAATTTTTCTTATCACTGAAATGATGAAGCTCCATTAACTCTCTTTTTGTAGGATTTTTTTCATATAATGGAAGAAAAATTTCTCTCATTGTATAAGGTTCTATTTTAAGTCTTCCCTGCCATTTGCTGAATTCTTTTTTATATTTTTGTACTGCGCGCAGGTATCTGTTTGTAAAAGAATCATTGTCTTCCAGAAGACTGGTTCGTTCTATTTTATTTTCTTTTTCCTCTTTAAGAAGACTTTTGGGTTTGTAGGCGCTCCCGTCTACAAGTTTTGGTTCTACATGTACGCTGTATACTAAAAAGACATGCAGAATATCTATATGCTCCTGCTGCAATACCGTCTTCTTGCGGACCAGCGGCTGATTCGATAATTTATATACATCCCGTCTTAAAATACACCCCGGCACAAGTTCTTCAAGTTTAACGTGCATGGTCACCGCTCCTTTTTCTCTCTCCTTCTTATTTCATAGAAAAGTAGGCAGAAAGTCAATATATTTTATTGAAATAGAGCTGTTTTAAAGATATATAGAATCAAAGTACCATTATATACCAGAAATATTATAGGTCTTTAGATATAAAAAGAGATGATCCTGCACAGTGCAGGATCATCTCTGGAACCTATTCTTCTTCCGTTTCTTCCGAATCTTTTTCTGCTTCTGTCAGTTCATTTACCTCTGTCTCTTCCTCAGAAGCAGTATTTTCTGCTGCTTCTCCTTCTTCTGCTTCTGTTCCTTCAATTTCCTGCGTTTCTTCATCTTCTTTAATATTCACTCGTGCCACAGTGGAAACAAACTCTCCGTCTCCAACGCGGATCAGCCTAACCCCCTGCGTATTTCGACCGGTCTGAGAAATTTCTTCCACTCTGATCCGGATCAGTACGCCGTTGGTGGTGATAAGCATTAAATCGTGATCTTTTGATACAACTTTTAAGGAAACAACTTCTCCATTTTTATCCGTAACGTTGCATGTTTTAATTCCTTTACCGCCACGGGACTGCTCGCGGTACTCTTCAATAGGCGTCCGTTTTCCAAAGCCTTCTTCTGTAACGATCAGTACGTCCTGGTCCGGATAAAGAATATCCATTCCAACGACTTCATCATTTTCCCCAAGGCGTATACCTCTTACTCCAGCGGCTGTTCGTCCCATTAGTCTTACATCTTTCTCATGGAAGCGAATTGCCATACCTTTACGGGTTCCTGTGATAATTTCCTGGTCTCCGCTCGTTAAACGCACACCATGGAGTTCATCATCTTCTCTGAGTTTAATAGCAAACAACCCGCCTTTGCGAATCTTTTTAAAGGCCTGGAGATCTGTTCGCTTCGCTACGCCGTACTTCGTCATAAAGAAGAGAGACCGTTCATTATCTTCAAAGTCAGAGACCGGAATTACGGTGCTGATATGCTCATCCGGATCGATCTGGAGAAGATTGATGATCGGAATTCCTTTGGATGTCCGCTTCTGCTCCGGTACTTCATATCCTTTGATACGATATACCTTTCCTTTGTTAGTAAAGAAAAGCAGATGGTCGTGCGAGTTTGTGATAAACAGGTGTCTTACAAAATCTTCATCATAGGTGCCCATTCCCTGGACACCCCGGCCTCCGCGCTTCTGGCTCCGGTAAGTGGACACCGGCAGACGCTTAATATAGCCCTGATGAGAAAGCGTAATAACCACGTTTTGACGCGGAATTAAATCCTCGTCTTCAAAGGTATCTTCGCCGATGGTAATAATGGTACGGCGCTCATCTGCAAAACGGTCGCGGATTTCAATCAATTCTTCCCGGATGATTTCGAGTACTTTTTCATCATCTGCAAGAATTGCTTTCAGCTCTGCAATTTTGGCAACGAGATCTTTATATTCTGCTTCAATTTTATCGCGTTCCAGACCGGTAAGACGCTGCAGACGCATATCCAGAATCGCCTGGGCCTGATCATGAGAAAGCTCATAACGCTCCATTAAGCCGTTTCGGGCAATTTCTGTCGTCTGGGAGGCACGAATCAATTCAATTACCTCATCCAGATGGTCAAGTGCAATACGCAGTCCTTCCAGAATATGTGCGCGGGCCTCTGCTTTCTTTAATTCAAATGCAGTACGCCGGCGGATAACCACTTTCTGGTGCTCCAGGTAATGATAAAGCACTTCTTTTAAGGAAAGCACTTTCGGACGGCCGTCTACCAGGGCAAGCATATTAATACCAAAACTAGTCTGCAGGGCTGTCTGTTTGTATAGGTTATTCAATAACACGTTTGCATTTGCATCACGGCGCAGTTCAATCACAATTCTCATTCCGGTACGGTCAGATTCATCACGAAGGTCTGTAATGCCGTCGATCTTTTTATCACGTACGAGCTCTGCAATTTTTTCTATCAATCGTGCCTTATTTACCTGGTACGGTAATTCCGTTACGATGATACGCTGCTTTCCGTTTTTCTCCTGGATATCAGCTTTTGCACGGATGAGAATGGATCCTTTTCCTGTTTCATAAGCACGGCGGATTCCGGATATTCCAATAATCTCAGCGCCAGTTGGAAAATCAGGTCCTGGAATATACTCCATTAAATCAACAGAGGTAAGTTCAGGATCTTCTGATAAAGCAAGGACGCCGTCAATTACCTCGTTTAAATGATGCGGTGGAATATTGGTAGCCATTCCTACAGCAATCCCTGAGGTACCGTTTACAAGCAGATTTGGAAAACGGGCAGGAAGTACTTTCGGCTCGGATTCAGATCCATCGTAGTTTTCCTGGTAATCGATAGTGTCTTTATTTATATCACGGATAAGCTCCATTGAAATTTTCGACATCCGTGCTTCTGTATAACGCATCGCTGCAGCAGCATCCCCGTCGACAGAACCAAAGTTACCATGACCGTCTACCAGCATGTTGCGATAGCTGAAATCCTGTGCCATACGCACCATCGTTTCATATACAGCAGAATCCCCGTGCGGGTGATACTTACCGATAACTTCTCCAACAATACGAGCTGATTTTTTATAGGCTTTATCTGAAGTAATCCCCAGTTCGTTCATTGCGTATAATATTCTTCGGTGTACCGGCTTTAAGCCGTCCCGTACATCCGGAAGTGCGCGGCTGACAATTACGCTCATCGCATAATCCATAAACGATGTCCGCATTTCCTGGCTAATATTTATATCTTTCACTCTATCATTGTTTTCCTGATCAGCCATACATAACCCTCCATTCACCGGGGAGTTCCCCGTTCTTAAGAAGTACTCTCCTTACCGTCCCGCTGTTACGTAAGATCGTATGTAGGTAGTAATTCTTTTAATATCAATAAATCGCAAAGGCTGAAGACCTCTCTTAAAACCGCTCAGAGAAGAGTATTTCAGCCTTTGCCTTCTGTATTTTCAGCGCTGCGAAAGTGATATGCGTGCCGCAAACCTTCCTGCGCTTTTATTTAAATATCAAGATTTTTCACGTAATGTGCATTTGCATGAATGAAATCACGGCGTGGCTCTACTTTATCCCCCATCAATGTTTCAAACACTTCATCTGCAAGCATGGCATCCGTTAAACTTACCTGCAGTACCGTTCGCATTTCCGGATCCATCGTTGTTTCCCAGAGCTGGGTAGGATTCATTTCCCCCAGACCCTTATAACGCTGCAGTCCCGGCTTCGGTGTCGGCTCCAGTTCACTGACAATCCGCTCCATTTCTTTCTCGTTATAAGCGTAGTGGATAGCTTTTCCCTGCTTTATCTGATAAAGCGGCGGCTGGGCGATGTAAATGTACCCTTCTTCAATCAAAGGACGCATATAGCGGTAAATGAAAGTAAGCAGCAGTGTGCGGATGTGCGCTCCATCCACGTCCGCATCTGTCATAATAATGATTTTATGATATCGCGCCTTGGAAATATCAAAATCTTCTCCAATTCCTGTACCGAGCGCGGTAATAATCGCACGGATTTCATTATTGGAAAGAATTTTATCCAGACGTGCTTTTTCTACATTGATAATTTTCCCCCGAAGCGGCAGAATCGCCTGGAAATGACGATCTCTTCCCTGCTTTGCAGATCCTCCGGCAGAGTCACCCTCCACCACATAAATTTCACTGATGGAAGCATCTTTAGAAGAGCAGTCGGCAAGTTTACCAGGAAGCGAGCTTACCTCCAGTGCAGATTTCCGGCGTGTAAGTTCACGCGCTTTTTTCGCTGCGTCCCTCGCCCGGGAGGCCATCAGTCCTTTTTCCACTACCTGTCTTGCAACGGTAGGGTTTTCTGCAAGAAACTTGGACATATGCTCTGAGAAAAGAGAGTCTGTGATCGTTCTTGCTTCACTGTTTCCAAGCTTTGTTTTTGTCTGTCCTTCAAACTGCGGATCAGGAATTTTCACAGAAACAATGGCAGTCAAACCTTCCCGGACATCATCACCAATTAAGTTTGCATCCTGCTCTTTGAATAAATTATTTTTACGCGCATAGTCATTAATCACTCTGGTCAGACCAGTCTTAAATCCGGATTCATGTGTTCCGCCTTCGTGTGTATTAATGTTATTGGCAAAAGAATATAAGTTGCTGGAAAAGCCATCATTATACTGCATTGCAATTTCCACATGGATGCCTTCCTTATCTCCCTCCAGGAAGATCGGCGGCTCATGCAGCGCTGTTTTTGTCCTGTTTAAGTGCTCTACAAAGGACTGAATTCCGCCTTCATAAAAATACTCTGCTTTCTTGCCGTCTTCCCGCTTGTCGTCAATATAAATACGAAGTCCGCGGTTAAGGAATGCAAGCTCCCGTAAGCGGGTAGCCAGAATATCGAATTCGTATTCTGTCGTTTCCTTAAATATTTCTTCATCCGGCCAGAACGTAATAGAAGTTCCCTGCTTTTCCGTTTCTCCGATTACTTCAAGTTCTGTCTGCGGGATACCGCGTGCAAAATCAATAAAATATATTTTGCCTTCCTTGAACACCCGGACTTCAAGTTTGTTAGAAAGCGCGTTTACTACAGACGCCCCTACCCCGTGAAGTCCTCCGGAAACTTTGTAACCGCCGCCGCCGAATTTACCTCCGGCGTGGAGCACCGTCATAATTACTTCTACAGCCGGCCGGCCCATTTTCTCATGTATCCCTACCGGTATCCCCCGGCCGTTATCTTCGACCGTAATGGAGTTATCTTCGTTAATCGCTACATGTATCGTGTCACAGTAACCGCCCATTGCCTCGTCAATAGAGTTGTCTACAATTTCCCATACAAGATGGTGCAGACCGCGGCTGCTCGTTGATCCTATATACATTCCCGGCCGTTTCCGAACCGCTTCCAAACCTTCTAATACCTGAATTTGACTTTCATCATAAGATTGATTATCAAGTCCCACTATTCTTCACCTGCATTTCTTCCCGAACCTTTTAACAGGCCGGATGAATTATTCTTCTTCATGACTGAATGTTGGTGTTTCAGCACGCCGTTTCAGCGTATGTGAGGAAATTGGAGATAAATAAACACATTCATCCGTGACGACAATAGACTTTGCCGCATCCTCAGTTACCCGCTGCGTCCTTTTCTTTTCCATACTGTCCTTGATGAACGCTTTATTCTCCGCTGAAGCTTCTTCACTCTGATGATCTATAATCGTGATAATTTTTTCTGCTTTTAATACGATGTCGCCACCCAAATGAATAAACATGTTTGTTCCTCACTCCTTTCGCATAATCGTGCCTTCTTCCACCAGAAAAGTAGCTGCCTCCCGGAGGAGCTGGTGGTCAATTCCTTCAACGCTTGTAGTAGTAACAAACGTCTGCACTTTTCCTTTGATGGAATTTAAAAGATGCGTCTGGCGATGATCATCAAGTTCCGATAAGACATCGTCCAGCAGCAGAATAGGATATTCTCCTGTTTTTTCATAGATCAGCTCGATTTCCGCAAGTTTCAGCGAAAGTGCGGTGGTTCTCTGCTGTCCCTGGGAGCCAAATGTCTGAATGTTTCTGCCGTTTACGTAAAAAGCAAGATCATCCCGGTGCGGACCAATCTGCGTCGTGCCGCGCCGCATTTCCTGCTCACGCACCCGAGCAAAGTCCGCTGCGAGCACCTGCTGCAATTCTTCCGTCGACATATGCGGTTTAACTGCTGTCGTAGGTTCATAGGAAAGTGTTAACTCTTCTTTTCCGCGGCTGATGTCCCGGTGAATCGGGCTGGCCCATTCCTGCAGTGTCTCGATAAAAGCAAATCTTCGCTTCAGTACTTCTGCTCCGGATTGAATAAGCTGCTCTGTCATTACATCCAGCATCGCTTCATCCGCCGTGCGCTTTCGTTCCCGCAGATCTTTCAGCCACTGGTTGCGCTGTTTTAATACCTTATAATACTGGGATAAATAATATAAATACACGGAATTAATCTGTCCCATTTCAATATCTACAAAACGTCGTCTTATCTGCGGACTGCCTTTCACAAGTGTAAGGTCTTCCGGTGCAAACATGACGATCGTACATGTACCTATATAATCACTGAGACGCTTTTTCTCGATAGCGTTCACTTTTACTTTTTTGCCTTTATTGGAAAAGATAACTTCCATTTCCATCGGTCCATGTTTATTTGTAAATCCGCCGCTGATCCGGGCAAAAGGCTGGTCCCAGCGGATTAATTCTTTATCACGTGAAGTACGGTGAGATTTTGCTAATGCCAGCACGTAAATGGATTCCATCAGGTTTGTTTTTCCCTGGGCGTTTTCACCGAGAATAACGTTTACCTGGTTTTCGAATCGAAGAGAGAGATCTTCGTAGTTCCGGTAATCTTTCAGCTTTAATTCATCAATATGCACAAAAGACCTCCGCTATTCAGTGACAATAGTTATTTCACCGATTTCTTCTATGACTACGTGATCATTCGGATAAAGCTTTTTTCCGCGCCTGTTCTCCAATTCTCCATTTACCCAGACTTCATATTCTGCTAAAAACGGTTTTGCTGCTCCACCTGAGGGAATAATTCCTGCTTCTTTCAGCGCCTGACCGAGTGTAATAAATTCTCCCTGCAATGTAATTTCTTCGTTCATGCTTTCCGTCAGCTCACTTTCCACACTAAATACGTACAAATTTGTCTCACTCTACATTGTACTAAAATTATTGCTTTAACGCCAATATTCTTTTCTTTTTATACAATCACATGTTCGTATTTTTATTTCAGCCTTTTGAGAGAGGAATTTTATACTTTCAAAAGTACTGTTGTGCTGGAACATTTCTTGTTGAATTCTCTATTTATTTAGTGCAGCTGGGAACCTTTCTTGATTGACCGTATTAAATGGAATTAAATTCCATTTAATACATACAGCAGAATCGATTTAGTTCCGGTGATGAGAAAAAATAGAGAGCCCAGTAAATAAATCTACTTATTCACTGCCGCATAATTCTCCACACAAAAGTAAAGCAGCCTCTCTCATGAAGGCTGCTTTCAAGCAGTTAAAAAAGTGCTTTTTCTGTATAAGACGCTATTATGCTTTGTCTTCGAAGGTACGCGTTCCGGAGGGAACTCTCTCAGCTAACCTGCCGTTGGCAGCTGGATCTTCGAATCGTTCTTAATCCTCTCGGAGTCGACCTTCTGCGACTGCAGCTTAGAAAAAAAGACGATTGGATTTTATACGTCGTTTCCATTACAATCGCAGCTTTTTCTATGGATCTGTTGAAGTCTGAGGCTCTTATGCAAACTTAGTGATAATAAGATTTATTTAACAAATTTCCTGAATTTAACCAATTAACTCTGACTGTTTAAACCTTTACTCAAGGTTTTTTAAGCATAAGAACGATTGGAAAGTTAATAACCATAAAAATAAATTCACTTTTTACGCGTAAGAGCGAAGTCTGATGTTGATATAAGAACATTACGCCTGCGGCTTCTTTTTCTGCGCTTGCCGCGGAGAAATCCTTCAGCTATCCCTCTGAAATCAGCAGGGTTCTTGAAAATCGCCTTGTCTTGATTTTGTTGATAGAAAAGCTTGTAATAAAAAACAATCTTTTCTTTTGTTTCACAAAGGGAAGAACGAAGCGAAAACCGGCGGACGCCTGTGGAAGAACGAGCTGGGAAGATCCCGCAGCGAAGCGAGGAAGCTGAGGCGCTCGTCCACGGCAAGCCTGCCGAGTTGCAGCGAAGTTTTCTCCTATCAACAATGAGCATTAACAGAGCTTTTTCTATAAAAACCTATTCTCCATATAAACACTTTGAAAGCAGCCTCCCTTTTTGAGAGACTGCTTTATTTTAATACGTACGTACAGGAGAGAACAGATGAAGCATGTAGTCTCTGTCTGCAGGACGCATAATGAATGGACTCATCGCTCCGGTGAACTGAACAGATACATCTGTTGATTCAATTACACGGAGAGCTTCGATAATATTTTTTCCGTTGAAAGAAATTCGCAGTTCTTCTCCTTCAAAAGCGTCACAGTTTACCTCTTCTGTGACTTTTCCTACTTCGGGAGTCACCGAAGTAATCTCCAGTTTACTTTCCCCGATTGACTTCAAGTTTACGACATTATTTTTACCATCGCGTGATAACAGCAGCGCGCGTTCAATCGCAGCTAGTAATTTTCTGGCATCGACCTGCACCGTAGTCTTGGAATTGGAAGGAATCATATTTTTTGTTGCTGGATAATTTCCATCAAGCAGGCGTGAGAAAAATAAAATATTTTTTGCTTTAAACAGAGCCTGGTTATCCGTCACTGTTACATCAATTGTTTCTTCCGTATCATCTAAAATTTTACTTAATTCAGAAAGACTTTTTCCGGGAATAACCACGTTGGAAAACTCAAGGTCCGTATTACTGTTTTCAATTGCTGCTTCCCGCATAGCAAGGCGGTGGCTGTCTGTAGCCGTGCAGTAAAGCGTTCCGTTCTCCATCCCCCAGTGAATTCCTGTAAGGATCGGGCGAGTTTCTGCTGTGGATACTGCAAATGCCGTCTGCTTAATTAAGGCTTTTAACAAATCAGTTTTCAGCTGAAAAGAGTTCCCCTCTTCTACTTCCGGCAGTCGAGGAAATTCATCTGGATCGAGCCCGTTTAAATTAAATTCGGAGCTTCCGGAAATAATTTTTGTCACGTTCTGCTCATTGACTGAAACCTCTACAGTAGCTTCCGGCAGCTTTTTAATAATATCAGCAAAATATTTAGCCTGAAGAACGATCGAGCCTGGAGTTTCAATATCTACAAGCTGGTTGTCCCCATCTTCTGCAGGAATAAAAGCTTCTATCGATATATCAGAATCACTGCCTGTTAAAGTTACTCCGTCATCAAAAGCAACAATTTTTAAGCCTGATAAAATCGGCATCGTTGCTCTTGAAGAAATCGCTTTGGATACGTGCTGGATATTTTGAACAAATACATCTCGCTGAATTGTAAATTTCATAATGTAGAAACCTCCTCGAATAACTGCTGCTGAAGCAGCTTATATATTTATTATTATTTAATAATTTAAACCGTAGTAATAGTACTAGGGCCTGTGAATTTGTGGATAACCTCAGAAAACCCTTTTAGAATAAAGTTATACACATGTGGATAGAATGTGTATAAGTGCGTACCGTTTGTCCACAAAGTGCACAATTATTTTGAACGGAGCTGGGCAGTAATATCTTCTACTTCCTGCTGAAGCTCCTTATCTTCCCGCAGTAGTTTTGAAATCTTTTCATGTGCGTGGATGACAGTAGTATGATCCCGCTTCCCAAAAACGGCCCCGATTTTCGGCAGAGAATGGTCTGTCATCTCTCTTGCCAGGTACATTGCAATCTGGCGCGGATAGGCAACCGTTTTCGTACGCTTTTTCGCTTTCATATCTTCCACTTTCACACCATAGGCTGCTGCTACGGTCGCTTGTATATCATCTATAGTAATATCTCTTGATTTAGTATTCGGGATAATATCTTTTAATGCGACCGCTGCCAGGTCGGCATTCATATCCTGATTGATCAGCGAAGAATACGCAACGACACGGATAAGTGCTCCTTCAAGTTCCCGGATGTTTGTATCGATTTGATTTGCGATATAAAGCATGACTTCATTCGGAATATCCAGATTTTCTGCTTTTGCTTTCTTGCGTAGAATTGCGATTCTTGTTTCAAGATCCGGAGGCGTAATGTCTGTAATCAGTCCCCACTCAAACCGCGACCGCAATCTGTCTTCCAGTGTAGGAATTTCCTTCGGCGGCCGGTCACTGGAAATAACAATCTGCTTTCGTTCTTCATGAAGAGAATTAAAGGTGTGGAAAAATTCCTCCTGCGTCTGCTCTTTTCCCGCGAGGAATTGTATATCATCGATCAGCAGCACATCCACGTTCCGGTACTTATTGCGAAAATGAACGGCTTTGTTATCCCGGATGGAATTAATAAACTCATTAGTAAATTTTTCTGATGACAAATACACAACCTTGGCATCAGGATTATGATCAATCACATAATGTCCGATTGCATGCATTAAGTGCGTTTTCCCAAGTCCAACGCCCCCGTAGATAAAAAGCGGATTATAAGCTTTTGCAGGTGCCTCGGCCACTGCAAGTGACGCTGCATGCGCAAATCGATTCCCGCTCCCGATAACAAACGTATCGAATGTGTATTTTGGATTCAGCATATGCTTTGGCGGATCGTCTGCATTTTTTGCTGGAGGCTCCGGTGGTTTTTGCTTCATATCGAGCTGCGGCTCTGCCATATCATCCTTAGGAAGAATAAACTTAGCTTCAAGCTCTGCTCCCGTAAGCTCCTGCAGCGTATCAGTAATAATATTAAAATAGCGGTTTTCCAGCCAGTCTCTGGCAAACTCGTTTGGTGCCACCACAGTAATTGTATTGGAACTCTGATCGATTGAATCAGCTTCCGTATCTTTAAACCATGTATCGAAGCTTGGCTTGCTTACTTTTTCTTCAATTTTGGAGAGTGCCTGCTCCCAAAGATCATCTAAATTCTCCACGCATTTCCCTCCTTCGCTCTTCCCTGTACTATAACAATGAAACGCAAAGATACCTGCTGACTCCTTCTTTGTATAAGTCTTGTACACCTTGAATGAATAAAAATACACACAGATGTTGTGTAAAACATATAATATAGAAGGAAGCAGGTAATTAACGATATTCACAGTCTTGTGGATAAACTTATTAAAGCTTTTGTATAACTATCCACACTGTTATACACAGCTGTGGATAGTTTTTATCGAACCGAATAATTTTCCACGAGAAAAACATCACTATCGTATCAAAAAAACAGGCATATGACAATCATTCTTTAAAGTTATCCACAAAATTCTACCTGTTGTGTTTAAATATTATCCACAACACTAGATACTGTGAATTACCTGTGGGGAAGTTTGTGCAGGAGAAAAATAAAGTGCAGAATATTATCCACAGGCAGCGAAAAGAAAAAATTAATTAATTTTGTAGAAGTAAATGAAAAGTACAGGAAGGAAAATTTCTGAAGAGAATCATCTATCTTTTTTAGAGGACTGTGAAATATTCATTGGCTTTTTTTATCAAGGCTACCTTGAAAATAAAAGTTCCGCTAAAAAGAAGAAATAATGCTGCTTCACTTTCGGATAGGCTTGCCCAAGGGCTTGTTCTCGACTAATTTTGGCGAAAAGATCGTCCGCCAAAATGGATTCTCGAACTGCGCTCATCCTTTGGGCGTCCTCTCCTTCGTTACACAGCAGTACGAATGTTCATACTTCATGGTGCAAATATTTTGCATGAGTGTCTCTGTTAAAGTCTAATATTGATATAAGAACAGTACGCTTGCGGCTCCTTTTTCTGCGCTTGCCGCGAAGAAATCCTTCAGCTATCCCTCCCTTTTAAAAAGCAGGATTCCGCACAGCCCATCCAAGTAAGCCAGCTATGGTCTTACTTGGATGTAAGACCATGGCTGGCTTCAATCCTGCTGTGAATTCGTTCATAGCCCCGAACGAATCTCTGATCTTCACGCTTTCTTTTTCCGCAGGCGTCTACACCGCCTTGTATTCACTTTGTTAATAGAAAAGCTTGTAATAAAACAATCTTTTCTATTGCTTCAAAAAGGGAAGAACGAAGAGAAAACCGGCGGACGCCTGTGGAAGAACGAGCTGAGAAGATCCCGCAGCGCAGCGAGGAAGCTGAGGAGCTTGTCCACGGCAAGCCTGCCGGATTGAAGCGAAGTTTTCTCTTATCAACAATGAGCATTAACAGAGCTATTATCAAAACTCTTTTACAGATAAATGTGAAAGAAATGACAGAAAGGACCGTCGCTCTCTCTTCCTTCTGGAAAAAGAGTAAGAAAAATAACAGATGCCTGCCGAGAGGAAAAAATGCTTCAGTTTTCAAAAGTTATTATGGCTCGACCGACTGGGGAAATGTGCAGGCATGGAAGAATGAAAAATTATAATGTGGCAGGATCAACTCTGTTTATAATATGGTTTCTTAATATTTTTTCTACATAAGATGACTTCTGCTGACGAATTTACTTCAAATTAAGACGGATTAGAGACGGCCAGGCAGATCCTTTTGTGAAACAGACGTTACACCAGCTGCAGGAAATGAATATCTTTCCTGATGTGCTTTTTCAAAAGAGACGCTTGACATGGACAGGGGAAAAATTTATAATTTACAAGACTGCCTGATCGCACTTGGTGATGCAGGCGAGATCGATGATGACAATAGACAAATAATTTATTGTTTTAATATGAGCAAGCAGGAGGTGTATTTACATGGGTAAGCCAACATTCAATCCAAATAACCGCAAGCGTAAAAAGAATCACGGTTTCCGTGCGCGCATGGCAACTAAGAACGGACGTAAAGTTCTTGCTAACCGCCGTCGTAAAGGAAGAAAGGTTCTATCCGCGTAATTTAAAGGCCACTGATATCCAGTGGTCTTTTTTTACAGAAAAAACATAGAGATTATAGTTTCACACATGCAGCTGTCCTTCAATTAACTGCGGGGCAGCTTCTTATATGTAACGCGATCGTCACAGAAGAGTTGTGATGTTCCATTGAATCATAGAAAAAGTTTAGGTAAAATGAATAGCGTTACAGGCGCTGTTTTCAGAGAGGTGCCAGGAAATGAGGAAACAGCATCGATTACAGAAAAACGAAGATTTTCAGCAGGTTTTCCAGCACGGGTTTTCCGCTGCCAATAGACAGTTTGTCGTCTACCAGCTGCAAAAACCAGAGCAGCAGACGATCCGTATCGGACTCTCCGTAAGCAAAAAACTTGGAAATGCAGTGCTGAGGAACCGCACGAAACGTTTAATGAAAGAAGTTCTCCGTGATACAGCAGAAGAGCTGAAGCAGGACCGCGACGTGGTCATTATTGCCCGCAAACCGGTCACTGCGATGGATTTGGGAGAGATTGAGAAGTCACTTCGACACGTGTTAAATGTTGCTAAACTGTTTCAAAAGCCGCAAAGGAAGAATATGAAGAGGTGATTCCCGCATGACGAAAGTGCTGACGGGGTTAATTCGGTTTTATCAGAAATTCATTTCCCGCTTCACTCCTCCGGCCTGCCGATTTTATCCTACGTGTTCCCATTACGGAATAGAAGCGCTGCAGGTGCATGGAGCATGGAAAGGGACTTATTTGACCATTCGCAGGCTGTTAAAATGTCATCCGTTTCATCCGGGAGGCATAGATCCGGTTCCAAAGAAAAAAGACCCGGAAAATAAAGCAGGAATTTAGCAGATACGTGACGAAAAGAATAGGAGGACCAGAAGTGGTTAAGAAAATTAGTATTGTATCAATGTTTATTGGTGTCATGCTTCTGATGTCAGGGTGTTTTAATATAGATCAGCCTATTTCATCAGAGAGTGACGGAATTTGGGACCCATTTTTTGTTTATCCACTGTCATGGCTGATGACTACCATTGCAGATGCCCTAAATAATAGCTACGGCCTGGCAATCATTATCGTAACGCTGTTACTGAGAATATTGATTCTGCCATTAATGATCAAACAGACGAAGAGTACAAAAGCAATGCAGGCACTTCAGCCGGAAATGAAAGAATTAAGAGAAAAATACAGCGCGAAGGACCAGCAGACACAGCAGAAGCTTCAAAAAGAAATGATGGAGCTGTTCCAGACGCACGGAGTAAATCCGCTTGCAGGCTGTCTGCCGATCCTGGTACAGATGCCGATCCTGATTGCGTTTTATCATGCGATTATCCGTACACCGCAGATTAATCCGGATGTAGATCCTAGTTACACTGGCGCTCCGCAGGATTTCCTATGGTTTGAACTTGGACACGCAGATCCATACTTTATTCTGCCGCTTGTTGCTGGTGCCACTACTTTTATTCAGCAGAAAATGATGATGGTTCAGGACAACCCGCAGATGAAAGCACTGCTTTATATCATGCCGATCATGATTATGGCGTTCGCAGCTTTCTTCCCATCTGCACTTGCACTTTACTGGGTTATTGGTAACTTGTTTATGATTGCACAGACATACTTCATTACAGGACCTAACGTTGGAAAGAAAAAAGAAGCTGGCAAAGAAGCTAAAGCGGGGGGAGCGAAAAGCTAGTGAATAAAGTGACAGTTTCAGGAAAAACAGTAGAAGAAGCAATTTTGCAGGGATTGGAGAAGCTGGAAGCTGCAAAAGATGATGTGAACATTCATATTATCGAGGAGCCGCAAAAAGGCTTGTTCGGCTTAATCGGCGGCAAGCCGGCGGTCGTTGAGCTTGTAAGAAAACCGGATCCGGTGAAAGAAGGTTTGACTTTCCTTCGTGAGACCATTGATAAAATGGGAGTTGCGGCGAGTGTGGAAAAAGAAGAAAGGGAAGAGGGCCTGTATTTTAATATTACAGGCAAGGAAATCGGGGTGCTGATCGGAAAGCGCGGCCAGACACTGGATTCTCTTCAATATCTTGTGAATCTCGTTGCAAATAAGCAGTCAGAAAGCTATCTCCGCATTCATCTGGATGCAGAAGGGTACCGTGCCCGGCGGAAGGAAGCGCTGGAAGTACTTGCGCACCGGCTGTCAAAAAAGTCACAGCGTACAAAGCAGGAAGTACGGCTGGAGCCGATGAATGCCCACGAAAGAAAGATTATTCATACTGCACTGCAGCATGATACCAGCGTCAAAACGTATTCAGACGGCCAGGAACCAAACCGCCGAATCATTATTGCACCTAAATAAATACTGTTGCCTGAGATTGTTTAGAGCCGATTTACGAATTTCGTAAATCGGCTTTTTTTATTGTCCAGGAATCATAAACTGCTATTTTTGTGGATAACTTGCCAGCATATTGACAGGGGGCAGGAATGGTCCGTAGGTAGCGGCAGATGTTGTGGCGTTTTTTGGGAACTGCATGCCACGCGCTTTTGTTTTTTTAGCGGCAATAGGGAATGGATGGGAGCAGGTTCATGCGGTAAAAATGAATAAAGTATGCCAGCGCGGGAATAAATGGTTCACTTGGGAGTAAAGTCTGCTCAAAAGGAGTAACTCACCATAATGCGGGAGTTACGCGCCCTGCAGCGAGAGTACATCAGCAAATGTTCCTTGCAGCATACGAAACTTTTTCCTTATACTCAGAACTTTTGTTATCGCTGTCATGAAAACAAAATTTCTCTTTGAAAAAGGTGCTGGGAATGTGCCTCGTTGATAATAAAAGAAAATTTCACCAGCACCGAGAAACGCTCCGGTTGGCTATAGTGAGCGCAGGAAGTGCATCAGAATCTGCTGGTACTCCGTTACAGAATCTACATATACATATTCATTATTCCCGTGCCAGCCGTGACCGACAGGACCAAACTCCACGGCAGACCCTCCATATTCCATAAAGTATTTTCCATCATGTGAACCGTGCTGAGCGTATAGATGAGCTTCTTCCAGAGAAGTGATTTCTCTAATAGAGTCAACGAGCGTATTGACGTAGGAATTGGGCATACGTGTAACAACGGGTGCCCCAACATAGTGAACACTAACCGTTCCATTTGTAATGTTTTTTATCTGCTGAATAATTTTATCAGGAGACTGCGAAGGCAGATAACGAATATCCAGGGAAACTCTGCAAAGCTTCGGGACAAGGTTAAAAGCAGACCCGCCGGAAATTTTGGAAAAATTAATGGACGGTCCATCATACATCGGAGGTTCTCTTTCCAGGGCAAACGGAAGTTCAAAAATTTTCATCCACAAATCATAGGCCATAATGATCGCATTATGGCCTTCCCAGGGACGGCTGCTGTGCGCCGATTCACCTTGCAGTTCAATCTCCAGCTGCAGTACACCTTTTGCCTGGACTGCTATACCAAGATTTGTAGGTTCTCCACAAATGATGAAGTCCCCGGTATAGCCCTGTGCTGTTAAATATTTCGTGCCGTAAACCCCGCCGGTTTCTTCATCGGGCACAATTTGCAGCATCACTTTATGGGAGAGAAATTCCTCTTTTAATGCTGCTACTGTCAGCATCATGGCTGCCAGTCCGGCTTTCATATCAGCAGCACCTCTGCCATACAGTTTATTTCCTTTAATTTCTGGAATAAACTGACCTGGTGATCCTTCCACCACATCCGCATGGGCATTCAGGACAACCGTGCTGGGGCCGCTGCCGATCACAGCCACAAGCATGGGATAACCTTTATTCTGCAGTTTTTGGACTTCAACACCCTGATTCTGGAGCCATACTTCACAGTAATTGATTATTGCTGTAATGCCTTTGGAATGGGAACTGTCTATCTGGATTAATTTTTTCAATAAAGGAATAGGATTCGTCATTACAGTCCCCTCCATAATCAGGATATTATTGTGCGGATTCTGTGATCATCAGCTTTGCCGCCCGGGTCGTATTAATGGTTGTGACCTCATCATGCCGGGCATATTCGATGCCATTTTGCTGCTGAAGCCACTCTTTCTTTACTGGTTTCTCTGCTAACAGTGCCAGGACTGCAGCAGGAATATCCGCTCCTGCTTTATGGGAGAAACTGTAGCCACCGCCGATACGCGGATTAATATCAATTACATAATAATTCTTCCCGTCATCATATACATCCATATTTAAATAGCCGACATGACCCAGCCTTTCTCCAATGAGTTCCGCCATTTCTCCAAGTTTTTTATGATCACAGGTGATACACCGGTCTACATCACCTCCGCGCATCATCAGCTGTTTTCGAATGAAATGAGTGAGATAGCGTCCTTCTAAATCGTTAAAAATATCCACACTGTATTTGTCTCCATCAACGACTTGCTGAATTAACACGTTTTTTTCAGGCTTTACTTTTGTTATGGTGCTGATTGCCGCAAAAGAAATTTTTTCTACTACATGCAGATAAGCATATTTCAATTCTTCCATCGTATTTGCGTATTCAATTCCCACGGAAGCAGAACCATTACGCGGTTTTAAAATAAGAGGAAATTGAACTTCACCGTTTCGCAGTGCTTTTTCCGCTGCAGGCAGGCTTGTAAAAGTACGCGGCACACTGATTCCTAATGCTCCCATCATTTCTTCATAATTCCCTTTATCCCTGATTTTATTAATTGTCACCGGATCTGTAACGAATACCTGAATCCCTCTTTTTTCGAAGTTCGGTTTCTGCTGCGCAAGGCTGCATACTTCGAGATCATTTAAGGGAAATACTCCCTGCACGTTATGTTTCTCACAGATATTCAGCAGTGCCTGGACATATCCTGGATCGGAATAATGAGGTGTTACATAACTGATATCACCCATTTGCAGGGAAGGTGCATTGTATTCCGGATCACAGACAATGATCTGCCCGGAGATTCCAAGTTTTTCATAAGCTTCCTGAAAAAATTGGATAAAGTCATTTCTTCTCGCTGTAGAAGTAAGTAAAATATTCATAGATGCTCATCCTTTATTATTTTTTGAAATTCTTTTCCTTGAATGAACAGCCGCTTCTGCATTTATAGATCATTCTTACTTGGTTATTTGGACCTAATACTTATATCTATTGCTTGTGATTATAGTTACCGGATTTTATGCATCATAAACGGAATATTCCGTCTAAAATTCTATTAAAAAAAGAAGAAAAACCGGATCATTGTGGGATTTTTTCGAAACACGTCTGGGATTCTGTGCGGTTTTCCCTGCATTAATAAAGACCACTCTCCGTGAAGGTGGAGCAACGCCAGCTGAAAACCTGATTTTCAATGAAAGGAAACTGAACTTTGTGAATGATGTCTGCTACGGATTGAAGCTTGACTCGGTTCAACTGACAGGAAGGAGGGTTCGTATGGCTGCACTGCTCTCGGCGAAGGCTTGCTCGATGGCTTGTTTTACCAAGCGGTTCCCGGAGCATACGGATTCTTTGCCTTTTTTTACAGCTGGATTTATGGTAATCTAGTAAGTTGGAATCGAACCAAAAAAATCACTAATTATAATTTCCATATATTTAAATAAATGTATTTCATGAGAAAGATGGAAAGGAGGCGGTCATTGAATGGAAACTGATACAATTGCGGCGATTTCTACTCCCATGGGGGAGGGAGCGATTGGTATAGTACGCATCAGCGGTCCCGCTGCTTTCCAGGTAGCTGATCAGCTGTATACTGGAAAAAAAGCGCTCGCTGAAGTAGATACCCATACAATTAATTACGGGCACATTCAGGATCCTGCGTCTGGGGAAACTGTGGAAGAAGCGATGGTTTCTGTACTTCGTGCCCCGAGAACGTATACGAAAGAAGATATTATAGAAATTAACTGCCACGGTGGACTTACCTCAGTAAACCGTGTACTGCAGCTTGCTTTAAGGTATGGCGCACGGCTTGCGGAGCCGGGAGAGTTCACAAAGCGTGCTTTCCTGAATGGAAGGATTGATCTTTCCCAGGCAGAGGCAGTTATGGACTTGATCCGGGCAAAAACGGATCAGGCGATGAACGTAGCGATGAACCAGGTGGAAGGAAAACTTTCCAGCCGTATTCAGACGCTGCGGCAGAAGCTTTTGGAAACCGTAGCCTCAGTAGAGGTAAATATAGATTATCCGGAATATGATGCAGAAGAAGTGACGCTCGAAATGATCCGCGAAAAAGGAACAGAAGTGGAACAGGCAATTGAAGAACTGCTTACGACTGCACATCAGGGAAAAATTCTGCGTGAAGGGCTGTCTACCGTTATTCTCGGCAGGCCGAATGTAGGGAAGTCTTCCTTATTGAACAATCTCGTGCATGAAAATAAAGCGATCGTTACAGATATCCCGGGAACCACGAGAGATGTCGTAGAAGAATATGTGAACATCCGCGGCGTACCACTTCGTCTGCTGGATACTGCGGGGATCCGCGAAACAGAAGATATTGTAGAACGTCTTGGAGTAGAGCGTTCCCGCAAAGTGGTAAAAGATGCCGAACTGGCACTGCTTGTGTTAAATTACAATGAAGCGATCACTGAAGCGGATGAAGAACTATTTAAGCTTATTCAGGACCAGGACACAATCATTATTGTAAATAAAACAGATTTAGCACCAGAGATCTCTCTTGATCAGGTAAAAGAACTTGCAAATGGAAATCCGGTGATTACTACTTCTCTCTTAAAGGACGAAGGAGTAGATGATCTGGAAGAAGCCATCCGCGAGCTGTTTTTTGCAGGAGAAATGGAAGGCGGAGATTTGTCGTACGTTTCCAATTCCCGTCACATTGCTCTGCTGGAACAGGCGAAACGATCAGTGCAGGAAGCATTAAGTGCTGCAGAAGGCGGCATGCCGATAGATATGGTACAAATCGACATTACACGGGCATGGGAAGTTTTAGGAGAAGTGATCGGCGACAGCGTGCAGGAAAGTTTAATTGATCAGTTGTTTTCACAGTTTTGTTTAGGAAAATAAAAGGAGGAATTATTCATGAGTTATCATGGAGGCGATTTTGATGTTATCGTCATCGGCGCTGGACACTCAGGTGTAGAAGCAGGACTTGCTTCTGCAAGAGCTGGGGCAAATACGCTGATGCTGACACTGAATTTAGATGCCGTTGCTTTTATGCCGTGTAATCCATCTGTCGGAGGTCCTGCAAAAGGAATAGTTGTCCGGGAAATTGATGCACTCGGTGGAGAAATGGCGCGTAATATAGATAAAACGCATATACAGATGCGGATGCTGAATACAGCGAAAGGTCCTGCAGTACGGGCACTCCGTGCACAGGCAGACAAGTTTTTGTATCAGCAGGAAATGAAAGAAACAATTGAAAAAACAGAAAATCTTCTGCTCCGCCAGGGAATGGTGGAAAGCTTAGTCATTGAAGATGATAAAGTAAAGGGAGTCGTAACCCAGACAGGTGCTGTGTACAATGCAAAAGCTGTCATTGTTACTACCGGCACCTACCTGCGCGGAAAAGTAATTCTTGGAGAGCTTTCCTACGAAAGCGGACCGAACAACATGCAGCCTTCGGTAAACTTATCTTATGATCTGCAGAAGCTCGGTTTTAAAATGGAGCGGTTTAAAACAGGAACGCCGCCGCGGGTGAACAGCCGTACGATTGATTACAGCAAGACGGAAATTCAGCCGGGGGACGATGTGCCGCGTGCGTTTTCCTATGAAACGACCAAATTTATTACTGACCAGCTGCCGTGCTGGCTCACGTACACGAACGAAGACACGCATACGTTTATTAATGACAATCTGTCCCGTTCACCGATGTATTCCGGTATGATCGAAGGAACCGGACCGCGTTACTGTCCATCGATTGAAGACAAAATCGTCCGCTTCAGCGATAAGCCACGCCACCAGATTTTTCTGGAGCCGGAAGGACGCAACACGCAGGAGGTCTATGTACAGGGGCTTTCCACAAGTCTCCCGGAGGATGTGCAGCATAATATCTTAAGAACAATTCCAGGTCTTGAGCACGTGCAGATGATGCGTCCAGGCTACGCAATAGAGTACGATGCGATTGTGCCGACACAGCTGTGGCCGACGCTGGAAACGAAAATGATCGACGGGCTGTTTACTGCAGGTCAGATCAACGGCACGAGCGGCTATGAAGAAGCTGCCGGCCAGGGACTGATGGCAGGGATTAATGCAGCGATGAAAGTACTTGGCAAGGAACCACTGATTCTTGACCGTTCTGAAGCGTACATCGGTGTAATGATCGATGACCTCGTAACGAAAGGAACAGAGGAACCTTACCGCCTGCTTACGTCGCGTGCAGAATACCGTCTGCTGCTTCGTCACGATAATGCAGATCTGCGTCTCACAGAAAAAGGGCATGAAATCGGCCTTATTTCAGACGAAAGATTTGCACGCTTTGAAAAGAAAAAAGCAGAAATTGCAGAAGAGATTCAGCGTCTGGATAAGACAACGATTAAAGCATCTCCAGAAGCAGAGAAAGTAATGGAAGCAGCAAGTTCTTCTCCATTAAAAGAAGCAATGAATGCAGCTGTTCTTTTAAAACGTCCGGAAGTTACCTATGCCGCGATTGACGCGCTTGCGCCAGCGGAAAAAGAACTGGATGCGGATGTGAAAGAGCAGGTGGAAATTCAAGTGAAATATAAAGGATATATCGCGAAACAGCTGGAGCAGGTAGGCAAGCTGAAAAAAATGGAAAACAAAAAACTTCCGGAAGATCTCGACTACCATGCCATTAAAGGACTGGCAATCGAAGCAAGAGAAAAGCTGTCTGAGGTAAGGCCGCTTTCCGTAGCACAGGCTTCCCGGGTATCCGGCGTAAATCCTGCAGACGTATCTGTACTCCTTGTATATATGGAACAGGGACGACTGCAGAAAGTAGCAGCAGAAGGTTAAGAAGGGCAGGAGTAAAATGAATGAGCAGACGCTGATCGAAGCATTAAAAGAGCAGAATATTCATATAAGCAGTAAACAGACACAGCAATTAAAACGCTACTTTGAAGTTCTTGTAGACTGGAATGAAAGAATGAACCTGACTGCAATCACGGAAGAAGAATCAGTGTATTTGAAGCACTTTTATGACTCTATTACTGCTGCTTTTTCTTTTGATTTCCAGCGTCCGCTCCGCATCGTGGATGTCGGGGCAGGCGCCGGATTTCCCAGTCTGCCGCTGAAAATCTGCTTCCCGGAAATAGACGTGACGATTGTCGACTCTTTAAATAAAAGAATTACTTTTTTAAATGCCTTGGCAGAAGAGCTTGATTTAACAGGAGTCGCTTTTTATCACGACCGGGCGGAGCAGTTTGCGCAGAAACGGGAGCACCGGGAACAGTACGACGTGGCCATTTCCAGGGCAGTGGCAAGAATGTCTGTACTCACGGAGCTCTGCCTTCCTTTAGTAAAGCAGGGCGGCACGTTTATCGCGATGAAAGCTTCCGGTGCCAAAGAGGAGCTGGCAGATGCAAAAAAAGCAGTCTCACTGCTTGGTGGCCGGGTAGAAAAAGAAAATCATTTTACTCTCCCGGAAGAAGGCGGCGACAGAACAATCATTCATATTGCAAAAGTAAAAACAACACCTAAAAAGTTTCCCAGAAAGCCGGGAACCCCGAATAAACAGCCAATTTCTTAATATTCTTCGGCAAAGAGAGCATGTTCTATGAGGATGAGCATACTTTCTTTGCCCTTTTCATGATATAATCAGCTAAGAGAATCACAGTGAAGTTTTAATCGGAACGGATACGCTTGTTTCACGTGGAACAAGGGGAGAGCCGAAGATTTGTAAGGGTGGTGTCACCGTGAAACAGCCATTTTCAAAGCTTTTTGGGTTATCAGAGAAAAAAGATGTGTCCACAGATCAGGTGCTGCTGGAAGGGGAAGAAGCAGTGAAGCAGATTCCCGTATCCCAGCTGAAACCGAATCCATTTCAGCCAAGGACTGTATTCGATGATGACCGGATTGAAGAATTAGCACAGACAATTCACACACATGGGATGATACAGCCGATTGTTGTGCGTGAACGGGATGGCAAATATGAAATTATTGCAGGGGAACGTCGATGGAGAGCTGCACAGAAAGCAAATTTCATGACCGTCCCTGTTGTTATAAAAGATTTTGATGATACGAAGACAGCCTCCGTTGCGCTGATTGAAAATCTGCAGCGGGAAGGACTCACTTCCATCGAAGAAGCAAATGCTTACGCACGATTGCTCGAACTCCATGGTTTAACGCAGGAAAGCCTTGCGCAGCGTCTTGGAAAAGGGCAGTCTACCGTCGCCAACAAACTGCGTCTGCTGCAGCTGCCGGATATTGTAAAGGATGCACTGCTGAAACGGGAGATCAGTGAACGTCATGCACGTGCGCTTCTTTCTGTAAAGGATGAAGAGATCCAAAAGCATGTCCTGACACAGATTATCGAGCAGGAATGGAATGTAAAGCAGACAGAAGCAGCAATTGAGTCATTGACGAAGGAAGCGGAACCGAAAAAGAAAAAACCGGTGCGTAAAGCTGTTTCAAAGGATATGCGTCTTGCGATGAATACGATTCGTAAATCGGTCGATATGGTACAGCAGACAGGCATGTCGATAGATACAGATGAAGAAGAACATGAGGAATATTATCAATTTACGATCCGTATTCCTAAGAAATAAATGCGTACAGGCTGTTCCAGAAGAGAAATTCTTTCGGAGCAGCCTCTTCAGTATGAAAAACACTGCTGAACCAGAGTATTTGCAGTCGTTGCAGATGCAAGAAAATGATTCCTTTGCAGGAGTTCCTGCGCCGTGGTTCTTTTTACAGGATTTCATGATAAAATAAAAAGAAAAGTTGCACAGTTTAGTGAGGCAGGTGACCGTGAACGTGGGTAAAGTAATAGCAATTGCGAACCAGAAGGGCGGAGTCGGGAAAACGACGACCGCAGTAAATTTAAGTGCAAGTCTCGTACAGGAAGGCCAAAAAGTACTAATTGTCGATATTGATCCACAGGGAAACACCACCAGTGGAATCGGTATTAATAAAGGCGATATTAATGAATGTATTTATAATGTGCTCGTAGAAGACCAAAGCGCTTCTAAAGTGATTGTTTCCACTGCGATGGAAAACCTTTCGATTCTTCCTTCCACCATTCAGCTTGCCGGTGCGGAAATTGAACTGGTGTCCACGATTTCCCGGGAAGTGCGTCTGAAAAATGCGCTGGAAGAAGTGCGGCATCAATATGATTACGTCATTATCGACTGTCCGCCGTCATTAGGATTATTAACCTTGAATTCGTTAACTGCTGCAGATTCCGTTGTCATTCCCGTGCAGTGTGAATATTATGCGCTCGAAGGACTGAGTCAGCTGTTAAATACGGTTCGGCTGGTGCAGAAACATTTGAATAACGACCTGATCATTGAAGGGGTTCTTCTGACAATGCTGGATGCAAGAACAAATTTAGGAATTCAGGTCATTGAAGAAGTAAAAAAATACTTCCGGGAAAAGGTGTTTGAAACGATTATCCCACGCAACGTAAGACTGGGAGAGGCTCCGAGTCATGGAGAATCAATCGTTACATACGACCCAAGATCCAGAGGGGCCGAAGTGTATGGAGATTTAGCAAAGGAAGTGATCAGCCATGGGTAGAGGGTTAGGAAAAGGCATTAATGCTTTTTTTCCAGACGCTGCAGAAGAATCAGAAAATCAGATTGAGGAAATAAAGCTCTCGGAAATTCGTCCCAATCCTTATCAGCCTCGGAAAGTTTTTGAGGAAAAGGCGTTGGAAGAACTCGCTGATTCGATCCAGTCCCACGGCGTAATTCAGCCTATTTCGCTTCGCAAAAGTATTAAAGGATATGAAATTGTGGTAGGAGAAAGACGCTGCCGCGCAGCGAAGCTTGCAAAAATGAAGACAATTCCTGCAGTAGTAAAAGAACTGACAGATGACCAGATGATGGAGCTTGCGCTGATTGAAAACCTGCAGCGGGAAAATTTAAATCCGCTGGAAGAAGCGAAGGCATATCAGAAATTAATGGAACATTTGCAAATTACGCAGGAGGAGCTGGCACAGCGACTCGGCAAAAGCCGTCCTCATATCACGAACTTTATTCGTCTGCTGCAGCTGCCGCAGATTGTCCAGGATTACCTGGCAGAAGAAAAACTGACAATGGGACATGCACGTGCACTGCTCGGTTTAAAAAATACGCATCAGCTCAGCAGGCTGCTGCAAAAAATAGTAGCAGAGCAGATGAGTGTCCGGCAGCTGGAAGAATGGGTGAAGCGGGCAAATAATGAAGTTTCACGTGAAACAAAAACAAAACCGAACGTTTCTCCGCTGATAAAATCCAGGGAAACCAAACTGAAGTCGTATTTCGGCACCAATGTAAATATTAAATCCGGTAAGAAAAAAGGAAAAATAGAAATTGATTTCACAAATGAAGAAGATTTAGAAAGAATTTTCAGCCTGCTCTACCGGGAAGAGCAGGAATCATAAGCAATAATTTTCGCCCGTCAGAGACTGGTTCCTGACGGGCGGAGCCGTGTTTCAAGATATACATAATAAGGGGTCTTGCGGGATGATTTTGTTTGGAACGATTGTAAATGGATTAGCGATCATTGCAGGAGCGCTGATCGGTTCGAAAGTGACAGGTTTTTCTACAGGCATGCAGGAAACCGTGATGAAGGCAGTGGCACTAGCAGTGCTGATACTTGGCATAACGATGGCGATAGAAGGAAATGAATTTCTCCTGGTGATACTAAGTCTGGCGCTTGGAGCTGTATTGGGAGAACGCTGGAATCTCGAAGGGAAGCTGAATGGATTCGGCTACTGGCTGGAAAAAAAGTTTAAAAAAGAAGGGGAGGAAGGCAGCACTATCGCCGAAGGATTTATTACGGCGACACTGCTGTTCGTTGTGGGAGCAATGGCAATTATCGGGGCTCTGGACAGCGGCTTCCGTCAGGATCACTCTGTACTGCTTACAAAAGCAGTGCTTGATGGAACAGCTTCCGTAATTTTTGCGGCAACTCTGGGAATCGGGGTTATGTTTTCGGCAGTTCCCGTAGTTCTGTATCAGGGATCGATTGCACTCGCTGCTGTGTGGATCGTGCGTTTTATTCCTGAAGAGCTGCTGGATCTGGTCATCAGTGAAATCACTGCGGTAGGAGGCATAATGATTATCGGGATCGGCCTGAATCTGCTCGGCGTACCAAAGATCCGAATTGCAAACTTGCTGCCGGCGATCTTACTGGTAGTGTTATTTGTTTTCCTTCAGCACAGATTCTTTTAACAGCCGCTGCTTCCAAGAAATTACTGGCATATAATAGGGAAATCAAGTATTCTTAAGAAAGAAAAAAGGTATAGTAGAGGTGAACAACATGGCTGCATCCACATTCGACAAAAATGATATTGTGGAAATGAAAAAACAGCACCCCTGCGGCGTGAACCGCTGGAAAATTGTCCGTATGGGAATGGATATCCGGATTAAATGCATGGGGTGTGAGCACAGTATTATGATGCCCCGGAAAGAATTTGAGAAAAAGATGAAGCGAGTACTGGAAACAAATAAAGAAAGCTGAAAGGTCTTGTCCTGAAGGAGGGACATGACCTTTTTTATTTTAATTACAGCTAATATCCTGCAGAGGAACGAAAAGCATCGATTGTTGCGTTCTTTCAGATAACTCTCTATAATTGATAAGGATGTAGACATGCCGGAGTATGATTTATAAAAAGGAGAAATGTATAGATGGCTTTAACAACAGGAATCGTGGGCTTACCCAACGTAGGGAAGTCGACGTTATTTAATGCAATTACACAGGCAGGAGCGGAGTCCGCGAACTATCCTTTCTGTACGATTGACCCAAACGTCGGGATTGTGGAAGTGCCGGATGAGCGGCTGCAGAAGCTGACTGAAATGGTAGACCCGCATAAAACAGTACCTACTGCCTTTGAATTCACAGATATTGCAGGAATTGTAGAAGGTGCAAGTAAAGGGGAAGGACTCGGAAACAAGTTCCTTTCTCATATTCGGGAAGTAGATGCAATCTCTCATGTAGTACGATGCTTTGATGATGAAAATATTACGCACGTATCCGGAAGCGTAGATCCGATCCGTGATATTCAAATTATTAATTTGGAGCTGATCCTCGCTGATTTGGAAACAGTAGAGAAGCGTATCGGCAAAGTAGAAAAGATGGCCAAGTCCAAAGATAAAGATGCCATGGCAGAATTTGAAGTATTAAAGAAACTGCTTCATGCATTTGAAAATGAAAAGCCTGCACGCAGTGTGGAACTGACAAAAGAAGAGCAGAAAATCGCCAAAGGATTTCAGCTGCTTACTGCAAAGCCTGTACTTTATGCAGCAAATGTAAGCGAAGATGAAATTACAGATGTAGAAGGTAACCAGTACGTGCAGAAAGTAAGAGAGTTTGCAAAAGAAGAAAACTCCGAAGTTATTACGATCTGTGCAAAAATAGAAGCAGAAATCGCAGAGCTGGATGGAGAAGAAAAGCAGGAATTTCTGGATGACCTTGGTATCGAAGAGTCCGGTCTGGATCAGCTGATCCGCGCAGCCTACCAGCTGCTTGGCCTGGACACTTACTTTACTGCTGGTAAACAGGAAGTTCGTGCCTGGACGATCCGCAACGGCACAAAAGCTCCGCAGGCAGCAGGCGTAATTCATACAGACTTTGAACGCGGCTTCATCCGCGCAGAAATTGTTTCCTATGAAGACCTTGTTTCCGCAGGCAGTATGGCAAAAGCCAAAGAGCAGGGAAATGTCCGCCTGGAAGGTAAAGAATACATCGTCAAAGACGGAGACGTCGTCCACTTCCGATTCAACGTGTAGGAAGAAAAGCGGAATCAGCCGTTCAGCTGCGCAGTAACTGGACGGAACCTCACGAGATAAAGGAAACTCGAAAGAGGGGTGTTTCTTTCGAAGTTGACTTATCGTAAGAGAGGTGAGGGAAGTTACCCAGCAGCTGGCTGATGAAGCTGGACAGAGAAAAGCGGAATGGTGCGTTTTGGGATGCAGCCGGTGGACTGCACAGTAATCGAATAATGCTTCAATTAAAAAAGCTGTTTCATTCTAAAACAAGAATGAAACAGCTTTTTTCTTTACAGCATATAAGTTATTTTTCTACATCCACCTGCAGAAATGCGTAGCCTTCGTGGTACTGCACTTCTTTTGTAATGAAGGGTAAAGGTTTTTTAAATAGGGGACCGTTCACGACGACCGTGTGAAACTCTCCCTCTTCACCACATGGGTCTACACCGAAGCTTTCCAGATCATGCATCAATGCTTCTGTCAGCGTTTTCCCCAGAAAGGAGCTCGGCAGTTTTTCTTCTTTCACTACAACAATTACAGCTTCAAAGCCTGCGTCTATTAATTGTTCAACTACGAGACGGCGTTCCTTCTGCCACAGTGGATGGTAGGAAGTTACGTCCCGTTTTTCACAGGTGCGTTGTACCCAAGTTAAGTGATCTTCCAAGTCGATATCTCCAAATACTCCATGGGACACCCCTTTTTCCTGCAGTTCACTTAAGGCATCAAGGAATTTTTCTTCATAGGTCTGCCAGGAAGCACCGCGGGTAAGCAAAGGAATTTCCATCGCTTCTGCCTGCGCTTCCAATACGGAGAGAGGAAGCGCATGTGAACGGGAAAATTCTTCATTTTCTTCAAACATTGTCAGCAGATAAGCGGGTTTTCCGCCCTCCTGCAGTGCCTGGTAATGAGCAAGTGCAGAATCTTTTCCGCCGCTCCAGGAAGTAAAGTATTTTTTCTTATTTATCAAGTGATGTCATCCTTTCTGAGCATTTTAGCTGAGTTTATTTCTTATAGTATGGCACAATACAGGCAATCATTGTCAACGAAGAAGGGATAAATATGAAGTTAGGAATTCTCGATCAGGTACCGCGTCAGGAAGGCGCTTCGGAACAGGAAACAATTGCGCATACGATAGCACTTGCGCGTAAAGCGGAAAAGTGGGGATACCACCGGTACTGGTTTGCAGAGCATCACAGTTCGAATGGCCTGCTGAGCGCCGCTCCGGAATTATGGCTGTCCCGGGTGGGGGCGGAAACTTCCACGATAAAAATAGGCTCCGGGGGAGTGCTGCTTCCGCAGTACAGCCCGCTGAAGGTGGCAGAAACATTTTCGACACTTGCTTCATTTTACCCGGACCGGGTCGAACTTGGGGTAGGACGTTCTCCGGGAGGAAGCGAACGCACGAGAGAGGCACTGACAGATGGAGGAGAAAAACGATTTGAAGAATTTCCGCGGCAGCTGGATGACCTTGCTGGATTTTTAAATGATCAGCTGCCGCGGACCCATCCTTACCGCATTATCAAAACCACTCCCCGGCATGCGCATGCCCCGCCTCTCTGGCTGCTCGGACTTTCCCCTGAAAGCGGGAGACACGCAGGTGAAAGAGGGATAGGCCTCGTGTTCGGTCATTTTATCAATCCAGATAAATGGGAGGAAACACTGGAAACTTACCGGCAGACGTTTATTCCATCAGCAGAAAGAAACGAGCCTGCAGTGATTGTCTGCGTATTTGCAGTTTGTGCAGAGACGAGGGAAGAAGCAGAAAAGCTCGCGCTGACCCAGGACTTGTGGCTGCAGGGAATTGCCCGGGGAAATACGGTCATTCCTTCTATAGAAAAGGCAGAGAAGGAAACACTTGCTCCTGGCCAGAAAGAAAAGATCGCCCAGAAAAGACGGAGAGCTGTGGTCGGGACCCCTGCGGATATTCGAAAAGCATTGGAAGACCTGCAGGAAAAATATCAGACAGCGGAATTTCTGCTTATAAATAATACGTACGGATTTGCAGCGAGGAAGCGTTCCTTTGAGTTAATTGCAGAGGAGTTTCACCTGCAGGAACAATATTAATTCTTCTGTTGCTACAGATGTCTCTGTCTGTTATAATTAGAACTTGCGAGTAAAACTTACTTGCTCCTTGCTCTTTTCAAAATGAGAAGGGCCTAGACCAAAAGGAGGTGACACACATGCGCAACTACGAAATTATGTACATCGTCCGTCCAGATATCGAGGAAGCTCAGACGAAAGAAACAGTTGAGCGTTTCAACAAGATTCTTACGGATAATGGCGCAGAGGTTACAGAGACACAGGAAAAGGGAAAGAAGCGTCTCGCTTACGAGATTGAAGATTTCTCTGAAGGTTTTTATGTAATTCTTAAGCTGCAGGCTGAAAAGCAGGCTCTTGATGAATTTAACCGCCTAAGCTCTATTAACGATAACATCTTGCGTTCAATGATCGTCCGCGAAGATGCTTAATAATTAAATTGATCGATCGAAACCAACACCCAGGGAGGAATTCGGATGATTAACCGCGTTGTTCTAGTGGGACGCTTAACGAAAGATCCAGAGCTGCGTTATACAGCGAATGGGATTGCGGTAGCGACATTTACACTTGCCGTCAACCGTCCATTCTCCAACCAGCAGGGGAATCGTGAAGCTGACTTCATTAATATTGTAGTATGGAGAAAGCAGGCAGAAAACGCAGCGAACTTTTTGAAAAAAGGAAGTTTGGCAGGCGTGGATGGTCGCATCCAGACACGAAGCTTCGATAATAACGAAGGACGTCGTATTTTTATGACGGAAGTAGTCGCAGAGAGCGTTCAGTTCCTGGAACCACGTGGATCTTCCCAAGGCGGAGGTCAGCAGTATGGAAATACGCCTGACCAGCAGTCTTCCGGATCCGGATCTGGATATGGAAGCCCGGCAGGCAGCCAAGGCAGTTCCAACCAAAGCGGAGGTTTCGGTCAAAGTTCGTCCAACGATGATCCGTTTGCCGGCGAAGGCAAACCGATTGATATCGATGATGATGATCTGCCGTTCTAAAAGAACGTCAACTATATAAAATAAACTAAAGGAGGTTTTCTACATGGCACGTCGAGGTCGTCCAAGACGCCGTAAGGTTTGTTACTTCACAGTAAACAAAATCAAAAAGATCGACTACAAGGATACTGATCTTTTGAAAAAATTCGTATCTGAGCGTGGAAAGATTTTACCACGCCGCGTAACAGGAACGTCTGCTAAGTATCAGCGCCAGCTTACTACAGCAGTAAAGCGCGCTCGTACAATGGCACTTCTTCCATTCGTTACAGACTGATAAAACTTACCCTCGTTATGACCGTTCATAGCGAGGGTTTTTTCTATTCCTAAATGGGAGGAAAGCACGTCCCGTCCTTTGTTTTTTTAGGTACAATCATGGTAAAATATAAGGTGATGCAATTTAACCTGAGATAAATGTCAGCTGTTGTCTCATGAAAAGAAGGTGCAGAAGATAGATGGAGCAATCATCAATTATCCGTGACGGACTGCTGGCTTCCGCCGCTTTTTTGGCGCTGGTGCTGCTGGCTTTATTTATTCCGTTTGCGGCTTTATTACTAGTGTTTTTCCTCCCTCTCCCGCTCGTAAGATTTACATATAACTACGGGTGGCTGCCTGGGAGTATTCTCGGACTAAGTATATTCTTTCTGCTTTTTTTAATATTAGGACCTTTTGCGCCGGCGATTATGCTTTTATTTGGAATCAGCGGCATTGTGATCGGAGAATTGTTCCGCCGCAATGAAAAAGCATTTGGAGTATATGCAGGAGCAGCGCTGAGTATTATCGGCGGACTCGTACTTACTTATGTAGGATTCATGGCGTTTACCGATACAGATCCGATAGTGCAGCTTCAGTCCACCCTGGAAGATTCTCTCGGGACGACAGAGGACATACTGGGCACAAATGCAGAAGAAGATACCGAAGCAATTGAACAGATGATGAATTTTATTGATAATATCAGTGTGATCGTTCCAGCGATTCTCGTATTTACTGGTGCAGCGGCTGCTTTTTTAACACAGCTTGCAGCAGCAAGATGGCTCAGAAGCAGGGGAGAAAAGATCGTAAAATTTCCGCCGCTTCGCAAATGGAGTCTGCCTAAATCGTTTATCTGGTATTATTTATTCGCATTGATTCTTTCTTTTATTAATGCGGCTGAAGGAGAAACAGGAGTGATCAATACGCTTTCCTCCAATTTAATGCCTGTACTCGGAAGCTTAATGATTCTGCAGGGAATTTCTTTTTTATTCTTTTATTTTCATCTGAAAAAACTGAGTATTATCCTGCCAATCATGATTACGTTTTCTCTGGTTGTTTTTCCCTTTATGCTTCCTATTATACGAATCTTAGGTATAATTGATTTAGGTTTTGACTTGAGAACGAGATTAAAATCGCAGAAGTAGGAGTTGTGTAGAATGCCTAAATTCCTCATGAGGCGCTGGCACGGGTATCATGTTATTATCCTGTTTGTCATAGCGGCGCTGCTTACCGGAATTTTAACATATTTTGAATGGCGCCTTGGTACAGCTGGATTTGTGCTGCTTGGTGCTGTTGCAATTCTGGTAATCCGGGCGAGGATTCAGTTTGAAAAAGATCTAGCAGAATACATCTCGACGCTCACATACCGTATTAACAAAGCCGGGGAAAAGGCAGTGACCCGTATGCCGGTGGGGATGGTTCTCTACAATGAAGAGAGAGAAATCCAGTGGACCAATCCTTATATGCAGAAATTACTGAACCAGGACCTGACAGGAGTATCCATGGATGCTCTTTCCGATGAGCTGATTGAATCTGTTAATGAAGAGAAACGTACGTTTTTCCTGAATATTTATACGGAAAACTATCGGGTGGTCCACGAGCCTGAAGAAAGACTGCTGTATTTTTTAAATGCCACGGAAGAGCAGGAATTCAAAGAAAAATTTCTGCGCGAAAAAACTGTGATCGGATTTATTTATCTGGATAATTATGATGAAGTTACCCAGGGACTCGAAGATCAGGTCCGCAGCAAACTGCTGACGCATGTGACGGAAGCTATTACCAGCTGGTCGAAAGAACACGATGTATTAGTGCGTCGCATCGCTTCAGACCGTTTTATTGCTGTGTTTAATGAAGGAATATTGTCTGATCTGGAAGCGAGCCGTTTTCAGCTGCTTGAGGACATTAAAGAAAACACGCAGAACGAAAAGGTCGCTTTAACGCTAAGTGTAGGTATCGGAAGCGGGGAAACGTCACTGCGGGAACTCGGAGCACTCGCTCAGTCAAGTCTCGATCTTGCCCTTGGCAGAGGGGGAGACCAGGTGGCGATTAAAGAACGCAACGGAAAAGTCCGTTTTTACGGCGGGAAATCCAATGCGATGGAGAAACGCACACGGGTAAGAGCAAGAGTAATTTCCCATGCGATCCGTGATTTTATTAAAGAAAGCGATAAAGTATATATTATGGGGCACAAAAATCCGGATATGGATTCTATTGGGGCCGCCATTGGTATTTTAAAAATTGCAGAAGCAAATGGTAAAGACGGATACATCATTCTGGACACAGGAGATATCAACCAGAGTGTACAGAAGCTTTTGAAAGAAGTGGAAGCAGAGGGAGAACTTTGGGCAAGGTTCATTTCTCCTGATGAGGCGAGAGAAGAAGTAACCAATAATACGCTGATGATCGTTGTGGATACTCACAAGCCTAAGCTTGTACAGGAACCGAAGCTTCTTGGAAAAGTTGAGCGGACGATCGTCATTGATCACCACAGACGGGGAGAAGACTTTATTGATGATGCCGTACTGGTGTATATGGAGCCGTATGCCTCTTCTACTGCCGAATTAGTGACGGAACTTCTGGAATATCAGCCGCGCCAGCCGCAGGTGAATACCCTCGAGGCTACGGCACTGCTTGCCGGTATTATCGTTGATACGAAAAGCTTTGCAATCCGCACCGGTTCCCGTACGTTTGATGCCGCTGCTTATCTGCGCAGCCGAGGGGCCGATACGACGCTCGTACAGAAGCTGATGAAAGAAGATCTCGATCACTACGTGAAGCGTTCGAAGCTGATTGAGCAGGCACACATTTATTCCGGCGGCATGGCGATTGCCCGGGGATACGCAGGAGAAACCTACGGCCAGGTACTGATCGCACAGGCCGCAGACACGCTTCTTTCCATGAATGATGTAATTGCTTCCTTTGTCATCTCAAAAATAGAGGACGGCCGGCTGAGCATCAGCGCCCGGTCACTCGGTGAAGTAAACGTACAGGTCATTATGGAAAAGATGAACGGCGGGGGGCATTTGACGAATGCCGCAACACAGCTGGAAAATATGACAGAAGAAGAAGCAGAAGAACTGCTGAAAGAAAAAATAGATGAATATTTCAAAGGAGGACCATCAACATGAAAGTCATCTTATTGAAAGATGTAAAGGGTAAAGGGAAAAAGGGAGAAGTAAAGGAAGTACCGGATGGCTATGCGCGAAACTATCTGCTGAAAAACAACTTGGCACTGGAAGCAAACCAGGGCAATATGAAGTCACTGGAAAAAAAGAAAGAAAGTGAAAACCGTGCTGCAGAAGAGGAACTGGAAGAAGCGAAGAAATTAAAAGAAGAGCTGGAAAACAAAACAGTAGAACTGACAGCGAAAGCAGGCGACGGCGGACGACTCTTCGGTGCAGTGACAAACAAGCAGATTGCCGAACAGCTGAAAAAAGATAATTACAAGATTGATAAACGAAAAATTGAAATGGATGAGCCGATCCGGGCGCTTGGCTACACGAACGTGACCGCGAAGCTTCATCCGAAAGTAACAGCAACTATCAAAGTGCACGTAAAGGAAGTTTAGCAGGGGAGAACCGGGAAGTGAGGAGAGTAACATGAACGAATTGTTCACAGATCGGACACCGCCTCAGAATTTAGAAGCAGAGCAGGCAGTACTGGGTGCCATTTTTTTAGAAAGGCAGGCACTCATTACTGCCTCTGATCGTCTGATGCCGGAAGATTTTTACCGGACAGCACACAGCCGTATATTCGAAGTAATGCTCGAACTCTCCGACAAAGGAGAGCCGGTGGATCTTGTAACATTAATTGATGAGCTTCACCGTAAAAACTGGCTGGAAGAGGTCGGCGGAGTAGCGTATCTCGGAGAACTGGCCAACGCCGTACCGACTGCCGCAAACGTGCAGTATTATGCACAGATCGTGGAAGAAAAATCACTGCTGCGCCGGCTTATCAGAGTAGCTACGAGCATTGCAACGGAAAGCTATTCCGCCGAAGATGAAGTCGATGCAATTTTAAATGATGCGGAAAAATCGATTCTGGAAGTAGCACGCAAACAGTCCACCGGAGAATTCATGGACATTAAAGACGTGCTGATCGAGGCTTTCGATAAAATTGAACTGCTTCAGCATACAGCAGGAGAAGTTACTGGTGTACCTACCGGATTTCTGGAGCTCGATCGTATTACCGCAGGCTTTCAAAAGAACGACCTTGTCATTGTAGCGGCTCGTCCTTCTGTAGGTAAGACTGCTTTCGCGCTGAATATTTCCCAGAACGTTGCGACCAAAACAGATGAAAATGTAGCAATCTTCAGTCTGGAGATGGGGGCTGATCAGCTCGTTATGCGTATGCTCTGTGCGGAAGGAAATATTGATGCACAGAGACTTCGTACGGGAAGATTGGAAGATGATGACTGGCAGCGGCTGACAATGGCGATGGGAAGCCTGTCTAAAGCAGGTATTTTCATTGATGATACTCCCGGTATTAAAGTAAAAGAAATCCGCTCCAAATGCCGTAAATTAAAACAGGAACAGGGACTCGGCATGATCATGATCGATTACCTGCAGCTGATTCAGGGAGACGCACGCTCAAGTGAAGGAAGGCAGCAGGAAGTATCTGAAATCTCGCGTGAGCTTAAAGGGCTTGCAAGGGAGTTGGAAGTTCCCGTTATTGCCCTGTCCCAGCTTTCCCGCGGAGTAGAATCACGTCAGGACAAGCGGCCGATGATGTCGGATATCCGGGAATCCGGAAGTATCGAGCAGGATGCCGATATTGTAGCCTTCCTCTACCGTGATGATTACTACGATCAGGAATCGGAGAAAAAGGATATTATTGAAATTATTATCGCAAAGCAGCGTAACGGACCGGTAGGAACGGTGGAGCTTGCGTTTGTAAAAGAACATAATAAATTCGTAAATCTCGAGCGACGCTTCGATGAAGGCGATATGCCGCCGGGAGCTTAAATTCTTCAGCTGTTACAGCTGGAGGATTTTTTTATTGTCCAGGAAGTTGCAAGTTACTATTTTTGTGGATAATTTGATAATTGATAAAAGAGGAGAGGGCAGATGCTTATTTGCTAATAACAGATTCGAAGCTGCTAATGACAGATACACAGGGAAACTGCATTGTTAAAATCAGATTCCCTCCTTTTAGTAACAGCTACGCACACTAATAACAGAATACCCGCTGCTAAAAGCAGATAATTCGTCATCGTGTACAGATAATTGCTGCTAATGACAGAATACGAGGACCTTATCCATACATAAAAGTCGTACTGCATTTTTCATCGGATCTGCCGCAACTGCTTCTGCCCTTCTATCAGTGCGCAACCTTAACAAAGCTGTCCTAGGAAAAATAGACGAACAATATTGAAGGAATGATTAAGAACGTTCGGTAATTGTATTGACTGTGAGGTCTGTAACTGATAAAATGGCTGTGGTTCGAATGAAGAACGAATATAGCACATAAAAGTTGGAGGTGCTCAATCGATGCCATCGGTTGTAGTTGTAGGAACGCAGTGGGGAGACGAAGGAAAAGGAAAGATTACGGATTACCTGTCAGAGCGGGCGGAAATGATCGCGCGTTACCAGGGAGGAAATAACGCAGGTCACACGATTGTATTTGACGGTACAAAGTACAAACTGCATCTTATTCCATCCGGAATCTTCTATAGTGATAAAACATGCGTCATCGGAAATGGAATGGTTATTGACCCTAAGGCACTGGTAGAAGAATTAAAATACTTACATGACCGGAATGTAGATACGAGCAACCTGCGTATCAGCAACCGTGCACACGTGATTCTTCCTTACCATATCAAACTTGATATTGCAGAGGAAGAAGGCAAAGGTGCAAATAAAATTGGAACGACACGCAAAGGTATCGGTCCTGCTTACATGGACAAGGCAGCACGTACAGGAATCCGTATCGTCGATCTTCTGGAAAGAGAAACGTTTGAAGAGAAGCTGGAAATAAACCTGAAAGAAAAGAACCGTATGCTGGAGCGTATTTATGATACAGAAGGATTTTTAAAAGAAGATATTCTGGATGAATACTATGAGTATGGCCAGCAGATTGCAAAATATGTGACAGATACGTCTGTTATTCTCAATGAAGGTCTCGATGAAGGACGCCGTGTTTTATTTGAAGGCGCCCAGGGAGTAATGCTTGATATCGACCAGGGAACCTATCCATTTGTTACGTCTTCCAACCCGATTGCAGGGGGAGTAACAATTGGTTCCGGTGTAGGTCCTTCTAAAATCAACCACGTTGTAGGAGTGTCTAAAGCTTACACCACAAGAGTAGGAGACGGACCATTCCCGACAGAGCTTCATGACGAAGTGGGAGACAACATTCGTGAAGTGGGAAATGAATACGGCACCACTACGGGACGTCCGCGCCGTGTAGGCTGGTTTGACAGCGTAGTAGTACGTCACGCGAGACGAGTGAGCGGTATCACAGATCTTTCCTTGAACTCAATTGATGTACTGACAGGAATTGAAACGCTGAAAATCTGTGTTGCTTACAAATACAAAGGGGAAGTAATGGAAGAGTTCCCTGCAAGCCTGAAGGTACTCGCAGAATGTGAGCCTGTGTATGAAGAAATGCCGGGCTGGGAAGAGGACATTACAGGAGTGAAATCTCTCCATGAGCTTCCGAAAAATGCAATTTACTATATCGAGCGTATTTCTCAGCTGACGGGAATTCCGCTTTCCATCTTTTCCGTAGGGCCGGACCGCAACCAGACAAATCAGGTACGCGGAGTATTCGGGTAATATATTATTCAGCAGCAGAAGGTCTGTTCCAGCGTAACTGTTGGAACAGACCTTCTTAACGGCTGCGCACTTAATTAAGGCAGGAAAAGTTCAGCTGCTGTTCTTAAAAAAAATCGCAAAAAATTTTTCTGAAAAAGTATTGCGGGGATGAAAGTAAGATGGTATTATTATAAATGTCGCCAAGAGAGCATTATTTTCCTGGCCCGTTGGTCAAGTGGTTAAGACACCGCCCTTTCACGGCGGTAACACGGGTTCGAATCCCGTACGGGTCACCAATTTATTCTTTGTTGACAATCGAGAAAAAGTTGTGTATAGTTAATCTTGTCGCAGTTATTCTGCACAGCACATATTTTTATTGCCGCGGGGTGGAGCAGTCTGGTAGCTCGTTGGGCTCATAACCCAAAGGTCGATGGTTCAAATCCATCCCCCGCAACCAATTTACATAAACCTTGGTCGTTTTCGATTATAAATGGTCCCGTGGTGTAGCGGTTAACATGCCTGCCTGTCACGCAGGAGATCGCGGGTTCGATTCCCGTCGGGACCGCCATTTTTTTTTGCTTATTATGGCTCGGTAGCTCAGTCGGTAGAGCAACGGACTGAAAATCCGTGTGTCGGCGGTTCGATTCCGTCCCGAGCCACCATTGTTAGTCAGCTGGCCTAGCTCAATTGGTAGAGCAACTGACTTGTAATCAGTAGGTTGGGGGTTCAAGTCCTCTGGCCAGCACCATGATTTTTCTATCCCCTCAAATAATAGAGGAAGGATAGTTTTTTTGTATATACAATTATATTATGATAAACGCTCACACTCCTGCCGTTTCTGCTGAATTTTAGCTGAAGCGCTTTTTTTATAAATTCATAAAGAACGATACTCGTTATGTCACTGAGCTGCAGTCGCAGAAGATCGACTCCGAAAGGATGAGGAACCATGCGCGAAATCAGCCAATGATCTTGAAATCACTGGAAAGAGCTCTTTGCTTTCCAGTGATTTGGCTGCGTGAAGCCATGCTCCTCTTTTAAGAAGGCAGATTCGCTGAGAGAGTTTCCTGTGGAAAATGTAGCTTCGAAAATAAAGCATAGAAGCTTATACTTGTGCAGAAAAAGTACTTATTTAACAGCCTGCACCTGTTTAAAGCACAGCTTTGAACAAATGAGTCGAAGACAAGCCCTAGGGTCAGCCATCCCTGAGAGCGCCGCAGCAATGAAAACTCTTCATTCACAAAAATTACTTTGTTTTCATACTGACAGGGGTGGAGGAATTATTCCTTCTCTTAGCTCCCCCTGGGCGTGATGCAGCACCAGAAAAGCTCGATAACTAAACAAATTCAGGAAATAGAACGAAGATTATTTCCCAGGAAATACTGCTGGAAAGGAAGCAGTGGGAAATATCTTATTCCTGCATTTAATATGATAGAATGAAAGAAGAAATAGAGATTTACGGGAGGGTATTTATGGACAAGCAAAAGATATTAGTCGTTGATGATGAAAAACCGATTGCAGATATATTAAAGTTCGGACTGGAAAAAGAGGGATTTGATGTCGTCTGTGCGCATGACGGAAACCAGGCAGTAGAACTGGTGAAGGAACACGTTCCTGCATTGATTCTGCTGGATATTATGCTGCCTTACATGGACGGAATGGAAGTATGCCGGGAAGTAAGAAAAACGTATGATATGCCGATTATCATGCTTACGGCAAAAGATTCTGAAATTGACAAAGTGCTTGGACTGGAACTCGGAGCCGATGATTACGTCACGAAACCTTTCAGCACGAGAGAACTGGTGGCCAGAGTAAAAGCAAATCTGCGCCGCAAACAGAAAACAGAAGATCCTGATACAGAAACAAATAATATAGAAATAGGTCCCCTGCTCGTGCAGCCGGAGGCGTACCTTGTGACGAAGCGCGGCGAGCCGATAGAACTGACGCACCGTGAATTTGAACTGGTATACTATCTTGCCCGCCATATCGGACAGGTAATGACGAGAGAGCATCTGCTTCAGGAAGTATGGGGATATGATTATTTCGGGGACGTACGGACAGTGGATGTTACTGTGCGCCGTCTGCGTGAAAAAGTAGAGGATAACCCGAGCAATCCTTCCTGGATTGTGACAAGACGGGGCGTCGGTTATTATTTACGGCAAGCAGAGCAGGAGAGTTAATGCATGAAAAAAATTCGCTTCTATAAATCGATCCATGTGAAAATCGTGGCGATTTATGTATTACTCATCTTAATCGCTATGCAGGTAATCGGCGTATATTTCACACAGCAGCTCGAAGGCCAGTTTGAAACGAACTTTCGGGAAACATTAAACGAGCGCGCCGGTCTGCTTGCGTATAACGTAGAGCAGGAGCTCACCGCTGATGAAGAAGAAGAGGAACAGGATTTAGAAACCCGCATTGATTCGCTGCTGCGAAGCGACGTGTTTAATATGGAATTTGCTGATGTGCAGGTGATTGATCAGAACAGTATCATCGTTTCTGCCACGAGTCCTGCCCAGAGCGGATTTGTCGGGCAGCGGACGACGCTGCTGAGCGTAAAACAGGCGCTGCTTGGATTGGACGACCGTGAGGGGGAAATCCGGGTGAACCCGGTGAATAACCACCGTACGCTGGTCATGGCACTTCCGGTGGAATCAGATAACCAGGAAATTGTCGGTGCAATTTACATACAAGCCTCTATGGAAGCGACGTATGATCAAATGCAGGAAATCAATCAAATACTCATTGCAGGTGCGGTAATCGCGCTGTTATTGACTGCGGCACTGGGGATATTCCTCTCCCGTACGATCACCCGCCCGATTGTAGATATGAAAGAACAGGCAGTGGTCATGGGGCAGGGGGACTTTTCCCGGTATGTACACGTATATGGCGATGATGAAATCGGCCAGCTTGCAGAAACTTTTAATGATTTAACGGATAAACTGCAGGAAGCGCATGCTACGACAGAAGGGGAAAGAAGAAAGCTTGCTTCTGTCCTGATGCATATGACGGACGGCGTTATTGCCACTGACCGGGCTGGAAAAGTAATTCTTGTAAACCGCAGAGCAGAAGAAATACTGGACCGGAAGCAGGAAGAAATGGCCGGGATAGATGTTACGAAAATTTTGAGTCTTGATAAATTTATGAAGCTTCGTGATCTTTACCGCTTCCAGGATCCGCTCCTGCTGGATTTTGATAATCAGGAAGACGAAATGGTAATCGAAGCAAACTTCTCTACGATTGCGAAGGATAATGGAGAAGAAAACGGGATCATTGCGGTACTGCACGATGTAACAGAGCAGGAGCGCGTTGAAGAAGAACGCCGGGAATTTGTCGCAAACGTTTCCCATGAACTGCGGACACCGCTGACTTCCATGAAAAGCTATCTGGAAGCACTTTCTGACGGCGCTTTGGAAGATCCGGAGATTGCACCGCAGTTTCTGGAAGTTACTGCGAATGAAACAGACCGCATGATCCGGCTTGTTAATGATTTACTTCAGCTCTCAAAAATGGACAGCAAGGATTATAACGTCAATACGTCAGAAATAGATGCACCGCAGTTTGTAAATCACGTAATTGACCGTTTTGAAATGTCGACAAAAAATCAGGAAATTCAATTTAAGCGGAGAATTCCCGAGGATCCGATCATGGTGCAGGGAGATCGTGATAAACTGACACAGCTGCTGGATAATATCGTTTCCAACGCGGTAAAATATTCCCCGGAAGGCGGGACAATTAACATCACGCTGAAGGTGGAGCAGGGGCGTATTGTCGTAAGTGTGAAAGATGAAGGAGTCGGCATTCCGAAAGAAAATATTCCGCATGTATTTGACCGGTTTTACCGCGTAGATAAAGCACGTTCACGTAATTTAGGCGGTACGGGACTTGGTCTTGCGATCGCAAAAGAAATCGCGATGGCGCACGGGGGCAATATCTGGGTAAGCAGCGACTGGGGAAAAGGGACAACATTTTCCTTTAGTCTGCCTTACTCCCAAGAGGTGGTGGCACAGCAGTGAGAGCATTAGAACATATAAAAACCTTTGTTTTATGGTTGATGATTTTAACGAGTGTTGTGCTGACCTGGTTCGTATGGACGTATCAGCCGGCGTATGACGAGCTCGGGGAAACGGACAACTCCTATATTGAGATTGAAGATATCGGAGAAGCAAAATCGTTCTCGCAGCTGCTTTATCCCACTTCTGTACTTCGTCATGAGGAAGAGGATATCTCCTGGATTCATCCTGCAGAAGATAACTATCTGGAACTGCTCGAAGCAATCTCTGAAATCGGGCTCGATAATATGCGGACTGCAGGCACAGAAAATGCGCCTTCGCTGGACTGGTTCTTTGAAGGAATCCAGATGACGTTTGACGAACCGCTGGAGGGAGAATGGCTGCAGTATATTGTGGATATTGAAGAAGAGAATATTTTAATTGATTATATCGACCGTATAGTTATTACAGATACGGAAGCAAATAATGGCGGGGAAGTTACTTTTCTCTTTATCGATATGGAAGCAGAAGAAGTCTACCAATCGGAAACAACGATTTCTTCCTCACAGCTCCGTATTCTTACACAGCGGAGTGCGCTGGAACAAACGGCAGTGGAACCACATATTTTTCAGGAAAGAGAAGACAGTGACTTTCAGCCTGTACGGTATGTAGCGTCAGAGCCGTTGAGCCAACGCGTCTACACGTATGAAACTACGAATATATCACCAGATGGGTTTATTCAGACACTGTTTGCTGATCCTGGCTACGTAAAGCAGTATTTTCAGGAAGGACAGTCCAGTTCTTACACAGACGGTACGAGAATGATGGACATGCTGGAAGGAGGATCCCTGCTGCACTTTGTTCAGCCGGATTTATCTGCCGGCGCGCAGATCAGCACTTCCTCGGTCGTAAGGTCGGGGCAGGAATTTGTAAACGGTCATTTTGGCTGGACGGATGATTTTTATGCGACCTCCTGGAATGAAAGCGGCACGTATGATCAGGCAGAATTTACGCTGCACGTAGGCGGAATGCCTGTACTGGACGCAAACTCCAATAACGAAAATCACTATAAAATCGAGCTGCAGCGCTCGGGTACCGAAATCATTGAATATATCCGCCCTATGTTCCAGCTGGATCTGAATCCATTTGAGATCGATACGAATGTAGAATTGCCTTCCTATGAAGAACTGGAAGAAATTATCGAGGAAGAGGATATGTTCCCGCTTTCTGCGATTGAAGATGCAAAGATTGCGTATTATATGAGCAGACAGAATTCTTTTGCTGTATTTGAACCATCCTGGTTTGTATTCGTACGCGGGCAGTGGCAGAGAGTTTCTATACCGGATAGAAATGATCAGGAGGTGATGCCGAATGGACTGGAGTAGAACGAAAACTATTTTTATTGTTACGTTTATGCTACTGAATATATTTCTCGGCTATCAGCTTTCTGAAAAGCAGAGTCAGCTGAATGAAGTAACGCTTCCTGAACTGGAGTCCCGGATAGAAGAACAGGAAATTAATATACTGATAGAAGACCTGGAAGAAGAATTTATGGGGGCGCCGATCACTGCATATCAGCGGACGTTCCAGGAAGTGCTGATTGAGCAGACGCTGGAAAGCCAGACCCCGCAGTTTTTGGATGAGACGACGATTTATTCCGTACTGGATTCTCCCTACCGGCTTCCAAATGTGAATCTCCAGGCAAGCGTAGATGCTTTCTTGCAGCAGTACGTATTCCGGGGAGAAGAATATGAAGTTGCTCTTTATGATGAAGAAGCAGGGATCGTTGGAATTTATCAAACCTTCGATGGGAAAAAAATCGATGAATACGAGCGGGAGGACTTTCATATTACGCTGGAGCTGAACGAAGAAGGAGATATCATGGCTTACACGCAGCGGTATATGAATATTACAGAGCAGGGAGAGGAACAGGAACTGCTTACTCCAATTGCCGTGATTGAAAAGCTGCTGAATGATACAAGAGTGGGAATCGGCGCCGGCTCAGAAGTAACGAGTGCAGAGCTTGGATATTATAATTTAATGGAAGTAGAAGCAAACTTTCAGATTTTCGCGCCTGTCTGGCGGGTAATCATCGATGAAGAAGAGCACTATGTAAACGCCATGACGGGCGAAGTGCAAAGAATCAGCTAGATCCAGGAGGAATCCCCATGAGTTTGAAATTCAGCGTGCTGGCAAGCGGAAGCACTGGCAACGCTATCTATGTAGAAACACCGAAGCGCCGCTTTCTTATAGACGCCGGCTTATCAGGAAAAAAAATTGAACAGCTTTTTAAAGAGGCCCGTCTTTCGCCGGAATCGCTGGACGGCATCCTTGTAAGCCATGAACACAGCGACCATATTAAAGGCGTGGGAATTCTTGCACGCAGATACAATATCCCGGTGTATGCGAATGAGAAAACGTGGGATGCGATGACGCCTCATATCGGAGCAGTTCCTTCTGCGCAGAAATTCATCTTCGGACAGGAGTCATTTCAGACCTTTGATGATCTGGATATCGAAAGCTTCGTCGTTTCCCATGATGCTGCTGATCCGATGTTTTTTTCCTTCGTGCACGACGGAAAAAAACTAACCGTTCTTACGGATACAGGTTATGTAAGCGATCGAATGCTGGCAGCTGCAGAAGAATCGGACGCGTTGGTTTTTGAATCCAATCATGACGTAGGAATGCTCCGGATGGGGCATTATCCATGGAATGTAAAGCGGAGAATTCTCGGAGATGAAGGACACGTTTCCAATGAAGATGCAGGAATGGCGCTTGCAAATCTCGTCCGTAAGAAAAAAGCAGATATTTATCTTGCCCATTTAAGCAAAGATAATAATATGAAAGATCTTGCCAGAATGACGGTGCAGCAGACACTGGAATTAGAAGGAGTGGGACTGGGAGAGCATTTCCGGTTATTTGATACTGATCCCGCTGCTCCTACCAAGCTCCGCGAGCTCTAAACACGGACCTCCCTGTTAATTTGGGAAATTATCGAAGTTGATTCATTTAAATAGACGCCGGACCTTATTCCTCCTAAAATAAGAGTATCGGGATATTGAATGCATCTATCGATAGTTTCTTAACAAGGGGAGGTTTTTTTATGGGATATTATGATGGAGAACATTCGGAGAGGTCCAGAAAAAGAGAGAAAAACCACAGCGGCCTGTACGGATTTATCGGCGCAGTTCTTGGAGCGCTGATTGTAGTATTTTCCATTCCTGCGCTCAGTTCCTTTGGTTTCCTTCCCTATGACGTAAGTCCGTCTGGAGGCGGCCAGGAGGAAGCTGAAGAAGAAAACATAGAGAATGCAGAAGAACTAATAGAAGAAGAAATTGATTCGGTCAGTCTGGAAACCACCTCTGCTGTGACAGAAGCGGTGGACAGTGTATCAGATGCCGTAGTAGGAATTGTGAATATGAACCAGAGCGGCGGCGGAATTTTTGACTCCCCTGAAGGAGGAGGAGAAGGCACTGGCTCCGGAATTATTTATAAAGTAGAAGGAGAGCAGGCTTTTGTCGTCACAAACCAGCACGTAATTGAAGGCGCAAGTTCTGGGCAGACAGATGTAGATGTCACGCTGACGGACGGCTCCCGGATTCCTGCAGAGTTTGTGGGAGAAGACGTGCTGACAGATCTGGCAGTACTGACCATAGATGCTGAAAACGTGGATACTGTGGCAGTTTTCGGAGATTCAGAAAATCTGCGGGCAGGAGAGCCTGCTATTGCGATAGGAAATCCGCTTGCCTTTGAAGGCTCTGTAACACTCGGCATCATCAGTGCGGTAGAGAGAAGCATCCCTGTGGATCTGAGCGGCAACGGACAGCCCGACTGGGAAGCAGAGGTAATTCAAACAGATGCAGCAATCAATCCGGGAAACAGCGGCGGAGCCCTGCTTAACATTCAGGGAGAAGTGATCGGCATTAATTCGATGAAGATTGCGCAGCAGCTCGTAGAGGGCATCGGCTTTGCTATTCCTTCCGAGCTCGCACTGCCTGTAATAGAGGATTTAGAGCAGTATGGAGAAGTAAAACGTCCACAGATGGGGATCGCGCTGCGCTCACTCCAGGAGATTCCTTCTTTCCACTGGGAAAGTACCTTGGGACTGCCGGAGGATATCAAAGGCGGGGTTTACATTGAGTCTGTAGAACCGAATACGCCGGCGGCAGAAGCTGGCCTCCAGGAAGCGGATGTGATTGTTTCGCTGGATGACGAAGAAATTCAGGATGCGAATGAACTCCGCAGATTCCTGTATACAGATGTAAGCATCGGGGATACGATAGAAGTCGTTTTTTACCGGGACGGCGAGCAGCAGACCGTAGAGCTGACACTCGCGGAACAGGTATTTTAATCTAACAGGGAAAAATAAATAAGTGACAGCAGAGGAAAAGCCACTTTCGTGCCGGCCGGTATCGAAAGTGGCTTTTGTAGTTATCCACAATTCTCGGAAAGTTTTGAGAAAGAAAAGATGTGGTATACTATCCACATAAAACGAGTGAACGAAAAAATAAATTATCCACTGTGGATAATTCTGCAAAGGAGTAAATAACATGATTTACAGCTGCGAAGCGCACGTAGAAGAAGGTCTCGAGGAAGTATTAATAGATGAGGGGCCTCCTCCAGCCATGGAAAAGACCTCTGCTGCTGAAGAACCCTGCTTTCTCTGCGGAAAAAAAGCAGTCTATCAAATAGAAGAGCCAGCATAAAGTTGTGCACAAAGTTATACACAGTTTTCCACAGGCTTTGGGAGGAGAAATAAGGACCTGCTTATAAAGCGAACAAAGTAAATTTGGTAAATCAATGGGAAAGCGCTTTCTAAAAGGCGATACGAACAAAAGGTTAAAGTATTTCTCCTGTGTATATGTGGATAAAATTTGTGGATAACTTATTTACTGGTGGATAACCTGTGAATCCACAGGTTATATTTGTGGATAGATTTAATCTTCACGTTCATCAAAAAGTGAAAGCTGCTCTTCTTCCCTGGAGGAGCTTTTTTTCTGTTTGCTTCCATTTCCAGCGTCCAGGTATATTTTTTTTGCCTGCTGATTGGATTTCCGGATATCAGTCATTGGTCCGGGATAGCTGCTGTAAAAAAAGTGCGGATCCCTCCACGGTTCATGGATATAAGCTTGCGGCACTGCTTTTAATTCTTCTATGTACCGCCGGATAAAGCGTCCTTCCGGATCGTGCTTCTTCCCCTGCCTCACCGGATCCTGAAAGCGGATCGTCTGCAAAGAAGTGCAGGCATGCTGATGTATTTGACTGTAGTGGATACCGGGTTCATAATCGAGTAAAAGCTTTGCAAGGTCGTGCGCCGGTTTTTTCCAGTCGAGCCGCAGTGTATTTGTTACAAAAGAAACAAGCATTGCCCGTGCCGGATAGTTGATCCACCCAGTTCTGCGAAGACAGCGCATGGAAGCATCTATCATAGGGATGCCGGTGGTTCCCTGAAGCCAGTGGTTATATTCTTCCTCATTCCAGCTGCGTCTCGTGCTTTCATAAGCTGCGCTTTGAGGGAAGAACGCAGCTTGACGATTTTGCTTGAACGCCTGGACAGCATAGCTGTTCCAGTATAAGCGGGTCAAAAAAGCCTCTAAGGGACGTTTCTCTTCCTCTGTTTCCCGGGAATTTATTACTTCCATTGCTGCCTGGTACACTGTACGAAGGGAAATGTTGCCCCAGGAAATATAAGCAGAAAGCCTGCTGCTGAAAGTAGAGGATGCAAGGGGTTCCAGTAAATGCTTTTCATATTTGAGGAAGCGCTCCTCCAGAAAGCTGTGCAATGTTTCTAAAGCAGAAGATTCTCCTCCCTGCTGTCCGTAGCGGATGCGTTCTCCAGGCAGAGAAAGCTTGTCCAGCGCGGCAATATTTCTCGTTAGAAGCTGCGGGAGAGTCTCTGGAGGAGCCGGAAAAGAAAGAACTTCTTTCATGGGAGGCATATTTATCTTTTCTTCCCATGCCGCTTCAAAGTGCTTGGACTGCAGTGATCCCGGAGCAAACCCATAATGGGAAAATTCTTTGAAGAGCAGCTGGTGTTTTTTCATCCATTCCCGGACCTTTTTTGTTTGTTCATACACGTGGGGAGGCCCGAATTCTTCATAGGTGAAAAGTGTAAACGAACCACACGTGTGATACAGTGCTTCGAGGACTTCTTCGATAGCAGCGGCAGCTGTGAAAAGCTCTCCGCCGCCTTTGCGGACAGCAGTCTGCAGCTCTTCCAATCCTTCTTTTACAAAAACGGCGTGGCGTACAGATAAGTCACCTGCCTGCCATACCGCAGGTTCCATTACATAGAGAATAAGCAGCGGTCCGCCCTCGCTGACAGCTGCAGTAAGGGGCAGATGATCATGCAATCGAAGATCCCGTTTTAGCCAGACGACCTGCATCTTGGACCTCCTCCTTTCTTTGAAGATACTGCTTTTAATTTACACCATTAATGTGTAAAAATACAGGAAACCTGTAAATGACGATTACTCTTTTTGGCGAAAAGGAAATAGAAAAGCCAGAGTGTTTTCAGGGGGGAGGCAGCAAGTAAACACATGCGGAAATTCTCTGGGAATCAGCACTCTTTTGAAAAATGATTTTCCATACAGGAAAGGAGTTTTACAGCATGCAGGAACACAGAATTGAAGTAGAAGAGAATGTTTCTATTTACGTAGAAGACAGCGGGGAAGGAAAGCCGATTCTATTTATTCACGGCTGGCCGTTAAATCATCAAATGTTTAAATCCCAGAAAGAAGCCTTGATTGAAAACGGCTACCGCTTTATCGGCGTGGACCTCCGTGGATACGGGCAGTCTGACAAGCCGGAGCAGAAGTATTCATATAATGTGTTCGCGAAAGATATTAAAAAAGTAGTGGAGGCACTGCAGCTGGAAAATTACTATCTTGCAGGCTTCTCTATGGGCGGCCCTGTAGCGATCCGCTTTGCCACGAAATATGCAGATGAACAGCTGAAGAAACTTATTCTCCTCGGGGCAGCAGCACCAAGTTTTACGAGAAGAATGGGCTACGACCTCGGAATGGAAAAAGATGAAGTGACAGAACTGATAGAAGCAATACAGGAAGACCGAAAATCAGCAATGGAGGATTTCGGTGGAAATTTCTTTGCCTCCGACGTACCGCCGGAAGTTTCTGAAGAGCTGCTGGAACTGAGTATGCAGGCGTCAAAGCACGCAACGATTTCAGCTGCGAAAGAACTCCGGGAAGCCGATCTGCGCGATGAAGTAACGGACATTACGATTCCCACAGTGGTAATGCACGGGAAGAAAGATGAAATCTGCGAATTCGGCTTTGCGGAAGAACTGGAACGGCTGATTCCGAAGGTTACGCTTATACCGTTTGAAGAAAGCGGACACGGGCTGCACTACGATGAAGCAGAAAAATTGAACCGGGAGCTCGTGAAGCTTTAGCTGTAAAGAAGTCCAGGTGACGGGCGGTGCTGTTAACGATGAATTACTGGAAATATACTGCTGTTAAAATCACATAAGGCTTCGTTAACAACAGAAAAATGACGATGCTGTTCAGATCATCACCGTTAAAAAGAGAATAAAGGTAATTTTCTCCAGACATCCAGCAGACAAAAAATCCGAGCTCCCAAACAAAAGGGAGTTTCGGATTTTTTTGGTTCTTCGCCGTAACATGCAGTTGAAATACAGATAGTTATTTTATCCCTTTGATAATTGCAGCCTTTGTGTCCATGGGGACGCTTTCCGGGCGGAATGGATCTTCGACTCGGCCAATCTCGCCTCGGAGTCGCCCCATTTCCACTTTGGCTGCAGAAGCAGTGTATTTTGTGTAAAATCTTTTTCTATTTCGATTTTTTCTTGTCAACTACACTTCGTGGTGATGAACCATTTTTAAAACTATTCCCTGTCATACAGCCGCGGGACGCGCGGGCTGATGCCGCAGACAATTTCATAATTGATGGTGCCGATCACATCGGCAATTTTATCGATGGAAAACGTTACTTTATCATGCAGGCCTGCCTCAATCTCAGTAACATCAATCATTGTCTGATCCATGCAGACACGGCCGATGACCGGAGCCGCAGCGCCATTCACGTCGGCATCAAACCGGTTGGATATCAGGCGGGGCAGCCCGTCGGCGTAGCCAATCGGCAGAGTAGCAACAAGCCGGTCCGCCGCAAGCGTATGTGTGCGGCCGTAGCTGATAGTGCTTCCTGCAGTGAGCGGGCGCAGAGAAACGATCTCGGTGGAAAGCTCCATCGCAGGCTTGATCGGGAAGGGAAGTTCCATTTCCAGATCCGGCCGGCAGCCATACAAACTGATCCCGACGCGCACCATATCAAGATGTTTATCGGGATGGAGCATCGTGCCTGCGCTGTTGCAGCAGTGTTTTACAGCTGCAGGCATCCCTGCATCCTCCAGCGCCTGATACATTTCCTGAAAGCGGGCAAACTGTTCGTCGGTGTAAGGTGAATCTGCTTGATCTGCCACGGCAAAGTGCGTGAAAATGCCTTCTACATAGATGTTCGGCTCCTTCCAGAGCGGGGCAGCGAGCTTCAGCAGTTTTTCTTCTGTGATCACTCCGATACGTCCCATGCCTGTATCAACTTTCAGATGGATCTTCAGCGGCTCCTTAAAATCAGGAGCGAGACGCAGCATTTCCTCCTGTACGTCTTCGGAGAAAACGGTAAGCGTAATGTGATGCGCAGCTGCCTGCCGGATTGCTTCTTCTCCGCCTGTATATCCCATTACTAACAGAGGCTCTGTAAAGCCTGCGTTTCTTAATTCGAGCGCTTCGTCCATAATTGCAACGCCGAGTGCTGTGGCGCCGCCGCGGATCGCTGCTTTTGCAGCGGGAACGGCGCCGTGGCCGTAGCCGTTTGCTTTCACAACAGCCATCAGCGTGCTGTCAGGAGATATGTAATCCCGGAATGCCCGGGTATTATATTCAATCGCTGCGGTAGAGATGGCCGCAGCTGTAGGTCTGTAACTGGATGTCTTCATGATGCTGTTCCTCCCAGGGGCATAAGTAAGAGGACGACACAAGTGCCGCCCTCTTAAATATAACATATCCGTCAGGCAAGAATCCCGTTTTCTGTCATTGCTTCCTGGACCGAGCTGAGCTCATAGCCAAGGTCGCGTGCTACCGCTGCATAAGTCACATGGCCGTTTGCAACGTTGACTCCTTTTGCAAGCGCCGGATTTTCAGCAACTGCTGCCTGCACTCCTTTACCTGCAATCTGCAGCGCATAAGGCAGCGTAACATTTGTAAGACCGATCGTTGAAGTACGCGGTACGGCACCAGGCATATTTGCCACGGTATAGTGCACAACGCCGTGTTTCGTGTAGGTAGGATCATCGTGTGTAGTAATGCGATCCACTGTCTCGATAATTCCGCCCTGATCGATTGCCACATCTACGACGACCGAACCGTCGGACATGGACTGGATCATTTCCTCTGTTACAAGCTTCGGCGCTTTTGCACCTGGAATGAGCACCGCTCCGATCACAAGATCCGATTCTTTTACTTCCTGTGCAATCGTAAGTGGATTGGACATTAATGTCTGAATATCGTTGCCGAACTGATCATCCAGCTGCCGCAGACGGTCTGCGCTTAAATCGATCATCGTCACGTCCGCTCCTAGGCCGATCGCAATTTTTGCCGCATTCGTCCCAACAACTCCTCCGCCGATAATCGTTACTTTCCCGCGCTTCACACCGGGGATGCCGGAAAGAAGGATACCCTTGCCGTTTTTCGGTTTCTCAAGGAACTGGGCACCGATCTGGGAAGCCATGCGTCCTGCCACTTCACTCATTGGGGTAAGGAGCGGCAGCGTGCCGTTCACTTCCACTGTTTCATAGGCAATCGCAATGACGCCGCTTTCTGTAAGAGCTTCTGCCAGTGCCGGTTCTGCCGCAAGGTGCAGGTAGGTGAAAAGAATAAGCCCTTTGCGGAAATGTCCATATTCTGATGCCAGCGGTTCTTTTACCTTCATAATCATTTGTGATTTTGCCCAAACGTCCGCTGCACTGTGAATAATTTCTGCACCAGCTGCTTGATAATCTGCATCTTCAAAGCCGCTGCCAATGCCTGCGCCTGCTTCTATCAGCACAGTATGGCCTTTTTCCTGGAGCGTCACAACGCCTGCAGGAGTCATCGCCACCCGGTTTTCGTTGTTTTTGATTTCTGCTGGAATTCCAATAATCATTTGTTCGCCCTCCTAGCCGTATTATGTTCTACGGCTCAGTATAAGACGAAAAATAAGAGAACGCATTGTGCGTAAAATCAAAAATGTAAGCGTTCTTTTGTGGAAATTAACGAACGTGTTTCGACAGCTTTAAATCAAGATAGAGTCCCAGCTTCTGTACAGGGTCCTTCAGCTTCACACCGCTGATTTCCTGAATTCTTTTTAACCGGTAGTTCAGCGTGTTCACGTGGCAGTGCAGCAGCTTTGCGGTTTCGTTCATATTGCCGTCTTTGTAAAGAAATGCTTCCAGTGTTTCCAGCAGGCTGGAGTTTTGCTCCCGGTCATAATTTTTCAGCTTTGTAATCGCAGGATTTTCATGAAGCTCCTGCAGTTTCCCCGAACGCTCCAGCAGATCAATATAACGGAACACACCAAGCTCATGAAAAAAGTGCACTTCCTTCAGTTCGTCAGGGAAGCGCTGCTTTAATTCTGCTACTTTGACTGCTTCCTCATAGCTTGCTGGAAGGGAGCCGTAATCGGTCACTGCACTGCCGCAGCCGGACCATATATCCAGATCTCCCTGAATTCTCCGCTGCAGCGTTCTGCTGAATTCAAGCACTTCTCTTTCATAATCTCCTTCTTTTCGCGGAGAAACGAGAAAAAGAGAAGTATCGTGGTCAAAGGTTTGAATCAGCATCTCGACCTTCTGGGAAGTCTGTGCCGCGTATGCCAGTTTCTTTCGCAGCGAATCGTCCAGGTGCTGCGTTCGGAAGCTTACTACCGCAAGGGAGCGGTCTGTCGTGATGCCGATTTCCCGCAGCTGCGCCTGAATTTCCTTATGGGTGCCGGCTTCTCCCGTCACAATCTGCCAAAGCAGTTCCCCATGGTTCTTTTCTTTATTTTTTCGCAGCCGGTTCAGCTGCTGCAGCTGATTTTTTGCTTTGGATGCTGCAAGAGTCAAATCCTCGAGATCCTCTTCAGTGAGGCTTCCTTCTAAATCAATTACCCATATGTAGCCGAGCACTTCTTCTTTTCTGCGGATGGAAATGGCGACCCGGTTTCCGAGTCCGATGTCTTCAATTGGTTTTATTACAAGAGGCTCATCTGTTTGATTCAGCTTTGGAATAATCCCTTCTTTCCAAAAGCGATTGATCACTTTTTCAGGAACACGCCGGCTGATAATCGTGGAAATACGTGCCTCATCTGTACTGTCATGATGCGAGCTGTAGGCAAGCAGGTGGTGGTTTGCATCCTCGAGCGTTACCGGACACTGCAGCCGGTCACTGACAGCATCGACAAATTCTTCTAATGAATCAAAATTACGGTGAAAGGGGGAATCAGTATTCATATAGGACAGTCTCCTTCTTTCTCATGGTGAAATAAAGCTTTGTTGAAAATCCACAAGGGAAGCGTTTTCATTTCGTGTACAATCACAATTTATCACAGCTTCCGCCATGATAGAATAACACACGTGCTGACATCAGGGAATATACATAAATAGGATAGGAGTGGAAGGCCAGTGATCATGGATATGTTAGATAGCATTAACAGCGTATTGTGGGGTCCGCCGAGCCTGCTTTTGCTGTTCGGAACAGGACTGTTTTTAACCATCGTGCTGCGCGGGCTGCAGTTTCGAAAGCTCATTTATGCCTTTAAGATCGGATTTGGAAAAGAAGATAAAGCAGATGCCAAGGCAGAAGGTGACGTCAGCCATTTTAAAGCACTTATGACAGCGCTTGCAGCGACAATCGGAAACGGAAATATTGCAGGTGTCGCCACAGCGATCACGCTCGGCGGGCCGGGAGCAATCTTCTGGATGTGGATTGTCGGACTGCTCGGTATGGCAACAAAATATGCCGAAGCACTGCTTGCAGTGAAATACAGAGTGAAAAACGAACGCGGAGAATATTCCAGCGGACCAATGTACTACATAGAAAGAGGACTGGGTAAAAAATATAAACTGCTCGCAGTCGCCTTTGCGGTTTTCGGTGCCTTTGCTGCACTCGGTATCGGCAACAGCGTGCAGTCCAATACGATTGCAGATGTTACAAGTACAAGTTTCGGCATGCCGAATTGGCTGACAGGGGTGCTGCTGGTAGGACTCGTCAGTATTATTATTTTTGGCGGCATTCAGCGGATCAGTTCCGTCGCAAGCTTTTTCGTGCCGATCATGGCGTTTCTTTACATGGGCGGGGCACTGCTGATTCTGGTATTGAATATGGATATGATCCTGCCGGCATTTGAACTTATTTTCTACTACGCATTCAATCCGGTCGCAGCTGCGGGAGGCTTCCTTGGAGTCGTGGTATCTGAAGCGATCCGCAACGGTGTTGCCCGCGGAATATTTTCCAACGAGGCAGGACTTGGTACAGCGGCACTGATTGCCGGGAATGCCCGTGCTGATCATCCGGTAAAGCAGGCACTCGTTGCGATGACGGGAACATTTATAGTGACGATTATCGTCTGTACGATGACAGGAATTACGCTGCTGATCACCGGCTTCTGGGATCCTTCCGGCGGGGAGCTTTCCGGTGTCGCGCATGATCCCGGCCTGGAGGGAGGAGCACTTACAGGCGCAGCCTTTGCTTCTGTTCTTGGTGTCGTCGGGGAGTATATCGTGGCATTCTCCGTTATTTTCTTCGGCTTTTCGACGATAGTCGGCTGGTACGTATACGGGGAAAAATGCTTTGAATATATTGCGGGCGCCAAAGGAATCGCAGGCTACCGCCTTGTATATATTGCAGCCTGCGGAGTCGGTACGGTAGCGAATCTGGCGACCGTCTGGGCGTTTGCAGATATGGCAAATGCACTGATGATGATTCCGAACCTGGTGGCACTGCTGCTCCTCTGGAAGGTAGTTGTCGCAGAAACGAACGATTATTTCCAGAATTTCTATCAGCAGGCAGAAATCGTGGAGAAAAAAGCGAGCTGACTGCAGAAAGCATAAAGATTCAGAAGAGACAGCGAATGGGTCATTCCTTTGCTGTCTCTTTTTGTTCTGTTAAAAGCTGCCGCTGATAAAATTTAATAATTCCTTACCATAAATCCATGGACGGGAAGAAGGAGCCTTGGGACGAGAATTGTCAGTTCCTCTTTTAAAAAGACGAATTTTTATTGAAAATAATTCAGCTGGAGTATTTCTGTGTGAAAAGACAACATTTTGTAACAAATTATCACAAAATGAACTTTTTTTCCGGCGGTCGTTTACGTAAACTGAAAAGAGATGAAAGGATGAGGCCGGAATGAAGCCGCTGGAAAGACAAAATGTTATTATAGAAATGGCAAAAAAACACGAAGTAGTCCAGGTGGCTGACATCAGCCGCATCTGCCAGGTATCGGAAATGACGATTTACCGCGATGTGCAGAAGCTGGAACAAGCAGGACACATTCATAAAACTTCCCGGGGAATTACAGCACTTAGGCAGAAGCAGACTTCAGAAGAAAGCTGTTCCTACTGTCATAAACCAGCAGGAGGAAGGCTGGCCGTACAGCTGGTTTTTAAGGATAATACCCAGGAAAAAGCATGCTGTTCACATTGTGCACTGCTGCGCTATACGGAAAAACGGGAAGATACTGTACAGATCCTTTGCAGGGATTTTCTGCTTGATACGACGATTAACGCCAAGCATGCAGCTTTTGTCATCAACAGCGAGCTGCCATTATTCTGCTGCAGTCCCCAGCCCCTCGTATTTCAGCGGCAGATGGATGCTGAAAGGTTTGCTGCAGGCTTTGGAGGAAGTATTTGTTCGTTTGAGGAAGCAGTAAGCAAACTGACACAGGATATGAGCTGCGGATGCAGCGTGACCTATAGATAAACTGGAGGAAGATCAGAATGAAAAAAATAATGATAACTGCTGCTCTCGGGCTCTTGGCAGCCTGCGGCACAACAGAGGAAAATAATAACGAGCAGAGCGGTGCAGTAGGCGTTGACGAAATTAATCTGGCACAGCTGGAAGCGGAAATTGAAGCGCCGGACACGCTGGAGCCGGGAGAAGAAGCAGAACTGCGTGTGCTTGTGACGCAGGGAGAGGAAATCGTAGACGACGCAAGTGAAGTGACATGGGAAATCTGGCAGGCAGGTGCCAAAGAAGAGAGCGATATGCTGGAAGCAGACCTTCCGGGGGAGGAAGGCTGGTACAGCGTGCAATATGACTTTGAAGAGGAAGCCGTTTATCATGTACAGTCACACACCACTGCGCGGGGGATGCACGTGATGCCGGTGCACGATATTATTGTCGGTGATCCGGAGGAAGAAGAACTGGAAAGTGCGGAAGAGACAGAGCACGAAAACAGTATGAATGACCATGAGCACGGGGGAAATGAAGAAAATAATCATGAACATGGAGAAGAGGGAACGCACGAGCAGGGAGAAAATAATGCTTCTGCTGCCAACGAAGATCACAGTCTTACGCATGGAGCGATGCATGAAAGTATGTCGATCGACTGGAATACTCCAGCGAACTTAGTAGGCGTGGAAGAAGTAACGATCACAATGGACATCTTTTGGGAAGAAGAGGCCTGGGAAGACGGGGAGGTCCGTCTGGAAATCTGGCAGCACCACGATGAAATGAGGACATGGCTCGAGGCTGAAGAAACAGACCCGGGCACGTACGAAAAAACCTTTGCACCGGAAGAATCCGGAAGCTATCACATTATGGTGCACCTGGAAGATGAAGAAGTGCATGAACATATTCAGTACGAGCTTTATGTAGAGGAATAATATAAAGCTTACTAAAACAAAACAACAGCTGTTATGTGTAAAAAAGCAGCCTTCAGCGGGGTCACCTGCAGAAGGCTGCTTTTTTATGCTGATAAATAAATCCGAGAAATAATATACAATATTTGTAAGGTGGATTATAATAAATGTAACTCAATGGAACGGAAATGCTGGTTGGCAGGAATTTTCGTTTGTATATGCTTAATATATACACAGCGTTCTATGCTTTAACGAAAGAATGAATAATAGAATATATCAGCGGGGGTATGTAAAATGGGCGCGAATGATCCAGTCTGGATTTTTATCTTAATGTACATTCTCTTTTATGCTACTTTTGTCGATGCGATGAATATTTTCAAACAGGGCAGAAGAAAATTTTTGTCTCTCGTCATGATGGTCATTACCCCAGTGCATTTTGGATTGGCATTCGTAAACTCTATGGGTCGGGGAGAAGGAGTTACTGAATTGCAGCACCTGTTTCATTCGTTGATGGAATTTCAGGCCTGGGCAGTGATCGTTATTCTTGCATATGTATATATTCTCGTCTGGTGGCTTCATGCCTTTTTTACATGGATGAAAACTCAAAATATTCAGCAGAGGGTGGATAAGGAATAATTTCATGGACGTACAGTATATGAATATTTGATAAACACTGCAAAAAAGCGAGGAAAAGAGGGCTGCTCTTTTCCTCGCTTTTTCTTATTCCAGCGTGCTCCAGAATTCGTCGCTGAGGTCAACGGCGCGGCTGCTGCCGCCGACGTCCTCTGCGTTCTGGACCATAATAGTCGTAATGTAATCCTCTGCTTCGTGATCGAAGCTGACAAACCAGCCGATCTGGGATCCGTCCTCTTCGGTCTGGGACGTTTTCAACTCTGCGGTGCCCGTTTTCCCGGCAATAGCGCGGGAATGACCACGGTCTTCCCGGTATGCGGAGCCGTCGCTGTCTTCGGTCACGGGAAGGAGCGTATCCCGCACGGTTGCTGTGGACTCTGTGCCGGCAATCTGCGACATTTCTCCTGCGGGCTCATCTTCATAAAACAGCGTCGGCTGCACCATTTCTCCCTCATTGATAAAAATGGAGTACAGCGCAGTAATGTGGACCGGGGAAATTTCCACTTCTCCCTGCCCGTAGCCGCTGTCTGCAAGCAGAATTTCGCTGTCGAGCCCATCATTGGAAAGCTGGGACGTATAAAGCGGGAAGTCATACGGGAAATCTTCTCCGAGCCCGAACGTTTCCCCCCAGGCTTCCATATTGTCTGCGCCGAGCTCGAGTGCCTGCTGCGCAAAGTAAATGTTGTCGGAAAGCTTCATCCCTGTCGTTAAATCAATCTCGCTTTCCGAGTCATTCACGCGGGTAATTTCATAGCCGCCCCAGCTGTCGTCCGGCTGCCACTGCTCTCCTTCGATCGTGAACGTTTCCTCCGGATCAAGCGTTCCTTCCTCCAGTCCGGCAATGGCCGTAAACGGCTTCCAGATCGACCCCGGTGAATACACGCGCTGGAAGCGGCGTTCAAACAGAACATCTGTCGTTTCCAGTTCCTCCGCCCGCGGATCGGCAAGGTTAAGGTAACGCAGGTTGGAATCAAAAGCGGGCGCACTCACGAGCGCGATCGTTTCTCCCGTTTCCGGATCGAGAACAACTCCAGCACCGGAATCTTCCCCGAGCACGTCCGCTAGGCTGCGCTGGATCTCTGTATCAATCGTCAGCTGAACGTCTTCTCCGTCTTCAGCGGATCTTTCCTGAATCACATCGCGGACATCTCCATCCTCCGTCTGCACAGTCAGGCGCATGCCGATTTCCCCGCGCAGCGTGTCTTCTTCCAGCAGCTCAATTCCGTTTTTCCCAATTTCGGAAGTGGCGCGGTAGCCTTCGTTTTCTTCGAGTTCTTCCCCGGTAATCGCCCCGATATGACCGACGAGGTGACCGGCAGTGTCACCTTCCGGATATTCCCGTCCCTCTTCGCGGTTCAGCAGGACGCCCGGAACTTCGAGGAGCTCCTCGGTTCGGTCATCTGTCAAAGAAAGATTTTGAATTGGTGCAAACCAGTCCGGATTGTCCGGATACTGACTGGCAAGCTCCAGCACCGTTTCTTCCTCGAGACCGAGAATTTCCGCGAACTGTGCCGCAGAATCCTCCAGATCTTCTGTACTTTCCGGCACGAGACCGGCTTCATATACTTCGCCGTTGATCGCAAGCGGCTCCCCGTTCCGGTCAAAGATTTCGCCGCGGACAGGTTCTTCCGAATCAATGGCTATCTGATCATGCGCATCCTGCATGCCGAGCATGAAGTGGGATGGCTCCCACGCAACTTTCCACTCTTCTATCTCTTCCTCTTCATCGACAAGCTCTTTTTCCAGATACACTTCCGTACTGTAATTCAGCGTGCCGGCGATCGTTTCCATTTCCACCTGCACCGGATAGGTGATTTCCGTTAATTCTTCGAGATCCAGATCTTCCTCTTCCTCAAAATTTCTTTCCTCAAAATCGAGTGCGGTAATTTCCACGTCCAGATCGCTGTACACACTTTCATAGCGCTCGGCAAAGTCCCATTCAAAGCTGTCTACGTCCGCCTCGGAGCTGCTGCTTAAGTAGGAACGCATTTCCTCAAATGACTGTCCGCTCCATGCCGATAAATAAGGCTCCAGCGCTTCCTCCTCCGGATGCGGCGGTTCTTCATTGCTGCAGCCGGCAATGCCGATCGTGCCTGCTGCAAGTAACATTACTATGTATTTTTTCATCCCCACAGGTCCCCCTCATTTCTCCAAAAAAATCCATCATCTGCCACCCATGTTACAATAAAGCCCAGAAAATTGAAACCGAAGATGTTCCGGCGGCGACTAAATAAAAAAGAGGAGGTGTTCTTGTGAAAAAGATTTTATTTCTCGTTCTTTTTCTGCTTGCAGCCTGCGGCCAGGAAGAAACACCGGGAGAGGAACCGCCTGCGGACAGCGGCGAACCGGTAATTACCGGCTACGTCTTGGATATGGAGGAAAACAGTGCGCTCGTTGTGGAAAGCACCGCGCAGGACTTCAGCGATACAGGAGGGCAGGAGGAGTTTTACAGCGCTATTTATTTTACAGAAATGCCGGAAGAAGTGCAGCTTGGAGACAGGGTCGAAGTATGGGCAGAAGCCGTCGCAGAATCTTATCCGGGACAGGCGGAAGCGCAGAGAGTGGAAATTCTGGAGCCCGGGCAGCCGGAGGGAGCGGAATTGAATGAACGGGAAGTAATTACCCGGGCAATCGGGGAGCATTCGCTGGACGGTCACGCAGCCGTTTCGGACATTACATTTACGGAAGGGGCCTGGACCGTGGAATTTTTCTCCTTTATGGATGAAGACAGAGAAGAAGTCACTGTACCTGATACTTCCGCAGGTACAGCAGAAGCACCCGGGGGAGCCGATTATGAAGCATTTTATGAAGAGCGCATGGAAATGATTACGGAGGAATTAACGGCGCTGGAGGAGCATCTCGGCACCTATGAAGACAGTGATTCATGGAGAATGGATTTTGAAGAGATGAGCCGCTCGCTCTCCGGCTGGATTTCCTCTGTCACAGACAAAGAAGAAGTACCGGAGAAATATCTGGAGGTCCACGCTTCGTTTCAGGCGGCAGGAACGACGATCCAGGAAGGAATCGATCAGCTGTCAGAAGCGGTGGCTTTCGGAGAGGAAGCAGAAATAGAAGCAGGAAAAAACCAGCTGCAGGAAGGCAAAGAAGAATTAGAAACCACCCGGCAGGAATATGAAAATATTTCCTGAAAATTGACTGTCCATACAGGGCAGTTTATTTTTATGCAGAAAAGAGGAAGGAACCGTTCTTTATAGAGGCAGTTCTTTCCGCCCGGGAAATCTCGAATGTGCCTAAAGAAGGGAGGGTCTATGCAACTAGAAAGTGTAAGATCTGCTGACACCGTTATTAGCTGAAAGAACTGTTTTTTATAGAATTTTAATTTTTTATTCTAAATTTTCCGATAATACTGCTATATTAATGTGGTGTTATGTAAGAAAAACTCAATTACAGAGGAAAGAAGGGTGAGTGTATGAAAAAAACATTTTCAGGCTTGCTGGCTGTCACTATGCTTGTCGGAGCAGGACTGCCGATGCAGACATTAAGTGCGCCAGCTGCAGAAGCAGTGGAAGCAGCAGAATTGGAAGTAAGCAGATCTCTTTTTTCGTTAACCGAAACCCGCACGGTGGAAGTGAAAGCTGACCTCGGAGAAAGCGTCAATCCAGAGAACATTGCGTTTCAGTTCGGCGGGAAAAACATTTCTGAGTGGAGGCAGTGGACGAGCGGCACGAATTACAACGGAAACCAGTTTATCCGGGTGGTGGACGGCCCGGTCGTCAATGAAGAAACGAATGAAGTAACAGCGACCCTGGAATTCGGGCTGCTGTATAATCGTTCGAATCTATCAAACAGAACGATCCGCACACAGTATCAGCAGTTTATCGGAGATTACGAGCTTGCGATGATCGATAATACGACAGGTGCAAAAGCAGCGACAGAAGTCACGTGGAACGTATACGATGAATTTTTAACATATGATGAACTCAAGCCGGCAATTGATGACGTGTTTGCCGAAGCAGAGGGGAACGGCCGCTATCTGGAATATCAGAGCGCCGGGCAGTCTGTGGAAGGACGCGACATTCATTTTGCGATTCTGGCGAAAGACGAGGAAGCAGTGGATACATATCTTGAGGAGACACTGCCGACCGCGTTGGAAAATCCGGAAAGCCTGATTGAAGAGCTGGAAAACGGCACGATGGAAGACTATCAGATTCCGGTATGGTTCAACAACATTCACCCGGATGAAGTAGAAGGCGTAGATGCTCAGGTAGAGCTGTTCCGCAGCTTTGCGCTGGAGGAAGAAGTCGAATTCACGAACACAAATGAAAGCGGCACGGACGAACTGGTGACACTCGACGTGGATGAGGTCCTCGACGATGTGATCTTCCTCTATATGTTCACATCTAATCCGGACGGCCGTGTGGCGAATACCCGGGCAAATGCCGAAGGGTTTGATTTAAACCGTGACAATGCGTACCAGACGCAGGTAGAAACGCAGCAGGTAAACGAGCTCGTCTCCAAGTGGACGCCGCTTTCGTTTATTGATTTTCATGGCTACGTAAACGGGTTTTTAATTGAGCCGGCGACACCGCCGCACAATCCGAACTTTGAATACGATCTGCTTATCGATAACATGATGGGCCAGGCAAATGCGATGGGACGCGCAGGTATCGGAAGCTCCGATTTAACTTCCTACTTTATCGCAAAGCTCGGCTACGGCTCGGGCTGGGATGATATGACGCCTGCTTACACGGCGATGTACGGTATGCTGCACGGCTCCTACAGCCATACAATTGAGCTGCCGACGCTGAGCCAGAACTCCTACAACGCAGCGGTAGGAAGCGGACTGGGAGCAACCTGGTTCGTATCAGAAAATAAAGACGAGCTTTACAGAGATCAATTGGAAATCTTTAAGCGCGGGGTGAATAACGAAGATAACCGTGCCGTGGATGAGTATTTCGTCAACGCAGCCGGCGAATCCATCGGCCGCGTGCGCGGAGACAACGAAAACTTCTTCCCGGACTACTATGTGATTCCGGCAGCGGAAGAAACACAGAAAAACGTTCTGGAAGCATACAACATGGCAGACTATCTGCTTCGTAACAGCATCGATGTCGAAAGAACGACGCAGGAAGTGGAAATTGACGGCACAATCTACCCTGCCGGCACGTTCGTCGTACCGATGAACCAGGCAAAGCGGGGACTGGCAAACGCCGTGCTTTATGAAGGGGATAATGTGTCCGACTGGAACGCGATGTATGACCCGATTGTCGTGAACTTCCCTGATTTACGCGGCTTTGACGTACTGGAAGTAAGGGAAGCAGGACTATTTACAGGCCTTACGGAGGAAATTGAAGAAGCATCTGTTCCGGACGGCAGCATGACGGGCAATGCGCCAAGACAGATTTTGAAAAATAACACGAATGACACGATCAAAGTCGTCAACGCACTGCTTGCAGACGGCAAGACAGTAGAAGTATTTACAGAAAGCAAAGGCAAGGCAGAACAGGGCGACTATGCAGTTGCGACAAATGATCTGCGTGCTTACGCAGACGATTACTATTTCAATACGGAAGCACTCGGAAACGGCCAGAGCGCCAAATCAAGCGTGATTACCCAGCCGAAAGTAGCAGCAGCAGGATCGGCGCAGCTGCGGTTCTCTCTGCGTCAGCTCGGCTTCCAGCTGACAGATGTAGCAGAAGCAGACGTTGTGGTCAGCGACAGCACATTTAACGCAAACCAGTTTGCGGGCAAGGACTACATTGGCATCGGGATTTATCCGCTGAACGCTGTCCGTAACAGCGGCCTGCTCCCGGGATTCAACTGGAGCTACACCGGTGTAAGCCATGAAGGACTCGTCGAAGCAGTCGTCGAGGATCATCAGCAGACTGCTGGATATGAAGAAGAGGAACGACTGTATGTCACAACCGGCTCCTGGATTACGAGCGTGCCGGAAGAAGCAGAAGTGCTCGCTTCCTTCAAAGACACAGAGGACTTCTACGTGGCAGGCTGGTGGCCGAATAACCAGCGCGCCCAAGGACAGACGATGGCATTTACCGTAGATAAAGAAGATACGACCTACACGATGTTTGCCAATGAGCTTGCATTCCGTGCCCACACCGAGCACAGCTACCGCCTGCTTTCCAACAGCATCTATGCATCTGTAACGGCGGAAGAAAGTGCGAAGGGCAATAAAGGCAACAACGGCAAAGGCAAGCAGAATAACGTGAAAGTAGATAAGAATCAGCTGAAAACAGACCGCAGCGCAGATAAAGTGAAAGTCATCGTCGCAAACAACGGTCTGGCAAAGGCTGCAAAAGTGAATGGACTGGATAAGGTAACGATCGCTTCTGACCGCGGGGAAAATGAAGATAAAATTGAACTTTCTATCCCGGCAAAAGCAGTGAAAGACCTGAAGAAGGCACAGCCGGACGCAGCGATTGACCTGCAGTTTGGAGGCACTTCCTATGTTGTTCCAGTCGCAGACATCGATCTCGACAGCCTCACCAAAGTGAGCGGCAATAACTATGAAGTTTCGATTGAAGTAACAGAAGAAATCGAAGAAATCGGCGGACGTGATCTTGAGCCGAAGAAAGTGAAAACAGGAAAAGTGAAAGTACAGGCAAAAGGAAATGGCAAGAGCGAAGAGATTTCGAGCTTTACTTCGTTTGAGGAGTAAGCGGGAAGTATAAGAGCCGAACCTGGGGAGGAATTCTCCGGGTTCGGTTTTTTGGGTTGGCTCAAAAGCGCCAGCGTCGTTCCCGGGATGACGCTTTCCCGAGGGCACGATCTCAGCTAAATCGCTCCTCTCGGATCGATTGGATCTTCGATTCGTGCTATATCCTCCGGGAGTCGCATCCCTTCACTCTGCCGGCTGGTATCATTTTTATAATAAAAAATCAGTTTAAAAACTTACTTCTTTTAGTATGGGACACTCTTTTTTCTAAAGAAAATTGGCTGGGAAAATCTCCTTATTAAAGCGATTCCTATGATATGCTGAAGGTACTATATTTATGGAGGAAAAGGTTATGCAGATTATGATTATCAGTGTTGGAAAGCTGAAGGAAAAGTACTTAAAGCAAGGGATTGCGGAATTTGAAAAGCGGCTGACAAGCTACTGCAAGCTGCAGTTTATTGAAGTGAACGATGAACAGGCACCGGAGAGCATGAGCGAGAAAGAAGTGGAACAGGTAAAAGATAAAGAGGGAGAGCGCATCCTCGCAAAAATAAAAGACAACCAGCACGTTATTGCACTTGATCTTGGAGGGAAGCAGCGAACATCGGAGCAGTTTGCAGGAGAATTGGAGAAACTCTCCATCCACGGCAAAAGCCAGATTGCTTTTATTATCGGTGGATCCAATGGCTTAAGCAGTCAAGTATTGAAGCGGGCGAATGATACGATCAGCTTTTCTAAGATGACCTTTCCGCATCAGCTGATGAAGCTGATTCTCGTGGAGCAGGTGTATCGGGCGTTTCGGATAATGAAGGGGGAACCTTATCATAAGTAATTATGGTTTTACTAAACTAAAAAGATTAAATTCGAAAAATTGTAGTGTGTTTATTTGTGATAACAAGAACATTTAGTAAGAGCGTTTGATTGGTTTATAACTTAAATTATCTCCTAATATTTAATCAAGCCGTTTTCTGAATTTTAGTAATATATGGTATTATTGGATATGAGTAGATATTTAGAATTATTACAAAAACCGCGTATAGAATAATTCCAAGATTTTCGACAATCCTTAAGAGTTATTAATATCTTGTTATAAATTTATATGCAAAAATGTTTCAAAAAGGTGGGAACAAGTATGCCTCTTGATTATAAAGATATAAATATAATTGACGAAATTGATAAGAAAATTAAAACATTTAATAAAACTAGAAATACAAGAATTAAAATGAGTTTACGTTTGAAGGGATATGCAGATAAATGGAAGTTAGTAATTTTCATACTAAATATTGAAGCAGTAATTTTTATATTATTATCTCTCGGAGCGCATGAAATTCATCCAATATTTAGTGGTACTATGTTTGCTGTAATATCAGGAATTTTTGCTATATACGTTATTTTGATTCAGTATTATATCAATGAACTTAATTATAACGAAAGAGCTTTAAAAGTTCACTATCATCAATTAGATATCGAAGATTTGACTCTTAGATTAAAGGAATTATTAACTAAAAGTAATAGTGCAGAAGATACAATGAGTGAAAAAAATCTTATAGTTAATTTTAATACTATTATGTTCGAATATCAGACCATATTAAAAAATAACGAGAATCATCATCCAGTTGATTATAAAATGAGTATGTTTGAAATGTCTTCTAATAAGGATAAATTGAAAACTCCTAAAGACTGGACCATAGACAATATTATTTTTTATTTTAATAGTGGTCTTTGCTTATTAATTCTTATTTGCACAACACTAACTCTTATACTTAGGGGGTAGATCTTGTAATGGATAATGACTTAAAAGTTAAACATTTAGCATATAACTATGTATTAGCCGTGTCTAATAATAAGTACAAACCTCAAACGATTGCTAATCTAAAAATTTTAGAAAGTTTGGGCAAAGAAAACATCATTAATATTTTATCAATGTCTATAGAAGATTTTTGCCATCAATATAAGCCAATCAAAGTAAGAGATTTTGTTTATAAAAGTGATTTTTTTACTCCGAGAAATGTTTATCTTATTAATCCACTTTATTATACTTACTACACATATTTAGTTTTTTTATTAGTATCCAAATTATCTGAGGAAAAAATGGATTTTTCAAAAAAAAAAATGAAAGTTTTTTATTCGGGTATATTTGATAGTACATTGAATGAAAAGCAGATAAAGAAATGTGGTGAATACAAGACAAGTTATACTTTGTTCCAAAAAGAAAGAAAGAAACATCTTGGCCGGGCAGCTTTAAAAATTGATGTACAGGACTTCTTTAATTCAATAAAAATACCGAATTTAATTGCAAAGTTAAAGGAAATTTTTGGAGTTAATCAAATTATATTGGATTTAGAATATTTATTTGAATATTGCGAATTAGATAGTTTACCTCAATTTCATTATTCTATAGCCTCATCAATACTATCTCAAATTTATCTTACCGATTTTGACTCGAAAGTATCAGATTTGTTGGTTAGAGAAGATTTACAACTTATACGTTATGTAGATGACATTTATATTATTTACAACAGTGGAAATTATGATAAAAAAAAGAATAATAGAGTATTAAATGAGATAAGTCATTTTTTATGGGAAGATTTTCTAGTTTTGAATACATCTAAGACAAAAATGTTAAGTCCAGACGAGTATAAAAGTATAATCGAATTATATGTTTCTGAATATGATGAGGACAATTTCAATTCATTTTCAAGTGAAAAATTGATAGAAGATAAAGCTTTAAACGTTGTAGAAGATGGGTTTTTAAATATACTGATCAAAGAATTGAATGAGATAGAAAAGAAAGATGGAGTGGATTTAGACCAATATATAAACTTAACTCACGAATATCTTTCTATTAATGGTGATGATAGTGGTAAAGTAATTAACAATCTCATATTCTCTAAAAAATGGATGTATTTAGAAGATGAAGATTTAAAAGCTTTAATTTACAATTGGAAGTATATACTATTTAATCCCGCACAGTTTACCATTCTATATATATTAATATACAGACATTTGGAAAATGAAAGAATTATAAATGATGAAGATGTGAGAATTAAAAATATACTTAATTACTTATATAATAATGATTTGTTTACTTTTCGTGATAGTTTAGTCGCTGTATCTTATTTATTTCAAAGTAATATAAATAATCAAGATTTATTAGATAAGATAAAATTAGTTAATCCAGAATATGTATATTATTTTGAATTATATATTCAAGACACTTCCAATAAATATTACTCTTCTTAAAATAACTTTGTTTTAAACACACAATAAAAAGCTAGAGTACTATTAAACAAAGTTTTGAAAAATACGATTTCTATAAAAATTAAATATTTGTTTATATAATGTCAAATCTCATTTTATTAAAAATATAAAAAACATTTAAAAATAAATTTCAGTTCAATAAGAAAAGTTTTCTAATTAAGAGAACGAATACGATTGTTGTAATCGTCAAGTAGTCTAGCAGTTACATCAAATCAAGAGTAGATGTCATTACACCTGTTGAGATGTTTAAACTTAATAACTTTTTTCAGTATTCATAAAGGGTCCACCCGAACTGTACTAGTAGTAAAGGTTAGTATAAGTGATAAGAAGCAGGAGATGGTTAGGAAATATTTTGTAAATTTATAAAGAGGTGAGATCCGATAGCTTTTATCGGATCTCTCTTTAAGAAGAAAAAATTCTATAAAATAAGGTTTTAATCCTTAGGCATTTCTTTTAATAGCCTTTCGCTAGTTATCTCTAGAGATATATGATGCTGAATGATCTCAATAAGTGTTTTTAAATCACTAATATCTTTATCTTTCCATTTCCTAATATAATGAGCCTCATCGTTTCCAAGCCAAGCAGCTCGATCTGCCATGAGTTTTATTTTTTCATTTTCAATATTCTTAATGCATTGACCCAAAGTTGTTCTCTTTGTTTTTTCTATATTATCTGGATCTAGATATATTAAATAATCCTTCACTAAAAACTCCATCGCTTTTCGGTACCCTATCCCAGCTATATGATTGAGACCATTTTGCTCAGCGGCATATGACTGATCATATATTTCAGTAAACATTTTAGAAATTTCAAAGATTTCTTCAGAGAAATCTCTTTTTTTATAGTGAATTGGAGCAGACCTTGAAAGCTCGTAATAACTAGTTCCATTTATAACATTAGCATATTCAAAATAACTTATAAACATACTCCGACAATCTCTAGATGTGCATTGAAATGCAATTTCCATAGTACTTGGTAAACTTTGTACTGATTCCACATAGTTAGCATGTACTAGGTAAGGAGAGATTTTGCTTTTACAAATAGGGCATTGATCTGCATAGTGATCAATCTTGATATTAATTGAAGTTCCAGATATATTTTTGATGGATAAAGTCCTCATATTCTTACCCCCTTACGAAATCAATTCCACATGAATAAGTAAAATCCTTTTTTATCCTCCATCTAAGTAAAAAAATGTCTATTGTTTAATTTATCCTGATCTTTAATTGATCTTATAAGGATTTAAAATGTATACATGGCTTCTCGTTTCACGTGAAACATGTTAACCGGTTTTCAAAAACGTGCACTTCCTTAAAAAGTTATCTTTTAAATAATTACATTTACTTCTCGCTTCCAAAAATGTATATTATGTGTGTTTACTCCAACTTGAGTGAGGTGAGGGGAAAGTGAAGATTTTACTGGTGGAAGATGATAAAACGATTGCTTCGGGGCTGGAATATTCGCTGCAGGATCAGTTTGAAACGGTGCTCTGCTTTGATGCGGCTTCTGCGGAGAAAGTCATTAAAGAAGAAATACATACGATAGATTTATGTCTGTTTGATTTGTCGCTTCCGGATGGGAGCGGCTATGACTTATGCAGACAGGTGAAAGCGGCGGGGGATATTCCCGTCATTTTTTTAACGGCAATTGATGACGAAGTGAACGTCGTTATGGGGCTTGATATGGGAGCGGACGACTACATTACGAAGCCGTTCCGGATCCGGGAGCTGCTTTCCCGCATCCGTATGGTGCTGCGGCGCCACCAAAAACATACGCCCAACACGGTGATTACGCTGCAGCACGTGCAGATCAATACGCTGGAGGGAAAAGTATATAAGCACGGCGAGGAAGTGTTCGTTACTGCGCTCGAATACAGGCTGCTGCTGATCTTTGCCAATCATATCGGGCAGGTGCTGACGAGATCGCAGCTTTTGGAGCGTATCTGGGACGTAGCAGGGGATTTTGTGAATGATAACACGCTCACTGTATACATCAAGCGGCTGCGGGAGAAGCTGGAAGACAATCCGCAGCAGCCCCAGATTATCAAAACCGTGCGCGGCCTTGGCTATAAGGTAGGTGAGTGAATATGTTCCGGAACCGGGAGATACAGCTCCTTATACTAGCGATGGCAGGGGTAAGCACGCTCGCTGTCGTGCTGGCATTTTTCCTGCCTTCCGCAGCGCCTGCGATTGTGCTCATCCTTGCAGTGCTGTTAATTACGATTACGCTCCTGTTCACCAGCTGGCGCTATCAAAAAATCCGCACGCTGTCCGGCTATTTAAAAAGAATCAGCGGGGGAGACTATACGCTCGACGTGCGCGATAACGCCGAAGGGGAACTGAGCATTTTAAAGAATGATATTTACAAGGTGACGGCCATGCTGTCCGAGCAGAGCTCCGGCCTCCAGCAGGAGAAGACAATGCTCACAGAAGCAATTTCAGATATTTCCCATCAGCTGAAAACGCCGGTCACCTCAATGGTGATTATGGCTGATCTGTTAAGTGAGCCTGAATTAGCAGAAGATAAACGAAAAGAATTCACGAACAATATTTCCGTCCAGCTGGAGCGGATTGAGTGGCTCGTTTCTTCCTTACTGAAGCTGTCCAAAATAGATGCCGGCTCGATTCAGTTTAAACAGCAGCCCGTTTTACTCAAAGAGCTCGTGCACAAGTCCCTGGAACCGCTGCTGATTCCGATGGAAATCAAGCAACAGTCACTTACCGTAAACGGGGAAGACGATGCAGGCTATCTCGGGGACATGAACTGGACGTCGGAAGCGCTGATCAATATGTTAAAAAACTGCGTTGAGCACACACCTGAAGGCGGCAGTATTACCATCAATATTGCAGAAAATGCCTTATTTTCGGAAATAATCATTCAGGACACTGGCAGAGGCATTCCGAAAGAGGACCTGCCGTATATTTTTCAGCGGTTTTATAAAGGGAAGCATGCAGGAGAGGAAAGTGTCGGCATTGGCCTTGCCCTGGCAGAGAAAATCATTAAAAGCCAGCAGGGAAGTGTGGATGTGCGGAGTGAAGCGGGAAGCGGCACCACTTTCCATATTAAATTTTACAAACAGATTGTTTAAGAGGAATGTGACTAACTTGTCACTTTAGAGTCACCGGATAGTCATATGAGAAAGATAAGCTGAGGCTATCAAAGTAAAAGTGGAGGTTATCACATGGATATATTAAAAATAGAAAATCTGTCAAAAGTGTACGGAAAAGGTGATACAGCAGTAAAGGCCCTGGACGATGTGTCCTTCAGCGTGAAAAAGGGAGAGTTCACCGCAATCATCGGTCCCTCCGGCTCCGGGAAATCCACACTGCTTCATTTACTCGGCGGGGTCGACCGCCCGACGAGCGGCAAGGTTTTTGTCGATAACACGGATATATATGACTTGAACGAAACGCAGCTGGCAATTTTCCGCAGGCGGCAGATCGGGTTAATCTATCAGTTTTACAATCTGATTCCGATCCTGACAGTAGAGGAAAACATTACGCTTCCGATTCTGCTGGATGAGCATAAGGTCGATCAGAAGCACCTGCAGCATATTGTAAAAGCATTGGGGCTGGAGAATCGTTTGTCGCATCTGCCGAACCAGCTTTCCGGAGGCCAGCAGCAGCGTGTTTCCATCGGCCGGGCGCTGATCAGCAACCCGGCGGTCATTCTTGCAGATGAGCCGACGGGAAACCTTGACAGTAAAAACAGCGGCGAAATTATGGACCTGCTGAAAATGTTCAACAAAACGTTCAACCAGACGCTGCTCGTGATTACCCACGACGAGCAGATCGCGCTCCAGGCCGACCGGGTGATTGCCATAGAGGATGGCAGAATCGCCAAAGACGAGGTGATTCGATCATGAACGTCATCAATAAGCTCACGATCCGGCACTTAAAGGAGAACAAACGAAGAACGCTCGTTACGATTATCGGAACGATCATTTCTGTTGCGATGATTACCGCAGTTGCAACGCTCGCTGTTTCTTTTTTGGATCTGCTCCAGCGGCAGACAATTGCGGACGAGGGAGAATGGCACGTACAGTACTTTAACATTGATGAAGCGCAGGCAGCTGCCATTGAAGACGATGAGGAAACAAAAGAATTTATTCTTTCCGGAGATCGGGGATATGCGCACTTTGAGGAAAGTGAAAATTTTTATAAGCCGTATATTTATGTGCGGTCTTTAAATCAGAGCGGCTTTGAAAATGTTCCTATTACATTAACAGAAGGAAGACTCCCGGAATCACCGGAGGAAATTGTGCTTTCCGAAGAAATTGTCTCCAGCGGCAGGGCGGACTATGAGATTGGCGACGAGCTGTCGCTGGAAGTGGGGGAGCGGGTATTTTTAAATGAAGCGGCACAGGAAGAGCCCGTAACCCAGCAGTACTCCATTAACGTGGTAGACGAGCAGCTGATGGAGGAAATCCAGGACCCGCAGGAAGAAACATATACCGTGGTAGGGCTTATCGAACGGCCGATGTGGGAGCCTGCCTGGGCGCCTGGCTATACTGCCATCACTTATACGGATGAAACAATGCTTTCCGAAGATTCTCCGGCCAGCGGCCTCGTCATTTTGGAGGATGTCGATCGTTCACTCTACGCGAATTCACAGGAGCTTGCAGAAGCGGTGGGGCACGATCCGGAAAATATCAGATACAACAGCGAGCTGCTGCGGTTTTATGGGGTATCGAGCAATGATAACTTGACCTTCACGATGTATTCACTTGCAGCGATCATTATGGCGGTTATCATCTTCGGTTCCGTGGCATTAATTTATAACGCATTCGCGATTTCCGTTTCTGAACGGGCGCGGCACCTGGGGATGCTGGCAAGCGTCGGCGCAACGAAAAAGCAGAAGCGAAATTCCGTGTTTTTCGAAGGGGCACTGATCGGGCTGATGAGTATCCCGGCAGGCGTGCTTTCCGGTATCGGGGGAATAGCCGTGACCTTCTGGTTTGTGAACCGGCTGATGCATGACGCCTTAAATGTGTCTGTGCCTTTAACTGTTGCGCTCACGCCAATGTCCATTCTGACAGCGGTATTGATCTCAGCGTTTACAATTTTCATTTCTACCTATCTGCCGGCGCGGAAAGCTTCCCGGATTTCTGCGATTGAAGCGATCCGCCAGACGACAGACATTAAGCTGACGGAAAAAGCGGTCCGCACCTCCAGCATTGTGCGCCGCATCTTCGGGACGGAAGCAGAGATCGGCCTGAAAAACTTAAAGCGCAATAAAAGAAAATACCAAATAACTGTGTTTTCTCTTGTGGTGAGTATCGTCTTATTTCTCTCTGTCTCTTTCTTTACAGAATCACTGGAAAGATCCCTCGCCATTTCCAGTGAGAGTCTGGACTACGATATTCAGCTGATGCCCAATAATGGAGAGCTGGAGGAAGAGATGGTGCAATCTGCAGCAAGCCTGCCGGAAGTAACCAATTCTTCTGTAGTGCAGGAAGCATACTATACCGCCTGGATCGACGAGGAAGAAATTCCAGCACCGCTGCAGGAAGAAGTGGAAGAATATCCGGAGCTGCTGGAGGAAGGGAAATTTCCTTATTATGTGAACCTTTATTCTATCGGGGATGAAAACTTAGCGGACTATGCCGCAGCAAACGGGATGGAAGAAGCAGACTTATTTAACAGTGCCGAATTTCCAGCGGTAGTAATTGATACTACCGTGTATGAAGAAGGGACACCGAGAAGGCTGGTGGAAGCAGCAACGATTCATACTTCCCCAGGAGAGCAGCTCGGATTATTTTATGAAGACTTTGAATCCGGAAAAACAGAACCTGTCAGTGCTGTGACGATTGCAGCACTTACCGACAAGCTGCCGACAGGGGTTTCTTCCGGGACCGGGATGGGCTCATTGACAATGATCGTTTCAGAGGAAGTATATGAAAACCTGCTCGCACGCGGAGAGGGAATACAGTCCAACAGCTATATGTATCTGGACAGCACAGATCCTGTAAAGACCCAGGAGGATCTTGAAGCCATGGATACTACCATGCATATTCAAAATGTGTACCAGAACCGGCAGCAGAATGAGCAGATCATGCTGCTGATGTCAGTATTCATCTACGGCTTCATCACATTAATTACGCTGATATCCGTGGCGAATATTTTTAACACAATTTCCACCAGCATCGCGCTGCGGAAAAGAGAGTTTGCTATGTTGAAGTCGGTGGGGATGACATCGAAATCCTTCAATAAAATGATTAACTATGAAAGTATGTTTTATGGAATAAAGTCGCTGCTGTACGGCATTCCAATCAGTATCGGTATTATGTACCTGCTTCATCTATCCGTGACAAACACCTTTGAATACGGCTTTGCACTGCCGTGGATGAGCCTGCTGTATGTGGTGATTGCAGTGTTTGTTATCGTAGGGTCAGCGATGCTGTATTCGATTTCCAAGATTAAAAAGGATAATATTATTGAGACGCTGAAGCAGGAGAATATATAGGAGAAAAAGATGGCGGGGAAGAGGATCCTCGTCATCTTTTATTTAGATTACCTGGGAGGAAGCCGAACCCCCGACCGACGCCTTAGAAGGGCGTTGCTGATTGCACTTCTTAAAAGAATTTCCTTCATTAAAAGCCACTCTTTTATTCTTGCCACTTTCCAGCAGACAGAACAGCACATCTTTTTCCTCTTAAGTAAAACTTTAATGAAGATCTTAATTCATAGAACTATGGTGGTGCACTTTATTAATAATGATCCGTGTTCTCAGTACATTGCTACAATATTCATCTGTTATTTAATAAATCGCTCTTCATGTTGAATAAGTATTGAAGAAAGCAGATTTTTTTGTAATAATTTGTTTATAAATAACAGGAAAATATTTGAAAGGATAATTATATGTATTCAATCGGAAGGTTTTCTGCATTATGTAATGTGCCTATAAAAACATTGAGATATTATGATGAGATAGATTTACTAAAACCTTCATATATCGATGCAGAAACGAATTACCGTTATTATGATTATGATAAATTAGAGGCTGTTAAATTAATATTGCTTCTAAAAAGTTTGCATATTCCATTAGGAGAGATGAAACAAATTATTGAGAGCGCGGCCCCAGTACAGTGGAAAAGCATTATCGATCAAAAGATTTCTGAGCTGGAAAAGCAAAAAGAACAAATTACTGAAGAAATTGAAGAAATGAAACATTTGAAAATTAAAGTAAATAGTGGTATTCCGCTCATTCAGGAACCAAGTTTCTCTGATTGTTATTATGAAACTCATGATGAGGTGCTTGTGTACACTTTGCGTAAAAAGATTCCGATTAAATTTATAGATACACTCGTGCAGGACTTATTTAACCAAGTATATGCTTACAATCTGGAAGTGAATGGACATCTCAGGGCTATTTTTTATCATCGGGATGTAAAGACGAATGAGGCAGAGGTTGAATTGCTTATACCAATAAAAAATTCAAATGATATAGGTGGATGCAGAATGCTGGTTGGTGGAAAATACGCCTGCATTAAAGTGAAAGGTCCTTACACAGGTTTGCCGATGGGATATGAAATATTAAAAAAGTGGCTTGTAGAAAAGAATCTTACACAAAATGGAAATATGATAGAAATATATGAAAAAGGGCTTGTACCTGACAGTTCAGATCCACGTGATTTACGTCCGGATTTAAGCATAAATCCATTGGATTTTCTAACAAAAATATGTGTACCTGTGACCTGAAATATCATTAATTAAATTGTATAAAATTCCGGGTAAACTCTCCATTCACTGGAGGGTTTATTATTTTTGTGAGGAGAAATTTTACTTAACATTAAAGGAGGAAGAGAGAATGTATCATCCAAGGTTAAAAGGAAATCCATACGAAGCAGGAAAACATTATGCGGAAATCTTATTTAAAAATGGGTTTCGCTTTCCCAAGGTTACAAAAGAAAAATTAAATTACGGGAAATTATGCATACCTTTACTGACAGAGTTTGATAAAGATGCTGTAAAGGAAATCCAAGGTTTTGCTGATGGGTGTTCTGCTTCTTTTGAGGAAGTAAGTTCGTTTCTATTGAGTATAGGGGTTTTTGAGCCGGCTGGTCAATGCAGTATCTTTGCAGCATTTAACGGCAAGGAAGTTATTATCGGACGAAACTATGATATGCTCTTTGCTTTTAAAAAAATTACAGAAGCGTCCTTTGTTGGTTTTGAGAACAAAAATAAATACCTGGGGCACTCGGATTGTTTTATTGGCAAAGTTGACGGGATTAATGAACACGGTTTATTTATAGGCATTACATCAGTCCCTCATGAAGGAATAAAGCCGGGGTTAAATTTTTATTTTGCATGTAAATATATATTAGAGAATTGCATGACTGTGGAGGAGGGAATCCATGTATTGAGAAGGTTTCCTAGTTCAGTAGCCAATAATTATTTAATAGCTGATCCATCGGGAAAAATGGCAGTTGTTGAAGTTAGTCCAAGTGAATGTGATATTCGGCTTCCTAAAAATAATTACATTCACTGTACAAATCATCATACGGTTTTATCAGCTAAGAGTTGGAATTGGAGCAAATCGAAAGATCGTTTTGAGACTTTAAATAAAGTTCTTGCAGAACATACAGCTGAGATGAATCTTTTCATTGCTCAATCAATCATGTCTGAAACAAAGGGACATGTTTGTTTGAATTTAGCAGAGCATAAATTCGGCACTCTTTACTCAGTGACAGCAAACTTATCTACATTAGAGATAACCAGGGCTGAAGGACAGCCGAATAAAGCAAAGTACAAAGCAGATCAAAGACTGAGGGATATTGTTATAAAAGAAAAAAAGCAATAGATTGTTTAATAGCGTTTCATAAAAGGAATGTTCATTTCCGTTCTGCAAGTATTTCTAATAATCGTTTATTGTCTTCTTTAATTTCTTTGATTTCTTTTGTTAAATTCCAAATAAATACTGCAGGTACAATTCCGGCAAAAAAGATCGCAAAAGTTAACAAGTCATTATCCTCCTTTATTTATTGGTTTCTTTCTTAGTATATCCTATTTGTTAAATGCCTTTTTACTAAAATGATGGTATAAAGTGGAAATTACATTTCACAGCCACCACTATATGTTATATGTGAATGGGGACGTTTTAGATATCGTAGCGATTGACGAAAAACACATTGAAAGAATTAAGGAAATTATTCCTAACTGGATTATATATGAGCAAGAGCATGCTTATTAAATACTTGCATTAATTTTATTACATATTTATTTAGTAATACAAAATGCGATTAACGAAAAAGGAGCTGCCCATTATACTAGGACAGTTCCTCTTCACCTTATTTTTTCTCTTTCTGCTGGGCAATCAGCAGCTCTTTAATTTCCTGGACATCTTTCCGAAGCGCCTCGTTTTCCTCGTACATTCTTTCCATATGTCTTCGCTGGACTTCCTCTTCGTCATGACCGAGATAGTCGAGGATAACTGCAACCACGAGGTTTAAGATAACAAGTGCTCCAATAATAATAAAGGAAACAAAGTAAAACCAGGCCCATGGGATTTCTGCAATAATAGGACGTGCTACCTGGCTTGCCCACGACTCAAAAGTCACTACCTGCAGGAGGGTAAACAGAGAGTTATGAAAGCTTCCGAAAAATTCAGCAGGAAGCACTCCTCTGAAAAACGTCGTGCCGATAATCGCATAGATAGAGAATATCAAGGTAGTGAGACCGAGAATACCGGTAAGTGCCGGTACAGAGCGCATGAGCGAGTCGATAATTTTCCGCAGTGCCGGAATCGCCGGGATCATGCGGATAAGACGGAGCACCCGGATCAGACGCAGCACGCTGACAAGCGGCGTATTATAAAAGATGAGGCTGAGTGCTACGATGGAAAAATCAAAGATATTCCACCCTTCTGAAAAATAACTCTTCACACCGAGACCGGTGATCTTCAGCACAAGTTCGACCACAAAAATCCATACAATGATCGTATCAAGGAGCAGCAGAAGATCATTCCCAGGCTGATAGGATTCTGCCACGATAACAAGCCCATTTAACATAATGATGGCAATAATTGTCGGCTGAAAAGCCGGATGCAGCACAATGTGTTGTATTTTTTCCCGGAACGTCCGGGATGTTTCCGTAGTTGTCATAATAATTGATGTCCCTTTCTGTCCTGAATCACAAATTCGATTATAGCACGTTTTTCTGTATCTTAATAATGGGCGATTTTTGCGTAAGACCTGCACGGAAGCTTCTTCCCAATGTTCAACGGAAGGGGAATTATTTGAAAACAAAGAAATCTTTCAGTATACTTAGTTTCCACGCTGAACAAAGTTTATTTCTGCTTTTTTTGTGGTATTTAGAAAGCCTTTTCATCGTGAAGAGATGAAAGGAGCGGTAAGTTTATTTAAAAATTTGATTAAAGGAGTGACAGACATGGCGAAAAATATTCAAAGCACGACGACTTTACATAATGGGGTAAAAATGCCGTGGCTCGGCTTAGGTGTGTTTAAAGTAGAAGACGGCCAGCAAGTAGTAGATTCTATAAAAGCTGCTCTGGAAACCGGATACAGAAGCATTGATACTGCAGCGATTTACGGAAATGAAGAAGGTGTCGGCAAGGCGATTGGGGAAACAAGTGTGCCGCGGGAAGAAATATTTATTACTACAAAAGTCTGGAACGCGAATCACGGCTATGAGGCTGCGCTGGCTGCTTTTGATGAAAGCATGGAAAAGCTGGGGCTGGATTACCTGGATCTGTATTTAATTCACTGGCCGCTTCCATCAAAGGGAAAATTTGTAGAGACGTGGAAAGCATTGGAGAAACTGTATAAGGACGGCCGTGTCCGCGCGATTGGGGTAAGCAACTTTAAAGCGCACCACCTGGAAGAAATTATCTCCCACTGTGAAATCGTGCCGATGGTCAACCAGGTGGAATATCATCCGCGGTTCAATCAACGGGAAGTGCATGATTTCTGCAAAAAACACAGCATTCAGCTGGAAGCTTGGTCCCCGTTAATGCAGGGCGGGCTTTTCGAGGATCCAACGCTGAAAGAAATTGCAGAGAAATATAATAAATCGATCGCCCAGATTATTATCCGCTGGGACATTCAAACGGGAGTTGTGACCATTCCAAAGTCCGTAAAATCCCATCGGATTGCTGAAAATGCAGATGTGTTTGATTTTGAAATTGCACAGGAAGATATGGAAAAAATTAATGCGCTGAACACGGATGAGCGGATGTTTGCGGATCCAGATGAATTTGACCGCACTTAAAGATGAAATGAAAAAGATGATGGGGGAGAGGACCCATCATCTTTTTTGTGTCTATGAAAGAGTAATTCCGAACTGCCGCTTAGGAGGCGGCTGCTTATAAATCCTCCACATACTCAAGTACTTCGTTTATACTTTCCACCCGGTGGGGCTCTTCATCATTCTGATAGATGTAATAGGAGGGGTAGGAAATTTCATCACCGGCGATCGCGTCCGCTATGTCCTGGCTGACTTGCCAGAAAAACCAGCGTCCTTCTCCCTGGAAACGTGTATTTATTTCCTCATGAAACTTCTGCTGCTGCGTGGCAAATTTCAGTGCTTCTTCTGAACCTTCTGCCAGAAGTACAGCAACGGTTCCACCCGCACTGTCTGCTGATAAAAAATCCTGCGCATAGGTATGTATATTCTCCAGGCTTGTAGCTTCAATTTCAATGCGCTCTGCGTGTAGCACCGGGAGAAGCGTAGGATCTTCGAAAATATGGCCTTCCCGGTTCCGGGAGACCTGAGGCTCGAATTCTTTATGCGGAACCACCCGAATTTCCTGATAAAGGGGAGCTTCCAGACGGCTGGTATCCTCGACTTCTTCCCCAGTGCCCAGATAAACAATTTCTGTGCTTTCATCGTATTCTATTTTATATGCTTCCACTTCATACTCCTCTGCATCGAAAGAAGGATCAGGAATACCAGGCAGTTCCTCTCCATTCAGATTATCTTCCACAAACATAATAATCGGTCCCCCGTCCGGCGGAACGCCAAGATTCAATCCGGAAATCTCTTCCGCTTCCTCCTCAGCACCGCAGGCAGCAAGCAGCAATAAAAATGGTATCAGTTTTTTCATTATGTATCCCTCCGAATCTTCTTTCTTTTATACGGAAATAAAGGGAAAAAGTTCCTGTGATTCTGATGAAAGTAAAAAAGAAGCACTTTTCCTGTAAGGAAGGGAAGTGCTTCTTTTCCTCGGCGTTATTTTGCGTCCATTCTTTCACTGGCGGAATCCTGGCTTGGTATTACCGGGCCATGCTTTACTGCGCTGCCTAGACCGTACTGCGGCATATTCACATAAATAGATTCATAATCGCCATGTTTCACGTGAAACGTTTCATGATAAAAACCTACAGCATGGTTGTTCCTTGCTTCTTTATTAAATTTTTTCCATGCAGTTAAGTGTTTTTTACCTCTCGAATAAGAGAGAAGGTCATCCATTGATCGCCAGTACTGAATCATTGTCGTAGTGCGCAGCCCAAAATAGCTTTCCATCGAAAGAAATCCCAGTTCTTCTTTATTCGTATAAAGCTCCTTAATCATCCCAGGCATCGCACTGAATACAGGAAACCACTTCCGGACAGCAAGCCGGTTGTTCACTCTCATTCCAATAATAAAAACGACTACATCCTCCTGGTTTTCTGCCGTGAAACGACCGGGATAAAGCTGCTTTTTCATCATTCTTCCTCCTCAGGAGTAAATTTTTTATGCGCTTCTTCACACCATTCAATTGCAGCTCTCGTTGTCCTCTTTCCATAATCCAGTGTCAGCAGCCAGTACATCGCGTCTTTATCTTCCTTGCTGTGTTCCTGAATGCCCTGCTCAATTGCTGTATACGTGTCATAGCGTATTTCCAGCTTTTGCTGATAATCGCGGAGGAGAGCTGAAGTTTGTTCCCTCGACTGGTAAGAGCCAAAGAACAACTTCAGCAGCACTTCATTCCGCTCTACCGGCACCTGTTTTACAGGCTGTTCCAGCCAGTTTTTCAGCGTATTCAGTCCTTTGTCTGTGAGCAAATATTCGTTTCTGTCTGCTCTTCCTGAAGCAGAAGAGGTTTTTACCTCAGCCAAACCTTCCTCGACAATCAGCTTCAGGGCAGGATAAATCTGGCCGTAGCTGATCTTCCAGAAATGATTCAGGCTCTGATCAATAAATTGTTTGATGGCATAGCCGGAATTACAATTTGTCGTTAATATTCCTAAAATCGCGTACGTAGTATCGTTATATGGTTTCATCATTTCACACCTATCTAAAAGATATATATCATTTAGATATATAATAAGCTGTTAAAGATAAATAAGCAAGACATTTCGCAAACAATCATAGGGGTGAATGGGAAAGTATCACTAAAGTATGGAGACTTTTTATTCGCAGCGGATGTGGAGCTGGGGAGTAAAAGCGTTCCACGCAGCTGCGTGAGGTAAATAAGTAAAAAGAACTACCTTTATTATATCTATAGTGGTATTATAGGATTAATATTAGAAGAAGAGTATTTAATAAGCATTACAAATGCAGGGGGAAAAAATGATCATTAATTTTTCCTCGATAGCTTAAAGCTTACAGAATTGCAGTTATCAGACGGAGAGGGATTACTATGCTGAAGATTGGACGTTTACCTATATATATTCTGATCATCAATATTGCTTTGTTTTTTATCTGGAATCTTATTTTTACAGAAGATGAATGGATGAGGTCGGTGGGTGGCTGCGTCCTGCAGCTGATTGCAGCAGGATTCAGCTTTGTCTGGGTGTGGCAGGCCTGCCGGAAGGTGACTGAGAAGCAAAAAAAGTTCTGGCTGCTGCTGAGTATCGGCCTGGGCCTGTATTTCTTGGCAAATACTCTATGGCTGCATTACCTGATCGATCAAAGGGAAGTCGATTTTAATGATTCTTCATATCTGATCTGGCTGCTGGCATATATTTTCTTTTTGGCAGCGTTAATTATTAAAACAAAGGAGATAGGCAGAGCTGTATCAAAAACTTCCTATATCTTTGAAACTTCCATCTTTGTGATTACAGCTTCAGCAGTGAGTCTTCACTTTTTAATAAATCCTATCATTGCTTACGCAGCGGATTCACCGCTTATTACAGCTATCTCACTTATTTTTATTGTCGTTAGCCTGAGTATTTTATTTGTAGTTACCATTTTGTATTACTTAATTAAAAATAATAAAGAGCACCAGCTGATGCTGTACATTGTTATTGGTTTTATTTTACAGGTTGCCGCAGACATGGGCAGTGCTTATTTATCTCATACAGGCAGTTTTCAGGGAGGGAATATTGTAGTTCTTTTTTGGCTGCTTGCTATATGGATGATCGGGTTTGCAGGATTATATGCAAAAGAAGATGCATCAGAGATTTACTGGGAAATACAGAACCCTTTTAAAACGAGAGAAAACTTTTTCCCGTATGCCAGTGTAGTTATTATGAACGTGTTAGTTGTCTATTCTTATGATTGGAACTTTAACGCACTGAGCGCAGGCCTCACCATTACTTTTATGATGATGATCGGCCGGCAGCTTTACATTATGAATAAAAACAAAAAGCTGATAAATGAATATCGATTTCTGGCATATCATGATCCATTAACCGGATTGAAAAACCGGGCAAGCTTTAATAAAGATGCAGCAAAGTTTAAAGAAGCAGTGCACCACAATACGATTGCTTTTGTACTGCTTGATCTGGACCGCTTCAAGGTCATCAATGATACGCTGGGTCACTTTTTCGGTGATAAAATATTGATTCAAACTGCGGAACGTTTGAAAAATGTGTCGGATAATAACACCTCTATCTACCGCTTAAGCGGAGATGAATTTGTAATTATACTGCTCAAAACCAGTGAAAAGAAATGCAGAGATTATGCGGAAAATCTGCTGGAGGAATTTAAAGTGCCATTTTCCGTAGATGGGCATGAAGCAGCTGTAACACCGAGTATAGGAATTAATATTGTTTCAGGAAAAGAAAATCAGGTGGAAGATTTTCTGAAGCATGCGGATGTGGCGATGTATCATGCCAAGGAAAATGGGAAAAATAACTACAGTTTTTATACAGCAGCACTCAGTGAAACTGCTGCAAGAAAAATGATGATAGAAAACGAACTGCAGAAAGCGGCAGGAAGAGAGCAGCTTTTTCTCGTATACCAGCCGAAAGTAAATTTGTTAACGAAGGAAATTGTTGGAGTGGAAGCGTTGCTGCGATGGAAGCATCCGGAGCTGGGCTTTGTTTCCCCCGGTGAATTCATTCCGGTGGCAGAAGATACAGGACAGATCGTTTCCCTTGGCAGATGGGTGATGGAGCAGGCCTGCGAGCAGCAGAGAGTTTGGCTGAACAGGGGGATGCCTTCCTTGGGTATATCGGTAAATGTCTCTGTCCGGCAGTTCCAGCATAGTGAGTTCTTAAAGGATGTAAGAGAAATTCTCAAAAAAACAGGAATCAAACCTTGTCAGCTGGAGCTGGAAATCACTGAAAGTATTATGCAGGATATTGAAGAAAGCACAAAGATTTTAGCAGCACTAAAGAAATTAGGAATTCAGACCTCCATCGATGATTTCGGTAAAGGCTATTCCTCGCTGCTGATTCTGCAGAAACTGCCGATCGACGTCTTGAAAATTGATAAGTCATTCATTGATGATATGGAAAACGATGGGCAGCAGTCGATTGTAAAAACAATCATTGCGATGGGACTCAATTTAAATCTCGGTGTCATCGCGGAGGGGATTGAAAACGAACTGCAGCTGAAAACGTTGATAGAGTATCAATGCAGCATGGGGCAGGGCTATCTGTTTTCAAAGCCGGTGCCTCCGGAAAACATTGAAGAAATGCTGCTAGGAAAAAAATCCAGAGGCTCTCAAACCGGATAAGATGGAAAGGTACCAGCTAGACACATAAATGAATTTCTAAGCGCGGAAGGAATGACTCTTCCCCGCTTTTTGTATGCTTCAAAAAAGTACTTGCTGTTATCTTCAGATATTGAATTTTATAAATAATTTGTCATGTGTAATAGTGTGATATATATGAACTTTTTCGGGTAGTTATTGTTAAAGTCTTATGCATTGTGTACTATAAATTTATTAATATTTAATAACAAAAAATAAATAGATAGAAGAGGTTGCCGCCCATGTTTTCCTTACCAGATTCTCCCACAGTCGCCATTTTGGACGGGGAGTATTTACATTGGATTGTCATATTGTCTGTAATTATTGCCTGCTGTGCCGCATATACTGCTCTTTCCATGAATCAGCGCATGCAGCAGAACAGCTTTTTTCACAAAAATTTCTGGCTGATGCTTTCTTCTTTCGCTATGGGACTCGGTATCTGGTCGATGCACTTTGTAGGAATGAGCGCATTCATGCTTCCGGTGGAGATGGAGTACAATTTGCTTCTCACAATAGTTTCTGTCGCGCCTGCTATATTGGCTTCCTATCTGGCGTTTTATTTTTCCAATAAAGCACATACCTCATACTATCCGATTGTGGTTGCCGGAATCATTATGGGGCTTGGTATTTCTTCAATGCACTATGTGGGAATGGCTGCGATGGAAATGGAAGCACAGTATGTCTATCGTCCATGGATATTTCTCAGTTCAGTGCTCATTGCAATTGTTGTTTCTTACATTGCGCTGTTTACCTTTTCCAGGCTGCAGCGGTATATGGATAACCAGCTGATTAAAATCGTCTCCTCTATCCTGATTGGGTTAGCTATTACGAGCATGCATTATACAGGTATGGCGGCTGTAGTGTTCTATACAGAGGAGCCTCTCGCCGCACATATGCATATGCACGAAATGGACGTATTTGTAATTGTCAGCTTCGTGTCAACTGGAATTGCGCTGCTGCTGTTGATTTCAGTACTCACAAGCATGCTGGACCGGTACGTGGACCACCGTATCAATTTCGTCGATGCTCTCACCATGTTTCCCAACCAGCGGACCTTCGAGAAGGAGATCCGCCGGGGATCTATCGATGGAAGCCTTGCTGTCATTCACCTTCATCATCTGGAAAAACAGCACAGTACGCACGGATATGAGTTTGGTGACCAGATTATTAAGGCGGCCGGGGATATTATTCAAAGCTTAAAGCCTGCCGGTGCCAAGGTGTATCGGATTGAGGAAGGCCGCTTTGCTATTCTGCAGCCCCGGGAACAACCGCAGGAAAACATGATAACCAGCTTGGAACGGATGCTGATGCTGTTTACAAAACCGCTGAAAATTGGGGAGCATCACGTCGGAATTGAAGTTGCAGGAGCCGTGTCTTTTGCAGAGGAAAAGAAAGAAGGCAGGCAGCTGTTTTCAGAAGTAATGGCTGTGCTGCAGCACCCGTCGATACGCTACAATCATGAGCTCACAGCATACGACCCGGCAGTGCATACCTACAGCTTTGAAAAGCAGCTTGTCCAGGATCTCAGTCAAGCAATGACCAGTGGGGAATTGTTTCTCGTGTATCAGCCGAAGGTGTGTTCTAAAACACTGCAGGTGACAGGAGCGGAAGCACTGCTTCGCTGGCAGCATGCGCAGCACGGTATGATTTCTCCGGGTGTGTTTATCCCGGTGCTGGAGGAAAGTGAAAAGATATTTGATGTAACGGACTGGATTATAGAAGAAGTGTGTCAGCAGCTCTCCCGCTGGAGGCAGGAGGGGATGCAACCGGGCCCGGTCTCGATCAACATTCCGGGGGCGTATATTACTTCCTCGAGGTTGCTGCGGGTCTTAAAAGAAAATTTAATCAAATATAAACTGGAAAGCAGGCTGCTGGAGCTGGAAATTACAGAAACGAGCGTGATTGACAATATTGAGAATGCGATCACCGCAGTAAACGAGTTCAGACAGCTCGGCTTATCAGTGGCGCTGGACGACTTCGGAACCGGTCTGTCTTCTTTATCCTATTTAAAGCGGCTGCCTGTCTCTACGATAAAAATTGATAAATCCTTTGTAGACAGTATTCCGGCCTCGGCGAGGGACGCTGCGCTGCTGAGTGCCATTATTACACTCTGCTACTCGCTGCAGCTGCCAGTCGTGATTGAGGGAGTGGAAACGCAGGAGCAGGTAAGTTTTATAAAGACAATGATAGAAGATCCGAAAATTCAGGGCTATTACTTTTCCCGTCCACTTCCTGCAGATGAATTTGCAGCATGGGTCCAGGAGAAAGTGAAGATAGCGCTTGTAGAATAAAAAAACAGCCATCTATGAAAAGCGAGGCAGACCTTTTCCAAGTGAAAAAATCTGCCCCGCTTTTATTTTACTGGGTATTTTACTGCATTCTTTTTCAGTTTTTCCTCAATAATTTCCTGGACGTCGAGATCTAGCTCGGAACAGAGCATGAGTGCGTATATCATTACGTCTGCAATTTCTTCCCGAATGTTTTCTGCGTTGCTCCTGACAGCTTCCTTGCTGCTCCTCCACTGAAAGTCTTCCAGCAGCTCTGCGGCTTCTATAGAAAGAGAGATGGCAAGGTCCTTTGGATTATGATACTGGCGCCAGTCCCGGGCATTCCGAAAATCATCTATCTGTTTGATTAGTTTCTCCCAATCATTCATGCATTTTCCTCCTGTAAGATAAGCAGTCTTCTGCGCAGCTCAGGGTCGGTTGGATACAGATAAAGACCATGAATTCCCCGCTTCATTAATACGTTTAATGAGTTGAGAATAATCTGTTCCTTAATTCTTTCATTCTCTTCTTTGCTGAGGTCACTTCGGGAAGCAAATGCTCCGCGGTCCTGATACGCAGCTGGATCAATGAAAAGCTGATCGTTTTCTTCATCATATTTTATAGAGGGTCCGAGAACGACACCAACATAATTTAAGTCAAACCCCTGGACTGTATAAATAGAGCCCACTTCTTTAATAGTCCCTGACTGCTCTGCCCACGTCAGATTATCCTGCGTCTGATTCCAGGGCATATGGAGTCCGTCTTCATCCACATAATAAGTGTTCTTATCTTTTTTGTGCAGATAGTCAAATGTAGAGACGATACGGGAAAGTCCATATTGTTCATTTTTTTCCTCGATCGTTTTTCGGAATTGTGCAGGAGAATCAAACACTTTCAGTTCAAAATCCTTTGGTTTCCTTTCAGGAAGGGGGCGCAGCTGTTTCGTCAGAAATGCTTCAAGCCAGCTTCGTGCTTCCTCATCTATATTCATCCGCATCTGATTGGTTAAGTGCATCGTGTCTGCCTGGTAATGACTCGTGATTTCTTGCATAAGCCGTTCATTCCAGTAGCTTTTCAGCTTTAACACCTGCCGCCGGTCAAAAATGACAATCGTGATTCGGCTGCGTTTAATAATTTCGTCCAGATGATTGTCATAATGAAAATTATTATAAGTATCAGGTTTGGACAGCAGCAAGTGTGCTTCATCAACCAGCGTAATATCTGCCATCCGTCCCTGTTTGTCCAGCTGGTTTACAAACGAAGTGGGCTTCACAAAGTTCTTCTTTTTTAAATTCGGGAGACTTCCTGCCATGCTTTTGTAAGTTTTCAGCATTTCTCCGTGATTTACCAGCAGGTAGTTATCTGTCTGGTAAAGAGGAGAGAAAGCTTCTGCAGCTGAATCCTGAATCGTGTTGAAAAGTGAACTCAGCAGGACGCTTTTTCCTGTCCCGGCGTCTCCTTCCACGATAAAGACATGCTGGCCGGATGCCATCATGCGCTCGCGGCAAAAAGCAAGAATCCGCTCTTTGACCTCCACCTGCTCCGGGGTTAATTCTTTGTAAGGAGAAAGTTTATAGACATCTTTATTTTCGAGGGCGTCAATAGAGCCTTCTGCAATGTTTTCCTGACGAAGATGTTCCCAGATTTGATGAAAAAGATCCTCGTTGTAATACGCTTTATCATAGTAATTATGCATTTGCCGGGAAGCTGTCTGGCTTACGTTCTGCAGCCGGTAGCGGTTATCGGCAATAAACAGATTAATCAATTTTGATTCTATATTATACGTCGCGGACTGGTTCAGCCGTTCATGTCCGATAAGAATAAAGCGGTCAAGTTTATGCCGCTTATTGTCCTTCAGATGCTGTTTCATGCGGCGTGATGCCTGCACCGTCTGGCCGATATAAGCATCCGGACGCCGTTTTTCGTTATGTAAAATATAGACGATTGGATAGTTGGAAAGGTGTTCTTCCTGCACTGCATTGACGGCAGCTGTATGGAACGGCAGCTGCTTAATAATTAACTTCTGCATACTGAGGGACTCCTTCTGGTTATTTATTTTTATCCTACCATAGACCAGAAAACAAAAGAGAGAAGAAATAAGTAAGAATTTTCATTCTATTGTATAATTGAAAATGTAAAACGAAATTTTCGCCAGTAAAAAATAGCATTAAAGAGTAATTTCAAAATAAAAAAAGAAAGCAGTGATTTATGATGATCAAAGGAATACATCACAAAGCATTTCATGTAGTAGATATGGATCGATCGCTGGAGTTTTACTGCGATACGCTTGGTTTTCAAAAAGCATTTGAGCTGCATGAATCAGACGGCTCGCCCTGGATTGTCTATATTAAAATAGCGGAAGGCAGCTTTATAGAGCTTTTTTACGGCGGCACAGAAAGTGAGAAGCCTCAGCTCGATCACATCTGCTTTGAGGTGGAGGATATTCGTACTTTGGCTGAGCAGTTAAAGGAGCAGGGCATTCCTTTTGCAGCCGACCTTTCTCAGGGAAAAGATTTAAACTGGCAGTTCTGGATCAAAGATCCCGATGGGAATTGGCTGGAATTCATGGAGATAAATCCGGAATCTCCGCAGATGAACAGCTGAGGGTTTCAACAGGTGGAGGCTGGAAAGGGGGGAATACATATGGCAGAACTAAGCGCAATTATGACATGGACCTTTACAGGGGAAACTTCTATTCCAAAAGAAATCAATGAAATACTGGTGGACAGGGAAGTGCCTGAAATTGCCTACAAAACCGTCCGGGATGTGGCAGTCGTAACAAATAAGCGATTTATTATTGCAGATAAGCAGGGCATCACTGGAAAGAAAGTGGAGGTCTATACGATTCCGTTTAAATCAATTATCATGTATTCAAAATGCAGGGACACTCGACTTTAATGCAGAGCTGGAACTTTGGACGAAAGCAGGTACCTTCAAGCTGAATCTGAACAAAAAGGTGGATATCCGAAAATTGGACCGGCTGATCGGAAAGCATATTTTATAAATAAAGAATTAAGAAGTACATAAACAGCAGTACTACACCTCGTTTTCCTGTCTCTATTCAGGAGAACGGGGTTTTTTGAAAGGTTGCCGTTGGTCTGTTCCATGGAGTTGTTTTATAGTTGCAAGTATAAAAACTATGAATTCTCCCTCGAATGATTCGTGTCTCTCTTCATATTTTCCCATCTCATGTTTCATTTGTTTGAAGAAAATTTCTTTTTTCTCCCATCCTTCTTCTCCCTGCATGCAATATCACTTTTTTTACCTGGGAAAATAGTTTATAATTAATATTCAGAGAATAGAAAACGCTTTAATACATTATATAAGCAGAGTGATTTCTTTTGTCCAAGCAGTTCGAAAGAATTTGAATGAAACTGAGACACATTTCATAAGCATGAGAAGCAGAGGTGGGCGTCCTGAAGTGCACCTGTTTCTTACTGTAAATTTCATGATATAAGGATGGTCATAGATGAGCAACCAAGATTACAAATCAGATGTTATTTTAATCGGTGCTGGAATAATGAGTGCCACTTTAGGCACCATTTTAAAAGAACTTGTGCCGGAGTGGAAAATTACGATACTTGAAAAGCTTCCCAAAGCGGGAGAAGAAAGCTCGAATGAATGGAACAATGCCGGAACCGGGCATGCTGCACTATGTGAATTAAATTACACAAACGAAAAGCCGGATGGTTCTATCGACCTTTCCAAAGCGGAAAAGATTAACGAGCATTTCCAGATATCCAAGCAGTTCTGGTCCTACCTCGTCGATCAAAAGAGAATCCGCAATCCGCATGAGTTTATTATGCCGCTTCCGCATATCAGCTTTGTACACGGGGACGATAACGTTACTTTTCTGAAAAAACGGTACGAGGCAATGAGAGCACATCCTTTGTTCCGCAACATCGAATACAGCGAAGATCCACAGACGCTGAAGGACTGGTTCCCGCTGATGATGGAAAAGCGTGATCCGCAGCAGCCGGTTGCGGCAACGAAAATAGACGGTGGAACGGATGTGAATTTCGGTGCCCTGACGTTGAAACTGACAGATCACCTTAAAGCACAGAACGTTTCCATCCAGTATAACCGCCGTGTGGACAACCTGACCCAGCAGAAAGACGGCTCCTGGGAACTGAAAGTGAAAAATGAAGAGAGTGGACAGGATGAAAGCCATGGCGCCCGGTTTGTATTTATCGGCGGCGGCGGAAAAAGCCTGCACCTATTGCAGAAATCCGGTATCCCTGAAGGAAAGGGTATCGGTGGCTTCCCGGTCAGCGGCCAGTTTATGGTCTGCAAAAACCCGGATGTCATTCAGCGGCATAATTCCAAGGTATACGGGAAAGCGCCTGTAGGAGCTCCTCCGATGTCTGTACCTCACCTGGATACCCGCTATATCGAAAACAAGCGGACGCTTCTGTTCGGGCCGTTTGCAGGTTTCTCTCCGAAATTCCTGAAAACCGGGTCCATGTTTGATTTGTTTACTTCAATTAAACCGAACAATGTGCTGACAATGCTTGCGGCGGGCGGAAAAGAAATGGCACTGACAAAGTACCTTATCGGGCAAGTGCTGCTGTCCAAAGAAAAGCGGATGGACGCTCTGCGTGAATTTGTGCCGGATGCGAAAAGTGAGGACTGGGAACTTGTTGTATCCGGACAGCGTGTTCAGGTCATTAAGGATACTGAGGAAAATGGGAAAGGAACGCTCCAGTTCGGAACAGAAGTAATTACTTCAGAAGACGGTTCGATTGCAGCACTTCTCGGTGCCTCGCCCGGCGCTTCTACTGCCGTGCACGTGATGCTGGATATATTAAACAGATGCTTCCCGGAAGAGATGAAAGAATGGGAGCCGAAAATTAAAGAAATGATCCCTTCCTATGGACATTCGCTGATCGAAAACACAGATCTCCTGCAGGAAACAGAACGATTTGCCTCAGAGAAGCTGGGATTATCAGTGGAAGAACAGCTGGATCATGCCTAAGAAAAATTAATGAAACACCCTTCTGTATAAATGCAGGAGGGTGTTCTTCTTTAGGGGTGCAAGGGAGTTGGATGTGAGCATAGCGGGCCGGGAGTTCAGTATAGAGGAGTTAGATGTTATTATAGAATGTTTGGATGTTAGTATAGCGTGTTTAGATGTTAATATAGGGCATTTGGATGTCAGTATAGCCGGATCGGAGTAAAATAGCGGCCGCGGGAGTAAAATAAGCGGGCACGAACGTAAATTAGCTGCTCTATTTTGCAGTTTCTATAGGAAGCGGTCTGAAGTGAAGCAGGTAATATGCTCTGTAAAGGTTTTGCGTGCTGGAAGGCTGGAGAGAAGAGACAGCATAGCGGGCCGGGAGTTCAGTATAGAGGAGTTAGATGTTATTATATGGTGTTTGGATGTTAGTATAGCGTGTTTAGATGTTAATATAGAGCATTTGGATGTCAGTATAGCCGGATTGGAGTAAAATAGCGGCCGTGGGAGTAAAATAGCACCCTGAAAAGCACGCTCCCAATGTTGAAATGCCCGCTACACGCAGACAGACACAAAATAATGGAAAAATAATGTAACGAAACTGCTGGATTTATGTCTTGTTTATGCTACATTAAAGATAAAATGAATATGAAGAGGGAGAAAGCACGTGGACCTGAAATTAACTGCTTATATTACACTTATATGTACGTCGGGTGTGTTCAATTTATTTTTAGGTACATATGTGTTATTAAAACGCCACTATTTTACGAAAATCGCAAATTTCTTTGTTTTATATACTTTTCTCATTACGATTTACTGTTTCGCCGCGGCGTTTGGGTTAATGGCAACTACGCTCGAAGAAATTAAATTCTGGACCACCGTGCAGTATATTGGTCTCGCCTTTTCTCCGCCAGCAGGGCTTCTGTTTATTAGGTATTATTTAGGTAAGCGGATTACAAAAAGAGGGACGGCGGCCTTAATGAGCTTCTCTGCCGTCACGCTGCTTCTCGTGGCAACAAATGATGTGCATCATTTTCACTATCGAGTATTCGACGTTCATCCCAGCATGGGGCTGCCTTATATTACTCAGGAAATTGGTATCTGGTATATGATATATGGAACCTTTATTTTCTCCTGTATGTTTGCGGCGTTTCTGATGTTAGTATCCCGCTGGAAGGAAACGGAGAAAACTTACAGACCGCAGCTGATCGCTTTAATGATCAGCCAGCTTGTGCCAATGTGTACAGCATTTGTGTATTTAATTGGAGCAACGCCGCCGGGAATTGATCCAGTGCCGACGGTTTTGTGGATTTCCTCCGCGCTGCTTCTCTGGTCTACTACTGCTTCCCGCTTGTTTACGATTATGCCGATAGCCAAGGAATCTATTTTCCACAGCATTCATGACGGTGTGATCGTGCTCGACAGCCGGAATCAAATAATTGAATTTAACCAGGCTTCCAGCCGTATGTTTAATTTTTTAAAAAGATCACTGCTCGGCAGAGACTTCTCCTCTGTGTGGATCGAAGCTTGCGGGGAGCCCTTTCCGGCTGCCATGACGGATACTTCGTGCACGCAGGAATTCGAGTTTTCTGAATTTCCAAAGAAGGTTTATCAAATCCGCACTTCTCCGCTGATGCAGGGAAGTGCGAAGAAAGGTATGCTGCTTATTTTCAGCGACTTTACTGAGCTGAAGCAGCTCCAGTGGAAACTGGAACATCAGGCGTATTATGATGAACTCACGAATGTTTATAATCGCAGAGCTTTCTTTCAGCATAGTGAGAAAATGTTCATCGAAGCACAAAAGAATGCAGTCCCTTTCACTGTCATTTTAACTGACATTGATTTTTTTAAATCTGTAAATGACACCTATGGTCATGATACAGGGGACGAGGTGTTAAAACACGTAGTAAACAGCTGTCAGGAGCAGCTTTCGGAAGATATACTGTTTGCCAGGTATGGCGGGGAAGAATTTGTGGTTGCAGTAAGTGGAAAAACGCTGCTGGAAGTAGAAGCACTGGCCAATCAGCTGCGCGAGAACTTAGCGTGTCAGCCTGTATCTTTTCCCACTGGTCCCATTACTGTGACATTAAGCAGCGGCGTCGCTGCAGTGACTGCTGAAGATAAGACTCTTTCCCAGTTATTAATAAAAGCAGACAAAGCACTTTACCAGGCAAAGGAAGCTGGAAGAAATAAAGTGCACGTTTATACAGCGCTTCAAGCTGAAAGCAGCATTTAAGAGCACCGTATCGCTTTATTTTAAAAAGATCGTTTATAATGATACTCAGCTGAAGAGGAAATCCATTTATTTTAGGAGTGTTCTATTTGCTCATCGATGACTTATTAATTAATTTATGTATTCTTGTAGCACTGATATTTGGATATCAGCAAATAAGGTGGAAATTAAATGTAGGAAAGAAAAGCGCGACTTTTTCTTTCCTTTTCGACGGCATTGCAGGCGGAGTGCTGGGTATTATTCTGATGAACTACGCAATTGAAGTAACAGAGGGAACAATTGTGGACCTGCGTTTTATTCCCGTGATGCTGCTCACACTGTTTATCAGCATTAAGCCCGCTGCCTTAAGTGCAGCAATCATTGTGATCGGACGTTTTCTGTTCGGCATCAATATATCTTCTTTTGGAGCTTTCTTCTGGATTGCGGGTATCCTGCTTGCTTATTTTATTATTCATAAGAAAATAAAAACGAGGGACGGTCTTTATAAAAAAGCTGTCTACATGATTATCGCAGCCAATGTGATTTTCTCTCTTATTATCACGTATCTTGTACAAGATGCAGCGATTCTTGCTCTGCTGCTTCCCGTTTACTGGGCTATTGCGTTTCTCGGGGGACTGATCAGCGTCTTTCTGGTAGATTATCAAAGCAGATCCAATTATCTGCTGCAGCGTTATCAAAAAGAAGCTTCGGTAGACTTTTTAACTGGACTGAACAACGTACGGCAGTTTGATAAAGTCTGGAATACAATGATGCAGAAAGCAAAAGAGAAAGAAGAACAAATTGCACTGCTCATGCTGGATATTGATTTTTTCAAAAAAGTAAATGATACATACGGTCACCCCGCGGGAGATAAAATTCTGGCAGAATTAGGAGAAGTATTAAAAAGATCGACCCGTACGATTGATATTGTGTCACGAAATGGAGGAGAGGAGTTTTCTGTAATTCTTCCTGAATGCACCACCTCCCAGGCTGTGGAAATCGCAGAACGTATTCAGAAGGCAGTGGAAGAGCATCCCTTTCCTGTTAATGAAGATAAAACAATCCGCCTTACCGTCTCTATCGGGGTTGCGGCTTATCCGGAGACAGTAAATGATCCGGAAAAAGTGGTGCAGCAGGCGGACGAATATTTATATAAAGCAAAGCATTCCGGCAGAAACAGGGTATGCTACCACAATGAAGTGCTGTCTCCATAGAGGCAGCACTTTTTTCCAATCTATAGTAAAATGCAGGTACTAGGAACTGTGTATTAAGACAGGTGGAGGGATCAGATGGGACAAAAGCTGCTCGTAAATTCAGCATCAGGAAATTTATTAAAGGAATTGACAGATTCACTGGAAACGTGTGACCGTTTTTATTTCGGTGTTGCTTTTGTGAATTTCAGCGGGGTGCAGCTGCTGCTGGACACGCTGAAGGAAGCAGAGAAAAGAGGCATTCAGGGGAAAATTATGACCTCTACTTATTTGAATTTCACCGATCCGAAAGCACTGGAGCGGCTGAAAGCATTTGATCATATAGATTTACGCGTGTTTGTGACGGACCAGCAGACAGGTTTTCACACAAAAGCATACATATTTGAATACGAAGAAAGCTATAAAATCATTATCGGTTCCTCGAATGTGACGCAGTCGGCGTTAAAAAGCAATGTAGAATGGAACGTAGAAATTATTTCCAAGAAAGACGGACAGTTTGTAGAAGAGGTGCTCGCAGAGTATGAGCAGCTCTGGCAGAGAAGTACGCAAGCGACAGCTCAGTTCCTGCATGAATATGAAGAGCTGTATCGTAATATAGAGAGAATGCAGCGCACCGCGAATCTGGTGTATGAAAAAGCAGAATATATTGTGCAGAATTCGATGCAGCGCAGAGCAATTGAAAATTTAACACGGCTTCGCGACCTGAACGAAAAGAAAGCCCTCGTCGTTGCTGCGACGGGAACAGGGAAGACGTATATGGCCGCATTCGATGTGCAGCAGGTCCGGCCTGTGAAACTGCTGTTCCTCGTGCACCGGGAAGATATTCTGCAGAAGGCGAAGGAAACTTTCGAAACGCTGCTCCCGAATATTCAGCGGAGTTTCGGAGTTCTTACTGGTACAAGAAAAGACTGGGGAGCCGATTACTTATTTGCTAACATCCGCACGCTTGCTAACCATTACGAGCATTTTTCTCCGGATGAATTTGATTATATTATTGTCGATGAAGCGCATCACGCAACTGCCCCGCAGTATGAAAAAGTGCTCGCCTGGTTCCAGCCGAAATTTATGCTGGGGATGACCGCGACGCCTGAAAGAAGTGACCAGCTTTCTGTATTTGAGCTGTTCGATCATAACGTAGCACTGGAAGTGAGGCTGCATGAGGCACTGGAAGATGATATCGTCGCTCCGTTTCACTACTTCGGAATTACCGATATCGCAGAGATCGATTTGCAGCAGGTGCGGCTGGAAGATACAGCAGAATTAGCAAAAAAACTGCAGGTGCATAAGCGCGTCGATTTTATTATGGAACAGATGAATTTTTACGGAAATGACGGCCAGTTTCGAAAGGGACTCGGGTTTTGCGTGAATCGGGAGCATGCAGCCTTTATGGCGGAAGAATTTACGAAAAGAGGCATTCCCAGCTTGTATCTATCTGGAGATGATAACGGAGAAACGAGAGCAGAAGCAATCCAGGCACTGGAAGATGAAAAGAGTCCAATCGAATTTCTATTTACGGTGGATATTTTTAATGAAGGGGTGGATATTCCTTCGGTAAATCAGGTGCTGATGCTCCGCCCGACACAATCGCCGATCGTATTTATTCAGCAGCTGGGCCGCGGGCTGCGAAAGCACTCGGGAAAGCAGTTCCTGACCGTGCTCGACTTTATCGGCAACCATGCGAAAAGCTATTTGATTGCCGTCGCATTAAATGGCCAGCGCTACTATGATAAGGAAAGCCTGAAAGTAGCAGTCGCAACCGGTTTCGCACACGTACCCGGAGCGACACACATACAAATGGATGAAATTTCACAGAAGCAAATTCTGGAGCAAATTGATCAGGAATCCTTTTACAGCATGGCTTACTTGAAGGAGCAGTACATGGAATTCAAAAAAGTTCGTCACGGCAAACCGCCGTACAAGCTGATGGACTACTATACTTATGATGGGGCACCCGACCCGGTGAAATTTATTCAAAAAGAGGGGAGCTATCTTTCCTTTTTAGCAAAAGTGGAAACAGACGATAATATAAGGCTTCTGCTGCACGACCAGGTATGGGCCAAGGTATATAAAGAGCTTTCAAAATTCCTGCCGCTGAAACGTCCGCATGAAGCAAGTCTGTACCTGGCTTTAATGCATCAAAAAGAATTATCTTGGGAGGAAGCTTCCTATCACATCCGTCACTGGGTGGAAGAAACAGCAGCAGAAAGTGTCAGGCACGCCATAAAAAACATCGCGAACACGTTTCTCGATCAGCGGGAAAAAGACCGCTTTCCAGCACTGGCCGAATGGGAAGGGGAAAAAGTAATCCGGACGTCTATTTTAGAAGAGCTGCTGCAAAACAAGGAATATACTTCCTACCTGACCGATTTACTCGAATATGGACTGCACCGCTATGAACGCGAATTCGGAAAAACAGATTACGGAATTCCTTTTTTCAAGCTGCACGAGCAGTATCAGATGAGAGACGCCGCGCTGCTTTCGAATGCTTCGGTGACGCACTCTTCTTTCAGGGGATCGGGTCTGCTTAGAAACGACAAGGACTTATTTTTATTTGTGGATCTTCATAAGGAGGCAGACACAGAGGAGCGGTTATTGTACAAAGATGAAATACTTTCCCCGGAAAGAGTGCAGTGGGAAAGTCCGAACAATATGGCGCAGCATTCAGGACGGGGACAAAGCATCATTCGCCACAAAGAGTTAGGAAATAAACTGCATCTGTTCGTTCGCAAATACAAGCATATCGAAGGAAATGTTACCGAGCCGTTTATCTATTTAGGGGAGCTGGAAGTGGAATCCTGGCAGAACGAGAAGCCAGTAATGTTTCACATGAAACTTCATCATAGAATTCCACCCCAGCTGTACCGGGAGCTGACAGAGAAGGTTTAAGTAGCAGCTTTACTCATCAGGCTCTGCACCGCAGGAACGTCTGCAGGAGCCCATTGTAAGGAGGAGAGGAGTGGACGGGAAAGCCAGAGAAGCTTCGCGTGCTCCGTGGCCGCAGGTTCTCCCTCGGTAAGCACCGCCTGCAGGCAGATTAATTCCACAATCGCTGCATCGTACTCATGCACATGGCGATGGATCACCTCTCCTGCCTGGATCGTACACCGCAGCTCTTCCTGAATTTCTCTTTCCAGTGCTGCCTGCAATTCTTCCCCGCTCTCCACCTTGCCGCCGGGAAATTCCCATACGTTGGGAAGCGCCATTTCCGGACTGCGTAGTGCACAGAGCAGCTCGTTCTGCTCATTTTCAATAACAGCCGCTACCACACGTATTTGCTTTTTCGACATAAATAATCGCTCCTTGGTAATAATTGTATGTAAGTAATATTATGAAGCTATCTTATCATATTTTGAAATGAAAATAGTTAGTATGATGTCTGTTGAATGGATGATAGGTTTCTTAATTGCAAAATGAATTTCTGTGCATCTGCCAAGATAAGCTCAAAAAAACGATCTCCAGCAGCACGGAGATCGTTTTTCTATTAGTTATGCACCGGTTCTCTGGAAGGATCGCCGGCAGGCATGTAATATTTCTTTTCTTTGACAGGCTTTTTCGCCGCTGTTGGAGCATATTTCCCTTTGAAATAGCTGATAATCCAGCTGAGCACAAGAACAGAGACAATCGAGTAAAGTCCGTTTAACAGTCCGACGGTGAAAAGACTGAGGGAAATCACCATAAAATCAAACGAAAAATTTACTTTTCCCGGATTTAAATTAAATTTCTTCTGTAAAAACAAAGCGAGAATGTGCGCTCCGCCGAGGGAAGCACCGTTAATAAATAAGTAGGAAACACCCAGGCCGATGATTGCTCCGCCAACTAATGCGCCGGCAAGCGGATGAATGGTAAAGGCGGGGAGCAATATCTCTACACTCGTTAATAAAGAAAGAAATGTAATCGCAAAAATGGTATAAGCAGTAAAACGCCAACCCATAGTAATGAAAGAAAAAATATAGAAAGGAATATTGATCAGGAAAAAGAAAAAACTGAACGGCATTTGGAAGAAATAAACGAGTCCGAGGGACAGACCGGCAGTTCCTCCTGTTAAAAGTGAGGCATGCTGTAAAATAATTACCCCTGCAGCTACAATAAAGCAGCCAAGCATAATTTTAAGTGTGTTTGTCATGTTGGTTCCTCCATATAGTAACTATTTTTTGCCAATACTATAATAGTAGAATATAGAGAGAGGAATTAGTATATAATAATGAATGTATTTCAATGATTTGTGTGAAACAATGAATGTATTTATGCGAATTAACCTTCGATTTGAAAAAGGAGCGGAATTGAATGGATAAAATTGATATCGAAATGCTGCGGCTGCTCCAGGAAGATTCCCGAATGACTGTCAGTCAGTTGTCGAAGCAGCTGGCACTGAGCAGGCCGAGCGTGACAGAGAGAATGCACCGGCTGCAGGAAAAAGGAATCATTGAGGAGTTTACTGCTCGTGTATCTCCTGCTGCTATCGGCAGAGCAACAATTATATTTATTCAGCTGAGTGAATTAAAGATTACGCCGCAGGAATTTGAAAAACGGATTAAAGAAGAAAAAGATATTATCGAATGCCACCGGGTCACAGGACAGACGAGCTACTTCATTAAAGCAGCAGTAAGTAAAATAGAAGGGCTCGGGATGCTGGTGGACCGTTTGATTCCGTTTGGAAATATTAATACTTCTATCGTGCTGGCTTCTCCTATTCCATACCGGCATCTGCTGCCGGAGCAGGAGTAAATAAATCTCTGAATTCGTGGGATTCTCTGCAAACTCGTTTTTGCCTGGTAAAAGAGGGGAAAAGAAAGAAAAACCAATTTGGAGAGGAGTCTCCTTCTATGCTGGAGATGATCATAGAAACACTGAGGGAGTGGGGGATTACAGGACTTTTCCTTGGAATAGGAGTGGAAGCACTTTCTATTCCGTTTCCCGCAGCGATCGTATTTTTATTGTATGGATACGTAATTAACCCCGCAGGCTGGGAGCTACTGTGGATCAGTCTTGCTGCTTCTGCTGTTTACACGGCTGTTGCCTACATACCCTATGCACTGTCAGTCCGCTACCATTACCTTGTAAGCGACCGAATTAAAACAGGACGCGCCCAGCGCATGGTAAGATTCATGAAAAAATACCGCGGCTGGACCATCGCAGCGGGACGGGTGCTCGGTATGGGGTACATCGTATATGTTGCCGCGTTCTGTAAGATCACGCCGCTCCGCTATGGATTTTTCACATTTATCGGTGTGTTCCCGGTAGCGCTGTCGATGCTTTATCTAGGCGGGCTTGGCAACGTGGGAGAAGTATATGTAGTATTTCAGAATCTGCAGTATGTCATCACTGCAGTTATTTTAGCAGGAATCGGCTACTATATTTATTACCGGGTAAAGCTTAAAAAGAAAAATGCGGAGAAAAAAACTTTTGTAGAAAGTGCAGAAAAGAGGTAAACTTCAGGTAGAATTAATCATCTATTTGGAGGAACCTGTATGTCAGAAGTAATCGTGTACTCTACGAATGATTGTGTAGAATGCAGTATCGTAAAAAGAATGCTGGAGGCCTATCAAATTTCCTTTGAAGTAAGAGATATTATGAGCAGCCGGCAGTACCAGGAGGAAGTAGAGGCGTTTGGGATTATGGGAGTGCCGGTCACCGTATATAATGGAGAAGCAGTAAAAGGTATGACCCCGGAACTGGAAAAGCTGGTAGAAAAAATTAAAACAGAGCAGTAAACACATCTAAGAGAGAATGAGCCGACTTCATGGAGCATTCTCTCTTTTTTGATAATGTTTCACGTGAAACGTGAAAAAATGAGAGAACTGCTTGACACATTTTTTGACTTACAAAGGAGGCAGTAAATTATGAAATTAAAGATTGGAATTATTGGCACAGGATGGTTCAGCGGAAAGCACGCAGATATTATTTCCGCCATGGAGGAAGCAGAAGTAACAGCGATCTGCGGGAGCAGTAAAGAAAAAGCGGAAAAAATGGCAGTGGATTACAACGGGGCCGCAGGGTACGGAGACATTTCTGATATGATTTCCGCAGAAAAACTCGATGCTGCATACATTTGTGTGCCGCCGATGTCCCACGGCCGCATTGAAGAAGAACTGATCCAGGCCGGCATCCCTTTTCTTGTAGAGAAGCCGCTTGCCAATGATTTTGCACTTCCCAAAAATATTGCTGCCAAAGTGAAAGCCGCTTCTTTAATTACCTCTGTCGGATATCATTTCCGTTACAGCCCGGCGACAGAAAAGTTAAAAGAAATACTTTCTGAGCAGAAAATCGGGTTAATTACCGGCGCCTGGATGGGAGATATGCCGGAAACGGCGTGGTGGAGAAAAGAGGAAAAATCAGGTGGACAGCTGATGGAGCAGACAACGCACATTGTCGATCTGCTCCGGTACATAGCCGGAGAAGCAGAAGAAGTGTATGCTGTCACCGGCCATAAAGTCAATCACCTGAGCTACGAAGGAGTTACCGCAGCGGATGTAGGGACAGTAAGTATAAAAATGACGAATGGAGCTGTCGTTTCTCTTTCCAACACGTGCATCCTGCCGCAGGGAGTGGGGGAAATAGGCTTCACTGTATATTCGGATCGCGGCATTACTTCCTGGTCTCCGGAGGAGCTGGTGGTGCAGGACAAGCAGGGAAAGCAGTCAATAGAAATTATGGAGGAAAATCCTTACAAAAAAGAAAGTGAAGCATTTTTACACGCGTTGAAAACAGGAGATACCTCCCGGATATTGTCTAATTATGAGGATGCGCTTCAGACACAAAAAATAACATATGCTGCTGCAGTATCTGCGAAAGAGGGCAGGCCGGTGAAGCTTGCGGACATTTAACCAGAGAAAATCAATTCTTTCAAATTAACCTTGCACAGACAAAGTTGTTTTATAATGTTAAGCACCCGGGAAAGTAGGATATAATAAACCTTATACTTAAAAAAGGAGTGGTCCGCTTGAGTCTGGAAAACAAAAAAGTAGTACTGGCAGCTTCCAGGAAAACCGAAGAAATGAGTACGTTGATTCAAAAAAGAGGCGGACAGTCCATCGTACGTTCTCTGCAGGGAACTGTTTTTTTAAATGACACACAGGTGCGGGAAGATTTGAAAAAAATAGTAGAAGAGCAGTTTGACTGGATGATTTTCACTACAGGCATGGGGCTGAATACGATGCTTGAACTAGCCGAAGAAATGCAGTTGAAAGAAGAACTGCTGCAAATGATCCAGCAGACACAGACAGGAGCGAGAGGCTACAAGACACTCGCCGCATTGAAAAAAATACAGGCAGCACCCGCCGCAAAAGATGACGATGGCACTGTTAACGGGCTGATAGACAAACTCAATGACTTCGATTTTGATGGGAAACGTGTCATGGTGCAGCTGCACGGGGAAAACGCGCCTTCCTTAATTCAGTATTTGGAAAACAAAGGCGCCACGGTGATGCCGGTGCTTCCCTATAAGCACATAGATCCTGACTTGGAGACAGTAGAACGATTCTGTCAGGAAGTGATGCAAGAAGAAGTAGACGCAGTCTGCTTTACTGCCGCGATTCAGGTGCGCTCCCTGTTTAAATACGTGGATGAAAAAGGATATCGGGAAAAAATACAGAAAGCCTTTCAAAGCAGACCGCTTGCTGTTGCAGTAGGCAAGGTGACTGCAGAAGCGCTTCAGGATGAAGGGATTCATAGAATAATTCAGCCGGAGCATGAAAGAATGGGTGCGATGATTGTAGAATTGAGCAATTACTATGAGACACAGGAGAGTAAGCAGTAAGGTGCTTTATTCATCATAAAGCTTTACAAACTGGACGTAGTGCAGCGGCTGCGTCCTTATTTTGCCGTCCTGGTTTTTTTCAGCAAGCGTGAGTCGCTGCATATCCATTTCTCCCACCGGAATTAACATTTTTCCCTCCGGGCGCAGCTGATCTAAAAGTGCCTGTGGGATGGCTGCACCTGCAGCGGTCACCATTATCCGGTCAAAGGGAGCCGCTTCGGCCCAGCCTTCAGAACCGTTCCCATGCTTAAAATGAATATTTGTAAATCCTTTGGCTGTCAGTTTTCGTTTTGCTTCAAGGTACAGCTCCTCAATACGCTCCACTGTATAGACCTTTTCTGCATGTGCGGCGAGAATATCTGTTTGAAATCCGCTTCCCGTACCGATTTCAAGCACTTTGTGCTGCGGGTGCAGGTCGAGTGCAAGTGTCATATCCAGAACGAGTGAGGGCTGGGAAATTGTCTGTCCGTGACCAATCGGAAAAGCGCGGTTAAGGTGCGCCTGCTCTTTGTAATCTGTCATATAAAAACTCCGGTCCATCTGCCTGAAGTATCTTCTGATTTGTTCCTCCATTTTTCTTCACCTCCCTTGCATATTTCTTTATGTTCCTTATTCCCAGTCGAACTTTTTTCCATGCTTTTGATTTTAGGAAAAAATCATTTCCCCAACTTTCGATCAGAATCCTGTTTATCAGTTTAATTGAAAATATTTCCAATAAAAATGAAATGAATTTCCGGACGTTTTGGAATGCCGGGAAGGTGGTACAAGACAATAAATTACAATTAGAAATATTTAAGGAGGAAGTAAAGATGGATCCAAGAGATATGCAGAAAGGAAGTACACCAAGACAGCGTCAGGACAGACATCCGGGAATTGAATCAGAGATGAATCCTCTTCCGGCGCAGCCGATAGAGTACAAGCCTGCAGATAAACTGAAAGGAAAGTCTGCGCTTATTACTGGAGGAGACAGCGGGATTGGCCGTGCCGTAGCAATTCTTTACGCAAGAGAAGGAGCAGACGTAGCCATTTCCTATCTTGACGAGCACGATGATGCGGAAGAAACAAAAAAACTTGTAGAAGCAGCAGGAGCAAAATGTCTGCTGCTGCCGGGAGATATTAAAAGTGAGCAGCACTGCATCGACCTTGTAGAGAAAACAGTTTCTGCATTCGGCAAGATCAACATCCTCGTAAACAATGCAGCAATTCAATTTGCGAGAGAAGACGTTCTGGATATTTCTACAGAACAGTTTGAGGAAGTATTCCAGACAAATTTCTTTTCCCAGTTTTATTTAACGAAAGCAGCCGTGCGTCATATGCAGTCAGGAGATTCCATTATCAGTACATCTTCTGTGAATGCGTATCGCGGCAATCCGATTTTCATGGACTACTCTGCTACAAAAGGAGCGATTACTGCCTGGACACGCAGCATTGCCCAGAGTCTCGCAAAAAAAGGAATCCGCGCAAATTCTGTGGCTCCGGGACCAGTATGGACCCCGCTGATTCCTTCCTCAATGGATGAAGATAAAGTAGAAGACTTTGGACAGGACAGTTTATTTGAACGTCCAGGACAGCCTTCAGAGCACGCATGGCCGTATGTAATGCTTGCATCAGATGAATCGTCCTATATGACCGGCCAGGCGATTCATGTAAACGGCGGAGTCTACACTTCTTCTTAAGTTCAATCGAAAAAATAGGAGGACTATTCATGGATCTTCAGGAACAGTTCTTAATTAATAAATCAGGCTCGCTGACCGAGGGAGCCGCGGTCATTCTGGAAACGTCGGATAATATGATAATAGATTCTCTCACCTGGGTAGTATGGGGAGAGGGAGCAGAGGAGAATATACACCTGCAGTTTCGAATCTCAGGAGAGGAGTACAGCGTGATCCGTCCCCGTGCATCAAACGCGTTTGTATCCAATACTCCCTCCAATATTTCCCGCTATACTGCACCACAGTGGGAGATTATGGAGTATGATACAGCACAGAACAAATTTGCGTTTCATTTTTCGGAAGCTCCATGCATCCTTCCAGCAGGCTGCTTTGTAGGGATAGACCATCTCTCACCGGAAGGGGAAGAAATTTTTTACAGTGTAAGAATCCGCGGGAGAAAGCCATAATGATTACCTTTCCGCAGACAACGCCGCCTTATTATGATAAAGAATCATATGAGCAGCTTGCAGAAAGAATAAAAGCAGAGTATGAGATTTGTGAGGATCTAGGTGTGTGCAGTGATGGGAAACGCCATCTTTACGGACTTTGTTTTGGAGACACAGATTCGAAGCCTGTGATTTTTATGAGTGCGTCTATTCATGGAGAAGAATGGGAAGCTACGTACTGGACGATGCATTTTTTTAATTGCATTGTGAATCCTGGCCATGCGCTGCCGGAAGTCAGGCACCTGTTCATAAAGCTCAGGGAACGGTACAGCTTTTATGTGATTCCTGTCGTAAATCCATATGGTTTTCATCATGGCATCCGCTTTACGGAGGATGGAACAGATTTAAACCGGCAGTATGAAAACGATGATCATCCGGAAGTGCTGATCGTAAAAAATAAAGTAAAATCCCTGCGGCCGCATATTGTACTTGATAACCATACTTCCAAGCTGCCCAGTGAAACGATAGGCGTAGGAGGAAGAGGGGACAAGAATATTAAGCTTATTGGTGAATATATTATGAAATCGATGAAGTATATCCGGGGACATAATGACATTACCTGGTACCGGGAACCTGTGCAGCATAAGCTGGGAATCGGCCGGGGATGGGTGTCCGAACAGGAGTCCAAAAGCGGCAATAAAATCTTCAGTGTGTTAATTGAAGGGGCACGTACAGGATCTCTCGGTACATTTAAAGATAAAGGAGAATTTGGATTTAATACAATTCTCGCTACCTGTCTCTACGCAGATAACTTTCTTCGTAAAGGTATCTATGGCGGCAGCAACCAGAATACCCTATAAAAAGAGCACACCAGCTATAGAGAACGTTCCCCTGAAGTTTTAGTTTTCCTGGCAGTCGGCGAATAAATACAGTTCAGGCCTCCCATGTTGCACACGGGAGGCCTGTGTCATGAAGCATCCTATTCTAGTACGTCCAAAAGGACATCTGCACAATGAATAACGTAAGTTTTTTCGTGACGATCAGCGATGGAGCAGCCAGCTGATTTTTGCAAACAGCAGGGAAGCCACATTTTCATCCAGCATGCCTTCTTTCGTATGAGCAGGGCTGAAACAGCAGACTCTTCCTTTTTCATAAAGATGTTTCCAGCCTGCAATTGCATCGCCATCCGGTCCTGTGCTCCATAGATCAACATACGTACGGGAAGTATCGCAGTGAACAAAATACTGCTCATCAGTAATCGTAAATTCTTTTCTCTCATTGTCTTCTTTATATTGATAGGTTACCTGCTGCAAGCCGGGAGGATGATAATCAAAAGCCCCCCGAAGCATCTGAATGTAGCGGCTCTCACTTGCATAGCCCGCCATACCCGCATGCCAGGCCAGCATGCTGCCGCCGTTTTTTACATATTGGGTTACCTGCTGGTCAAGCTCCTCTGTAAGCCACGTAATGACATTTTCATCTTTTGGATTCAAGGGGTCCATTTTCGCATTGATAAAAAGATCGGGTTCGGTCTGCAGCGCTTCAGCTACTTCTTCGTGGGTCACATACTGCAGGTCGATCTCTTCATTTTCTGGAAATCCTGTAAGTGCATTTTCCAGACCTGCTTCCGCATCTTCAGCTTTATGCCAGTAATCTCCGAGCAACGCGATAATTTTAACCATATTTATTTCTCTCCTTACCAGTTCATTTTATTTCCTTCGTAATCAATAAACATATGTTCTTCCAGCGGCGGAAATTTTAAAATTTCTTTTGTAATTCCGGCAGCAGATACCTCAGCTTCAATGGTAGCTTCATTGTTGAAGTCTCCCATGATATATGTTTTTACATAGCCAGGTTGAAAAGCCATCACTTTAATTCCATGCTCAGCCAGCTGATTTTGTAAAATAGTCAGCTGCATATTGAGTGCCGCTTTGCTCATAGAATAGCCGTATTCTTTTTTTCGCCAGGAATCAGCAAGACTTCCTGCTTCCGAAGATATGTTTGCGAGCATTTTTCCTTCTCCTTTAAGGAGGAGAGGAATGACAGACTGCGAAACCCGAAGCGGCCCAAACACATTCGTCTCATACAGCTTCATCATATCTTCATAATGAAACTCTCCATAGATATCTTCTGATCGGTCTTTAAATATAGCAGCATTATTAATCAAAATATCCAGCTGCCCGGACCGGGAGCCGATCTGTCTGGCTGCTTCATCTACTGACTGCTGATTATTCACATCCAGCGGCAGAATCTCGAGATCTTCAGGATATTCGCTTTGCAGGGTGTCCAGTTCTGTCCAGTCCTGCATGTAGCGGCCTGCAAATACATAATAGCCTTGTTCTAAAAATGACCTGGAAAGCGCCAGCCCTAACCCTCTGTCGGCGCCAGTAATATAAACAGTCTGCTTCATCTTGCGTATTCGCCCCTTCTCTAAATGATGAGTATTAGTTTATTCATTAAACTTTCATGTAATACCTATTCTATTTATCTATGGTAATTTCCTTGTTTTTTTAAGAGAAAGATTGTTTAATTTTAAAACCGTATTAATTTCACCGTTCGTGGGGCAGTTTTTCTGTATGAAGGTCTTCCATTAGGTATGAGTATGCGGCAGATAAGGGAATTTACATCATTCATAGGATACGGATGGCTTTGTATGATAAAGGTTTAAACATTGTTTATTGTTTGTAGAAAAAGGGAAGAAAACTTGGGCAGGAAAAAAGTGTAAAGGTGGGAATGTGAAATGAGTGAAGATGCAAAAGTAAACAAGAACCAATCTAAAAAAGAGCAGCTGGAAAAGTTCACGACAGATGACCGCGGGAAGAAAATGACGACGAACCAGGGACTGAAGGTATCTGAAGATGAATTTTCTTTAAAAGCCGGTGAACGTGGACCGACCTTGATGGAGGATTTTCACTTCCGGGAAAAAATGACGCATTTCGACCATGAAAGAATTCCGGAAAGAATCGTGCACGCAAGAGGGTTTGCAGCACACGGGGAATTTCAGGTTTATGAATCGATGAAAGAATATACGAAAGCAGGATTTTTACAGGATCCTTCTAAAAAAACAGACGTTTTCGTCCGGTTTTCCACAGTCGCCGGTTCCCGGGGATCAGGAGACCTGGCAAGAGATGCGCGCGGATTTTCCACTAAATTTTATACAGAAGAAGGAAACTATGACCTTGTAGGAAATAACATTCCGGTCTTCTTTATTCAGGATGCAATTAAATTTCCTGATCTGATTCATGCTGTGAAGCCGGAGCCGCATAATGAAATTCCACAGGCAGCTTCCGCGCATGACACGTTCTGGGATTTTGTTGCAAATAATCAGGAATCAGCGCACATGGTAATGTGGACAATGTCTGACAGAGCAATTCCAAGAAGCTACCGCATGATGGAAGGATTCGGAGTACATACCTTCCGTTTTGTAAATGAACAGGGAGTTTCCCACTTTGTGAAGTTTCACTGGAAGCCAGTTCTCGGTACGCATTCTGTAATTTGGGATGAAGCGCAGAAAGTAAACGGAAAGAACCCGGACTTTCACCGTCTGGATCTTTGGGAAGCAATTGAAAATGGAGACTACCCGGAATATGAGCTGGGAGTGCAGATCATCTCCAATGAAGATGAATTTTCTCAGGAATTTGATATTCTGGATCCAACAAAAATCTGGCCGGAAGAAGATATTCCCGTAAAAATTATCGGAAAGATGACCCTGAACCGCAACGTGGAAAATTACTTTGCAGAAACAGAGCAGGTTGCCTTCCATCCGGGACACGTAGTGCCTGGTATTGATTTTTCTAATGATCCGCTGCTGCAGGGACGCCTGTTTTCCTATACGGATACACAGCTGCTGCGCCTGGGAGGACCGAACTTCCATGAGCTTCCGATCAACCGGCCTGTCTGTCCATTTTTCAATAATCAGCGCGATGGCTTTGGACGCCAGACTATTAATCGGGGAAAGGTCAGCTATCATAAAAATTCCCTGGCAGATAATACACCGGAGCCTGCGAGCAAAGAAGAAGGCGGATTCGAGCATTATCACGAAAAAATTGATGCACATAAAGTACGCGCCAGAAGTGAAAGTTTCAAAGATCATTTTACACAGGCGACACTTTTCTGGAACAGCATGAGCAAGCCGGAAAAGGACCATCTTATTGAAGCATTCAGTTTTGAGCTTGGAAAAGTAGAAAGCAAGTCCGTCCGGCAGCAGGTAGTGGATATGTTTGGAAACGTAAGCATGGAGCTTGCGACAAACTTTGCAGATGCGATCGGGGTGAACCCTCCGGAGGGAGAAGATACTGGATACACGAAATCTTCCCCGGCGCTGAGTCAGGAAAACTCCGTGAAAAAGCCGGATACACGAAAAGTAGTTGTAATTATCGGTCAAAACTACAGTGGCGCAGAAGTAAACTATGTGCTGAAGGAATTGAAGAAAAAAGGAGTGCAGCCGGAAATCCTGAGTAACAAAAAAGGAATGCTGCAGGGGAGCGATGGCAGTGAGCTGGAAGTCGACCACACTTTCCTCACGGCAGATTCTGTATTGTTTGATGCAGTCTACGCCGTTGGCGGAAGCGAGGAAGATAAAAAATTCTTTAAGCAGGCTGCTTTGTTTATTCATGAAGCATACTCCCACTTTAAACCGATCGGTGCGACGCAGGAAGGAAGACCGCTGCTTCATCTTGATGAGATGGAAGATGCACCGGGTGTAATTTATGGCGGAGAGATTGAAGAATTTACCGATAGATTCATTGAAGCAATTGCAGCTCACCGCTTCTGGGAGCGGGAAGTAGTTTAATATATTTTCACAGGCGTGAGGGGATTTTCTCCCTCACGTTTTTTAATGTGATATCGCTGCGCAAAATTTACATAAAATAGGTAATTGTGCAATTGAAGGAAACATGAGACGATGAGAGCAGCGAAGAAAAGCCCTCCGGCAAGCCTTCGCCGAAAGCGAAGCACAAATATCACTATTAACATATAAAAGGCAGCTTTGTTTTCCACACAGGCTGTATTATTAAAGAGGGGCGAAGCAGTTGTGAAAAATCTAATCAATAAAATTGATCATGACGACATTGATAAGGTCGTGATTGTAGCAGCAGTCCTGGCAGTAATAATGGCTGTATTTATTCCTATCGTCATGGTGATGCTGTTTCAGGAAATATTCTTTTTTGATCGGGAGCAGTGGCTGCTTTCCAGACCGGATCTATCTTACATAGTGGTGATTGCAAGCTTTTTAATAGTGCCGCTGGCAGGAATAACTTACTTCTTCACGAAAAAAGTCTGGTATAAACGCCACCCCCTTATCGGCGGAGGCTTTGTTCTGCTGTTGATGCTTCTTGCTTTTCCAGTGGCCTATATGGGGATGATGCATTATTACTATATGGATGATGAAGGCTTCACTTACAGTCCGATTGCCTCTCTGGAAGAGGAGTTTTTCCCTTGGAAGGATGCAGAGGAAGTAATTGTGATTACTTCTGAGGGAGATTCTGTCGCTTCTTATGAAGCAATAGAATTTGTATTTTCGGGCGGAAAGAGATTTGAACTGGAAGCAAATCATGAAGTTTTTACATATCGCCAGAGAATTTTCCGTGTAATAGAAGAAAACGGCGGGGAAGTAGTAAGATAGGCGTAAAAAAAGACAGGCACGCGGAGGAAATGATTCCTCTGCGTGCCTTTTAATATATAACGGGAAGAGAAAACTCTTCCAGCGTAAGGTCATGTTCATCTATATACTGTGCATTTTCTACTCCAACATAACGCAGGTGCCACGGCTCATACTGGTATCCTGTAATATCTTCTTTTCCTTCTTCGTAGCGGATAATGTAGCCATAATCACTCGCATGTTCAGCGATCCATTCCCCTTCAGAGGTGTCACCGAATTTCGTGGAAAGGTAGTCTCCAGATTCAGAGAGCTCCGGACTCGAGACATCCATAGACAAGCCGGATTGATGTTCACTTTCCCCCGGTCTTGCACTGAATTCCAACGTTCTCTCCAGGCCGTGCTCGGCTACGTTATTATCAAAAATTTCTTCCTGTCTGTCATAAGAGCGATAGCCGGAAAGGGCAATAATCTGGAGTCCATCTTCCTCCGCAGCCGCAAACATTTCTTCCAATGCTGCCGCTGCTTCCTCCCGTATTTCAGGTTCTCCAAAATTATGCACTTCCGGCACCGTTAAGTCTTCAGGGGAAAAATCTGCAGGTAAGCTTCGTTCTTTGTTTACGAGCATAGTTATTTCTTCAGGATTGTTTACTTCCGAATGTAAGGAAGGATTCTGGAGCTGATCGAATACTGCATTGAGACGAAGCTGCTGCCAGTCTGGAGGAGATAAAAGCTGCACGTCTGTTTCCTGCTCCATAAGCAGCTGCGCAGTGAGGTGCTGAAATTCTCCAGAGGCCCAGTGCGCTTCCGGTACTTCAAAAATAAATGTCATGTTGTCAGGAATATTCTCTGCTGATATCTCTGGAGCTGCCGAAACTTGGCTGCTGTATGCAAACACAGCTAAACCGAGCACAGCACAGAGAGAAATGTTAACACGGTTGATAAAAAACTCCTCCTCGCAGTCAGGTATATGAAATTCATTCTTATAGATAGCGATAAAGTTATATACAAACTTCTTTTTATATTATAAAGGGTTTCCTTCTTCTCTTACAGTGATATCTGTAAAGAAATTAAGTACGGCGGAAATTCCTGAATCAGCCTCTGAAAAAAGTAAAAGCTCTCTTTTAAAATGTAAGCGTTATTAATAGAACATTCTGAAAAAATCACGTTAAATTATCTCTCAAAGATTAATTAAACACCTTTGAATTATGACATAATCGAGAACAAATGAACGAAATCCAAGCTGCAGCAGCAGATTTTTTCAACTTTACGACCATCATCTTAAGAAACAATGCATCCTAACGGAGGGAAAAAATGACTAAACAAAAACTTGTATTAATCGGAAACGGCATGGCCGGAATGAATGCTGTAGAAAAAATTATCAACGCTGCTCCCGAAGCATTCGACATTACGGTTTTTGGAAAAGAACCTCACCCAAATTACAACCGTATAATGCTTTCTTCGGTTTTACAAGGAGACACTACCATTCAGGACATCGCGATTCACGACTTCGACTGGTATGAACACCGAAATATACAGCTGTATACGGGAGAAGAAGTGACAGAGATAGATAAAGAAAATCAGCAGGTAACAACAAATAAAGGTACAACTGCTTCCTATGATAAATTAATCCTTGCGACAGGATCGAATCCATTTTTGCTGCCGCTTCCCGGAGCGGATTTACCCGAAGTGATCCCTTTTCGCACACTGGATGACTGTGAACAAATTTTAACTTCTGCAAAAAGCATGAAGAAAGCTGTTGTTATCGGCGGAGGGCTGCTCGGGCTGGAAGCAGCGAGAGGGCTGCTGAATTTAGGACTGGAAGTAGACGTAGTGCATCTTGGCCCATTTCTTATGGAGCGTCAGCTGGATGAGACAGCGGCACATCTGCTGCAGAAAGATTTAGAAGAGCAGGGGATGAACTTCCACCTGGAAACCCAGACATCGGAAATTCTCGGAGAACATAAAGTAGAGGGCGTTCAATTTAAAGAGGGAACCACTGTTGCAGCAGATATGGTGATTATGTCTGTGGGAGTAGCCCCGAACGTCACTTTAGCGAAAGAAAATAACATTGAAACGAACCGGGGAATTCTGGTAAATGATTATATGCAGACAAAAGATGCAGATATTTATGCGGTAGGAGAGTGTGCTGAGCATGAAGGAATGGTCTATGGACTTGTAAATCCTTTGTATGAGCAGGCAGACACGCTTGCGGCCCATATTACACAAACCTCCGGAGCCTCCAGTTATGCAGGTTCTTTCTTGTATACACAGCTTAAAATTTCCGGGCTCGATGTATTCTCTGCCGGCGATCTTGCTGAATCCGGGGAAACCAGATCCGTACAATTTTACGATGAAATTAACCGTGTATATAAAAAAGTCATTCTGCATGACGACAGGATTCAAGGAGCAGTGCTTTATGGAGACGTAAAGCCGCAGTCAAAACTGCTTTCTTTTATCACAAATAGAAAACTTCTTTCCGATGAAATTCTCCACAGTATGCTGTTTCCTTCCTCCGGCCAGGAAGATCTGGTAAGGTCGCTTTCTTTAAGTGCGAATATCTGTCAGTGCAATAATGTGCCAAAGGGTGAGATCATCCGGGCAGTCCAGGAAAATGGCCTTGTTACTGCAGAAGAAGTAAAAAAGCAGACGAAGGCTTCCAGCTCCTGCGGAGGATGCAAGCCGATGGTAAATGAACTGCTTGCTTATATCCAAAGTGAAGAGTTTGATGAAACACTGGAAGAAAAAACACTTTGCAGCTGTACAGACAAGTCTGAAGAAACAGTGGTAGCCCTTATTCAGGAAAAAGAACTCACAAGTATAAAGGAAATAACCAGGGAACTGCAGTGGAAAAAAAAGGACGGCTGTTCTGCATGTATTCCAGTACTTCATTATTACCTGAATATGATTTATCCGAAAGATGAAGAATATACAGAAGGTGCGCCACCCGCAGCAATGCTGCAGCTGGAGCAGGGAGGGACTTATTCTTTCTCCCCGCAAATGTACGGGGGCGTAACAACGCCTGATGAATTAATGCACATATCAAGTGTTGCAAAAAAATTCCGTGTTTCTTCTCTCCAGCTGCTTGCAAGCCAGCGAATTCAATTTTCAGGAGTAAAAACAGAAGATCTATCTGCATTATACAAAGAATTAAATACAGAACTGGTCCCTATCACTTTCAGCTCTCTTGAACCAATCCAGACCTTTGCACCACCGGCCTGGCCGGTAATGAAGAAGGCAGAGATGCAGGAGCTGGCGGTCTCCCTGGAAAAACAGTTAGCAAATCTTCTCCTGCCTGCTTATATGCATCTGAGAATCGGCGGCACCCTTCAAATGAAAGAAAAAGTGCTGCAAAGCGATGTTGGACTGCTTGCAATGGAACATGGCTGGGAAATTTACATTGGCCAGGGTGTTTCCGGAGCGGCAAGCGAGCTGTTTTACGTAACTTCTTCAACCGAGGAAGTGAAAGAGATGATCGGCGCGCTTTTTCAATACTACCGGGAAGGTGCAAAGTACGGAGAAACCTTCAGCGAGTGGGCAGAAAGGGTCAGCTTCATTCATTTAAGAGAAGTTCTTTTTGATATGGATGCGAGATTCGTACTGCTGGAAAGTCTGGAAGAAGCCCAGGAAAGAAAGGGAGCATTTCAGCCGCTTTCCTCTGTGTGAGCCAGCGGTATTGCTTCTCTTTAGCGAAGCTTTTATTTTCATGGCCGCCTGAAAAAACAGCAGGAAAAAGAGAGAAAAGGAAGAGGAGATGAATGCATGCATGAAGCACTCGATGCTGAATTATTACAGAGAAAAACAACGGCAGGTAGAGTCAGAAACGATATATAATACCCAGTGCCCTTTTTGCAGTATGCAGTGTAAAAAGCAGGTGATTGAACAGAAATATGTGAAAAGGAAAAGCTACCTTACCAAAGGAGTAGATAACCCTACTACGCACGGAAGACTGTGTATTAAAGGAATGAATGCTTACCAGCACGCTGTTCATAAAGACCGGGTGCTGGAGCCTCTTCATAAGCAGAATGGAGAATTTGTGCCGATCAGCTGGGAGAAAGCACTGGAAATGATTCGTGAGCAGTTTACTGCGATTCAGGCAGCGCATGGGAAAGATGCTGTCGGCGTATACGGAAGCGGCTCTATTACAAATGAAGAAGCATATTTACTCGGGAAATTCGCCAGAGTCGGACTGCAGACGAAATATATTGATTATAATGGACGGTTCTGCATGGCTTCTGCAGCAACAGCGGGCAACGCTGTGTTCGGCCTGGACCGCGGCTTAACAAACTCACTCTCAGAAATTCCGAAAGCCAAATGTATTATATTAGCAGGTACAAACCTGGCGGAATGCCAGCCGACCATTATGCCTTATTTTGAAGAGGCAAGAAAAAATGGCAGTTACATTATTGTCATTGATCCCAGGGAGACAGAAACGGCAAAAATGGCAGATCTGCACTTAAAGGTAAAGCCGGGGAAAGACGCGGCGCTTGCGAATGCACTGCTGAAGGTAATTGAAAAAGAAGGACTCATCAACGAATCTTTTGTGAAAGAGAGAACAAACGGATGGGAAGAGATGAAGGCGCATCTTACTTCTTTAAATCTTGAAGAAGCAGCTGCACTGGCAAGTGTGCCGTTAAAGGATATCGAGCTTGCTGCAAAAGCTTTTGCCAAAGCTCCCACAGGGATGATATTTACTGCGCGGGGAGTAGAGCAGCAGACAGATGGGCACATGGCAGTGCGAAACTTTTTGAACCTTCTTCTCCTGACAGGCAAAATCGGCCAGGAAGGGAGCGGCTACGGGGCTGTCACCGGGCAGAGCAACGGCCAGGGTGGACGGGAACACGGACAAAAAGCCGATCAGCTCCCGGGATATCGTTCGATCACGAAAAAGGAAGACAGGGACTATGTGGCTGGAATGTGGGGAGTGAAGGAAGAAGATCTTCCGGGAAAAGGTGTGTCTGCCTATGAAATGATGGAAAAAGTGCATGAAAGAGAGATTCGCAGTATGCTGCTCATGTGCTCGAACCCTATTGTTTCCACACCGAATGCAAGCTTCGTCAAAGAAGCACTCGCATCCCTCGATTTTTTCGTGGCAATTGATTTATTTATTTCAGAAACTGCACAGATGGCAGATTTGATTCTGCCGGCCTCTTCTTATTTAGAAGACGAAGGAACGATGACGAACGTAGAAGGACGTGTAACGCTCCGCGAAGCGAATAAAAAGCCGGAAGGCAAAAGCAGACATGACTGGCAGATTCTTTGTGATATTGCAAAAGTGCTCGGAAAAGAAGAGTATTTTCCTTTCACTTCTGCAGAAGAGGTATTCAACGAATTAAGAACCGCCAGCAAAGGCGGGAGGGCAGATTACTATGGGATCACCTATGATCGTATTCGTGAAGAACAGGGAATTTTGTGGCCGTGTCCTTCTCTCGATCATAAAGGTACGCACCGTTTGTTTGAGGAGTCCTTTGCAACGGCAGATGGAAAAGCCGTATTAAGCGTCGTGTCGAATGATGCAGAGCTCAAAAAGGAAGCGGTCAGTGAGGATTATCCACTGTATTTAACGACCGGACGTATCATGTCGCATTATTTAACAGGGGTGCAGACGCGTAAAAGTACAAACCTTGCAGCGCATTTTTATGAATCCTTTATGGAAATTCATCCGGAAACGGCAGGAGAATACGGGATTCCAGAAAATGAGCTGGTAGAAATACAATCCAAACGGGGTACCATCGTAGTAAGAAGCAGAATCTCTGAACATATACGAAAAGATACGATCTTTGTGCCGTTCCACTGGGCGGAAGATCAGAACGTAAATATGCTCGTTCCAAAGGATTTAGATCCAAACTGCGGCATGCCGGGATATAAAGTATCTGCTGTAAAGATCAGAAGGCACGAGCCGAGCTTCGTTTAGTTTATTCAGATAATGGCAGAACACAGCAGACCGTGTTCTGCCATTATCTTTGAATGCCGGTCGGCAAGCTTCCGACGGAAAGCGAAGGAGAACCGATACATAGCAAATGATAAATAAAATAAAAGAAATCCCTTATTTCATAAACACGATGAAAAGGCTGCTCCGTGAAGGAACAGCCTTTTCTCCGTTAAAATACTCAAGCTAAGCGCGAACGGAAGTTTCCTGCCCTGAAGCAGCTCTTTCGCGCTTCAGTTTCCATTCCTTTTTCCAGCCGAGATGCGCTACATATAATAACCCAAAAGCGCCAAGTGCAGTAAAGGCGAGAACAAGAAATCCGCTGGAATAAGTGCCAGTCAGCGTTCTCAGCGTGCCGAGCACGTTTGGAAGGAAGAACCCTCCGATACCACCTGCTGCACCAACGATACCGGTCACCATCCCAATCTCTTTCTGGAAGCGCTGCGGTACAAGCTGGAACACGGCGCCGTTGCCCATTCCGAGAAAGCCCATCCCGATAAATAGCATAGCGATTACCAATACAAGCGGGGGCATGAAGCTCACTCCGAGAAAGCATACTGCAACGCCGATAAATAAGAACTGAAGTAACTTTACTCCGCCGATTTTGTCGGCAATCAAGCCGCCTACCGGTCTTAAAAAGCTTCCGGAAGCAATAACGATAGTAACAAAATAACCTGCCATCACCCCGGAAACACTGTACTGGGAAGCAAAGAAGTAGCTTAAGAAACTGGCAAGTCCTACAAAGCCGCCGAAGGTAACGCTGTACAATGCACAGAAATACCAGGCGTCTTTTTCTTTCAGCACAAGGAAATAATCTTTGATCGGCTTTGGCTTCGGCTGATTTGGTGGTTCTTTTGCCAGGAAAATATAAGTGAAGAGCACAAGTGTTAAAGGAATCAGCGCTAAGCCAAGCACACCGTTCCAGCCGAAAATTTCTGCCAGACCGGGACCAAACAAAGTCGCCAGCAGGGTTCCGCTGTTACCGGCACCGGCAATACCCATTGCCACTCCCTGTAAATGAGGAGGATACCACCGGCTTGCCATGGGCAGTGCCGCTGAAAAGCTTGCGCCAGCTACACCCAGCAAAATACCGATAAAATAAAGCTCTGTAACAGAGAATCCAAACAGCCATCCCCATACCAGTGGAATCATCGTAACCAGCATTCCACCGATGGAAGTCTTTTTAGGACCAAACCTGTCGGTCAGTATTCCCATAATAACCCGGAAAACCGAACCAGCCAGTATCGGGATGGCTACAATAAAGCCGACTTGACCTGGCGTCAAACCAAAGTCTGCAGTGATGTACACCCCCAGTGCTCCGAGAAGCACCCAGATCATGAAGCTGATATCAAAGTATAAAAAGGCAGATAACAGAGACGGGGCATGACCACTTTTCCTTAAGTTCGCTAATTTCAAATAGTAACACTCCTTTGCTGTAGTGACTCTATTATTGCAGGTGCCGTTGTGAAAATCATCACATGTGTAAGGAAATGTTACGTATTTTTTTCAAAAATCAGATAATTCATTCGTTTGAAATTTCTCCGTCTTATTTATCTTGGAGAAAGGTAAATACGCAGGGAAAGCCAAATAAAAACAGCCTGTGCTGATTTTACGCCAGCGCAGGCTGCAGAGAATTTAAACGATCTGTGAAAGAAATGCTGTGGCAATTCCAAAGAAGATCAGGAGAGAAAGTATATCATTAATAGTAGTAATTAATGGACCGGAGGCAATGGCCGGGTCTACGTTGAGCTTGTATAAAATCAAGGGAATAATCGTACCTGCCAGTGTACCAATAATCAATGTGAGCAGTAGTGATACTCCTACAACCATGCCAAGGACGATATTTCCCTGCCAGAAAAAGGCAATAATTGAAATGAGAATCCCACAGGTAATCCCGATAAAAATTCCTACCCACATTTCACGGAAAATCAGCTTTCCTGCCTGTTTCAGCGTCAGATCTTCAGACACGAGCCCCCGCACGACGACTGCAAGAGACTGCGTACCTGTATTCCCAGTCATACCGGCAATCATCGGCATAAAGAAAGCAAGAGCGACTGCGGCATCAAGCGTTTCTTCAAAGCCGCTGATAATCCCCCCGGAAACAAGCCCGACAAATAACAGAATGATCAGCCAGGGGAGGCGGCGGTAGGCTGCCACCCAGGGCTTCGTATTAAAATCAATCGCCTTACCGGAAGCGGAAAGCATTTCAATATCTTCGTTTGCTTCCTGAATGACAACATCAATAATGTCATCGACTGTAATGATGCCGGCAAGCGTGCCGTCTTCTTTAATCACGGGAAGAGAAACGAAGTCATACCGGCTGATAAGCTTTGCTGCTTCTTCCTGGTCTTCATATACGTCTACTTTTACAACTCGTCCATACATGACATCTTCAATTTTTTGAGAGTTGTCAGCTAGAAGAAGGTCTCTGTAAGAAACAACTCCGACCAACTTCTTATCTTCATCAATTACATAAAGATAGTTTAAGTATTCTGCAAGCTCTGCAAATTCTTTCAGCTTTTCTACCGCTTCACCAATCGTATAATGCTTCTTAATCCATACAAAGCGGTTATTCATGATTCTTCCTGCAGTTTCCGGCGGATAGTTCATCAGGTCCTGAACCATCTGCGATTCTTTCGGCTTCATTTCTGATAAAAGCTCTTCAATTTTTTCAGGCTCGAGGTCTGAAAGGAAGGAGGCGAGTTCATCATTTTCCATCAAATCAAGTACTTTTGTGGAGCGCTCTATCCCCAGGCGGTGCAGCACATCCAGCTTGTCGTCCAGTTCCAGCTCTTCCATTAATTCTGTAAGCTGTTCAATCGATAAGTAATAAAGAAATTTATATTTATGTTTAGACGGAATCGCCTGATACTGCTGGTACATATCATATGGCTGCAGCTCATCAATAATATCCCGGAAGGATTTTTTCTTTCCTTCCTGCACCGCTTTGATGATTGCCAGCGTGATTTCATTTTCAGTCATATTCATAGGCATTCTCGCTTCCTCCAATCCCGCATAGTTTCATTCAGCCATAAGCTGAATATTTTCACGAGAAGTGTTTACTAGCTTATTCTATTCCCTTTCCCGCTTCCAAGATAACATGTTTACGTTCATTCAGGGAAGAAGCCTTCAAACAGCAGTGTTAATCTTTTGAAAAACATGGGAATTAATAGGGGTAAATTGACAAAGGTTTCACGTGAAACATAGTTTGGGTATTAGTTGGGCGGGCGAAGTGAGAGTGATAAAATAGAGGGCGACGTGTCAAGAAAGGAACGTGGTATATAATAAGCGTGGGTTTCCGCAATTTTAGGAGAGATTTTTAGGGTTTTTGAAAATTGGAGTATTTTCTGTCGTATAGTTTTGTCAGCATATTATTAATAAGCTTATTTAAACAGATTGTCAGGTCTTGCGCCGGCTGCGCAGAAATCAATCAAAGGGGAGCAGGAAAATGCAATTAAAATATATAACAGAGCTTGCGATTCAGGCAGGAGAAGAAATCATGAAAGTATATAATGGGGAGTCAATGGGAATAGAAACAAAAGAGGACGATTCGCCTCTTACACGGGCAGATAAACGTGCGCATGCGGTCATTGCGGCAGGATTGGAAAAAGCCTATCCGCTGATTCCGATTTTAAGTGAGGAAGGAGAGATGCCGGAAGTGACTGTCCGGCAAGCTTGGAAGCGTTTCTGGTTGGTAGACCCCCTTGATGGGACAAAAGAATTTATTAAAAAAAACGGTGAGTTTACGGTAAATATCGCATTGATTGAAGAGGGAAAACCTGTACTAAGCTGTATTTACGCTCCTGCACTTGATACACTTTACGTGGCAGAAAAAGGGGCAGGAAGCTGGAAAATTGAGAATGCAGCTTCTCGTGTGCTGCCAGATACAGCCGCTCTTTTAGAAGCAGGAGATAAACTGCCCAACCAGGAGCCGGACGGAGTGGCAGCAGTTGTGAGCCGGTCCCATCTTTCTGAAGCGACAGAACAAATGCTGGAAGAGCTGGAGCAGCAATTTGAGCAGGTCACTACTATTTCCGCAGGGAGCTCTTTAAAGCTGTGTCTGATTGCTGAAGGCAAGGCTGACTTCTATCCCAGGATGGCACCTACGATGGAGTGGGATATTGGAGCCGGGCAGCTTATCGTAGAGGAAGCGGGGGGAGCGGTAGTAGTCGCAGATTCAAAGCAAAAGATGGAATATAATAAAGATGAACTGTTAAATCCGTATTTTATTGCGAAATCAGCTTGGCTCCTTCAGCACAGCAGTATGTAAGTGCAGGTATAATCTTAGAATAAAGAAGGATTCTGTTAATATTACTTGATGATAATGATCGAAAGCAGCACTTCAATTAAATTGTTCGAAAACAAGCCCTCCAGCAAATATTCGTCTACTAAAAACGCTTTAATAATAGAAGAATTTTGTTTTAAGTCCAGGAGTATGGTTATTATTAAGAGAGAGCTTTAACTTCGAAAGGGGAGAAACAAAGATATGACAAAAGACCGTCCTCTAGAGGCAGAGGTGGGAGGATATATTACTTCCATGCTTCGTACGAATTTTGGGAAAGGGCCGACTTCTGTATATGTTACGCTGAAGCCGCCTTTTTTTACTGTGCATCTGCGGGGATTTTTGGCCCCTATGGAGAAAATACTATTAAAGCAAAATGAAACGGAGCGAGTGCTGGAAACAAGAGATATGCTGATGCAGGAGATGCAGCAGGAAATAAAACATCAGTTATGGGATCAGGCAAAGCTGGATGTACGGGAAATTTATGCAGACTGGCAGCTGGAAAATGAGACAGGGGTCATTTTTGGAGTATTAAAGCAGGGGCAGCAGGAGGAAAAAGAGTGGCCGTGGCCGGAGGATGTTAACCGGGAGGAACTTACTGAGAAATTAAAAAAAGCCAGTAAAAACGCGGAAAAAACGCCTGTGGTGACGGAGGTGTTCTGGCTGAATGACCGGACGATATTAGTCAAGCGTTCAGGAATTCTGGTAAGAATCGAAAAAGAGTTAATCAAAAGAGGTGTGATTGAAGATCTTAAGCTGGCCAAACGGCCATTGGAACGAAGAGTTTTAATAGAAGTAGGGTTGGAAGAAACATTAAAAAGACATGTGGACGATTATTTTGTGGATTGGGATTTTGAAAATGATCTTGGCTATACAGTCATCACGCTGCAGACAAAAAAACAGACGCCTAAGGGCTAAGGACACTCCCGTGAATAAGGCGGCTTGTGACATTATTCAGTAAAGCAGCTGCTCCAGAGCGGTCTGCAACAGCTGCTTTTTAACCTATGGCCTGGGAAAAAGCTTCGCATTCAGGACATTTGGAATAATTTTTTTCCTTCTCCAATGAAAGAATATATGTGTTGGAATTACTATATTCTCTTTCTTCGGGAGCGGTATCGGTAAAATCGCACTCTTCCCCCATGCATATGCTTTTATGAATACGACGCTTGTCATGGTCGATAAAAAATATCATTCAAATCTCAGCCTTTCTGTTCTAGTTATATTGAAAAGGGAAGTCTGGACAGGAAAGAAAGTTCGTTTCTCTTCATTCGGACTGTAAATCAAAAAAGCCGAAAAGACCCCCTCCGCAGGGAAATCTTTTCGGCTTTGCATTCAGCGCTATCGTCTGAAGCATACAACCTTATATTCAGTGTTAATCTATCGCAAGAGAAAAGGTTTCGCAGTGACTGCACTTGCTGTACCCTTTTTTCTCCTCCAAGTCTGTTACATAAGATTTGGAATCTGTAAATTCCCGCTTTTCTGCGGGAGAATCATTAAAGTCGCAGCTGTCACCTGCACAGACTTTTCGATGAATACGTTGTTTATGGTGATCGACGAAAAATCTCACACATCTCACAGCCTTTCGTTCAAATTCAAATAAAAAAAGCCGAAAAGAACCCAGCTCACGCAAGGGAAATCTTTTCGGCTTTGCATACAGCACAACTGTCTGTAACATTTAACCTACTGGCTCACTATTTTATTCATTACATGATGTTCCTGCCGTACAGGAAATCTGCTGCAAAATTTTATAAAGTGTTTACCCGGACTTTTTAGAAACGCTAATGTTTTCTAAGTACTTCCTATCCTAAAGCAAAAGTCAGTATAAGTCAAATAGTTGCCAAACCATAACAATTCCCGGATTAAGAATGTTTAAAACAGGAAATATAAAAAAGTAGAAAAGGAGTGGTAAAATGCAGAAAATGAATGCAGTTGGATTATTTGAATCTCTGCCGGCAGAGAATGAAGAAAGTTTACAGAATATAGAGGTAGAAAAGCCTTCACCACAAGGAAGAGATATACTGGTAGAAGTAAAAGCTGTTTCTATCAATCCAGTAGATACCAAGGTGCGGGGGTCTGTAAAAGAAAAATTGGAAGAGCCGAAAATTCTCGGCTATGATGCTGCAGGAGTAGTCGTTGCGACAGGAGAAGAGGTCTCTCTTTTTTCACCCGGGGATGAAGTTTATTATGCAGGTTCGGTTGGAAGGCAGGGGACCAATAGTGAATTTCATTTAGTGGATGAGCGTATCACAGCAAAAAAACCGTCGAATCTTGATTTTGCGGAAGCTGCCGCACTGCCTCTTACGACGATCACTGCCTGGGAAGCGATTTACGAGCGCATGCATGTATCAAAAGATCCGGAGCAAAATAAAGGGAAAACTATGCTGATTATCGGTGCTGCCGGAGGAGTGGGATCGATTGCCGTTCAAATTGCGAAACAGGCGGGACTTCAGGTGATTGGAACTGCTTCCCGGGATGAAACGAAAGAGTGGGTAAAAGCAAGAGGTGCGGATCACCTGATTAATCACCATCATAATTTTAAAGAACAGCTGCAGGAACTTTCTATTAATGAAGTAGATTATATTTTCTGTCTCCACAGTACAGATATGCACTGGGAAGCGATGGTGGAAGTGGCCGCACCGCAGTCTTATATTTGTGCAATTGTAGACACCGCGGAAAAAGTCGACCTGGCGCTTCTGAAACAAAAAAGTATTACTTTTGCCTGGGAATTTATGTTTACAAGGCCTCTTTTCACCACACCAGACATGATTGAACAGCATCATCTGTTAACAGATGCCGCTTCATTAGTTGAAAAGGGAGAATTGGCCACAACGATGACAGAGCGATTAAAAGGCTTTGATGCAGAGAACTTCCGGAAAGGCCATCAGCTACTGGAAGAAGGTAAAATGATAGGAAAGCTTGTAATCGAAAAATAAAAGAGACACGGGAGGAAGCTATGGCGATAAAAGCAGTGTTTAGTGATATTGACGGTACACTTCTTAATTCCGATGAAAGTATTACTCCGGCTACGAAAAAGGCCATCCGAAAAGCAGTAGAGAAAGGCATCTCTTTCGTACTTGTTTCCGCCCGGCTTCCCAGCGGCATGCTTCCTATGCAGGAGGAACTGGAGATCGAGACACCGATGATTTCTTATGGCGGGGCGCTGGTCCTCTCCTCTGCTGAAAAAGATGCAGAGATAATTTACGGGGTGAAGCTTTCTCCTGCCTCTGTGAAGAAGGTTTATCAAACAGTAAAAGAGCAGTGTAAAGACGTGCACTGTGCGCTGTACGGACAGGATGAATGGAGAGTAAATGATCCGGAGAATGAATGGATGAAACGGGAGGAAGCCACCGTCAATGTGCCTCCCGTAAAAGAAAACCTCGATGAATATGTAGAAAAAGAGCCTCCGGTTTATAAAATGCTCTGTACTGGAAATGCGGAAGAATTAGCAAAGCTCGAAAAAATATTGAAAGAAGAATTATCAGGGGTAACTGTCCATAAATCGAAAGAAAACAATCTGGAAGTCGTCCCTGAAGAGGCGTCCAAGGCGACAGCGATAGAAAAAGTACTGGAGAAGCTGGAAATAAGGCAGGAAGAAACACTTGCTTTTGGAGATAACTACAATGATGTCGATATGCTGAAGTTTGCCGGCATTGGGATCGCCATGGGCAATGCGCCGGACGAAGTAAAACAGGAAGCAGATGAAGTAACTGCAAGCAACGATGAGGATGGAATAAAAGACGCAATCGAAAAACATATACTTTAGAAAGCAGGTGGGAAGCGTAAAGGAGCTTTCCACCTTTTCAGGCTGTAAAGAGTTAGCAGATGAATACAGGTATCATGTACTCTCTTTACTGAAATTATAATTTGCAGGGGAGCTTGAAAAAAGAAGCAGGGAGTATTTATTTCCTCATTTATATTAAGAAAGAATGAGGATATTTGTGTAAGAAAAGCATACACCAATAAATGATTCTTTCTTTTATAATCATCCGTACAGGATAATTTCGTTTCCAAAACGCCTAAAAAAACCCATTAGTTGTAAACTTATACGTATGACATCTTAAATATTACGTACAAGTAAAAAGAAACTTCTATATTCCTTGCGCAGACAGAACTTGCAGCTGTCTTAAAGTCTCCTAACCTAAGTACATAAGGCAATGATTAAAATAATTTTAGAAAATTTTAAATACATACTTGCGGATAAATAAATTATAATCTATAATACAAATTAACTCATACGTATATGTTTCTATTACTTGAAAGCGCTTCATATATATGTTTGTTATTACTAATTTATAACAAATAAAAATTAAGCAGCCTTTGAGCACGGAACACTCATACGTATGGTAGGAAATAACAGAAATAAGATAATTTAATCAGGAGGGGAAAAGATGAAAAAGCATTTATTGATGTTAGCTTCTGTGAGTTTAGTGTTAGCTGCCTGTGGAGGCGACGGAGGCAATAACGGAGACAATAACGGAGGCAATAACGCAGAGAATAATGGAAATAATGGGAACGCCGGAGGCGGCGAAGCAAGTGGTGAAGGCGGAGAATTAGATGCCGAAGTTGTAGTAGGTGAGGACATTGAAGGGGCTACGGAATTTACGTTCTGGAACTTCCAGGAACTCCACTCGGAATTCTTTGAGGATGCAGTAAACAGATGGAATGAAGAATATCCCGACCGTCCTATCCAGCTGACAGCAGAAACTTATCCATATGACCAGATGCACAACAACCTGCTTCTTTCCCTGCAGTCAGGCAGCGGTGCGCCGGACTTTGCTGATATTGAAATTTCTCAGTTTGCAAACTATCTGCAGGGAGATGTTCAGCTGCAGCCGTTAAACGAACATATTGAACCAGTTATTGATGATTTTGTTGATTCCCGCTTTGAAATCTATGCAAAAGACGGCGAGTATTACGGCATGGATTATCACGTAGGAGCAACAATGATGTACTATAACGAAGAAATTATGGAAGAAGCAGGCGTTGATATTGATTCGATCGAAACTTGGGATGACTATGTGGAAGCAGGTCAGCAGGTAGTAGAGAATACAGACGCAGTGATGACGACGGTAGAGTCAGACGAGCATTTTTCTTTCTGGCCGCTGATCAGCCAGCGTGAATCAGATTATTTTGATGAGAATGGCGATGTGATTTTAGACAATGAAGTAAACGTAGAAACGCTTCAGTTTATTTCTGACCTTGTACATGAGCATGAAATTGCACAAATTGCACCAGGTGGATTCCATCACGCAGAAGAATATTATGGCTTCATGAATGAAGGCGGTGCAGCTTCCCTGATGATGCCAATGTGGTACATGGGTCGTTTCCTCGACTACATGGAAGATCTTGACGGCAAAATGCAGATCCGTCCGCTTCCTATGTGGGAAGAAGGCGGCAACCGCTCCGCAGGTATGGGTGGAACAGGTACAGTTGTTACAAATCAAAGTGAAGATCCTGAATTAGCAGCGGAATTTCTTGCATTTGCTAAGCTGACAGAAGAAAGCAACATTAAGCTGTGGGAAATCCTCGGATTTGATCCGCCGCGCCACGATGTTTGGGAATCTGAAGAAATGCAGGCAGACAACCGTTTCTACGACTATTTCCATGACGATATCTTTGAAATCTTAACTGAGGTGCGAGATGAAATCGCGGAAATTAATATCACTGAATTAACACCGGATGCACAGGAAGAAATTCATTCCAACGTAATGCATTCTGTGCTGCGTGAACAGTCCCAGACACCGCAGGAAGCTCTTGAACAAGCAGCCGAAGCAGTTCGCTCGCGTGTTGTAGAATAATTATTTTGCAGTGAAGATATCTCAGGGGAGAACCTCTCCTCTGGGATCTCATTGCTTAGGAGGCATTGATCGTGGAAAAAACGATAGAAGTAAACTCGCCTAAAAAAAGGCGATCCAGATTACTCTACTCAAAAAAGATAGCGCCTTACCTGTTTGTTTCTCCTTTTATTATCTCCTTCCTATTTTTGTCGCTGTACCCTTTCATCAGCGCATTTAACATGAGTTTTCAGCGGGTGCTCCCAGGGCAGACACAATATATAGGCACAGCAAACTTTGAAAGAGTGTTTAATCCGACGTTTTACACGGCTGTTCAGAATACAACGGTCTATGTTATATGGACAGTAATTATACTGACGCTCGTGCCGATGATTTTTGCAGTTATTTTAAATCACCGCCTGATGAAATGGACAAATTTCTTCAGAGCCTCGATTTTTATTCCTGCATTAACATCAGTTATCGTTGCCGGTACAATCTTCAGAATGATCTTTGGGGATTCTGATTCGGCATTTGCAAATCAGGTGCTGCAATTAGTTGGCCTGGAACCGAAAGAGTGGCGTTACAGTGCTGGAACAGCAATGTTCCTGATGGTAACACTGGCTTCCTGGCGCTGGATGGGTGTAAACGTTCTTTACTATCTTGCTGCTTTGCAGAACGTAAGCCAGGATTTATATGAAGCGGCTGATATTGACGGCGCAAATGCATGGCAGAAATTCCGCAATGTAACTTTCCCGGCAATCAAGCCTATTTTTATTTTCTTATCGACGATCACTACGATTAATGGTTTCAGAATGTTTGAAGAAAGTTTCGTATTCTTTGAAACCAGTTCTCCCGGAAATATCGGGTTAACAGTAGTCGGATATATTTATCAGGAAGGTATTCAGCGAAACGATATGGGCTTTGGAGCTGCAATCGGAATTGTGCTTCTTGCAATTATCTTCGTGGTAAGTGTTATACAGCTTTATCTCACAGGCGCATTTAAAAAGGATGATGAATAATGAATAAAAACAAAACTGGAAAGGAAAAACTTATCAGTACAGGAATGGTGCTTCTTTTCAGCATTATCGCTTTAGTTGCTCTTTTTCCTGTTATCGCTCTCGTCGTTGCTTCCTTTAGTCCGGCATCAGACCTAATGCGTTTCGGTTTAACTGCTGAATTATTTTTAAGCAGCTGGAACACGGAAAACTTCGTTGCTCTCTTTGGCGGAGAAGGCGGTGCTTACTGGCAGTGGTATATTAACAGTTTAATTATTTCGGCATTCCTCATTGTGCTGTCTCTGTTTTTCTCTTCAATGGTAGGCTATGCGCTTGCTTTGTATGAGTTTAAAGGAAAGCGATTTATTTTCATTCTGGTGCTTCTGATACTTATGATTCCATTTGAGATTCTGATGCTTCCATTATTTACAATGATGATTTCATTAGGACTGGTGGACTCCTACTTTGCAGTGATGCTGCCGCTGATTGTGGCTCCAATTGCTGTCTTTTTCTTCCGGCAGTACTGTCTTGGTCTTCCAAAGGAATTGATGGAATCCGGCCGGGTGGACGGTTGTACAGAATTCGGGATTTTCGCCCGTATTATGGCGCCGTTAATGCTTCCTTCTTTTGCGGCGATGGCGATTCTGCAGGGACTGACAAGCTGGAATAACTTCCTGTGGCCGCTCCTGGTACTTCGTTCAAATGATATGTTCACACTGCCGGTAGGGCTGGCTACATTACTGACACCTTATGGAAACAACTATCAGATTCTTTTCTCAGGTTCTGTCATGGCGATTATTCCAATTATCATTCTCTTCCTCTTCTTCCAGCGTTTCTTTATTGCTGGCTTAACTTCCGGAGGGGTAAAAGGATAAGAGTTTTTAAAGCGAAAGTTACTAAGGGAAAGGATGAAGCAGCATGGTAATGGAAAAGATAGATGAATTGTTCCGTTATATCACCAAACTGGCTTTGCTTAACGTTATGTGGCTGGGACTCACGATCGCAGGTCTTGGGGTCCTCGGGTTTTTCCCGGCTACCGTTGCTATGTTTACGGTAGCGCGCCGCTGGGTTCGTGAAGGACAGCAGGGAAAGGTAGTTAAGCCGTTCTGGGTAACGTATAAAGCTGAATTTCTTCGCGCAAATCTCTATGGATGGATCTTTGCAGCAGCAGGCGCGGTACTATACGTGAACTTTCATATTATCCAGGCTTCCAATGGAAGTGTTCCTTACTATGTAGTAATTGCTTACATGCTGTTAGTAGTTATGTACTTGCTGGTGTTAGCCACAATCCTTCCGATTTCCGTGCATTTTGAAGGTGGTATGGGGAAAATATTAAAGCATACTTTTCAATTCATTCTTGGAAAAATACATCTTTCTGTATTATTCGGTGTATTGATATGGGCGGGAATATATCTTTCTCTCTCCTTCCCGGCCGTTATTTTATTTTTCTCCGGAAGTCTGATGGCATACCTGCTGATGTGGTTTTTTAACCGCACGATTGAAAAATTGGAATATAAGCAGCTGCAGCAAAACGAGCTTACTTTGAAAGGGTGAGAAATATATGAAGAAAGCAAATATGATTATTGATAAAGAATATAAAATTGCCGAGGTGGACGAACGTGTCTATGGTTCTTTTATTGAACATTTAGGCCGCGCAGTATATGGAGGCATTTATGAAGCAGGGCACCCGGAAGCAGATGAGCAGGGCTTTCGCACGGACGTGCTTTCACTCGTAAAGGAGCTGCAGGTGCCGATCGTACGTTATCCAGGTGGAAACATGGTTTCCGCGTATAACTGGGAAGACGGCGTAGGACCGAAGGAAGACCGTCCGAACAGACTGGAACTGGCCTGGCGCACGATAGAAACAAACGACTTTGGAACAAATGAATTTGCAGACTGGGCACAGAAAGCCGGCACAGAAGTAATGATGGCAATTAACTTAGGTACAAGAGGCGTAGACGCAGCAAGGAATTTCATTGAGTACTGTAATCATCCAGGAGGCACATACTGGAGTGACCTCCGCAAAAAGCACGGCTATGAAAAGCCGCATAACATAAAAACATGGTGTCTTGGAAATGAAATGGACGGACCTTGGCAGGTAGGACAGAAGACGCCGGTGGAATACGGACGGATTGCGAAAGAAACAGCAAAAGCAATGCGGCTGGTCGACCCGGATATTGAACTTGTTTCCTGCGGCAGCTCTAATTCCAGCATGCCTACATTCCCGGAGTGGGAAGCGGTGACGCTCGATCATACGTATGAAGAAGCAGACTATGTATCTCTTCATCAGTATTTCGGAAACCGTGATAATGATTCACAAAATTACTTAGCAAATACGATGGAGCTGGAACGATTTATTAAAACAGTTACTTCCATCTGTGATTATATTAAAGCGAAAAAGCGCAGCAAGAAAACGATGATGCTCAGCTTTGACGAATGGAACGTCTGGTACCATTCCAATGAGAATGACGAGAAAATGGAGCCCTGGCAGATAGCACCGCCGCAGCTGGAGGACGTGTATAACTTTGAAGATGCGCTTCTCGTCGGCGGTATTCTCATTACTTTCTTGAAAAATGCGGACAGAGTAAAAATGGCATGCATGGCACAGCTTGTGAATGTAATCGCTCCGATAATGACGGATAACATGGGCTCTGCTTGGAAGCAGACAATTTATTATCCATACATGCACACTTCTGTGTTCGGAAGAGGAACTTCCCTCCAGCCGGTAGTCGTATCTCCAAAGTTTGATACTAAAGACTTCACAGACGTACCTTACATTGACAGTGCTGTTGTTTATAACGAAGAAAATGAAGAGGTAACAGTCTTCACTTTAAACCGCCACCTGGAAGAAGATATCCTCGTAAATATTAACGTAAGCGGATTTGAGGATTACAGAATTGTAGAACATATTGTTCTGGAAAATGATGATTTAAAAGCGGTCAATACTTCACAGAATCAAGCAGTACAGCCGCATAAAAATGGGCAGTCTGAATTAAAGGACGGCAGAATAGAAGCAAAAATTAACCACACTTCGTGGAACGTCATTCGTTTGAAAAAATAAGCTTGTAAGGAGATTTTTCAATGAGCAGAAACTACAGCTATAACAATCCTATTATCGAACAGCGTGCAGATCCATGGGTCTACAAGCATGAAGACGGCTTTTATTATTTTACAGGATCTGTTCCGGAATATGACCGTATTGAAGTCCGCAGAGCAGAAACGATAGAAGGACTTCGGGATGCTGAACCGGTTTCGGTATGGCACAAATATGAATCTGGACCGCTGAGCGCAAACATCTGGGCGCCGGAAATTCATTTTATCGATGGGAAATGGTACATCTATTTCGCTGCAGCGAGAACCACGGAAACAAAAGACGGGCTGTTCGACCACCGTATGTACGCACTTGAATGTGACGCGGCAAACCCGCTGGAAGGTGAGTGGGTGGAAAAAGGGCAGGTAGTTTCCAACTGGGAATCTTTCTGTCTGGATGCGACTTCCTTTGAACACCGCGGCACCCGCTATTATGTGTGGGCACAGAAGGATCCGGATATCGAAGGAAACTCCAACATGTATATTGCCGAAATGGAGAACCCATGGACCCTGAAAGAAAAACAGGTAATGATTTCCACACCGGAATATGACTGGGAAAAAATCGGCTTTCTTGTAAACGAAGGCGCGGCAGTGCTGCATAGAAACGGGAAACTGTTTATGACTTTCTCCGGCAGTGCAACAGATTATAATTACTGCATGGGACTGCTTTATGCAGAAGAAGGCGCAGATCTTCTCGATCCAGCTTCCTGGAAAAAACTCGATCACCCAGTATTTGAAACGAGTGAAGAAAACGGACAGTATGGTCCGGGACACAACAGCTTTACGGTGAGTGAAGATGGCAAAGAAGATGTATTGATCTACCATGCAAGAAATTATAAAGAAATTGAGGGAGATCCTCTTTATGATCCAAATCGTCATACAAGAGCGCAGGTTATCGAATGGGATGAGAACGGCTTTCCTGTCTTCGGCAAACCAGTACCGGATGCGAAGTAGTTTTACAAAGTATGGGATCTTCCCCGCACATTTTTAAAAGGTCATAGAACCGGCCTTTTGCGGAACGAAAGCGAGGACGCTGTGAGAGAAATTAGTAGAGAATAAGCCTCCAGCAAGTCTTCTCCGAGAGTGAAGCAGCGAATGGAATTTTTTTTCACAGCAGCCTAATACAAAAAAGGAGGGAAAGCCTCTATGGATATGCAGAAATTAAAACAGGAAGTCCTGGAAGCCAATCAGGCGCTTCCTCATTATGGACTTGTGACCTTTACCTGGGGAAATGTAAGCGGCATTGACCGCGAAAATAACCTCGTTGCAATCAAGCCGAGTGGGGTCGGTTACGAAGAATTAACAGTAGATGACATTGTGGTAGTGAACTTTGAAGGAGAAGTAGTGGAGGGCAGTCTAAAACCTTCTTCTGACACTCCGACCCACATTGAGTTGTATAAGCACTTTCCGGATATCGGAGGAGTTGTGCATACACATTCTTCCTGGGCGACCAGCTGGGCACAGGCCGGAAGAGACCTGCAGGCGCTCGGTACCACTCACGGGGATTACTACTACGGAACGATCCCCTGTACCCGTCCAATGAGACCGGAAGAAATCAAAGGCGAGTACGAAAAAGATACTGGAACAGTAATTATTGAAACATTCAAAGAGCGACGTATCGAACCGAACCAGGTGCCTGGGGTACTCGTTCACAGCCATGCACCGTTCAACTGGGGAAAAGATCCGGCGGACGCACTGCACAATGCAGTGGTGCTGGAAGAAGTTGCTAAAATGGCGGTTGCGACTTACCAGATAAATGCAGGCGCTCCTTCCATGGACCAGACGCTGCTTGATAAGCACTTTTTAAGAAAGCACGGAAAGAATGCATACTACGGCCAGAAATAATTATTAGAGAGGAGCCTGAGTCATGACCAGATACGCAGTGGGAATAGATTACGGAACGCAGTCCGGACGGGCAGTTCTCGTTTCCCTTGAAAATGGGAATGAAATTGCGGACCATGTAGTGGAATATCCGCACGGCGTAATGGATCAGACGCTCCCCAATAAAAACATTAAACTTGGTCATGAATGGGCGCTTCAGCATCCTGCAGATTATGTGGATGTTATCAGACAGGCTGTACCGGCTGTATTGAAAACTTCCGGCATAAATCCTGAAGATGTAGCAGGGCTTGGCATTGATTTCACTGCCAGCACGATGCTTCCTATCGATGCGGAAGGAGTGCCCCTGTGCTGGAAGGACGAATATAAAAATAATCCGCACAGCTGGGTGAAACTCTGGAAACACCATGCGGCACAGCCTTATGCAAATGAGATCAACGAACTGGCGGAAAAACGGAATGAACGCTTCCTTCAGCGTTATGGCGGAAAACTTTCGTCAGAATGGATGCTTGCGAAAATTTACGAAACGCTTGCAGAAGCACCGGACATATATGAAAATGCCGACCTTTTTGCAGAAGCGGCAGACTGGGTGATTTTGCAGCTTACCGGCAGCTTCCTCCGCAACAGCTGTACGGCAGGATACAAAGCCTGCTGGCACAAACAAGACGGCTATCCTTCTCAGAACTTCTTCAAAGATATTGATCCCCGCTTAGAAGATATAATCGAAACAAAATTAAGAGGTGAAGTGGTGCCTCTGGGTACAAAAGCTGGCGGTCTCACTGAAGAAATGGCAGCAATTACAGGGCTTCCGGAAGGTTTGGCAGTGGCAGTCGGAAACGTGGATGCACATGCTTCTGTGCCGGCACTTGGTGTAGTGGAAGAAGGAAAAATGGTGATGACCATGGGAACTTCTATCTGTCATATGGTGCTGGGGAAAAAAGAAGAAGAAATGGAAGTAGAAGGAATGTGCGGTGTAGTAGAAGACGGCATCATTCCGGGATATTACGGTTACGAAGCCGGTCAGTCGGCAGCGGGTGACATCTTTGGGTGGTATGTAGACCATGCCGCTCCACAATATGTGTTTCAGGAAGCGCAGGAGCGAGGAACAAACGTCCACGCACTTCTGGAAGAAAGGGCTGCCAAACTGGCACCAGGAGAAAGCGGACTGCTCGCACTTGACTGGTGGAACGGAAACCGGTCTGTGCTGGTGGATACAGAACTGAGTGGAATGATGCTAGGATTTACGCTTTCTACTAAACCGGAAGAAGTATACCGGGCACTCCTGGAAGGTGCGGCATTCGGAACAAGAATGATTATAGATGCTTTCGATCACAATGGCGTTCCCGTAAACGAACTGTATGCCTGCGGCGGACTTCCGCAGAAAAATCCGCTGTTAATGCAGATTTATGCGGATGTCACAAACAGGGTCATCAAAATTGCAGATTCTGTGCAGACACCTGCACTCGGCGCCGCCATGTTTGGCGCAGTAGCAGCTGGGGCAGAAGCAGGCGGCTATAACAGTATTTATGAGGCAGCTGAAAAAATGGGGAAAATTAAAAAAGAATATTACACTCCAGTTCCAGAAAACGTAAAAATGTACGAAAAAATATATCAGGAATACTCCCGGCTGTATAATTATTTCGGCCGCGGAGAGAACGATGTTATGCGACGCCTGAAGCAGTGGCGTTAATCAGCCAGGGAGAGGATGAAGAAAGCTATGGGTATTAAAAAGCAAGCATATACGTTTTGGTTCTTAACAGGAAGTCAGCATTTATATGGGAGGGAAACGCTGGATCAGGTGGAAGAACAGACGAGGGGAGTCGTCGAAGGCCTGAACAAAGCAGATCTTCCCTTCGAAATTAAAATCAAGCCGGTATTAACTACGCGGGAAGAAATTCGTAATGTAATCCGGGACGCCAATGTAGATGAGGACTGTGCAGGTGTTATCACTTGGATGCACACTTTCTCTCCGGCGAAAATGTGGATTGATGGCTTAACAATCCTGCAGAAGCCGATGCTTCACCTGCATACACAGTACCATCGTGACATTCCTTGGGATTCCATTGATATGGACTACATGAACCTGAATCAGTCCGCACACGGAGACCGGGAATTTGGATTTATGGTTTCCCGTCTGAATATTAACCGTAAAGTAGTCGTTGGCCACTGGTCCAATGAAGATGTACAGACGCGAGTGAAGGAATGGATGAAAACAGCAGTAGGCCATGCGGAAAATCAAAAAGTGAAAGTAGTAAGGTTTGGAGATAACATGCGCCGGGTAGCGGTAACAGAAGGCGATAAAGTCGAAGCACAGATTAAATTCGGATGGACAGTGGACGGCTACGGTATTGGAGATCTCGTTGAGTACATGAACGGATTTTCCGACAGCGAAGTCGAGCAGCGGTACAAAGAATATGAAAACCAGTACCGGATTGCCTCTGCTGTAACTTCAGATCTTTCCAAGAAGCAGAATGTACTGGATCAGGCAAGAATTGAACTAGGGCTGCAGGCATTCTTTGATGAAGAAGGATATAACGCTTTTACAACTACATTTGAAGATCTGCACGGCATGCCGCAGCTTCCGGGATTGGCTGCCCAGCGCATGATGGAAAAAGGCTACGGGTTTGCCGGTGAAGGTGATTGGAAAACTGCAGCATTCCTGCGGATGATGAAGGTAATGACAAATAATGAAAGAACAACATTCATGGAAGATTACACATATCATTTAGAGCCTGGAAATGAATTGGTTCTTGGATCACACATGCTGGAAATTTGTCCGACAGTGGCGCAGAATCAGCCGGAAATACAAGTGCATCCACTCGGAATCGGCGGTAAGGCAGATCCTGCAAGGATGGTATTTGATGGGGTGGGAGGTCATGCAGTAAATGCAGCACTGATTGATCTTGGTCACCGCTTCCGACTGGTCATTAATGAAGTAGACGCGGTAGTGCCGACACAGGATACTCCAAACCTTCCCGTGGCGAAGTTACTCTGGAAACCGCAGCCATCATTATCAACTGCTACAGAAGCCTGGATTCATGCAGGAGGAGCGCATCACACGGTTCTTTCTTTTACAGCTTCCGTCGATCAGCTGCTTGATTGGGCAGAGATGTCTGGTATCGAAGCAGTGATTATAAATAAAAATACAGAAATTTATCAGTTGAAAGATACGTTGAAATGGAACGAACTTGTATGGAAAAAATAATACATTTAAAAAAATAATTTTAAAACCCTCGTAAAATAAACTTTTTTTACATGTATTTCTTATTGAAACGTGTTAAAATACTTATACGGATAAGTTAAAAAGATACGAGGTGCTGTATGGAAACGAAATATAATTACGTAAAAAACCAAATAAAATCAAAGATTCTGCAGGGGTTTATTCAACCGCATCAAAAAGTAGGATCTGAAAATGAACTGATGAAAGAATACGGTGTGAGCAGGCATACAGTTCGAAAAGCGATAGATGAGCTTGCGAATGACGGCTGGATTTACAAAAAGCAGGGAGCAGGGACCTTCTGTGCGGATCGCTCCGCAGACAGAGGTTCCCGGAGCCTGCAGAAAAAGAACATTGCAGTGATTACCACTTATTTTTCGGACTATATTTTCCCAACGATTATTCGCGGGGCGGAAAGAATGCTGAGTCAAAACGGTTATCAGGTTACTGTATTCAGCACAAATAACGATATAGATCAGGAACGCCGCTGTCTGGAAGCTGTGCTTTCCCAGGAATTCGATGGTGTAATTATTGAGCCGACGAAAAGCGCGCTGCCAAATCCGAACATTAATTATTATTTAAATATCGAACGTCTTGGTATCCCTTATGTAATGATTAATGCTTACTATGAAGAACTGGAGCCTTCCCACGTTATCATGGATGACGTAGAAGGAGGGAGAGTGCAGACAGAGCATTTGTTGGAGCTTGGCCACGAACGCATTCTTGGTTTCTTTAAAAATGATGATATTCAGGGTATCAAGCGGATGAAAGGATTTATTAAAGCGCACCGGCAGGCAGGTGTCGTTCTCAGTCCGCAGAACATTGTTACTTATACCACAGAAACAAAGAATACACTGCCGCAGCAATTGTTCCGGCAAAAGCTGCAGGAAGCAAAAGATGCTCCTACCGCAATCGTGTGCTACAACGATCAAATGGCGCTGCAGCTTCTGGATGTCATCCGAGAAATGAATTTGGTGGTGCCGCGTGATATTTCTATCGTAGGCTATGATAATTCTTCTCTCTCTGTAGCTTCTGAAGTGAAGCTGACCACAGTAAAACACCCGCAGGAAGAAATGGGAATTGAAGCAGCCAAAACGATTATGAATATTATTGACGCTAAACAAAACGGAGGAGATTCTCAGGCAATTCAGCCGGTAGTCTTTCCCCCGGAAATGGTGGTCCGTCATTCTACAGATCGAGTGAGTGTAAAAGAGGTGAAATAAATGCAGTCTTTTCATGAATGGTACAATCAGCATAAAAACAATTGTACATGCGGCAGAGAGCATGAGCCTCTTCCTACAGAAGTATTTGAAATCGGCAGCGGAATTCTGGAAAAGCTGCCGCCGTTTTTAAATAAGAAGCAGCTTTCCCGCCCTCACGTGGTTTATGATAAACATACAAAAAAAGCAGCAGGAGAAGCGGTGGAAACTCTTTTAGATAAAGCAGGAATCAATTATACCGTTTCCCTGGTACCGGAAAATGAACAGGAAGATGTGCTGGCAGATGAACATGCGATTATGCATGTGCTCGTGGAGGCGCCTGCAGAGGCGGATTGTATGATTGCTGTGGGTGCAGGGACACTGCACGACATTACCCGCTTTGCAAGCTATAAGATGGGGATTCCTTTTCTCTCTGTACCGACTGCACCTTCTGTAGACGGATTTAATTCAAAAGGCGCTCCGATTGTAATGAATAAAGTGAAAAAGACGTATCAGACACAGGCTCCTATTGGACTTTTTGCCGAAATAGACATTCTCGTGGAGGCGCCGCAGGCAATGGTGGCTGCAGGATTTGCAGATATGCTTGGTAAATATACTTCGCTTGCTGACTGGAAATTCAGCAGACTAACTGCAGATGAGCCTTTTTGTGATGCTTCCTATCATATGACAAAAGAGGCGCTGGAAAACTGTGTAAACCATGCGGAAAAAATAGCAGTACGGGATGCAGCTGGAATGGAGTATTTAATTGCAGCGCTGATTCAGTCTGGTATGGCAATGTCACTGTTTGGACATTCCCACCCGGCTTCTGCAGCGGAACACCACCTTTCTCATTTCTGGGAAATGAAGTTCTTGAAAGAGGACCGTAAGCAGCTCCTGCACGGGGAAAAAGTCGGCGCAGCATGTGGTATTATTGCGGAGCATTATCATAATAATAAGCAGTGGATTATAGATAACAGCCCTGCAAAAGAGCAAAACAGTGTGGCTGATATCCTCGAGGAAATTCCTTCAGGGGAAGAAGTACGCCGTATTTTAAAGCTTGTCGGCGGAAAAACTACGGCAGAGGAACTTGGAATTGCGCAGTCCTGGGTGGAAGAAGGGCTGCAGGAAGCACATCATATCCGGGATCGGCATACCATGCTGCGGTTATTGAATGAACAAAAAAGAGCTTCCAATACATAAAAGCAGCAGGCGCTCAATCAATAGAGCAGCGCCTGCTGCTTTTTCAGCTTTAAAGAGCGTAGGTAATAGAAGTAGACTGCACTGTTTCCGCATACCTTTTTAAGGTTTCTATGCCGACAGCTGCCCGGTGTACTTTTTCTTTCGCCTGACTGACCGATACTGCTTCCAGATGGACACCTGAAGGATAAATGTTTGCAGCATTGCGAAGTCCGAATTTTAAATATACGGGAGCTGCAATCCTCACAATCTCCGGAAGTTCATAATAGCGGAGAAACCCCCCGAGATTATCAGGAGATTCAATATATAAATCGAGCGGGGCAAATAATGCTTCTCGAAATGCAGCTATTTTAGGCAGAGTGAGGTCTCCGGGAATATTTAACGTAGTGCCGCCCAATTCCTGCATGATTTTCCCTGTAACCGGGTTGGGAGGACTCATGAGGGCCGATACTTTTAATACAAGTTCTTTCGGCAGATCGCCGTTCATTTTCGCCTGGTCAATCAGCCAGAGAAGTCCTTCATCAGCTATTAGAAGACTGCGGATTCCAAGGTCTACTGCGCGGAACACATCTTCCAGGGCGTAGGCAAGCTGGTCCATTCCAGAATGCCTCCATCCAAGCAGATTCCCGGAATCACTGTACGCACTCCCGCCAATGTCGAAGTTCATTCTCGGACCAATGAAGAGGCAAACTTCTATGCTTTCCTGTCTGCCCATTTCCACCATATCCGCTATTTCTTTGTCGCTTAACAGCATAATGCCGCTACCCTGAGACACGCGGTTCACTTTTACTCCGAGTTTTTTTGCTTCTGTAATTACAGCCTCCATCGTTGCAGCTCCTTCGACAGAGGGAATTTCAATCCGGTATTGTCCGCCGTCGTCAAACGTCTGTGTAGAAGAGATTAAATCATAGCCATCCTGCACAGGAAACTCCATTTTGTGAAGAAATTCTCTTGCTCTAAGCATCTTGATCACCAGCCTTTTCATGAGAATAGTAAAGTATGTTTTTATAAAGAATAAAATGAGCAGCTTTTGTTTTTTTTACAGCACTTAAGAGAACTAATATTTTAAGTCAGTTAACAGATCAATTATATGTGCTTTCATCAGCCTCCGTGCCTGGGAAGGGTTTCGGTCATTAATCGCTTTGGCAATAAGGATATGGTAGCTGACTGCTTTTTCATTCTGGGATTTTATGCGCATGGAATGTTTGCGGCTTTCGTAGAGCAGATCTCCGATAATCGTCACCATTTCCAGCAGGATATCATTTTTAGCGCCTTTCGCAATTAATTCATGGAACTTAATATCTTCGTATAAAAAGTCTTCTCCTTTTAAAAACTTTTTCTCCATCAAGCGGGCGTACTTCAGTATTTCTTTTAATTCTTCCATCGTTCCATCTTCTGCGACTAAAGCTGCAAGTTCGGGTTCTATGATCAATCTGGCTCTGGAAAGCTGTTCAATAGAGGATTTCTCTAAAAAATCAAGCTGTTCAGACGGCTTTTCTCCAAGTTCCTGCTCTACATAAGTACCGCGTCCCTGTTCTACTTTTAATATTTTCTGCTGACTGAGAATACGGATGGCTTCCCTTACGGAGGAGGCACCGACTCCCAGATCTTCTGAAAGCTGCTGAACGGTGGGAATTTTATCTCCGGGCTTCCATTCACCTGCTCTGATTTTTTTCTCTATTGCTTCATATACTACTTGGTAAATTAGCTTCTTTTTCATCTTTAAACACCTTATTTCTAAAAAGTGAACTGCCTGAACTGTTTATGAGGAGTTCCTTTGTTTTCTATAGCTTATCAGCTCTTCGAAAACTTCGCACCCGCCCGGCAGGGTCAGTGAAGAGGGGTATCCACTAAAAAAGTTTAATTAAAGGTGAAATAGAGATAGGCATTTTCTAAGAAGACTACCATGAAATCAAAAGTACAGTGGCTGGTTCTATATGTCGCTGCGCTAACGGCGGAGGCTTACTCGAGGGCTTGTCTTCGACTAATTTCTCTATCGCTGCGCGCTTTCGAAATGGATTCTCAGACGGCGCTGATCCTCTGAGTGTCCCCGCCTTCGCTTCGCAAAAGCAGAAGTTTTCATTGGCTGTGGTGAAGCTTTTTGCTTCATGGGCGACTACTATGAAAACAAAACTCTTTTTTAAAACAGGAGAGTTCTTATTGCTGCTCTACTTTCGGCGAAGGCTTGCTGGAGGGCTTGTTCTCGACTAATTCTTCCGAAGTTCTTCTTCGGAAGAATGGATTCTCGAACTTCGCTGATCCTCTCAGCGTCTCCGCCTTCGCTTCGCAGCAGTGGTAATTTTCATTGTCTGTGTCTTTTGCAATACTGCGTTGTTTAAAGAGCGACTGCAGTTCCTTTTTCTTCGATTGCTGCAAGGCTTCATACGATGATCAGTCTCCTGGTTTAACATAATCATTAAGAAATGTGATTATTCATCATACTAATTTTTGTTTCAGGAAAGAATTCAGTAGCTGCAAACGCCTCCTTCAGCATTTGTCATGAAGCACAATTGCGGATAAATACCACAAAAAACATTAATTTATCAGAAAATTCTTAATTTCATATTTACATCCTATAATATTTATCATATGATTGCAATATATTAAAAATACATCAGATGAATTTATCGTATTTGGAAAAATTACAAGCTTACTTAATTTTACTGGGAGGTCCGCAGATGAAAATTACGGATATTAAAACGTACATTGTAGGCAACGGATGGAAAAATTGGGTTTTTGTAAAAATGGAAACTGACGAAGGCATTCATGGAATCGGGGAAGCAACGCTTAATGGATTTGGAAAAACTGTTGAAGCGGCTATACATGAATTAAAGCCATACGTGATAGGGAAAGATCCATTTGATGTAGAAATGCATTCTTTAAAGATGTTCCGGGATGTATTTTCAGATGGGGGACAGATTCAAGGCGCCGCACTGTCGGGGATTGAATTCGCATGCTGGGATATTAAAGGGAAAAAGCTTGGAGTGCCGGTGTACAAGCTGCTGGGAGGAAAATGCCACGATCATCTGCGGGTGTACGCAAATGGGTGGTATACCGGAGAGCGGACTCCTGAAAATTTCTACAGTATGGCAAAAAAAGTAATAGAAAAAGGCTACACTGCTTTAAAATTCGACCCCTTTGGCTCTTCATGGAAGGCAGTGGACAGACAGGATTTTAAATTAGCAATCGATTTAATCGGAGCTGTCAGAGATGCTGTTGGAGAAGATGTAGATATATTGATTGAAGGACATAATCGTTTCAGTGTTCACACAGCTTTAAGGTTTGCAGAGGAGATGGCCATTTACAGTCCAACCTGGTTTGAGGCGCCTGTTCCGCCGCAGAGTGTATCTGCAATGATCGAAGTAGCAAAACGGAGTCCTGTTCCAATAGCCTGCGGCGAGGATTATTACTGTAAAGAACAATTTGCAGAGCTGCTTTCACATAATCAGGTGCATATTATTCAGCTGGAGCCGCAGTTTATGGGTCTGACAGCAGCCAAGCAGGTAGCAGGGATGACAAATGCGTTTAACGGGGTAATTGCTCCGCACAGTGCACAGGGCCCGCTGTGCTCTATCGTATGTGCACATTTAAACACGGCAACGCCGAACTTCTTTATTCATGAAATATTTGATGATTTTAATGCACCGTGGACGCAGGATATATTAACGCATACCCTGGATGTTAAAGATGGATACATTGAAGTGAGCGATCGTCCGGGCTGGGGGACAGATTTAAACCTTGAAGAAATCAGCAAACACCCGTACAAGCGGGAAAATTTCCTCGCGCTTTTCAGGGACGGCTGGGAAAAAAGAGAGCCGGTAGAAAATTTCTAAACTTTCTTTCCATTGCAGCAGGAGAAGCTAGAAATAGATAAAAGGAGGAATTAAGTGTGGCGGTACAATTAAATTACATTGCTGGGGAACAGAAAGCTTCCCGATCAGGAGATACAAAGGAAGTGGTGAATCCTGTAAACCAGCAGACAGTGGGTGAAATTCAGCTGTCAAACGAGCAGGACTTAAATGAAGCAGTAGAAGCAGCCTGGAATGCAAAAAAAGCATGGAAAAAGCTCGCAGGTGCAGAGCGGGGCAGCTATCTGTATAAGGCGGCAGATCTTCTGGAGCAGAACGTGGACAACATTGCAGAAACAATGACAAAAGAAATGGGAAAAACACTTCCGGAAGCCAAAGGAGAAACAATGCGCGGAGCTGCCATCCTTCGTTATTACGCTGGAGAGGGCATGAGGAAAACCGGCGATGTTATTCCTTCCACAGACAGCGGAGCTTTTATGTACACGACGCGTGCACCGCTCGGCGTAGTGGGAGTCATTACTCCGTGGAACTTTCCTGTAGCGATTCCTGTATGGAAAATTGCACCGGCATTAATTTATGGAAATACTGTAGTGTTTAAGCCGGCAACGGAAACTGCAGTGACAGCAGGTAAAATCATGGACTGTTTTTACGAAGCGGGACTGCCGGAGGGTGTACTGAATATGGTTACCGGACCGGGCTCGGTAATCGGCCAGGGGCTTGTAGAACATCCGAAAGTAGCAGGCATTACTTTTACGGGCTCTGATACTACCGGCAAAGGAATTGGCCAGGCGGCTTTTGCAAGAGGGGCAAAGTATCAGCTTGAAATGGGAGGTAAGAATCCTGTAATTATTGCTGCAGATGCAGATCTGGATAAAGCGGTGGAAGGAACAGTCAGCGGTGCTTTTCGTTCTACCGGGCAGAAGTGTACAGCTACCAGCAGGGTGCTGATCCACAGCAGCGTGAAAGAAGCGTTTATGCAGAAGCTCTTTACAAGAATGAAGGATATTAATATTGGAGACGGGCTGCAGGAAGGAGTCTGGATGGGACCCTGCGCATCGGAGGCGCAGATGAACTCCGTACTTGCGTATATTGAAAAAGGTAAAGAAGAAGGCGCAAAGCTCGTGTATGGCGGAAATCGGTGGACCAGTGGAGAGTATAAAGATGGTTATTTTGTAGAACCGACAGTGTTTGATGAAGTGAAATCTCATATGGCGATTGCACAGGAGGAAATATTCGGTCCGGTTATCGGTGTGCTGACATTTGAAAATATAGAAGAAGCATTTGAATTGGCAAATGATACGAATTTTGGCCTGAGTGCTTCGATTTATACACAAAATATAAGTTCCATGCTTCAATTTATTGAGGATGTAGACGCTGGATTAGTAAGAATTAATGCAGAAACAGCAGGGGTGGAGCTGCAGGCGCCTTTTGGAGGAATGAAAGACTCCAGTTCCCATTCCCGGGAGCAGGGAGAAGCAGCAAAAGAATTCTTTACTTCTATTAAAACAGTGTTTGTAAAAGGGTAGATTCATTCATTTATTTTACGTTTATATCTGATAAGTATGGGGTCCCAGGTTTGAATAGACTGCGTACCCTAAAGAAAAGCTAAATTCGGATAAGGCAGAAACGCATTATGTCAGAGGGAGGATTTCCGCACGGCTCGCCTTCCGCTGACGCTGCCTGAATTTTATACTTTGTTTAAGGGGGTGCGACCCGCTTCTGCCCAAAAGGGCCTGTTAGATTATTTCATTCAGGGTAATATTTTTATTTACCTAAATGTAAGCGCTTTATTAAATTAAGGAGGGGAAATAATGAAAAAAGCATTATTATTAGTGGCGCCGGGATTGCTTTTCTTAGCTGCTTGCGGAGGAAATGGGGATAATGAAGAATTAAATGCAGAAGAGAGTGTCAATGCAGAAGAAGAAAACATGGATGAAGGAAATGAAGAAGCGGCTGGCGGCGGGGATGCCGCTGGTGGGGAAGAAGGAATGGAAGAGCAGGTCGTAGTTGGGGATGATATTGAAGGTGCAACAGAATTAACATTCTGGAACTTCCAGGCGCTCCACTCCGGATTCTTTGAAGATGCGGTTAACAGATGGAATGAGGAATATCCGGACCGGCCGATTCAGCTGACAGCCGAAACCTATCCATTTGATCAGATGCATAATAATTTGCTGCTGTCGCTTCAATCTGGATCAGGGGCACCGGATATCGCTGATATTGAAATCGCACAGTTTGCAAACTTTCTTTTAGGAGACGTGCAGCTGGAATCAATGAACGAGCATGTAGAGCCGGAGCTGGAAAACTTTGTGGAATCCCGATTTGATATTTACGCAAAAGATGGACAGTACTATGGGCTGCCAACGCATGTAGGTGCCACAGTCATGTATTACAATGAAGAAATTATGGAAGAAGCCGGCGTGGATATTGATTCCATCGAAACATGGGATGATTACGTAGAAGCGGGGCATGCGGTAGTAGAAAACACAGATGCGGTCATGACGACGGTAGAATCAGATGAGCACTGGACTTTCTGGCCGCTGATCAGCCAGCGCGGCTCAGACTATTTTGATGAGAACGGAGAAATGATTCTTGATAATGAGATTAACGTAGATACGCTGCAGTTTATTCACGATTTAGTATATGAAGAGGAAATCGCATCACTTGCTCCAGGAGGGGCACACCACGCGGAAGAGTACTATGGATTTATGAATGGAGGCGGGGCAGCTTCTCTGGTAATGCCAATGTGGTACATGGGACGGTTCCTCGATTATATGGAGGATCTTGACGGGAAAATGCAGATTCGTCCACTGCCGATGTGGGAAGAAGGCGGCAATCGTTCTGCAGGAATGGGCGGTACCGGGACAGTTGTTACAAATCAGGCGGAAGATCCGGAACTTGCAAAAGACTTCCTGGCATTCGCTAAGCTGACGGAAGAAAGTAACATTAAGCTGTGGGAGATTTTAGGATTTGATCCACCGCGCCATGATGTATGGGATTCAGAGGAAATGATGGCAGACAACCGCTTCTATGATTATTTCCATGATGATATCTTTGAAATTCTTCTTGAAGTTCGTGATGAAATTAATGACTTGAATATTACAGAATACACCCCGGACGCCCAGCAGGAAATACACGCCAACGTAATGCACTCCGTCCTGCGTGATCAGAGCAGCACACCAGAAGAAGCGCTGGATGCAGCAGCAGAGGCAGTCCGAAGCAGAATGGTGGATTAAAGCAGCAGGTAATTGACTATACGCCTTTCACACTTTCCCCTGTCCCAGGTAATTAACCTGGGACAGGGGATTTTATATTATTATAATAATTTACTTTGAACGCCCTTTTTATTCTCAAAATTAGAGTTGGCCTGCTGCAGGGTTCATTTTTATAAATGTTTAATTAGAAAATGCTTTTATGTGTCAACAACCATCAAATTAAACCGATATAATACAAAGTACTATTTGTTTTAGAGGAAATAGTTACATACTAGTATTTATGGGGGATGAACATGGAAACAGTACAGCAAATGAAGCAACAAGATTTACAGCAGAAAAACTATTTAGCTTTTGGATTATTTACCTTTACGCTGCTTGCAGCTGGGTTAATGAGTTTATTTAAACAAGACATAGGGACAACATTTATTTATATTACAGAGATAGTTGTTCTTACTGCTGTTTTTGTTATTTTTACTTATGTGGTGAAAAAACCAGGGTGGTTTCCTTTAATCCTTGTTTTGCTTAGTTATATTTTCACTTATACAGGGATTTTCCTTACTGGCGGAGGCATGACAATAACCGTAATATACTTCTTCTTACTATTTTTAGCTGCAATACATTTATTCCGTTATGTGCTGATCATCGGAGCTGCAGCAGGTATGGTGGGGCATTATTTAAACAGTGTATTCAGTACGGTGGATTCAATGGTCCTCCAGGAAAACTTTTCTACGATCCTACTCACCTATATTTTAGCTTCCATCCTTGCTTATGCGATTGTCTCGCTTAGTTCGAAGCAGATGAAGCAGTTGGAAATGTTTTTATCACAGAGTGAAAAGGATACGCAGGAAAAAGAACAATCAAGAAAAACACTGCAGACCCAGGTGAATCAGCTTGTGGGGAATATTGCAGAAGTAAGTGCTATTGTACAGGAAAATATTCAGTCGCAGTCAGAAATGGCAAGCGCGGTAAATGAGATTGCAATAGGAAGTACTTCCCAGAGTCAGCAGATTCAAACTATTTCTACGGATGCGGAAGAAATGAGGGGGAATATGCAGCATATCCGCACAGGTGCGCTCCAGCTTACAAATACTTCAAAGGCAGCAGAGACCAGAACAGCAGAAGCAGCAGATCATTCTGAAAAGTTAAATCAGGAGATGGAGATTTACGAAAGAAAATTAAGTGAACTGAACCTGAACTTTCAAAGACTTACTGAAAAGATAAAAGAAACAAATACACTGTCTCAGGATATTATTCAGGTCAGCGAGCAGACCAACTTACTTGCTTTAAACGCTTCGATAGAAGCTGCTCGTGCGGGAGAAGCCGGAAAGGGTTTCGCAGTGGTTGCTGATGAAATTCGTAAACTGGCAGAGACATCCAATACCGCAGCAGAAAAAATTACTGCGAACCTGCGGGACGTAAATAGTACGAATGATGAAGCACTAAAGCAAATGACTGATAGCCGTTCTACACTCTCCCTGCAAAAAGAAAAAACAGCAAATGTATATACAGCTCTTCAGGAACTCGGTTCTGTGATGAAAGAGATTCAGGAAACAGTGGTATCATTTAATGAGCAGGCAGAGATGACAGAAGCTACAGCGGCCAGAATAGATGCAACAACTTCTGACCTGGCATCTGTTATTGAGCAGGCTTCTGCTGGAGCTCAGGAAGTCAGTGCTACCATTGAAAACTTAAATGTACAGAATGGCTCAATTGGAGAGCAGATGAAAACTACAGAACAGACAATACGCAGTTTGGCTGATAATTAAAATAGAAAAGAAGCCGGTGCGGGTTTTATATAAAATAGTAAGAACTCATCGTGGATTTTCAGAATTTTTTTCAATAGTGAACGGCGTAGACATCTGTGAATTTCAAAGTACATCCTGAAGAGCCTTTCCAGTACTTTTAGGTATTAGAAATAGCTGAAGAAGAGTCCCGCGGCAAGCTTCCGTGTGAAGGTGAATGAGAACCCTATACGTCGAAATTCATAAATGCAGGCAATTCTTACTTAATAAACCAACAGCCGCTCCAATTCTGTGAAAGAATTGGAGCGGCTGTTATTTACCATTTACTTCCTTCAGGGTGGGAACAGTGCTGATCCGGCCGGGAAGCGATATAAGAGACAATGTAACCTGAATGCTTACAGGTGTAGTTTTCCAAGGAAGAACAGGAGAGGCAGGTTTTTAAACGCCTTTCCTGTTCTTTCTCTGATATACCGTGCTCGGCTTGATCTGTGTAATCATCCGGGTTAATCGTCTGCTCATGACCACAGCTCTTGCAGTGTCTCATATCACACACCTACTTTTCGGTTCATTATTTCGCAGATACCGTTATAACAGAAACAGATTTAGCTGGAATCTGCACGTTCAGTGTTTCGCCGGAAAGATCGAGTCCTTCCATTTTTTCAGGTTTCACTGTGTCTGGATCCTTAAAAGTGTTATGGGCATTATTTTCCTCTGCAGTAAGGATCGTTCCTTGGACCTTGGAAGGGGTGTCTGTTAAACCTCTTAAAGAAATGGATAATGGAACCTCTTTATTTGGATCAATATTACAGATACTGATATTTAATTCTCCTTGTTCATTTTTCGATGCAGAAACACTCAGCTGCTGAATTTCTCTTTCATCATTACTGTAGACAGGAGAGCTTACCTCAACCGGTACGTAAGCAGCGTCGTGATGTACTTTGAACATGTCGAATACATGATACGTAGGTGTCAGAAGCATATCACTTCCGTCTGTTAAAATCATTGCCTGCAGTACATTCACTGTCTGCGCAATATTTGCCATCTGCACCCGCTCATGATGTTTATGGAAAATATTAAAGTGAACACCTGCGACAAGGGCATCCCGGATCGTATTCTGCTGATAAAGAAATCCAGGGTTTGTTCCTGGCTCCACGTCAAACCAAGTGCCCCATTCGTCCACAATAATTGCGACGTTTTTATCAGGATCGTATTGATCCATGATCGCGGAGTGGCGTGTAATCAGTTCATCCATCCAGAAAGCTTTTTTCATCGTTTTGTACCATTCATCCTCTGAAGGATCAAGGGCAGCTCCTTTTCCCTTCCAGAAGTGGCCTGGAATCGTATAATAATGAAGGCTCAATCCATCCATAAATGGCGTGCTGTACTTCATGAGAACTTCCGTCCAGTTATAGTCATCTATATTTGCTCCGCCGGCAATTTTATAAATTTTATTTTCTCCGTAATCTCTCACATACGTCTGATACTGCCTGTAAAGATCTGAATAATATTCGGGGCGCATATTACCGCCGCAGCCCCAGTTTTCGTTGCCTACGCCAAAATATTTCAGTTTCCATGGCTTTTCACGCCCGTTTTCTTTTCTCCAGTCGGCCATTGGAGATTCTCCATCCATCGTCATATACTCCACCCATTCAGACATCTCCTGGACAGTGCCGCTGCCGACATTACCTGCCACGTAAGGTTCTGTATCAAGCATTTCGCACAGAAGCATAAATTCATGAGTTCCGAAATGATTGTTTTCTGTCACGCCGCCCCAGTGTGTGTTGATCATTTTCTTTCGGTTTTCACGCGGGCCGACACCGTCCTTCCAATGATATTCATCAGCAAAACAGCCGCCGGGCCAGCGAAGTACTGGAATATTGATGTTACGAAGTGCTTCCACTACATCATTGCGGATTCCTTTGGTGTTTGGAATAGATGAATCTTCCCCTACCCAAAAGCCTTCGTAAATACAGCGTCCTAAGTGCTCGGAGAAGTGTCCGTAAATATTTTTGTTAATCATACCCTTTGTATTATCATAGTTAATGTTTAATTGTGCCATTCGTAAGTGCCTCCTCAAAATCTATGTAGTCCGGCAGGAATCTTTCCTGCCGGAACAAATTGTTATTCTTCTTCTTCCATCTGTTCTTCTGTCTGTCCTGATTCAATCATTTCAATCGCTCTATCCAAAGATTCTTCCACCGTCATATCGTTGGAGCGGAATAATTCATTAAAGATGTTCGTTGTAAGTTCATTATTTACTGAAGGAGTATCCGAAGTAATGTTTACCGGGTTCACCTCGTCACGGATTTCCACCAGAATATCAAAAATATCGTCGTGGAAGAAATCAAAATATTCTTCCGCTTCCATCATTGCCGGATCGTCCCAGACATCATGCCGTGGAGGATCAAATCCTAAGTCCTGCCAAAGAGCAATGTTGCCTTCTTCTGACAGCTTTGCTTCAGCGAGGAAAGCAGTGGCAAGTTCTGCATTTTCCGTCTGATTTGTAACGACTGTTCCGGTACCGCCCATTCCCGCAGAACGGTTGCCGCCTTCTTCCCACATTGGAAGCGGCCGGATCTGGATTTTTCCATCAAGGTCTTCCATGTAGTCCATAAAACGGCTCATATACCACATTGGCATCATAACAGAAGCGGCGCCGCCTTCATTCATAAATCCATAGTACTCTTCCGCATGATGCATCCCGCCTGGAGCTACCTGAGCAATCTCACGCTCATGAATCATGTCTCGGATAAATTCAAGGGTTTCGACATTGACTTCATTATCCAGTGTCAAGTTTCCATCTTCATCAATAAAGTCAGAGTCCTGCTGACTGATCATGGACCAGTATACGAATACATCTTCTGTCTCAAAGGTCGTCATTACTGCATCGGTATTCGCCGTGACCTGTTCTCCTGCTTCTACATAGTCGTCCCACGTTTCAATAGAGTCAATATCCACGCCGGCTTCTTCCATGATTTCTTCATTATAATACATCACTGTTGCCCCCACGTGGGAAGGAAGGCCGTAATATTCTCCATTTGCCCCGTAGATATCGAATCGGGATTCCACGAAGTTCTCCAGCTCCGGCTCTACATGCTCTGTCATAGACTCAAATTGAATCTCTCCCTGCAGATAATCGGGGAACCTGTTAATTTCAATGTCTACAATATCAGGAGCACCGCTTCCGGATTGAAGTGACATAAGCAGGTTATTGTGCATTTGGTCATATGGATACACTTCTGCTTTCAACGTAATCTGATTATCAGGATTCTCTTCATTCCATCTCTCTAAAGCGCTTTCATAAATGCCAATGTGCACATCGGCAAATGTCCAGAAGGTAAGTTCCGTCGCATCTTCTGCGTCTTCTCCCAGGGTAACTTCTTCAGAGGCACCTTCCTCCGCATTCCCGCCACCGCATCCTGCTATCAGTAATGGGAGGGATAAAAGTGACCAGCTAAGCTTTTTCATTATACATTCCTCCTTAAATTGTACGTAATAAGATTTTATTTTCAAATATAAAATAAAACTTATACGTATATGTACAAATTAATTATAGCGCTTTCAAAGTTGGAAAACAATGGGTGGAGAGAATTTAATTTATTTTCTGACTATTTTACTATATATTGATTTTATCTAATAAATATTTATCTAAAATTAAATTTAATCAGCATATCAAAATTAACTTATTCGTATATGTTGTGTATAATAGACGATAAATTAAAAATGGAGGGATGAATTTGTTTAAAAAAATTACAATAAGCATCTGTGTGGTGTTAATTGCTGGGTGTGCCGGGGAATCAGAAGAAGAAAATACAGGAGAACCAGCAGCAGAAGCCGGGATGCTTACGATGGAAGGGGATACAGGAGACTATGTACCGGGAGAGACAGATGATCCCGCGCATGACCCGGCAATGACAGAAAAAGATGGCACCTATTATGTATTTTCTACAGGAATAGAAAGAGATCCGGCAGATCCTGGGGGGATTTTTGTCAGAGAATCTTCAGGAACGGTGGCCGGACCATGGGAGTCCATTGGGGAAATACCAACGCCGGAATGGGTGGAAGAATATCAGCCAAATCATTTATGGGCTCCACAGGTTCATGAAGATGAAGGGACTTATTACCTATATTATGCAGCTTCTTCGTTTGGGTCTAACAACTCTGCAATCGGGGCAGCGGTCTCTGAAACTCCTGGTGATCCAGAAAGCTGGGAAGATCAGGGACCTGTCATTACTTCCGGTTATGGGGAGACAGATTACAATGCGATAGATCCGCATGTATTTGAAGCAGAAGGAGATCTATGGATGGTGTTTGGGTCTCACTTCAGCGGGATTCAGCTGACGAGGATGGAGGACCCTCTTACTGCTTCAGAAGAAACTTCTATGATCGCTTCCAGGCCGGAAGACGAACACAATGCAATTGAAGCACCTACTATTATAGAAAGAGACGGATACTATTATCTGTTTACCTCGTGGGATCAATGCTGCTCCGGTACAGACAGCACTTATAAAATAGCTTATGGCCGGGCTGAATCTGTGGAAGGGCCTTATGAAGATGAAGACGGGACGCTGTTAAGTGAAGGAGGAGGCAACATCCTGCTGGAAAGCGAAGGGGCACAGATAGGGCCAGGCGGACAGGACATTTATCGTGAAGAAGAACAGGATTACCTCGTACATCATTATTACGATGGAGATGCTGATGGAGTCATCCGCATGCAGGTAAGAGAGCTTTCCTGGGAAGACGGCTGGCCGGTATTAGAATAAACTTTTAACAGAGACACTCATGCAAAATTTTTGCACCATGAAGTATGAAAATTAATACTACTGTGGAACGAAGGAGAGGACACCCAAAGGGGCAGCGCCGTTCGAGAATCCAAGTGACCTTCTGGAAGGTCACGAAGCACGAGCGGAATCGATCCTGGTTCTTCAAGACAGCATGGCGGTCTCTGCCATGCTGTCTGTGGATCCGATGGAAGCCGTGCCCTGTGAGAGAAATTAGTCGAGAACAAGCCCTTGGGTAAGCCTCTCCGAAAATGAAGCAGCAGTATTACTTCTTTTTAGCGGAACTTTTATTTTCAAGGTAGTCTGCTTTATAAATGCTTGAACACGGGAAAGCAAACCAGCTTTCCCGTGTTTTTTACGTTTTCTAAAAAAGGTGTTCAAAGAAATAGGTGACGGCAGCCCAGAGTCTTCTGCCAGCTGCTTTTGAAAATGGAACTTCCGCTTCTTCCACTTGCTCACTTTCCTCATAGGAACCATCTTCCTTTACTTCTAAACTTTCCTCGTCTATCAAAGCATCCAGCTGCTGTGTCAACGCTGCGGCGACTTCTTCGCTATCAATGATAAGCATACTCTCTGTGCTGATATACGCACTGCGGGGATCCAGATTAAAAGAACCAACGGCACTGATCCTATCGTCAATTACATAAGATTTCCCATGAATGGACTGTTCAGGTCCCTGATACTCATATAAATTAATAGAAGAAGCAGCAAGCTCTTCCCTGTAGCTGCCGCCATACCTGGAATACGTAGGAAGGTTAGGAGTGGCCGCCAAAGAATTTGTTAACAGGGTAATTTCAATATTTTCTGCTGTACCCCAGTGCTGTCTCATATTATCTGAAGGAATAACAAAAGGACTCTGCATATAAACAGAACTTTCTGCGCCTGCTATTAAATTTGTTAAATCCTCCCACACCCAAGGCTCCTTATTCATTCTTTCTACAGGGTTATGGATAAAGGAAGCTTCCTGTACAGTGTGTGTATTTTCTTCCCACGAGAGTTCTTCTAAAAAGAGATGCTCATGAGTGGCTGTATAAGAAGCATAAGTGTCTCTCAGCTCTGCTAATTTTCTTTCTCCAGCTTCTTCGTCTTCGATTGTTAAATTATCGGACGCCGGCTGAGAAAAGTCATGATTCCAGACCAGATCAAAGTATGTCTGCATTTCTTCCAGGGCCGTGCCGGCTGGATCGCGGTTTTCCGGGACGAATAATACAGCATCTCGGTCATTCGTTGCACCTTCGTAATCTGCAGGCGCAAAATAGCGGTCTCCAATATTTCTGCCGGTAATCATCGCCAGGTTATTATCAGAAATAATTAACTTATCATGGAGTCTGTTGTTCCAAGTCCAGGGCCGGACAAGATCAAGCGGTTCGTAAAACCTGAGTTCTATCGACGGGTGTGCTGCAAAAGCGTGAATAATTCCAGCTTCTTCTCCTCTTAAATTATGAAATAAACCGTCCAGAAGCAGACGTACCTCTACATCTCTATCCGCTGCTTCTACAAGAGAGGAGTAGAAAATTTCACTTGCAAAGCCATCCGTTACTTTAAACATCGTTACATCGAGCGTTTCTTCAGCTTCTGCTTTCATTCGATTCCGGTAAGCCTTCGATTCCTGCCTTCCTTCTAAAAGACCTATTCTTTCTATAGAAGCTTCTTCTCCATAAAAACGATCTATATTTCTCTCCTCCGTTATATCCTCCGGTGCGGGCACAGTTAATTGAAAAAGCAGTGCGCCTGTGATCCATGCATAAATAAAATATATGCCAATCAGCAGGGCTGCACTGATCATCAGTTTCTTCAGCATAAAACACCTCTTCTAAAACAGTTGTCGTTCTTATTCCATACCCTCGCCTGCATAAAATTATCACCCGGATTTTCCCTACGGAGAAAAAGCCGAAAAACAGTTAAAGAAATAAACAATGAAAATGTAAGCACTTTCTTGTGAATTTAATTAAAAAACGCTATCCGTTGGGGCTCAGCAGTTACGAGAATATTCAGATATTTTCCTTGTGAGAACTTCTTACAATAAAGAAGTATTCTGGTTGCATGTATATTAATATGACAAATAACAGAACAAAGGAGGGGCTGCCTCAGTAATAAGCAGTCGTGAAAATAAAATGAGAAACTCATAAAAAGCTGTTGTCTTCTGACTTAATTTTCAGCATCTCCTGGAAACCGGGAGAATTAACAGAGTAATTCATTTTAATTCTTATTAACACTTTATTTCAAACGACTTCTTAAATGATAGAAGCAGCTTAGTGCATTCTCTGAAGAAGAGTACCAAAAAGATCTCAAAAAGGGGCGAAACCAAGTGGAACATAAAAAAGGAAAAGTATATTTAGTGGGAGCAGGCCCTGGAGATCCGGATTTAATTACTGTAAGAGGAAAAGAATTGCTGGAACGCGCAGAGTGCGTGGTGTACGACCGGCTTGTAAATAAGGCCCTGCTGAACTATGTGCCGATGCAGGCAGAGAAATTGTATTGTGGAAAATGGTCCGGCTTCCATTCAATGAAGCAGGAAGATATTCAGGCAGCACTTGTAGATCGGGCAAAGAAAGGAAAATTGGTCGTGCGTCTCAAAGGCGGGGACCCTTCCATGTTCGGAAGAGTAGGGGAGGAAGCGGAGCTTTGTGTGGAAGAAGGCATTCCTTTTGAAATTGTTCCGGGAATATCTTCCGGCATCGCTGCACCAGCTTACGCTGGCATTCCGTTAACACATCGGGATTATGGTTCTTCCGTTGCTTTCGTGACAGGCCATGCCTGTGCTAAAAACAGCGGAGCAGCACCCGGAGTCCAGTGGAAAGATCTGGCAGCAGGGGTAGACACCATCGTAATTTACATGGGGGTGAAAAACCTTCCGAAAATCCAGCAGGAGCTTTTGATCCACGGCCGGGCCGCTGATACACCGGTAGCATTTATTCAGGAAGGGACTACAGCCGCGCAGACCACCTATATTACGACACTCGGCGAAGCCGCAGTGAAAGCAGAACAAGTCAGCTTAACTTCACCGGCGATCATCATGATAGGGAACGTAGTGAAGCTTCATCATAAGCTCTCCTGGTATGAAAATAAACCAAGAGCCATAGAACAAGCAGCTTTTGAACATGTAATGTAATTAATTTTATATAAAACGGAGGGAATCAACTCAATGAAGAAACTTGTATTGATTGGTAACGGAATGGCCGGAATAAGAACGCTGGAAGAAATTATTAAAAGAGATCCTTCCATGTATGAGATTACGATTTTCGGAAAAGAACCATATCCAAACTATAACCGCATCCTGCTTTCTAAAGTACTGCAGGGAGACAGCAGTGTAGAAGATATCGTGCTGAATGATTACGACTGGTACGAAAAGCATGGCATTACCCTTCGCAAGGGAGAAGAAGCGGTAGAAGTGGATACAGAACAGCAGATAGTTTACGGAAATAAAGGAGAAGCGGTGAAATACGATACGCTGCTTTTTGCGACAGGTTCAAATCCATTTATGCTTCCGATTGATGGAGCAGATAAAGAAGGGGTTATTGCATTCCGTGATATTCAGGACTGTGAAACGATGATTGAGTCCTCTAAAAAGTATAAAAAAGCAGCTGTTATCGGCGGCGGGCTGTTAGGACTGGAAGCGGCACGCGGGCTGTTGAACCTTGATATGGAAGTAGATGTGGTGCACCTGCCGAATTTCCTTATGGAGCGCCAGCTGGATGAACCAGCCGCAAAAATGCTCCGTCAGGAACTGGAAAGCCAGGGTATGAACTTTCTCATGGAAAAACAGACAGTGAAACTTCGAGGAAAAGACCGCGTTACAGGACTTTTATTTAAGGACGGTTCCTCCATTGAAGCAGACCTTGTAGTAATGGCAATCGGAATCCGGCCGAATGTGCAGCTTGCGAAAGAAGCCGGCCTGGAAGTGGATCGTGCCATCGTAGTAGATGATTATATGCGTACAAGCGCACCGAATGTATATGCAGTCGGCGAGTGCGTGCAGCATCGTGATACAGTGTATGGCCTTGTAGCTCCGCTGTATGAACAGGGAAAAATACTGGCGGAATATTTAACCGGTGATAAAAAATCCCTTGGAAAAGGATATGAGGGAACCCTGCTTTATACACAGCTGAAAGTTTCCGGGGTGGATGTATTCTCTGCGGGGGAATTTGTAGACAAGCCGGATACGAAAGCCATCAGGGTACACGATGAATTCGAAGGAATTTATAAGAAAGTCGTAGTGCGTGACAATAAAGTAATTGGTTCCGTGTTATTTGGAGATACAAAAGACTCTCCAAGGCTGCTTGATATGATGAAGAAAGGTCAGGATATTTCTGAGATGAATAAAGTGGCGATTCTTCCATCAGAGGATCATTCTGCCGGGGCGGAAAGTCCGGTCGTAGCGATGGACGCTTCTGAGACGATCTGCGGATGTAACGGGGTGTGTAAAGGTGATGTCGTCACAGCAATTAAAGAAAAAGAACTTTCCTCTGTAGGAGAGGTGACGGCGCATACAAATGCAGGAAGATCCTGCGGGGGCTGTAAGCCGCTTGTTTCAGACTTGCTGGAACATACTCTGGGCGAAGCATTCAGCGAAGCGGATAAAAAGCAGCCAATGTGCGGATGTACAGATTATTCCCACGAAGAAGTACTCGAAGAAATCCGCAGCAAAAAGCTGACGCTCGTCAAAGAAGTAATGAACGTGCTGGAGTGGAAAGAACCGGAAGGCTGTTCGGGATGCCGTCCTGCGATCAACTATTACATCGGTATGGCCCATCCGACAGAGTCAGATGATGACATGAATTCCAAGTTTATTAACGAGCGGGTGCATGCGAATATTCAAAACGATGGTACTTTCTCTGTAGTACCAAGAATGTATGGAGGAGTAACAAATCCTGAAGAACTCCGAAAAATTGCGGATGTAGCAGATAAGTATAAAGTCAAAATGGTAAAGGTAACCGGCGGACAGCGCCTTGACCTTCTGGGAGTAAATAAAGAAGATCTGCCTAGCATCTGGGAAGATCTCGGCATGCCTTCCGGGCACGCTTACGGAAAGTCGGTGCGAACAGTGAAGACTTGTGTCGGGCAGGATTTCTGCCGCTTCGGTACGCAGGATTCGATTCAGCTTGGTATCGATATTGAAAAAAGATTCCAGGGGCTGCAGACACCGCACAAAGTAAAAATGGGAGTCTCCGCCTGTCCGCGTAACTGCGCAGAGTCAGGGATAAAAGATATCGGCCTCGTCGGCCTGCAGGGCGCATGGGAAATGTATGTAGCCGGTAACGGAGGAATCGATCTGAGACAGGGAGATCTGCTCTGTACCCTTGAAACAGATGAAGAAGTGATGGAAATGATCAGTGCTTATATGCAGTACTACCGCGAAACTGCCCGCTATCTGGAACGTACTTCCCACTGGCTCGAACGACTCGGCCTGGAGCACGTGAAGTCTGTTGTAGTAGAAGATAAAGAGCAGCGTGCTGCACTTGCAGAGCGTATGGATACAGCAATTGCCCAGTTTAATGAACCTTGGCAGCAGATAATCAACGACGGAAAGATCAAGCAGGACTACTTTGAAGCAAATGTAACTTCATAAGAAAGCAAAAACAGGAGGAGGAACCTTTATGCAGGAGTTAATCAATAAACAGGTGGATGCTGGGCATGTATCAAGTTTCCCAGTAAAAATGAGCAAAGAAGTAGTTGTTGGAAGCTTGAAACTTGCCGTATTTCGTTTAGAGGAAGATGAATTTTACACCATTAAAAACGAATGTCCGCATAAAAAAGGACCGTTGGTAGAAGGGATCGTCAGCGGGGAGCATGTTTTCTGCCCTCTTCATAACTGGAAAATTTCTGTGAAGGACGGCCAGGCGGCTGCCCCGGACGAAGGCTGCGTAGAAACGTACGAGACAGAAATTAAAAACGATCACGTCTTTATTACGGTATAGAGCAGGAGGCGCACAGTATGCACCAGTGGTTAAAAAAGGTAGCGCGGGGCAATAAAATGTCGCAGAATTTATCTTATAAGGAAGCAAGACAGGCAGCACTTTCTATGAGAAATGGGGATGCAACAGAAGCACAGGCGGCGGCTTTTCTGGTAGCTGAAAGATTGAAGGAAGAAACCGCGGAGGAAGTACTTGCATTTGCGGAAGTATTCCGAGAAGCGACAGAAAAAATTCCGCTTTCTCCATTAACACAAAAGCGTTTAATCGATTTTGGCGGTCCTTATACGGGAAGAAATTCTTTTGCAGTAACAATTCCAACAGCGCTGCTGCTGGCAGAAGAAGGAATCCCGATCTATCTGCATTCAGGTGCCTCACTCCCGCCTAAGCATGCTGTGTCGCTGAAAAACATTGTGGCAGCTTTAGGAGTTAATGTAAATGCCGAGGCCCCGGCGATCGCTGCTACCATCGAAAGCTTAGGTATAGGATTCGGAAATACTGAACTTTTGTGTCCTCCGCTTGCTGCACTGCGTCCGGTACGTGAACAAATTGGAGTACGTACCTTCCTTAACACGATGGAGAAGATGCTTAATCCTACCGGAGCCGCCTCTATTCTGGTTGGTATTTTTCATCGGACGGTCGTAGAAACGAATGCAAAAGTCCTGCGAGGCTTAAACTTTAAAAATATGTACATGGTGCAGGGAATGGAAGGCTCAGAGGATCTGCCAATTCACCGCAAAAGCTTTTTATATCATGTAACACAGCGGAGTATTGGTTCCTTCGATTTAAATCCGGAGGATGTTGGCATCGCAGCCAGGCGTAATAAATCGTTGGAAGAGTTAAGTCTGCTGCAGCAGGTAGCCCTGATTGAAAAGGTATTAAAAGGACAAGGAAACAACGATACACATGATCTTGTCACTTATAATGCAGGCGTTCGTTATTATTTGTTTGGTCACACGCCGTCTATTAAGGCCGGCATCGAGCTGGCAGATGAACAGCTTCGATCGCAGGTAACGTGGAAGCACTTACTCACCTGGAGGGAGAAAAGTAATGAAACATATTCTATTGATTGGGCACGGTAGCCGTGATGAGGATGGAGTAAGGGAGTTTCATGAAATGACCGCAAAGGTACAGGAGAAACTGCCGCACTTACCGATCACCACTTGTTTCCTGGAATTAGCGGAACCTTGTATAGGTGATGGAATTGATTCCTGCGCAGCGGAAGGTGCTGAAGAAATCATTGCAATTCCTGTTATTTTATCGAAAGCTCGTCATTTCCAGCACGATATTCCGGAAGAACTTCTTGAAGCATGGGAAAAGTATCCGAATATTACGATTCGATACGGAGAGCCACTCGGGACTCACAGTATGCTGGTACACGCGATAATTGACCAGATTCGTCTCAAAGAAAAACCTTCTTCTATTCTTCTTGTGAGCCAGGGAAGCAGTCTTCCCGAAGGAAATGAATCTTCGGAAAAATTGGCAGCTGATCTCCTGCAGTATTATCCGGAAGCGAGGATAGAAAATGCTTATATGGTAATGGCGGAACCTACACTGAAGCAGGGGCTGGAATCATTAGCCGCAAAAGAAGATCATATTTTAGTAGTACCGAATTTTTTATTTTCCGGTACAATGTATAAAAAAATCGCCGAAACAATCGAAGAATTTCCTGAAAAAGCAGAGATTGATCTCGCCAGCTGTTACGGCTTAAGCGAAAACTTTGCGGATCTACTGGCAGACCGTATACTTTGTCATTCTGATATCCTGAAAAAAGAAAAGAAAGCTTCTTAAGTGAAAAAGGGTGCCCTGTCATATGACAGGGCACCCTTTTCTAAACGGAAATCTACCTTAAAAAGAAAAGTTTTGGTAAAAAGAAGTAAGAATACTGCTTTACTTTCGGAGATGCTTACCTAAGAGCTTGTTCTGGACTAATTTTGCGAAAAAAAACGTCCGCCAAAATAAATTCTCAAACAACGCTCATCCCGGCGGCTTGCCGTGGATGAGCTCCTCAGCTTCTCCGCGGCAGGTGAAGGAGCCGCAGTCGTACCTTTTATATCAATCCCAGTCTTTAACAGAGCTATGTGGTAAGAAGCAAGTGCTGCTCTATTCCTCTGTTGAATCCTTGCTTACGTCCAGAAAGGCTTCGGGCAGACGGAAGCGGTTGTTATTTAAGAGCAGTTCAAAGGTTTCTTCCTCCTCATCCTGGTCTTTTATCTCCTTCATTTCTATATGCAGTTTTTCCATTTTATGATCCAATGCTGCAGCGGAGGCGGCAGCATCCTTCAGCTCATTTTTTAGTCTCTCCGGAACTTCCCGGTTGTATTTATAAAAAATCTTGTGCTCCAGGCTTGCCCAGAAATCCATGGCGATCGTACGGATTTGTACTTCTACACAAACATTTTTAATCCGGTCGGACATAAAAACTGGTATTTTCAATAAAAGGTGCAGGCTCTGATAGCCGCTTGCTTTCGGATTTTTTATGTAATCCCGGACTTCCAGCACTTCAATGTCCTGCTGGCCCTGAAGCAGACGGCTGATTTCATAGATATCACTGCGGAACGAACAGGTTACCCGCACCCCGGCAATATCATTAATATTTTCCTCTAAAGAAGCAAGAGTCAACGGGTGGCCTTTGCGATAAAGCTTGGTAAGCATACTTTCCGGGGACTTTAAGCGAGAGTTCACGTGCTCAATCGGGTTGTAATCATTCATATAATGAAATTCCTGCTGCAGAATTTCAATCTTTGTCATTAGTTCATCCAGTGCAAACTGATAGGTCATCATGAAACGGGTCATTTCTGTTTTAATCTGCTTAAACTGTTTCAGCTGGTCCATACTTAATGCTGGCTGATTGGGCATATATCATTCACTCCTTATGTAAGTGGAAAAGGGGCTTGCCTGATTTCTTGAACTTGCTGATGTTATGTTTACGTGTATATGAAAGGAAGGTTCCATTTTATCTTAAATGGGAGCTGTATCTCTATTTATTATAACCTTTACAGGGAGAGAAAAAGGCAAAAAAATGTGGAAAGGTATGGAGTTTTTGTGAAAATATTCACATGGTGTGTGGGGAAGTTTTCTACGAAACACCGCCATGAAATAATAACCTTTCCGATAGAAGGCAGTTTATTATTTTCGATTAATATCTCTCATACTGTGCTTAATCCTCTCAGCATTTACCCCTTCGCTATTAACACGAATACACATATTTTATTCTGCATAAAGAACTGTCAGCTGCGAGGGGGAGTAGTTCAGGTTATCTCTCAATAGAGAGGATTCTCTGAGAAGTGACGGCCATTATTTGATTTTAGCAGGTGATTTTCTCTTAAGAATGTCCTTTTTCGACTTTCAGAAGTACAAAACTGATTTTTTTGCTAATTCATCGTTATAAGAGCTTTATCTGACACTTGAAAACTCATCGCTAATCTTAAGAGCAAAATAAAGGTTGGTCTAAATAGGACGAGATTCAGCTGCCACTTTATTATACAATTTGTGCTTACTGGGACAACGGGTAGCGCACTGCTGAAAATAAACAAACTATTTCCCAGGAAATAAAAAGTCCGCCTCTCATGATAAGAGACGAACTTTACTTTGAAAAGCATAATTGTTACTGCGCTGCTGCAAGGCCTGCTTTATTTAGGAAGTTCCACGGCTGGTTGAAGTGCGGCTGGAAGAAGAAATCCACAAAGCCGAGTTCATCAATCGTCATGCCTGTTTGTACACATACGCTGAGCGTGTTGATAGACTGCGTCACATCTGCTTTGGAAATCACCTGGGCTCCGAGAATTTTTCTTGTTTCCGGCTCGTAGGAAATCTTCAGCTGGACATCTTCAGAAGTCGGCATAAATTCCGGACGATGCTTTTCATTAATTGTGATACTTTTCACATTTATGTCCAGCGCAAGGGCAGAGGTTTCTGTTAAGCCGGTAGATGCCATATTCAGGTCGAAGATGTGAAGACCGGAGGTGCCCTGTGTTCCTACGTTTTTCATGGTCGGCTGTACAATGTTTCTAGCAACCAGTGTGCCCATTCTGACTGCATTTGTCGCAAGCGGAATGTAAGCGTGCTGGCCGGTCGGATTGTATTTTACTGCGCAGCAGTCGCCGGCAGAGTAAATATTTTCATCACTTGTCTGCATATATTCATTGACTTTAATTGCGCCGTTATCGAGCATGTCGACTTTTCCTTTTAACAGCTCTGTGTTTGGACGGAAACCTACACACATAATGACAAGGTCTGTTTCGACGCGTCCTTTATTGGTTACTACTGCCTGGACCTCCTCATTTCCGGAAAATTCCACTACGGACTCTCCCAGACGAAGTTCAATTCCACGGTTTACAAAATCTGCTTCTACGAGTCTTGTAAATTCTTCATCTAGATATCTGTTCAGGATACGGTCCACACCGTCAATCAAGGTAACGCGCTTGCCTGCTTTCTCAAAAGCTTCTACAAGTTCTACACCAATATAGCCTGCGCCCACTACAGTTACATGCTCCGCACTTTTTGCCTTTTCAATAATTGTATTGGAGTGGCTGTAATTTTTCGCAAGTAGTACATTTTCAAGATTAATTCCCGGGATAGGGGGAGTTACAGGCCAGGAGCCGGTGGACATTACAAGTTTGTCATACCGATCAGCAACTTCTTCGCCGGTTACGAGATTTACAGCTTCAATGGTCTGCTTGTCCGTATCGATGTTTTTCACATCGTGCTGAATTTTCACGTTGATTCCGAGTTCCTGAAGCTTTTCAGGAGAAGAATAGAAAAGTGTTTTTGGATCTTCTACTACGCCGCCTACATATAAAGCTAAGCCGCAGGAAAGAAAGGAAATATTGTCGTTTCTTTCATACACTGTGATTTCTGCTTCCGGATAAAGTGTAGCCATATTTGTAACCGCTGCTGTTCCAGCGTGAGTGCTTCCGATAACTGCTATTTTCATGTTAAATTCCTCCTCAGGATAATATGTGAAATAAATCACAATCAATTCATAACCTTAGTATAGTCACTCCTGAGAGGAATAGCAATCTAAATGCTCAATTGTTCACAAAGTGATCACTTTCTTATTTTCTGCAGTATTTCATACATATCTATCTCCGAAAAAATCTTCGGTACTGGATAGAGCGGGTTCGCTTCCTTAAGAGCTCTTTGCGTAATTACAGGGAAATCCTTTTCTTTCAGCACATCAATGGTCTCTGGAATGTTCATTTTTTTGTTCATCTTTTCTATCCTGCTTATAAACGCTTCTGCTTTTTCAGCATGGGAAGCAGTTCGTGCAGTCAACGGTATTAAATCAGCAAGCTCTGCAAGTCTTTCATTAATGACTGTTCCGTACTGGCGGAGAACGCAGGGAAGGAGTACAGCATTAGCGAGTCCGTGGGGATAGCCGTATAATCCTCCCAGATTGTGGGCAATTGCATGAACGTTCCCGATAAAAGCACGAGTGAAAGCAACCCCGCCTGCATATGCAGCTTCCTGCATCGCTGCTCTCTTTTCTATATCCTCTCCATTATGGTAAACGTCTTCTAAATTTGTCAGCACAAGTTTCACCGCTTTTCTGGCAGCAGCTCTGGTTTCTGCAGTATTGCTTCTGCCGATGTACGCCTCGACTGCATGTGTCAGAGCATCCATCCCTGTAGCCGCTGTGACAGAAGGAGGCATGGTAACTGTGAGCAGTGGGTCAAGTACCGCATAATGCGGGATCAATGACGGATCCATTAAGGCATATTTTTCGTGTGTGCTGCTGTCGGTGACAACGCACGCTACCGTTACTTCACTGCCTGTGCCTGCGGTAGTCGGTACAGCAAAGAACGGCGGCAGCTGTGTGCGGATTCTGAGTACGCCGCGCATCGCTGGAATAGATGTCTGAGGCCTGGCAATTCGTGCCGCTGCACCTTTGGCACAGTCGATAGGGGACCCGCCTCCTGCTGCAATGATCGCGTCACAGCAATAAGCTTCATACAGCTTCTTCACCTGTTCGATATTTTCAATGGTTGGATTCGGCACCGTTTCATCATAAATAGTGAAAGCAATGCCGGAATTTTTTAAAGCTTCCAGCAGGGGTGTTAATATAGATGACTGCATTACGCCCTTGTCGGTGACGATTAACGGATGGGAGAGTTTCTTTTGCTTCAGTAATAAAGGCAGCTCCAGCATGCTGTTTTTTCCCTGCAGTAGCTCAGGCTGGCGCCAGGGAAGAAAAGGAGAGCCAGCATAAAACATTTTCTGAAAAGCTCTGCAGTAAATTTGGTAAAACAAAGTGCCTCACCTCCTGTATATTTCTTTAAAGATAGCTTATATAGCTTCAGTATGGAAGAGGGAGTTTTATTATTAGTTATCTGTACTTTGCACTAAAAAAGGGACTCCGGCAACAGCCGAAATCCCTTCTCCTATAACTATTCAGTTAACTGCGGCCAGTCATTTTCCCATACGAGCTGACGAATCTGCATGCGGATGACACCATCTGCGTCACCGTCATAGTAATGATGAATTAAATAATCTCTTCCTTTATCAAAGAAAACATCCTGACCTCCTGGGCCAACCTGGTTCCCTTCACTTTCAAGCAGGATTGTACCGCCGCCTTCAGCAAGAGGAACACCATCCTGATCATAATAAGGCCCCTCTACGTTATCTGCGCGGCCTACAGCAATCTTGTACGTGCTGTCCAAAAATTGACAGCATTGATCCCATGAAGTGAATAAGTAGTAGTAGCCGTTCTTTTCATAAATAGTTGGAGCTTCAATAGGGTTATGTTCTACTCCTGGACGGTTGGCAAGTGTATGCACTTCGCCTTCCGCTTCCGTCATGGAGCTAAGCTGCTGCAGCTTAATGCCGCTGAAGTGAGAGCCGAACGTAATCCACCACTGTCCGTTGTCTTTAAATACATGCGGATCAATTGCGTTATAGTCCACTTCCCCAGAAGAAGAAGTAATCACTGGGCCGTGGTCTTCCCATGAATCCGGATCTGCTGGCGTCTTAGAACTTGCTACACCAATTGCGGAATTATTTGTTCCAAAAGCAGAAACTGCATAGTATAAGTAGAACGTTCCCTGGGCTTTCACTACCTGCGGTGCCCATAGATGCTCGGGATTATATTCTTTTACCCATTCAGGGGCAGGGATTTCTCCTACTGATTCCCATGGATTCGCCATGCTCTTATCTGCAGTGCGGATGTATATTCCTCCGGGATCTTCTGTATCACGAAGTATGCCTGTAGAAAATACGATGTACTGGTTGCCATCACGAATGATAGCGGGATCGTGGGCAGGGTCATCCACCTCATCAGGAACAAAATCTCCGATATCCCCCTGCATCTGAATTTTTCCTTCTGCTGGCGCGTTCCCTTTTGACGATTGGCCGGGTGCAGCAAAAGCACTAACAGATAAAACCAGTGATAACACAATTGCAGTGACAACTGTTATCCATTTAGCCATGTTATTCCTCCTCTTAATTATTATGATGGTGTCTTGCATGTAATAAAGATAAGCCAACTTATACGTATGTGTCAACGCTTACATTTCTAAATATTTAAAATAATACGTATGAATTTATAGGTCTTTTAATGTGTATTCATGAATATAATTTTGGGTTTTTCTGAAAATAGGACGAATTTTTGCGGAAACTGTTACTTTCGTACATGCAGAAAATGTTTAATTGTAAATTAATGAGGGGTATTTTAAGTATATGTACTTAAATATATTTATTCCTTCATAAAAATCAGTGAGAAAGGATGCTATAAATAATGAAAAAAACTTTATTTATTACTTCTGCCGGTGCTTTTACAATGCTTGCTGCTTGTGGAAATGAGAATACTTCAAATGAAAACGAAGAGTTTGAAAATAACGCGATGTATACAGAAAATGAAATCGAAGAAAACAATGAAGAAACAGAAGAACCGATGAACCTGGAGGAAGAAGAGGAAAACAACTGGTATCACAATGAAAATAATGTGGATAATGAAAATGAAGAAAATGTGGAAGGGGAGGAAGCAGAATCTTCTTATGAATATGGAGTAGACAGCTTTTTCCTGGACGTACAATATGACGATAATGCACAAATGATTTACGAATACGAAGTGGAGCAGGAGGATCCTGCAGGGAGAATTGAAATGGTGAATGGAGAAGAGAATGAGATGGAAGATGCGGAAGCAATAAATCAAATTGAAGAAATGCTCCAGGAAATACAAGTGTACCCTGCTTCTACAGAGGAAGAAGCGAGGAGTGAAATACTGCAGTATCTGGAAACAGCAGAAGAGGACGTTACATCCTTTGAGATGGAAATGGATTTTTCAGACGGCGAATCCCTGGAAATAACAGACGAATAAAAACGGAACCCCCTTGAGCCGGACTCAAGGGGGTACTTTTAAGATGAAGTGCGTTTTACGTTTGTGAGAATCATTTTACTTTTCGGTATGCTGGGAATATCATCCATGCTGAAAGATAAGTCTTGTTCTGGAAGCTCGTAATGAAGCTTATTCACAAGAAAGTTTACACTTTCTTTCAATATATCGATGGTGATCCATTCTCCTGCACATCGATGGCCAATGGAAAACTCTCCGCCGCCCTGAGGAATGAAATTGAAAGGACTTTCATCCCACTCTTTAAAACGGTCCGGCTGAAAGAGGGCAGGATTCGTCCAGTCTTCCTGATGATGATTTGTACCATATAAATCCAGCAGAGTCAGCGTGCCTTCTTCAAATTCATATCCTTCCCAGGTAAATGTTTGATTTACACGTGCTGCGGTGAAAGGGAAAAATGGATAAAAGCGCCGCACTTCCTGAATAAATCTCTGCAGTTTTCCATCCTCGCCATCTTTCAATCTTTCCGCTTCTTCCGGATATTGCTCCAGCGCCTGTGCTGTAAAAGCAATATAAACAGAGATCGCCGTCATAGGACGAAGAAGGTTCAGGATTTCTACAGCTACGATTTTTTCATCTAATAATTTCCCTTCATGATCTTTGTGCCAGGTAAACTGATAAAGAGGACGATCTTCCGGCACATTACGCGTTCCCTCTCTTATCTCACTCACCAGCTCGGTGATCCAATCTTCTAATTTTGACCGGGAGCGGCGTCCTTTCCAGTGGGCAGGACCGACTGCAGCAGATGCTTCAAAAGTATCTCCCAGCTGCTGCGCAGTTTTATCTACATCCTCTTCTTCTAGCGGCACGCCAGCCCACTCGCAGGCAATTTGTGCGAGGATGCTTTTGCTGTCTTCTGCCAGAACCACTTTCTCTTTTTCTTCCCATTTCGCGGCTTCTTTCTCCCAGTATTTATTTGTTAATGTACGAATTTCAGCAAGGGTGGAACTGTTCATCACGTTCATAAACATTGCTTTTCGGTGAAAATGCGCTTCTCCATCGAGACCCTGCACCCCGCCTTCTCCAAAGAGTGTTTTCTTCAAACGGCTTGGAGCAGCATCTGCACGGCGGAATTTTTGACTGTCATAAAATACTTCAGCGGCTTTGCTGCCGGACATACAGATGGTTTTTTCGCCGAGAATCTTCGTTTCAAAAACATTGCTCTGCATCGTGTGACGTCTGTTCATAATAAACTGATACCCTTCCTTTAACACTTTTAAAGTGTTATCCAGGCCCTCCTCCTGAGGCATTTGATTATTTTCTTCTTTGCTCATGCAAACAACCTCCTTATATTTTTTAGCTGTTTATTAGATAAAAACATCTTGTTTTTCGTCTGTTTTTATCTTGATGTTAGTAACTATTTCCATAGAAGGAAAAATAATAACAAAAAACAGTGATTTTTATAGAATTTCACATAATTACTGTGAGCTGCGCGGAGATGTATTTGTAAGAGAGGAGGTATAATTACATGTACAAAGAAAAATCCTTGAATAAAAGCAACATCGTTACCGCAAAGGAATACGCTTAAAAAATAGAATGTTATCTCTTTATATTTCAATTGCGTCCAGACTGTCTCTATACTTCCGCGTTAATATACCAAGTTTAAAGTTACGAAGCAGCGGAAACAAAAGAAGAGGAATGATACGTTTTAAGTAAACGGTGCAAACTGATAGTTGAATTGAATTCTGTAAACTATGGAGGGTGAAGAAAAATGAAAGGGTATAAAGATCTTGCGCACAGCGTCCGGTATGAAAAACGAGGAGAGAACTTCGTTGTAGCTGTTAAAGATCAAACTCTTATTCACCTGGGGACCGGAAGGAGTGCATGCGCTTTTCGTATCCTGGAGTCAGATAAAGTAATAAAGATTTACTATCCGCAGTTTTCACATTTAGCCAAAGAGGAAGCGGAGATATATAAAAAGCTTGAAAGTATTCCGAGCTTTCCGTTGCTCTATGAAGCGGGGGATAATTATATTGTTATTGACTATATCGAGGGCCAGACATTGTTCCAGTGTCTGACACGGGGAGACGTGATTGACCAGCACGTTATTATGGAGATTGATCAGGCACTTCTCGAAGTAAGCAGGCGACATTTGAATCCTTCTGATATTCACCTGCACAATTTAATTCTTACTCCTCAGGGAAAAATAATGATTATCGACCCTGCCCGCTTTAACCAGCAGAACGATTGTAACCAATGGAATGACTTAAAAGCTGCCTATCACAAATATTATACGAAACGCCTCTTCCCAAAGCGGATGCCGGCTGTGCTCCTGGATTCTATCAGGCTGCTCTATAAGCGCAAATTGATTAAAATCTGAAGAAGTTCCCGTTTAGATAAAAACATCTAAACGGGAACTTTTTGTTTGCGGCTGAAATACCAGAACAGCAGGGGAGGCAGTCCATAAAATATAATTAAAAAGCGGACAAACTGAAGCATCAGGACTGCCCCTGGGTCTCCTCCTGTACCTGCAGCGATAATGCCCACCTCGAGCAGCCCGCCTGGCATAAGGCTCATCACCGCGGTGATTTGATCGACAGAAGTAACAGCGGAAAGAAGCAGTCCGAAGCCTGCCGATAATGTTATTAACAACAGGACAGCTCCTGTGTACCATAATACTGGTGCGCCACTCTGCTTCATATCAGTAAGTTTCAATTTCGAGCCGAGATATGTTCCGAGAAAGAGATGCGCAGCTGCAAGGGCAGCCTCGGGATAAGGAGCAGGATCCACTCCGAAAAAGATAAGAGAGCCCATAATAACCGGCGGTCCTGCTAAGAATAAATTTTTATTTAAGTAATATAGAGTGGAAAAGGCGAGAGCGAAGGCATACCACCAATAGCTTCCTTCCATGTTTTGATTAACAAGTGCTTCAGGTTCTGAAGGGGCGTTCATGTCGACAAAGAAAAGGAAAAGTACAAATGGCACAGTAAATAATACAATTATCTTTCTAAGAGAATGCAGCAGCAGAATGAAAGGAGTATTTGCGTGTAAAGAATCGCTCATTAAGATAACCGCGGAAGGAGCGCCAGGGACAAGTCCAAGTACCCCTGTTAATTTCTGCATCAACAATTTACGGGCCAAAAAATAACCTGTCCATAGACAGAGAGAAATAATAATAATAGTAAATAACAGATAAAAAGGAAGGACGGGAATTATATCAATAACTTTTCCCGGATCAATAAAAAGAGCAAAATAGATTCCCAGCATAAGGAAAGCGATATTTCTAAACGCAGGAGTCACTGGAGCAGGTACATTTGAAAAATGTTTCCAAATGGAGGTTGATACCAGTGCGCCGAGAAGCCATGGCAAAGGGAGCTGAAGCATGGTAAACAAACCCCCGCCTGCGGCACCTGTTCCTATAGCTTTTAATGTATTTTTCCAAGCAGGGATATGCATTTGTTTCACCTCTTTTTATTCTCAATGATTCACTGTATGAAATTGTTTATACATTACATATAGTGGGAATATCTGTACAAGGAACGTATAGGAGGGAACATAATGAAAACTAATACATCCCCGCTGCTTACGCAGGATAGAATACAAAATAATAATGAGATGCCCCAGTGGTTTCAGGAAGAATACCAGACTTTCCGCTCTATCGTAACACGTAAAGATTTTCCGTGTTATTTTGGACAGAAAGGTGAAAAAATGGGAGAATTACGGTACGGGTATATTACGCAGGACGACTGGTCAGATCTGCCGCATATCGTAAGTGATTTTTTGAAGCTGTTCGATGATCCTCAAAATAAAACACGGCACGGTTTATTCGTTTTTGTGGAGCCGGAGCATGAAGAAAAAAGTATTGAATATTACCGCAGTTATTTCTGGGAAATTCTTCAGTATCTGCACAAACAGGATAAGAAGAATTGGCCTGAAAGCGAACCGAAGGATCCTGAGCATTATTTATGGGACTTTCATTTTGAACAGGAACCAATCTTTGTTTTTGGAAATGCCCCAGCTTATAAGCAGAGAAAAACAAGAGACCTGGGAAACAGCTTAATTCTGGGCTTTCAGCCCCGTAAAATTTTTCAGGGGCTGGAAGGTACGGAAAAAGGCGGCATTATGTCCAGGGAAAAGGTAAGAGAACGAGTGGAAGTATGGGATCAGCTCCCCAAACATCCGGACATTAGTCATTATGGAGATCCGACACATAATGAATGGAAACAATTTTTCATTGGAGACGATGCAGAGCCTGTTCAAGGGAAATGTCCTTTCCGTGTAGAAAAATAAGTCGGAGAAGCTGCAGGAGGAATTTCCAGGTATGGCTGTTGAAAACCATAATGAAGAACCGTTCCTGTATGATAATCGGGAACGGTTCTTTAATTATTACTCGTCGTTCCATGCATAGGGACGGCTGCATTTAAAATACATAGGATAAATTGAATGAAGAGGAGCAATTTTATGAAAGATTGGGAAGAAACCCACCCAGTATCTATCGAGAAAGCGCAGGAAAAAATAGAAAGGTTTTTTCCCGAATTAAAACCGATTTCTATTGAGCATGCAGGAACGGGGTTTGATACTACCGTCTACCGTGTAAACAAAGAGCTCGTCTTTAGGTTTCCACGGCAGGAAAAAGGACTGCATGCGATGGAAAATGAAAATAAAGTACTTACTTATCTTCAAAAGAATTTTTTTTCATCTCCCTATGAGGTGCCTGCCCCTTTATTTTACGGGCAGCAGGAAGGAGAGGACTTTCCGTTTGTAGGCTTTTCCTTTGTTTCGGGTAAAGAACTGGCAGAAGAACATGATGTAAATCTGCTTTCAAAGGAAGTAAATAACCTTGCAGCATTTTTAAGCAGTCTCCATCAGCTGCCAGCTGCAGAAATGTCTCTGATCCCAGATGAACTGAAAAGACTGTCTTCGCAGAAGCGTAAACCGATGCTGGAAGAAATTTTTACAGAAATTGCTTCGATATGTGATAAAAGTACAATAGATATGGCGCATTTTTATTTAAAAGAAATTCCGGAGTGGGAAAATCCGGAGAGTACACACTTTGTGCACGGAGACCTGCATCCTAAAAACATCATCGCTGCAGAAAATAGAATATCAGGTATTATCGACTGGGGAGATGCACATTTTGGCCATCCTGCTTCGGATCTGGCGCTGTTGTATCAGGCAGTTCCCCAGGAGTTTCACCGTAATTTTTTTGATATTTACGGTCCGATAAACGAGGAAACGAGAAAGCTGGCAATCTTTAAAGCAGTATTCCTGAGTGCAGCTGTCGGCAGATATGCTATGTATAAGGGAGAGACTCACGTGATTCGCTGGTGTCATGCTGGATTAAAGCGGTCTTTGGAAACCTGGTTCAAAGATTAATTAACAATGGAAAGGTCTCTGCAATTACCTGCAGAGACCTTTCCAGGCTGTTGAAAAAGTACTATTTTTGTATAAGTATACGATTTTATGCTTTTGTCTCCGAAGGGGCGCTTTCCGGAGAGAGTTCAAATCCTCCAGGAGTCGACTCTTCTGCGACTGCAGCATAATTAAGGGAGACAATGGTTTTTATACGAAACCGCAGAGAAGAGAATGCTTTTTCTCCGGTAATAACTTTTCTCCATAGCGCCCGGCGGGGACAGCGGGATTTAAGTGCAGGCTGAGATCCTTTGCAATGCCGGCAGGCATTGCAAATAGCTGAAGACAAACCCCACGGCAAGCTTCCGTCGGAAAGCGGAGGAGAACCTTATACATAGCAAATTGTAAATATAAGAAATTTCTTACTTTATAAGCATGCTGAAAGGTCTCTGCAATTATCTGCAGAGACCTTCCATCTGTTTTATTTAATAAGTCGTAAACCTTAAGGATTTTTGCAGGGTATAAAGTACATATTTAAAAGGCGTAATCGCGTCGGAGTATACTTCGTACTCTACAGTAAAATGGGCGTCTTCATTTTCCCACATCCTCATAAAATAATCATCAACCTCCTGCATGAAAGCAGTATCAGCAGGAGCTGTAATACTTATATTATTTTCAAGGTTATAGTTGCCCAGATTTCTTGTAGTGTAATTCGCGGCTCCGGTGATAACGTTACGGACATCACCGCGGTCTGCATAAAGAATTTTGGAGTGATACTGTTCCTCCTGAGTGTCATACCAGCGGACAGTCAGATTTCCATCTGTTCGAAGCAGGAGTTCTCTTGCAACAGGAATGTTTGGCAGGCCGATTTTTTCCTGGCCAAACGCATTTTGGTTCGGATCTAAAATAAGCCGAATCTCTACGCCCCGCGCCTCTGCCTCCTGCATTGCCTCAATAATGTAACGGTCAGATAAGTAAAACATTCCGCACCAGATAATATCTCCTGCTTCTGCTTCATTCATAATTTTAATAGCTGCCTGTTCAATTCTTCGTTCCGTTAATATCTGCGCCTGCAGCGGACGGTTTTCAGTGTCAGCAGATTCTATCCATTCCTCTAATTCAGCTTCCGTCGGGAAACGGCTGAGGTCTCCTCCGGAAAAAGCAGCGACTGCTCTTTCTGCTTTGACCATATCTTTTATAATTTCTCCATGTACTTTTACTCCAACATTGGAATGAAAGCCGCTGGCATCATGAGGGTTTGCGGAAGTAATGATTCCTGTGTTCTCACTCATAATTGTTTTTCGGTGATTTGCCTTAATATTTGCCAGCTTTAAATAAGAGCGTACCGTCACATCAGGAGCAGTTTCCCCAAATGCATTCGGCAGCCAGGTGAATCCGCGCTGGCCGAACCACTGCAGACCGATACGCCAGAAGCCGCTGTAAATAGGGTTTGGATCCCGGAGGCGGGTAAGGTCCGTATAAACTACTTCTGCACCAGCTTCCTTCAGCGGGTCTATGTGCTGGGCATCATGAGAATAGTAGGTGGTATTAATAGGGTCAGTAATAAACACTACCTTCAGCTCTGGGTATTCTTCCATCTGATTTTTTATGCGTCTCGTAAATTCACTGCTTAATTCCGGGTAGTCCCGGTCTTCATTGGAAAATTCATTGACCATAAACATATCTATTACAAGAAAGTGCTCCGCTTCCTCAATAAGTGAAAAAATTTCATCAAATATTTCGTGTTCATATACTTCATCTTCTATCTCCGTTCCGTAAGTCACATCTGTCAGAAAAGAAATTTCCTCTTCCGCCAGCATATAAGATTCCCCTACAAAGGCTGTACCTTCCGGCAGGGGTTTTAACTGATGATATGTAATGACTCCTAAATACAGCAGGCCAACCATGGCTGCGATCATAATCCATACTGTTTTCCGCATAAAATTCTCCTTCTTTTATAAGCTGATTATATTATAGCGTTTTTGTCTTAGAGAAAGGGGGTAATTTATACTTGAACAGCTGGAAATACCGGCATGAGCGCATTTACCGCACTGCTGCACCTCTTCTGCAGTGCGGTAAAGTATTAGATGCTTTTACCAATTTCAAGGAGGTGGAAAGGTTAGACTTCTAGGAATTTGATGTATTTGCTACTATTTGAGAGATATTTGTAAGCTGAATGGTCTAAAGGTAATTAAGCTATATTCATACAAGTATTTACCAGTCATTGCCGTTTAAGTACGTTTGCGATAAAAGTGAAAGCGTCCTATGATTAATAGTGTTGGTAAAAACGGAAACTTCATTGCGGGGCTGTTTTCACAGCTTCCCAACGAAAAAATAAATATAAAGGTGGTTTTTTGTTATGAGTAACAGTACTGCTGCTACTCCCGTTCTCACGCTCGAGCAGCCAAGTAAAGAAGACGGGCAGGGAATGTGGAATCTGGCAAAGAAAACATCTTTAGATCTGAACTCTGCCTATAAGTATATTATGATGGCAGAATACTTCTCGGAAACCTGCGTTGTAGCAAAAGAAGACGAGGAAGTCGTCGGTTTTATTACTGGATTTATCCAGCCGGAAAATCCAGATGTAGTATTTGTATGGCAGGTAGGGGTCGACAGTTCCCAGCGTGGAAAAGGAGTAGCATATAAAATGCTTTCCGAAATATTGGAACGCGAAGCTGCCAAAGATGTTAAATATGTGGAAGCTACGATTACAAAAGACAATGTTGCTTCACAGTCGCTGTTTAAAAAGTTAGCAAAAGAACATGAAACTTCTTTTGAAATAAGAGAAACTTTCCCGGCTGATGTATTCCCGGAAGACGGAGAAGCTGAATACACGTACCGCATCGGGCCTATTTCAAAATAAGATTTTAACTTGCTGAGTTTTAAACTGTTCAGGTAGAGACAATGGTTACAACTACTAATTAGGAGGACCTTGATCCATGAATAAAAAGCTAGAACTGATTGAAGAGCTAGAATCCAGTGTAAGAAGTTATGTAAGAAGCTTTCCTACAGTATTTACGAAAGCACGCGGGTATAAAATGTGGGACGAAGACGGAAAAGAATATATCGACTTTTTCTCTGGTGCAGGAGCACTCAACTATGGACACAACGAGCCTGCAATGAAAAAGAAGCTGGTGGATTATATTCTGGAAGATGGCGTAGCCCACTCTCTTGACATGGCAACAGATGCGAAAGTTGCTTTTATGGAGAAGTTCAGAGATGTAATCATGAAGCCGCGGGATATGGACTATAAGATTATGTTCCCTGGACCAACAGGAACAAACACGGTGGAAAGCGCGCTGAAAATTGCACGTAAAATGACAGGGCGTACAGATATCGTAAGCTTCACAAACGGTTTTCACGGTATGACAATTGGTGCGCTTTCTGTTACAGGAAATTCTATGAAGCGTAAAGGGGCAGGAATTCCGTTGAACAATACGGTAACAATGCCTTACGATACGTTTGTAGAAGATGAAGTGGACACGCTGGATTACTTTGAGCGTTTTCTGGATGATAACGGCAGCGGTGTAGCAATCCCTGCAGCGGTTATTTTCGAAACAGTACAGGGTGAAGGCGGTATTAACGCTGCGAGCATCGAGTGGATGCAGCGTCTGGAAAGAATCTGCCGTGACTGGGGCATCGTGCTTATCGTAGACGATGTACAGGCAGGAGTCGGCCGCACAGGTACTTTCTTCTCGTTTGAGCCGGCAGGAATCAAGCCGGACGTAGTCTGCCTGTCAAAATCCATTGGCGGATACGGACTGCCGCTTGCAATTACTTTAATTAAGCCGGAACTTGATCAGTGGAAGCCGGGAGAGCATAACGGTACTTTCCGCGGAAACAATATGGCATTTGTAACTGCAACAGAAGCATTGACTTACTGGGAAGATCCGAATTTTGAAAAGAGTATCCAGGAAAAGTCTGAAACAGTAAAGAACTTCCTTGAAGATATGGTAGCAAAGTATCCTGAAATGAAAGGATTCCGTAAAGGCCGTGGCCTTATGCAGGGTATTTCCTCTGATATTGAAGGATTCAGTGAAAAAGTGGCAGAACATGCTTTTGAACGCCAGATGATTATGGAAACAGCCGGCGGCCACGATCAGGTATTTAAGCTCTTCCCGCCAATTAATATTGACGAAGAAGGACTGCAGGCTGGTCTTGAAGTGCTGGAGCTCAGCATCCAGGATGCACTGGAATCCATGAATCTAAAAGAAAAAGAAACAGCAAAATAATATAATAGTCGATCAGACGCTTAGGAGGCATTTTTGATGAAAGTAGTAAAACTGGAAGACGTTCTCAATACAGATCAGCATGTGAAAGAAGATACTTGGGAAAGCCGTCGTCTTGTATTGAAAAAAGACGGAATGGGCTACTCAGTACACGATACAATTATTAAAGCAGGTACGGAAACACACATCTGGTATAAAAACCATTTAGAATCTGTTTACTGCATTGAAGGCGAAGGCGAAGTAGAAACTGTAGCTGACGGGAAAGTATGGCCGATAAAAGCCAACGAAATCTATGTGCTTGATAAAAATGATGAGCACTATCTGCGCGCATATGAAGGTTCTGACATGCGTATGGTGTGTGTGTTCAACCCGCCGATTACAGGACAGGAAACACATGACGAAAACGGTGTGTATGCGCTGGTGGAAGACGAATAAAAAATTGTATAAAAGAAGCTGTCTCCATTTAAGGGGACAGCTTCTTTTTTTGTGTGGATGAAAAGCGGTTATTTTCAAAAAGAGGACACCAGAGAAACCGATGTCCTCCCGTTGTACTTTAGGGCTGACGTTTATACCTTTTCAATAATATAAGCACGCTTCTCCCGAAAATGCTTTTCTCCATCTTCTGAAGAATGCTCAAAAAAACCTTTGTAAGAGCCTTCTACTTTGTATTCTCGCTCTGGGTCTGTAAAAAGCTGCTCTTCATTTGAAGATAAAACTACTACATCCGTTGTAGATACAAAGCTGTCTATTTCTTTTGCTTTATAGTTTGCACCAATTTCTAATGAATTTATACGATGTGATCTCACGTCAATCATCTCCCTTTCATATCTTATCTATACACACTCTTCCCACATGATTTTTAACTTAAACCTTCCCAATAAAAAGTATTACATAGTCCGTGCCATTAGAATAAGATCGTCATAGCGTTTCCGGAAAAAGACGTGGTTTTTCAAGCGGCCTTCTTCGTAGAATTTATACTTCTTATATAAATGAATGGCAGCTTTATTTTCTGACAGCACTTCCAGGGTTATTTTTTCAATTGTTTTTTCTTTCTCTGCCCACTCAATTAACGCTTCTACTAAATGAGAGCCTATTCCAAGCCCTCGGGCAGACTGCTTTAAACTCATACCGAAGCTCCCATGGTGACGGTATTTGAGTGGATAGCTTCGCTGGAAATATAAAGAACCCAGCACTTCTTCTCCGGCTGCAGCAACAAGAAACAGCTGATTCTCTTCGTCTTTACCCGCATGTCTAATCGTCTTTTTGTACTTTTTAGGAGGGAAAGTAATTTCCCCGGGTGCAGCAAGGCCATATCCTTCCGCAGTGATGGAGGAACCGATCGCAGCAAGCTGGGCTGCGTCACTTATCCGGGCTTTTCGAATAATAAATTCAGGTGTCATAAGGGGCTCCTTTTAAAAAGTAGTTAAAGTTAACTTTACTTTAAAAGAGAGTGCAAGGAAACTGTAAAGCCAGCAGGAAAAACAAAGAATTTTCTAAAGAAATATGGAATTTTCTAAAAGAAAACGGGTAATAATAAATAAAAGGAGGCCTTTTTATGGGTACAGGCATTGATTTTCAGTGTGAACACTGTAATTACCGCCCTTCTTTATGTGTCGGAACAGGTATGAAGTTTGATGAGGAAAATATTTTTCAGAAGGATTTAGAAAGAACTATTCTTTATGATCTGCTTGATGATGAAAGAGAGTACAAGCGATTTTCACTTGCAGCTGCATCAGGAGGAGTGCTTCAGCCGGATTACGGATATAAAGTTTATCGTTGTGAAGGGTGCGGTGATCTGCATAATCACTTTTACATGCAAGTGAAATTGAACGGACAGATCTTAACCCCCCGGTACACCTGCAGACAGTGTCGAATTCTCCTTGTGAAAATGGACGATGAGGAGGTATTCACACAAATTATTCACTGCCCTCTTTGTGAGGAAGGAAAGCTGCAGGTGGAAGGAACGTACCTTTGGGACTAAACAGGCCAGGCGGATATTTTCCATATTCCGTCTGGTTTATTTTATATGATAAGGTACACTAGAAGAAGGAAGCGATATCATTTGAGAAAGGCTGGGAATAAATATGCTTTGGAATACGGCAGAAGCAATGGAAGATTTGTTATGTGAAATGGTAGGGTGGGAAAGCAGGACATTTTCTCAAGGGGAAAAAGATTTCCCGGTAAAATTACAGGAAAAATTAAAACTGCTTCCTTATTTTTGGGAACACAAAGAACACGTACAGCTGCATGATGCAGATAAAGGAAGAAGATCATTAACTGCACTATACAGGCACCCCTCTCCGGAGGTAACGAAAACTATTGTATTAATCAGCCATTTTGATACAGTGCAGACAGAGGAATATGGACATCTGGAGCCTTTTGCCTTTGATCCGCGTGCACTGACAATGAAACTGCAGGAAGAAGCAGAAACATTACCGGAAGCTGCAAGAATCGATTTGGAATCCGGCAATTATTTATTCGGCCGGGGGACAATGGACATGAAAATGGGTATCGTATTACATATGCATTTGATTGAGCAGGCGATCGCAGAAAAATGGCCGTTAAATCTGCTGCTTGTAACTGTTCCGGATGAAGAGGTGGACTCTGTAGGGATGCGCACTGCTGTGCCAAAGATGCTGGAGATTCAGGAAAAGCACACCCTCGACTACTCTTTATTCTTAAACAGCGAACCTTCCTTCACGCAGCATCCAGGAGATGAAACTCATTATATATATTCCGGCACCATGGGGAAGATTATGCCCGCAGCTCTATTTTTTGGAAAAGAAACGCATGTCGGAGAACCGCTGAGCGGGATTACCGCTACTTATATGTCATCTTTTGTATCGCAGGAAATGGAGTGGAACCCGGAGTTTCGGGAAGAGGACCTGGGTGAAACTACGCCGCTTCCAGTTTCCCTGCAATTGCGCGATCTAAAACTGGAATATTCTACACAGACACCTTACCGGGCAGCTTCTTTATACAATGTATTCACGATGAAAAATGATGCTGCAGCTGTGATGGATACATTTCAAAATGTAGTCGAAAGAGCTGTAGACCGCTGCAATAAAGACTATTACAGTTTATGTGAACGGGAAGAAGTGACGCCGGTAGGAAAAACACGTGTCATTCGTTACGAAGAACTTTTTGACTATGTAAAAAATAAGTTCGATCAGCCGCTGATAGATGAAGCGGTCCGCACAATTCTGGAAGAAAAAAGCTGGGATGACAGAGAGCAGTCCATACGAATGGCTGGGGAGTGGATGCTGCTGTGTCCGGAACTTGCACCGGCAGTAGTGATCTTCTTTGCGCCACCTTATTATCCAGCGGTAAATTCTTCAGATGAATCAGGAGTGCCGGAAGCGCTCGCCAGTATTCAAGGGGTAGCGGAGAAAGCAAAGTTTCACGTGAAACATGTGCATTATTTTAATGGAATCTGTGACCTGAGCTATGTGAATTATCAAAAACCGGAAGCGGAGCTGGACATTTACCGCAGCAATACTCCACTATGGGGCCAGGGGTATTCTATCCCGTTTACAGATATGAGAAAGCTGCAGGCGCCGGTGCTGAATGTAGGCCCCTTTGGAAAAGATCCGCATCAAAGAACTGAACGCCTGCATAAAACCAATGCATTTGTTCATACTCCGGAAATGCTTCATGAGCTTTTACAGGTGTGGCAGGGGAAAGTGAAAGTCTGAAGTACAGAAGGAAGAGAAAGGCCAGCCTGCGGGAATGCTCCATCGATCAAAAAGGAACATTCCAATAATCGCAGATGATACACTGAATTTGTATATGAAACTGAGTTAAATATATCTTCAGCGCCTCGATTTCACAATTTTAAACAGTGCTTTCATGTTTCTTTACTTTTCTGCAACATGATCTTAACAACTATCTGTTAAGGTAGGGGTGTAGGACAGAAAACAACACTTTCTCCCTTCTTCATGAAGATTTCCCCCTTATAAATCTTCATAAATAGTAAAAGCCGTCCGGACCTGCCGGACGGCTTTTTACTTTATTTCCAAATTTCCAACAAACTTTACGCGACATCCGCTACTTCGTCATCTACGTTAATTGCATTTTTTGCTCTTTCATTTTTAAGGCGTTTTGCAAATAAGAAAATCACTACGATGGTTCCAATAGATGCCCCAGTATAGGAAAGCGGCATAGATAATCCAAAACCGATCGGTGCATTTAAAATATAAGTAAAAGTAACCATCGTCATGAAAGCTGCAGGGATACTTGAAATCCAGTGATTTTTCATCTGCAGCCCGAGATACATGGCACCTACCCAGAGGGCAATCATCGCAGTAGACTGGTTCGCCCAGGAAAAATATCTCCAGAGAAGCGTGAAGTCCATCTGCGTAAGAGCTAAAGAAATTACAAACAGCGGAGCAGCGATCATTAACCGGCTCTTCACTTTAATCTGTTTCAGCTTGAAGTAGTCAGCAATAATCATGCGCGCACTTCTAAAAGCAGTATCTCCGGAAGTAATCGGAAGTACAATCACACCCAGCACAGCAAGTGTTCCACCAATGCCTCCAAGCATCATCATGGAAACATCGCTTACGACAGCGGCTGGACCGCCTTCACTGATCAGCGCATTCAGATCAGTACCATAAAACAGGCTCATTGCTGCAGCGGCCCAGATCATGGCAATGACAGCTTCTGTAATCATCATTCCGTAAAAAATCTTGCGTCCGTCTTTTTCCCGCTTTGTTGTCCGGGAAATAATCGGTGACTGTGTTGCGTGAAAGCCTGACAATGCCCCACAGGAGATCGTTAAAAATAAGAGAGGGAAGATCATAAGGCCTTCCGGATGCATATTATTCAGCGTCATTTCCGGAATCGGCGCTCCTGTAAAGATGAGGCTCGCTCCAATTCCCAGAGCGCTGATTAAAAGCAGTGCCCCGAATACCGGATAGATGCGGCCGATAATTTTATCGATTGGAAGCATGGTAGCTACCACATAATAAGCAAAAATAAGTGCAATAAATATTCCGAGCGTCATCCATACAGGCGTCATGTTGGCCAGCAGAGCTGCGGGAGCAGTTACGAACACAGTTCCAACCAGCAGCAGAAGCAGGACGGCGAAAGCGTTTACAATATGCTTCATAGATTTACCAAGAAACTTTCCTGCCAGCTCCGGAAGGTGGGCACCGCGGTTTCGTATGGAAATCATTCCAGTGAGGTAATCGTGTACAGCACCGGCAAAGATGGCACCGAAGACGATCCATAAAAACGCGACCGGTCCGTATAACGCACCCATAATCGGTCCGAAAATAGGCCCCACGCCGGCAATGTTCAGCAGCTGAATTAAAGAATTCCGCTTTGTACCCATTGGTACATAATCCATATTATCAGCATGCGTAATGGCAGGTGTCTGCCGTTCCTCGTTCACACCAAAAACTTTTTCCACAAACTTTCCATAAGTAAAATAACCGACAACAAGAATCACGATGGAAATTAAAAATGTAATCACTGCAGCGCTCCCCCTTAAACTTAATTGAATAAGATAATTATAAAAGAAGAAAGCGCTTTAAAAAGAGTATTTTGCTAACATGTCGAAAATATACGCTGAGATGTCGCATAAGTTTTTTGAAATACAGTTTATAATTCGAGTTTTGCCCGCAGCGGCTTTACATAATTTCTGCTGACCGGAATTTTTTCATTCACATTTGCAAGGGAAAGCTGATAAGCGCCATTAAACCAGGGGGTCATTTCTTCTACTCTTCCCAGATTTACAAGGTAGCCCTTATGCGGCCGGAAAAAAGAATGAGAAGATAGTTTTCCTTCCATTTCTTTTAATGTCAGCTTTGTCAGGTAGGTGTTTCCTCTGCTTTCCACCTTGGTAACAGGCCCGTCTCTATAAATATAATCAATTTCCTGCGGTGCGAGGTAAAAAATAGAATCGTTCTGCTGCACTGCGAGTTTTCCTGTGCGTGCCGGAGAAGCTTCCGGTTTTTCAGCAGCGGCATTACTGCGCAGCCGGGCTACTGCTTCTTCCACTTTATCCTCTTCAAAAGGTTTTAATATATAATCAAGTGCCTGTACCCGAAAAGCACTGACTGCATAGTCAGGATGCGCAGTAGCAAAAATAACGTGTGGTACGTTTTTTAATTTTTGGATGGAAGCAGCGAGTTCCACCCCGTTTTTTCCTCCCATATCAATATCAAGAAAAAGAGCATCCGGCTCAAGATCAAGAATTTTAATGAAAGCATCTTCTGCTGAGCCGGCTTCCCCGATGATTTCTATATCTTCGTATATAGATAGCAGGTGCCGTAATTCATCCCTGCTGAAGGGTTCGTCATCTATAAGTAATACACGGATTGTCATCCTGCTTCCTCCTTTTCCTGCACATCAAGTGCAAATTCAATCGAAGTTCCCTTTCCTGCAGCACTGCTGATCTTCAGTCCTGCTGCAGAAGACATCATTTCAACCAGCCTGCGGTGTACATTATAAACGCCAATACCAGTGCCCTCTTCTGAAGATACAGGAGCCTTTGTCAGTGCAGCAAGTCTTGCACGGGAAATCCCCTGGCCATTGTCTGTAATAGAGAGGACAGGAACAGCATGTTTCATTTGAATTCGAATTTGAATAACCAAAGGTTCCTCTCCTGGCTTTCTTCCATGCTTTACTGCATTTTCAACTAACGGCTGCAGCGTCATAGTAGGCAGTTCATACTGCATCGCAGCTTCATCCAAGTCCCATACTACCTCCATCGCCCCATCAAAACGGGCGGATTGAATATCGAGATATGCACGGATCTGTTTCACTTCTTCTGCAATAGTTGCTTTCGCCTTCGTAGTCCCTGCCAGATTCTGTCTGAAAAAGCTGGAAAGAGAAAGTAAAAGCTTCCGGGCGCGTTCCGGATCGGTACGTATCATAGAAACGATAATATTCATTGTATTAAACAGGAAATGAGGGCTTACCTGCGCCTGCAGTGCTTTAATTTCCGTTTCCCGGGCAAGCTTTTCCAACTCTGCGACCTGGGCGAGTTCCAGCTGGTTGCTGAGAATTTTCGTTGTACCGGTAATCAATGTACGCTCCAGGGAAGTAATTTCTTTTTCCGCACGAAAATAGAACTTCAGTGTTCCTACGATTTGTTCATTCTGCTTCAGGGGCACAATCATTGCGGCTTTTATATCGGAAGGGAGCTGTTCGTCTGCTGAGAAGGAAGCTGCATCCCCAATAAAAGTGTTTCCAGTAGCAAGGACCTGCTTAGTTACCTCTGTACGGATAGGCCCTCCTTCTTTATAAAGGTCCGCCCCAACGCCCTGGTAGCTGAGAATGGTATCGCGGTTCGTCATAGATACTGCTGCAGCACTTACTTCCTGCAGCAGGATTTCACAGGTGCGCTCTGCAGATTTTACAGACAGCCCCTGACGCATATAAGTAAGTGTTCGATCTGCAATATTCAGCGCTCTGCCGGATTGTACGGCAGCCATTTTTTCTTCTTCTTTTAGTACGTTCCGAATGATCAGAATAAATACAGCTGCGCCCAGGCCGTTTGCAAAAATCATGGGAAGTCCGATGAGCTCGACAAGTGTCCATGCCTGCTCATAAGGCCGGGCAGCTACAAGAATCAGCCCCATCTGCATTGTTTCACTCAGTGCCCCGACAGCAAAAGTAATCGGCAGGGAAAGCTGACCGCCTTTTTTCGCATACCGCTGCAGCAGTCCGGCCATTAAGCCGGCAAGTATCGTGGAAATTCCGCAGGCCACTCCCGTAAAACCTCCGAGAAGAAGACGGTGTCCGCCGGCAATCACTCCGGCGCCCAACCCGACTTTCCATCCACCAAGAAGTCCGGCAACTACCACACCGATAACACGGGCATTCGCAATTGCTTCTTCCTCTCCGAGTGCAGAGACCCATCGGATATAAGTAGTTTCTCCGGTAGAAACAATCACGCCTGTATATGTACCAATAATTCCGAAGAAACCAAATAATAACGCAGCACTTAAACGCTGGAAAAAAGTCACGTCATGGTTATCAATCAGTCTGCGGACAAAAGGAATTCTTGTCATAAGAAAAGCGACCATTACGATAATTCCCAATCTTTCCAGCATGATAACGAATAACTCCATCGGATTTCCTCCTCCTAAAATAAAGCAGCAGCTAAATGAAAACGTGAAATCTTCAGCATAAAGCAGGCAGGTGCAATATGCCCGCAGGAATCTGCTTTGAAATTATCTCAGGGACTTCTATTGTTCAGGACACATAATTTCATAGACTTTGGTTTCAGTATATCTTAGATAGAGAAAGAAGAAACCTTTATTTTCACCTATTTACCGTCATTTATGATTATCTTAAGGTTCGCTTGGAAGGACCAGGAAATAGGGCGGGCACTCTCAGCACGCAGGGTCAGTTTAAACTACCGGGTAATCGCAGGGAAAGAAAAGTGCTGCCACCATAAGATAACAGGGAATAAAAGAAAATACCTATGGAAAGACCATAAAAAACGGGTATTTCTCATAAAATAACACAAACAGTTAGCTTGAAACAAAGCAGTATTTCTGTGAATAATAGAAGATAGAACTACATGACGTAAGGAGGCAGGACAGAAGATGGAATGGAGAGAAGAAACACTGATTCCTACTCATATTGAAGTAGTGTGGGAGGTATTCCAGGATAAAAATTCAGCGAAACTGGACCCGTCTGTAACTGCGCATACGCTGATAGAAGGGAAAGAAGATTCCATCGGTGCCAAGCACGTGCAGACTTACGTGGAAGGAAAGAAAAAAATCACCGCTGTGGTAGAAACAGTTTTATATAAAGATGAACCAAATCGAAAAATAAAAGAAATCATTTATAAAGAAGAGCATGCCTTTTCTACAAAACTCCGCTTTGAGTTAATTAAATTAAACGAAAATGAAACACAGCTTATTTTTGAAGGGAATAAGGAACCTGTAAATTTAAAGGGAAAGCTGAAGATGAAATTTACCGCCAGGAGAGAAAGTGACCGCTCCATTCAGCACGTAGTGCAATGCATCCGCAGAGCGGCCGGGGCTTAAAAAGAGAAGGATATAATAAAAGCGCGGTAAAGGATGCTTCTTTACCGCGCTTACTGCTACTGGAATTTATAGGAGGGGAGCCCCTGCTTTTCGAACTCGCTCCATAAGAATATTTCCAGCGAGTCCTGCGATTTATCTTGTAATTCAGCCGATTTTTCTTTCGAAAGGATCAGCCGGTACTTCGCTGCTTCGTCTTCCACCGTAATATAGAAATGTCCCGTAAGAAAAGACTGGCCGGCGTCCACACGGTAATTCCTCGATGACACTTTTCGTTTAATGATGCCGGCTGTCGTTTTGAAGAAACTCTCCGGATCTGCTGCTTTACTGTAATAACCAAATGCCAAACTCATGTGTAAAAACTCCTTCTGATTGAATTCAACACACATCTCCAATAGAAGAACGAAAAAATCCCCTCTTTCCTGAGTCATGAAAGAGGGGATTACTGTCCGTACGTAATCATTCATCACTCAAAGCGTTCCGCTTTGCTGGAAGGGGCACCTTGCAGAAGCAGGTTGCCGTGGAGTCATCGAGCCAGTTCTCTTTTCCACTCTGGATAAATGTATGTTGTTAGCCTGATTATACTTGGAGCTGCTGTATTTGTCTACAGCTGAAGTTCTTTTCTTTCTTCGTCACTGAAGACGCGGGAGCGGGTGAAGAAACGTTTTCCTTCAGGCCCTTCCAGAGAAAACATACCTCCCCGTCCATCGACTACATCAATAATTAACTGGGTATGCTTCCAATATTCATATTGATCCTTTGACATATAAAAAGAAGTTTCCCCGATATCTCCGAGATGAACATCTGTTTCTCCGATACGAAGCTCCCCGTCGGGATAACACATGGGAGAACTTCCATCACAGCAGCCTCCTGACTGGTGAAACATAAGCGGTCCGTGCCGTTTTTTTAATTTCTCGATAAGTTCCAGCGCTGCATCTGTCGCCGTGACGCGCTCTGTCATGATAACACTTCCTTTCTATAATAAAAATATTTTCAGGAGGAACTGCTGTTTTAAAAGATTTTATTTTAGAAAAATCCTTTCGGTTCTTCACTGTAGCTCACAAGCAAATTTTTCGTCTGCTGGTAATGACTGAGCATCATCAAATGATTCTCTCTGCCGATTCCGGATTTTTTATAGCCGCCGAACGCAGCGTGCGCCGGATAGTCGTGGTAGCAGTTTGTCCATACGCGCCCGGATTGAATAGCGCGTCCAAAGTGGTAAGCCGTATTAATATTACGTGACCACACTCCTGCGCCGAGACCATATAAAGTGTCGTTTGCGATTTCCAATGCCTCTTCCTTATCCTTAAAGCTGGTAACTGAAAGAACAGGACCGAAGATTTCCTCCTGGAAAATCCGCATCTTATTGTGACCTTCAAAAATAGTAGGCTGTACATAGAAACCACCGCTCAGATGACCTTCCAGTTTCGCCTGCTCTCCTCCGCAGAGCACTTTTGCTCCTTCCTGTTTTCCGATATCGAGATAGGAAAGAATTTTATCAAGCTGTTCTTTGGATGCCTGGGCGCCCATCATCGTATCTGTATCCAGTGGATCTCCTACTTTAATTTTCTTTACCCGCGCTACTGCTTCCTCCATAAAATCATCATAAATGGACTCCTCAATCAGTGCACGTGATGGACAGGTGCAGACTTCCCCCTGGTTTAATGCAAACATTGCAAAACCTTCCAGTGCTTTTTCCAGATATCCGTCCCGTGCCTGCATTACATCTGCAAAGAACAGGTTTGGGGATTTCCCGCCTAGCTCAAGCGTAACTGGAATGATATTTTCAGAAGCGTACTGCATGATAAGACGTCCGGTAGTGGTTTCTCCGGTAAACGCGACTTTATTGATCCGCGGATTGGAGGCAAGCGGCTTCCCGGCTTCTACTCCAAAACCACTGACAATATTAAGCACACCCGGCGGAAGCAGGTCTTCGATCAGTTCTAAGAAAAGAAAGATAGAAGTCGGCGTCTGTTCGGCCGGTTTCAGGATGACACAGTTCCCTGCAGCGAGTGCAGGAGCAAGCTTCCAGGCTGCCATGAGAATCGGGAAGTTCCAGGGAATAATCTGTCCCACTACGCCGATCGGTTCATGGAAATGATAGGCGACAGTATCATTATCAATCTGGCTGAGTCCGCCTTCCTGTGCACGGATCGCTCCGGCAAAATAACGGTAATGATCAATCGCCAGCGGGATATCTGCTGCGAGCGTTTCACGCACTGCTTTTCCGTTTTCCCATGTTTCTGCGACTGCAAGCATTTCCAGATTAGCTTCCATCCGGTCGGCAATTTTATTTAAAATATTTGCCCGTTCAGTAACGGAGGTCATACCCCATTCTTTTTTCGCTCCATGCGCTGCGTCGAGTGCCAGTTCAATGTCTTCTTTCGAAGAGCGGGCCATCTTTGTAAAGGCTTCCCCGGTGACTGAGGTGACATTGTCGAAATACTCTCCATTTACAGGAGCTACATATTCTCCCCCAATGTAGTTATCATATTTCTCTTTGAAATGCACGAGACTGTCTTTTGAATTAGGCACAGCATATTTCATGTTCCCATCACTCTCCCAATTAAAATTTGTCTGGATGTTAAAACCTGTAAGCGTTTTCATAATAACACAGATTCTTGAATTTTCAAATAACTTCGTTTTAGTAATTTCGTGGCAGGGAATAATAAAAAGTAAACTAGTAAGGGGGGAGATAGACATGAAAAATCTGCCACCAGAATCAAAATCCTTATGGAGAGAAAAGGCGCCTCAATCTTTCCCGGCGTTAAAAGAAGACATTGATACAGAAGTATGTGTAATTGGAGGAGGTATTGTTGGCGTCAGCACAGCATTTATGCTGGCAAGAAGAGGAATCAAAGCTGCTTTAATCGAAGCAGACAGAATGGGAGCCGGCACCTCAGGTTATACAACAGCAAAAATTTCCTCCCAGCATGGACTGAAATATTCTTCCTTAATTGACACCTTTGGGGAGCAGGAAGCCCGTCTTTATTATGATGCGAATGAGGATGCAATTGCCTGGATGGAAAGAATGTGCAAAAAACTCGCAATTGACTGTAATTTTGAGAGACAGGCCTCCTATGTTTATGCGGAAACACAGGAAGGTGCAGAAAATATCAATAAGGAAGTGGAAGCTTACAGGAGACTGGAGTTAGATGGCCGGTTATCAGAAGAAACGGAGCTTCCATTCCCGGTGGAGTCAGCGATTATGATGCATGATCAGGCACAGTTCCATCCGCTGCGGTTTTTATCCAAGCTACTCCGGTATTTGGAAGTGGAGAATACTCCTGTCTATGAAAATACGAAAGCAGTAGATATTAAACGCGGGAAACGGCCGCAGGTATTGATGGAAAATGGAAATGTCATAACAGCAGACCATGTGGTAATGGCAACACATTATCCATTTAAAGATCTGCAGGCACTTTTTGCAGCGCGGCTTCATGTGGAAAGGTCATACGCAGTTGCTTTTAGAATAGAAGGGAAAATACCGCAGGGGATGTATTTAAACGCAGAATCTCCGAAGCGTTCTATCCGCAACGCTGTAGATCCTGACGGAAACAGGCTGCTGCTGATCGGCGGGGAAGGGCATACGAGCGGCCAGAAAGATGATACGTTGCAAAACTACGAGGCACTCCGTCAATTTGGGCTGGAACATTTCAAGGTAAAAGATATTCCTTACCGCTGGTCCGCGCAGGATCTTATGACTTTGGACGGCATGCCGTATATAGGACCAGTTACCCCTGGAAAAGAAGATATTTTTACTGCAGCAGGATTTGGAAAATGGGGAATGGCGATGGGCGTAGGAGCAGCGACTATCATTGCAGATCATATTTCAGGAAAAAATAATCCTTACACAAAATTGTTTACCCCGTCCAGGTTCACTCCTTCCCAGGATATAAAAAATGCTGTCAAAGAAAACATGAGTGTAGCACGGTCATATGTGAAAGGGAAAATGGACCGGAAATCACGCAATAAACTTGAAGATCTGGCAAATGGGGAAGGAGCAGTAGTAAACTTTGATGGGAACCGTGCAGGAGCATATAAGAACGAACATGGAGAGATTACAATTGTGGATACAACATGCACCCATATGGGATGCGAGTTGTCATGGAACAACGGGGAAACATCCTGGGACTGCCCTTGTCACGGTTCCAGATTTGATGTGGATGGCACCGTGCTGGAAGGACCGGCAGTAAAGCCTTTAACACAGCTGAAAAAAGAAGAACCTAAATGACAGCTGCCAATGCAGAAGGAATCTTTTAACGATAGACGATGAAAACCACCACTGCTGTAGAATGAAGGCGTGAACTTGGAGGATCCAGCATCGTCTGAGGCCTGGCACGCAGCGGGAGAGAAACCAGTGGAAGATGAGCCCTCGAACAGGACTGCGACGAGAGTAAAACAGCTAGGAGAGCTCTCCTGATTTAAGAGAAGAATTTTGTTTGCATGTTAGTGACAAATAAGTAAAAATCTCTGGAGAAGTTTAACAAAAAAGAAAACTGGAAATAGTACATTTAAGCATAAGAAATCAAAGGAGGACTATAAACTATGGCATTATTAGAAATCAGCGTTGTACCAGTAGGAACAGGATCTGAAAGCTTCAGCGGAGATGTGGAAAGAGCTGTTTCCGTAATCGAGCAGAATGGTTTGAAGTACCAGGTAACGCCGACTGCTACGATTATCGAAGGCGACATTGATAAGCTTTTTGATGTAGCACAGGTAATCCACTTAAATGAAATAAAGAATAACGCGAAACGCGTTGTTACTTCGATAAAAATTGATGACCGTACAGATGAGCCGCTTACGCTTGACCGTCAAGTGGACCATGTAGATGAATAATGCTTAATGAAAACTCTGCGCTGAATCAGCGCAGAGTTTTTAAGTGCTCCATAGCTATTTCAATCAAATGAACATAAAGAACTTTTATTGATTTTTTAAAGAAAGGGCGAGGATGAGTGAAGACAAGTGAAAGCAAATATACGTTACTGCAAAAAGCAGCAGCCCTGCAGGATAATTTTGTCCATATATTTGGAGAGGATCTTTTTATTCCGGAAGCTACTCCTGTACTCTGGCTGGGGCGTTCTCAGAAAAAAAGCACTATTACAGTTGGTATAAATCCGTCTCCCCGTGATTTTCTGGATCGGCACGGAAACATTCTTCTGCAGGATAAGCAGCGGTTTGCTGTGAAGCGGACAGAAGAAACCATGTCAGCTTGGGTAAAGGAAAAATCACACTATCAGCAGATGCTGCAATATTTCGAAGAGTATTTCGAGCGGATGACGGTAAACTCCCAGTGGTTTGGAAAACCGGATGGAGGAAAGCTGGAAGGGTTTATGAAGGCATGGGGGCTTTCCTTTTATCGACCGGAAGATAAACTGATTCATATGGATTTTCTTCCAGTTGCGACAAAGAGAGCTGCAGGTAAAGTAAAAAGAAAAAACGAAATGATGGAGCATGCTGAAGTTCATGATTTATTTGCTTTAAGAGTGGAGTATCTGCAGCCGGAAAAAATCATATTTTTAGGGAAAGAATTTTCTTCTTTAGTTACATATAGTCATGGTGATACATGGCGCCGCCTCCACGAATATCCATCTGCAGCTTATAAATTCGGTACTTTTCAAGGTATTCCTTCGGTGGTACTTTCCTTTAAGCCGGCAGAACAGTTTTTGGGGCTGGGCGGAAGAAAAGATAAGCTCGGAAAAAGTCACGGTGCTTATGGCAGGAAGGAGTCTCTTTATGAATTGGCGGAAATCATTTCCCGGGAAATGAGCGCATATTTTAATACATTTAAAAGCTGAATTGTCACCATAAATCATTCACGCAGCGGCAGGATAAAAAAATATAAAAATATTTCCATAAAACGATTGACAGTTCGATATAACGGTGATAAATTAAGCGTAAGTTGTTCGTTATTAAGAATTATATAAGAGAGTTGTTTCTGTGAGCGAACGAGCATTTTCTCGTTGGCTCCCTTTTTTCCATGGGATGTTCGTTAAAACGCACGAAAGGAGCAGGTTGCTATGGGCGCAGTCGCCGGTTTGGTTCACTGGGAAGAAGATATAGATAAGTCGGCTTCTGAAATGCTGCAGCAGCTGGCTTCCTATCAATCCGAAGTTCTCTACAGCTGGAAAGAAGATCATAGTTTTATTGCATGTGCTCATCAGTGGATGACAGAGGAATCCATTGGAGAAGCTCTACCGTTTCAATATAAGGAAAGATATGTGATAGCAGCAGATGTTATTTTAGACAATCGCCAGGACTTATTCGGGTACCTGGATATTCATCCATACCGAAGGAGATATATGACTGACTCCATGCTTCTGGCCCGTGCATACGAAAAATGGAAAGAAAAATTAGCCTATCATGTGATTGGAAGCTATGCTGCAGCTATCTGGGATAAGAAAAAAGAAACTCTATTTCTTATTAGAGATTCTTCCGGTACAAGATCTATGTATTTTTGGAAAGGAAAGTCAGGAACAGCTTTTTCCACAACAAAAGCACCGCTTCTTCAGCTTTCTCAAGTGACTTACACATGGAACGAAGAGTGGATAGCACAGTTTATCGCGATACCTTCTATGCTGGAGTCGGCGACGATGACGAATACTATTTTTAAAGACATTCAACAGGTCCCGCCTTCCACTTATATTATCGTTACGAGGGAGGGTGTAACATCCACTCCGTTTACGTTAATAGATTTGGATTATAAAGTGCATTTAAGTTCAGATGCGGAATATGAAGAAGCGTTTATGGCAGTAATGTCAGAGTGTGTCAAAAACAAAATGAGAGCGAAAGGCAAAGTGGGAGCGCACTTAAGCGGTGGGCTGGATTCAGGCACAGTGGTCAGCATCGCTGCAAAAGAATCACCTAAACCAATTTATACGTACAGTATGATTCCAGCAGAGGGGTTTGCGGACTGGACAGATAATTACTACCTGCCGGATGAATCAATGTTTATTGAGAGCACTATCGCTCACGCAGGAAATATTATTCCTAAAAAAATGACGCTCCCTGATAAACATCCTTTCAGCGATCTGGATGATCATTTACATCTGCTGGAAACACCATTTAAGTTCATTGAAAACTTCTTTTGGCTGCATGGAATTCAGGAACAGGCAGCAGAAGATGGTATGAAAGTGCTGCTGAATGGAGCAAGAGGAAATCACTCCATCTCCTGGGGATCGCTTACGCTGAATTATTATTATTACAGCAGTCTTATGAAAAAAATGAAATGGAAAAAGCTGCATCAGGAGCTCGATGCCTACTGTGAAAATTTTCAGACGGGGAAAAAAATTGTTTATCCGTTTATAGCGAAAAAAGCATTCAAAAAATCAAAAATAAATAATGAAGCATTTCCCAGCTGGATTCATTCTGAATTCGCTCAGAGAACGAAAGTATTTGAGAAATTAAGAGAACATAAAGTGGTTATGAACGGATTGAAACCGGAAGAGCTTACTCACTTTAGAAAGCAGTATTACATGCAGAATTATCACTGGAATAAAAGCGGGGTGGCAAGTACTGCGCTCTCTCTCCGTACCGGAGTATGGGATCGGGACCCGACAGATGATCCACGAATAATTCAGTTCTGCCTGGCTGTACCGGAAGAGCAGTATGTAAAAGGCGGCCTGGAACGATCGCTCCTGCGTCGTGCAACAAAAGGACTGCTGCCGGATAATGTCCGGCTTAACATGAGATATAGAGGTATTCAGGGAGCAGATATCATGCACCGGATGAGATATATTTGGACAGATATACGAGAAGAAATACAAAAGATGGCTGCGGAAGGCAGAATTGCTTCCTGGGTGAATATGGATCTGATTAGAGAGTTAATAAAAGCTATGCCGGAAGAACCTGAACCTGCTTATGCCGGGGATGCTGGCTTCCGCATTTTAAGCCGCTGTCTTGTATTACATCGATTTACAAAACTTTATGAAGGGAGGTGAGAAAAATGAAAAGAGAATGGAGTGCCCCAAGGTTGGAAGTGTTGGATATCCGAATGACGATGAATGGACCAGGGAATGCGAATCCTGACTGCTTTGACGTTTCCGAAGGAAAAAGTGAAACGCATGACGGACAATCAAATGCAAGCTGCCGCGATAAAAATATTGGCAGCTGACAAACATAATCGGATTGGAAATAAACTTATAACTTACCAGCTTCCTCCGCGTCCGCACTCCTGCCGCTATAATCTCCACGGACGCGGTCTTTTTATCATTTAAAAATGAAAGGGCGGAAATTATGGAAAAAACACTGCAGAAAATTGCTTATCAAGCTTTTGGTTTAAATATTTTCAGCTCTTTCCCTTTAAAAGGAATGAAGGAAGCAGCTTTTGATATGATGGATGTTTTTATTGAGAGAAAGGATTTAGCGGCTGAATGGGAGGAAAAAGCAGCACCGGGAACACATTTCGTCTTTGATCCTGTAAGAGTACTTTTTAAAATTGATGATGCAGGAATTTTTGCGGTTGAAAGAGGAGTGCTTATTGAATTTCACCCTTTTATTTCTACTTCTGAATCGAAAATAAGACTTTATTTAATGGGAAGCTGCATGGGAATTCTTTTAATGCAGCGAAATATACTGCCCATGCATGGCAGTGCTTTAAACATCTATGGGAAAGCCGTTATTATCACTGGAGATTCCGGCGCAGGAAAGTCTACGACGGCAGCTGCACTGATGAAAAAAGGATGCAGGCTGATAAGCGACGATGTTATCCCTGTACATTGGGAGACAGAAACCCCTAAGATATTCCCTGCTTATCCTCAGCAGAAGTTATGGAAAAAAAGTCTGGACGCTTTTGGAATCAAAGATAATAATTTCGAGCCGGTGATAGAGAGGGAAGAAAAATTTAATGTGCCGGTAGTAGATCAATTCGAAAACAAACCACTTCCGGTAGGAGGTATTTTTGAATTAATCTGCTCAGATAATAAAAATATTAACGTTACACGAATTTCCGGTTTATCTGGAATAGAGCTATTGTATAAGAACACGTATCGTAATTTTTTCATTGCTCCATGCGGTTGGGAAGAATGGCATTTTCAGGCAATGGTGAAATTGGCAGCCGCCGCAGATATTCACAGCATTCAACGACCGAAAGAGACGTTCACAGCAGAGGAAATCGCTTCGTATATTTTGAGGGAAATGAAAGGAGAGAGTTAAAGATGGCAATGGGAGCTTTAGCGAATCAATATGTGACGCAGGCTGCTGGAAATGTTGTGAGTCAAATGGGCAGTGAAAAAGTAATGTTCAATACTGCCAGAGGAAAATATTATAACCTGGGAGAAACGGGCGGAGAGATATGGGATATTATGGCAGGTCCTGTCCAAATAAAAGATATTGTTGCCCGGCTGCAGGAAACTTATAACGTGTCAGAATCAGAATGCAGATATCAAGTAGAAGTATTTTTGGAAATGATGCGTAAAGAAGAACTTATTGTGTTAGGAGAATAAGCATGCGAAACAAAATTGCTGCTTTCCTAAAAATTCCTTTAAAGACCAAAGTACTGTATATAGAAGCTTACGCTGCGCTCGCCAGAGGAAGACTTGCAAAAACAAAATCTAATGAAAAAATTCTTTCTTTATTTGGAACACCCGGCATAGAAACGAGCTTCAGGGATAAAGTAGACAAACAGAGCATTATGCACGTATCTCATGCGATTCATACAATGGCAGACAATGCGTGGTGGGAAAGTGAGTGTCTGGTAAAAGCAGCCGCAGCGCTGGAGATGCTGACACGAAGAAACCAGCCGGTTACTTTATATTTGGGAACAGGCAGAGATAAAGATGGAAAGTTTGTTGCACATGCCTGGACACGATGTGGAAAATATTATGTTACAGGAGCAGAAGAGCTGGAAAAGTACACTGTAGTAATGACATATGCCACTGATAGGGCGGGAAAAGGAGACAACAATGAAAGAATGGCAGACTAGCGGGAAGCTTCCAGAAGAAATGATCGGCATTTTACGTATGCTGAATCGGGAACCTGTTCACTGGAAAAAAATAAACATTGATAATGTAATGGACTTTGCAGGACATCACAGGCTGTTTCCTCAGCTGCACAGAAGTACAGAACATTTGGAACCACCGGAACAATGGAAGCAATCTATACAAAAGCATGTAATGCAGCATACATTGATAACATTACAGCTGGCAGGAGAAACAGCCAGAGCAGCAGACTTTTTCCGGACAAACAACCAAAGGCTGCTTGTGCTGAAAGGGCCTGCGCTGGCGCAATTTTTATACGGAGATGTTTCAGCACGAATGTCGAGCGATCTTGATATGCTTGTTCCGTTGGAAGAATTAGAAAATGCAGCACTGTTGCTGCAGCAGCTCGGTTATAAAGAGAGGCCGTACTTTTCCAAAAAGCTTCCCGACTGGAAATGGCGGCATCATCACTTAACATTTTATCATCAGGACTCCGGAGTGCATGTGGAGCTTCATTGGAGAATGCACCCTGGTCCAGGTCGGGAGGCCGGGTTTGAAAAATTGTGGAAAGAAAGACGGTATGTTGATTTCGGACAAAGTAACATTCCGGTAATGGGAACAGAGCATTTATTTGCTTTTTTAGCGGTACATGGAGCGAGACATGGCTGGTCCAGGCTGCGCTGGCTGTGTGACATGAATGAACTGCTGAAGCAGGATATTCATTGGGCAAAGCTGGAGGAAATACTGGGAGATCAAAAGCTGATAGCGGGGACCGCACTTGCTTTATGTCAACAACTCTTCCACCGGCAGCTTCCTGAAGAAACAGCATCCTGGATGCAGTCAGAAAAAGTAATGAAAATAACAGAAAATACGATGTTCTATCTTTCCAGGAAAGTTGAATTGCATGCAGAGGTTGTTCCGGAATATGTCTCAAAGTATCACAGGAAATATTTATTTTCGCTATTGTCTGTCCGTCGGAAGCTTCTATTTGTAAGCAGCTTCCTCTATCCTTATCCGGAAGATGTAGCGATCCTGAAAATGCCCAAATCTCTATATTTTCTTTATATTCCGATCAGGCCATTATTGTGGATTTGGCGAAAAACCAAAAAAACTGCAGTGACGCAGTAGCAGGGGGGAACAGCATGGCACATTTATGGTATTTCTACAAGCAGCTTCATCAATATGCGGGGCCTGCCCTCTATATCACACTGCTGGTTATGGGCTTAATGAGTCTGCTGGAAGGATTTGCTGTCCTGTTGTTAATTCCACTGATCAGCACTACAGGCATTATTGATTTTCATATAGAAGGTTCGGTTCTCAGCAGTATCGTCACATATTTAGAAAAAATACCTGCGCTGCTGGGAGGCCTGCCGGGTATTCTTGCTCTCTATTTAATTCTTGTTTTTTTTCAGCAGCTGCTATCCAGAAGAATTCAAATTCATCATGCTGCATTACAGCACGGTTTCTTCCAGCACCTCCGCGTAAAGACATATGGTGCCTTGTTAAAAGCAAACTGGCGGTTTTTCAGAACGCACCGGAATTCTGATTTAATTCATATATTAACAGCAGAGACCGCAAGAGCAAGTGCAGGAACGCATTCTTTTTTGCAGCTGCTTTCTCAATTTTTCTTTACATTGATTCAGATCGGCATCGCTTTCTGGCTCTCTCCATCTATAACTGTCTTTTTAATATTGTCAGGGGCGATTCTGCTTCTGTTTTCAAGGGGGTTTCTTAAACGATCAGTTGCTCTGGGAAGCAGGAATTTTACGCTTGGGGAAGAGTATTTAGCTGGGATTACCGATCATATAAATGGGATGAAAGATGTTAAAAGCAATACGCTCGAAACATCGCGATTAAACTGGTACAAAAAGGTGACAAATCAGATGCGCAGTGAGCAGATGGAATATACCAGGCTCAAGTCGACGTCGCAAATGTACTATAAAATCGCATCCTCTGTCCTGACGGTTTTATTAATTTTTATTGCGTTACAGTTATTCCAGGCGCAGGCTGCACAACTGCTGCTGATTATCGTAATATTTTCCAGGCTGTGGCCGAGAGTTACTTCCATGCAGGGCGCTATGGAGCAGATAGCTGCGATGCTGCCTGCGTTTAAAGAAGTACGCTCGCTGACTGAAAAAGCAGAAGCAGCAAAAGAATGGGAAACTGAACAGGTACCTCCGGCGTTAATTATTAATAAAGAAATACGTATAGAGAAGGTCAGCTTTTCATATGAAGGAGATAAAAAAGCACTGAATGAGGCAGCTGCCTCATTTCCAGTAAACCAAATGACCGCAGTAGTGGGGAAATCGGGCGCAGGAAAAAGCACGTTGATAGATCTTTTATTAGGACTGCACCGCCCGCAGGAAGGGGCAATATTGATAGATGATAAAGAGCTGACGAACGAATCTATTCCCGCACTGCGCGAGACTATCAGCTATGTTCCTCAGGACCCTTTTTTATTCCATGGATCTGTTAAAGAGAATATGCAGCTGGTAAGGCCGGAAGCGACAGAAGAAGATATATGGGAAGCACTGCGGTTTGCTTCGGCAGCTGATTTCATAGCAAACCTGCCTCAGGGACTGGACACGATGCTGGGAGACCGGGGTATCCGTCTTTCAGGAGGAGAAAGGCAGCGGCTTGTACTGGCGCGTGCTGTGTTAAGAAAAACTCCGATTCTTATTTTGGATGAAGCAACAAGTTCCCTGGATGCTGAAAATGAATATCATATTCAGCGGGCACTGGAAAACATGCGCGGACGCATGACTGTTATTGTGATTGCCCATCGGCTTTCCACTATCAGGCATGCCGATCAGGTAATAGTACTGGAAGAAGGCAGAATTATTCAGCAGGGTGGCTATCAAAAACTTGCACATGAAACAAGTGGAGCGTTTCATCATCTGCTGCAGAAACAACAGGTCTAATGGCCGGCAGCCGCTTGATAACAAACGGTCAGAAAATCGCCTTTGTACAGAGGCGGTTTTTTTGTGTGGCCAGGAATTGCCGGGTACTGAAAGCAATAGAAAATTGTGCGTGGAGTTCGTAGGAAGTTTAACTGGAAGATGTGAAAAATCTCCTGTTGATTCTCAATTAGAAATTGATAAATAATTTCATTTTGCATAAAAATCCTTACGATTGTATGAAAATATTTTTAAGTGATCGGGTAAATGTTAATATGACAGGGTTTTCAAACGATGCAGTAAGAAAAAAATGTAAAAAAACTTTAAAATATTGTTTGCACTAATTGAGAATCATGGTAGTATATAACAGAACCGGTTAATTGAGAATGAATTTCATTATCAAAAGATTAACTAAGCGCTTAGTTATTATCGAAAAAAGAAATCAGTATATCTATTGTTTTAAATGGAGGAGCACCATGAAATTACGTTACGCAGTTTTACTTCTATGTGCCCTCTCCTTTTCAAGTTTGTTTGTCGGCGTCAGTTCTCTTTCGCTGTTTGATGTGTGGCAGATGACGGAGGAGCAGCGGCAGATTTTCTGGTCGAGCAGGATGCCCAGGTTATTAAGTATTCTTATGGCAGGCGCAGGTATGGCCATTGCCGGACTGGTAATGCAGCAGCTGACCCAGAACAAATTCGTTTCCCCTACTACAGCAGGTACAATGGATGCGGCGAGGCTGGGAATGCTTGTATCAATGCTTGCTTTTGCCGGCGCTTCTTCCCTTGTGAGGATCTCAGTGGCAGTTGCTTTCGCTGTTGCGGGAACCTTCATCTTCATGTACATATTAGAACGGGTAAGAGGAAAAGACCCGATTTTTATTCCGCTGGTAGGGTTGATGTTCGGAAATATCCTTGGGTCCATCACCATGTTTTTTGCATACAGATATGATCTGATTCAAAACATGACTGCCTGGCTGCAGGGGAATTTTGCAACGATTATTACCGGACAGTATGAGCTTTTATGGTTTGTCGTGCCAATTGTAGGATTCACCTATTGGTATGCGGACCGTATCACTGTAGTAGGGATGGGAGAATCTTTCGCGAAAAACGTAGGAGTATCCTATCGGACGGTAGTAAATATTGGCTTAATTCTCGTTGCAGTAATGACTTCTTTGATTGTCCTCACAGTAGGGATGATTCCGTTTCTCGGATTGATCATTCCGAATATCGTTACCATCTTTCGAGGAGATCATATGAGGAAAAACCTTCCTTTTACAGCAGTGTTCGGTGCAATTTTTGTCTTAGTATGTGATTTATTCGGACGAACGATTATTTACCCTTACGAAATTCCCATTGGTTTAACTGTTGGAGTCATCGGCAGCGGATTGTTCCTCTATCTCTTATTGAGGAGGCAGCGCTATGGGCTCTAAATGGAAAATTATTTTACTTATCCTGGTGACACTTGTGCTTTCTACGGTCTTTATGACAATCGGAGCTGATGGGAATTGGGAATACGTGCTCCCGAGACGCGGAAAAATGCTCGCAGCTTTCGCACTGACCGGCGGGGCAATTGCTTATTCAACAGTAGTTTTCCAGACCATTACCGGTAATCGTATTTTAACACCGAATATTATCGGGCTGGATTCGCTTTATTTACTGGTGCAGACCTTTATTATATTTGTGTTTGGGTCACTCAGTTTCGTAATGACAACTGCGAATGTGAATTTTGTTTTATCGAGTTTCATTATGGTTGGTTTCGCATTTTTATTTTATAAACTTCTCTTTCGGGGAGAAAAGCATCAGCTTTACTTTTTGCTTCTCGTAGGTTTTGTGTTGGGAACTTTCTTTTCGAGTTTAACGACATTTATGCAGGTGCTGATGGATCCAAATGAATTCCAGACAGTACAGAACAGGATGTTTGCAAGCTTTCAGCGTGTAGAAACAGATCTGTTATTCATTACAGGAACTGTATTTGCCATCCTGACGCTGCTGGGTCTCCGTTACCGTCCTTATTTGGATGTTATTGCACTCGGAAAAGATCATGCAGTTAATTTAGGAGTTCCTTATGATCGAATAGTCAAAAGGCTGCTCATCCTTGTAGCAGCACTTATTTCCATAGCGACAGCTCTCGTAGGACCGATTATGTTCCTCGGGCTGCTGGTAGCAAATGTCACCTACGAACTGATGAGAACATATGAACATCGGGTGCTGCTGCCGGCAAGTATGCTGGTAGGAATGAGTTCGCTTCTGCTGGGGCAGCTGGTAGTAGAGCATGTCTTTACTTTTAACACTACATTGAGTGTCATCATAAACTTTGTCGGGGGTGTGTATTTCCTCTGGCTGATATTAAAGGAGAGAAAATCATGATATTAGCAGAATCAGTAACAAAGCAGTATGGAGCAGCTGCCGTGGTAGACGAAGTCACAGCTTCCATACGCGAAGGTACGATGACAACTTTTATCGGGCCCAATGGAGCTGGGAAAAGCACTCTTCTTTCTATGGTCAGCCGGCTGTTAAAAAGGGATGGAGGCTCTGTTTCTATCGATGGAATGCCGATGGAGCATTTTCATGACAAAGAGCTTGCGAAAAAATTGGCAATTTTAAAACAGTCCAATGAAATGAATGTCCGCCTCTCTATCTATGATCTTGTCTCGTTCGGCCGTTTCCCTTATTCCAGGGGACGTTTGACCGCTGAAGATCGACGGGTAATTGACGAGTCGATCGCTTATGTGGAATTGGAAAGCATGCAGAATAAATATCTGGATGAATTAAGCGGGGGTCAGCGGCAACGTGCTTTTATTGCTATGATCCTCGCGCAGGATACCGATTATATTCTGCTGGATGAGCCTTTAAATAATCTGGATATGCGCCATTCTGTACAAATTATGAAGGTACTGCGGTCGTTGGTGGATGATTTAGGAAAGACAGTGGTGCTCGTTGTACATGATATTAACTTCGCTTCCTGCTACTCGGATTTTATTTTAGCAATGAAAAACGGAAAAGTAGTGAAAGAAGGACGTACATGGGAAGTAATTCATCCGGATCATTTAAAAGAAATATATGATATGGATTTTCAGGTGCAAGAGATTAATAACCAAAAAATATGTGTGTACTTTTCATAAAAAATTCAAAAGAAAATTCAGGAGGAACTATCATGAAAAAAATAACATCAATTACATTGTTTACAGGAGTTTTACTGCTTGGAGCATGCGGATCGGAAGCTGATTCTTCCAGCAGCAATGAAGCAGATAATGCCGGTAATGCGAATAATACTGCAGAAGAAGCAGAGAACAATACAGCTGCAGAAAGCAATGAAACAGAAGAAAATAACGAAGTAGAAAACAATTCTTCAGAAGATAATGAGGCTGAAAACGAAGCAGCCGGGGAAGAAACTTTAACAATTACCCATGAGCTTGGTGAAACAGAAGTACCTGTAAACCCGGAGCGTGTCGTAGTTTTTGACTTCGGTGTACTTGATACGATGCAGGCACTGGGAGAAGAACCAATTGCGCTTCCTCAGGCAAACGTTCCTTCCTACTTATCTGATTATGCAGCAAATACTTATGAAAATGCAGGAACGCTTTTCGAGCCGGACTTTGAAGCAATCTACGGCTGGGAGCCGGATTTAATTATTATTGGCGGCCGTACTGCAGAAGCTTACGATGACCTAAATGATATTGCGCCTACAGTTCTTATGGCTGTAGACCAGGAAAATTACATTGAAACTTTTGAAGAGCAGGTAACAACGTTAGGAGAAATCTTCGATAAAGAAGAAGCAGCCGCAGAAGCACTAGCAGATGTTCAGGAAGACCTGGAAGCACTGCAGGCAGAGACAGGGGAAGAAAACGGCTTAATGGTAATGGTAAATGAAGGCTCTTTAAGCGCATATGGGCCTGGCTCCCGCTTTGGAATTCTGCATAATGAATTCGGGATTACTCCAGCCGACGAGAATATTGAAGACTCGAGTCATGGACAGAACGTTTCTTTTGAATACGTCCTGGAAACAAATCCTGACACCCTTTTTGTACTTGACCGGGGAGCTGTAGTAAGTGACGGAGAAGAAGAATCTGCTGAAGAAGTACTGGATAATGATATTATTAACCAGACAAACGCAGCACAGAATGATAATATCGTACACTTGTCACCGGACTACTGGTACCTGGCAGCAGGCGGTGTTACTTCAGTAAAAGAAATGATTGCAGAAGTACAGGCAGGAATTTCTGAGTAATAACCCGCTGATTTCAGGAAAAAATAGAAGCAGCACGTATTATAGAGAAAAGGCTGTTGAAAAAGTACTTTTTTTGTATAAGTATTCGATTTTATGCTTTTGTCTCTGAAGTGTCGCTTTCCTGAGGGAACTCTCTCCGCGAACCTGCCTTCTTAAAAGAAAGCTCTGTTAATGTTCAGTGTTGATAATAATAGAAGACTTCGCTGCAACTCGGCAGGCTTGCCGTGGAGGAGATCTCCGGGTAGACTAACGTCTTCCGGGATCTTCCGACCTCCTTCTGCCAGAGGCGGTATGAACTTTCACCGCCGAAAGCATTTGTGCAGCCGACCAAATGCTCTTAAAGTCCTCTTTACGTTCTTTGTGCGGAGGACTGTTGGTCGAGCGGAGCAATGCTCTCTTTAATACAGGCGTCCGCCGGTTTTCGCTTCGTTCTTTCCTTTGTAAAACAAAAGAGAGGGACTGTTTTGTTTCATACTTTCTTCTCCATAAAAAACGAAGCCAAGGTGGTTTAGACGCCTGCGGAAAAAGAAAGCGTGAAGATCGAAGGTTCGTCTCGCACTGCAGACGAACTCGTAAAGCAGGTGTGAAGCCAGCCGGGCTCTTGAATCCAAGAAAGACGGTTTAGTCTTGCTTGGATTGGCTGCGCGGAACCCTGCTTATTTCGAAGGGATAGTTGAAGGTTTTCTCCGCGGCAGGCGAAGAAAAAAGATCCTTAGGCGTACCTTTCTTATATCAACACTAGCTTTAACAGAGCCTAAAAGAAAAGCATGGCTTCACGAAAGCAAAGAGCTCTTTCCAGTGCTTTCAAGATCATTGGCTGGTTTCGCGCATGCTTACTATATTTTCCCAGAAAGAACGCCTGGGAAGATATAAGAATCGTTCAAATCCTCCAGGAGTCGACTCTTCTGCGACTGCAGCATGATTAAGGGAGGCAATGGTTTTATACGAAACCGCAGAGATATGAACACTTTTTCTTCGAAAATGAATTTTCTCCATAGCGCCCGGCGGTGACGCCAGTGGGATTGAAGCGCAGTCTGAAGATCCTTTGTAATGCCAAGAAGCATTACAAATAGCTGAAGACAAGCCCACGGCAAGCTTCCGCCGAAAAGCGGAGGAGAACCTATACGCAGCAAATCATAAATATACAAAATTTCTTACTTTATAAACACTCTGAGAAAAGGCTGTCCCTTCAGGGGATGGCCTTTTTCCGCATTGATTTTACATATTCGCACTGTAAAAGCTGGGTTTTTATAAGGAAGGCGCGCCTGCGGCGGAGATCTTCTCCAAGACGAGCTGAGCGGAAGCGAAGTTTTTCCATATTCTCAATGGCTGCGTAGAACCCTGCTGTCTGTGGATCGATGGAAGCCCCGCTCTGTTAAAGAAATCAGTCGGGAACAAGCCCTTGAGTAAGCCTCATTGAGAGGGCAGCAGCAAAATATATATCTTATAAACGGACTCTTTTCAAGGAAGCTTAAATATTAATAAAAATAAATACATATCTTAGTTATAAATCTTGAAGACCAGGGTATGGAATATAAGCTGACAGCCCTTTTAAAGGTTACATAGTCTTTAGCAGCAATAAAATCAGTTTATGCTATAATAGCTGAGGGAAAAATTCTTGTAATTGAAATGGAAAAAGGAGGAAATGATATGACTGACTGGTTTTCTGCAGATACCTGGTTCGGAAGCCTTGTAGACCTGGGAAATGATTTACTTTGGACATACGTACTTATTATCTTTTTACTTGGTCTTGGACTTTTCTTAACAATCCGAACCAACTTTGTTCAATTCCGGTTATTGCCTGCAATGATCCGGGAGCTGTTTAAAGGAACAGATCGCACGCCTTTTAAAGAGGGGAAAGGAACAACGCCTTTTCAGGCTTTTGCAATTAGTACTGCAGCGCGTGTAGGTACTGGAAACTTAGCAGGTGTAGCGATTGCTATCTCCGTAGGTGGGCCTGGTGCTATCTTCTGGATGTGGATTGTAGCACTGATCGGGGCTGCTACCGGCTTTGTCGAAAGTACCCTGGCACAGATCTACAAAGTGAAAGATAAAGATGGATTCCGCGGCGGTCCTGCATACTATATGCAGAGAGGACTGGGCTCCCGGGGAATGGGGATTCTGTTTGCCGTACTCATGGTCCTTTGTTTTGGGTTAATATTCAACGGCGTACAGACACATACTATTTCCGATGCGTTTGTAGGAGCTTTTGATATTCCACCGATTGTAATTGGTATCATTATTGCAGCAATGATGGCCTTTATCATTTTTGGAGGCATCCGGCGTATTGCAGTAGTAGCAGAAGTAATTGTGCCTATTTTTGCGGTTACATATGTCATTGGAGCGTTAGTCATTATGATTATTAATTTTGACCAGGTTCCTGGAGTATTTGCTCTTATCTTCAGCAATGCCTTCGGCTTGGAAGAAGTTGTCGGCGGGGGTATTGGTGCAGCAATTATGACCGGGGTGCAGCGTGGCCTCTTCTCCAACGAAGCTGGTATGGGTAGTGCACCGAACGCTGCAGCGACAGTTTACGTAAATCATCCAGTAAAACAAGGACTCGTGCAGTCACTTGGTGTACTGGTAGATACAATTGTAATCTGTTCTGCCACTGCGTTTATTATTCTGTTAACCGATGTGTATACGGTAGGAGATATGGAAGGAATTCAGCTGACGCAGATGGCACTGGCAGAGCACGTGGGAGAAGGCGCAACCATATTTGTTACGCTCGCTGTATTTTTCTTCGCATTCAGCTCACTGCTTGGAAACTATTATTACGGTCAGGTAAATATAGAATTTATATCAGAGAAACCGATCTATCTGACGCTGTTCCGTATTACTTTCCTGCTCATGATTCTTGCAGGTGCGACAGCGGATCTTGAAATCATCTGGGCAATGGCAGACTTGTTTATGGGCTCCATGGCACTGGTAAACCTCATCGCAGTTCTGTTGCTTGGACACATTGCAATTAAAGCACTGCGTCATTATCAGAACCAGACGCGCAGAGGACTCGATCCTACTTTCTACCGCGACAGCGTGAAAGGTATTAAAAATATTGAAAGCTGGGGTTCCAAGCACGATAAGTAATACCCTGTTCAAACTAATACAATGTATGAAACTTAAACACAGCTGTGAAATTTGCAGAAAGCTCTCTCCGGAAGCGGAGGGAGCTTTTTGTGATTTAATAACGGCGAATTACAGATAATAAGAAGTACGCTGCGTTAGAGATAAATGTTTCCCCGGGCACTGGGCCCCGTTGAAAAAGTAATAAGGATATCTCGTATTATTACATGTAGGGATTTCTTTCATAACGAACATTATATTAATATTTTGACGAAACATTCGGCAACTCTCCGGAAAAATATATTCAGGAAATTCGTGGAAGTAATAATTTATTAAAATATGAAACTTAAGTAGTGAATTAAAGAAAAAACAATAAAAATTCAACTGATATTTAAAGTATTAGTCTTTTTTACTTATTCTTTTTTAGTGCTAAAGCGACTAAAAAGCAACAAATGAATTTATTTGATAAATCTGGAAGGGGAAAATGTGTTTTTACTATAATAAATCCGGGGAATTGGTTATTAAAGGAATGAAGGAGGCAAAGTAATATGAAAAAAGATAATAAATATTATAAAGAAAAATTTTTATCCCATCGTAAAGTGACCAGATCACTTGTCAATAAAATCCCTGAAGCGCACTTAAATCATAAACCGACTGCCACTGCGATGACAGCGGAAGAACTAATCATGCATACCCTGGATATTACCCACCATATTATCTGTCTGGCTGCACAGAGACCTTATCAAAAGCTTTACTGTGACACAGAAAAGGTGAGCCTTCTTGAATTAGTAGATCGATATACTGATACCTCGGTGAAACTTTTGGAAGGGATCGATGAAGAAATGATGCAGCATCCTATCGATGCATCACAAACTCTGGGAATTAAAGCACCTGCCTGGAGATTAGTCGAAATCGCTGTAGAACATGAGATAAACCATAAAGGAAATTTGTTTGTATATGTAAGAGAAATGGGATACAATCATCTGCCTTCATTCGTAAAGCTGTAAGCACGCTGCCTGTTGACAAATATCAACAGGTTTTTTTGTGTCATATTAAATCGTTTAAAGTTAATTCCTGGAAAGCCTTCACCGGCAGTGGCATAGCAATAGAGCTTTTACGATATATAGAAAGTTTTTAGCATACTTATGAACTACTTAATTATTTACTTATTGGCAATAAATACATTAAAAAGATTTGTTTTTCTAAGTGTTAAGAAAAATAATGAAAATAATGAGCATAAAGTTGTGTAATTTTTGTCGAAAAATGTTTATAATTAAAATATAAGGGTACAAAAGATTAGAACTATAGTATTGATGAAATTGTGGAGAGAGGGAGAATGGAAATGCAGGGAAGAAAAAATGTTATTATGCTGGGGTTTGCTGGATTTGTATTATTGTTGTCAGTTTTTGTTCACGTGATGCATCGGGAAGTGGGGTGGCTCGATACCTATTTGCTTTTATCGCAGGTGCAGAGTTCCCAGCCGGCAAGCTTGACCCCGGCATTAAATTTTCTGCTTTTTCTGCCCTTTATCATATTTGGAACGGCAGTGGTTTTCTTTTTAAAGAACAAAGAACATGCCTGGATGCCAGTTTTGATTATGCTGACACTTACCTTTGGAAGCATTTCTATTATTGCCGGCGGAGATGGAATGGTAGAATATCATTTTTCCATTTTTATGGTACTTGCGAGTCTTGCTTATTTTGACAGTATAAGATTAGTACTTATCAGCACGATCATTTTTGCCATTCAGCATCTTGCGGGATATTTTACTGTTCCTGAGCTGCTCTGCGGCACTTCAGATTATCCATTTTATTTATTAATGATTCATGCAGTATTTCTTATCTTTACGGCAGGGGTAATTATCATTCAGCTGGTGGCCAGACAGCGGTATTATGCAGCTGTAGCTGCACAGGAAAATAAAAATAAAGGTACAATCGATGAATTAATTAACAAATTAAAAACTACTGCCGGGAGTGTGGTAGGCAGTGTAAAAGAGTTGAAATCCGGTGTAGATACAGTAACAAATTCCTCTCAGGAAATAACAGGTGCCATAACAAATATGGTGGCAGGTGCGCAGCAGCAGCTGAGTGCTTCAGAGCAGACGCAGGCAGCTGCAGCACTGGCAGGTGAAAAGTCCAGACAGGTCACAGAGCAGGCGGAACAAAGTACGGACTCTGCAGAACTTGTGCTGGAGCAGGTAGCAGCAGGCAGGGTAAAAATGAAACAGTCAGAAGAGGCAATGTATAAAATAGAAGAAGGAGTTACAAGGATGGACGAAGCCTCCCGACAGCTGGAGAAAAGATCTGCCGACATAGAGAAAACGCTCGATTTAATGACAGAGATTTCTGAGCAGACGAATTTGCTTGCACTGAACGCTGCTATCGAAGCAGCACGTGCAGGAGAAGCAGGAAGAGGCTTTGCAGTTGTAGCGGAGGAAGTGCGCAAACTCGCGGATCAATCCAAGAACTATGCCGGAAAGATAGCAGAGGTACTCCAGGAACTTATTCATGATTCTGAGAAAATGAATCAGGTTATGGAAGAAAGCAAAACCCATGTAAGTACCGGCACACAGGAGGTAAGACAAGCAAACGATATTTTCTCCACAATAAAAGAGCATATTGATATTGTAGTAGAACAAACAAAGCACTCTCATCAATTATCGAGAAATATGTCAGAAGAAACAAAAGAAATGGAAGCTGCAATTAAAGACGTTATATTTATTGCAGAGCAAAATAAAAATAGTTCCGATGAAATTTCTGAGAGTGCAGATGAACAAATGATGACTTATGCAAAGCTGGAGGAAATAAGCCGCCTGCTCCAAGGGCTTGCGGAAGAACTGGAAGCGCAGATAGAAGAAGTGCAGGCAGGTTAGCCGGAAGAGCTCGCTCTGGAAGATGTGCCTTCTGCGCCTGCAGCTGAGAAAAAAGAATAGATTTTATACAGCCTCTTGCTTTTTCTATAAAAAACTATTCTCCATAGTGCCGGGCGGAGACAGCGGGATTCAAGCTGAAGACCGGTCGACAAGCTTCCGCCGGTAAGCGGAGGAGAACCTGGATACAGCAAATCATAAATATACAAAATTTCTTGCTTTATAAACACGCTGAAAAACCCACAGAAATAATTTCTGTAGGTTTTTCTTCTTTAATTTTATTAAGCATTTCTCTAGTTTAATATCGCAAGCAGTACGGTAATCGTCACAATACTGAGCAGTGTAGTAATAAGCGTCACACTGGAAACATAGCGCGGCTGATTATCAAACTGCACAGCCATCATTACAATGGTAGCAGCAGAAGGCATAGCTGCAGATACAATCAGCACCTTCGCTAGGAGAGGGTCCATCGGCATAAGCAGAGTCAGACCATATGCGATAAGCGGAGAGATGAAAAGCCTTACTACGACACTGTAGGAAACAGAAGGCCAGTCAAATTGCCCGAGTTTCATGTTCGCAAGCTGCATTCCTAAAATAATCATTACAATAGGAATCGCTGCCGCAGCCACGATATCAATACTGCCCATGAGATTAGGAGGCATGGAGTAAGGAGTCATCTGAAAGAAAACAGCTAAAAGCAAAGCATATGTAACCGGCATCGAAACGATACTTTTTAATGCATACCGCGGCCCTGCATAGCCCTTGGCTGAGTAATAAACACCGAATATGTTCATGATAATTGACTGCATTACCATAAAAGATACTGCGTAGGCGAAACCTTCCTGTCCGTAGGCAAACAAAATAATTGGAGCGCCGTAATTTCCTGCGTTCATAAAGGCGGTAGATAAAATCCATCCGCTTTCCGTTTTCTCTGATTTATGAAGTGCTTTTGCTGTTATTTTATTTATGATAATTAAAGCAGCTAACAGCGCAAATGAAAAAATCACCATATAAAAATATTGTCTATCCAGCTCCGCATTGTGAAAGGTTTGAAATACGAGTGCGGGGGTGGCTACATAAAGAGCTACTACCGAAACTGGCTTGATGTCGACTTTTTTCCATTTCTGAATAGCGTAGCCGGCAGCAAAAATTAATAATACGGGCAGCACAACCTGAATAAAAATGTACATGACAACAACCTCTTCCAACCAGAAAACTAATTACTGGGGTGTATTTAAAAAAATAATATCGATTTCACAGTGTCATAAAGCATAGCATTTCTTTTCCGAGCGCCTTACGCTGAAATTCGGCGCAGAAAGCAGGAGTAAAAACAAAAGAAGTAATTGGCTTGAAATTGCAAAACCCTACCTGCAGATTATGTACATAAGTTAAAATAACATAAAGAGGAGGCGTGCGCATGGAAACAGAGATAATAGTCAGTGTAAAAAACGCGACAGTGCAAAAAGAAGGGAAAAAATTAATTGATGATATTTCCTGGGAAATACTCCAGGGGGAACACTGGGGCGTACTCGGATTAAACGGATCAGGTAAAACAACGCTGCTGAAAATAATCGCAGGAGCGATGTGGCCAAAAGCAGGAAGCGGGCCAGTAAATGTACTGGGAGAACGCTACGGAAATACATACATGCCGGAACTTAAAAAATCAATTGGCTGGGTAAGCCAGGCAGTGGATCAGCAGTACCAGCTGCATCCAGACACTACCGCACTGGAGATTGTATTAAGTGGAAAGCATGCATCTATCGGTATCTATGAACCCTTGACCGAAGAAGATGTTTCATTTGCAAGATCTCTTCTGCAGAAATTCAGGATAGATCATCTGGAAGAACAGCCGCTTGCGCATTTTTCCCAGGGAGAACGAAAAAAAGCGATGCTGGCAAGAGCCTGGATGGCGAAACCTAAATTATTAATTTTAGATGAGCCATGTGCCGGACTGGATATATATGCACGGGAAGAACTGCTGGATACATTGGAAGAAATGATGAATGAAAAAGGTCCTTCGCTTATATATGTAACACATCATCTGGAGGAAGTGATTCCTTCTATTACTCATACACTGCTGCTTAAAAGTGGTGAAATTACTGCAAGTGGAAAGAAGCGGGAAACTTTAACGGAAGAAAACATTTTTAATACGTTTCAAGTACCTGTGAAACTGGAGTGGGAAAATAACCGTCCGTGGGTGAAAGTGGAAAAGCTGTAAATGGACAAGAGGATAAAAGGGGCAGAGGCTAGTTTTATATCAGCCTCTGCCCCTTTTTATACAGTTAATTTCCTATATTTTTTGCAACGTACTTAGTCTCGAGAAAATCTTCTATACCTTCTGCACCGCCCTCACGGCCAAATCCAGATTCCTTTAACCCGCCAAATGGGGCCTGCGCTGCCGAAGGAACACCATCATTCCAGCCCACTACGCCAAAGTCGAGATTTTCAACTGCGCGGGTACCCTTTCTCATACTCTCGGTAAAAACATAAGCCGCCAAACCATATGGCGTGTTGTTTGCAAGCTCGATTGCTTCTTCTTCCGAATGAAAGCTTTGAATTGGAGCTACCGGGCCGAACGTTTCTTCCTGCATAATCAGCATATCGTCTGTCGCACCTTTTAAAACTGTCGGCTGATAAAAGAAGGCGCCTTTATCATCAGTGCCCTTTCCGCCAGCAGTCACTTCAGCTCCCTGTTTCTTTGCATCTTCTACGTGACGTTTTATTTTATCAAATCCGTCCTGGTCAATGATTGCGCCAATATCATTTTCTTCATCCATCCCGCTGCCGGCCTTCATCTGTTTTACTTCTGCACTGAAGCGCTTTGTAAACTCCTCATATATTCCTTCTTGTACATAAAGGCGGTTTGCAGCGATACAGGACTGACCGCCATTTCTGAACTTTGCCCGTAAAGCTTCCCGCACGGCTATGTCGAGATCAGCATCATCAAAGACAATCAGCGGGGCATGGCCGCCCAGCTCCAGAGAAAGCTTTTTCACCTGCGCTGCACTTTGTTCGATCAGCATTTTGCCTACTTCTGTAGAACCGGTAAAGGAAAGTTTTTTAACACGGCTGTCATTCATGAAGACCTGAGTAATGTCAGAAGCACTTCCCGTTAGTAAATTCACTACTCCTTTTGGAATACCGGCCTTTTCGCAAAGCTCGATAATTTTCATAGCAGTATACGGGGTGGCAGTAGCAGGCTTAATAATAAATGTACATCCGGCGGCGAGTGCCGGAGCGAGTTTTCGAGTAATCATGGCTGCCGGGAAATTCCATGGCGTAATCGCTGCTACCACTCCAATTGGCTGTTTCAATACCTCAATACGATGATCCGTATGTTTCCCTGGAATGTTTCTTCCGTATATTCTTTTAGCTTCATCTGCAAACCAGTCCAGAAATGACGCTGCGTAAGCTACTTCCTGCTTAGAATCAGCAAGCGCTTTGCCATTTTCTTTTGTCATAATTTCTGCAATTTCTTCTGCCTCTTCATGCATCAGCCGAAAAACTTCTCTTAAGTAAGCAGACCTTTCCTGTGCAGATGTTTTCTTCCATTCGCTTAACGCATCTGCAGCAGCATCTACTGAAGCCTGTGCTTCTCGTTTACCGGCTTTCGGAATCGTACCTATCTTCTCTCCAGTACCGGGATTCATCACATCTATTTGTTCCAATTCACTGCCTGACCAGCTGCCGTTAATAAAAAGTTCTGTTTTCACAATGATCCCTCCCTCTTAGTAAATTATCCTGAAATTTCAAAAAATAAACACTTACTGTCATAAAGCAGGTTTATCATACACTTATTCGTTTCTTAGGAATGAATTGCTTTGATAATACAATTTTGAAATCAATTTGAAAAGCTATAGGGACATCATGAAAAGCATTGAAACAAACAATATACATTTCCTGCATTTATTTTACAAAGGGAAGAACGAAGCGAAAACTGGCGGATATCTGTGTTTGAAGGAAACAGCAGGGGTGTAAAAAAATCTTCAATTTTTCAACAAGCAAACAAAAACAAAACATCTATTAATTAATGTAAGCGTATACAAAAAATATACATGTGCAATGTAAAACAGATGATTATACATCCTGACGTCCTTTAAACAGGGAATATTTAGTAGTTATAATGAAAATAGACAAAATTAATTAAAGAAACTGCTGAATTTTATTTTGATTTTAAATATGAAGAAACTCGTTATAAATTTTAAAAATCAGCTGCAGCCAGGAGCTGATTAGTAGAAAATCTACGAAAGGTACGGAACCCGAAGAACCTTGACAGATTAAGGTTTGAAAGCGCTTGTAATCTGAAAATATAGATAAAGTGCCAATTAATGCCTTTGTATTTTCGCAAAAAGATGGTATTATTCAATGATATAAAAGAAAAGTTCACCAATTTCTGAATTTTTCACTCAGCACATCTATTTATTCTTCTAAAGGTGGAGAGATGAATAAATGTGCATAAAAATGTGAACGAATGGTTAAATATAATGCAGAAATTCATTTGCGGTATGTTCTCATTCGTGCATATTTTGTACTTTTAAGGAGGGACGTTATCATGATGAAACACGGATATCCAATAGCTCAGGGTCTTTATGATCCAAGAGAGGAACACGAAGCCTGTGGAATCGGGATGATTGCGAATATCAATGGAAGTAAGACACATGATATCGTTCAAAATGCGATCACGATTCTTTGTAACCTTGAGCACCGCGGAGGACAGTCTGCGGATGTAAGTTCCGGGGATGGGGCAGGAATTCTTACACAGATTCCCCATCGTTTTTTTGAAAAGCAGTTCCACAAAGAAGATATTGCAGTACCTGAACAAGGAAAGTACGGTATTGGAATGGTGTTTTTCCCACAGGACCAGAAGGCCCGTAAAGAAACACGTAAAGTGTTTGAACGTATTATAGAAGAAGAAGGACAACGTGTACTTGGCTGGAGAACCGTTCCTGTAAACGATTCATTCGTAGGGGATGAGGCAAAGAAAACCAGGCCATTTATCCGACAGGTGCTGATTGGCCCTTCAGAAAATATAAAAGATCAGGATGAATTTGAGCGTCGTTTGTATGTTATCCGCAAACGCACAGAAATTGAAATAGCAAAGTCAATGCAGAACCAGGATTTCTATATCTGCAGTTTGTCTACGAGAACGCTGATTTATAAAGGGATGTTAATACCGGAACAGCTCGATTCATTTTATATCGATCTGAACCACCCGGATTTCAAAACTGCGGTTGCTTTCGTGCACTCACGCTTCAGCACTAACACTTTCCCAAGCTGGAAAAGAGCGCACCCGAACCGGTATACAATTCATAATGGAGAGTTCAATACACTCCGTGGAAATGTAAACTGGATGAAAGCCCGTGAAAAAATGTGTCAATCAGAGTACTTCGAAAATGAAGACTTAGAGAAAATTCTGCCTGTAATTGATAAAAACGGCAGTGACTCATCCATGTTTGACAATGCATTTGAATTCCTGCATCTCTCCGGCCGTTCCCTCGCACATACAGCAATGATGATGATTCCAGAACCTTGGGCAAATGACGAAACAATCAAACCCGAAAAGCGTGATTTTTATGAATATCATAGTACTCTCATGGAACCATGGGACGGCCCGGCAGCAATCGGCTTTACTGACGGCCGCTATGTAGGTGCTACTCTGGACCGGAATGGCCTGCGTCCAGCGAGATATTATGTAACGAAAAGCGGAATGATTGTGCTCGGTTCTGAAGTTGGAGCCCTGGATATTTTTGCAGATGATATTGAGTATAAGGAACGTCTGCACCCAGGAAAAATGCTGTTAGTCGATCTGGAACAAGGAAAAATTATTCCGGATGAAGAAATTAAAATGGCAATTGCCAAAGAAAAACCTTACCGCGAGTGGCTGGATAACAATATGATGGACCTCGGAGAAGTACCAGCAGCAGACCTTTCACAGCTGCCGGATGACCAGGAAAACCTTATTGATAAGCAGCTTGCGTTCGGTTATACGAATGAAGAAATGAATAAAATTTTAAAGCCGCTTGTCGCAGAAAAGAAAGATCCTGTTGGTTCAATGGGATATGATTCTCCGCTTGCAGTGCTTTCTAAAAAGCCGCAGCTGCTTTACAACTACTTTAAACAGTTGTTCGCCCAGGTAACCAACCCTGCGATTGACGCGATCCGTGAGGAAATTGTTACGCAGGTGGGTACTACCATCGGTGCAGAATGCAGTCTGGTAAACCCTGTTTCAGAAAGCTGCCGTCACATCCGTTTAAAGAAGCCGGTGCTCAGCAACGAACAGCTGGCTGCACTTCGACAGCAGAATCTGGAAGGATTCAAAGCTGTTACACTTCCTATTCTATTTGACGTGTCAGCTGGAAAAGAAGGTCTTGAGCCTGCGCTGGAGCAATTGTTTGCAGATGCAGATCAAGCACTGGAAGAAGGCAATACATTAATTATTCTATCCGACCGCGGACTGAATAAAGAAAAAGCAGCAATTCCGGCACTGTTAGCCGTTTCTGCGCTGCACCATCACTTAATCCGCCAGGGGAACCGTACAAAAGTGAGCCTTTTACTGGAAACGGGAGAAGCGCGTGAAGTACATCACTTTGCTACTCTTCTTGGCTACGGAGCAGAGGCGATTAACCCTTATATTGCGTATGCGTCCCTTGAAGAAATGCGTAACCGCGGGGAAATTGACCAGTCGTATACAATGGTTGAAATTGTATCGCAGTATATTGATTCCGTCACAGATGGTGTTGTAAAGGTTATGTCGAAAATGGGTATCTCTACTATTCAGAGTTACCGTGGAGGACAGATCTTTGAATCTGTTGGTATTTCGAAAGAAGTAATTGACCGTCATTTCACAAGAACTTCTGCCAAGCTCGATGGTATTGGCCTGGAAACAATCGCAGAGGAAGTACTGCTGCGACACATTCCTGCGTTTGAAGAAATGAGAGGAAGAGCGAAGAAGTTAGAAATTGGTGATGAATTCCAGTACAGACAAAATGGAGAAGATCATCAGTACAATCCGAAAACAATTCACATGCTTCAGCATTCGACAAGATCCAATGACTATGAAGCTTTTAAAGAATATTCGCGGTTAATCACAGATGAGAAAAATAATCTGCAGTCACTCCGCGGCATGATTTCCTTTAAAAAGCGAGATGCAGTGCCTTTGGAAGAAGTCGAGTCTGTAGAGTCCATCTGCAAGAGATTTAAAACGGGTGCAATGTCACTTGGTGCGATCAGCCAGGAGGCGCATGAAGCGCTGGCAATTGCAATGAACCGTATTGGCGGAGCCAGCAACAGCGGAGAAGGCGGCGAGTATCCGGAACGTTTCACTCCGGATGAAAACGGCGATTCCCGACGAAGCTCCATTAAACAGGTAGCATCCGGTCGTTTTGGAGTGAAGAGTCACTATCTGGTGAACTCTGATGAAATCCAAATCAAGGTAGCGCAGGGTGCGAAGCCGGGAGAAGGCGGACACCTGCCTGGAAAGAAAGTATATCCGTGGATTGCAGAAGTGCGTGGTTCTATTCCTGGAGTAGAACTGATTTCACCACCGCCGCACCACGATATTTATTCGATTGAAGACCTTGCAGAGTTAATTCACAACTTAAAGAATGCTAACCCGCGGGCACGTATTTCTGTAAAACTGGTTTCTTCCGGCGGTGTTGGTACAATCGCAGCAGGTGTTGCGAAAGGCCGTGCAGACCTGGTATTAATCAGCGGTTATGACGGCGGTACAGGAGCTGCTCCAAGAACAAGCCTGAAGCATGCTGGCCTCCCATGGGAAATCGGCTTAGCTGAAACACACCAGACGCTTCTTTTAAATGGACTTCGTGACCGTATAGTCGTAGAGACAGACGGTAAAATGATGACAGGGCGCGACGTAATTGTTGCAACGCTTCTCGGTGCAGAAGAATATGGCTTCTCAACTGCTCCTCTTGTTGTGCTTGGCTGTATCATGATGCGCGTATGCCACCTGGACACTTGTCCGGTTGGGGTTGCGACACAGAATCCGGAGCTTCGCAAGAAATTTATTGGAACTGCAGACGCAGTGGAAAACTTTATGCGTTTTGTCGCACAGGAAACTCGTGAACTGATGGCAGAGCTAGGGTTCCGTACGATTAATGAGATGGTAGGACGTACAGATGTCCTTGAAATTAATAAAAATGTAGATCACTGGAAAGGGAAGTACCTTGATCTGGAGCAGCTGCTTCATCAGCCTGCAGTGAAACCGGGCCAGACTGTTTATGCAAGCCGTAAACAGGATCATGCACTGGAGAAATCACTGGATCATCAGGAACTGCTTCCATTCTGTGAAGAAGCATTGGAAAATGGTACCCCTGTCAAAGGGACTTCTTCCATCCGTAACATCCACCGGGTAGTAGGAACTATTCTTGGCAGTGAAGTAACACGCCGCTATGGACTGGAAGGACTTCCGGAAGATACTATCCGCTTAACCTTCAAAGGTTCTGCTGGTCAGAGCTTCGGTGCTTTCGTGCCGAATGGTATGACGCTGAAGCTGGTAGGAGACGCAAATGACTTTATCGGGAAAGGTTTGTCAGGCGGTAAAATCATTGCCCGTCCTTCCCGTAAATCTCCGTTCAAGTGGGAAGAAAACATTATCATTGGTAACGTCGCATTTTACGGTGCATCCAGCGGAGAAGCTTACATCAGCGGTATCGCAGGAGAACGTTTCTGCGTACGTAACAGTGGTGTTAAAGCGGTTGTAGAAGGTGTGGGAGACCATGCCTGCGAATATATGACCGGAGGTAAAGTGGTGATCCTTGGAGAAACAGGCCGTAACTTTGCAGCGGGAATGTCCGGAGGTACTGCTTATGTACTGGATGAATCCAGCGAATTCTATGCAAAGTGCAATAAAGAGCTTGTGAACCTGACCGGGGTGGATGATCCTTTAGAGATGGAAGAGCTGAAGGCAATGATCGTGAAGCACGTAGACTACACGCTCAGCCGTAAAGGACAGCGGATTCTGAACAACTGGGATTACTATGCACCGAAATTTATCAGAGTTATCCCGCAGGCGTATCAGGAAATGCAGGAACGCATTGACTATCACCTCAAGCAGGGACTCAGCCAGTTTGACGCTGAAATGGCAGCCTTTGAAGACAGCAAAAAGCCAAAAGTTGCTGCGAAATAACCAACACCAGATTTCAGAAGTAATGCGGCAGGGCAGAATACTTTGCCCCTGTCTCATAATATAGCAGAATGCACACTTTATCGGCCGGACACCTGATGCTTTTCGGGTGCCCGGATATCGTGTGAAAATAACTCGGCTCGTCCGGGAAAATAAATGAAGGAGGGTGCTACGATGGGAAAGCCTACAGGATTTATGGAATACGATCGTCAGACGATACCTGAGCGTAACCCTGCTGAAAGAACAAATGATTGGGACGAGTATGCGCTTCCGATGTCAGATGAAGAAGCACAGATTCAGGGAGCCCGGTGTATGGACTGTGGTGTACCTACGTGTCATACAGGAATGGAAATCGCAGGAGTAACGACTGGCTGTCCAGTATATCACCTTATTCCGGAATGGAATGATATGGTATACCGCGGACAGTGGAAGGAAGCACTGGAAAAAGAACATGAAATGAATAACTTTCCTGAATTTACTGGATTTGCCTGCCCGGCACCCTGCGAAGGTGCCTGTGTGCTCGGTATTAATGAGCCGCCTGTAGCGATCCGTTCTGTAGAGAAATCTATCATTGAAAAAGGTTTTGCAGAAGGATGGGTACAGCCGAATCCGCCGAAGCAGCGTACAGGGAAGCGTGTAGCTGTCGTCGGTTCAGGTCCAGCAGGACTTGCAGCAGCAGATCAGCTGAATAAAGCAGGGCATAGCGTAAGTGTATTTGAGCGTCATGACCGTTTAGGCGGACTGCTTACTTACGGTATTCCGGAAATGAAACTGCCTTATTCCATAGTTCAGCGCCGTATTGAAATTCTTGAAGCAGAAGGCATTGAGTTTTTTACAAACACAGAAGTAGGAAAAGACCTTCCGGCAGACAAGCTTCAATCAGATTTTGACGCTACTATTCTTGCCGGCGGAGCTACCATCCACCGGGATGTACCAGCAGAGAATACAGATTTAAAAGGAATTCACTATGCCATGGATTTCCTTCATGCAAATACTAAGAGTCTTCTGGATTCAAAACTGGAAGACGGAAATTATATTTCTGCAAAAGACAAAAATGTCCTTGTTATCGGCGGTGGAGATACAGGAACAGACTGTATCGCTACTTCGGTGCGTCATGACTGCAAAAGCCTTGTGCAGTTTGACATTTATGATAAAAAAGGCAATGAACGTGATATGCTTGCGAACCCTTGGCCGCAGTATCCAACAATTCACCGCGTTGAGTACGGACAAAAAGAAGCATCTTCCGTATTTGGAGATGACCCGCGTGCTTATGCAGTAATGACGAAAAAATTCGTTGGTGATGAAGAAGGCCACGTGAAAGAAGTGCATACAGTAAATGTATCTCTTCGATTTGATGAAGAAGGCAATAAGATCCGTGAAGAAATTCCAGGATCAGAAAAAGTATGGCCGGTGGACCTCGTGCTTATTGCAATTGGTTTCAAAGGACCGGAACAGGGTCTTATAGAGGCTCTGAATGTAGAAACGAAAACGAATTCTACAGTGCGTGCACAGTATGATGATTTCAAGACAAATGTAGACGGTGTATTTGCCGCAGGCGATATGCGCCGGGGACAGAGTCTCATAGTATGGGCGATTAATGAAGGCAGGGGCGCTGCAAGAGAGTGTGACCGCTTCCTAATGGGCCACACACAGCTTCCGTAGGACTACAATAGAATTGCTTGAAAATCTTCATGCCATAAATCCACCGGTCTTCTGCCGGTGGATTTTCTTTGCCGAAGGACCGGGAGCATGAGTAAAGATGATCGCTGTCAGCGCTGAATAATCAATGTATCACAGTCTTAGTCAACCCCTGCAGTGTAATTCTGCATTATTGTTCACTATAGTGGAAAAATGCAGGATTAGTGCAGTAATCGAAATTTGTCAAAGCCAGGTCCGGTGAAGCAGCAAACTAGTCTAGAAGAATGATCGACGGATAACAGCTGCTTCCTCATGAGCCAATTTCATAACACGAAATCAGATAATTTAAAACGAATAATAGAAGGTTTCTTCGTTATAGACGGATGCTTTCCCGAGGGCTTGTCTTCAGCTAAATAGGACGATAAAAAACTTTCGTCCTATTGGATCTTCAGACTGCGCTGATCCTCCGGGAGTCACCGTCTGTCACTTCGGAACACATATTAAAAACGAACATTAAATGTTTAATGGCAATGAACGTTCGTCAATTCTCTTTAAAAATGTAATTATGAAATTGGCTCCATATATAAATTTTTATAGCCTGAAAGGTATAAAATCAATTCCGCAGAGGTTTTGAATGATTAGATTAAGGAAAGAAATAGATATATACATAAATAAAGGGGAGGGGGGAGCTTTATGGGGAAAAGCTCATTTGGAAAAGGAAATGGCAGCCGCACTGTTTTTATTAAATATGCACTTATAACATTACTTATAGTAATAGTTTTATTATTTATCGTAAACTTCCTGCTGCCTATGTTAAGCGATGATGAACCTGAGGATGGGAACAACACGAACAATATCGAAGTAGATATCAACGTGGAGAACGATGAATTAAACGGGACAAACGAAGAAAATTCTTAAAAAAGCTACCTTGAAAATAAAAGTTTTGCGAAAAAGAAGTAATCATACTGCTTCACTTTCGGAGAGGCTTGCCCAAGGGCTTGTTCTCGACTAATTTCTCCTCACAGGGCACGGCTTCCATTGATCCACAGACAGCAGGGCAGAGACCGCCATGCTGTCTTGAAGAACCAGGATCGATTCCGCTCGTGCTTCGTGACCTTCCAGAAGG
>NZ_FNIL01000022.1 GCF_900103955.1 Alkalicoccus daliensis
GGAGGATTTGAACGATTCGAAGATCCACCTGCCAACGGCAGGTTAGCTGAGAGAGTTCCCTCCGGAAAGCGACACTTCGGAGACAAAAGCATAAAATCGTATACTTATACAAAAAATACTTATTCAATAGCCTGTAAAAGCCCCGCTGATTGCCCAGCGGGGCTTCGATATTCACGTTAAAATTGTGCTGCTTCTGTGGAGTTCGTAAGTGCCAGTGTAGAAGAAGTTCCGCCGGAGATTACCTGGGATACTTCATCAAAGTAGCCTGTGCCTACCTCTCGCTGATGGCGTGTAGCTGTGTAGCCGTCCTGCTCAGAAGCGAATTCCGCCTGCTGCAGCTTGGAGTAGGCAGCCATGCCGTTATCTTTATAGTCAAGCGCCAGCTCAAACATACTGTGGTTGAGCGCATGGAAGCCGGCAAGCGTTACGAACTGGAACTTGTAGCCCATTTTTCCAAGCTCTCTCTGGAATTCCGCAATCGTTGCTTCATCAAGCTTCTTTTTCCAGTTAAAAGATGGAGAACAGTTATAGGCAAGCTTCTTTCCCGGGAATTTTGCATGGATGGCCTCTGCAAACCGGCGTGCCTCCTCCAGATCCGGCTCACTCGTCTCACACCAGAGCAGGTCTGCAAACGGTGCATAGGCAAGACCGCGGGAAATTGCCTGTTCTATGCCGGGATTTGTGCGGTAAAAGCCTTCAGCTGTCCGCTCTCCTGTCAGAAACTCATGATCATATGGATCGATATCACTTGTGATCAGGTTTGCTGCATTCGCATCTGTCCGGGCAATGATAACAGTCGGAACATCCATTACATCCGCCGCAAGCCTTGCAGAAATAAGATTTCTTACTGCTACCTGCGTTGGCTGCAGCACTTTCCCACCAAGGTGCCCGCATTTCTTTTCAGAAGAAAGCTGGTCTTCCAGGTGCACCCCGGCTGCTCCTGCTTCAATCATCTGCTTTGCAAGTTCAAATACGTTTAACGGACCTCCAAATCCCGCTTCCATATCCGCTACAATCGGAGCGAACCAATGTGTGTCTCCCCCACCTTCTGCCGTCTGAATCTGGTCTGCACGCTGGAAGGTCTGGTTTATTTTCTTTACTACATTCGGCACGCTGTTTGCCGGATACAGACTCTGATCCGGGTACATCTGTCCGGAAAGGTTTGCGTCCGCAGCTACCTGCCAGCCGCTCAGATAGATTGCTTTCAACCCGGCTTTCACCTGCTGCATCGCCTGATTCCCAGTCAGTGCCCCTAACGCATTAATGTAATCTTCCTCTTCCATAAGCCTCCACAGGCGTTCCGATCCCATCTGCGCCAGTGTATGCTCTATTTTCACGGAACCGCGCAGTTTCAATACTTCCTCGGGAGCGTATGGACGCTCCACCCCTTCAAAACGCTGCTGCTCCCATGTTTGTATAAGCTCTTCTCTTTGACCCATAATATCTCTCCTCTTCTGTATTATACAGTTTATTTTTTATTTATATGTTATATAACAGTAACCTCAAAAAAATTTAATCGATATATGCACAGCACTGCAGTGCATCTTTCTCAGTGTCATATTCCATCGTACAGCAGCGGCAGATGTGTCCCGGTTCCGGCTCCGGCTTGCGGAAAACGATGATATCTTCTTTTTCTTTTACGTGCAGCTCCTGGTGTTCATTGATGTCAATTTCCATTACTTCATCGCCGTAAACGAACATGGTTTGACGGAGCTCCTGCTCTGTTCTCCCACTGTTCTTCTGCTGCTCTACCCACTTTTGTACCAATTCTTTCGCTGTTGTTCTCTGCTTCGTCAACATATCCATTCACACCTTCCCGTTTTTTTAATTAACCATTTCTCCTGTACGCTGTGCTGCTTTAAATTCTTTTCTTCTGCGGTGCAGAATCGGTTCCGTATAGCCGCTTGGCTGATTTTTTCCGGCGAGCACCAGCTCCAGTGCTGCCTGAAAAGCAATCGAACTTTCTGTATCAGGTGTCATCGGCGTATAGGCCGGGTCCCCTTCATTCTGCTGATCAACGAGTTTTGCCATCTTTTTCATGACTGCTTTCAGCTCCGCTTCCTTCACAATGCCATGCTGCAGCCAGTTCGCCATATGCTGGCTGGAAATACGAAGTGTTGCGCGGTCTTCCATCAGTTCTATATCATCGATGTTCGGCACTTTCGAACAGCCGATTCCCTGCTCTACCCAGCGGACGACGTAGCCAAGAATTCCCTGCGCATTATTCTCCAGTTCCTGCTGTATTTCTTCCTTCGACCATTTCGGTGTTTCCTCAATCGGAACTTCCAGCATCTTGTTTTCTGGAGCAGTTTCCGTGAGTTTCACTCTTTGTATGTCTCTTGCATCAAGCTGATGATAGTGAAGCGCGTGCAGGGAAGCTGCGGTAGGTGACGGAACCCAGGCAGTATTTCCACCGGCGGAAATTTGTCCGCTTTTCTGTTCCATCATCTGCTTCATTTCTTCCGGCATCGGCCACATTCCTTTTCCTATCTGGCCTTTTTCATGAAGACGAGTGTTTAATCCCGTCCACACATTGGAAACTTCGTAGCTTTGGAGCCAGCTGCTTTCCTTCATTTCATTTTTGCGGATCATCGGCCCTCCGAGAAAAGAAGTGTGAATTTCATCTCCTGTGCGGTCAAGGAAGCCGGTGTTGATAAAGAAGATGCGGTCCTTCACCTCTTTGATGCACTGTTTTAAATTAAGAGAAGTCCGGCGTTCTTCATCCATCACGCCAACTTTAATTGTATTTGCCGGAAGCTGATAAAGTGTTTCGATTTTCTGCATCAGCTTGTTCGTCAATGCCACTTCCTGTGACCCATGCATTTTTGGTTTCACGATATAGATCGATCCGGTCTTAGAGTTTTGATAGCGCCCGTTTTTCCTCACATCATGTACTGCAATCAATGAGGTTACGACACTATCCACAATTCCCTCTGAAACCTCTTCCCCCGCTGCTGTCTGCAGCATTTCTGTTGTCATTAAGTGTCCCACGTTTCTAATGAGCAGAAGTGACCTGCCTGAAAGAGTCAGCATTTCTCCAGATGGAGCTGCGTATTCCCTGTCTTCTGCAAGGCTTCTTCTGACTTCTTTTCCTCCTTTGTTAAAGGAAGCTGTGAGATCTCCTTTTATTAACCCAAGCCAGTTCCGGTATACTTCCAGCTTGTCTTCTGTGTCCACAGCTGCGACGCTGTCTTCTGCATCGACAATCGTCGTTGTTGCTGATTCCACTAAAATGTCTTTCACACCTGCTTGATCCGTTTTTCCGATCGGATGTCCACGGTCTATTTGAACTTCCGCATGCATTTCATTATTTTTTAAGAGCAGTGCTTTGGGTGCATTTTCTTCCCCCTGCCAACCGGCAAACTGTTCTTTTTGCAGTACCGTTTCCTCCCCCTGTACTAATACAGCAGTGAGTGTATTGTTCCTGACCAGATATTCCGTTACATCCTGGTGGCTTCCACTTTCCAATGGAAATGTTTCGTCTAAAAACTGCTTTGCATAGGCAATTACTTTTTCGCCCCGCTCCGGGTTGTAGGCGCTGCCTTTTTCCACCGGGCTTAAAACGTCTGTTCCATAAAGGGCATCGTATAAGCTGCCCCAGCGGGCGTTCGCAGCATTAATGACATACCTCGCATTGTTCAATGGAACTACAAGCTGCGGGCCTGCCTGCGCAGTAATTTCAGTATCTACCTTCTCTGTGCCGACTGTGAAATCTTCCACCTCTGGTTCCAGGTAGCCGATCTCTTTTAAAAACTCCCGGTACGTCGAAAGTGATGGCACTCCCGGGTGTTCGCTGTGCCATTGATCCAGCTGCTGCTGCAATTCCTCCCGCTTATGCAGGAGCTGTTTAATCTCCGGCTGCAGCTCTCTGACAATTTCATCGATACCTTCCCACAGTGCTGCGGGTTCTACCCCAGTGCCCGGCAGGACTTCTTTTTCAAGAAACTGTTTCAGTTCGTTTTTCATAAATAAAGAACTGATGGACGTAAACCCTTCCATAAAAAACCTCCTTTACATTTGTGCAAATGACCTGATGCAGTTTCTTTACTGTTTTATAACAGTTGATGTTTATGAAACTTATTATATAACAATGAATCTGAATTGCAACAGTATTTTTTAATTTTTTTTGAAATTTTTTGATTAAGTAACGAAAGTGATTATTATGCCGCGACTTTTCAGCACAAAAAAATCTTAAGGAAAAAAGTTTCAGTCCATAGTCGTTGCTGCAGCTGTCGTTATATTCTGATTCATCTATGGTGTACCAGCTTCTCCTGACTCTTCCTCCTTTCTGCAGACATAAAAAATCCCCCGGAAAATATTCCGGGGGAGGCATTTTATTTATGCAGGCTCTGCATTGCAGTAATCAGTGCCAGTTTATAGACATCTTCCTGGTTACAGCCGCGTGACAAGTCATTTACCGGCTGATTCAGTCCCTGCAGAATCGGGCCGATTGCCTCGTAACCGCCCAGCCGCTGTGCGATTTTATAGCCGATGTTTCCAGCTTCCAGGCTTGGAAAAATAAATGTGTTTGCTTTTCCTTCCAATGGAGAGTCCGGTGCTTTCTGTGCCGCAACGCTTGGCACAAATGCTGCATCAAACTGAAACTCGCCGTCTATCATAAGTTCTGCGTCTTTTTCTTTTGCTAATCTCGTAGCTTCTATTACACGTTCTGTTTCTTCACTTTTGGCAGAGCCTTTTGTGGAAAAGCTCAGCATCGCTACTTTTGGATCAATGCCGAAAACTTTTGCAGTTTTTGCAGCTTCCACTGCAGTTTCTGCAAGATCCGAGCTGTCCGGCGAAATATTAATCGCACAGTCTCCGAAAATGTAGCGCTCATCATTTTTTACCATGACGAATACGCCGGAAGTTTTCTTCACACCTTCTTTTGTTTTAATAATCTGCAGTGCCGGACGGACTGTATCTCCCGTAGAGTGCGCAGCACCGCTTACAAGACCTGCTGCTTTCCCTGTATAAACGAGCATTGTACCGAAATAGTTCGGTGTTTTTAAAATCTTTTCTGCTTCTTCCTTTGTGTTCTTTCCTTTTCTTCGTTCCACAAAAGCTTCAACTAATTCTCCCATTCCTTCATAAGTTTCAGGGTTCATTATTTTCACTTTGGAAACGTCCGCTCCAACTTCTTCTGCCTTTTCTTTTATATCTTCTTCATTACCAATCAGAATCGGCTGCAGTGTTCCTTCTGCCTGCAGGCGTGCAGCTGCTTCTAAAATCCTTTCATCGGTTCCTTCCGGAAAAACAATGGTTGGATTGGCTTCTTTTACTTGTTCCTTTATTGTTTTAAACATATCGGTCACAGGAATTCCTCCTTCAAATAGTTGCCTTATTACTAGCATACCCGTTCTGCTGCAATAAATAAAACGTTGAAAAGGCTTACGGAGGAAAGTTTTAATTTTCAGAATCCTGCTGACAAGAAGATAGGGATGATGTATACTAAAGACCAATTAATGAATGAATGTTCAGTCATTATTTATAGGAGGGGTATTTATGCTGCTGGAACCTTTTTATCTCGGGTCATTAAAGCTCCGAACGCGTGTCATGATGGGGTCGATGCACGTCGGTCTGGAAGGACTGGACCGAGGAGAAGAACGCTTGACAGAATTTTATCGAAGACGCGCCCAAAACGACGTGGGGCTCATTGTTACCGGTGGGGCTGCAGTCTGTCCGGAGGGCAGCGGCGGGGGCAAGGATTTTATGACAATTTATAAAGAGGAAGATGTCACACGGTGGCAGCCGTTAACAGAAGCTGTGCATGAAGAAGGCGGAGCAATCGCACTGCAGCTGTTTCACGCGGGACGTTACGCTTATAAAGCACAGACAGAGCTTGATCCTGTTGCTCCCTCTGCTATCCGCTCCCCGATCAATCCGGATACGCCGCGCGCTTTATCTATAGAGGAGATTGAGCAGACAATTGAAGATTTTGCAGCTGGAGCTGTACGTGCAAAGCAGGCTGGATTTGATGCGGTGGAAATTATGGGTTCTGAAGGATACTTAATTAATGAATTCGTTTCCCCTGTCACAAACCAGCGAACGGACGAATGGGGTGGGACACTGGAAAACCGGCTGCGTTTCCCGATTGCAATAATGAAAGCGGTTAAAAAAGCAGTCGGCAGTGACTTTCCCGTTATCTTCCGAATGTCCGGCGTGGATTTAATTGAAGGCAGTACGACAGAAGAAGAAACAATTACCTGGGCAAAAGCGCTCGAAGCAGCTGGTGCAGATGCACTCAATATCGGCATCGGCTGGCATGAGTCCCGCGTTCCTACAATATCTATGAAGGTGCCCCGCATGCAGTTTGTTCCTGTCGCGGAAAAACTAGCGCCGCATGTAACCGTTCCAGTGATCGCAAGCAACAGGATTAATAACCCCGGGGATGCAGAAGATATCCTGCAGCGTGGTGCGGTGCAGATGATTTCCATGGCTCGCCCATTCCTTGCAGATCCGGCGATTTTAACGAAAGCAAAACAGGGCGCCTATGAAGAAATTAATACATGTATCGCCTGCAACCAGGCGTGCCTGGATCATGTATTTGAAGGAAAAGCAGCCACCTGCCTTGTAAATCCGGAAGCAGGACGGGAGCTCGATCTGCCGCTTTACCCTTCTGCCTCACCCAAAAAAGTTGTGGTGATCGGCGCTGGGCCGGCCGGAATGGAGACTGCACGGGTCGCAGCTGAAAGAGGCCATACTGTGACGCTCGTTGATGAGAGAAACGAAATCGGCGGACAGCTGAATTACTCCAAGCGCATTCCTGGAAAAGAAGAATTTTATGAAACACTCCGCTATTTTCGTGTGCAGCTGGAAAAGCTTGGTGTCGAGGTACAGCTCGGCAAAACAGTTACAGCTGAAGATCCGCTGCTGCTTTCTGCAGATGAAGTTGTTCTTTCTACTGGGATTATTCCGAGAAATCCCGAGCTTGACGGACTGAAGCATGCCCTTTCCTATAAAGACGTTTTCGATGGGAAAGTCCCTGTCGGGAATAACATTGTAATTATTGGCGGCGGCGGTATCGCATGTGACCTCGCACTTTTCCTGGCTAAGAAAGGAAAAACTTCGCTCACGTTACTGCAGCGAGGAAAGTCTTTTGCGAGAGGAATCGGAAAAACAACGCGCTGGGCAACAATTATGGAAATGAAGCAGAAAGGCATTCGTATGATCGGCGGTATTGAAGAATATCACCGGATTGAAAAAGATAAAGTCGTCTATACGTTAGACGGGGAAGAATTAAGCGCTGCCTGTGATACTGTGATAATTGCCGCGGGTCAACTGGTCAACCATTCTCTTGGAGAAGAACTCCGCGCCAAAGGAATGAATGTACACATTATCGGCGGTGCAAAGGATGCGCTTGGATTAGATGCGAAAAGAGCAATCTACGATGGAGCTGTCACTGCGCGATCTATATAAATTAAGGCTATGTTAAAGCCGATGTTGATATAAGAAAAGCTTGTATAGAAGCAATATCTTTCTAGTGTTTCGCAAAGAGCAAACGAAGCGAAAACCGGTGACACCTGTTTAGAGAGTGAGCATTGCTCCGCTCGACCAGCAGTCATTTTCACCAAGTGCATGAAGATGACTTTAAAATCATTTGGTCGACTGCGCCAGTGCACTGTGAAAATGCACACCGCCTCTGGAAGATTCCGCAGTGCAACGAGGGAGCGGAGGAGCTCGTCCACGGCAGGTCCGTTGCAGCAAAGTTTTCTCTTATCAACAATGAGCATTAACAGAGCTAAATCAAAAGGAGGAACACCTGAATGACGAAAAGTGTATTGTACAGCGTGGATAATAAGACCGCGACCATCTCCATGAACCGTCCGGAAGTAAAAAATGCGATTAACAAAGAGATGCATGAGCAGCTTTATGATGCTTTTTCAAAAGCAAACGAAGATCCGGCTGTAAACATTATACTATTTACTGGAACAGGAGACGCTTTTTCCAGCGGGGCCGATTTAAAAAGCATCCCGGTGGAATCTTTCGCTTCATTTGACCATGGGGAATATCTGGAGGAAACCTATAACCGCCTGCTTTACTTGATGGACCGGATTGAAAAACCGATTGTTGCTTATATAAACGGAATTGCTGTCGGAGCCGGTCTCAGTCTTGCACTTGCCTGTGATTTTCGTTATGCAGATCCGAAGGCAGATTTCGCGCTCAGCTTTTTGAAAATAGGGCTTGTTCCTGACGCGGGCGCTTCCTATTTTCTGCCGCGTCTTGTCGGCCTGGCCAAAGCAATTGAACTTGGCACCGGAATTACAATAGATTCAGAAGAGGCCAAGCGTATCGGACTGATTAATGGTATTGGCTACCCTGCATCCTTCTTGGCGCAGCTCGTCCACGCCCCGCTTCCGGCCTATGGGTTAATGAAAAAAAATATGAAAGCAGGCTTCGAAGCACCTCTGGAAGATATTCTTGAAAAAGAAGTGAAAGCGCAGCGTATTGCCGGAAAATCGCGTGCCCATCAAAAAGCACTGCAGGCATTTCTGCAGCGTTCGAAGTAATGTAAATTATATAAAAACACTCCGCTTATTTTTCGACAAATAAGCGGAGTGTTTTGTATTTTTATTGCTCCATTCTCGGTCTTACACTTTCTTCTGCTTGATTTAATGCTTCTTCAGGCGTTTGACTCTGCTCTCTCACGACATCAAACATAACGTTCGAATCGATCTCGTCCAGTACATCCGGCGTGTAAGGCGTAATATTTACTCCTTCTACTTCATCTCTGATATCCAGAAGAAGGTCAAAGATATCATCATTAAAGTAATCGTAAAATTCATTATCTGCCAGGATCTCCTCGGAATCCCAAACGTCCCATCGTGGAGGGTCAAAACCTAATTGTGTCCATAAGTTAATATTTCCTTCTTCAGACAATTTAGCAAAATATAAAAATTCTTTTGCTAAATCTACGTGTTCCGACTGACTCGTAATGGCAGTTCCAGTGCCTCCCATACCTACCGTCCTTGCGTCACCCTCTTCAAAGACCGGCATTGGGCGGATCTCCATTTGTCCTTCCAGGTCAGGCATATACTCAAGAAAATCAGACATATAAAACAGCGGCATAATAGCAGATGCTGCGCCTCCATTATTCATAAAGCCATAATATTCTTCCGTGTGACTATGACTACCTGGAGTAATTTCTGCAATTTCATGTTCATTGACTAAGTCAGAAACAAATTGGAGTGTTTCAACGTTCGTTTCGTTCGCTAAAGTAAGCTCTCCTTCGTCATTGAAAAAGTCAGATCCCTGCTGCGCTACAAAAGGCCAGATTCCATACCAGTTAGTGGAGATCGTCGTCATCGGAACCCCCGCTGCTTCTACCACCTGCTGACCAGCTTCAATATAGTCATCCCAGGTTACAATAGAATCAATATCCACTCCAGCCTCATCCATAATTTCTGTATTATAATAAACTACTGTAGCCCCTAAATGGGTAGGCGCCCCATAATATTCACCGTCTGCAGCATAAATATCAAATCTTTCTGTAATAAAGTTGTCGATTTCATCTTCCACCAGATCATTCAAAGATTCTAATTGAATATCTCCTGTTAAGAAATTAGGAAAACGCGCCAGCTCAATATCAACAATGTCCGGAGCTTCAGAACCTGACTGAAGGGCCAGCAGTAAATTATTGTGCATCTGATCAAAAGGATAAATTTCAGCTGTTAATTGTATCGCATTATCTGGGTTTTCTTCATTCCATCTATTTGCCGCATCTTCAAAAAATGTTGCATGATTACTGGCAAACGTCCAAAAACTTAATTCTGTGGCTCCTTCAATATCATCACCAACTACTACAGTTTCTTCTGCTTCACCTTCTGCCGCATTTCCATTTCCATTTCCAGCATTATTGTTACCTTCGTTATTTTCGCTGCTCCCGTCTCCACCACAAGCTCCTAAAAATAATAACGCAGCCGCTGACATGCTGCATAAGTACGCTCTCTTCATACAATTTCCTCCTTTGTAATTGATAACGCTTCCAAAACTTAGTTTACTGAATTTATTAACTATTTAAATACATCCTACTCAAATTATTCGTATAAGTCAATAATTCTCCTTAAAAAGTTTATTGATTGTACTAATAGGTTTTATTTTACGAAACAATTTGATATAAATTTATGGTACAGGTATTCTAACGACCCTGAAACATTGGTCCTAAAGTGCCTGAAAGTAAGTTTAAACAATAAACAATTATACGTATGAATTTCCAGAAAAAAACTAGTGCATGGTTTTTTATAAAACTTACTTTAGCCGATTTTGCTTTTGTTCCTTATCTTGCTTTTAGTTTTACATTTAATTTACACCTGTCTCCGTGTAATTTTTGTTTTATGAATGTTTTTAGTATAATAGACGTTGTGCGCCTAATAAGATTTTATACAGAGGAAACGGAGTGAATCACATGGCAGAACCAGCAAAAACGCTTGATGGATGGTATTGTTACCATGACTTTCGAACAATAGACTGGCCGGCTTGGAAGCAGCTTTCTTCCGAGGAGCGTGACTCTATTTTAAAAGAATTTTTAACGATGGTAGAAACTTGGGATGCAACACAAGCCAAGTTTGAGGGCAGCCATGGTATTTATTCTATTCTTGGTCAAAAGGCAGATATTATGATTCTCTGGCTGCGTCCTACGATGGATGAGTTAATGGAATTGGAAGGTGCTTTTAACAAAACACGCCTGGCGGAATTTACAAAACCCGCTTATTCTTATGTATCTGTGGTGGAGCTGAGTAATTACCTTCCTTCAGATAAAGATCCGGCTCAGGATCCTGAAATTCAGGCACGCTTGAAGCCGATCCTGCCAAAATGGAAGTATGTATGCTTCTATCCTATGGATAAGCGCCGACAAGGAAATGATAACTGGTACATGCTCTCTATGGAAGACCGTTCTTCTATGATGCGCAGCCACGGGATGATCGGCCGCCAATATGCAGGTAAAGTAAGACAGATCATTTCAGGATCTGTCGGCTTTGATGACTGGGAATGGGGCGTGACGCTCTATGCGCACGATGTACTGGAGTTTAAAAAGCTTGTTTATGAAATGCGCTTTGATGAAGTGAGTGCCCGCTATGGGGAATTCGGTACGTTCTACGTGGGACAGACGATGGATGAAGACGACATCAAACCATTTTTCGCAGTACAGGAATAGTATACTGGGGTACTTTCCCACCTAAAAAAGCAGAGTCTCCCTAGAGGCTCTGCTTTTTCCAGAGTGTTTATAAAGTAAGAAATCTTGTATTTTTATAATTTTTATGTATAAGGTTCTCCACCGCTTACCGGTGGAAGCTTGCCGACCGGTCTTCAGCTATTTCTCCTGCCCTTGGGGCAGAAGAAAGGATCTTCAGACTACGCTTCAATCCCACTGGCGTCACCACCGGACGCTATGGAGAATAGGTTTTTATAGAAAAAGCTGCGCTTGTACTGGAGATACTATATAAAATCTAATCCTCTTTTTTCTCAGCTGCAGTCGCAGAAGGTCGACTCCGGGAGGATTTAGAACGATTCGAAGATCCACCTGCCAGAGGCAGGTTAGCTGAGAGAGTTCCCTTCGGAAAGCGTACCTTCTAAGGCAAAGCATAAAAGTGCATACTTATACAGAAAAAATACTTTTTCAACAGCCTGAAATAAGCAGAGTCTCCCTAGAGGCTCTGCTTTTTCTTTGGTTATTCTACAAAAGCGGCGATAATAAGCAGTACCCATCCGACGAGAAACGCTACACCGCCGATAGGTGTAATTGCGCCCAGTACGCGGATGCCTGTTAAGCTCAGTGCGTACAAACTTCCGGAAAAAATAATAATTCCTATAAAAAAGGACCACCCTGCTCCGTGCAGCAATCCATTCGAGGAAAGATGCTGTGTTAAAATCGCTACTGCTACGATGGCAAGCGCGTGAATCATATGATACTGCACACCCGTTTCGAAGGTCGCCGTCCGGCCTGTTTCTTCCAGCTTTGCGGCAAGCGCATGCGCGCCGAATGCTCCGATAGCTACAAATAAAAATGACATTACTCCACCTAAAATTAAAAACAATTTCATCCTATAAAACGCTCCTATCTTTGTTTACTGCAATCATTTGGCATACTTTTTCTTATCTTTTATACTAGAGAAAACTTATATCCTGGGAGGTTTGAATATGAACAGCAGCATTTTTGTCCGATCTTACAGTCCTGCAGATTATCCAGCACTTCTGCAAATCCAGAAAGAAGCTTTTCCTCCCCCGTTCCCGGAAGATCTCTGGTGGTCCAAAGATCATATCAAAGCTCACACAGAAACTTTTCCGGAAGGGGCCATGATCGCTTTTGACGGCGAAGAAGCAGCAGGCTCCTCCACCGCTCTTCTCACTGCGTTTACCAAGGAGGATCATACCTGGGACGAAGTTGCAGATAACGGTTATATACGTCAATCTCATGACCCGCAAGGTGATACACTTTACGGCATTGATGTATGTGTCCGCCCTGCCTTCCGCGGCAGAGGCATCGCCGGTGCTCTGTACGAAGCCAGAAAACAGCTTGTACGCGAACTCGGTTTAAAACGTTATGTCGCCGGATGCCGCATACCTGAATTTCATAAACATGCAGATACTTTAGATGTACATGCCTTTATTAAGGAAGTAGAAGCAGGAAATGTTTATGACCCTGTCCTTTCTTTTATGCTGAAACAGGGGCTGCAGGTGCTCCGCCCGATTCCCGGCTATCTGGACGATGAAGAATCTCTCCATTATGGTGTTCTGGTAGAATGGAAGAATCCTGATTATCGCTAAAAATCCAGCAGGCTGTCGCTTTTGGGTTCATCGCCTTCATCATATATAGATGTTTTTTTCGGCGACTGCCTCACTGGAGCCGCCGGATTTTGGCTGGGACGTATATCTTCTACTGAAGCATGCTGCAGATTTTCTGTTTTATAATATGTGCCCGTATGCTTTGTTTCCAGCAGTAGATCACAGTAGGTTTTGAGTGACTGTGCATGATCCCGGTAGGAAGACCCTTTCTGCGGCTGATCAATGCTTGCTTTTAAGCGTGCAAGCTCCGCTTCCATTTTCTCAATTACCAGCTTTGCAGGAATATCCACTTTTATCCCGCTCCTTTCTCAGCTTTATTTTACTCTTTTCCTGCTGAAAACAAAACCTTCCTGCAGCAGAAAAAGGCTGCCCAATATAAGGACAGCCTTTTTCTGTTTATTTTATTGCATGTTATCTATTACTGAATCGGGCGGCTGTTGTCCTGGCCGGTGCTTTCAGAAGAATCCGATCCTTCGCTGGTAAGTTCCTCTTTCGCTTCCCCTACCTGAGAGCCGACTTCTTTTAACTCTTCGCCGATATTTTTTGCAGAAGAAAGTGTTTTTTCTACATCTTCTTTTACTTCTTTCGCCTGGTCAAACACTTCATTGTTCGCTTTGTCATATAAGTTCTGCAGGTCGCCTACAGTATTTTTTAAGATGTCTGCCGCAGATTCTACGCGCTCCATAATCTGATCTTTCGTACCCTGTGGATCGTTTCTGACCTCTCCTGCCATTCTCATCGTGGAATCTTTCATTTCCGTGGTAGTGTCAATTACCTTTCTGCGTGCATTGGAATCCAGCATTACAGCAGCTACACCGATTAAAGCTCCTGCCGCCATTCCTGTAAGCAGTTTTTTCCCTGCGCTTCCTTGACCTTGATTTTGATTATCCATATTGATCCCTCTCCTTCTTTATATTGTTTCAGAATTTTTATATGCCTTTATAATAGTTAAGGTTCCACCCTTTGATAATTTTTAAACAAGAACTTCTTTTCTCTTCCATTTTCAAGCGCGCAATTCATCCATGTTTTACTGGGAAATCTACAATTCACAGTCGGGCTGGAAAAGAATTCTTCCTGCCCCTGCCGGGTGTTACAGAAGCGCTGAATTTCTAAGCCAATGATTTACGGTATTAAAATCCTTATTTTTGATGTGCTTTTCGGAACTTTTGTCATGCCAAGACATCCTCGACCGCAATAATACCCATAAAATTGTTTGAAACAGCACAGTTGCGTGAACTAGTTAAAGAGATACAGTAAAAAGTCCAGAGGAGAAAGGAGTGGTAATATGTTTTTTGATAATTGGGAAGGTATTTATAGAACTGTTATTATTGCTGTTTTAACATATCCTGTGCTCATTCTGATGCTGAGAGCCTCCGGCAAAAGAACATTGTCGAAAATGAATATGTTCGATTTTATTATTACGATTGCTCTTGGCTCAACAGTAGCTACTATACTGTTAAACGCTGATGTTTCCTATGTAGAAGGACTTACAGGATTAGCCATACTTATTTTTCTGCAATATATTGTTACCTGGTTTTCAGTGAGATCGGCTTCATTTAATAAAATGATAAAAGGAGACCCCCGCTTGCTTTACTATAAAGGAGCGTTTATTGGAGAGGCAATGCGCAAGGAGCGGATGAATGAGGATGAAATTAAGCAGGCGGTGCGGAAAAATGGAAAAGCTTCTTTTGAAAAGGTCGAGGCAGTCGTTCTCGAAACAGATGGTTCACTATCAGTAATCGAATCCGGCTCGGGAGAAAAAGAAACTGTAATAAAAGATTTAAAAGGAGAGTAAATTTGATCTCCTCGCAAACTTACCGAAGACAGCATTCATAAAAGACTTTCGCTGAATCTTTCCATACAAAAAAAGAGAAGGCGCTCTGTTTTTTGATCACAGAGCGCCTTCTTTTTTATTAGGCTACCTTGAAAATAAAAGTTCTGCTAAAAAGAAGTAATACTGCTGCTTCACTTTCGGAGAGGCTTACCCAAGGGCTTGTTCTCGACTAATTTTGACGGAAAGAACGTCCGCCAAAATGGATTCTCCAACTGCGCTGATCCTTTGGGTGTCCTCTCCTTCGTTACACAGCAGTATTAATTTTCATACTTCATGGTGCAAAAATTTTGCATGAGTGTCTCTGTTAAAGTCTGAGGCTCTTACGCGTAAAAAGTGAATTTATTTTTATGGTTATTAATTTCCAATCGTTCTTATGCTCAAAAAGCCTTGAGTAAAGGTTTAAACAGTCAAAGTTAATTGGTTAAAT